>CADBKZ010000001.1 GCA_902795355.1 uncultured Ruminococcus sp.
CCCTCTCTCCTTCTCCCCGCAGATTCTTCGCTCTCTTCTTTTCTCTCTCCCTTTTGTTTTTTCTTGCTTTTTTGGTCTCACATCATTGACAAATATACAAACTTTCGGAAAGAGAATAAAAAAGCGAAGAAAAGGGGCGGCCGACGCCGCCCCCGAAAATCAATTCGCGGAATAGTAGTAAAAAACGTAGTCTCCCGCGTTTTTATCCCAATCGGTCCCCTTGGTAACACGCTCCCATTGGAGTTTGGTTCCCTGATAGTGGATCTCTTTCAACGAGGTGCAGTTTAGGAATGCGGATGCCCCGATGGATGTTACGGAGTCTGGGATGGTAACGCTTTCCAAAGCGGTTCCGGCAAAGGCGGATTTCGGAATGGAAGCGGTCCCTTCCGGAAGAACCATATTCTTCCAGCCGAGCTTGACCGCCTGCGCGTATTCGCCGTCCAGCATACATTCGCAGATCAGCCCCAAATTATCGGGGTCGTCCGCCGTGTTCCGCAAAAGCCGCAGAGCCTGCTCGTATTTGCCGTTCTCCATTTGCGAAACGGCCTGCTGATACGCGAAACCGGAAAACTCCGGCAGGGAATCTCCCACAAGCTGATACAAAACGACCGTGTTTGCGTACATCACCCCGCTGAACATCAGCAGCGAGAGAATTGCCAACAGCAAAACCAGAAACCTTGTGATTCCCGACGGCGGCGGATTGACGGCATGGCGTTTTCCCGGCCGAGCCGGACCGAGGTTCTCTCTTGCCGGCCGATCGGGCGACAACGCCGTGCGGCGGCGAAGGAAATCGCCGTCCGCTTTCTCCAATTTTTCCAGAGATGCGCCGCAAGCCGAGCAGTTCTCTTCGGCAATCGGATTCGCCGCGCCACAGGCGCAAAGCCACACGCTCTTGCCGCGATACGGAAGATATTTTGCCGTTCTTCCGAAAAGCTCCCGATACCGCTCGCGTTGCGCCGCGTTCCAAAGTTCCGCGGCGACCGGTTTCTGCGACGGGAGCGGACGCCATTCCGCGGACGGCGAAAAGGTTTCTCCGCTCTCAAACCCGATCTCCGTTACCGAAACGGAAAATCCGCATGCTTCTTCCGGCATCGGAACGGCGGTCTCTCCCCCGAAAACGGTCTTGGCCGCGCCGCCG
The DNA here is from genome assembly GCA_902795355.1 of uncultured Ruminococcus sp. Lineage (GTDB taxonomy): Bacteria > Bacillota > Clostridia > Oscillospirales > CAG-272 > UMGS1865. Next base: position 1,139 of record CADBKZ010000001.1, read on the forward strand.
ACGTCCTCGTAAACATACGCGATGGGTTCGCCGATCGGTTCGCCCTGCGCGTTGGTGGGGAGAATGGAAACCGAAATGCGCGCGATTGCAGACTCGGTCAGGTTCCGGAATTTCAGCTGGGCATAGAGCAATTCTTCCTCGGCATCCCACGTCAGAACGCCGGCGGGGATCAGAACGGGGCTTCCTTCCGCATACAGGTTTTCGGGAAGCCGGAAAATTCTGCAATAGCGATTTGACATGATATCACTCCCCCCTCTCAAAAATCGGCGGGGATCTGCGGCGGAACCTCTTCCCGCGGAGCGGAAAGCTCGGTGGCAAATCCGGCATGGACCAACAGATAAAGCGGCGGAACAACAAGCACAAAGAACAGGGCCAAAACAGAAACAAGGATTGAGAACAGCGGGTGGATGTTCACCAGCAGGCCGAACAGGAAAACGACCACGGCGGGGCAAGTGAACGCCAGCACATCGACTCCGAACATGATCCCGCGATACCCGAACGTTCTGTTTTCGGAAACATAAATCGCCTGTTTGGCTTCAATTTCCGGCTCGGTGACGAGAATATACAAAGTCAGTCGATACGAATATACTTTTATAATGGCAAAAATCCAACCGACCACCGGAATCAACATCCACAAAAAGATGTGCAGGGCCTGCCAACCGAGGCCGCACAGAATGCGCTTTGCGGTTTTCCAATTGCGGAACGCCTGAAACAGCTGGGAAAGCTCCACATGCTCTTCCGAATATGCGTTCAGAAACAGGATGTAAAGTCCGGCTTCCAACAGCCAGATTACGCAGACTGCGGCAACCGGCAGGAAGAAAAAGCCGAAAAGCGCGAGCGCGGCGAGCAGCGGGGTCAGCAATCGGATGCCGATCATATAGAACGGTCGCCTTCCGAACGCGGCGAAGGATTTTTTGAGCATTTGTCGGATCATATAAGATCTCCTTTCAAAATGATAGTCTCATTATATCACAATTACGGGAAAATGTAAAGATATTTTTTTGTGAAAAACCGAAAAAAAGAAATCTTATCTTTCGGGAAAAGTGGTGAATATAAAACGCCGCCGGTGCGTTGCCGACGGCTTTAACAGCAGAATATAAACTCGCTGTTCTTTTTCAGGGGAGATGATCGGAAGGCGGGGCCCTTTTCCGCAAGAAAAGGATTCCCCGCCTTCATGATCCCGCTCCGGTTTACCCCTGCGAGGAGTAGTTGGGAGCTTCTTTGGTAATGCTGATGTCGTGCGGGTGGGACTCGCGCAGACCCGCGTTGGTGATGCGGACAAACTTTCCGTTCTTCCGCAGGTCGTCGATGGTCGGCGCGCCGCAATAGCCCATACCCGAGCGGAGACCGCCCATCAGTTGGTAAACGGTGTCCGCGAGGCTTCCCTTGTAGGGCACGCGCCCCTCAACGCCCTCGGGAACCAGCTTTTTATTGTTTTCTTGGAAGTAACGGTCCTTCGACCCCTGCTCCATGGCGGCAATGGACCCCATTCCGCGATAGACTTTGAAGCGGCGGCCTTGGTACAGCTCCTCGACCCCGGGGCTTTCGCTGCATCCCGCAAGGAGCGACCCGACCATGATGGACGAAGCGCCCGCGGCGATCGCCTTGGTCATATCGCCCGAGAATTTGATGCCGCCGTCGGCAATCACGGGAATGTTGTATTTTTCGGCTTCCTCGGCCGCGTCGTAAATGGCGGTGATCTGCGGAACGCCGATGCCGGCCACGATGCGCGTGGTACAGATGGACCCCGGACCGATACCGACTTTGACCGCGTCCGCTCCCGCGGAGATCAGATCGTGCGCGGCGGCGGCGGTTGCAATGTTGCCCGCGATGATCTGCGCCTCGGGAAACGCCTCTTTCACCTTTGCGAGCGAACGGAGAATGTTCATGGAATGGCCGTGCGCCGAATCGAGCACAAGGAAGTCGGCTCCCGCGGCAAGCAACGCGCCCGCGCGGTCAAGCACATCGCGGGTCACGCCGATGGCCGCGCCGCAGATCAGGCGGCCCTTGCTGTCCTTCGCGGAGTTCGGGTACTTGCTGGCCTTTTCAATGTCCTTAATGGTGATCAGCCCGCAAAGAACTCCCTGCTCGTCCACAATGGGGAGCTTTTCAATGCGGTGGCGGAACAGGATTTTCTGCGCCTCGGCCAACGTGGTTCCAACGGGAGCTGTAACAAGGTTGTCCTTGGTCATCACATCGGCAATCGGAATGCTGAAATCGGTCATAAACCGCATATCGCGGTTGGTAATAATGCCGATCAATTTTTTGTTCCGGTCGCAGATCGGAACGCCGGAAATGCGGAATTTGTGCATCATCTCTTCCGCTTCGCCCACCAGATTATCGGGGTGGAGATAGAGCGGGTTGAGGATCACGCCGTTTTCGCTCCGCTTCACGCGGTCCACCTCGTCGGCCTGCCGCTCAATGCTCATGTTTTTGTGGATGGTGCCGGCTCCGCCCTCTCTCGCCATGGCGATGGCCATTTCGGCTTCCGTAACGGTATCCATTGCCGCGCTCAACAGGGGAATGTTGAGCGTAATCCGGTTGGTCAAACGGGTTTTCAGCGAGATGTCCGCGGGGAGAATGTCGCTCTTCGCGGGGATCAGCAGCACGTCGTCAAAAGTCAATCCCTCTTTCACAAATTTTTCCTGATATTTCATAGGCTTCCGCTCCTTCCGCAATATTTTTTACAATTATAGCAAATAAACGCGGATTTGTCAATCACCTTTTTCCATTTTTTTCGATTTCTCCGCACGCGTGATGATTATTCGGTCGGACGAGGTTCCTTTTGTGGAATTTGGCATAAATCCGGACCGTTTCGGATAAACTATACCGAAGTTTTCATATTTTCGAGGGCATAACGGTGTTTCAACGGATCATTCTCCCTTTTCTTTTAACGGTTTCCCTGCTCGCGGGCGCGTCGGCCGTTTTTGCCGCAAGGGCAAAAACCGGCTTGGAAGTTGCCGCGGACGGCGCGGTTCCCACCGTTGTGATCGACGCGGGACACGGCGGAGAGGACGGCGGCGCCGTGAGCGCGGGCGGTCTGCTCGAAAAAGACGTCAACCTTGACATTGCCCTGCGGCTGCGCGATCTGCTGACGGCGAACGGGATTCCCGTTGTGATGACCCGCACCGAGGACACCCTGCTCTACGACAAAAACGCGAACTACCAAGGCCGCAAAAAAGCGCTCGACCTTGCCGCGCGGCGACAGATTGCGGAAGAAACGCCGGATTGCCTGTTCGTCAGCATCCATATGAACGCCTACCCCGACGCTCGCTACGACGGCTTGCAGGTCTGGTATTCGCCGAACCACCCCGCGTCCGCGTCGGTTGCCGAAACGATCCAGCGCACGGCGCGGGAACTCCTGCAACCCGAGAACGACCGCGAAATTAAAGCGGCGGGAAGCTCGATCTACCTGCTGCACCGACTGACGGTCCCCGCGGTTCTGGTGGAATGCGGGTTTCTCTCCAACCCCGCCGAGGCCGCAAAGCTTTCAACCGACGATTACCGCGGGCAGGTCGCGTTCACGCTGTTTCTCGCCATCAGCGAGGTTTGCGGGAAAACAACTGAAAATTTCGCAAAATCCGCCCCGAACACTTGATTTTCGGCGGTAATTCCTGTATAATAGATATAAACAATTCCAATCGGGGGCGTTTATGAAAGGTTTGAAAACGGTTTATATCTGTTCGGAATGCGAATACAAAACCGCGAAATGGATGGGCAAATGCCCCAATTGCGGCGCATGGAACACGTTTGTTGAGGATGTGGAAGAAACGGCTCCCGCCGCCGCGGCCGCGCCGAAGCGCATCAGCATGTCGCCTTCCGCCGAGGAGAACCGCGCCACAGGGTTCCGCGACCTTGAAATTCCCGATTACATGCGGCAGAACACGGGATTGCGCGAGCTGGATCGCGTACTCGGCGGCGGGTTGGTGCACGGTTCGGTCGTTTTGCTCTCGGGCGAACCCGGGATCGGCAAATCCACCCTGCTGATGCAGATCTGCGACGTTCTCGGCGCGGCGCGGCGCGTGCTTTACATTTCGGGCGAGGAATCGGGCGGCCAGCTCAAACTCCGCGCCAAACGCCTCGGCGTTCTCGGGGACAACCTGTTTATCCTGACCGAAACCAACATGGAAAACATTCTGCGCGAGGCTGACCGCGTGAAACCCGACGTGATGATTGTGGACTCGATCCAGACCATGTATTCCGCTTCGGTCAATTCCACCCCGGGGAGCATTTCGCAGGTGCGCGAAACGGCCCTTTCCTTTATCAACAAAGCCAAGAACGACGGTATTTCGGTGATTATGGTGGGGCACGTGAACAAAGAGGGGAGCATCGCGGGGCCGAAGGTGCTGGAACACATGGTGGACGCCGTTCTCTATTTTGAGGGCGAACGCCAGCAGGCCTACCGCATTATTCGCGCCATTAAGAACCGCTACGGCTCCACCAACGAAATCGGCGTTTTTGAGATGACCGACAAGGGGCTTCTGGAAGTGGAAAACCCATCGGAAATGCTGTTGGCGGGCCGCCCCAAGAACATTTCTGGCAACTGCGCGGTTTGCACGCTGGAAGGAACGCGCCCGCTGATTGCGGAAATACAGGCGTTGGTAACGCCAACGTCCTTTCCCGCTCCTCGCCGCACCACCAACGGCATTGATTACAACCGCATGTGCCTGATTATCGCCGTTCTCGAAAAGCGGCTCGGGCTGAAATTCTATCAGAACGACGTCTACCTGAACGTGATCGGCGGTCTGCGCATCGACGAACCGGCTTCCGACCTTTCGGTTGCGCTCGCGCTGATCTCGTCCGTGACCGACCGCGTGATTCCCGACGACCTGATTGCCATTGGAGAGTTGGGGCTGGCGGGGGAATGCAGAGCCGTGGCCAATCTGGAACAGCGCGTGAAAGAAGCGGCGCGCCTCGGCTTTACCAAAGCGGTGATCCCCTACCGCAACGTTGAAAAGCGGAAGCTCGACGTTGCGGGCATCACGCTGATCCCGATCAAAGGAATCTACCAGACCCTGCAACTGCTCAAAGAACAGGAATAAACAAACTTTGAAAAAAGATCCGCCCTTTCGCAGGACGGATCTTCTTTTTTTGCTTTTATTTCGCGTCGTACCAAGTGTCGGCGGTGTGGATTTCCACCGTGAGCGGAACCGCAAACCGGACAACGTTTTCCATTTCCTCTTTCAGAATCTTTTCCGCTTCCGCGGCGCATTCGGCTTTGGCCTCGATCAGCAGTTCGTCGTGTACCTGCAAGATCAGCCGCGCGTCAAGACCGCTTTCGGCAAGCCGCCGGTGAACGCGGATCATCGAGAGTTTAATCAGGTCGGCGGCGGTTCCCTGAATCGGGCTGTTCATGGCAACGCGTTCGCCGAATTTTTGCAGCACCTTGTTCTTGCCCGCAAGCTCGGGAATATAGCGGCGGCGGCCGAACACGGTGGTAACGTAGCCCTTTTCATAGGCTTCCCGAATGGTTTCTTTGAGATACGAATCCACCTTCGGGAACCCCGCGAGGTATTGGGCGATATAGGCTTTCGCCTCGGCGCGGGAAACGCCGATGTCGTCCGCCAGCGAGAACGGCCCGATGCCGTACATAATGCCGAAGTTGACCGCTTTCGCCTTTTTGCGCATTTCGGGGGTCACTTCCGCTTCGGGAACGCCGAAAACCGTGGCGGCGGTGGTTGCGTGAACGTCAACGCCCGTGTTGAACGCGCGGATCAGGTTTTCATCGCCCGAAACATGCGCGAGCAGGCGCAATTCGATTTGCGAATAGTCGGCGTCCACGATCCGATACCCGTCCGCAGGCAGAAAATACCGCCGCAGTTCGCGCCCAAGCTCGGTGCGGATGGGGATGTTCTGCAAATTTGGCTCGGTGGAAGAAAGCCGTCCCGTTGCGGTTCCCGTTTGCCGGAACGTGGTATGCACCCGCCCGTTCGCGTCGGCAACCTTCAAAAGCCCGTCGGTATACGTGCTTTTGAGCTTTGTGACCTGCCGGTAATCCAGAATGTCCTGAACAATGGGGTGATACGGCCGCAATTTTTCAAGGATCTCGGCATTGGTGGAATACCCGTTCTTGTTTTTCTTATCATGCGGCAGGTGCAGCTGATCGAACAGCACCTCGCCGAGCTGTTTCGGGGATTGAATGTTGAAGGTTCTCCCCGCCTGCATATAAATTTGCGCTTCGAGCGCTTCGGCCACCTGCCCGAGCTGCTCGCCATAGCGGGCGATACCCTCGCGGTCAATGCAAAAACCCACGGTCTCCATATCCGCCAGCACCACCGCCAGCGGCATTTCCACCGTTTCCATCAGTTTGCGCTGGTCGCTTTCTTCGAGCTTTTGCAGAATTTCGCGGTACAACCGAAGAAAATACGCAACGCGCGGCGTTTCCTCGGCGGGAAGTTCGCCGAGATAATCCATGGTCAGAATCCGGAACTCGTACTTGTTTTTGGAAGAGTTGACCAGATAGGCACCAAGCATCAAATCAAAGAGCGAAAGCTCCCGCAAGCCGCGAAACGCGGGGTTTTTATACAACTGCTTCGCGTCGTAAACCACAACGGTTTTCCTCGCAAGAAGCGGCAGGAGTTCCGCAAATGTTCCGCGAACGCGGTATACGGCCTCTACCACCCCAAGGTAGAGCGCGTTTTCCTCGCAATCCACCGCAATTTCGGCTGCGCCCGCGCAAATGCGGCCAAGCTCGGAAACCGGAACTTCCCGAACCTCTGTTTTTTTCTCGGGAACCGCCGGAGCGTCTGGATTTTCCGGCGCAATGCGATTGAGAAACGCGGCAAATTCCAAACGGATGAAGAGCCGCCGCAAATCCGCCGTGTTCTTTTCGGCCGTCAGGTCGTCAACCGTAATTCCCAGCGGGACCTCGCGGCAGATGCGCGCCAGCTTTTGCGAAAGATACGCGCTCTCCTTCCCCTCTTGCATTTTGCGGTAGGCCGCGGGTTTGAGGTCGGCGTTTTCCAGATTCGCGTATACGCCGTCGAGCGAGCCGAACCGCGCGATCAACGAAAACGCGGTTTTCTCGCCGATCCCCGGGACCCCGGGAATGCGGTCGGAAGCGTCGCCCATCAACGCTTTTACATCCACGAACGCGGACGACGGAACGCCGTACTTTGCAAGGAAAGCCGCTTCGTCAACGTCCTCGGTCTCGTGGTTGGTCGCAAGCAGCACATGGACCGACGGGCTGATCAGTTGGAGCGCGTCGCGGTCGCCGGTCATCAGGTAGGCGTCCACGTTTTCCCGCTCGCACATGGCGGCAAGCGTTCCGAGAATGTCGTCGGCCTCGTAGGTCTCCATTTCCAGAACCGTGTAGCCGAGAGCGCGGAGCAGCTCCTTGGCAACGGGCAGCTGCTCGGCAAGCTCCTCGGGCATAGGTCGGCGACCCGCTTTATAACCATCGTACATCTTATGGCGGAAAGTGGGGGCTTTGAGGTCAAATGCCACGGCGCAATAATCGGGGCGGATCGCCTCGGCCTGCCTTGTTACCATGGAAACCAGCCCATAGAGCGCGTTGGTGTGGAACCCGTCCTTGGTGGTCAGCGGGCGAACGCCGTAAAACGCGCGGTTGAGAATGCTGTTTCCGTCGATGGCGAGCAAACGTTTTTTCATACTTCGGTTCCCCTTTGCGATTTCTGTTTCGGCAAATGTCCCTTGATAAACGAAAGAATTTCGGTCCGGTAACGCTCGGGATCGAGCACGAACGAAATTCCGTGCGCGGCTTTCGGAAATGTAACGCGGCGCACCATGGCGGGATTCGCCGCCGCGATCCGCTCGCTCATTTCGGCCGGAACAAAGCGATCGTCCTCTCCATGAACGATCAGAATGGGATACTTCGCGCCCGCAACGGCGCGAACGGCGTCGGTCTCCCGCAGGCGGAAATGCCCGAAGAGGAAGGCCGCGCCGTAGAGAAACGGCTTGACAAAGCGCGTATGGATCCCCATATCCCGCGCGGTGTGCAGGATGATGTCCTCGGGCGTGGAATACGGGCAATCGGCAAGAATGCCGCAAACGTTCCCCGAAAGCTCCATGTCGGACGCCATCAGGACCGTTGCCGCGCCCATGGAAATTCCCACCAGAAAGAGCGGCCTCTCTTTGCCGAATCGCTCGGCGGCATAGCGGACCCAGCTTGCAACGTCGCGCCGCTCCTTGATCCCGAAGGTAATCGTTCTGCCGCGGCTGCGCGCGTGCCCCCGTTCGTCCACAAGGATGGCGTTATACCCGCTTTCCGTAACCATTTTCAGCCCGCCGCCGAAATCGCGCAATCCCTCGCCCTTGTAGCCATGGAAAAGCAGGCAGACAGGCGCGCCGTCCGCGATTCGGTAATATTTTGCGTAGAGCGTTCCGCCATCATACGCGGGAATGCGGATCTCCTCGGTTACGGGGATGGCATGCGCGTTCTCGATGGTCTGCGCCATGAAATCATGATAAGGGTCGTACTGCTCCCCCGCCATCACCTCGCGGGAAATATCGTCGTTCTTCCGGTTGTTCCAAAACGCCATGCGATAGATGATGAACGAGCCGACGAGATAGACGACCAGACAAACGCCGAGCAAAGCCCCGATTGCGATGAAAGCGGGAATCATTCCGTTCTCTCCTGTTTCTGCCGTTCGCGGTTCCGTTCCTCTTCGCGCCGCTTTGTTTCACGGTACAAGGCATAGTATTTTCCCTGTTGCGCAAGCAATTCCGCATGCGTTCCCTGCTCCTCGATCACCCCGTGCGACAGGACGATGATGCGGTCGGCGTTGCGGATGGTGGAAAGTCGGTGCGCCACCACCAGCATGGTGCCGATGGACATCATCTTTTCCAGCGAGTTCTGAATCAGCTGTTCGGTTTCGGTGTCGATATTGGCGGTGGCCTCGTCGAGGATCATGATCTCGGGGCGGTGCAGAACGGTTCTGGCAAAGGAAAGCAGCTGCCGCTGACCCGCCGAGAAGTTATTGCCGCGCTCGCGGACTTCTTCATCCAACCCGTTTTTGAGTTTGTTCAGGAACGAATCGGCGTTCACATACCGGCAGGCTTCCAGAACCTGTTCGTCGGTAAAGCTCTCCTCGCGCAGAACGAGGTTGGAACGAACCGTTCCCGAGAAGATGAACACATCCTGCAGCATTTGCCCCATATGCCGCCGCAGGCAGGAAATTTTATAACGGCGGATGTTGATTCCATCCAGCAGGATTTCCCCTTTCTGAATGTCGTAGTTGCGGCAAAGAAGCGAAAGGATGGTGGTTTTACCCGACCCCGTGGCCCCCACGAACGCAACGGTCTCCCCCGCCGCAATGCGGAAAGAAACGCCTTTGAGCACCCATTCTTCCGGCACGTAGGAAAACCACACGTCGCGGAACTCGATTTCGCCGCGGATATGCTCGGGGTCGATGGCGTCGGGTTCATCGGTGATCTCCGGCTGCATATCGAAAATGGTAAAGATCTTTTCCGCGGAAGCAAACGCCGATTGCAGGCGGTTGAACTGCTCCGCAAGGCTTTGAATGGGGTTGAAGAAGGTTCCGATGAAGAGATAGAAAGTGACAATGGTTCCCGCCGTTATCGTTTGACCGAAAAACGAGGTTCCGTTGATGTAGCCGCGGCCGCCGAGATAAAGCAGGCACAGAACCGAAGCGATATAGAGCATGTAAACCAGCGGGCGGAACACGGCGAACACGTAAATTTCATCCCGCCGCGCGCGCCAGAGCTTGCGGTTCTTTTGGTTGAACTCTTCCTGCTTCCGCTCCTCGCGGTTGAAGATCTGAATGATCTTCATGCCCGAAAGATGCTCCGAGAGGAAGGTGTTGATGTCGGTGGTCCCGTCCTTAACGCGACGATATGCGCGGCGCGAAAATTTGCGGAACACGAACGAAAACAGCACGATGAACGGCGAAAAGCAAAGCACCATGAGCGCCAGCTCCACGTTGATTACAAACATGGCCGCCATAACCCCGATGATCACGAAGAAGTTTTTGATCAGATTCACCATGATGTTCGTGAAAAGGCGGGAGATCGAATCGGTGTCGTTTGCCACGCGCGTGACCAATTTCCCAACGGGAATGGCGTTCAGCTGGGCATGGGAGAGGCTTTCGATATGCACGAACGTATCCTCGCGCATTTTCGAGAGGATCTTTTGCCCCACCCGCTGCAAAACGATCATTTCAAAATAGAGGCAGAGTACCGAAACGGCCAGCACGCCCGCAAACACGGCGATGCGCGCAAACAACGCCGACATGGCGAACCCTTCCACGCGCAAAACCTCTTCAATGTCGCCCACGATCACGGGCGAGATTACGTCGTATGCGGTGGAAAGCAGCATAATGAGAAGCGCGCCGAGGAAGGTTTTCCAATGCGGCTTGGCATAAACGAGCAGGCGGCGGATGATCTCGCGGTCCTTCATGTGCCGGTCAAAGCCGATCCCCGCTTTATCATCCTTAATGGTAAGATAGGCGACGATGAAAACCGCCGAGAAAAGCCCGACGATCGCCCCCACGATCAGAAGCGGATACCATTCATACATGTTCGGCTCCCCCCTTCTCGCGGTCGTTCTCCAAGGATTGCGCTTCCACCATGCGGCGATACTCCGCGCAGGTTTCGCAAAGCGTTTCGTGGCTTCCCATGGCAACCACCTCGCCGTTGTCGATCAACAGGATCCGGTCCATGTCTTCCACGGTGCTGATGCGGTGCGCGATGAGAATGGTGGTTTTGCCGCGTCGGGTTTTCCGCAAATTTTCAAGAATGGTTTTTTCGGTGCTCACATCCACGGCCGAAACGGAATCGTCCAGAATCAGGATCGGCGCGTCCTTCATGAGCGCGCGGGCAATGGAAATGCGCTGTTTCTGCCCGCCCGAAACGGTTACGCCGCGTTCGCCGAGGATCGTTTCGTACCCCTCGGTGAACTCGCTGATGTTATCATGCACGTCCGAGAGCCGCGCCGCGGCCATTACCGATTCGCGGTTGTCGCTGTCCGAGGCGAAGGCAATGTTGTTGGCAATGGTATCGCTGAACAGGAAATTATCCTGCGGAACATAGGCGGCGTTTGCGCGAACGGTGCGGATGGGCAGGGTGTTGACGTCGCGACCGTCGAGAAACAGGGTTCCGTCCGGAACATTGTAGGTGCGCAGAATCAGGTCCACAACGGTGGTTTTGCCGGATCCCGTGCGGCCGATGATGCCGATGTTCTCCCCCGCTTCAATCCGGAACGAAACGTGTTTGAGCGCGTCGTAATCGGCTTTCGGGTAACGGAAAGTCAGGTCGCGGAACTCAATTTCGCCCCGCAGGGTTTTCACGTCGTCGGTAACGTTTTCGCCGTCCACCACATCGGGAGCGGCTTCCAACAGGGAGCTGACGCGTTTGAGCGAGGCTTTTCCCCGCGCGCGCATTCCGATCAGCTCGGAAACCGCCATAACCGGCCAGACCACCGCGCCGAAATAGCCGACAAATTCGATCAGCTGCCCCGCGTTGAATACGCCCCGCGAAACCAACCACCCGCCAACGCCGAGAATGATGCCCGTTACCGACTCGACAAACAGGAAGATGAGCGCTTCGAGAAGCGCGGACGACTTGGTAAAGTCGATATTCGCGTTTTCGTTGTTCCGGTTGAGCCGGCGGAAGGCAAGCAGTTCCTTGGTCTCCTTTACAAAAGCCTTGATCACCGCGATGCCGGAAAAGTTCTCCTGCGCAAAATCCGAAATGGCCGAATAGGATTCCTGCCGCTTATCCCATTTGCGCTCCATGCTCTTCCCCACAATGGTTCCGATTCCGAAAAGGAACAGCATGGGAATCATGCAAAGCAGGGTCAGCCAACCGTGCATCCGCGCCATTTTGACGATGGAGAGCGTTCCGAGAAAGAGCGCGTCGCAGGACATCAGGATTCCCGACTCGAAGCACTCGGTAATGGTGTCGAGGTCGTTTGTGAACAGCGACATCAGATCCCCGACCTTATTGACTTGGTAATACTGTTGGGAAAGTTCCTTGCAATGGCCGAACATCCGCTCCCGAAGGTCGCGCTCCACGCGCGTGGAAGTTCCGAACAGGCAGATACGCCATAAAAACCGCCCGAGCACCATCATCACGATTACAACGATCAGCGGGCGACAAATGTGGTCAAGCAAAAACTTCATATCGAACGGAACCGAAGCCCCGTTCACCGTTCCGAACCCCGTGTTGATGCCGTTGATCACCTCGCGGTACAGCTCGGGAACGATCAGTTGGAAATAATCGACCAACAGCAGCGAGGCGGCTCCGAGCAGGATCGGAAAGAAATATTTGAGATAGTAACGATTGATGTGTTTTCCGAAGAGCAAACGTTTCACTCTCCTTTCTGCAAAGGGAAAATAGAAAAACAGAACTGTTGAGTGGATTCGGGCGGAAACGGGTCAATCCCCGCCCATTCCGGCAAGCAGGCGGTCGGCATGCGCCTTGACCGTTGCGGCGCAATAGGTGACAACGATTACTTCCAGCGCTTTTGCAAGGCGTTCCTTTGCGCCCGCAACCGGCTCGCGGTAATCGGCGATCACCTGCTCCACCGTTGGCCGCACGTCGGAAAGATCGCAAACCGGACGCGCTTCCATGCCGTCAAGAATCCGGCAGATATAGTCGTAGAGCTGCGTATCGGCAATAATATCGTCCGAAGCGTCCTCCACCTCGCCGTTGATATAGCGGATAATGAACGCGATATGCTCCAACTGCATGCAGGAACGAAGCATGTTGATCATAAGGATGTGCGCCACCTGCTCGATGTCGTAATGGCGGTTCCGGCTGTTGGCGACCCATCCCCGCTTGACCCAATTTTGCAGGGTGGACGTATCAATGCCCGAAATGCCGCGGATCGTGGACATCATCACCCCCGAGGAAGCGAAAAACAGCCGGCGCAAAAAAGGAAGCCCCGAAAGCCCGTCCGTTTCCTGCCGGCTTAAAATGGTTCCCGGGACGGTTGTATTCCGAAATTGAAGAATCATAGCTTTTTCCCCCATAAAAATCGCGATACCTATATTGTATCACGCAATCGTGCGATTGTCAATAAGGTATCACGATTTTTCTTTGAATTTTGCCAAAGAATCCGTTACCGCGCGCGCGATGGATGCGCCGTCCAATCCCGCGGTTTCAAACAGGGTTTTTCCCACTTCCGCCGTCAGGAACGCGTTTTGCAGAGCGAGGATCCGAACGGTTTTGTTTCGCATTGCGGGGAGATCGCGCATTGCGTCCGAAAGGAGCATGCCCATGCCGCCCTCGCGGATCTCTTCTTCCAGAAAGACGACCGCGCGCGCGCTTTCCGGCAGCCTCGGCGCAATTCGCTCCGCCACCGCGGAATACGGTTTGATCTGCTCCAAAAGCAGCGTTCCCGCGCAAATTCCCCGCTCGGCAAGCAGCTGTTCCGCGCGGATCGCCTCGGTCACGATCCTTCCGTGCGTGATGATCACGGCGTCAAGCGTTTCCCGCGCGTTGAAATCGGATTGCAGAAATTCGCCGGACGGCGACGCATCCTTGTAAAACCGCTCCACAACCTCGTCGGATTCCCGACCGTTCGGGTAGCGGATTACGGCGGGAACATTCCCCGCAAAGGCCGCGTCCATGGCGCGGTGGAGCGCGCCGACGGTGATCGGTGTGTAAATATCAATATCCGGTATCTCCGAGAAAAAGGCAACGTCGAACACTCCGGCGTGCGTTGGGCCGTCGCATCGGTTCAACCCCGCGCGATCCGCCAGAAAAACGACCGGCAGTTTCTGCAACGCAACATCGTGTATGATGCTATCATAGGCGCGTTGCAGGAACGTGGAGTAAACGGCAACGGCGGGTCGCTTCCCCGCCGCGGCAAGACCCGCCGCAAACGTTACCGCGTGTTCTTCCGCAATGCCAACGTCGAAAAACCGCTTCGGGAACGCCTCGCGGAACGGCTCCAACCCCGTTCCCGAGGCCATTGCCGCCGTTATGGCGCAAATCCGGCGGTCGCTTTCCGCCAAAGCGCAAAGGCGCGCGCCCATCGCTTCCGAAAAGGACGGCGCGGAAGAGGCCGGCGCGGCGGCGGGAGCCATACCGTGGAACCGGTCCGGCGTTTTCTCGGCCGGCGTATACCCCTTTCCCTTTTGCGTTTTCAAGTGGATAATGCAGCTCTGCCCGTAGGCCTTGGCTTCCCGCAGCAGCCGCTCCACGGTGTCCTCGCGGTTTCCGTCGGCGGGGCCGAGGTAGAAGAGGCCGAGGTCCTCGAAAATGTTGCTTCCGTAAACCGCCGATTTCAGCCCCGATTTGAGATGGAGCAGGCGATTGAAAATCCATCGGCCGATGAACGGAATGCGAAGGAAGAACCTTGCAATCGCGTTTTTGGTTTTAATGTACCCATGCGAGGATCGCAGATGCGCGAGGTTCTTCGCGAAACGCCCGATATTCTTGGAAATGGACATTTCGTTCTCGTTGAGAATGATGATCAGCCGCAGATCCTTCCGGCAGTTGTTGAGCGCCTCATGGATCATTCCGCCCGTATATGCCCCGTCCCCGAGAACGCAAACGGTAAACGCGTCCGACCCGTCAAGCCGGTCGGCCTCGGCAAACCCGAGCGCGGCCGAAAGCGATGTAGAAGCATGGCCGGTCCCAAAGGCGTCGTGCTCGCTCTCGCTCCGCTTCGGAAAGCCCGAAAGTCCTCCGTCCTGCCGGATGGTGGAAAACCGGTCGCGCCGACCCGTCAGGAGTTTATGTACATAGCATTGATGTCCGACGTCGAAAATGATATGATCCATCGGCGAGGAGAACACGCGGTGGACCGCCAGAGTCAGTTCCACAACGCCGAGGTTGGAAGCCAGATGCCCGCCGTTCTCCGAAACGCGGTTGACGAGGCATTTGCGGATCTCTTCCGCCAGCGGTTCCATTTCGGCCGCGGGCAGAGCTTTCAGGTCATCCGGACTGTCGACCCGCGCAAGGATCGGATAGAGGACCGCGGGATCGGTATGTTCGTTTTCCATCGCTTTCTCCTTTCTTCCCGAAATCTGTTCCATTATTATAGCATATTTGGCTTTGTTTGTCAACACCTCTTTCGCCTTTTGCTTCCCTTTTGCCGATTTTCGCGAAACAGCGAAAAAAGGAGATTTTTTAAGAAAAATGCCTGTTTTTTTGCTCTGATCGCCTCTGATCGGCTTTTGTTTTTCTATTTTGACTTTCTTTGACTTTGACTTTCTTTGACTTTTGTGGTATCATATTGTCGTAGGTCAGGGAAAGTCAAAAAAGAAAGGAAGCAGGCAATATGTTGACCGATTATATCGCACAAATGATAGAGGAGATGCTCAACGAGGGCAACGGAACGCTCGAACTGCAACGCAACGAAATGGCAAACCGCCTCGGCTGCGTTCCGAGCCAGATCAGCTACGTGATCTCTTCCCGCTTCACCCCCGAACGCGGATATGTAATTGAATCGCGGCGCGGCGGCGGCGGGTGTATCCGGATCGTTCGCAAACAGATCGGGCGGAACGAATACATGATGCACTTCTTCTGCGCCATCGGCGACAGCATTGACGAAAACGAAACCGTTGCCTACCTGAAAAATCTTGCGGGCAACGGGCTGATGACCGAGCGCGAGCTTCGCATTGCCGCCGCGGCGACCTCAAACGCCGCGCTGGCCTCGATCCCGCCGGATCGACGAAATGCGACGCGCGCACAGATATTCAAACAAATTATGCTCTCGCTGATGGCGGTTTAGAGCAAAAAAGCGGAAAACATTCGCCCGAGGGAGAAAATGCGACACGCTTCGCGCCCGTAATCCTCTATAATGAAAACAACCGTTGGGACAAGCCCACGACAGGAAAGGAAGATGAAACTTATGCTTTGCGAAAAATGCAAAAAGAGAGCGGCCACCGTATTCTACAACGAAAACATCAACGGTAAGACCCGTTCCTATTCCCTTTGCGGCGAGTGCGCCGCGAAACTCCGCGAAAAAGGAGAATTGCAGGATATTACCTCGATGATCGGCAGTTTTGCGGACCCGTTCTCCAAACTCCACGACGACTTTTTCGGCGGGTTCTTCGGCATTCCCGCCCGTATCTCCTCAACCGACACGAAAAAATGCCCCGAATGCGGAACAACGTTCCGCGAAATTGCCGACGGCGGAAAAGTCGGGTGTCCGACCTGTTATACCACGTTCGGCGACGAACTTTCGGATCTGATCCGTTCGGTTCACGGAACCACCGCCCACACAGGGCGCGTTCCGTCCCGTCACCGCGCAAAGCAGGAACGCACCGAAAAGCTCAACGCGCTCCGCGAAGAGCTGAAAGCCGCCATTGGAAACGAGGAATATGAAAAAGCGGCTTCCCTGCGCGATGAAATTCACAAACTCGAAGCCGAAAACGGGAAGGGGGCGATTTGATTATGGCATGGTACAACACCGTTGGAACCGCGTCGGATACGGTCATCAGCTCCCGCGTCCGTCTGGCGAGAAATCTGGTCGGTTATCCGTTCGCGTCCAAGTTGGACGCGGCGGGCGCCAACGAGATTATTGAAAAAGTTTCCGTCCCGCTGGAAGCGGCCGGCTTCCGGAAAATCAACTTTTCGGACATTTCTCCCGTTATGGCGACTTCCTATGTGGAACGCCACTACGTCAGCCCCGATTTTGCAACCAAGGAAACGCCCCATGCCCTGCTCTTGCAGGAAACGGGCGGCATTGCCGTTATGGTTTGCGAAGAGGATCACCTGCGGATCCAGAGCATTCTTTCGGGTCTCGAGCTGGAAGAGGCCTACCGGAACGCCATGCGCGTGGAAAAACGGCTGGATGAAGATTTCGACTTTGCTTACAGCGAACAGCTCGGCTACCTGACCCACTGCCCCACCAACTTGGGAACCGGCATGCGCGCCTCGGTGATGATGTTTCTTCCCGCTCTCACGGCGGGCGGCTACATGGATTCCCTCGCGGCGCAGCTTTCCAAAATCGGGCTGACCGTTCGCGGTCTGTTCGGCGAGGGGAGCGGAGCGGCGGGCTGCATGTACCAGATCTCCAACCAAATCACCCTCGGCATTACCGAAGAGGAAACGCTGAAAAAATTAAAGGACGCCGTTTCGCAGATCATTGAAAGCGAGCGCAAAGCGCGCGCCTCGATCACCGGCGAATCGCTCGAACGCCTGACCGACCGCGTCAAGCGCGCGGAAGGCGCTCTCCGGTATGCCTACCGGATGTCCTCGGCCGAGTTCATCAAGCTCTTTGCCGACGTTCGCTTCGGCATTGCGCTGGGCGTTATTACCGACATCACCTACGAGCAGTTGGGAACGCTTTTGGTTGAGGCCATGCCCGCAACGCTGACGCTCTCTTCCGAGAACGCGCCGAAAACCGAGGCCGCGCGCGACCGCCTCCGCGCGCAAAAAATTCAAAATATTCTCTCCGCGCAGGGGTAACGCCCCGCGCGGGATAACCGAAAGGTGTGATGACTTATGACCAATCGCTTTACGCAAAAAGCCCAGAATGTGCTGAACCTTGCGCTCCGCACAGCCTCGCAAATGGGGCATACCTATATCGGCTCCGAGCATTTGTTGCTCGGGTTGCTCGCAGAGGAATCCGGCGTTGCCGCGCATTACCTGACCGAGCGCGGAGCCGACGCCGAAAAGATCAAAGCCGCGGTGGTTCAAATGGCCGGCGTCGGAACCCCCACTCCCCTTTCCGCCGCGGATATGACGCCGCGCACGAAAAATATTATTGAAGCGTCGCTCTATGAATCGCAACGGAACGGTCAGGATTATATCGGCACCGAGCATCTGCTCCTCGCCCTGCTCGGCGAGGAAGATTGCGTTGCCGTGCGGATCCTCGAAAACCTCGGCGTTTCCGTAAACGACCTGCGGCAGGATCTTCTGACCTTTCTCGGAAGCGCGGCCTCGGACCGCGAAGCCCGCGCTTCGGGCGGCCGTTTCGGCTCCGCCGAAGGGGGGCGCGCTCCCGCCGGAACCGACTCCGCGCCCACGTTGAAAAACTTCGGTCGCGACCTGACCGCGCTTGCCAAAGAGGGCAAGATTGACCCGATTATCGGCCGCGACAGCGAAACCGAACGGGTGATTCAGATTCTCTCCCGCCGTACCAAAAACAACCCCTGCCTGATCGGCGAACCCGGGGTCGGCAAAACCGCCGTGGTCGAGGGGCTTGCCGAGCGGATCGTTGCGGGCAACGTTCCCGAAAACCTGCGCGGCAAAACCATTGTAACGCTCGACATCGCATCCATGATCGCGGGCGCAAAATACCGCGGCGAATTTGAAGAGCGGTTCAAGAACGTGATGGAAGAGGTTCGCAAAAACCCGAATATCATCCTGTTCATCGATGAAATTCATACCATCATCGGCGCGGGTGCGGCCGAAGGAGCCGTGGACGCGGCAAACATCATCAAACCCGCGTTGGCGCGCGGCGAAATGCAGGTCATCGGCGCCACGACCATTACCGAATACCGCAAGCACATCGAAAAGGACGCCGCGCTCGAACGCCGCTTCCAATCGGTAATGGTGGGCGAGCCGACCAAAGAAGAAGCCGTTCAGATTCTTCGCGGCCTGCGCGATAAATATGAAGCGCACCACAAATTGAAAATTTCGGACGAAGCGATCAATGCCGCCGTCAACCTTTCCTCGCGGTATATCGCCGA
This sequence comes from uncultured Ruminococcus sp., assembly GCA_902795355.1. GTDB lineage: Bacteria > Bacillota > Clostridia > Oscillospirales > CAG-272 > UMGS1865. The sequence continues at coordinate 19,711 of CADBKZ010000001.1, forward strand.
CCGTTTCCTGCCCGACAAGGCGATCGACCTTGTGGACGAGGCGGCCTCGCGCCTGCGCATTTCGGCGCACACTTCCCCCGCCGACCTTAAAGAGACGGAAGAAAAGCTGAAATCTCTGGCGCATGAAAAAGAAGAAGCCATTTCCGCGCAGGATTTCGAGCGCGCCGCCCGCCTGCGGGACGAGGAGCAGAAACTGAAAGCCGATTACGACTCCCGCCGCGCCGAATGGGAACGCGCCCGCACCGACAAAGACCTTTCGGTTACAGAGGCGGACATTGCGGACATTGTGACCCAATGGACGGGCATTCCCGTGAACCGCCTGCTGGAAGAAGAAAGCGACAAGCTCCTGCACCTTGACGAACTGCTCAAAGCGCGCGTAATCGGGCAGGACGACGCCGTAACCGCCGTCAGCCGCGCCATCCGCCGCGGCAGAATGGGGCTGAAAGACCCGAAACGTCCGGTCGGCTCCTTCATCTTCATGGGGCCGACGGGCATCGGCAAAACCGAGCTTGCCAAGGCTTTGGCCGAGGTTATGTTCGGCGACAGCTCCGCCATGATCCGGCTCGATATGTCCGAATACATGGAGAAGCACAGCGTTTCCAAGCTGATTGGTTCGCCCCCCGGATACGTCGGCTACGACGAGGGCGGGCAGTTGACCGAGCAGATCCGCCGCCGCCCCTACTCCGTGGTGCTGTTCGACGAAATCGAAAAGGCGCACCCCGATGTGTTCAACATTCTTTTGCAGGTGCTGGAAGACGGCGTTCTGACCGACTCGCAGGGACGGCATGTGGACTTCCGCAACACGATTCTGATTCTGACCTCGAACGTTGGGGCTTCGGAGCTTGCGGCGGCCAAATCGCTCGGGTTTACCTCGGGCGACGTTGCAAAGAACGACGCCGAAGCGCGCAAGGAACGCATGATGTCCGCGCTGAAAGGCACGTTCCGCCCCGAATTTCTCAACCGGATTGACGATATTATCATCTTCAACAGTCTGGGGCAGCCCGAAATCGAATCCATCGCAACGCTGATGCTGCAAGAGGTGGTCAAACGGATCGAGGAACTCGGCATTCACATTCATTTCGACGCCTCGGTTCCCGCCCTGCTCGCCAAAGAGGGCTTTGACCCCGCCTACGGGGCGCGTCCCCTGCGCCGCGCCGTGGTTCGCTTGGTCGAGGACGCGGTTTCCACCGAAATGCTCGAAGGAAAGATCCACGCGGGCGACACCGTCAACGCCCGCGCCGAGGATGGCAAACTCGTTTTTGAAAAACAAAGCTGACCGGAACGCAAAAAAGCTGCGCCGCAATTGCGGCGCAGCTTTTGATTTTCAGTGGAGAACGGTCATTTCGTGTAAACGAAGGTGAAGGTCACGTGGTAGATTTCACCGTTCCCGACATCACTCTCCGTGTACATAATCACATTCCCATCGCGGAACGAACCGTCGCCTTTTGCTTCTTGAAAACCGTCTACCGGTTCTCCGTTGCTGGTTACGGATGTAATTGTCATGTGGAAATCAATGCCGTTGCTCTCTAACGTATAGGTTCCGTATTCGATGATCCCCCCAATGATTATCTGAACGCTTCCATCTTCGCCAAACACGAGCTGCGCGCCTTGGTTGTATTTTTCTTGCATTTCCAGCGTTTCCTTATCCCATTCATCGCATTTAATCGACTGGAAGGTATAGGTATTCCCCGCAAGCGGGTCTTTTGGCTTTTGCGGAGCGGTAGCATCCGTGTATTCCGTAGGCAGATCGACCGTCGTCGTGCCGTAGTCATACACGAAAAATTCATAGAGCCCGTCGGGGTCGCTGATATCGTTGCGCACGCAGGAAATATACGCGATCCTCGTGCCCGCAAACTTGATCGTAACATCCGAAAAGGTCATTGTCCAACCCGGCTCAAAGGGAGAGTTGGCTTCCAGCCCCGTTCCATGGTAAAGGTAGGCACCAAGGTCGGCATCGTAGGTGAATTGATCGTAGTAATCGGCGAAACTCGGCAGGATCAGGGTAAAGGCCATATTCGCTTCTGCCTCTTTCAGGTCTCTTGTTTCACGGTAAACAGTACCGTTCATCGGCATATACCCTTCGACGGTTGTGCCGTCGAGAACACGGAACCACATCTCGTAGTTTACATCTTTCTGCGTCATGATCACATAGACCTTCGGATCCTTGCGATCCATTTCCGCTTTTCGGTAGGCAACACGTGCATAATGTTCGTTCGTATGTTTGATGGTGCTGTTTGCGAACGCACCGTCGGTGAACGCCGCAAGCCATTCCGCTTCGTTCACTTGATCGGATTTGAGCGATTTGAAATCGGTGTTTTCCGTCAGCGAAGCGGCAGGATCCGGCTTGATATTCGGAGCGGTAGCATCGGTGAACTCGGTCGGAAGGGTGACCGTGGTGGTGCCGTAGTCATAGAACGTATAGGACATGGAGAACTCTTCCTCGCCCATCATTTGGGTCGTGTCCAAGGCGACCAAACGACCGTTCGCGAATTTGAGCGTGGTATTTTTCAGGACAACCTCCTGCCCCGCATAGTTGAACGATACCGTATCGGCAATGTAGGCCTTTGCCTCTTCGTTGTAGGTGAACTGCGACCCGAGGCCGACAAAGGTCGCCGGGAGGGTCGTGGCGGCAGTGAGCCCAGGGAAGCGGCCCTGATACTCCTCTTCCGTCCATTCGGTGCGGTTCCATTCGCCGTTTTCGGTACGGAAGAAATAATAATAGTGATCTTCCACCTTTGCCACGATCATTTGCATCTTTGTAACGACGTAATCCGAAGCGGTTTCGGAACCGTCGTCGTTCGTCAAGATGGTACGTCCGAATTGGTACCCTTCGGTGTATATACGGTTGTTGAGAAGGTCAACTTTGGTCTCGATGATAACTTCAATGCCATTGGGACTGGACTTTGTTGCGAACGTTACATTGGCGAAGCTTGGGGTCGCCAACGCCACCGCCCATTGGGTTTCGTTCACTTGGGGTTCGGGCTCGGCGGGCGTTGCGTCGTCGGGCGCCGCGGTGGTCGCGGGCGCCTCTGTGGTGTTGTTGGCGAGGTACTCGGAAATGATCTCCTCGGCGGTCTTATCGCCGCAGGATGCCAATGCCAGCATACATGCCGCCGCACATACAAGGGTCAGAAATGCGAGAAAGATCTTTTTCATATTGTCTCCTTTTTTCTTTTGCGGAAGGTACCGCTTTATTATGATGAACGGATTCAAGGAGCCGTTAATCTATACAATATTATAACATACCCTCCCCCCCTATTTGTCAATATTGACAATATACAAAAAATATTTATCTTTTTTCACTCTTTTTGGCAAAAAACGAGCAATGCAAGGGGAATGGATCGAAAACGCATGGAAAACGCGGGTTTGATCGATCATCCCCATTTGGCAGAAAGCGGGTGGATTCTTTCTTTTTTTACCTGAACCGATCGCTCCGTTCCGGCATATCCTTTCAGTACGGGGAACCACCCCGCGGAAAGGAAGCCGCCATGAAAACTCTCGGGTATTATAACGGGGTTGCGGAAGAGGCCGAAAAGCTCCGCATTCCCGCGCTCGACCGCGCCTGCTATTTCGGCGACGGGGTCTATGATGTTACATACAGCCGCAACTACCGCATTTTCGCCATGGAAGAACACATTGCCAACCTGTTCCGCAGTGCGGCCGCCGTGGAAATGGAACCGCGGATTACGCCGGACGAGGCAGCCGCACTGCTCCGCGATCTGGTTGCGCGCATGGATACGGGCGAAAACCGGATTTACATACAGTTTTCCCGCGGAACGGCCCCGCGGGCGCACGCGTTCCCGCATGGAGAATCGCGCCCCAACCTCTTGGTTCTGATCTTCCCCGCCGCCGTTCGCGATCCCTACCGCCCCATGCGCTGCATTACGCGCCCCGACACCCGCTTTTTCCATTGCAACGTCAAGTCTCTCAATCTCCTGCCGAACGTGCTGGCGAGCGAGGCCGCCGAACGCGCGGGAGCGGACGAATGCATTCTGCACCGCAACGGCGTTGTTACCGAGTGCGCCCATTCCAACGTTTCCATTCTGCTGGGCGGAACGCTCCTGACCCACCCCGCCAACGAACGGATCTACGCGGGCACGGGGCGGGCGCACCTGCTTTCGCTCTGCCGAGCGGTCGGCATTCCTGTGGAAGAAAAGACCTACACGCTGGAAGAGCTGAAAAAGGCCGATGAAATTCTCGTAACGTCCGCTTCCGTTTTCTGCGCGCCGGTACTCGAATTGGACGGCGAGCCGGTGGGCGGCGGACGCCCCGAGCTTGTTCGCGCTTTGCAGGACGCCCTGACCGACCGCTATCTGAAAGAAACAAACGCTCCGTCTCCCGTATAAAACAAAGCGGAGAGCTTCCAAAGAAAGCTCTCCGCTTTGTTTTATAACGCGTTATGATTGCTCCGCAAAATACCCGAGAAGCTTATGGAGCGTTTGGTAAAGGGTCAACGCCTCGTCCGCTTCCAGCCGGATGCACCCCGCAACCTGCTCGGGAATCCGCACGGCCGCCTCGCGGAGCGACATTCCCGCCTCGGTAACTTCCGCAATCAGCAGGCGTTCGTCCTCTTTGCATCTCTCGCGCGTAATGTACCCCTTGCTCTCCAACGCTTTGAGAACCGGCGTCAGCGTTCCGCTGTCGAGAAAGAGTTTCTTCCCGAGGTCGCGGACGCTGACCGACCGCTGTTCCCAGAACACCATCATGGCGATATACTGCGTGTAGGTCAGCCCCAATTCGGACAGATACGGATGGTACCGTTTTACCACTTCCCTTGCCGCCGCATAAAGCGGAAAGCAAAGTTGATTTTCCAATTTCAAAGCGTCGTATTTCGCCATTGTGCGTTTCTTCCTTTCTTCGCGTTCAGGCCGCGTGCGTTTCGTTATACGCCGCGCGAACCGCCTTTGCAAGCTGATCGGCGCAAGAGGTGGGGCGGCGGCCGCAGGTGTTGCCGAGAAGATATTCTTCAATCTTCTCCACCGTCCATCCGTCCACCAGCTTGGCAATGGCTTTCAGGTTTCCGTTGCACCCGCCGTAAAACACGATGTTGGTGATGATATGATCATTGATGTCGAAGCTGATCACCTGCGAGCAGGTCATCTCGGTTTTGTATTCGTAGTGCATCAAAGCGCCTCCTCAACTTTTGCTTTCACTTTCTTCATATTCTCCGTAGGCTCAAACCGCGCAACGATCTCGCCCTCGCGGTTGATCAGGAATTTGGTGAAATTCCATTTCACATTGCCGTTGTTTTTGTAGTCCTTATCCATTTTTTTCACTGCGGAACCGAGAATCAGCCCCATGGGGCCTGCATGGAAGCCCTCGAACTTGGTGTTCTCGGAAAGATACCGGAAAAGCGGATCCGCGTTCTCTCCCAAAACGTCAATTTTGGAGAACTGCGGGAATGTGATGCCGAAGCGACCCGTGCAGAAAGAATGGATCTCCTCGTCGCTCCCCGGGGCCTGCTCGGCAAATTGGTTGCAGGGGAAATCGAGAATTTCCAACCCGTCCTTCTGATGTTCCTCGTAAAGATCCTGCAATTCATCATACTGCGGGGTAAAGCCGCAACCCGTTGCGGTGTTGACGATTAAAAGGACCTTTCCCCTGTAATCCGCGAGAGATACCTCGCTCCCATCCTGCGCTTTTACCTTGAAATCATAGACCGACATGTTCGTTTCCTCCCGATAAATTTGATTAAATTCAATTGAGTTCAATTGATTTCAATGTCATTATATCATACGGAACCGCGTTTGTCAACCCTTTTTTTTTAAAAAAGCGAAAATTCCATCAAATACCTTTGTCAGCACACGGCGCACGGCAGACTTGCCGTGCGCCGTGGTGTTGCCGTTTGGTCAGATCACTCCTGCGCGGGAGTCTCTTCCGCGGGGGCATCCTCTGCCGGAGCTTCCTCAACCGGAGCTTCCTCGGCCGGAGCTTCCTCAACAGGGGTTTCTTCCGCCGGAGCTTCCTCGGCAACGGTCTCCTCGGCGGGAGCCGCTTCCTCGGCATAGGCTTCCGCTTCGGCGGCGGCCGCCTGCTCTTCCAGAAGCGCGCGGATAGAGAGGCTTACCTTATGGTTCTCCTCGTCAATGTCCACAATGCGCGCGTCGACTACCTGCCCGACCGAAAGAACCTCGCCCGGGTTGGCAATGCGGTGCATGGCAATGCGGGAAACATGAATCAATCCGTCCACGCCGTCCACAATTTCGGCAAACGCGCCGAAAGGCTGAATGTTGACAATTTTGACCGACGCAATATCCCCAACGGCATACTGCGCTCTGAAAATGTTCCACGGGTTGTCCGCCTCGGTTTTATAGCCGAGGGAAATGCGTTTCTTTTCGGCGTCGAAGCTCTTGACGAACACATTGATATGATCGCCCACGGAAACGACCTTGGCCGGATTGCCGATTCTCTTCCACGAAAGCTCGCTGACATGAACCATTCCGTCAACGCCCGCGCCGAGGTCAACGAACGCGCCGTAGGAAGTCAGACTTCTGACAACGCCCTCGTAAACCTTTCCAACCTCGATTTCCGCCCAGAACTCGGCTTCCTGCGCGCGCTTTTCCTCGCGCAGAACCTGACGGATGGAACCGATGGCCTTTTTGCCCTGCTGTTTGATCTCGATGATGCGGTAGCGAACGTCGCTCCCCACCAGCGCGGTCAGGTCGCCGTCCTTCGGAACGCCCGTTTGAGAAGCGGGAACGAACACGCGGCTCGCATTGCAGAAAATAACCACGCCGCCCTTCACCGCCTCGGCAACTTTGCCTTCCAGAACGGTTTTGGCTTCGTATGCCGCAACAATGTTCTGCCAATTGCGGTCGGCGTCCACCCTCTTCTTGGAGAGCTCCGCAACGCCTTCCACATCGCTGACGCGGATTACGAACGCCTCGATTTCATCGCCTTTCTTGAATGTTTCCGTCAACTTCAAGGCAGGATCGTCGGATATCTGATCCGCTTTGATGTAGCCTGTAACGCTTGTTCCGAGGTCGAGCTGCAATTCAGCATCCGACACTTGCGTAACGGTTCCGGTAACGACGTCTCCTATATTCAAAGTTGAGCACTGCTCTTCCAGCATTTGTTCGAAATTCTCTTGGATTTCGCTCATGGTTTTATATACCTCCTCTATTTCATTGCGCGGCGTGGAAGCGCCGGCAACAATTCCGATATGATGTGCGCCGGATAAAAGTCCGGCATCGAGTTCCGCCGCGCCCGCGATCCAAACGGTTCGCGCGCAGTTCGCGCGGCAGATCTCGTACAGTTTCGCCGTATTGGAGCTTTCCCTGCCGCCGATTACAACCACGGCGTCGCACATGCGCGAAAGCTCGGACGCTTCGTTCTGCCGCGAATCGGTAACATTACATATTGTATCAAAAATTACGGCGTTTGTATATAGTTTTTTGATAATTTCCTGACTTTTTTGCCAATTGCCCAAATTCAGGGTCGTTTGGGCGACCATTACGGGCTTTTTTTTGGTGATTTTGACGTTTCCCGCGGGGGACAGCGCGTGTTCAAGCTCCTCGGCCGATGAAAAAACATATTTCTCACCGTTGAAATAGCTCATAATTCCGACAACCTCGGGATGCCGCGCCGCGCCGATTAAGAGAAACACATTCTCGGGCAAGCTGTTTTCCATGGCCACCGTATGGATTTTTTTGACATACGGGCAGGTGCAATCGATCCACCGGAAATGCGGGTTTTCGGCGCAGGTTTCCAAAACGGCCTGCGTTCCGCGCGGAATGCCGTGCGCCCGCACCAAAACGGTTACGGGGTGCGCCTCGTCGGCTTTTTCGGCCAATGCGGGCAAGTCCGCCTCGCTCACGGTAACGACCCCGCGCCGCAGCAGCGATTCGTTATAAACCTCGTTGTGGATCAGATGCCCGAGCGTGCAAACGGTCTCCCCCGCCCTCGCGTTTGCGAGCGCTTCTTCCAGCCGGTCGGTCGCCCGTTTGACGCCAAAGCAGAACCCTGCGTGCTTCGCAACGGTAATGCGCGGAGCCATATCAGCGGCCGAGTTTTTCGGCAACGATCGCCTCGATTTGCGAAACGCATTCTTCAATCGAGAGATCGGAACTATCCACGGGGATCGCGTCCGGCGCGGCGACGGCGGGCGCAATCTCGCGGCTGCTGTCGGCGTTATCGCGCTTTCGCATGTCGGCAAGGACTTCTTCGAGCGAGGTTTCGATCCCCTTCTCCCGCAATTCGAGGAAACGCCGTTTTGCGCGGCATTCGTCGCTCGCCGTCAGATAGATTTTGACGTTTGCGTTCGGCAGGATCACCGTTCCGATGTCGCGCCCGTCCATCACCACGCCGTTTTTCGCGGCGATTTCCCGCTGGGTATCGAGCAGAAAGGCGCGAACCGCCGGAATGGCGGAAACCGCCGAGGCGTACATGGAAATTTCCGGCGTGCGGATGCGGTCGCCCGTAGGCTCTCCGTTAAGGTAGACCTGCTGGCTCCCGTTTTCATAGCGGAGTTCCGCATGAATTTCCGGCAGCAGCTCCGCAACCGCGGCCGCGTTATGCGGATCGACCCCGCACATTTGCGCGTAAAGCCCGACCGTCCGGTAGAGCGCGCCCGTATCCACATAGAGGATCCCGAGCTTTTTTGCGAGCGCCTTTGCAATGGTGGATTTTCCCGCGCCGCTCGGCCCGTCGATAGCGATTTGAACATTCATGATTTTATGATCCTTTCGGATGCAGAAATGATTTCTCCGCTCCCGCGGCGGCATGAACGCCGGCAAGCGTTGCCGTTGAAAACGCGATTTGCAGGTTGAAGCCGCCGGTATACGCGTCCACATCGAGGATCTCCCCCGCAAACCACAACCCCGCGACCAACCGCGACGCCATGGTGCCCGGGTCGACCTCTTTGACCGAGACCCCGCCCCGCGTTACAATGGCTTCCTCGATCGGCCGCAAGCCGCCCAGCGGCACGCGGAAACACTTGAAAAGCCCGATCAGCCGTTCGCGTTCCTCTCTTGTGACCGAATGCACCTTTTTATGCGGGTCGACGCCGGAAAGGCGGACCATCGGCGCAATCATTTTTTGCGGGAGCAGGTCGCCGAGCGCGTTTGCGAAATCCCGATTGGCGTATTTGCCGAAATCCGAAAGCAGCCGCGCGTTCAGTTTTTCCACGTTGAGCGCGGGTTTTAGGTCGATCTGCGCCTCGTACCGATCGGGGGTGATCTCCGAGAGGTGCGCCGACGCGGAAAGCGCAACGGGACCGGAAAGCCCGAAATGCGTGAACAGCAGTTCGCCAAAATCGTCGTAAACGGTTTTCCCGTTCGTCCGGTCGGCCACGCGGAACCCGATGTTCCGCAGAGAAAGCCCTTGCATTTCGGCGCAGAGGGTCCCCCGCTCCACCAAAGGAACCAGCGAGGGGCGAACTGGCGTTATCGTATGCCCAAGCTCCCGCGCCATGCGGTAGCCGTCGCCGTCCGATCCGGTTTTCGGGTAGGATCGGCCGCCCGTGCAGAGAATCACCGCGTCCGCAGCGTACTCTCCTTGTTCGGTACGGATGCCCGTAACCTTCCCATCCGCGGTCAAAACAGCCGAAACGCGCGCGCGCAGAACCGAAACGCGCAATTCCCGACACCGCCGCGCCAAGGCGTCGGCAATGTCGTCGGCGCGGTCCGAAACGGGAAACACCCGTCGGCCGCGTTCGGTTTTGAGCGGAACGCCGAGACCTTCAAAAAATTCCATCGTATCCGCGGGTTCCATTGCGGCGAGAGCCGCGTAGAGAAACCGCGGGTTGGTGGAAACATTGGCTAAAAATTCGCTGCGGTCGCAGCAATTGGTAACGTTGCACCGGCCCTTCCCCGTAATGCGGAGTTTGCGGCCGAGGCGGTCGTTCCGCTCGAAAAGCAGGACGCGCGCGCCGTTTTCGGCGGCTCGGATTGCCGCCATAAGTCCCGCCGCGCCGCCGCCGACCACGGCGACCGTCCGAACTTTCCCGCCGATGTCAGTTTCCTTTTTTATCGTAGACATCGTAGCGATCCCAAACGTCTTCCAACTCGCGCAAACGACGGTCAAGGTCTTCCTGCTTTCTGCGCGAGAGAGCCACGATCATGGCGTTGATAATGCTCATGGGCGCAACGAGCGAATCCACGAAAGACGCCATATCGCTCTGCGCCACCAACAGCTGATCGGCGGCGGACGCGATGGGGGATTGGGAACTATCGGTAATGGCGATGATGTCCGCCCCGCGCCCTTTTACGAACTCCACGCCGTGAACCACGCTCTTGGAATACCGCGGGAAGCTGATTGCGATGACCACATCGCCGCGGCGGATCGGAAGCAACTGCTCGAAAAGCTCGCTTCCCGAGGTGGATTGCAGGAGTTTGACGCGATCGAAGATCATGCGCAGATAATAGTTGAGGAAACCCGCGAGGTAGGAAGAGGAACGCACGCCTACGATATAGATATTTTCGGCGTTCACAATTTGGTCGATGGCCTGATCGAACGACACGCGGTTGGTAATTTCAAGCGTATGGCGGATGCGCTCCGCATCGGAGAACAACACCTTTTCCAGCACATTCCCCTCTCCGATGAGTTGGTTGGAAACTTCCATTCTCTGGAACGACGTTAAGCGGTTGCGCATCAGCGTTTGCAGGGAATGCTGAAAATCGGGGTACCCCTCGAATCCGAGCTCGATGGCAAAGCGCACCACCGTGGACTCGGAAACGCCGACAATCTCGCTCAACTTGGAAGCGGTCATGTACGCCGCTTTATCGTATTGTTCCAGAATGTAGGTTGCGATCCGTCGCTGCCCTTTGGAAAAAGAGGGCATCTTTTCTTCGATCAGTTTCAGCAGATCTCCGTTCATAGCGCGTCCTTCCGAAAAGAATCCAAAGTTACCCGCACCGCGCGTTTCCGTTCGCGCCGATGCGCTTGCAAGACGCCCGCCGATGGTTCTCGGGGTTGGTCTTAACATCTTATTATAACAGAAAATCAACGGATTGTCAACCGTTTTGCCGAAAATTCATTGTCTTTTGCGGAAAAAGAGGGGCCGAACCCGCGTTCGGCCCCCTTCTTCGGGCAAATTAATCGTCGCAATTTTCCCAGTTGTGGTAAACGTCCATCACGTCGTCGTCCTCTTCCAGCTTCTCGATCAGCAGATTCATGAATTTGATGTCGTCCGGATCGGTCAGCGTGACCGAGGTGGAAGCCTGCTTCGTCTTTTCGGCGGAAAGAATTTCGTAACCCGCTTTGGCAAGGTCTTCCTGAACCGCGTAAACGTCGTCCGGCTCGGTGGTGACAATGAACACTTCCCCATCCGACTTGAAATCCGACGCGCCGGCTTCCAAGGCTTTCTCCATCAGTTCATCCTCGTTGACGTCGCCATCCTCGTTGTTGACGACGATCTCGCCCACGTCGGTGAACAGGTAGCCCACGCAGCCGGTTTGCCCCATGTTGCCGTGGTATTTGGAGAAATACGCGCGGACGTTGCCCGCCGTGCGGTTGCGGTTATCGGTGGTGGCGTTGACGATGACCGCGATACCCGCGGGACCGTAGCCCTCGTAGGAAACTTCCTCGTAGCTTTCGCCCGTGGAACCCATGGCTTTCTTGATGCAACGCTCGATGTTATCGTTGGGAACGTTGTTCGCCTTGGCTTTCTGAATCAGATCGCGGAGCTTGGAATTGGAGTTCGGGTCCCCGCCCCCCTCTTTTACGGCAACGGTGATCTCCTTGCCGATCTTGGTAAAGATTTTCCCGCGCGCGGCGTCGGTTTTTTCCTTTTTGTGTTTGATGTTGGCCCATTTGCTGTGTCCTGACATGATCGTTACTCCCTTTGAAAATTCAAAATTGAAATCAGACTTTTTCGGTGCGGCGCAGGCAGATCAGATCGAGCGCGTTGCCGAGCACCGTTTTGGTTGCCGCCGTTAAATTGAGGCGCGAAGCGCGAACGGCGGGGTCGTCCGCCGTGTGGATGGGGCAATTGTGGTAGAAGCGGTTGAACGCCGCCGCAACGTCGAGGATGAAGCGCGTGATCACGCTCGGTTCGTAGTCCGCAATCGCGGCGCAAACCTTTTCGCCGAATCGGCAGAGCGTTTTGACCAGCGTTGACTCTTCCTCGCAGGTAATGTGAACGGTTTTGCCGTCGTTGCCCCCCGCTTTTGCGAGTACCGAGCAGGCGCGCGCATAGGTATACTGCACGTAGGGACCGGTGTTTCCGTCAAAGTTCAGGGCCTCTTCCATAACGAAGTTAATATCCTTCATGCGGTTGTTGGAAAGATAATAGAACACGATGGCCCCAACGCCGACCGCCTCGGCGATTTCGTCGTCGTTTTCGGCGACCTGCCCTTTCTCGCGGCGGATCTCCCTGACCTTTTCAACGGCAAGCCCGAACAGATCGCGCAGAAGCACCACGTTCCCCGTTCTCGTTGCGAGCTTTTCGCCGCCCAGCGAAACGGTTCCGTAAGGGACGTGAACCAATTCGTTGTACCACGGGTAGCCCATCAGCTCCACAACTTTGAACCATTGCGCGAAATGCAGGCATTGCTGCGCGCTGGTAACGTAAATCGCCTTATCGAAATGGTACGTTTCCTTGCGGTAAACGGCGGCGGCAATATCGCGCGTGGGATAAAGCGTGGAACCGTCGCGTTTGAGGATCAGGCAAGGCGGCATATTGTAGTCCGAAAGGTCGACGATCGAGGCGCCGTCGTCAATTTTAAGCAATCCTTTTTCGCGCAGTTTTTCGATCTGCGCGGGCATTTTGTCGGTATAAAAGCTCTCGCCGAGGTAGGAATCAAACGCAATGCCGAGCTGTTTGTATGTCTTTTCGTATTCTTTCAGGCTGATGTCCACAAACCAACGCCAGAGCGCGAGGTTTTCCCGATCTCCCGTTTCCAGCTTATGGAACTCGGCGCGGGATGCTTCCGCAAGGTCGTCCCGCGGGGCAATTCCCTTTTCGGGATCGCCTTTGATCGCGTTGTTAATGCGGACATAGAGCGACACCAGAACGTCGATGCCGCCTTTTTCCACCTCTTCGCGGCTCCCCCACAGGCGGTAGGCCGTAATCAGTTTGCCGAACTGCGTGCCCCAATCGCCGAGATAGTTGATGCCGAAGCAATCATAACCGGCAAATTCATGCAATTTGCGGAGCGAATGGCCGATAACGGTGGTTCCGAGATGGCCGATATGGAACGGCTTCGCAACGTTGGGCGACGAATAGTCGAGCACCACTTTCCGGCCCTTGCCGAAATCCTGCGCGCCGTAGCGGTCGCCTTTTTCGAGAATTTCGGGAACCACGGCCGAAGAGAGATATTCGTTGGAAACGGTGAAGTTCAGGTAGCCGTTGACCGCCGAAACCGAGCCGATTCCTTCACCCCCGACCGTTCCGGCAAGCGTTTGCGCGATCTGAACGGGGGAGCGGCGCAGAACCTTGCTCAACCGGAAGCACGGAAAGGCAAGGTCGCCCATGGCCGGATCGGGCGGATATTCGAGCAGCGCGGCGATTTCGGCGGCGGAAAGCCCATGGTCGGCGTTCAGCGCGTTCACGCCCGCGAGGATCGCTTCCGCGACCCGTTTTTTGATGGTTTGCATCGGGATTTTTCCTCTTTTGGATTTGATAACTTTATTATTTTACCACATTTCCGGCGTTTTTGCAAGAGCAAACCGCCGATTTACACGGTAATTTGCGCGGTTTTTGCGGCAAGAAAGCGCAGCAGCGCGCCGCGATCCAGCAAAAGCTGCGCGCCGCGCGTTCCGGAGCTGACCGTGATGCGGTCGAACCCGAGCGCGCTTTCGTCGAAATAGGTCGGGAATTTTTTCTTCATGCCGACGGGGGAAACGCCGCCGCGGATATAGCCCGTGAGCGCGAGCAGATCCTTGACATGCGCCATTTCAATCTTCTTATTCCCCGTTACCGCCGCGGCGCGGCGAAGGTCGATCTCTCTCGCAACGGGAACGCAAAAGACGAGCGGTCCGGTTTTATCGCCCCTCGCAACCAGCGTTTTGAACATGCGCTCCGGCGGAAACCCGAGCGTTTCGGCAATGTGCGTTCCCGAAAGGTCGGATTCGTCCACCTCGTATTCAAGCGTTTCGTAGGGGATTTTTGCGGCGTCGAGCATCCGCATGGCATTGGTTTTGGTCATGGTTTCAACGTCCTGTTTTCCGGTATTCTTCAATCATTTCCCGCGCGGCTTCGCGCTGAACGTCGGTCACTTCGATGCCGCCGAGGATCCGCGCGATCTCTTCCACGCGTCCGGCTTCCGAAAGCTCTTCCACGCTCGTTTCCGCGCGCCCGCCCCGCTCGGATTTGCTGACGCGGTAATGCGTATCCGCGAGCGACGCGATCTGCGCGCTGTGCGTTACGCAGAGGACCTGCGCGTGCTTTGCGGCCTGCGCGAGCTTGATGCCGATTTTGCGGGACGTTTTGCCCGAAACGCCGGCGTCGATCTCATCAAAAATCACGGTCTCGGCGCCGTCGCGGTCGTTGATCACCGATCGCAGCGCGAGCATAATGCGGGAAAGCTCGCCGCCCGAGGCGATCCGCGCCATGGGAAGCAAGGGTTCCCCGAGGTTGGCGGCAATCAGAAACTCGGCGTCGTCCGCGCCGTTCTCGTTCGGTTCGCAGGGGGTCAGCGCAACGTCGAACCGCACCTTCGGCATATCGAGGAACGAAAGCGCGTCCGTAACCTGCTTGGTAATCTCCTTTGCGCCCTCGGCGCGCGCTCGATGCAACGCGGCCGCATGCCGCTCCACCTCGGCGCGGAGCCGTTTGCATTCGGCCTCGGCGGCGGCGCGCTTTTCATCCGAGCAATCCAGCTCTTCCAATTCGGCGGCGGCGCGGCTGCGGAACGCAAGCACCTCGGCAACCGTTGCCCCGTACTTGCGTTTGAGCTTGGCAATGGCTTCCAATCTTCCTTCCAAGCGGTCGATGCGCGCGGTGGGATCCTCGCGGTCGTCGTCGGCGTACCCCGCAACGGTTTCGGCAATATCGAACAGTTCGCTTTCGGCGCGATCCAAACGCTCCAACAGCTCTTCCGCCCCGTCCACAACCGAGCCGAGCGCGGCAACCGCGCTCCTCGCGCGGCGAATCAGGCTGACGGCCGAGGTTTTCTCCCCGCCCGCAAGACACCGATAGGCAAGATCGGAATTCTGATTGATTTTTTCGAGATTGAGCAGGCGATCGCGCTCTTTTTCGGCCGCTTCTTCCTCGCCCTCGCGAAGTTTGAGCGCGTCGATGTCCGCGATCTGATATTTGAGCATTTCCTGCCTGCGAAGCGTTTCCGAAGCGTCGCGCGAGAGCGATTCCAACCGCTTTTCAGCATCGCGGTAGGCGCGGTAAACCCCGCGATAGGCGGCAAGCTCCGCCTCGGGTCTGATATAAGCGTCGATCAGCGCGAGGTGCCCCGATTTTTGCAGCAGCTTCTGGCTATCCGATTGCCCGTGGATGCTGACGAGCATGCCCGCCACGCGCCGTTGTACCGCTTGCGTGACCGTTTGGCCGTTGAGCCGCGTTTGCGATTTGCCGTCGGCCGTCAGCGTGCGTTGGAGCATCAGCGTTGCGTCCTCGCAGGGAAAGCCCATTTCGGAAAGCGCGTTCAGAACCGGCTCCGAAAGCTCTTCGAACACGGCCCCCACGGTCGCCTTTTCTTCCCCGCTCCGCACAAGCTCGCGCGAAACGCGGTTGCCGAGCAACAGGTTCAGGCTGTCGATCAGGAGCGATTTTCCCGCGCCGGTTTCCCCTGTGAGCGCGGAGAATCCCGCGCGGAAATCCACGTCCGCCCGACGAATTACGGCAATGTTTTCAATGTGTAACGAAGTCAGCATCAGATGTTTCTCAAAAGCTCCTGCACCTGCACCGAAAAGGCGGCGGCGCAATCCCGATCCTGCGTTACGACGAGGATGGTATCATCCCCCGCCACGCACCCGAGCACCTGATGGAGCCGCATATGGTCGATCCCAACGGCAACGGCCTGCGCCATTCCCGGGTAGGTTTTGAGCACCACAAGGTTTTCCGCGTTGCCGACGCTTACAATGGAATCGGTAAGCGCGGCGCTGAATTTGACGCTCGGAACGCTCTCCGCCTGCCGCGGCAGAACATAGCGGTAGGTCCCCTTTCCCGTGGTCATTTTGGCAATTTTGAGTTCGCGGATGTCGCGCGAAACGGTGGCCTGCGTGACGTCGAACCCGTGTTCCCGCAGTTTTTCAATCAGTTCGTCCTGCGTTTCGATTTCATAGCGAGAGATCAGGTCGAGCAGTTTTTCCTGTCGGTTTCGTTTCATCGGTCGTTTCCCCCTGTTTTTCAAAAATGAGCTTCCCGCATTTTGCGGCAGAGCTTTTGGTAAAAGCCGCTGTCCTTGAAGCGGATCAGTTTGGTTTCGAGTTTCGCTTTGGTAATGCGAACGGTCTGGTTCCGGTACAGTTCAAAATTCATGCGCCCGTCCACCGTCAGATACAGCATTTTCTCGCGGACGCAGATGTTGCGCACGTCGAGCGTGGAGAGGTCCGAGAAGATCAGCGGCCGCGCGGCAAACGAATGCGGGCAGATGGGCGTTACGCAAATGCAGGGCACGCGGGGATCCACAATCGCCCCGCCCGCTGACATGGAATAGGCCGTGGATCCGGTTGGCGTTGCGATGATAAGACCGTCCGCCCGATAGGTGGTGACGGGCGCGCCGTTCTCGGACAGTCCGAGGTCGATGATACGGGAGACCGACCCGTTGGAAATGGTTGCGTCGTTGAGCGCGTAGCAGAACGAGCGAAGTTCTCCCTGCGCCGAGAGCAGCTCCACGCGGAGCATGGACCGCGACTCCAAGCGAAAATCGTCGTTGACCAAGCGCGGAAGAAAATCAAGCTCGTCCGGTTCCAGCTCGGCCATAAAGCCGAGCCTGCCGAGGTTGACCCCGAGAATCGGCGTTCCGCGGTTTGCCGCGCGCCGCGCGGCTTCGAGAATGGTTCCGTCCCCGCCGAGAACGATGATGGCTTCCGCTTCGGAATACACCGCTTCGTGCGGCAGATAGCGGAACGCTTCCCGATGGCCCTTCACCCGCTCCAAACGGTCGCGGTTGAACGCGGCGATCAGAACTTCCGCGCCGCATTCGAGCAGGCGATCCGCAACGCGAACCGCCGCTTCGGCTTTCTCGGGGATATTGAAATTGGTAATCAAAGCGATTTTTTTCATTTATCGATCTCCTTTCCCGCGTCCGACTGCCGCCGAAACGCGAGATTCTTCCACTTCGGGCATATCGCCCGCCATTCGGAAATAAACCAGAAATTCGCGGTTTCCGTCCCCGCCCGCAATGGGCGACGGGATCAGCCCGACGGGGTGCAGCCCAGCCGCTCTTCCCGCCGCCAGCACGCGGTCAACGGCCGCGCGGCGCGCTTGCGGATCCCTGACGATTCCGCCCTTTCCGACCCATGCCCGACCGACCTCGAATTGCGGCTTGATTAAGCAGACTGCCCCGCCCTCGGGCGCGAGCAGTTCGGGAAAGCGCGGGATAATATAGGTTGCGGAAATGAACGACACGTCCATTACGATCAGCGGGACGCGCCCGCCGACCGCGTCGGCGGTCAGATAGCGCGCGTTGCAATGCTCCAACGAGGCAACGCGGGGATCGTCGCGCAATTTTGCCGCGAGCTGACCCGCTCCCGCGTCCACGGCGCAAACGCGCGCCGCTCCGTTTTGCAAAAGGCAATCGGTAAACCCGCCGGTGGACGCGCCGATGTCCAGCGCGGAAATTCCCGCAACGTCAATGCCGAACGCTTCCAGCGCGGCTTTGAGTTTGAAGCCGCCGCGGCCGACATACGGCGAACGCTCGCGAACCGCAACGTTCCCGCCCTCGGGAATCTCCTCGGAAGCCTTTGCAACCGTTTTCCCGTTGCAGGTAACGGCCCCTTCCCCGATTAACAGCTTGGCCTGCTGGCGGCTCGGCGCGTACCCGTTTGCAAAGAGAAACAGATCGGCTCTCATACGCTCGGCCACGGAATCAGCGAGAGAAGCAACGCCGACGCAACCCCGATGGCAAACCCGACCGCGACCTGCGCGAACGAATGCCCCAGAAGCGTTTGAAACCGCTTGCCGTCCTCGGGGGCGGGTTCTCTGCCCTCATCCACCATGCGGTTGAGAAACCGCGCGTGTCGCCCCGCTTCCAAGCGGACCGCCATGGCGTCGGTCATGATTACAATGGCGAGCATTCCCGTAACAACGGGGAGCGGCGAACCGGTCCCGTGGGTCACGACGAGCGCGACCGTGAGCGCAACGGCGGAAGCGGTATGCGCGCTCGGCATGCCGCCCGAGCCGAAGATCATGGCGCGCAGGGTGAATCTGCGTTCTTTGAACACGCCCGTGAACAGTTTTGCGATCTGCGAAACCGCCCAGCCCGTAAACGCGCTCCAAAACCAATAGTTGGTCAGAAATTTCAGAAAAAAATCTTTCATAACGTCTCCGTTTTATTTTTTCCGTTCCGCAAGCCATTTGGCAAGGGCCGCCAGCGTTTCGGAATCGGGAAAACCGCGGATCGCATCAATCGCTTCGGCGGTCAGTCGGTCGGCGTAGTATTGCGCCTCTTCCACATCATAGAAGGAAAGGAACGTGGTCTTTTCGTGTTCGCTGTCCACGCCCGTTCGTTTGCCGAGCGTTTGTTCGTCGCCGGTGCGGTCGAGAATGTCGTCCACAATCTGGAACGCAAGCCCGATCTTTTCGGCGTAGGCAACCACCTTTTCCATGGAAGGATCCTGCAGCGGAACGCCCGCCGCAAGCGCGCCGAGCACACAGGCCGCGCCGATCAGCGCGCCGGTTTTGAGCGAATGCAGTTTCAGCAGTTCCTCGGGCGAAAGGCGGCGGCACTCCCCTTCCATATCCATGATCTGCCCGCCGACCATGCCGTACCGCCCCGCGCTCGACGCGAGATACGCCACCGCCACGGCGGCGATTTCGGCGGTTACGGCGGTGTTGGTTGCGGCGGCCTCGAACGCGCCCGTTAAAAGCGAATCGCCCGCGAGAAGCGCAACGGCTTCCCCGAACACTTTATGGTTGGTGGGCTTTCCGCGGCGCAGGTCGTCGTTATCCATGCAAGGCAGGTCGTCGTGGATCAGCGAATAGGTATGGATCATTTCCACGGCGCAGGCAAACGGCAGCGCCGCTTCGTCGCGCCCGCCGAACATGCGGCAAAATTCGAGCGTCAACGCGGGGCGGATCCGTTTTCCGCCCGCAAACAGGCTGTACCGCTCGGCGTTGAGCAGGGATTTCAGGTCGGCGTCCTCGGCGGGGTAATACCGGAGCAGAGCGTGCTCGGTCATCTTTGCATCGCGTTCAAGCGCCAATTGCAGGGTCTCCTCGGTCATTCCGCGTCGTCACCCCCGTCGGTATCGAAATCGGTCAGAACGGCGGTTCCGTCCGCGCGAAAGGACAGCGTTTTCACCTTTTGCTCCGCGCGGTCGAGCGTTTCGGTGCAAACGCGCACCAATTTAACGCCTTCTTCATACAGTTTCAAGGATCGGTCGAGACTTTCGGCTCCGCTGTCCAGCGCGCGAACGATCTCTTCGAGCCGCTCCATGGACGCCTCGAAATCCGGTTGTTTTACTGACATGGTGATTCTCCTTTCAAAATCGGGTCGGCCTCGACCGCGGCTTTCGCGGAGCCGTCCGAAAAGCGAATGTCAATCAGGTCCCCCGCGCGCAGTTCTTTTGCGGAAGAAACGGCGGTTCCGTTCTTTCCCACCGCGGCATAACCGCGCGATAGGACGCGCAGCGGGCTTAACGCTTCCAGCGAAGTCGTTGTTTTGGAAAGGCCCGTCCGGAGCCATTTGCACCGCGATTCCATGCTCCCCGCAAGCCGGTTTTCCAGATCGGAGAGCCGCATGCGAACGGGATCGAGCAACCGCTCGGGGCCGGACAATGCCCGCGACGCGACGAGCTGCGCGAGATAACGACGCTCGCCGCTGATTTTTTGTTCCAACACGCGTTTCATGCGCGCGGCGGCGGTCAGAAACGCTTGTTTCAGTTCTTCCCCGTCCGGAACGGCAAGCTCCGCGGCGGCCGAGGGAGTCGGCGCGCGCAGATCGGCGACAAAATCGCAGATGGTGAAATCCACTTCATGCCCGACCGCCGAGATTACGGGAATCGTACAATCGGCGATCGTCCGCGCGAGCGTTTCGTTGTTGAACGCCCAAAGATCTTCCGCGGATCCGCCGCCGCGGCCGATGATGATCACATCGGCGAGGTTGTAATTCTGGAAAAAGAGCAGACCGGAGATCAACTGTTCCACCGCGCCGTCACCTTGTACGGCGGCCGGAAACAGGATCATTTCGGCGCACGGGAAACGGCGGCCGAGAATGTTGCGGATGTCCCGCACCGCCGCGCCGGTGGGGGATGTGATCACCCCGATGCGCGCGGGAAATTTCGGGATCGGCCGTTTCCGCTCCGCGTCAAAAAGCCCTTCCGCTTCCAATTTGCGGCGCAGCTGTTCATACTGCATGGCAAGGATCCCCGCGCCGTCCGGCTGGATCTCGTTGACATAAATCTGATATTGCCCGCCCGCGGTGTACACCGAAACGCGCCCCTGCACGAGAACCTTCATCCCGTCCTCGGGGAGAAAGCGCAGGCGCGCGGCCTGCGCGCGGAACATTACGGCGCGGATCTGCCCCTCGGGGTCTTTCAGCGTAAAATAGAGATGCCCCGACCGCGGCGCGGAAAAGTTGGAAATTTCGCCGCGCACCAGAACGCCCGAGAGCAGCGGGTCGCCGTCCATCTGCATGCGCAGATATTCATTCAGCTCGGTTACGGAAAGCGGATTCCGCTCGGTTCGCGTCAAGGCGTTTCTCCTTTCTCGTATGCCCGCTTGCAAAGCAGGGCGATTCCCGCCGCGTTATCCGCGGAAAAAGCGGGTTCGGCAAAATACGTGTTCGCACGGCGCGAAAGCCGGCTTTGCAGCAGCCGATTGCTCATTACGCCGCCCGCATACACAATGGGCGCGTCAGGGAACCGCTCGTCCGCTCCCGCGGTCATCCGCTCCAAGGTTTTCGCGGTAAATTCCATAACAAACGCGCTGACCAGAGCCGGATCGCGGGTCTCGCTCCACAATTTGGCGGCAAGGTTCTCCAACCCCGAAAAATGGCAGGTTGTCCCCTCGACCGAAACGCGCGGCGACGGGATCTTTCCGGTATTTTGCGCGGAAAGCCGTTCCATTTCCTTTCCGCAAGGGAAAGAAAGGCCCATCATAACGCCCACGCGATCAATAGCCTGCCCCGCGTGCAGATCCGCGCTCCCGCCGACCGTTTCCGCGTTGAATCCGACCGGACGCGGGGAGACCGACAAAACCTCGGTGGTGCCGCCGGACACATGAAAAGCGACAAACGGCCGGTCGAGCAGCCGCTCCGCCCCCGCCGAGTACAACGCCGCGCGGATATGCCCTTCTTGGTGGGCAAAGCGGAACACGGGTAACGCCGCCGGCGCGGCAAACGATTCGGCCGCCGCAACCCCCGCCAAAAAGCAGGGCATGTAGGACCCCTCGGCGCGGCGCGGCCGCTCCGAAACGCCAACGGCGACCGCTTGCCTCCCGCGCAGGACCCCGCGCAGTTCCGCCATGGCAAGCGGCAGGTTGCGGACATGCGCAAACACCGCGTCGCTCTGGCGCAGGCCGCGCTCCCCCTCTTTTACGGGAAGCGGGACGCGGATGTTGGCAATTACGGTCCCCCGCTCGTCGCAGGCGGCGCAAGAGGTGGTATAGTTGCTGGTATCGATCCCGATAAAACAGCGGTTCATTTGCCGTTCGCCAACTCGTCTTTTGCGCCGTTGAGAATCCCGTTTACGAACTTGCGGGCCTTCTCGTCGTCGTATTTCTTCACCAATTCAATAGCCTCGTTAATGGCAACAAGGGCGGGAACGTCTTCCCGCTCGGTCATTTCGTAAATGGCAAGGCGCAGGATGTTGCGCGTCAGCGGCGCGATGCGCTCCAACGTCCACCCGTGGGACAGGCGAATGATGCGCTCGTCGATCTTCTCTTTTTCGGAGAGCACGCCGAAATAAACGTCGCGGATGTATTCCGTTTCGCGAAATTCGCGCGCCTCTTCCGCCAACGAATAAATTTCCTCGGGCGACCGATCCCCGTGGAACTCGGTTTCAAACAGCAGAAACAGGGCTTGTTCTCTTGCTTCCCGTCTCGTAACAGCAGGCATTTGCAGATCCTTTCCGGTTTTCCGCGCGGTTTGCGCGAAAAAATCCCCTACACCTAAATATAAATCCAATCTAAACCTATTATACTATTTTTTTCCGAAAAGTCAACAGGAAAATGAATATTTGCATATTTTTTATTCATTTTTTCATTCCCGCTTTCAGACCGAATTGTGACTTTTTTTCAAATTCTCCCAAAAGAGGCTTGCATTGGAAAGCATAATGTGGTACACTGATGGCAACACTATTTTTCGGACGGAGAGACGGATATGAGCAAACTTCGGTTCCTGCGGGAGATTTTGATCGGCGCGTGCGTTCGTTTTACGGCGCTTGCCGTATGCCTTATGATCTTGAAGATCATTGATTCGGGCGGCTCGACCGACGGCGCGATCAGCATTTTATCGTTCCTGCTGCTCTTTCCGTGCGGGCTTTGCATCGCCGCGGCGGGATCGCTTCGGAAAACGTCGCTTTCTCCCGCGCTCTTCCGTCTGTTGCATTTTTTCATTACTTGGCTGTCGGTCTTTCTGTTTCTTTGGCTCCCGACCGGTAACGGCTACAACGTTTCGCGGAACCTGATCGCGCTTTTCGTAATCGCCCTGCTCTATTGGCTCGTTTACCTGATCGGGCGATGGACGGCCGCGCGCTTCCGCAACTTTCGGGAAGAGGACTGACCGCCGGACAACGGAAGGAAGTCCTTATGAAACCGATCATTCGATCTGCTTGGAAAACGGTTCCGATCTGGCTTTTGCTCGTTGCCCTGACCCTGCCCGCTTCGGCGGCCGGCATCTTTCTCGAAAAGAGCGACGACGGGGGCGCGGCATATCGGGACCGTTTGCTTTTTTTGGGGGAATCCACCACCTGCCATCTCCGTTCGCGCGGGGTGCTGACGGGCGGAACGGGGACCGATCGCGTTCTGGCTCCCGATTCGGGGACCATGATGCTGAACCGGCGGACCCTTTCCGCGCAAATCACCGAGCCGCGGAGCGGCAAAAAAATGTCGGTGGAAGAAGCGGTCGCCCTGCGCCGCCCCGAAATTCTCGTCGTTTCTTTCGGGTTGAACGGAATCGTCGGGTTTCTTGCGGAAAAAGAGCGTTATACCGAGTCGTATCGCGTGCTGATCCGCGGGATCCGTCGGGCGTCTCCCGAAACGGCGGTCGTCCTGCAAACGGTCTACCCCGTTGCCGAACGCCCCGCGGAATGGAAGTTTGACCGCACGCCCGCCGAAATCAACCGCGGCATTGAAACGCTGAACGCATGGCTGCCCGAAATTGCCGGAAGCGAGGGCGTGTTTCTGGCCGACACCGCCTCGGTACTCAAAGGCGAAAACGGGTATTTGCGCGAAGAATTCTCGGCGGACGGAATCCACCTGACGCGCGCGGGATACGAGCAAGTCCTTTTTTATTTGCAAACGCACCGGATACCGGAGGGGGAACCATGAAACGAACGCTGCTTGTTCTTCTTGCGCTCTGCCTTCCCGCGCTTTCCGCCTGCCGCGCCAAGGCCTACCGGAACGACGTTGCTCCGCAAACGCTCGCTTTGCTCGGAGCGGAGGCGGCGGGAATGGAAGCCCCCGTATTCGCCGGCGCGGACGAGCTGGCGGAAATTACGGGACAGCGGGAAGAATTGCCCGACATTGCCGTTTGCTATGCCGCGGACGGAAACTCGCTGGATGAATTCGGCGTCTGGCGCGCGGGCAGCGACGATATAAAAGCCGCTGCGTCTCTTCTCCGCGCCTATCTTTCCTCGACCTACGAGAACAACCGCGCCTACTACGATTCGTATATCCCCGCGGAAACCCCGAAACTGCGGGACGCGGAAGTGCGCGTTTACGGCGCATACGCCGTTTATGCGATCCTCTCCCCCGAATCGCGCGAGCGGTTCTTCTCGAAAATCGAAACCGAGTTGGCTCCCGTATCACCGGAAAACACGCGCGATTGGCAGATCGCGCGTGTTTTTTTCGGAAAATTGACGAAATATTCGCAATAGGTGTTGACTTTATGAATAAACTGTGATAAAATAGTGACATCACAAGCCGTAAGGCTGATTTTAAGGAGGACTTTTTCATGCTTTCCAGACCCGAACTCCGTCGCCGTGCCAGACAACAACTCGGCGGCAACATCTTCGCAACGGGGTGGCTTTCCCTGTTGCTCGTTTTCCTGCTCGGCGACATCATCCTCAGCGCAGGTTCCGTGGTTTTCATCGGCTCCCTGATTTTGATGGGCCCGATTTCCTACGGAATGTCCAAGATCACCTTGGATCTCGTTCGCGGTAAAAACGACGGCAAAGTGAGCTTCGGCGACCTCTTCGCGGGCTTCACCGACGACTTTCTGAACACGTTCCTGCTCGGCCTGATGGAATCGATTTTTGTTTTCCTTTGGTCGCTCCTGTTCATCATTCCCGGAATTGTCAAATCCTATTCCTACGCCATGGCCTTCTACATTCAGAAAGACGCCGAGGATAAAGATTGGAACGCCTGCATTACCGAAAGCCGCAAGATGATGGACGGCCACAAATGGGAGCTCTTCGTTCTTGATTTGAGTTTTCTCGGCTGGTATATCGTCGGCATGCTCTGCTGCGGCATCGGCATGCTTTGGGTGATTCCCTACCATGAAGCCGCCCGCGCGAACTTTTACGAACAGCTTCGCGGCCCTGAAACGGAGAAAACCGAGGACGCTCCCGCGCCCGAATCCCCCGCGGAGGATCCGCTTGCCTGAACCGGAACCGCGCCGAAAAAAAATCCGCCCCTCGGGGCGGATTTTTTTCGTTATTGACCCAGCAGTTTTTCCAGCGCGGCAATGCGGACGCAAAGCGTCAGCACGCGCATGGCGACCCGCAATTCATCCTCGGCGGGAAAGGTGGGTGCAATCCGGATGTTGCTGTCGTCGGGGTCCTTCGAGTAGGGGTAGGTCGCGCCCACCGAAGTCAGTTTCACGCCCACATCGGAGCAGAGCCGATAGGCCCGTTTGGCGCACCCTTTCATTACATACAGGCTGACGAAATAGCCGCCTTTCGGGTTGGTCCACCGCGCAATTCCCGCGTCGCCGAGGTCGTCGCGCAGCGTGTCCAGAACAATCCCGAATTTCGGGCGGATCAGGTTGGCGAGCATTTGCATATGCAGGCGGATGTTCTCGGAACTCCCGTCGAAATAGCGGACATGGCGCAGTTGGTTGATCTTATCGAATCCGATGGTCTGCGCGCCGATGATGGGCATGATTTGCGCGAGGTTTTCGCGCGACGCCGCCATGATTGCAACGCCGGACCCCGGGAACGTGATTTTGGATGTGGAAGCGAAGTAAAACACGCGGTTGGGGTTCCCCGCCGCGTTGCATGCCTCGAAGATGTCGGCGAGCGTGTCTCCCCCGTCGGGGTAAAGATCGTGCACGGCATACGCGTTATCCCAAAAAACGCGGAAGTCCTTTGCGGCGGTTTTCATGGAACCGAAGCGGGCAACGGTTTCATCCGAATAGGTGATCCCGTCCGGATTGGAGTATTTCGGGCAGCACCAAATCCCCTTGATCTGCGGGTCGGACGCCGCAAGCCGCTCCACCTCGTCCATGTCGGGTCCCGTCGGCGTCATGGCAACGGGAATCATGCCGATGCCGAGCGATTCGCAAATGCCGAAATGGCGGTCGTACCCCGGGGCGGGGCAAAGAAACCGGATTTCGGGTTCGCGGCACCACGGGCGGTCGCTGTCGCAAACGCCGTAGAGCATGGCGCGGGCAACGGTATCGTACATCAGATTGAGCGACGAGTTGCCCCCGATAAACAGATTTTCCTCGCGCAGCCCGAGCAACTCGGCAAACATCCGTTTTGCCTCGGGGATCCCGTCGAGAACGCCGTAGTTCCGGCAATCAAACCCGCCCTCGGAGCGGCAATCGCTGGAAGAAACAATGCAGTTCAGCATTCCGCGGAGCATATCGAGTTGTTTTGCCCCGGGTTTACCGCGCGAGAGATCGAGCGAAAGCCCCTGCCCCGCGTAGGTTTCGTATTGCAGTTGCAGGCTTGCAAGCTCCGCTTGCAGGCTCTGCCGATCCATGGATAAATAGTTCATTCCCAAACCTCTGGCCATCTATGATCGAACCGATAACAGGATATGTTTGCGCGGGCGGTTCGGACACCGCGCAAAAGACATCGACGCGCCCGAACGGGCGCGTCGATCCGTCTTGACCTGCTTATTATAGCATATTTCCCGCCCGATTGCAATAGATTTTGCAAAATTTATACGGAAAAATTGCAAAAAATCTTCAAAATCAAAATTTTTTCCAAAAATCAGAGGCGATATTTGCAAGTTCCGAGGCGGTTTTTGCATATTGAAGGCGATTCCAATGGTTTGGGATCAGCTGTTGATAGCGCGGCTCGCCCCAACGGTCGTCCGCAAGAACAATGATTCCTTTGTCGGTTTCGCTTCGGATTACCCGCCCCGCCGCTTGCAGCACGCGGTTCATCCCGGGGTAGGTATAGGCATAGTCGTATCCGCTCTCGCGGGTGGATTCGTAGTAGTCGCGCAGAATGTTCCGTTCATCCGAGAGCGCGGGCAGACCGACCCCGACGATCGCAACCCCGATCAACCGGCCGCCGGCAAGGTCCACCCCCTCGGAAAACGACCCGCCGAGCACGCAGAATCCCACGCGGAGCTTCCCGTCGTCGCGAAACGCGCCGAGGAACGCCTCGCGCGCTTCGGCTCCCATGCCGCGCGTTTGAACCACGGTCGGCACCTTCGGGTATTTTTCCGAAAAGGCTTTCCGCACCTTTTCCATGTAATCATAGGACGGGAAATAGGCGATGTAGTTTCCCGCTCGGGCGGACGCCATGGCGGCGATAACCGCGGCGAGCTTTTTCACCGATTTTTCCCGATCCTCGTACCGTGTGCTGACCCCCGTTACCGCGGCGACGCAGAGATTTTCCGGATCGTAAGGCGACGGCAGCGCGACCTTGACCGCGCCCCTGCCGCCTCCGAGGATGTCCGCAAAATAATCGAGCGGCGTCAGCGTTGCCGAAAACAGAACGGACGCTTTGGCAAGCGAGAGCTTTTCGGCAAGGATTTCCGAGGGGTCAAGGCAGATCAACCGCACCGAAACGTCCCCGTTCCGCACGGCCACAAAGGTCAGAAAACGCGAATCGAAAAAGGGCGCGACGGTCTCGAAACGCCGCAGAGACGAGAGAAACCGCAGCAATTCGGTTTCGGTCTCCTCGCCCGAATGCGCGCGGCTCCATGCCTCGGCCGCTTCCCGACAGGCCGCAACCGCTTCGAAGAGCTGCGGAACGGTTCCGTGGTTCAGGTAGTATCCCTGCTCCGTTCCGTCCTCGTTTTTGGTCAGCGTATCGCGGCAGAGTTTTTTCAGCCCGCGCAGAACGCCGACATAATCCGCCATCGGTTTGAGCGCGTCCCGTTCGGCCGGATGCGCCGCGAGCAGCGCGCGAAGGAGCAACTCCGCGGGGAGAACCGTCAGCTCGGCCGAGTACATGGCCGCGGCGCGGTCGCCGAGGTTGTGCGCCTCGTCCACAAGGAACACAAACCGCCCCGCCTGCCTCGCGTCGTCGTCGTCGAAATACCGCCGCAGGTACACCATGGGGTCGAACACATAGTTATAATCGCAAATCAGAATGTCGCAGAACTCGGAAAGTTCCAACTGAAATTCGTAGGGGCAGATCCCGCAGGCGTCGGCCGCCTCGGCAATTGTGGCGCGCGGATAGCCGCTCTGGCGGGCAAGCAGATCGCAGACCGCGGCCTTGGAGCGGTCGTAAAAATCCCGCGCGCGCGGGCAATCCTTCGGGTTGCAATGGCGGGAGATTCCGGCGGGGTCGTTCTTGGCCGCCGGATTGGCGCAGAGCTGTTCCCGCGAGGTCAGCACAACGGTGCGAAGCCGCGATCCGGCGCGGAAAATATCGGCGGCGGCGCGGTAGGCCTCGCGCGCCGTGGAAGTTTTGGCGGTCAGGTAGAAAATGCGGTCGCAACGCCCCTCCCCGAGCGCGCGGACGGCGGGATAAAGCGCGGAGACCGTTTTGCCAACGCCCGTTGGCGCCTGAATGAACAGCCGCCGGCCCAGCTTGATGTCGCGGTAACATTCGCGGAGCATAATGTCCTGCGCCTCGCGGACCGTTTCATAGGGAAACTGCCCCGTTGCGACCGACGGAAGCAGAACGTTCCGCCGCTCTTCCAGAATGGCGGCGCGGTACTCAATGCGGGCGAGAAGCCCGATGCAGAACGCTTCCAGCTCCGGCTCGGAGAACAGCGATTCAAACGTTCTGGTTTTTCCGTCGTCAAGGCGGAAGAGCGTCCGGCGCACGCGAACCGAGGCAAACCCCGCCTCGCGCAGGTAAAGCCACGCGGTCAGATTCGCCTGCGCGGTGTGGTACGCGTTTGGCTCCGCAAAGCCGCGCCCCGAAACCGACTTGATCTCTTCCACAGCGGGCGGATCGCCCGCGAGGATCGCGTCGGCTCGCCCCTGAATTTCATAGGTTCTGCCATGGAACGCAACGCGGGACGAAACGGGGACTTCGGCGCGATCATCCTTTCCGAGAGCCTCTTGCAGGCGGCGGTGCGCGTCCCTGCCCTGCGCCGCGCGCTCCGCGCTCCGGCGCCCCGCGCGCAAATCGAGACTGCCGCCGGTCAGCGCAAGATCGCAAACTTCTCGCACCGAAAGGCGGAACACGCCGTCGTCCGGACAGTATTGCATGCGGAACACCCCTTTCCCCGACTCCGAAACGCCGGAAACAAAGTAAGTATACCACATTTTTCCGCGAAAATCAAGCCCCGCGGAGCGGTTCCTTGAAAATTACCATTATTTTGGGGGTTCCATTTTTCGCAAAACCGACTATAATGGGAATAGAGGAGCCGCGGGCTCGGGGGAAAGGAGAAAGAACGTGGAACTGATACGCATCAGCGACCGAAAACTGAAAATTATGCTGACGCCTTCGGATATGTCGCAATTCGAAATGAACGCGGAACGGCTGGGAGAGGACTCGGAACAAATGCGCCGTTCGTTCCGGCTACTGATGCGCGAGGTGCGCCGCAAGATTGCTTTCGACCTTGACGACCGCCGCATTTCGGTTCAGTATTTTCCCTCGCGCGGGGGCGGCTGCGAAATGTTTGTGAGCAGTTTGCCCCAAGGCGACGACAAAAAGCGCGCGCTGACGCCGGTTGCCCCCTCGGGGCTTCCTGCAAAGCCGCTCCGCGCGCAAACCTTCCGTCGGGAATCCGCCTACCGGATGCGGGAGCTGGAACCGCTCCTGCGCGCATGCCGGCGGCTGCGCGCGCTCCGGTTTATGGGGGACAGCGCGGCCTATCGGGACGACCGCGGCGGGTACTTTCTCCTGATCGGTCTGGCGTCGCCTTCTCCGTTTTCCCTGCCGGACGAGGTCGCGTTTCTTTCGGAATACGGAGAACTCCGCAACGTTTCGCAAACCAAAATCTACATCCGCGAGCACGCCGCGCTCATTTCCGACCGCGCCGTGGAACAGCTTTCGGAACTGATATAAGGGAATCTTTGAAAGAACATACGGGGCGTTCCGCGCGGAACGCCCCGTATGTTCTTTCGGGAACCCGCTTATCGGAAGCGGGCGGCCGTGTCGGTCGTCAGAACGTTGGAAAGGGTGTAGACCACCAGCGCGCGGTCGGCGCCGTACTCCATGGCGCGCGCGGTCAGGTCGGTAAAATCGGCGCGCGCGGAAGAGAGGTTCAGGAGAACCAGATCGAAATGCCGCGCCAGAAACGGCGCGAGGCTGTTCGCAAAACTGTCCTTGAAAACCACCAACCGCGGACGCGCCGCGCCGTCCCGTCGGGAAACGGTCACAACGTCGTGCGTTCCGTCGAGAAAGAGTTCGTAACCGATCTCCGCGCCCTCGTCGGGAAAGGTATAGAACCCGTCCGTCGGTTTTCCGTCGGCGGTCACGGCATAGTCCCCGTCGTCGGGTCGCGCCCAGATCTCCAAGCGGTCGGGAGCCACCCATTTCATGCCGCCCGCCGCCCAGAAGGAGCCGCGGAAACGGTTGGTAACGGTTACGGGCGCGAACGCGGACGGCGGCAGGATTTCGCGCTCCATTCCGAACGCGCGCATCGCCTCGCGATAGCCGTAATAGGCGCCGAGCGTGGTCCAATGGTGATCGGTGCGGTAAACGACCGCTTCCCCCGCCTCGTACCGTTCCCGCAGAACCCCCGCCATGTCCGGCGCGACGACCCACGGGGCAAGCGCGCTCTCCCATTCTTCGAGCATCCCGCGCGAGGGTTCCGACGGATAATGGAACGCCGACGCGGCAACGTCAACGCTCCTGCCCGTAAACAAAAAAACGGTTGGGACCCGCGCGTTTGCGGCGGCGCGGTTGACCCCCTCGGCGGCCGCCAGAAGGTGCGATTCGTCAACGCGGTCGGTATCGGGGATCGCGCCGTTTGCGGTCGCCATATCAAACCGGACGCGCGCGAGCTGCCCCGCTTTTCCAAGCAAAATACCGTTGTTTTCGCCCTTTCCGGCGGCGATCTCCACCGCGCCTTTGAGGCCGACAAACCAATTGCGGAACGGAAATTGATCGGCATACCAATCGTTGACCTCTTCGCCAAGCCGCCCCGAAAGAAGCGAGCGGAACTCCACACGAGGTTTCGTTTGCAGGGCGCGCTTCTCTTCCGCCGAGAACGGACTCTGCGGAAGCACAAGGAACAGAATGGCAAACATTACGAGAAACAGGCAAAACAGGATTACGGTGGTTTGTTCGGGTCGCATGGCGGTCTCCTTTCAGAATTGAAAATATTCAAATGGGCTGAACGCGCGGTCGGCAAGGCAAGCCGTAACCAACAAGAGCGCAAGCACGCAGAGCGCGGGGCGAAGCCAACGGAAGCACGGGCGTTTTTCGGTCAACCGGTCGAACAACCGTTTCGGAAGCGGCGTACACCCAACCGCGGCAACCGCGAGGAGCGGCAGCAAAACGAGCAAACGGTAGCCGTCGAGCAGGTCCGCAAAGCGACAGCCCGCGCCAACCAGATACCCGAGCGTGCGCCCCACGGTTGCAAGATCCGACTCCGAAAACAGCAGAAAACCGAGAAAAACGAGCAACAGCGTTCCCGCACGGCGCAAGCCCGCGGGAATTTTTTGAAGCCGCTCCCGCAGAAGAAAACGCTCGGCCGAGAGCAAAACCAGATAGTAAACTCCCCAAAGCAAAAAGTTCCAATCGGCCCCGTGCCAAAGCCCCGTTAAAACCCAGACAACGGCGAGGTTGCGGAATTGCTTCCACTTCCCGCGCCGGTTGCCGCCCAAGGGGATATAAACATATTCGCGGAACCATGCGGAAAGCGTGATGTGCCATCGCCGCCAGAAATCGGCAATGCTTTCGGCGGTATACGGGTAGCGGAAGTTTTCGGGAAAGTGAAAACCGAACATACGGCCCAGCCCGATCGCCATATCCGAATACCCCGAAAAATCAAAATAGAGATGCAGGCTGTAAAAGACGACCGAGAGCCATGCGCCGAGCGCGCTCGGGGAAAGCGTCAGGGCGTCCCGAAAATACGTCCACGCGCCGGCCAGAGGATCGCCGAGCAACACCTTTTTCGCCAATCCCGCGCAGAAACGTTCGGCTCCGGCGGCAAAGTCGGCCGCCGCAACCGTCCGGTCGCGCAGCTGTCGGTCGATTTCGCGGTAACGGACGATCGGACCCGCGATCAGCTGCGGAAAGAGCGCAACGTAGGTCCCGAACGCGGCGTAATTCCGTTGGAGTTCGGCGTCGCCGCGGTAGAGATCGATGGAATAGGACATGATCTGAAAGGTATAAAACGAAATTCCAACGGGCAGGCGAAGCCCGAGGATCGGGAGATTCCAAAAAGGCAGGCGGGAAAGCGTTTCGGCGCCGAAATCGTAATATTTGAAAAACAAGAGCGCGGAAAGCGAAACCGAAAGCGAGAGGATCAACCACCGCCGCGCCGCGGCCGGCTTTTCCACCCGATTTTTCGCAATGGGAAAGCCGAACGCGTATGCCGCCGTAAAAGAGGCGACCATCAGCAAAATGAATTTTGGCTCGCCCCAACCGTAAAACAAAAGGCTGAACAGCAACAGCACGGCGTTTCTCCACCGCCGCGGGCAAAGATAGCAGGCGGCGAGAACGGCGGGAAGAAACGCATAGAGAAACGCCAACGACGAAAAAACCATTCCCTGCCCCTCGCTTTTGCACCGGATTCAACATCAGTATTTTCCGATTTTGCTTTTTCATGCGGAAACGGTGAAAATCTCTTTTTTTCGCAAAGCAAATAAAAACGTGAAAATCGAAGATTTATAGCAAAAAAACGGATTTACATTTTCGGGGAAATGTGGTAAAATAAAAACAGTCCATCCCGACAATTTCAAAGAAAGAGGAACCGCATATGAAACAACGCGCGCACGCCCTGCGAAAAGGATTCTTTTCGGCTGTAATCCTTTTGCTGATCTTTTCGTTCCCGTTTGCCGCTTCGGCAAATATCGTTCTCAAAAACGACCGAGGAGATGAATTTGACATGACCACATTATTCAAAGCCGAATCGTTTACCTCTTCCACCGGAACCACGCTCCAATACCGCATCTTTCTGCCGGAAGATTACAACGCCGCAAAGAAATACCCGCTGATCCTGTTTCTCCACGGCGCGGGAGAGCGCGGAAACGATAACGAATCCCAATTGAAAACCGGCATCTGCGAACCGTTCAAAAAAGTAAGCTCGGAAATTTACGATTGCATTGTCCTCGCGCCGCAATGCCCCGCCGACAGCAAATGGGTGAATGTGGAGCAATGGACGGATTGCGAATACGACAGCGAAAAGATCCCCGAATCGGCGGTTCTCGCGGCGGCGGTAGAGCTGTTTGAACAGACCAAAGCGACTTACAGCGTTGATCCCGACCGCGTGTATGTGACCGGCCTTTCCATGGGCGGCTACGGCACATGGGATCTGCTGGTGCGCCACCCCGATCTGTTTGCGGCGGCCATGCCCCTATGCGGCGGCGCGGACTACCGGAAAGCCGACCTGATCCGCGATATTCCCATTTGGACGTTCCACGGTTCGGCAGACCCCACGGTTCCGCCGCATGGCACCGAAAGAATGGTGAACGAAATTATTGATACGGGCGGGGACGAATGCATTTATACGGTATACGAAAACAGCGCGCATAATATCTGGGGGCCGGTTTATTCCCGAACCGATATTCTGCCTTGGCTGTTGAGCAAAAAACTCTCCGACCGCCTCGGCTCGCCGAGCGAGACCGCCAAGCAAACCGAAGCGACGGAAACGACCGCTCCGACCCCGACCGAAACAACGCAGCCTGTAACCGCCGACGAACCGCCGGCAACGGAAAGCGAGACGACGGAAGCCCCGAAAAACGCTTCCTGCAAATCCAGCGTCGGCGCGGCGATCCCCGCAATGGGAGCCGCGGCCGTATTTGCCGCGGTTGCGACCAAAAAGAAGAAAAAGGAAGATTGAACCCCAAAGAAAGAGGACCGGCGCCTGCGCGTCGGTCCTCTTTCTTTGGTTATTGAATCTGAACTCCCGTTTTTTCGGAAAGGAATTGCAGAAAAGCGTTTTTTTCTTCCGCATCCCGAAAAGCGGTAAAAGGGATAATATAAAACGCCATTAACGATTCTTTTCTGATATACAGATAGTTTTCATCCGAATATATTTGTTTGAGAATCGAATACCGGTGGCGTTCTTCCCCCCTACTGTCCACACATCGGAAGAATTCATCCTCAAAAGAATACTCCATCGTTTCCCCGCAGAGATACTCTCCCGATTCGCACATTTTATGAACCGTTTCGGGTAGGTTTTTTGCTTCCCGGGAAACTCCGAAAAGCGCAATAATTACCACAATCAGGATAACGACATTTACCGCAACGCCGACGCCCATCGTTCGGGGGGCGGTTTTGATGGTCAGTAAAAATAACGCCGACATGAAAGCGCAGTACGCAATGAGCCAGAAGAACAAGCCTCTTACCGATTTCTTTTGTTTCTGAACTTCGGGAACCTTTCGGAAAATGCACCGATTCATCCACAAATATGCGTCTTCATAGAGTTCAAAAGTCAAATGAAACATTTACCGCGGATCCTTCCCTGTTTGCTCGGCCGTCTGTTCAAACGCCGCGGGTTGCGTCAGAACGCCGTAGAAAAAGGCGGGGTCGAATTTGGGTTTGCGGCCGTAGGTATACAGCCCGTTGATCTCCTGCTCCACGTCGGTCAATTGCGTATAGCACAGGCCGCCGATGAACGGGTTTTGAAGCAACGCCTCGGCAAGTCCCTTGAACCGCTCCAAAAACTCTTCCTCGCTCTGCGGGGTGTTGCCGTAGCCCCAACTGTTTTCCGCGGTGTTGTCAATGTCCCAACGGATGCCGCCGTACTCGCTGATGAAGGTGGGGCGAATCTCAAACGTCAAATGCTTTTTACTGACGATGGTTCCCCCGTTCGCCACATCCATGTATCTCTGGCGGAACGTTTCGGGATTCTGGTCGTAATCGTGCCAATCCATCATATCGCCAACGCCCGCAACATGGGACCACCCCGAAGTTTCAATAACGGGTCGGGTGGGATCCAGCCGTTTGGTCAGCTCGTACCCGAACCGGAGATAATCGGGATCCTGATTGATTTGCGTCTCGTTGAACGGGCACCAGCCGATAATGGCGGGGTGGTTGAAATCGCGCTCAACGGCCTCGCTCCATTCGGGGAAAAACTTCCATGCGTCGGCGTTTGAAATGTCCATGCCCCAGTTGCCGTGTTCTTCCCAGACCATGTAGCCCAAGCGGTCGCAATGGTAGAGGAAGCGCGGCTCGAAGATCTTCTGGTGCAGGCGCGCGCCGTTGAAGCCCATCATCATGGAGCGTTGAATATCGGCAAGCAACTCGCTGTCGTCGGGAGCGGTATAAATGCCGTCCGGATAAAAGCCCTGATCCAGCACCAAGCGCTGGAAAACGGGCTTGCCGTTGAGGTAGAGATACCCGTTGCGGCTCTCCACGGTGCGCATGCCGAAATAGCTTTGAACGA
Organism: uncultured Ruminococcus sp.; assembly: GCA_902795355.1. Classification (GTDB taxonomy): domain Bacteria; phylum Bacillota; class Clostridia; order Oscillospirales; family CAG-272; genus UMGS1865. The sequence continues at coordinate 54,794 of CADBKZ010000001.1, forward strand.
CGTCGTCGCCGAACGTCAGCGTCAGGTCGTAGAGTTCGCCGTTGCCAAGCTCCCAAAGATGAAGCTCGGAAAGGTCAAGCTCCAAAACGGCGGAAGCGGACGTGATTTCCGCTTTCGCGCTTCCCACCTTTTTGCCGTGGTAAAAAGCGGTTGCCGTAAACGTTTCGGGGGAATCGGAAACGAACGCCGCCTCAATGCCGAGCCGTTCCTCGGCGGGGTTCGGAAACACGCGGAAGGACTTGATGTAGGCCGCGGGCGTGCTTTCCAGCCATACCGTTTGCCAGATGCCCGTGGTGCGCGTATAATAACAGCCGTAGGAGCCGTAGCGGCCGCTCTGCTTCCCCGCGGGTTGTTTCCGGCCCCGAACGTCGTCCTGCGCGCGGATCGTGATTGCGTTTTCTCCCTCGCGCAGGTAGGCGGTAATCTCAAACGAAAACGAGATGTACCCGCCCGTATGCACGCCGACGCGCTCCCCGTTGACATACACGGTGGTGCGATAATCGCACGCGCCGATATGCAGGAACACGCGCTTTCCCTCGCCCGAAAAGTCCTCGGGCAGGGTTACGGCCTTGCGATACCAGACCGCGTTGCAAAAATCGGTATCACCAACGCCGGAAAGCTCGCTTTCCATGCAGAACGGAACGGTGATGGTTTCCGAAAGACGCTCCGCCATATGCCGCCCGCGGGCTTCCCCGCTGTCGGACCGGTCGCGTTCAAACTCCCATTCGCCGTTGAGGTTGATCCAATTTTCGCGGGCAAATTGCGGGTTGGGATACTCGGGGCGCGGTATGGAAACGGTGGTGTTCATTTTTGAAAATCTCCTTGTTCTATCGTAATGTTATGATTGAATCGGTTCAAAATCGGCGGCTCCGTGCTTGCAGAGCGGGCAAACAAAATCCTCGGGGAGTTCCTCGCCCTCGTAAACATAACCGCACACCTTGCAAACATAACCCTTTTTGCCTTGGGTTTCGGGCTTGGGTTTGACGTTGTTCTGATAGTAGGTATAGGTCATGGTCTCGCGGTCGTTGATCACGCGCGCTTCCGTAACCTTGCAGATGAACATGCCGTGGGTATCGAGATCGACATACTGCTCCACCTCGAGCGACATAACCGCGTTGATATATTTGGGCAGGATCACGAGACCGTTATCCGACCGGCTCGGCGCGCAATCCGCGAATTTATCCACGTTCCGGCCGCTTTGGAACCCGAAAGTTTCAAACACCTTGAACGGCGCTTCCACCGAAAGGCAGTTGACGTTCATCTTTCCCGTTTGTTTGATAACATGATGCGAATAGTTCGCCTTATTGATCGTTACCGCAACGCGGTTGGGTGTGTTCGTAACCTGCGAAACGGTATTGACAATCAGGCCGTTGTCCTTCTTGCCGTCGTTCGACGTTACCACATAGAGACCGTAACCGATGCGGAACAGCGCGGTCATGTCGTTTTTGTCCGCTTTTTCTCCCGAAAGGGCGATGTAGTCGCGGCAGAGCTCCTCGGCCATGGCCTTGATCTGCTCCCGATTTTCGGCGTTCGGCGCGGATTTGATTCTGACCGTGGTATTCAGCCACGTAATTTCTTTGCTGTTTGCGAACAGCTCTTTCATCACCTTGGCGGCCAGCGGCGCCCACGAGCCGTTTTCGATCAGCCCAACGGTGCGGTTGCGGTAGCCGCGCTCGGTCAGATGCTCGATGAAGGTGCGCATGAACGGGAAAATATCGGCGTTGTAGGTGGTGGTGGCAAGAATGAGTTTTCCATAGCGGAACGCGTCCTCAACGGCTTCGGCCATGTCGTCGCGCGCAAGGTCGGTAACAACCACTTTCGGGCAGCCGCGGGCTTTCAGCTCGTCGGCCAACAACCCCACCGCCTTTTTCGTATTGCCGTAAACCGAGGTATAGGCGATCATCACGCCCTCGCTCTCCACGCCGTAGGACGACCATGTGTTGTAGAGGTTGAGATAGTAGCCGAGGTTTTCGGAAAGCACGGGACCGTGGAGCGGGCAGATGGTCTGAATGTCCAGCGAGGCGGCCTTTTTCAGCAGGAGCTGCACCTGCGCGCCGTACTTGCCGACAATGCCGAAGTAGTACCGCCGCGCCTCGCATGCCCAATCCTCTTCCGCGTCCAGCGCGCCGAATTTGCCGAACGCGTCGGCCGAAAAGAGGGTTTTGGACGCGGAATCGTATGTTACCATCACCTCGGGCCAATGCACCATGGGCGCGTGAACAAAGGTCAGGGTATGCCTGCCGAGCGAGAGCGTTCCGCCGTTCTCCGCAATCAGCTTTTTCTCCGGCGAGAATCCCTCAAAGAAATTCTCCATCATAGCAAAGGCTTTCGCCGTTGCAACCACGGCGGCGTTCGGGTAGGTTTTCAGAAAATTGAGCAGGTTTGCGGAATGGTCCGGCTCCATGTGCTGAACGATCAGGTAATCGGGCTTCCGGCCGCCGAGCGCGGCTTCGAGGTTATCCAGCCATTCATGGGTGAATTTGGCGTCCACCGTGTCGAAAACGGCAATTTTTTCATCGAGAACAACGTAGGAGTTATAGGCCATTCCGTTCGGGACGACATACTGCCCTTCAAACAGATCGATCCGGCGGTCGTTGACGCCGACATAGCGAATATCTTGGGGTAATTTCATTTCGGATTCCTTTCGAAGATATGAATTCCATATACTATGTTACCATGAAACGGGGAAAAAGTCAAGCGAAAGAGAAAAAAGACTTTTCTTTTTTTCAAAAAACGCTTGACAAACACCGCGCAAAACGGTATAATTAAATTGAACTCAATTGAATTTGGAAAGGATACGAACATGAATATTTACGATTTCACCGTGAAAAACATTGCGGGAGAGGACGTTTCGCTCTCCGAATACCGCGGGAAGGTTCTGCTGGTGGTCAACACGGCCACGGGGTGCGGCTTTACCCCGCAATACGAGGGGCTGGAAAACCTTTACCGGCAATATGCGGAACAGGGGCTTGTGATCCTCGATTTCCCCTGCAACCAATTTATGCACCAAGCGCCCGGGAGCAACGGCGAAATTGTGGAGTTCTGCAAACTGCACTACGACGTCACCTTTCCGCAGTTCTCGAAAATCGACGTGAACGGCAAGAACGCCGACCCGCTTTATAATTGGCTCCGCGCGCAGAAAAAGGGCGTTTTCGGCGGCAACATCAAATGGAATTTCACAAAATTTCTGATTGACCGCGAGGGCAACGTGGTTGGTCGCTTCTCCCCTGCCACCAAGCCCGAAAAGCTGGAAGAAAAAATCAAAGCGTTGCTCTGAACGCAAAAAAAGAGGGCGTTTCCCGCGGGAAACGCCCTCTTTTTTTCTTTTTGCGGCATGGGGAGCGCGGCATTTCCCCGCCCTTGGCGGTCGGCTCAATGCGTCAGTCTGCGGCGGCAGCAGCTCTTTTTGCCGCAGTTGGGGCATTTGAGGAAGCGGGTCAGGATTGTGTGCGGTCCCGCGATATATGCGCCCGCCGAGGGAACAAAGCGCGTTTTGCAATAGCGGCATTCAAAGGTCCCCGTGTGAATGTCCACCGCAGCGGCAATCGTGCATCCGCCGATCACCAGAAATCCACCAATACCGATCAACGTCCAGCGCAGCCAAGTCTGTAAATCCGCAAGCCCCGCCAACATAAGCAGCGCAAAGGCGGGCAATACAACGGCAACGGCAACCGCGATTTGCAAATACACCTTCTTTTTGTTCCGCTCGCGTTCTTCCATTAAGTTCATCATGTTATCCTCCGCTTTTTTTCGGTAGTCGGAATCGGACAACCGTTCGCCCGAAAGCAGTTCGTTCACGCTGATGCCGAGAACCTCGCAGAGCGGGAGCATGAGCGCAACCTCGGGCATCCCGTTGCCGCACTCCCATTTGCTGACCGTTTTATCGCTGATCATCAGCCGATCCGAGAGTTGCCGCTGTGTCAACCCCCGCTCTTTTCTGACTTCCGCAATGAACTTTCCCGTTTTGATCTGATCCATCGTCCGATCCTCCTTTTCCGTTGGCAACAGGATAGCATATTCCGAGGCAAAAGAACACCCACGCTCCGTAGAGTCCGCGAAAAAACGACGATTCTACGGAACGAATAGGCAAAGACCCGCGTTTTTTGCAACGTTCAACCGAACCACGAGCCGTTATAGGTGTTTTGCGCGTGGTTGGCAAGGAGGAAAAAGACGACCATTCCCACCGCGAACGCAATCCACCCGAGCGATGTATCGAACAGCGCGTTGAGAACGCCCGTTGCAACGAGGGCCGCGCCGAATACCAGAAGCGCGATCCCCATCAGACGGGTGTAAACGGGAATATCCTTCGGACGGACGTTCCGGTAATGATATTCATGAATCAAAGAGATCTTCTTTCCGATCCAAAGGAGCAATCCGAAAACGATCAGCAGAACGCCGACGGCCGATAAGAGGATCAGTTGGATCACCAGATACGGTTTCATGTTTCATTCGCTCCTTTCTGGGTTTTTAGGGGACTTCCGGACATTCTGCGCGCTTCGGATACGAGAAAAATTTTCGTTAGACCCACCAAAGCGGCGCGTCGGCAAGAAGCTCTGGCGCAAGATGGCGGAAAAGACTCGGTCGCTCCCGAATGCGAAGAATTTTCAGAGGTTCCCTTTATCACAAGTGTACCATATTTTTGCCTGTTTGTCAACCGTTTTTTGCAGTTTGGCGCGGGCAAGCGCAAGAACAGGCGTCCAAACGGACGCCTGTTCTTTGCCGGAAATATGAAATTGTCGTCTCTCGCGCGCCGTTCAGACGCCGTGATAGACCTCGCCGCAATCGAGATACGCCGTTGGAACGATCCGTTGGTTCATCGTTTCGGCCAGAAGCCGCATGCCCGCGTATTCGGAGCTGTAATGACCGAGCACCAGAACCGACTTGTTCTCCCCGAAAAAGCACGCGTCGCGAACATATTCGTCCACGCGCACTTCCCCGACTTCCCCTGTTATGAACAGGTCGCACCCGGGGTCGAAGAGCTTGTTGATCTGCGCCATGCCGACCGACCCCAGCCCGAGGCAGACCGTTTCCAAGGGATAATCGTCCCTGCCGACGATCCTGACGAACTCAACGCCCAATTTTTCGCGGATGCGGACGGCCAGATCGCGCGTTGTAACCGTTTCGGCCAATTGATACCTGCATATGCCGAGGCTTTCCCGCTCGAAGGTTTTCCCGATTTTCAGGTCGATCGCCTTGATAAATCCCGCGTGGATATAGTCGGGGTCGGAGTTGTGCGCATGGTCGTGGAAGCGATAGACCGTGATCCCGCTTTCGTTCAGCAATTTCAGCTTCAGCAGGTCGATCTTTCCCGTAATCTCGCTCGGAACGTCGCTTTGCGAAAAGGTCGGCTCGTGCGTGATGATCAGATCGACATTGGACTTTGCCGCCCGATCGATCAGCTCCGCCGTCAGCTTAAAGCAGGTCCCCGCCTTGTGAACGACCTTGTTTTCATCGCCCGCAATCAGCCCGTCGCAGGTGGTATCCCACCGATACCGCGCTTCTCCCATTAACGTTTGAAAAACTTCTTTTGCCGTCATGTCCAGCACCGCCTTTCCGGTTCCGTTTTGCAAAAGCCGGAATTACATCAGCGATTGGTAGAGCGCGATGATGTCTTCGAGCGTGGGATCCTTCGGGTTCCCGGGGCGGCAGGCGTCCGCCATGGCGGATTCGGCGAGGAAACGGATGTCCTCTTCTTTCGCAATGCCTTTGAGATCCTGCGGAATGCCCACATCCTTGGAGAGCTGACGAACGGCGTCCACCGCGGCTTTGCGGTATTCGGCCTGCGTCATCTTCTCGGTTCCTTCCACGCCCATCGCCTTGGCAATGTCGCGGTATTTCTCGCCCGTTGCGGGCGCGTTGTATTCCATAACCGTTGGGAGCAGGATGGCGTTTGCAACGCCGTGGGGCGTGTCGTAAACCGCGCCAAGAGAATGCGCCATGGAATGAACGATGCCCAGCCCCACGTTGGAGAAGCCCATGCCCGCAATGTATTGGCCGAGGGCCATTCCCTCTCTGCCCTCGGGCGTGTTGGCAACCGCGCCGCGCAGGTTCTTGGCAATCAGCTCAATGGCTTTCAGATGGAACATGTCGGTCATCTCCCAAGCGGCCTTGGTAATGTACCCTTCAATGGCATGGGTGAGCGCGTCCATGCCCGTTGCGGCGGTGAGTCCCTTGGGCATGGTGCTCATCATTTCGGGGTCGATGATGGCAACCACGGGAATATCGTGCACGTCCACGCAGACGAACTTTCTCTTCCTCTCCACATCGGTGATCACGTAGTTGATGGTAACTTCCGCGGCCGTTCCCGCCGTTGTGGGAATGGCGATGATGGGTTTGGACGGATATTTGGTGGGAGCCACGCCTTCCAGACTGCGCACATCCTCGAACTCGGGGTTGGCAATGATAATGCCGATGGCCTTGCAGGTGTCCATCGAGGAGCCGCCGCCAATCGCAATCAGATAATCCGCGCCGCTCTTCCTGAACGCCGCAACGCCGTGCTGCACGTTTTCAATGGTGGGGTTCGGTTTGATCTCGGTATAAAGTTCATACGGAAGCCCCGCGCCGTCGAGAACGTCGAGGACCTTTTTGGTAACGCCGAATTTGACCAGATCGGGATCGGAACAAACGAGAGCTTTTTTCAGTCCTCTGCCCTTGACCTCGCCGACGATCTCTTTGATCGCGCCCGCGCCGTGATAGGATGTTTCATTCAGAACGATTCTTGCCATGGTAATATTTCCTCCGTTTTTTTGAAATGAAAATGCCGTGCGCCGACATTTTTCTCGCCTTTATTTTACCATATTTCCCCATGGGTTGTCAAGCGTTTATCAAAGTTTTTGAAAAATGCCCCCGACACACCTTAAAAAAACCGGACATTTCATCCGCCTCGGTTACGAGAGCGCGGCGCGCAGGCTTTGCAGAATCTTTTTCTCCTCGCGGGAGACCTTGACCTGCGACAGGCCGAGCTCGTCGGCGGTTTCCTGCTGGGTGCGGTTGCGGTAATACCGCAAGAGGACGATTTTCCGCCAAAGCGGCGGCAGTTTGCCGATGGATTGCGCCAACGCAACGCGGTCGCAGATGCGCTCGGCTTCATGCTCGCTCTCCTCGTCCGCAATCGTTCCCTCGAGCGTTATGCCGCTCTCGTCGCCGCCAACGGTGTCCGAAAGCGAGGCGATGGGCGAGAGCGCGTCGAGCGATACGGCCGCTTCCTCCGCGCTGATGCCGCAAAGAGCCGCCAGCTCGGCAATGCCCGCGTCGCGCCCTTCTTCCGCGAGAATGCGGTTCTTTTCGTGCATGAGCGCCATTCCCTGCCGCCGGTAAATGCGGCTGATTTTCATGGGGCCGTCGTCGCGCAGATGGCGGCGGATCTCCCCAACGATCAGCGGAACGGCGTAGGTGGAAAAGAGCGTTCCATGCTCGGGGGAAAAGGAGCGGATGGCTTTGATCATTCCGATGGTGCCGATCTGCATCAGATCGTCAAATTCGGTTCCCCGCCCCGTAAAACGGACGGCAACGCTCCGCACCAGCCCCATGTTTTCGCGGACGAGCGATTCCTCGGCGTCGGGATCGCCGCGGCGGAAACGCTCCAAAAGCTCGCTGTTCCGCTCATGAACGGCCACTTGTTCGACCATTTCAAAAGCTCCTTTCGCTTGGCAGGTTATGCCTGATGTAACCGTTTGAGCAGGATAACGGACGTTCCGCGCCCCAATCGGCTGGAAACGCGGACCGAATCGCAAAAGCTCTCCATAACGGTAAAGCCCATGCCGCTCCGCTCCCCCGCGGCGTCGGTGGTGTAGAGCGGTTCGCGGGCCTTTTTAACGTCGGCAATGCCGCAGCCCTTATCCCGGATTTCCACCTGAACGATCCGTCCCTCGCAGAGCTTGACGTTGATGCGGATGTCGCCTGCGGTATCGCGATAGGCGTGGACAATGCAGTTGGTAACTGCCTCGGAAACGGCGCATTTCAGGTCGGCAAGCTCCACGGCGGTGGGGTTGAGCTGGGCGCAAAAGGCGGCCACGGCGGCGCGCGCCATCCCCTCGTTGACCGAGAGGGACGGCATGGTAAGGTCGAGTTCGTTTTCAACGCGGGCGGTGTAATCAATGGTGGTTCTGTTCATGGTTTCATTTCCTTTCCGAATGTGTGTAATGAATGGGGATCATGCGTTCCATCCCCGCGAGGTCGATCATTTTTTTGGCGGCGGGAGTGGGGTCGATCACGGTGAAATTGCCGCCGTAGCGGCGAACGAGCGAGTAGCGGCCCATAATCAGGCCGAGGCCGGAGCTATCCATAAAGTCGATGGCGGAGAGGTCGAGGCAGACGCGCGCGGGACGTTCCGCAAGGAGCTTTTCGTCAATGTGGGTGCGGACGTTCACGGCAGAATGGTGGTCGATTTCGCCGGAAAGACGGATCACGAGTACGCCGTCGCGGTCGTCGTAGGCGATTTGGTGGTTGGTTCTGATCATATAGAAGCGGTTCCTTTCGTAGAATGCTTGTCCATGCTGCTTCTATCATAGCACATCGGGGGCGTAAAATTTGTCGGAATACGGCGCGGGGCAAAATTTCCGAACGGGAAAAAACGACAAAATATTTTAATGGAAAACCCGTTTCACAATGGACAGTCGTTTGAAAAACCCTCCCACGGAAAATGATGGAAAAATTGAAAAGGCAAAAAAACTCCTTCCGTCACGTCCGCAAGCGGCCGCGACACCTCCCCCAAGGAGGAGGTAAAAAGACAACCCATTGGAAAACAAACCGAAATGATCCTTTCGATGGCTGTTGTTTGAACCTCCACCCTTGGGGGAGGGGGGACCGCGAGCGGAGCGAACGGTGGAAGGAGTTTGAATACTTACGGTTAGATCGCCGAAGGCCTCATCCGTCGCCTGCGGCGACACCTTCCCCCAAGGGGAAGGCTCACGATGTCCGCAAGCAAAGAAAAAGTTGAAATCAGTGTGTTTCCCAAAGGCCATATTTGTGCCTTCTCCTGTCGGAGAAGGTGTCGCCGCAGGCGACGGATGAGGCTTTTATTCATCGGTTTGCAATAAGTCCACAAAATACAAAAAACCCCGCGGGCAACGCCCGCGGGGGAAAAAAAGAAAGGAGTAATATCTAATATATCTTATGAAAAAACGCATGCGAAAACACGAAATCTGACGGCGGTTACGGCGCGCCGCGCGAGCAAAACGAAACCAAGACCGCAACGCACAGCAGCACGACAACGAAAAGAATCAGCGGAAGTTTCTTCATGGCGAATCTCCGATGCAGTTCAGATTTGCCCGAACAAATCGGGCCTGTATTGACTCTATCGCCGTTTTGCGCGATTGGTTACATGCAAGAGGAGTTCCCCGCGAGCGCACCCGCGGGGAGAGGAAAAGAAAGTTTATGAGTAGAGAGAAAAAGAAAGCCCGTCGTCGATCAAAGTTTCAATGTCTGTACTCTGACCATGCAGAATCACAAACATATCGTCAAACACAAATTCAAAATAGATTTGAGAACTTTCGGCCAATTCCGCAACCAGACAACGAATATCTTTTTCTCCGATACGAACCGTTTTTTCATACACATTCCGATAGGATTGGAATTGTGTGTAATTGTCGATATTCGGAGCGGTCGGAGCAAGAATTTTCAAAAACTCGGAACAGGAAGTGGAACGAGAAAGCACGTCTGCCTGTTCCGTATTTCCATAGTACATCGTTTGAACCGTTACCATGTTTGCTCCGACTTTGCCATAATACCAAATCCAAGGTTCTCCGAAAAGCTCTTTTTCAAAGAGCGTAATATTGGAAAAACCGCTTCTTTCATAAAACGGCATCTCCGATCCGCGCACACACGGAATACGCAATGCGCCCTTTCCGGAAGAAATGTACCGGCACAAATCCGCGATTTTTTCATTTTCTTCCGCATACCAGAGTACCCATTCGTTTTCTTCCGTACCGCTTTGAAACGCTTTTGAAAGACTTGAATAGGATTGGAAACTGAACGAGTGGATATGAACCATATCTGATTGCAATAAGGAAGTATCTTCCGTCGCTTTTGTTTCGTTTTCACGGGCCGCTCCGCATGAAGCGGAGCAAATCAACGCGAAACAAATGAAGAGCAACAGGATATAACACCGTTTTTTCATTGCCGAATCATTCACCATCCTTTGTGCGGCTTTTTTGATCAAAATAACGATTATTCGCCAATGGATCGAACCGCCGCAGTTGCTTGCAAAGCGGTATTTTGGGTTAACAATTGACTGTAAAGCGTGGCATTGCGGTCGATTGGATAAGATTCCATAGAGGAATGCGCTTGCATTCGGAACCGATTTCCGTTTGCATTCCATTCAATGGATACGATTTGACCGTCGGCATACGTATATTGCACATCATTCAACAGCAAAACAGATTTCCCTTTTTCAGGTGAAAAACGCAAATCCGCCCCCATTTCAACCGGATCCAGCAAACGAACACGCTTGATCGTTTCTCCGTCAGGCGTTGCATTTTGCCGTAAATCATTCAGTTCATCGATATACAGAAAGAATTGGTACTGATTTTCGTCGATCAATTCATAAAAGTAACTGCAATAACTCCAATCTTCCGAAAGAGAGCAAAAATGAACGAAATCGCCAAAATCACGCAGGCGTTCGTACCGAATAAAATTTTTCGGCAAGTCCGATGTTGCCAAAAAGGTTTCATAGCTTTGGTAATCATTGCAATTGATATTGCTCTGCTCCCCGCCGGCAATTGCCGGTTCGGGAGACACACTGCCGCGCGCGCAGCCAAACAGGGACAGCAGCAAGACGGCAAACAGAATCAGCGATGTTTTTTTCACGGCGGTGTTCCAATCGATCAAAGAAATTTATATGCTGAATTGGAGTATTTCTTCCGTAGAGGGGGCGGTTTCCAAATGCAAAAGCATTACAAACATCGACCACTCCTCTCCCCTGCAAGATATATAGACCCAAAGAGGACTGTCGGGCGATCGCGAATATGTTTCGTCGTAACTTTCCACGCAATATGTCTCTTTCACTTCCCAAGTTGTTCCATCTTTGGAACAGTTATAACGAATTTCTTGGAAACGGCCAACGCCTGTTTGGTATTCGATGATGGTTTTTCCATCTTCATCTGTTTTTTGATTGTTGATTTCGACATTCGGATTCTCGCTTAAATCATTCAAATAGACAGAACGACATTTTTCAAAAGCATCCGCATCCGAAAACATCATCGCCGCTCCAAAAGATTCCCCGTTCAAAAGTCCAAACTCCACACAATCGTTTTTCAATCCGACATCTTCCGTTTTCCAATCTTTCGGAAGATTCGGCTCTTTGCAGGTTTCAATATCTGGTATTTGTATGGTTTGGGAATTTCCGAACAGCGCGCCCAGCTGAAGGTTTGTCAGCCTTTTTTCACGCACCGCATCGACCATTTCCCGCAGAGACGGAAACCAAACGCCGTCAATTTCGTTCAAATCGCGATAAAGGTCTAAAGATTCATAGTGATCATCCAAAACCAAACGGCATGTTCCGTCTTGGTCGCGAATAAAATCATAGGATATCGGCTCATGCTCAACGTCAACTTCCGAGGTTTGATCCCCCACAATTTGATGATGTGAACATGATGAAAAAGAAAGCACTGTCAATAATGTCAGGATAACAGAACCCCATCTTTTTTTCATTTTGTACCCCTCTCAATTGCAATAAGCCGTTGGCGCGATTTCCCGCGGTTATACCATAACTCGCCGTTTTGCGCGATTGGTTACATGCAAGAGGAGTTCCCCGCGGGCAACGCCCGCGGGAACGAAAGAAAAACAAATAAACGATGTTATATGCAAACGAATTTTTTATTGAGATTGCTGAAAGCAAGATAGTATTTCAAAATTTTTCAAAGAAATCCATTTCGGCATTTCTTCGCTTCCATATGGAATTAATTTCACTTGGCTGATCTTATATTCCGCAAGATGATTGATATCTGAATCCGGCTCGTATGGTTTATCCGCTGTAATAACCAAGATTCCGTCAGATAAGATACGCCATGTTGTAAAGGAAACCCTCGTTATTTCAGATGTTTCCGTATTGCGAATCAATTCGCGACCCCCATAGCAATAATCATACGCTGCGCCAATATCCAATTTGAGTAATTCCTCAACCGAAACGCCTTCCGTTATATGCTTATAATTTTCAAAGGTCAAAAGGTTGTTAGCAAAATAAACTTCCCCTGTCCTGTTCCATTTTTCCATTTTATGATCCGTAATTTGCTTTTGGAAGAAAACAAAAGCATATGTCGGATCAAATTTCAGATAATCATAGAAAAAGCGGTAAACCACACAAATATTATTTTCATCGATTTTATGGATATATTCAACGGGATAAACTTCATTCATCAGTTGAAGAGAGTTAATGGCGCTGTTGGAAGCGAAATTGACATTCCATCTCGGGCAGTTCAGATAGAAGGTTTCAAAATCATAGGTTTTCAGGTCTTCAATATCCGTGTTTTGAAATTGATCAAAGTCCTTCATAAGCCATCCATCTTCATCTTCCCATGTTTTGGATTCTTTTATTTTATGGCTCCATGTTGAAAGCGACATTGCCGTTGCTCCGATTCCTAACGCTATTACACACAGAACTGCTATGCAAATAAAAACGGTTTTCTTTTTCATTCGTATGATTCTCCTGATTGTTAAGATATTGTGATCATGTAACAATAAATTTGACTTTCCCGCTTTGAACGGAAATCAATTTATAATATCCATCTTGAACATGAATAACATTCCAGCACTGATGGGCTTCCCCCGTAAATGCCCACGTTTCTAAAATTGCATTTTCACTTTGATAATCGGTTCCCCGCGAGCGTACCCGCGGGGAGAGGAAAAGAAAGATGATTAAGGCAATTCCAAGTCGTTCAATTGGAGCAAATGATACGTTGCTGTCTGCTCGGGAGCAATTCCCAACGGGACGCGCGGATTCGACCCGAACGGAAGAAACGTTTTCTTGGAAACGGTGAACAAATCGGCCCCGTCCGTGGGGTTCTGGGTTTCAATCAGTTCAATCCCGTCCGCCAAAAGCAAAACCGTTTCCGTAACGGGCCTGAAAGAATGCAGATCCCATGTCACTTCAAACATCGGGTCCAAGGATAATACCGACTCCAACGAATCGCCGACGTTGATCCTTTCAAAATCCGCGTGCGACAATTTCCGATTCACGAAATAATATTCGCCTGTCGTTTCCCAAGTTTCGTATGTTCCGTTTTTCGGAACGCCGTCTTTTTTCGTCAGCTTTTTGGTCTCTCGGTTAAAAACGCAATAGACATAAAATTGTACGTCGTCTTTTTCCAATTTGCTGACCGTGTAAAGATGCTCTTTATCAATCTTTTTGATATATTCTACGGGAAAGCTCGCATGAAACACTTCCAGCGAATGAATTTCGCTCGAGGTAGCGTCTATCCTAAAACCGGTAAAATTTCTTGACCGCATGGGAAAACGAAACGAATCAAACGAATACGCGGTCAATTCGGAAAGCGGTTTGTTTTCAACATTGGGGAGTTGTTTCATCATACTTCCCTTCGGGGAATATCCCGAGGATGACAGCAGGGATTCGACGGGTATTTTTTGATTTGCGTCTCCGCCCCCGTTCGTTGCGCACGACGGAAATTGTAAACATATAAAAAAAGTTAAAAGCAACAGTAGCTGTCCTTTTTTTCCTATTTTTCCCATAAATACCCCCATTAGGTTCATTCACTTATAATATAAATATAAACCGGTCCATCATAGAAATATGTGTATGTTTGCGTTGTTGTCCCGTTATAAAGATAATCCAAATTCCATCCCGACGTACTTGTAGACAGAGGCGTGATACCTTCGGGTAACAGTTCTGACGGGGTTGCCCCATGTTTGTTTGCCCATTGTCCTGATGCAGTTTGATACCAAAAATGGTAGTCAAAACAGAGTCTATATAATCCCGTGGCAATCTCAACATAATGGAGTCCAACTTTTAATGCAACACGATATTGATTGGTTCCCAAAATTCTATTGGCTCCGTTATTATCAAAGTCTGTTTCTTCAACAGCATTATAGTAATTAGCGGAAAGCCATGTTTCAAAATCATTTTTTACGTTTCCACGCACCTGTGCTATTTGAGCGGAAGAAATAGATCCCACAGTTGGTGTATCTGAAAAATCAAAATTAGAATTCAAATATGGTTGTGTTGTCGTTAGCCAACCAGCCGGCGCATCCCCTCTCATTGTTGCATATCCATGGCAGTTTATGCCGGTAGATGTTACATTTCTATATCCTTTTGTACCATAGATAGCCCTTTCAAACAACCATTCATCATAATAACTTGTATTGTCAACATAGTCTCCTTGAATTACATTTCTTCCATCCCATGGCATTGGCCAACTGTTACGAGTTGCCATACACCAATCGGTGGAGTAATCCTCTCCCGATTTGGGACGAATAATGTAACCGCCATAGGAAGATAGCGTAATCTTCCAAAGCTGCCGATTATTGTTCTCCTCAAAAGCTTGCTGAACCAACGTTTTATTATCGCTGTTCACATAACTTGATTGGACAGTAATTGCTTTTCCGCTCCGAACGGAAATCAATTTATAATATCCATCTTGAACATGAATAACATTCCAACACTGATGGGCTTCCCCCGTAAACTCCCAAACTTCAAGGATTGCATCGTCAGTCAAATAATTGTTGGAAGAATCATCATTATCAATTTGAATATTATGGGTGGAATTAGCTTTTGTTTTAATATAATATGCACCGCTTTCAAACGGCTCAAAAATATTAACCGTACAACTTGACGAATAGCCGATATAATCAGCCGTAACAGTTACGGTTCCCGTGGTATGGCCGACTAAAACGCCCGTATTTGTATCAATAGTCGCTGTTCCGGCGCCATTGGTTACAGACCATGTAATTCCCTGCTGTCCGTTCCAACCGACCACATAAGAATAGGTACTTGCCGTAAATTGGAAACTATCGCCCGCAAAAATGCTACCGGTTACATTCCTCAAATCCACCCCCGTGCTCGGCGTTTCCGAAACGGAAGTCAGCGTCCACGATTGCAGGGCAGAACCGCTATAATCGGAAAGCGTCAGAAGATACGCTTCGCCATATCCTGTTGAAGAAGGAGATGTGATCACCTGCCCTGTTGCCATATTTTGAATATAATATCCGTAACTGTTGCTGTAAAATAACCACTGCGCTTTCATGGGAACAACAGACGCGCTATTGGTTTTTCCAATGGTGGCATTGACCAACTTTCCGTTATGGGCCATCAACCCCATATCATTCTTTTCCATACTGCGAAGGCAGTACAAACCGTTTCCCAAAGAACAAATTTTGAATCGGGAATTTCGGTTGGGTTCGATTACCCATTGGATCATCTGCGTATTTTCCGTTATATTGCATCCCGGAAGATTGATCGAGTAATCCGCAACAGAATGTTTTATCATGTAAACGCCTTCGCTGATCGTGCTATATGCCGGATTATAGGGCGGGTCGTCGGGATCTTCCGGCAAAACAGGATACTCGGGATTGTCGGGGTCCGGATCCTCGGGCGTTTCCGGTTCCATGTCCTCAAAAGCTGGGTTTTCTTCCGTGTATACGGGTTCAATCGGTTCTACATCATCGGCAAAAACCGAAAACGGCAGCGCGCAAAAGAGCATCAGAAAAGCAAGTAAACAAGCGATCTTTGAACAAAGGTGTTTTCGTTTCATGGATTTTGGTGTCCTTTCTTTGATTTGTCGTTTTCACCCTCGGCCTTCGTTTTGCGCGGTTGGTTACGTGCAAAAGATGTTCCCCGCAGGGAAAGGAAAAGAATTATAAATTGCTTATTTATAAAACGATTTTTTGGTTAAAATAAAACGGTCCGCTTCCGACATTTCCGTACTGATCGAAAATTGATTGGATTTCCTCGCCAAAAGCGGTCAAGTCTGTATCCGCATCAAAAAAGACCGTTGTGGATGTTTTGCCATCTATCGTTCCGATTTTCACAAAATCTGAATAAATGTCAAGACAGATCCTCGTGTTACGGTGTTCATCATAGAAATTCAAACCGCCAATCCTGCTTGCGAATGCATTGGAGACTCGTTCCGTGCCGTCCTGATCTTCCGAAACGTTCAGATGTGGTTCCATTCTGCCAACAACTTGGATAACTTGGCCGATTGCGTTTTCATCTGTGATATAGTATCCGGAAAGACTGCTTGATATCGACAACCCAATGTTGGAATCCACCTCGCAGATCATAATTTCTCTATCCGCTATTGCTCTCCATTCCGCGCCGATCTTTGAAGCGCGAACGGAAATGTGCGTCGGTTCGTCCGTTTCAACTCCGGAATCTGCCTCGGTGGATATTTCCGCCGTTCCTTTTGGGTCGATCCCGCGACCACATCCGCATAACGCCATTGCCAACACAGTCAGTATGGAAATGATTGCAGCTCCTTTTTTCATTTGTCTGACTCCTTTTCTGAAATAATGAAACATGCCTTTATGGTATTTATTCTTCTTGCTCTGCTTGCGTATGCATCTCCCTTACATTTTTATTCATTCTTGTTTTCTCCCTTGGCCTTCGTTTTGCGCGGTTGGTTACATTCAAGAGGAGTTCCCCGCGAGCGTACCCGCGGGGAGAGGAAAAGAAAGATGATTTTTATCCATCTAAATTGAAAACATCCGTTACACGCATGTTTTCGTCCCACGTAATGCGGAAAGCTGTATCGGCTTCTGTCAGAAAATCCAAGGAACAAATCCCGCTGGTTACACTTTGAAATGGAATCCCGACTGTTTCGACGACGGAAAACACATCCATTCCTTTTTGAATTTTATTTTGATTTTCAATGGACGCTTTTTTAATCGAAACCGTTTTAACATCTGTCACATAAACAGGATCAAAGCGAACAACCGTTCCCCGTTCCTCGCTGTCAACAAAAAAGGAATACCCGCATAGAGAAATGCATTGATCGCTTGAAATCAAATTTTCAAATTCGGAAACAGACATTCCCGTTAAAATATGATCCGCATTTACAGAAACAGGTTTAAGCGATTGATAAGCATTTTTACTCGCGTTTTGTTGTTCATTTTCTTCGCTTTTGCAAGCCCCTGCAAAGAGGATTACAACCAGCATAAAAATTAAAAGAACCGATTTCTTCATTCTGTTTCACCTTTGGGTTGGATTCTATAATCCAATACAATATAATCTTGGAGTTCCATATTATAAGCGTATTCAACCACAATTGATGTATCTGATAAATCATACTCAACAACCATAAGCCCAAAAGTTAGCATTCGTTGGGGAAGCCCAATTTCCTCTGTAATTGCAGAATAAGTCATTCCCTTACTGATGTTTACAGAGTTCGCTTTTTGAATTGGAGAAGTTGATTTTGTAGAAAATTCTATTTGTTGAAAATGATCAGGTAAACCAACCGATTGCTGTGAGCCTGAGTACATATTGTTAAGTGGTGTAACGGCAAAATACCCCACAAAAGTCGAATAATTTGCATATTGATAATTTCTGTTTGCAACCTCGGGATCATATATAACATGAGAACTTGCATCCAATTTTGTTACTGCTGTTCTTCCGGGCTTATGTGACCATGTTTTATCCGGATTTTCTCGATACCAGTGATAATCGACACCGTTTGCAACCACCAAAGCAACTTTATATGTGTTTCCGGTACAAACATCATATTTGCTAATTGGCGAAAAAGTAAAGCCGAGAACTTCTGCATCTGCTTCAACAAAGCTCTTTACCGTCATTGCAGTAATCATATTAGATGTTAATTCGTATCCTGCTGCTTGCCCTGGCTGCATATACCACAAATAATTTGTGTTTGGAATTACTTGATTATTGAGGGAATATGCATAGCAGTTCGTTGAAGCTTGAACAGGGGAATAGTTCCACAAATTCGTGTTGTATGTAATTTCATTTCCTGATGTAGGAAATACACTTATAATATCCCATTCGTCTTTATAACTTGTATTGTTTACATATTTTCTTTGTTCCACGTTGCGCCCGTCATATACGGGAAAAAGATAATCGCCAACACACATACACCAATCCTTGCTACCGCCTTCCCCCGACTTCGGACGAAAAACAAATCCGTTGTGAGAGGTGTACGAAATACTCCAAAGTTGTCTTGAATTGTTTGCGCTATAAGCCGTTTGAATCAGTTCCTTGTCTGCAGTATTTTCATAATTCTGCTGTACAGACAAATAAAGTCCACTTTGAAGAGATGAAATTTCATAATAGCCATCGGTTCGACGTTTGATATACCATTTTTGATAATTCCCTCCGTCAAATCCCCAAATTTCCATATGCTGTCCATCCGTGGTATAATTTGGCCCATCGTCGTTGTCAATTTGCAAATATTTTCCGGTGTACTGTCTATTTCTGATAAAATAAATTCCCTCTGGAATCGGCGTGGAATTTAACATGCCGCTATCATCGGCATTTACGGAAAAAGGAATTATGCAAAACAACATTGCAATAATTAAGGCAAGAGATACAAATGTTTTTGTCTTTTTCATGTCAAATAAACTCCTGTTATTTTCATTTTTCTCCCTTGGCCTTCGGGAGCTTTTGGGGGTTCCCCGTTATTATCATATCATAAAAGTTTTGATTTGTCAAGATACTTTTTTCAAAAAAGTATTGACTTTTTATTATTTTGTGCTATAATAAGTTCCGTCAGGTGGTGTTGAAGCATGTCTTGGGAAGATGATATTATCGAAAATTTGAAATTCGGCTTGGTGGAAATTCTGATTTTGACGCTGCTGACCGAAGAAGAAATGTACGGTTACCGGATTAAAACCGAGCTGAAAAAACGAACCGACAACGCAATTGTTGTAAAAGAAGGTTCCCTCTACGGCCCGCTCTATCGCATGGAAGAGCGCGGGCTGATTTCGCACCGTCGCGAACTCGTTGGCGAAAAACGCTTCCGCAACTACTATTTTATTGAGCCTGCCGGCCGCGAATACTTGGACTTTGCCCGCAAGCAATTCCGCGCGATTTACGGCGGCGCCGACCAATTGATGAAAGGAGTGTTTCCCGAATGATTTCCAAACAAGAAGAAAAATTGTATTTCCGCTCCATCCGCCAAGGGTTGCAAGTCCCCCGCCAAAACAAACGCGATTATCTGGAAACGATCCGCCAACAGTTCGACGAATTGTCCGATTCCCATTTGAACGCCACGATGGACGATGTTTACGCGGAAATCGGCGCTCCCGAAGAGTTGATCCGCACCTACGAATCCCGCGAAGATTTTGAACGGCTGAAAAAGAAATATAAAAGAGGAAAAATCATCTGCCTTGCGGTCGTAATTCCCCTTGTCGCCATTGCAATTTTTACAACGATCGTTGCCTCGATCGTTGTGTACGATTCGCTTCACACAAGAAACGCATACATAAAGGAAACGATCCACGACGGCATCATAATTCCTATTGAAGACGATACAACAGAGGTAACAGACGAATGAAAAAGATACTTTCCACCCTATTGGCCGCCGCTTGCTTGATTGCGTGTTTCACCCTGATTTCTTCGGCAAATGATATTTCGTCCCCCGTCTTGGCCTCGGAAGAACTGATTTCCGTTGAATATTTTGAAGATGGAAGCTATTTGGTCCGGACAAGAAAGCAAAGTTCGTTCACGACCCCTTTCTCCGCAAAAGGAGCCATTTTTGAAAAAACCGGATCAGATGATTTTGATTACTATTTTTCCGACAATTCGCTTCAATGGACCTATACCATTCATGGGATCTATACGGTGGAAACAGGCGTTTCCGCAACCTGTATTTCTTCAACCTATACCTTCACCGCGCATAAAAGCGGCTGGTCTCTCACCAATCCCAACAATTCGTATGCGGGAAACACCGCATACGGTTCGGGTACTGCCGTTAAAAAAGTATTGTTCGTTACAACACACACCCATACTTTTAACGTTTCCCTCTCCTGCGACGTTTACGGGAACCTTTCCTGACCGATTGGCTCCGCGAAAGAACCCCGCCGAGGTCACTTTTGACCTCGGCGGGGTTCTTTTTTTACGGTTCGCGATCCGTGGGATCGTTCTTTTTGCCGTCGTCGTCTTTCTCGCGCCGCAGGGTCTCTCGGAGCTTTTCCGTTTGCGTTTTGAGAAAAATTTGCTGTTTTCGCAGGAATCGGCGCAGTTGCTTTTTATGGTGGCAGAGCTTCTCCTTGCAATTGGCGCAGGCAAGGCTCGCGTTCGTGCATTCCGAAAATCGCTCGGGGCGTTTATGCAGCCGCACTTCCCAAAGCAAAAGCAACACCAACGCCAGCCCGAAAACGCCCCACGTAAACACGCCCCGAACAAACGCCAGCGGCGTGAACATCATGGCGTAATCCCAATTATAAATGCGGCAGGTGGCGCAGCATTTGTTCTTCATGAACCATGTTTGGAACGGGCAAAAAAACAAAATACAGCACATGTCGCAAACCGAATAAATCAAGCTGATGATGATCATGATCCATTGGTCGAACACGCCCGCAAGGTACAGCGCGCCGAACGCGCCGTTGAGCAACACCCACGCGAGAAACACCCGAAATGTTACCCACGCGCTTTGCAGCCTCGGCTCGGCCTCTCCCGTTGGTTGGTAGAACCGCGCGAACTGCTTTTCGCCCCCCATGCTTTCCAGCTTGGAAGGGATCATGCGGAAGATCATTTCCACCGCGAACACCGACCCGAGAATTGCCATAACCACGGGGCTTTCGGCAAGGCTTTCAATCTTTTCGTCCACGCGGTGAACGCGCTTGACAATGTAATATACCACGACCGCCGCGAGCAGCAAGCTCCGATACACCAATTTGACATAGTGGAAAATCGAAACGCTCGACAGCGGCATTCGCCGCTTCTTTTTGACTTTTTCCATGCGGCTCGCTCCCCTCGCTTCCCTTTTTTTACCGATTTTTCCGCAAAAGAAGAAAGACCGACAGGAAAACCCATCGGTCATATTCTTCCGAAAAGGCGCGTTCAGATCTGTTCCTTGACCTTGGACGCCTTACCTACGCGACCGCGCAGATAGTAGAGCTTGGCACGTCTGATCTTACCGACGCGGATGATCTCGACCTTATCCACATTGGGAGAATGGATCGGGAAAGTTTTCTCCACGCCAACGCCGTAGGAAATCCGTCTGACCGTGAACGTCTCGGAAATTCCGCCGCCGTGCTTGGCAATAACGGTGCCCTCGAATATCTGGATTCTCTCGCGCGTACCCTCTTTAATCTTGTTGTGAACACGAACGGTGTCACCGATGCGGACAAGGGGTACTTCCTTCTTCAATTGCTCGTTGGTAAAAGCCTCAATCTTGTTCATGATGAGTCCCTCCTTGAAAATCCGGTGTTCATGCGAGCATGCAGCGGACCACCGTCGTAATCTTGCGCGGACTGCGCAACAGGAGTATTATAGCACATTCTTTCCCGTTTTGCAAGAGTTTTTCGGTAATTTTTTCATTTTTTTTGAAAAAAGTCGTTCAGAACGAAAAAACTGTCTTTTCCGGACGCCTCCGCTTCCTTTTGCGGAAATCGGAAAAACCGGAAACGGAACGCCGAGCGCGGAAAAGGTCGAAGAAAGTAAAACAAAAAACGAGAACTGTTTTTATTCTTATTTTTTGTCGGAAATCAGCGGAATCGCGCCCTCCGCAACAAGGCCGTTCACCGCTTCCCCGTTTGCAAGCTTTTGCCGGACTTCCGTGGAGCTGACATGCGCGTGCGCTCCCGAGGCGGGAATCAGGTCGGTTCGGAAACGCGGGTTATGCGCGCGGTTCCATTCGTCCTGCACGCGCTCGTAGGCAAGGTCGGTTTCGTCGCGGTAGCCTTTGCAAACCGCGTCGGCTCCAAGGCGGTCGAACAGGTCGATCAGCATGCCTCGGTCGGCGATTACGCGAACGTTCGCAAGCCCCGCCACCGTGGCTTCGGCAATGCGAACGCGGGTTTCGATATCGAACAGGGTCTGTTTCGCGTCGTTCACCATAACCGCCACAACCACTTGGCCATAGCGTTTTGCCGCCGCCTCAATCAAGTCGCGGTGGCCGAGCGTCATGGGATCGAAGCTCCCCGCGACAATGGCAAGATCACGTTTCATCGGGAGATCCCCCTTTTTCGTTGTACCAAGCCAGCAGCGTGATGTACGCCGCGCCGTGCCGCACCTGCCGCCGCACCTCGAACGCCACGGCCAGCGTTTCATCGCCGCCGAACACATCGGCAGGGTCTCCCGTTTCGCAAACGAGGAGCGCGCCCGAAAGGAGCCGTTTCCGCCGCAAAAGTTCCCGCAAAACCGTTGGGATCGCCTTTTGCGCGTAGGGCGGATCGAGGAACGCAAGGTCGAACACATGCCCGTGCGGATGGCGTAAAAACGAAAGCGCTTCGCCGTTGACGATTTCTCCGACCGCCGAAAATTTGGTTTTTTCGAGGTTTTTCCGGATGATGCCGACCGCCTCGCGCGAGCGATCCACAAACACGGCGTTTTTCGCGCCCCTGCTGATCGCCTCGATTCCGAGCTGCCCCGACCCCGCAAACAGATCCAGCGCGCGCCGGCCTTCCACCTCGAATTGGATCATGGAAAACAACGCTTCCTTGGTCCGCTCGGATGTGGGGCGCGTCGATTCTCCCTCGGGGGCGTCCAGCCGAACGCCTTTTGCCGTTCCCGTGATTACGCGCATCATATCGTGTCTTTCTCCTTATGATAATGATGGTAAACCGCCTCCGCGTCGCGCCGCGAAACGCCCTGAACGGCGGCCAATTCTTCAAGGCCCGCGCGTTTGACGCCCGCAAGCCCGCCGAACGCGGCAAGCAGTTTCTTTGCTTTTTCATCGCCGATCCCGCGAATGGCCGTCAGGGTGGAACGAGAAAGAGTCTTATTCTTTGCCTGCTCCATCACCCGAACGGTGTAGCGGTGGATTTCTTCCTGAATGCGGTAGATCAGGGTGAAAATATCGCGCTCCTTGGCAATGTTGATCTCCTCGTTCTCGGTGCAGAGCGCGCGCGTTTTATGAAAATCGTCCTTGACCATGCCGAATACGGGGATGTGCTCCAAACCGAGATTCCGCGTCAGCTCCCGCACGGTGGAAACATGGCCGCGGCCGCCGTCGAGCAAGATCAGGTCGGGCGGCTCGGAGAAAGATCCGCTTTCATCCGAGAGATGGGCGAGCCGCCGCTCCAACGTTTCGCGCATGGAAGCGTAGTCGTCGGCGGTCCCCACAACGGTTTTGATCTTAAAGCTCCGGTAATCGGCCTTGGAAAAGCCGCCGTTCTTATAAACGATCATCCCCGCGGTCAGGTGCTCGGCGCCGAAATTGGAAATGTCGTAGGCCTCGATGCGCTCGGGGTAAACTTCAAGCCGCAGCAGCTCGGCAAGATGCGCCAGCGTTCCTTCCTGCTTTTCGGAGTCCATCCGGTAGCGTTTGGCGCGCTCGGTCGCGTTTTTCAGGACAAGATCGCAGAGCGTGCGCAGCGGCCCGCGCTCGGGCGTGTGGACGTCGATTTTCCGCCCCGCAAGCGCGGAGAGCGATTGCGAGAGCAGATTCCGGTCCTCTTCGTCCATGGAAAAATCCAGCAAAACGCGCGGCGGGATATACTCGCGCGATTGGTAATGTTCGAGCAGAAACGCGGTCAGGTCGTCCGGGATCCCGTCCGCGCCGAACAGAAAATCGGCCGAATCGTGGACCACGCCGCCGCGAATGTAAAACGCCGAAACGCAGGTGCAGAAATCGTCCGAATACAGCGCGAACACATCCTGCTCGGCGTCCGGCGAGGCAACAACGGTCTGCTTTTCGCGAATCGCGTCCAGCGCGCGGATGGTGTCGCGGCATTTTGCGGCGGCCTCGTAGCGTTCGGCTTCGGCGTCGGCCTGCATTTGCGCTTCCAGCCGACGGCGCACCTGCTCGTTTTTTCCGCCGAGGATCTCCGCCGCGTACTTTACGGCCGTCCGGTGTTCCTCCGCGCTGACCTTTCCCGTGCAAAGCCCCGCGCATTTGCCCATTTCGTAATAAATGCAGGGGCGGTTTTTCCCGATGTCCCTCGGAAAATTGCGGCGGCAGGTCGGGAGCCGCAGCGTTCGCGAAAGCATTTCGATGAGCGCATAGGCGGTCCCCGAGCCGGAATACGGGCCGAAGTATTTCGCCTTGTCCGCGTCGCGCCGGCGGGTGAACACAAGGCGGGGATATTCCTCGGCGGTGATTTTGATATACGGATAGGATTTCGCGTCCTTCAAGCGGATGTTGTACTTCGGCGTGTACTGCTTGATGAGCGTGTTTTCGAGCGAAAGGGCTTCCATTTCGTTGGCGCAAAGGTAGTAGTCAAACTCCCGCACCATGGAGACCATGCGCCCCGTTTTGATGTTTTTATCGCCGTTCTGGAAATACTGCGAAACGCGGTTTTTCAGCTTCCGCGATTTGCCCACGTAGATCACCTTTCCGTTGCGGTCGCGCATCAAATAAACTCCGGCGGAAAGCGGCAATGTATTGGCTTTTTCCAGCAAACGGCGGCGAATTTCTTCCGCGGTTTCCATGGGTCGTCTCCTTTCGGCGTTTTCGGGGAAAAACAACGGTGTGCCACCGGAACATTTGAAAAAAGCTCTCCGGCGCACACCGCTATGTTCACTTGCAAGTCGGCTTTAAGATTCGGCAAAGCCGCTGTCGATCAATTCCGCAAGCCCTTCGAGAGCTTCGTTCTCCCCTTTTCCGTCCGCAATCAGCGTAATGGTCATTCCCTTTGCAATTCCCAAAGAGAGCACGCCGAGCAGACTTTTGGCATTCACTTTGCGATCCTCTTTCTCGATCCAAACGGAACACGGATAACTGTTCGCCTTTTGAATAAAGAAAGTCGCGGGCCTTGCATGCAGACCGCTTGTGTTGGTTATAACGACTTCGCGTGAGATCATTTGCGTATCCGCTCCCCATCTTCCGATCGGTTGAACCCGACCTTTTTTGTTACATATAGTATATCAAAAACGGAAGCCAAAATCAATAGTCAATCCGACCTATTTTCAAACCCGACGCAAATCTTTTTCGTGCAATTCTATTAAAATTGCCCCTCAACGGCCGTTTTTAAGGGGGTTACGGCGGTTACAGTGGCCGCAACGGAAGCGCGCAGAGAGTACAAACGGTACGTCTCCCCGATCAGAACCGCGCGCCCGTTTTCCCGCAGGAAAACGCCGTCGTGTTCGCCGCCGCGCACCGCAACGGTCAGGAACACGTCTTCCCGCGTTCCGGCGGGGTAGCGCGTGACAATCCTCTTTCCGTTCTCCCACAGAACGGCCTCGCTCGGCTCGGAGCGGATCTCCGAAATTTCCCCGAACCGCTCCCCCGCGTTGGTATAAAGAACGTCGCCCGCGCGCAAACAGGCGACGGACCTGCTGTCCGTATCCGACCAGACCGCTTGGATCAGATAGTCGCTTTGCGAATCCGCCGTGTTTTTTCGGAACGCGCCCGCGCGTTTCGCAACGCCGACAACGGCAAACAACGCCAGCAAGACCAAGAAAAGATCCGCGGCATGAAACCGCGACCGCCCCGCCCGTTCGTTCATGGCAAAACCTCTTCCGCAACGCTGACCGTAACGACCCCCGCGCAAAACGCAGGACCAACGCGGTAATTCCCGCTCTCGCCCGCGCAAACGCGAATGTCGCCCACGCGATAGTCAATTCCCCGCACCGCCGACATCCGAACGGTAAACTCGGTAACGGTCGTTCCGTTCACCGTTTCGTAAACCGGCGAACCGTTCCGCATTCCGAACAGCTTTTGCGGTCGCTCGGCAACATCGGTCACGTACCCGAACAACACCGTTCCGTTCTCGTTCCGGACGGGGTCGCCCACGCGAATGCCCGCCGGCTTTTCCGATGCGGGCAACCGGAAAACGCAAACGATCGGAAGCTCGGGCGGCGCGGTCCGCTCCCGCCGCCAAATCAGAAAGCCGGCAAAGGCCAGCGCGGCGGCAAGAACCGTCAGAATCACCCAATCCAGCAAATTGAACCGACGAACCGTTTCTTTCATTTTCATAACAGATCCTTTCCCGCATTTACGGCCGGACGTCCGCCCATGCGTTTTCCGTATGCGCCCACAACAGCGCGGCAACGAACCAGAACAGCCAAAAGAGATTCGGCATATACCAAAGATGGTCGAATAATCCCATGGTCAACAGCGCAACCAACGCCGCGGCGCATCCGAGCATGGCGGCGCGATCAAAATACGCCGGATTTGCAGTGCGTGTGGTCAAAAAACGTCGAAAAAGCAAAAAAATCATCGCCAGAAACACCGCGACCGCCGCAAGGCCGTGTTCCGCGGCAATTTGCAGAAAAACATTGTGCGCGTGCATGACGCTTTCGGTGCCGGAAACGGCGAATTTCGGGTACACGGTATGAAAATTTTCTTCTCCGCTCCCGATTCCGAACGGGTATGCGCGAATCATTCGCAAAACCCCTTTCCATGTGTT
Source organism: uncultured Ruminococcus sp. (assembly GCA_902795355.1). Classification (GTDB taxonomy): domain Bacteria; phylum Bacillota; class Clostridia; order Oscillospirales; family CAG-272; genus UMGS1865. The sequence goes on from CADBKZ010000001.1 coordinate 81,206, forward strand.
GACGCGGTAACGCGACGACGTTTCCGCAAGGTTCCCGATGCTTGCGAATCGGGTGCGGACGCCGTTCGGCATCCACGGAAAAACCGCCGGAACCGCCAAAGGCGAAACCATGAGCGCGGCAAGGCTCCCGCGGCTATGCAACAACAGGAAAAACGCCGTTGCCGCAAGCGCGCCAAGCCATGCGCCGCGCGACCATGTGACAATCAGGCAACCGACAGAGAGCGTCAACGACGCCGCGCAAATCCGACGCCCTCCCAACACTTCGCCGAGCGAGAAGCCGAACAAAACCAAGAGAAAAACGGCGAGCAGATTCGGGTTGGAAAAGGTGGAAGTAACGCGTCCGCCAAGCGTTCCGAAACGGGAAAGATCCATCCATTTCGCTTCCCCGAGCCCAAGCGCGTATTGCAAAATCCCGATTCCCGCGCAAAGGCTGCCTGAAAACAACAGACATCCGACCGTCCGTTTCCGCCAAAGGGGCGAGGTCAGCCAAGTACGAACGGGAAACCACGCGGCAAGAAGATCAATCGAGAGGAGCGGGCCGTTGCCGCCCGAGACGCCCGCGTTGACCATGCCGCCGACTGCTGAAACGGCCGAAAACAGCAGAACGAAACCATCCATTGCCGTAAAATGGACCTCCCGATGCCCGTTCAGGGCTTTCGGGATCCAGCACAGAACCGACCACAACGCGGCGCCGCAGAAGAACAGCGAGGGGTGCGGCAACAATCCTGAAAAAGGAAAGCCAAGCGCCATGGGGATCAACGTCAGTTCGGGGACGGCAAACCCGAGGATGACCGCCGCTCCGAGGAGCAACGCAAACGGCAGCCAAACGGGATTCGTCAATCCGGAAAGAAGCCCGAAAACCAAACCCGCATAGGCGGCGCGAGAAATGCTTCCGCCCTGCGTTGTCGGTTCAAAAAGAGAGCGCGGAAAGCGACAGAAACGCAAAAAGAACCAGCCTGTAATGGCGTCGTCGGCCATGGCATTCGCAACCGATCTCTCCGAGCCGCAGAGCGGAAGAGAAGCAAAAAACACCGCGATAGGCGTCCAGAAACGGAGAGACCAGAGATCGAACGGCCGGCCGACCGACGAAACGGAAACCGAGACCGCGGCCCATACCGCGAGGAACGCGCCGCAAACGCGCAAACGCCGTGAAAACAGCCATGCGCGCGCAAGAAGGAACAACTGCGGGAAAACGCCCGTTTCCTCTTCGCGCAAAACGGCGCGGCGAAAGCCTCCATACCGGACGCCGATCAACTCGCTTTCCGCGAGTTCGCACGATGGAAGCGCAAGCAAGCGGCTGTTTCCCGCCGCCCTGCGCAACCGTTCCGCCGCTGATTCCAACCGTTCCGTAAACAAAAGAAAAAGCCCCCTACTCCCCCGCGTTTTTTCGTTGCGGATGTAAGGGGCTTTCGACATTTTTCGAGTTTGATTCTTGTTCTTATTCTAATTTTCCGGTTTTTCGCTCAACAGATCCGGCCGCTGCGCCTCGGTTCGACGGCGCGCTTCTTCCTCGCGCCAACGGTCAATGTTGGCATGGTGCCCCGAGAGCAGGACTTCGGGAACTGTTCGCCCGTGGAACTCGTATGGGCGGGTATACTGCGGGTATTCGAGCAGCCCCGAGGAAATGCTTTCCTTTTCATAGCATTCGGGGTCGGCGAGAACGCCTTTGACCAACCGCGCCACGCAATCGGTCAGAATGCAGGCGGGGATCTCGCCGCCGGTCAGAACAAAATCGCCGATGGAAATTTCCTCGTCCACAATCTCTTCCACAATCCGGCTGTCCACGCCCTCGTAATGCCCGCAGAGCAGAATCAGGTTGTCGTAATCCCGCGCCAGCTCTTCGGCGCGCTTCTGCGTCAGCACTTTTCCCGCGGGGGAAAGATAAACCACATGCCGCCGCCCCTCGTAGCCGTCGATGTCCTGCCGTTTCAGCACCGCCTGATAGCAGTTGTAGATCGGCGGAGCCATCATCAGCATGCCCTTTCCCCCGCCGTAGGGGGTGTCGTCCACGCGGCGGTGTTTATCCTCGGTGTAATCGCGGATGTCGAACAGATTGACTTCGATCGCGCCGTTTTTCTGCGCGCGGCCAATGATGCTCTCGCCCAAAACGGTTTTCACCAAATCGGGAAACAACGTCATAATATCGAATCTCATGCGTTTTCCGCCTCTCCGTCGAGCAAGCCCTTGATCGGGCGGACATAGATCGCGTCCTCAACGTCCACGCGGATCACAAACTGCGGAACATCGGGCAAGAGCGCGTCGCCGTTCGGGGTTTTGACCGTGAAGAGATTGGCGCGGCCGCGCGTATCCACCGATGTAACCGTTCCGATCAGCTCGCCCGAATCGACGTTCTTTACCGGCAAACCGACGACATCCGCCAGAAAATACCCGCCGGCGGGGAGCGAAAACGCGGCGCGCGGCGCGTAAACCGTCTTTCCGCGCAGAGCGTTGGCGGCGTCCTCGGTTTCCACACCCGAAAGCTCGGCAACCACGAACGCGCCGAGTACCGACGCGCGCTTGACGGCAACGGAACGGTAGCCGTCCCGCTCCGCAAACCAAAGGGCATCCAGCCCCGCCAAAACGTTCGGGGTATCGCACCACGACTCCAACTTGACCGCGCCGCGGAACCCATGCGTGTTGATGATCTTTCCGCATTCGAGATATTCGTGTTTCATGTCCGTCTCCTGTGTCTGTATCATTTGCGGTTTGCAGAATATAGTATAACACGTTTTCAAAAAAAAAGCAACCTTTCGGCGCGTTTTTCCGAAATTCGACCTTGAATATTCGGTCAAAAGAGCGAAATTTCGGAAATTCCGAAAAGAATTTACAAAAAGGACTTGCATCCGACGCAATTTTGCGGTACAATAGAGTATCAATCAAAACGGAGGACTTTCCAAAATGTCAAACCTGTTAGCCCTGATGATGGATGGGGAAACAACCAACCCGCTTTCCGCATGGCTCATGCCCATTCTGCTGGTGGTGTTGCTCGTCGTCTTTTATTTCTTCGGCATTCGCCCGCAGAGAAAGAAAGAGAAAGCGGACAACGCCATGCGCAACGCGCTGGCCGTAGGCGATGAAATTACCACCATCGGCGGAATTATCGGCAAAGTGGTCAGCATTAAAGAAGAGACCTGCGTGATCGAAACGGCGCACGAACGCACCAAGATCCGCATTCTCAAAACGGCGATCAGCCGCGTGGACGTGAAAGCCGAGGACGCGGCCGACTGACCGGTTTTCTCCTTTTTTACGCATAAAATGCCCCGTGAGCGCATATTCTGAAACGGAATTGCTCACGGGGCATTTTGTTTCCTGAAAGGAGAAAACAACGAAATGAAGCCGAAAACCAACAAGCCCAAACAACGAACGGCAGGCAAAGAAACCGCTTGGAAGCCCGCGCTGTTCTCGTTCGGAATTACGCTCTGCATCGGCGTTGCGCTGGTTTTGCTGGCGTCGCTCGGCGCCTACTTTACATCCGATCCCAACCGCTTGATCCGGCCTCTTGCAATCGTTTGCGCGGCTCTGACCTTCCTTGCCGGCGGATACCTCGCGGCGAAACGCCGCCCCGACGCTCCGCTGGCGGCGGGAACGGCCAACGGGCTCTTGCTCGCGGCGATCTCGCTTGCGCTTTCCCTGCTGTTCCGCAAAACGGCGGCCGGCTATCCCGCATGGGCGAGCGCGCTGCTGCACGCGGCCATGATCCTGTTTGCCCTGCTCGGCGCCTATCTGTTCGTCCTGCGATCCAAATCCAAACGCGCCCGCCCGCGCAAACGCAAAAGAAAACACGCCTGACGCGCGGGCAACCGCGCCGCGGATCATCTCCGCTTTCCAACCAAAAACCCCGTTTTCGGAAAACGGGGTTTTTGAATTATCCGAGGTTCAGAAGCGCGACCGCAACCGCGCCAAGTCCAAGCCCCGCCCACTGCACGCGGGAGAGGCGTTCGCGGAAGCAGATCACCGAAATCAGCGTGGTCAGGGCCAATCCGCCCACCGCAAGCACGGGATAGATCACCGACGGAGAAAGAGACGTTTTTGCCAACCGGATTACAAACAAATTCAGCACAACGTTGCAGGTCGCGCCGACCGCGGGCAGCCAACCCGCGCGTTTCATCGTTTCCCGCGTTCCCTGTTTCGGCGAACAGAAAAAGACGATCAGGGACATTCCAGAAACGAACAGCATGGAAAAAAACATCATCATGGAGCCATACGAACCGTGGAACCGCAGTTGTTCCTCTTTCTGAATGATGGTGCAGCTTCCGTTCCCGAGGAACATCAGCGCAACGAACAGGATCCACCGAGGCGTAATCTTCTTTTCACCGTCCGTTCGCTTGCCCAGCAGGCAAAGAGCGAGCGAAACCACCACCAACACAAGCCCGACGACCGCAAACACGGTCGCCTCGGTGTCTTCCCAAAAGAAGAATCCCCAAACAGCCGCGCTTGTATTGGAAATTTGCAAAAACAAGGAAGTCAATGAGACGGGACCCGTGCGGACCGCAAGTGTGAAAAACGTCATGCTCAACATGTAACCAACGCTGAAAACGAGCGAATAGGCCAGAACCCCGCGCTCGAAACCGGAATCGAATGCCCAAAGGATCGCCCATCCGAGCAATGCAACACAGGCAGTGATCAGAATGTAAAACGGGGTGCGGTCGCGCCCGTCGGTGAACCGCCGGTTGAAAAACTCGGCGCAAACGCTGGAAACGGAGATCGCAATCACGCAAAAAATCAAATAGAAATAAGGCATGGTTTTCTCCAACGGAAATTTGTCAGTTCCCTATTATAAACCTTTTTCCGCTTTTTTGCAAGATGTTTTTTCAATTTTTCGGTAAAAGTCGGCTTTTTTATGTTTGGTTACAGTTTGTAAATATTTTGTTCACAATACAAGCCGGCATTTGCTATATAATAGTATAAGTATATGCTTATAAACGGAGAACAACATGAAAAAACTGTTTCCTTTCCTGCGCCCATATCGGAAAGAAGCCATTCTCGCGCCGCTGTTCAAGTTGCTGGAAGCGGTTTTCGACCTGCTTGTGCCCATCATCGTCAAAAAGATCATCGACGTGGGGATCGTAAACGGGGACAAGCCGTACATCTGGAAAATGGTCGGCCTGCTCGGCGTTTTCGCGGCGGTAGGGCTTGCCTGCGCGCTCACGGCGCAGTATTTTGCAGCGCGCGCGGCCGTTGGGTTCAGCGCGGGGCTGCGCAGCGCGCTTTTCCGCCGGATTCAGGGCTTTTCCTACCGCGAAACCGACCGCGCCGGAACGTCAACGCTGATCACGCGCATGACCGCCGACGTCAACCAAGTGCAATCGGGCGTCAACCTGACGCTCCGGCTTCTGCTGCGCTCCCCGATTATTGTTTTCGGCGCGCTGATCATGGCGTTTACCGTGGATCTGCACGGCGCGCTGATCTTCACAGTTGTGATCCCCCTGCTTGCCGTTGTCGTTTTTTCCATCCTGCTTTCGGGATTTCCGCTCTACAGGCGATCGCAGAAGAACCTCGACCGCGTAACGGAACTGACCCGCGAGAACCTGACCGGCGTTCGCGTGATCCGCGCGTTCCGCCGCGAAGAGGAAGAGACGGAACGCTTTGCCGCGGCCAACGCCGAACACCGCCGCGTGCAGAAGTTCGTTGGAAACATTTCCGCGCTGATGAACCCGCTGACCCTGCTCCTTGTGGACGCGGGTCTGATCGCCCTGCTCCTTTCGGGCGCGATCCGCGTGAACAGCGGCGCCGTTACCACCGGCTCGGTGGTTGCGCTGACAAACTACATGGCGCAGATCCTGACCGAGTTGATTAAGTTTGCCAACACGGTGTTCACCGTGAACAAAGCGCTTGCCTGCGCAAAACGCATAGAAACCGTGCTGAATACGCCGGTCGGCATGCCCGAGGAAACTCCGGCCGAGGATCCTTCGGCCGAGGGCCTTGCGGTCGCCTTTCGCGGCGTTTCCATGACCTATGCGGGCAACGCCGCGCCGTCGCTTTCGGGCATCGATCTGTCGGTCAGGCGCGGGGAAACCGTCGGCATCATCGGCTCCACCGGATCGGGGAAAACAACGCTCGTCAACCTGATCCCTCGGTTTTACGACGTGGACGGCGGCGCGGTATTCGTGGACGGTCGCGACGTTCGCGCATGGGATACCGAAACGCTCCGGCAGAAAATTGCCGTGGTCCCGCAAAAAGCCGTTCTGTTTCGCGGAACGGTTCGCTCCAATCTGCTTTGGGGCAACGAATCCGCGACCGACGAGGACCTTTGGAACGCGCTCGAAGCGGCGCAGGCCAAGGCGTTCATCGAGCAAAAAGAGGGCGGATTGGACGCCCCCGTGGCGCAAAACGGCAGAAATTTCTCGGGCGGCCAACGCCAACGGTTAACCGTTGCCCGCGCGCTTGTCCGCCATGCCGATATTCTGATCCTCGACGACAGCGCGTCGGCTTTGGACTATGCCACCGAGGCCGCGCTCCGCGCCGCTCTGCGCCGCTTGCCGGAACGCCCCGCGGTGTTCATCATCTCCCAGCGGACCGCATCCATTCGCCATGCGGACCGGATCCTCGTGCTGGAAGAGGGGCGGGCCGTCGGCCTTGGAACGCACGAAGAATTGCTGGATTCCTGTCCGGTCTATCGCGAAATTTACGAATCGCAATTCCAAAAAGGGGGTGAGCCGGCATGAAACGCACCCCGAAATCAAAAGCGAAATTCGACCGCAAAACCGTTCGGCGCGTGCTGGCGTTGCTCCGGCCCGATCTGCCGTTTCTCGCGCTTTCCCTGTTTTGCGCGCTCGTCTCCTCGGTTCTTCTGCTCGTCATCCCGCTGTTAACGGGAAACGCCATTGACCTGATGGTTGGAAAAGACCTTGTGGATTGGGACGGCGTGCTTCGCTACGCCATCCGGATCGGCGTTTGCGTGCTGATTACCGCGGCGGCGCAGCAGCTGATGAACATGCTGAACAACCGCATTGCCTACGGAATGGTCTATCGCCTGCGGCAAGAGGCTTTTGAAAAATTGCAGAAGCTCCCCCTTGCCTACCTCGACAACCATTCGGCGGGCGAGCTCGTCAGCCGCATGATAACCGACGCCGAACAGTTCGCCGACGGGCTTCTGATGGCGTTCAACCAATTCTTTACGGGAATCGTTACCATTGCGGGAACCATTGCGATCATGCTCATCATCCAACCGTCGATCGCCGCCGTGGTAATTCTGGTAACGCCGCTTTCGCTGTTCGTCGCTTCGTTCATTGCCTCGCGCACCTATTCCATGTTCAAAAAGCAATCCGAGGTCCGCGCCGAGCAAACCGCGATGATCGACGAATACATCGGCGACCACAAGGTGGTTGCGGCGTTCGGCCGCGAGGACGAGGGGCAGGCGGAGTTCGACGAAATCAACGAACGCCTGCGCAAATGCTCGCTCCGCGCGCTGTTCTTCTCTTCCACCACCAATCCGTCAACGCGGTTTGTTAACAACCTTGTGTACGCCGGCGTTGCGCTAACGGGCGCGCTGCTCTGCCTGCCGCTCGGCGCTGCGACCTTTACCGTTGGACGCCTGACGACCTTCCTCTCCTACGCCAACCAATACACCAAGCCGTTCAACGAAATTTCAAACGTCCTTGCCGAAATTCAGAACGCGCTCGCCTGCGCCGCCCGCCTGTTTGAACTGCTCGATGAAAAAGCCGTCCCCCCCGACGCGCCCGACGCGCGGATCCTGACGCACGCCGACGGGACCGTTACCCTTTCGGACGTTTCGTTCTCCTACACGCCCGACCGCGAACTGATCCGCGATCTGAACCTTGACGTCAGGTCGGGGCAGCGGATCGCCATCGTCGGCCCGACGGGGTGCGGCAAAACCACCGTTATCAACCTTCTGATGCGGTTCTACGATGTAAACGGCGGCTCCGTCGCCGTCAGCGGTACCGACATCCGCGACCTGACGCGCGCTTCGCTCCGCGGCGCGTGGGGCATGGTCCTGCAGGAAACATGGCTCCGCGCCGCCACCGTTCGCGAAAACATTGCCATGGGCAAGCCGGACGCCACCGAGGAAGAAGTGGTTGCCGCCGCGAAAGCCGTTCATGCCGATTCGTTCATCCGCCGCCTGCCGGAAGGCTATGAAACAGAGCTTGGGGAGAACGGCGGCTCGCTCTCGCAGGGGCAAAAGCAACTGCTCTGCATTGCGCGCGTAATGCTCTGTCCCCCGCCCATGCTGATCCTCGACGAAGCCACATCCTCGATCGACACCCGCATGGAGCTGAAAATTCAGAACGCGTTTGCCGAACTGATGCGCGGCAGAACGTCCTTCATCGTGGCGCATCGGCTTTCCACCATCGAGGCGGCGGATGTGATCCTCGTTATGAAGGACGGGCGCGTAATCGAGCAGGGCGACCATGCCTCGCTGCTCGCCGCAAACGGGTTTTATGCCCGCCTTTACAACAGTCAGTTTGAAAATTAAAAAAATGATGTTTGTATATTCACATTTATTTCATAGGATTTTGGTATAATACCCTATCATCGTTCATTTACAGGGAGTAAACTATGCTTTCACTGAAAAACATTGTAAAGGAGTATCCCACGGGCGGCGAATCGGTTCGCGCGCTGGACGGCGTTTCCATTGATTTCCGCCGCCACGAGTTCGTTTCCATTCTGGGGCCGTCCGGCTGCGGAAAAACCACGCTGCTCAACATTATCGGCGGGCTTGACCAATACACGAGCGGCGACCTTGAAATCAACGGCGTTTCCACCAAGCAGTATCGCGAAGCGGATTGGGATACCTACCGCAACCATTCGGTGGGATTCGTGTTTCAAAGCTACAATCTGATCCCGCACCAATCGGTTCTCGCCAATGTGGAGCTCGCGCTCACGCTTTCCGGCGTTTCCCGCTCCGAGCGGCGGCGGCGCGCCGTGGACGCGCTGAAACAGGTCGGCCTCGGCGATCAGATCCATAAAAAGCCCAACCAGATGTCGGGCGGGCAGATGCAGCGCGTGGCCATAGCGCGCGCGCTCGTGAACGACCCCGAAATTCTGCTGGCCGACGAACCCACCGGCGCGCTCGACACGCAAACCAGCATTCAGATTATGGAGATTCTGCGAAGCATCGCCAAAAAGAAGCTGATTATTATGGTCACGCACAATCCCGACCTCGCGCGGCAATATTCCACGCGCATCATCCGCCTGCTCGACGGCCGCGTGGTGGGCGACACTTCCCCGATCCGTCTGGTGCGGAAAACCGATGAAAACGGCGCGGAAAAATCGATCCGCCGCAAGAAAAAGGGTAAAAAATCCATGTCCTTTTTCACCGCCCTTTCGCTCTCGCTCAACAACCTGATGACCAAAAAGGGCCGCACCTTCATGACCTCGTTTGCCGGTTCCATTGGCATTATCGGCATTGCGCTGATCCTTTCGGTCTCCTCGGGCGTCAACAGCTATATCAACGCGGTCCAGCGGGATACGCTGGCAAGCTACCCCATCCAATTGGAAGCGGAAACCGCCGATCTTTCGGCGTTGGTAACGTCGCTGATGGGCGCGAACAAGGACGACGACGAAACCCCGCGCGAGGACGGCCGCATTTACGAAAGCACCATTATGGTGGACTTGATGAACTCGATTAACGGCGTGGAAACCAGCAAGAACGACCTGAAAGCGTTCAAGGCCTATATGGAAGCCAACCCCGAGCTGTTCAATCCGCATGTCAGCGCGGTGCAATACGGCTACCATTTCAATTGGAAGATCCTGACCAAGGACATTGACGATCGGATAATCAAATCCGACGTGAACGAGCTTTTCAACACCATTTCCGGCGGAACCGCCGGCGGCATGGGCATGATGGGCGGCAATTCGCTGATGACCTCGAACTATAAAGTCTGGGAAGAAATGCTTTCCGGCAAGGACGGCGAGTTGATCAATCCCCTGCTCAAAGAAGAATACGACCTGATCCATGGGAAATGGCCGGAAGCCTACAACGAAATTCTGTTGGTGGTGGATGAAAAAAATTCGGTCAGCGACCTTGCGCTCTATGCGCTGGGGCTTCGCACCGAGGCCGAAATCATGCGCGCTCTGGCCGCCGCTTCGGCGGGGCTGATCATCGACCGCTCGGTTCTCCGCTCCTACACCTACGAAGAAATCTGCAATTTGCAATTCCGGCTCTATCTTGCCTCGGAATGCTACCGGCAAAAAAGCGACGGCTCGTATGTGGATGTCAGCGCTACCGAAGAGGGGCGCAAAGCGCTCTATTCCGGCAACGCGGGCGTTGCGCTGAACGTGGTCGGCATCATCCGCCCCAATCCGGACGCAACTTCCACCGTTCTTTCCGGAACCGTGGTATATACCTCGGCCCTCACCGATTACGCATTGAAAAAGACTGAGGAAAGCGATCTTCTGACCGCGCAGTTGGCCGACCCGACCGTTGACGCAATCCTCGGCATCCCCTTTAACGACGGGACCGAACCCACCGACGAGGAAAAGGTGGAAATTGCCAGAACTTGGGAAGAAAAACTGCCTTCCGGCGAGCGCGCCGACCTGCGCCGCCGCGTGCTTTCCCGCCCCGCGGACGAAGCGGTGAACAGCACGGTGCAATCCCAGCTCTCCGCGCTTTCGGACGCGCAGATTGACGATATGATCCGCGCGGAGCTGGAAGCGAACGGCCTGCCCGCTTCCGTGCTGGATACCATTCCCGCGGAAATGCGCCGCACCATGTTGGGCGAATATATGAAAGAAGCGGTGCGGGAGCAAATGGCCGAGGCCGCGCTTGCGGAATACGAAGCACAGACCGACGCGGCCATCCTTGCCATTCCGCTGACCGACGAACAGTACCTGACGATTTACGAGAACGAAATGCCCGCCACCCACTCGGATTCCACCTACACCGAAAACCTGCAACTGCTCGGCAACGTTTCAAAAGACAATCCCGAATCCATTTCGCTGTTTGCCAACACCTTTGAAGAAAAAGACCAGATTGCAAAGCTGATCAAGGCATACAACAAAACCGTGGATGAAGAAAAACAGATCACCTACACCGATTATGTCGCGCTGCTGATGTCCTCGGTCACAACCATTGTCAACGCCATCACCTATGTGTTAATCGCGTTCGTTGCCATCTCGCTGGTGGTTTCGTCCATCATGATCGGCATCATCACCTATATTTCGGTTCTGGAACGCACCAAGGAAATCGGCATTCTCCGCGCCATCGGCGCGTCCCGCCGCGACGTTGGCCGCGTGTTCAACGCGGAAACGCTGATCGTCGGATTTGTGGCGGGTGCGATCGGAATCATCATTTCGCTGTTGTTGGATCAGGTAATCAACATCATCCTCTATCATTTCACGCAAATCGCGTCGCTCAAAGCGGTGTTGCCCGTTGGCGGCGGCATTGCGCTGATCCTGATCAGCATGTTCCTGACCTTTATTGCGGGCTTGGTCCCATCCGGCTTCGCCGCGCGGAAAAACCCCGTGGAAGCGTTGCGAACAGAATAAAAAACGAAACCGACGAGAGATGCTTCCCTCGTCGGTCTCTTACAAAAAGGAAATAAAATGGAAAATGAATTTCCGCAACGGAAACACCCGCGATTGAAGCATTATGATTACGGCAACGCAGGCATATATTTTATTACAATTTGTACACACCATAAAAGTTGTCTGCTTTCCACCGTAGGGCGTGGGCTTGCTCCCGCCGAAATCCGACTGACGGAATACGGAGAAATTGCCGAACAGCAATTGCTATTGCTGAAAAAAAGATACCCGTTTCTGAACATTGATCAATACGTTATTATGCCGAATCACATTCATGCCATATTTATTTTGGAAAAACAAACGGCGGGAGCAAGCCCCCGCCCTACGGTAACGGATATTGTCTGCGCCTATAAATCATTAACAACCAAATTTTGCAAAGCCGCAAAACCGATTGACAAACTGTTTCAGGATTCGTTCTATGAACATATCATACGCAATTATAACGATTATCGGGAAACCGTCAATTATATCCGCAATAACCCGCTTCTTTGGAATCATAAATAAGCGGTTGCATATTTCAGCGAAACACCGGCGGGGCCGAAACGGCCCCGCCGGTGTTTCGCTGTTATTCTCCTTCGATATGCCGTTCGCCGTTCCGGTTGAAAGCGCCGACAATGCCGTTGACGGTGGAAAGAAAGGCAAATGTATTGTCGTATTTGCGGATGATCCGCTCAAAATCCACCATTTCGCGGCGGTTGACCACGCAAAGCAGCATGGAACGGTCGGTATGGCTGTATACCCCGCGCGCCGGAAGCACGGTGCATCCATGGCGCATGGTGGAAAACAGCTCGTTGGCAATCTCTTCGGCATGGGTTGTGACCACCTCGAATTTGACCGCGCCGCGCGCACCTTTGAAAATCGCGTCCCCAACGCGGGAGTTGACGAACACATACGCCACGCAAAGCAGCACGGGGCGGTAGGTCATGCCGTAAACAAAGAACGCAAACAGGGCAACCGTAGCGTTAAGCGCAAAGATTACCCAAACCATGTTGAAATCGGGTCTCTTATGGTGGATGAACGCGGCGACCACATCGGTGCCGCCCGTGCAGGAACCGGCGCGGACCGCAAGGCTGTAAAGAAGCCCGTTGAAAACGCCCGCGGCAATTGCGGCGAGCAGCGCGCCGCCCGTATCTTCCGCTTGAAACACGATGGACGAAATGTCAAACTGCCCGACCACCAAAAAGGTCAGCGAGCTGGTCAGAACGAACACCAACGTCCGAAGCGCGAATTTTCGGTCAAGAATCAGGAACGCCGCTACCAACATGGGAAGATTGATGATCAGCGAGAGGTACCCCACGCTGAAATGGAAGAGATATTGAATCAGCGTTGCAAGGCCCATGATCCCCGCGGGCGCAAAATCGTTCGGAAACACGAAAATTTCGCAAACCATGGAATAGGCAATGGCATAAACAATGATGGAACAATACCGGAAAGGGATCGTCCGCGCCAATTTACGAAACGTCAACATAAAATCAAACCGCCTTTTTAATCCCGAAAAATCAATGCCCCGCGAACGTTGCGATTACCGCGACCAACGCAAGAACGATGTTGGCGGCGAGCAAGGAACCGAACACGATTTTTGCGGGTTTATCCGGCGACCGAAGCCCCACCGCGCAGATGATGGAAGCGATCAGATCGTTGATTACGGTAACGCCCGCGAAAAGAATGGCGGCAAGCATTCCGAAAACGGCTACAAACGCCAACCCGATGCCGCGGCCGACCTCTTCCGCAATTTCGTTCCCACCCGATTTGTTTTCGCTTTCGGTTGCGCTTTCCCCCGCTTCGTTCGTGGTCTCTTCCGCGGCGGTATTCTCGTTGGAAAGATCCCGAACGCTTTGCGAAGCCGTTACCGCAAAAATACAGCTCAACAACGCCGCCACCGTGAAAATAGCGGCGAACACCAATTTGATAATATCGGATTTTTTCATCACACTTTCTCCTTTTCGTTTTCCGGCGGGAATCGTTTTCCCGTTAAATTCAGAAATGCTTCCGTTTCGTAAGGCGGCACCAAAAGTTCATATTCCCCGAACTCCGATTGAATATGCATCACGGAAACGCCTTTAACCGTGTAGGCGCCGAGATAGGTGGACCGGATGCGGTATTGCCGATACGCCTCGGAGCGCGGCGGTTCTTTTTTGTTCCAGAAATAGAACGTTACCCGACGTTCGACGCGCGTAAGACCCGCAATGGAATCCAGCGGGATTCCCACAACGTTCTCCACATCGGCAAGGCACAGGCAACCGTCCGCCACCCATGCCCGAAAGGCAAACGCCGTATGAACCGTGTTTTTCTCCACGCCGTTCTGAACGCGGTAGGAGGATGTCAGCAAATCGAGCGAGATCGCGTTTTCGGGAACGCCGAGCGCGGAGTACGCCTCGGCGTCAATCGCGTCGGAGCGGTCGCGCAGGCGGTCGGCCGCCTCGCTGTTCCCCGCTTTTTTGGCGCGGACGCGTTCGTAGGCCACCAGCCCGATCGCAACGCCCAACAGCGCAAAAGACGCGAGAATGGAAACGGGATAAGCGCGGAACAGCGCGCCGAACGACCCAACGCCCGCTTCGTTGCCCTGCATGCGCGCAATGATCAGCAGAACGACGCCCGTTACCAACGCGAACGTTCGCAGCAGGGCCAGCCTGCGCGAGGGGCGGTATTCCTCGGCAAACGCTTCCGCGTCCTGCCCGAAACGCTCCATTTTTTCTTTCAGCTCGGCGGGTATCTGCCGCAAAACAAAGGCTTGTCCGTCAATCTGCTCGGCGTCGTCCCGAACGCCGAAAATGTTTTTTGCCACAGGTTATTCTCCTTTTCCCGCAATTTTTTGATCGGACAACCGACAGAACGCGTCAATTTCGTAAGGCGGAATCCAAAGCTCGAAATCGCCTTTTCCCGAACGGATCTCCGCAACATAGCGGCTCCCCGCGCGGTAACCGAACTCGTCCTCGTCCGGCAGTTCTTCCACGCCGTAGGTTTCGGCGGGAGCTTCCTTGTTCCAGAACAGAAAATCCAGCGGTTCCGCTCGGAGCGAAACCGCGCCAATGTCGGCAATCGGAATCGCGATCAGCTCTTCCGCATCGGAAAAGCAAAGCCGGTTTTCCTCGTCTTTCCATACGCGGTATTCGCTTGCAAAGGGGGAAACATGGGTCTTTTTCCCCTCTTTTTCCACATAGCATCCGAAAACATCCATTGTCTCCGCGTCGTCCGGAACGCCAAGCGAACGGTATGCCTCCCGTTCCAACCGATCGTTTTCGCGCAGCTCTTCTTCATCAAAAATTCCCTTTTCGGGATTTTCTCCGGCTTTTTCGGCCTTTTTATGGCGCAAATAGCGAACCGCAAAAGCAACGGAGCCGCAAAGCAACGCCGCGCCAACGGCCAAAGCGACGCCGCCGAAAAGGGCGTTGGGGTTTTCGGCATCGACAAAAGACTTTACTCCCAATGCAATCGCCAACCCTGCCAAAAGTAGCATGATAACGGAAGTTCCGAACCAATCCATCGGCCGAAGCATTTTCTTGACCTGCTTGGAGATCAATTGCTCCCGTTGCTTTTGAATGGCCGGATCCACTTTCCGAATTACATAGGGGTTTGCCTTTTGCTTTGTTTCATCCAAACGGACTTCAAACAGATTCTTTCCCATTTCTATCTCCTTTTTATATTGGTTTCACCGCTCGGGTGGCAACGTAGGTGGGAATATTCAATTCCCGAAAACGCCCCTCGCTGTTGTAATCCTCGTACAGATCGGTTAAAAGGAAGCCCGCGCGGAGCTGCGCGCCGATCTGATCTTCCATCGTGTGCGAAAACTGCATGCCGTAGTCGCCCGCTTCCAACTGCGCCCTCTGCTCGGGATAAACGAGCGGATCAAACGGAAGATGATTTACAATGGTAGTTTCATCTTCGTTTACCAAATAATTAGTACCGTTTTCAAACCCGCCGAGCAACACCCCGCCCCCGCGCAGAACGCGGAAGCATTCGCGGAACACCGGCTCCGTTTCGCGGATGTAGTTGTTGGAAACGGGATGGAAGATCAGATCAAACGCCCCGTCGGCAAACGGGAACGGCTTGGTCATGTCCGCGCGGATCACGCGGATATCATAGCCTTCCCGCGCGGCAACCTCGCGCTCGGTTTCGCATTGCTTGGGGGAATAATCCAAAACCGTGCAAACCGCGCCGAGGGCGGCGAAAACCGGCATTTGCTGTCCGCCGCCCGACGCCAACCCAAGCACTTTTTTGCCGCGAAGCTCTCCGAACCACGCATGCGGAACAGGCTTGGTCGGCGTCAGCACCACGTCCCATTCGCCCGCCGCCGCGCGGACATAGGTTTCATGGTCAATGGGCCGTCCCCATTCCCATCCCTCTTCAATCCAGCGGTCAATCGTTGCGGCGTTCAGATCCTGATAGTTCATATTCGTTTCCTTTTGAAATTCCGGTTTTTTCATTGCCAAATTCCTTAATCGCTGAAATCGCGGTCGAGGTTCACATAGAAGCGGAAATCGGGAAATTTCGCTTCCAGATGCTCCCGAACGGTGCTCGCAATGGCTTTCGGTTCCCGCTCCGCAAAATCCACAATGATGTCGAACGAAACGACTTTTGCGGAATGCTCCATATAAAACCCGTGCATTTGCAGGACCTGCGGATAGGCTTCCAGCTCTTGTTTCGCCGCCTCGCGGATGGTTCTGGAAAGATCGTCCGACGCGTTTGTTGCGTAAACGCCAACGGTCAGAATCACCCCGAAATCACGGTAAATATCCGCGGTAATGCGGCGGGTCAACGTGTCGATCTCCCGCGCGGTCATGTAGTCGTCGATCTCGATATGGACCGACCCGATCAACTGCTCGGGGCCGTAGGTATGCAGAATCAGGTCGTATGCGCCGTGCACCTCTTCAAAAGAGGTGATTTTCCCTTTTATCTGCTCCGCAAGCTCGGAATCGATCCGAACGCCGATCAGATCGCTGATCGCCTCGCGCATAACCTCGATGCCGGCTTTGAGGATGAACACCGAAATGCCCACGCCGAGGAACCCTTCGATGTTGATCTTCCAGATCATGGCAATTACGGCGGAAACCAGCGTTGCGGCCGAAAGGATCGCGTCAAACAGCGCGTCCGCGCCCGAGGTTGCCAGCGAGGAAGAGTTCAGCTCTTTCCCCTTTTTGCGGAAATACCGCCCGAGGAACACCTTGGCAAGCACCGCCGCGGCAATGATAACGATGGAATATACCTTATAATTCGTTTCCGCTGGACTGATGATCTTTTCGATGGACTCTTTGAGCGAGGTCACGCCCGCGACCAACACGATAATGGCAATGATCGACGAGGTGACATACTCGACCCTGCCATGCCCGTAGGGGTGTTTTTTATCGGCCGCTTTGCCCGCGATCTTCGTTCCGATGATGGTGATGATCGAGGAAAGCGCGTCCGAGAGGTTGTTGACCGCGTCGAGGATCACGGCGATGGAGTTTGCCAACAGGCCGACGACGGCCTTGAACGCCACCAGAATCAGATTAACGCCGATGCCGCGATAGCTGACCTTAACGATTTGCCGCGTGCGGTCCCGCCCTTGCGATTCGTAATCCATAAATCGTTCTCCTTCTGTCAATTATGTCAATTTCCGGTATAACCGCGCGTTCCAGAACTCCATTCCGAGTTCATCCAAATAAAAATGCAGGATCGCGCGGAAGTTTTTGGTCGCCGTGGAAAGCAGGATGTAGTCCGCTTCCCCGCGCAACGCGTTTTCCGCATAGCGGAACAGGGCCGATCCGATTCCCTGCGACCGGCGCTCGGGAACCACATACAGCTCTTCCAGCTCGAAATACGGCGTTCCCTCGCGCATCACCGAGGTGGTTTGCTCGGCTTTTTGCACCTTTCCGAACAGGTACCCAACCGTTCTTCCCCGCTCGGCTGCAAGGAACACGCGGCGGCCGAAAAGGTCCTCGGGGTTGTTCTTGCGATAGCCGTGGGTGCAGTTTTCGGCTTCCCAACGCTCCGAAAGCGCGATCAGCTCGGCGGTGAGCGCGTCGCTCGGGGCGGCTTCCGTAATCTTCATATCACCGGACAAAATGCGTGAACACCCGCGGCTCGACCTCGGGCAATCCGTATGCTTCCTTTCCGAGCGCAATGCTCTTCATTAAAAAGGACATGTTGCGCGCCAGAGCGCGCAGGGATTGAAGCCCCTCTTCGTCCTGCGCCGCCTCGCCGCGCTCTCTGCCGTGGACCTCGTTCCAATAATGGCTCGAAGCGACCGGCATGCCGCTGATGGTGAAAAACTTGTTCAGCTCGTCAAAGGTCGCGGTGGTTCCCGCGCGGCGGGCGACCACCACCGAAGCGCCGACCTTCATGCGTTTATCAAACCGCGTGGAGTAGAACAGGCGGTCGAGGAATGCCACCAGCGTTGCGTTTGCCGACGCGTAATACACGGGCGACGCGACGACAAGCCCCTCGCAAGCCTCGAATTTCGGCGCGGTTTCGTTGACAAGATCATCAAACACGCACTTTCCCGTTTTGGCGCATCCGCCGCAGGCAACACACCCGCGGATCGGCCGATTGCCGACCGGAACAATTTCGGTTTCCACGCCGTTTTCCGCGAATACGGTTTCCATTTCTTTCAGCGCAAGCGCGGTATTTCCGTTCGCGCGCGGCGAACCGTTGAGCATTAACACTTTCATGGGATGTCTCCTTTTTTGTTTTGGGTTTCTAACAGAATATGCGGCGAACGGCCGAGCGGTCCGTCGGGGCGTTTCCTTTATTTGCCAAGTCCCGCCCGATGATTTTCAATGGTTTTGGCAATCACCGACGCCGCAAGGATCGACCCCGCCGCCGACGGGTGGTAGTCGTCCGGAACATAGAGGTCCACGGTGTCGGATCTCGTGCCGTCGGGATCATAAGCCTTCATTTCGGCGGTCACGCGGAAAAACGCGTCCCCAACGTCGGCAATCAGCGCGCCGTTTTCCGCGGCGGCCGCATGGTAAGCATCCGAGAGGGCCTGCTTCATTTCCGCATAGGAAAGCCCCGTTTTGGCGAGCTTCTCGCTCCCCTCGCGGTATGCCCAAGTCAGATACAGAACGGGAACGGCTCCGTTTGCGCGGATCAGGCGGCAAAGCTCGGTTACATGCTCGCGAAACGCCTTGGCATTGGCAAACGGGCCTGCGCTCTGCTCCTGCAACACCACATAGTCCCACTTCTCTTCCGCCAACGCCCGAAGCGTTCGCGCGCCCATTTCGGTTTCGGGGTTATACTGCTCGCCGAGGTTTGCCCCGCCGCGCGTATGGGACGCAACTTCCGCCCCCGTCAGGGCCGCAAGCAGGCGCGGCATTCCGTGAAAATAGGTAAAACTGTTTCCGAGCATCAGGATTCGCATGGTGAAAATTCCCCCTTGAATTGGTTTATTCGTCGTATAAGAACTCCGCGACCGATTCGGGCAACCGACCCGAAAACCGAACGGTTTTCAGCCCGTGTTCGCGCAGAAGCGGCAACGGAAATTCGTCCTCGGTAAAGCAGCGCAAAACGCGCAGTTCCATGCAACGGTCGGCATAGTCCGCAAAATCCGCGCGGATGACCTCGCATTTGAACAGGATGCAGGAATAAGGCCTGCCCATATAGATATACACGTAGTCTCCGAGCCGACAGCCGCGCGGCTGTTTCCAGATAATGGAGCCGTATTGCTCGAAATGCCCGACGACATCATAAACGCTCGGATTGGCGGGGATCAGCCACGAGGCCGCCTTTCCCGTATGCACAAAGCAATAGCGGCGGATGGCCGAGAGAACGGACAGATACGCCTCGCGCACCTTTGCAACATAGCTCCCGTGCGCGTCGGCGGCGCGAAGCGGCAGGTATTCTTCCCCCGTTTCGCGGTCGGTCACGCGCCCCGAAACCGCGCCCGCTTCCGAAACGGTTACGGTTGCCGTAAAATCGGTATCGGGAATGGGAACAGTAAATCGGTATCCGCTCTCGGTTTCGGCAAAGCCGTGGGCGGTCAGGGCTTCAAAATCGGGGGCGTAGCCCTCGAAAACGGATTCTTCAATGCTCATTCGCAGGCTCCCCCTCGGGCGGTCAAGCCGCAATCCCGCAGGATCCGCGGCAATTTCCGCAAATCGTCAATCTCAAAATCCACCGAAACGCCCAAACGGTTGGCGGCATGCGACGGATTATACCAGCAGGTGCGGATACCCGCGTTGTTGCCGCCGCGGATGTCGCTCGTCAGCGAATCGCCGACGATCATAACCTCGTCGGGCGCGAAACGGCCGATTTTCGACCACACGCCCTCGAAAAAAGCGACCGTCGGCTTCTCCGCGCCGACATCCTCGGAGATGAACACGCCGTCCAACAGCCGATCCAAACCGGATCTGGCAATTTTGCGCTCCTGCGCGAGCTTGGTTCCGTTGGTAACGGCATACTGCCGGACGAACGGTTTCAATTCGCGAAGCACCTCGGGCGCGTCGTCGTTGAAACAGATGGTTTCGCCGAGGTCGATCTGATATTGCGCGTTGAACAACGGAACCACCTCGGCCGGAAGCCCGTATTTCCCGAAAAATTCACGGAAGCGCCCTTCCAGCACCTCGGATTTGGAAATTTCGCCGCGTTCGAGCCGCTCCCACCACTTGCGGTTGATGCGGGAATAGTCGGCGAGCATTTCATCGGTGCAAACGCCGAGTCCAAGGCGGGCAAACCCCATGCGAACGCCGACCTTTTCGGCTTCGAGAAAGTTGAGAATCGTTCCGTCGATGTCCCAAAGCACCGCTTTGATTTGCATCATTTTTCGCATACAACCTCTTTTTCCGTTGCGGACTTTGCGTTTTCCTCTTTTCCGCACGACGCGGGGACCGCGGTTTCCGCCCGTTTGTTCCGATCAAACAAGGGCGGGTAAACGTTTTCCGCGGGATCCATTCCCGCAAGGCGGCAAACGGCGGCATGGCACCGCTTGATCAGGTCGGCTTCCCGTTCCTTTTTGGGCAGCGACGGGTCGGCGAATATCGGCTCGCCAACGGTCAGGGTCAGGCAGGCGATCTGCCGGAAAACGGTTCTTCGGAGCCAATTCGGCCGCCGATAGGAAAACGCCATTGGCAAAACGGGCTTATCAAACCGGCAGGCAAAAACGCCGATTCCGCTTTTGAACGGGCGGATCGGGGCGTAATACTCCCACATGCTCCCTTCCGCGTAAACATGGAGCCAACCGCCGTTCAGAACTTCTTCCACCGCCTTCATGCAGGCGATGGAACCGTGCGCGTCGTCCTCGGGGATGGGGATTCCCCCAACCAAACGAACGAGCTTCCCGTTCTCCCCCCTGACGTTCGGCGCCCATACCAAAACATTGGTTCGCGCGGGACGAACCGCGCGCATAACGCAGATGTAATCCCACATATGAACATGGTTGGAGCAGGAGAGAACGCCCCGCCGCAAAACGTCCCTGTGTTTTTTCAGGTTTTTGCGACCTTTGATCCGCAATCCCAAGCGGATTCTTGCAAGCGGAAAGACGACCAGATTCAGCAAAACGCGAACCCAGAATTGCCGGAACCGGAACGCCTTTGACCGATCAAGAAACGGATAATGCCGGTCAAAAACGGCTCCGTTGTCCTTTTTGATCTTCAAGTAATGCTGGTCGGTATATTCGGGATAAGGATACTTGTCGGTTTTGGGATCAAATGGCATGGTCGTGATCCTTTCGCTTTTTTGAAATCGTCGGGGGCGCGGGGGTCAACCGATCAGAACTTCCACTGCTTCCGCAATTTTGCGGTAATCGTCCTCGCCGATTCGCAGGGCGGCATGCAACGTGGGAAGCTTGCCGAGAATTTTTTGATAGTGCGTCAACGCCGCCACGCAACTTCCGAGGTAGGAAGGGTGGGCGTTGTCTGCGGCATACAGGTTCAATTCCGCGTGAATTTGCGAGAGCCAATAAAAGCACATGGTGGATGGCGAAAGCTCCGCGCCGCACTGCGTGGCAACACGTTTATACGCACCATAGACCGCAAACGCCATATCCGCGGATGTCCAGCCATGTTCCGCAAGTTCGGCATGCCCCTCTTTTCGGGGCGCGGTGGAGTACAGGAGCGTGCGCGGCGCGGATACCGTTTTCATCAGCCCCGCAACGGCAAACGCGAACCGCTCTTCCTCTAAAAAGGAATAAACGGTATGTTCCTGTAAAATCAATACATCATAGCGGTTTTCAGCTGTCAATTCCGCAATTTCTCGATGCTTTTCATCCGCGGGGTCAAGGTTTTGAACCAATTGCCGGCCGCCTTTGGTAACGGAATCCACTCGGATTTCCGTACCGTTTTCGCGGATCAGATCTTCCAGAATCACCGGCATATCGTTGCAATAGGTCCCGCTGTTTCCGATCATCAGAATTTTCATTTCGGTCGCCCTCTTTACAAGATAAGCGGAAATCAAGCCAACCCCGCCGCGCAGGGGGCTCCTTTTTCGCGCATGTGGTGAAAATACAGTTCCTCGGTGGCAAGCGCCATTTTGGTTACGGAGAAACGATCCCCCTCGGGATAGATATACCATGTGTCGTCCAGCGTGTTCAGATCCACACAATCCCCGTGTTTGCCGAGGTAATCGTACTCGATATGGCAGGAATACAGGGACGGCACGTTTTTCCGCATTTCAAACGGAGTCCCGTCCGCGCCGACGCCCCGAACCGTGAATCCGTTTCCATCATGCGTCATAGTTCCGTTCCCGAGGCGGATAAACCCATCCGCGTTCGGCAGAGAGTCCACCGCAACCGAGAGTTCCCCGCTGTTGTAAGCGCCCCTTTCCACCTCGTCGCGGACGTTCGCGCGCTCCCATTCATACCAATCGGGAATATGGGAAAACTCGGTGATACCGCTCTCGGCGCAAAGCTCGCCGTATTCGGTCATCGTCCAGCTTTTCCCGCAGGCGCGGCAGAACAGGCGGCTCCCCTCGGAACCCATACGAAACTCGGCGCGGCAGGACGGACATTGGTACAACACCTTATGTAAACCTTCCGCGCGCTTTTTGTAGGAAACGCGAATACCGCGATCCTTCTGCCATTGGTAATCGTCGTATTGAAAGAATTCCACAATAGTCCGGTTGATTTCCTCGGCCGACCGCTCCTGAAGCTCCTCGGGTGTATAAAGCAGGGTCATTTCCGCCTCGGTGGGAGCGATTTTCCGATTGTGGAGATTCCAGAACGGCGAATTGATATGGTGCCCGTGGCAAATCAGCGTTACAACAGGGACTTTCAAAAACTTGCATAACTGCCCCAAACCGCGCGGCAAAACTGCCGTTGTGCCGCAAAGCGAATAGCGCGCTTCAGGGTAGATTACGGCAACATCCCCGTTTTTAACGGTTCGGCGCAGGTTGAAGATCAGGGACGCGTCGTTGGTAAATTTGCGTTTTCCGATGCACCCCACGTTGCGCAACAGTTTTTCGCGCCCGATAAAACCGTCGATCGCGACGACGTAATTGGCGCGATGCGGCCAGATCGCTTTGGTTGCGACCTTGAAATCGAAAAACGCGTTATGGTTGCATAAAAGCAAATAAGGGGGCTTTAATCCCTTGGTTCCCTTTCGCGTTAACTTTACATGATGCCGGAGCAATTCGGGCAGGCTGAACAGATAGGTGAGCGGCCGGAGATACCATTTGGTACGAACGGGGGGCGCGCATGTGCTGAAACGTTTGATGTCGGTGTTCACGGGGGTGATACGGCAAGAACGCGATTTCTCGCGAAACGGGCTTGCCAAGCTCCTTTCGTTGGGTGATGGATATGCTTTGCGCGTCCGGCGCGCGTTTTTCAGAGGATGGGGTTGGAATCGTCCGGCGGCGTTGTTTCCGCGGGCGGGACGGCGGCCTTTCTTAAATCGAGATACATCCAATCAAAATCAAAATATTCGTTTCCGAGCTTGAAAAAGGCGGGAAAGGTTCCGATTCGTTGAAAGCCGAATTTCCGGTAAAGCCGGATGGCTCTTTCGTGGTCGCTCCGCACTTCCAGATGAAGCAGTTCGATCCCGTTTTCTTTGGCGTAGGCGATCAGCTTTTCCATCAGCATGCCGCCGATTCCCCTGTTCCAATACGCCTTTTTAACGGCGAGCCCCAGCTCCGCGCGGTGCGACATTCTTCGCGGCAGGCCGCTCAAACTGCCCTCCCCGACGATTTCCCCGTCCTTCCAAACGATGAAGTGCACGGAGTTCTTTTGCTCGCGCGTTTTTTGCAGATAAGCTCTTTCCTCTTCGACGGTAACGGAAAAGCCAGACGCGCCGAATGTGAGATAATCGGTTTCCCCGCCGATAATCTTGGAATATTCGAGAAGCTTTTCGGCGTCGTCCGCCACGGCTTCTCTGATTTCAAATTCTTCCGCCATACGCTCTCCTCTCTGCATAAATTCATCGGCTTCAACCGCTCGCAGGTTCAGATTTTTCTCCGTTCGATCCCCGCGGACCGGTAGTATTCCGCTTTTGACTTGTACATTTCCCGATCGGCAACGGAAATCAGCTTTTCAACGGTGGCGTCGGGATGGTCGGCGGCACATGCGCTGCCGACGGACAGGGAGAGCGCCGGCGTCTCTTTGCCATGCCATTCGGACGCCTTTTTTTCCAATAAGGCGACCGCGGCGGGAACCTTTTCTTTTTCCATATTCGCAAGGACAATAAATTCGTCGCCGCCCGTCCGGTAGCATACTCCGTATTTTCCGAGCGCCGAAACGGTGCAATCCGCCGCGCCGCAAATCAGCTTGTCGCCCGCAACATGCCCCAAGGTGTCGTTTGCCCGTTTCAGGCCGTTGATGTCCACCGAGAACACGACCAGCTGATTCGGAAGCGAAGCCAAAGAATCAAAATCGTGTAACGCCTGCGCATAGGCATGGCGGCTCGATACTCCGGTGAGTGGGTCCACCGTAATCTGAACCAATTGCGCTTGAATACGGTCGTCCGCCTTTTGAAACGAAAATTCCGTGTTATGAATGAACAGCAACGCCATTCCGATCGTGATGGAAATGTACGCCGTGCGGGCCGCTCCGCCCGAGGCTTCCTGCATAATAACCCCTGTTGCTGAGAACAGCAGAATGCCGTAGAGCGAAAAGCGGTTTTGCCTGCGGAAGCGTCTCCCGTACATTGCAAATTCAACAACGGTCAGAACGAGGACCGCGAAATAGACCAAAATATAAATCAGATACAACGAGCCGTGCGAATATCGGTTTTCCGCGTCGATCACCAGCATCCACCCCGTAAACAAGGAGACGAATTGGAACAGCGCGTTGGCGGCAAGAATGCCCAAAAGGACCTTTCGCCAGACGCTCCGGTTGTGGAATTGCAGAACGATAATGCCGCCGGATACGGGGGTCAACACGTAATCAACGAACTTGACGGCCCGCAGCGCCCCTGCGGGGACGGCCGCGTTCCCGTTGAATCGAATCCCGAGCCACTCCGCGAGCGCGGAAAGCGCGACAACGGCATAAGTTACATACAGGATCCGTTTGTCCTTTTGGGATAACCGGTTGTTTTCCTTGACCAGAATGCAAAGAATGGAGAGCGTCAGCCACGACAATATGATCAAAGGCGTATAATAACCCATGCTTCCTTGTTTCCTTTCGTTACCGTGATTCTTTTGAATTTATTGCTGCGCTACCAGCTTCAAAAACTTTGTATCGTTCGTTTGTTCGTTTGTCAAATACTTTCCGTTATGAAACATTGCGTATGTTGTAATCGGAGTGGGCGCGTTTTGCGCGTTCTCTTTGCGGGTGAGATGGATGGCTTTGAACGGAATACCGTGTTCTTTTGCCGTTTTTTCCAAAACGGGGACATATTTTGCGTTGAACGGACATTGGCTTGTATAATAGAGCAGATACCCTTTCTCCGCAACGCGCGGATGTTTTGCGCATTCCCTGAAAGTCGGCTTGGCGGCGTCGGTGTCAAACGGCAAATACCAAAGCTGAATACCGTTCTCGGCTTCGTCCCCAATCTGAAAGCCCTTGTATTGCAAATATTTCGGGTCAGCGAGAAACGGCTTTTTCTTTGCAGAGGACAAAATACACAAGCCGATTTTCCCTTGGCTCTTGCTGTCCTTGATGCACGCGTCGAGCAGATCGTTCGAATACCCGTGCCCCTTGAAGGAACCGGATACCCACAAACAGTCGATGTACATATATCCGTTTGCGTCAATCGGATTCCACGCGTTCTCCGCGGGAATATACTCAATAAAACACTTTCCGCGCTCAACGCTTTTGAGAAAGACAAGTCCGTCGGCAAAGCGTTCCGAAAGCCATGCTTTTTTGGACGCAACCTGAAGATCCCTGTTGTTTGATATGGCGCAGCAAATATGCTCAAACTCCAGATTGTCTTTTGTAACTTTGATGTATTCCATGGCGGCCCCCTCTTTTTTACAATGCAGCAGGTATTATTTGCGCCTGCCTTTGACGATCTTTTTTAACCATTGAACAAATGCGTAGACGATTCCGAAAAGAACCGCAAAAGCGATCAATCCAAGCAATATGATCAAATCATAATCAATATCCGGCGATTCAAAATCCACTCCGAACAGGCTGACAATCAGTATCCCGATGCCGAGGAAAAGCAGGGTGAAGCATAATTCACCGATTCCTTCTAACAAAATCCATCGTTTTTTTCTGTTCTGCTTCATTCGGAATACCTCGTCAGGCAAACTTTGTTTCCACAAAATTTTTCTGTTATACCTTTGTAGTTATGATGTTTTTCTTTGCGGTCGTGATTGAAGCGATCAGCTTTCTGCGGATTGTCCCGCATTTCCCTGCAACTGATTGATACTGTTCTTTAGAAAGAGAATGCACCTTGTAGAGTATCTCGAGCCAATATTCAGTTTCATAACACTCTTTTAATGAAATTTCCAACTTGCTGATAAAATCGGCTCGGCTCTGCGCGTATCTCGCTTCGTGTGCATTTGCCCCAATAGATGAACAGGACCTCAATAATTGATTTGTATACACGGCTTTTGCTTTACTAATATCACACAACTCTGTAACTTCAACCGTAAGTTCAACGGCAAGTTCTTTGATCGATTTTTCTTCCATAATGTCCTTTCTGCGATATATCGCCTTGCGGCGATGCGATATATTTGCTATGCAAATGCGATATACGCTCACTATGTTCGCGTGCGATATGATATAAATTCCTTTTCACGTCCCGCAGGACATATCGCATCTCGAAGAGATATATCGCGCCGCAGGTATATCGCAAATTCCGTCAGGAATTTATATCGCTTCGAGACAGTAGTACTACTGTCTCGACATGCCCCGTCCTTGGAAACATGTCTACTGGTGTTACCGTCCCGATTTCATACCCGAAGTTGCGGAACCATGCGCAATCGCGCGCGAGCGTATCGGGGTTGCAGGAGATGTAAACCGCTTTCCGAATCCCCGCTTCCGCAATTGCCCCGATCAGCTCCCGCGTGGTTCCCTTGCGGGGCGGGTCGAGTACCGCCACCGCGCCCGAGAGGTCGCCGCGCAGATCGGCGGCTTTTCGGAGCAATCCGTCGGGGTCGGTCGCGTCCCCGCAAACGAAGGTCGCGTTGGCAATGCCGTTGCGCGCGGCGTTCTCCTTGGCGCATTCCACCGCTTCCGGCACAATTTCAACACCCATCACCTCGCCCGCTCGGTCGGCCATGGAAAGCCCCACGGTGCCGATGCCGCAATAAAGGTCGAGGAGCAGTTCCCCGCCCGAAAGGCCGGCTTTCTCTTTTGCAACGGCGTAGAGAAGCTCGCAGGCGTTATGGTTGACCTGATAGAACGATTGCGGCGAAATGCGAAACCGCAGGCCGCACAATTCATCCTCGATAAACGCTTTCCCCGCAAGAACGCGGTACTGCTCGCCGAGCACCACATTGGTGTCGGCGCGGTTGACGTTGAGCAGGACGCTGACAACCGCCGGAAACGTTCCGGTGATCTCCCGCGCAAAATCCGCTTCGTGCGGCAGGCTCTCTCCGTTGACCACCAAACAAACCATGGTTTCTCCCGTTGCCTGCCCCACGCGCAAATACAAATGCCGCAGCAGGCCGCGCCTTTCGGCCTCGTTATAAGCGGGGATCCGATAGCGATCGCAGAAATCGCAGACAAACCGCACCATTTCGCCGAACAGGGGCGGTTGAAGCGCGCAGCGGTCGGACGGAACGATGCGATGCGAGTTTACGGCATAGAACCCCGCAACGGTGTTCCCGTTCCGGTCAACGCCGATGGGGTATTGCGCCTTGTTGCGGTAGCCGACCGTTTCCCCCGTTGCCCGAACGGGTTCCACCAAAACGCCACCCAGCCCCGCCTTGCGAAAGGCGGCTTCCACATAGGCGCGTTTGCGGTCGAGTTCGTGCGGGTAGATCACATGCCGGTAGGCGCATCCGCCGCAACCGAGCGAGGCGTTGCAATCGCTGACGGCGCGGTAGGGCGACGGGCTGACGATGCGTTCGAGCCGCGCCACGGCATAGCCGCGGT
This sequence comes from uncultured Ruminococcus sp., assembly GCA_902795355.1. GTDB lineage: Bacteria > Bacillota > Clostridia > Oscillospirales > CAG-272 > UMGS1865. The sequence continues at coordinate 109,080 of CADBKZ010000001.1, forward strand.
TGACCTTGATTACCCGCGCTTCCACCTCGTCGCCCGTAATCGCCCCTTGCACGAAAACGGCCATGCCGTCCTCTTCGCCGCCCGCAATATGCCCAACGCCGCAACCGAGGTTGTTCAGGTCGGTTACGGCAAGGCGGATCTGTTCATTTTTTCGCATGTTCAAACATAAAACTCCTCGCCCGTTTCCAAGCAAAGGCAGGCGAGCGGTCCGCCGTCTTTCACGCCGCAATCAAGAAAGACGCTTCCTTCGCCGCGCTCGATCTTTCCGCTTTCGGTGGGAACGCCACCAACGACCGCGGTGGCGTCGTTGAACAATCGGCGATCCTTGGCAAGCGGCTCGGAAAAGAAATCGTCGGGCAGGTAGTCTTCAAGGTCGCTTCCCGTTTCGTAGTCGGCAACCCCCGCATAGAGCAGAATATACTTTTTTCCCTCCGCCTCGGCCTCTTCATAAAGCGCCATTTCGGAAAGATAATCCATAACGCCCTCGCGCGCTTCCGCGTCCAGCGCGCGGTAGCCTTCCATGGTGGAAAGACCGCCCCCGCGCACCCAATCGCTCATGTCGGCAACAAAAGAGGGATCCGGCGTTTTTCCCGCGTTCATGCGGTCAAAACCCGAAAGCATTTGCGCGGCGAGATAATCGCGCTCCCCCGCAATGGGATATACGTTGGCGCGAACGCTCAAGTCCGCAATCAGCTCCATCGGCGCGGGGCCGTAGTCCACCACATTTCCGATTACATAGAGCAAATCGCGGTCCGCAAAGCGGATCTTCTTTAACATCTCCTCGAATTTTGCGGCGTTGCCGCAGGGATTGGCAATTACATAGGTCATGGGGAAAATTCCTTTCTCGGTTTCAAATCACCCGAATCGGGTTGCTGTCGGCAAGTTCGGTTTTTGCCGCGGGGGCGATCCCGCGCACCATTTCGGCCAACGCCGCGCAAACGGGATCCTCGGTGTGGAAATGTCCCGCCGCAATCAGATTCATGCCGCGTTCGGGCGCGTCGGTCAGGTGGTGGTGCGCAATCTCGCCCGTAACATAGGTATCGGCTCCGGCGGCTTCGGTCAGCCGGACGTCGTCCGACCCGTTCCCGCCCAAAACCGCAACGCGGTACACCGGAACCCCCGCGTCCGCCGCGACCACGCACGGGACCCGCAGCGCGCGCTTGACTGTTTCCGCGAAATCAGCCAGCGTTGTCGGTTTGGGAAGCCGACCGATCCGCCCGATTCCCTCTTCGCCGTAGGGAACGGCGTCCATCAGCCCGAGCCGCGCGGCAAGAACGTCGTTCACGCCGCCGGAGAGCGCGTCGAGGCGGGTATGAAAACTCATCACGGCGATCCCCGCGCGCGTCAGACGGATCAGTTTGCGCGCCACGTGGTCGCTCGGTTCGAGCGCGGGCAACTTGTGGAATACCAGCGGATGGTGCGTTAAAATTACGTCGAACCGTTCGTCGATCGCCTTTTGGACCATGGCCGCCGTTGCGTCGAGGCAGACCAACACCCGCCGGACCTCGCGGTCGGGGTCGGGACAGCACATCAACCCGTCGTTATCCCATTCGCAGGAAAGCGACGGCGGGATTCGCTCGCACAGGGCTTGGTAAAGCTGCAAAACATTCATATGGTTTCTCCGATCTCGCGCAGTCGGGCTTCCAGCGCGCGCAGGGCGGCGCGATCCGCCGCGGCATCCGCATGCTTGGATTGTGTTTTTCCCTTGATAATTTCCCGTTCCACCCCGATTTTCTGCCGGAGAAACGCGGCGTAAAGCGGCGAAGCGGCATTGTATTCCGGCTTTCCGATCAGGCAATCGGTCGGGGTGAAGGCTTCCGGTTCGCCGCGCCATTCGGCGCAAACCGTTTGATAAATGCGGCCGTCTTCCGCGGTCAGCGTTTCGCCGACGATTGCAAACCCGTTTTCCCAAAGATACCTCCGCAACGCTTCCGCGCGGGACATGGGCTGCAAGACCAGACGAACCGACGCGCGGCGCACCCACGGGGCTTCGGAAAGGATTTTTACAATCAGTTCCCCGCCCATGCCGAAAATCAGGATATGGTCGGGGGAAAAACGCTCCACGCCGTGCAGGCCGTCGGTTTGCAGGGTGGAGATCCGCTCGGAAAGTCCGGCCGCGGCAATGTGTTCGGCGGCGCGCCCGAGCGGGCCGGAGCCGATGTCGCAGGCCAGCGCGCGGGAAGCGATTCCCGCACGCACCAAAAAAATGGGAAGATAGGCATGGTCGGTTCCGATGTCCGCAACCGACGCGCCCCGACGCACATAGCCGATCGCGCTTCCAAGGCGCGCTCCGAGCGTTTTTTCAGTTGCCATGGCGATCCCCCAAATTTCGTTTTTCAAAATCGGAGACGGCGTCCCCGAGGATATACAACAGCGGGCAGGCGAACGACCTGCCCGAAATGTTGGCGATATTACTTGCCCTTGTTCGCAAGATAATCGTTGATTTGCTCGATCAGCGCGTCGGCGTCGGTGCCGTGAACGGCGCAGGCGTCCTCAACCGATTCCCCGCGCGACGCGGGACAGCCGAGGCAATGCATTCCGATCGCAAAGAAAAATTGCGCGGTTTCGGGTTCATAATCGAGAATATCGCCGATGATGGATTGTTTGGTGATCTCCATGGTAAAAACTCCTTTCCGAACGGGGACCCCCGTTCTCTTTCAAGCCTGAAATTGACTTTATACCTATATTATACCCCAAACGGGGCGATCTGTCAACATTCCGCGCGCTTTTTATCGAATTTTTTGTTCTGCAATCGCATCTCGGCCGCTTTTTTCGGAAAAAACGGCGGAAAACGGAGCGGCCAAACCCCGAAATCGAATTTTTGACGAAAAAATTCCGAAAGAGGTATTGACAAAAACCGCCGATTGTGATATAATAGGCAAGTACGCGAGGATTGCGCGACGCGAGTGTAGTTCAATGGTAGAATTCCAGCCTTCCAAGCTGGCCGCGTGGGTTCGATTCCCATCACTCGCTCCATGGAAACAGCTTCCCGCAACCGTGGGAAGCCGTTTTCCGAAAGTTGTGCCGGAGGATGTGCCTTTAGCTCAGTCGGATAGAGCAACTGCCTTCTAAGCAGTAGGTCGAGGGTTCGAATCCCCCAAGGCACGCCACCGCCATACGGAGGGATTAGCACAGTTGGTTAGCGCGTCAGGTTGTGGCCCTGAAGGTCGTGGGTTCGAGTCCCATATCTCTCCCCAGCAAAAAGCGGTAATTTGTCCGGTGGACAAATTACCGCTTTTTGAACGATGTGTTCCGCTCGCGCGGAACGTGATGTGTCCTTCGGACGTGATGCGCGCTTCGTGCGTGATGTTTGCTTTCGGCAAGTGAAAAGGAACACGTCGCATCACTGCGAGTAAAACGAGCAACATCGCTTGCCCGCAAGGGCAAACTTCACTTTTTCTCGTGAAAGGATTGAAAATTCGCAAACAAAGAAGCGCGCAAGAGGATTGCAAGGGGTATATACCATCGGGCAGGACAACAACCTCTCCGCCTGCCTGTTCTATCTCAAACAAGGGTTTGAGACCGGCGGGTATAACAATCGCTCCTACCGCGGAACCGTTCAAGAGGAAAAATCGGATATTTTTTCTACCGCGACTGCAAATAGCCGGTGGGCGACCGCAGCTGTGAAGCAAGCGTCCCCCCATGAAAAAAGCAAGCCTTCCGGCTTGCTTTTTTCATACATGTATGCGAAAATCACGTGTTTTTCCCGTTTTGATTGCTCTCTTGGTAGAGCTTTTCCGCAACTTTCAGAAACGACTCCACCACGTCGGGGTCAAAGTGCGTTCCCGATTCCTCGCGGATAATGGAAATCGCTTTTTCATAGCTGAACGGCTCTTTGTAGCTCCGGCGGGAAACCAGCGCGTCGAACACATCCGCCACCGCCATGATCCGCGCCGAGAGCGGAATTTCCTCTCCGCCGATCCGGTTGGGGTAGCCGTTCCCGTCCCAGCGTTCGTGGTGCGCGCCCGCCATTTCAATGGCTTCCTCGAAATACCCTTCTCCGTCCGCCGCGTTGGTAGAGGTTTTGGAAAGGATATCTCTTCCCTCGCTGGTGTGGGTTTTCATCTGCTCGAACTCTTCATCGGTCAGCCGCCCCGGTTTGTTGAGGATCAGATCCGAAATTTTGATCTTTCCGACATCATGAAGCGGAGCGGAACGCACCAGCTTTTCGATGTACGCGTCGGTCAGAAGCTCGGGGTGCTTCCCGTCCTTCTTCATCTGTTCGGCAATCCCTCGGACGTAGAACGACGTCTTTTTAATATGGTCGCCTGTGCATTGGTCGCGCGCTTCCACCATTTCCGCAAAGTCGAGGATCACCGCTTCCTGCAGCCGCGCAATGTGATCGGCCTGCTCCTTGATCTCGCGGATATACCCTGTGGAATCGGCGGCCGTTCTCGAAAGCGCGGCGTACAGATTTTCAATTTCGTCGTGGGTCCGGATATTCAGGCTTTCCAAGCGCGAAAGGCTCTCGCTGCGCTCCTCGTCGGTGTCGTATGCGAATTGCGAGGACGCGCTTGCCATGGCGTTGACGGGACGAACAATGCTGATGTTGACCAATTCCAGCATGATCGCCATAATCAGGATGGACGCGCTGAAAAAGAGCGACAGCATTTTTACAATGAACATGGTTTCGTCGATCACGATTTCGCTCATGGAAATATCGGCGGCAACATAGCAAACACAGCGGCCCGTGGTATCGAAAATCGGCTGATAGACCGTTAAAAGCCAACCGTATGTATCGTTGGTGATGATCGGGTCGATCTCGCCGCCCGCAAGCAATGTCGGAATCATTTCGCCGAACGATTCGTCAAATACCACCACCGACCCGACTTCCGAGGCTTCCACCCCCTCGGTATCGAGATCGAAAACCACATGACAGCCGTCCGCCTCGATCCGGTAGGCGTAGATATACTCCACCTCGGGGAAGCTGTCTTTCACGCGGTACAACCGCTGTTCGGCTTCGCGGTATCCGTCGGCTTCTCTCCCCTGCGCAAGAAAATCATCCACGCGCTCGGGGTCAATCTGAATCGCCGCCGCACCCGTTACGCCGCGACAAACCGCGGTGTATTTCCGAATGGAAACATCCCGATAAACGTAGTAGCAGATGCTGCTCGCAATTCCCGCCAGCAGCACCTCGGCCACCGAAACGACCAACACTACCTTCCAAAGCAACGAACGGCGCGGCGCGGTATGCGGCGTTTCCGCTTCCGGCTCGCTGCGCAAGAGGGTTGCGAGGAACCGCTTGAACCGTTCCGGCAACAGGCCGAAAACGCCGCAGGCCGCCAAAAGGACAATTCCTTTATCCACCGCGTTGATCAGCGCGTCCGCAAGGATCTGCGCCATCAGCTTCGGCATCCGCCCGTCGTCCCAAAACCGTTGCGCCAAGGGGGCGGAGACCGCTTCCCCGAAATCAAAAGCGTAGAGAAACCACGTCAACGCCGTGCTGACGACCGAACCGATGGCAAAGAGAATCAGCCATACGACCGCGCCGCGGCGGAACGAACGGAAAAATCTTCGCCGGCGGAGCGTGGAAACCGCAACGGCGATCAGCGCGCCGACCAGCGCATAATAGATCGAAACGGGATCGAACAGCCCGTTCAGTAAACCTGTCAGGATTGCGGTGACGACCGAAGGAACCGCCCCGCCGAGCAAAGCGGCCAGAATCGTACCCACGCAATCGAGGTACAGCGGAATGCCGAGCTTTCTCGTTGGCAACGCCAACAGCAGGTTCAGGGCCGCGCACGCCAAGCCGAGACAAAGCGCCGCCAGCAAATGTTTCAGATTTTTTCTTGCGCCGTCGTTTTTCATAGCAATTCTCTCTCAAAAGTGAAATGGAACGGATTCATCCCGCTTTATCATTATTCTATCACACTTTTCGCTCTTTTGCAAGATTTTTTTATACACGCACAAAAAATTTTTTCAAAAATCGGTTGACAACAAAATCCGAATGTGATAAAATAGAAGATGGAAGAATATTGATCCGCACAAGGAGGAAAATGATGGGATTGTTCAGTTTGTTCAAGAAAAAGAAGGCGGCTCCGGCCGAAGAGCCGAAGAAAACGCCCGCCGCCGAGGCCAAACCGACCCCCGCGCAAGAAGCGAAACCCGCTCCCGAGGTGAAATCGGCTCCCGCACAGGAAGCGAAACCCGCTCCGGCCGCCGCGCCCGCAAAAGAGGCTCCCGCGCCCGCCGCAAAAGCGGAACCGGAAAAGCCCGCCGCCAAACCGGCCTCTCCCGTTGCTCCCGCCGCTCCGGCCGCGAAAGCAACGCCCGCCCCCGCCGAAAAGGCCGCGCCTGCCGAAAAGGCCGCGCCGAAAGCTCCCGCCGCAAAGAAAAACAGCTCCGCGGGAACAACGGTTCCGCGCGCCGGAGGAACGAGAAAGCGCACCACCGCGCCGGCTCGCCCGTTCTTTGTGACCACCGAGAACGACGTTGACGCCGCTTTTCGGGAAGCAATTGCCGAAGCCGAAGCTGAAATTGCGGCAAACGGTTCCAAAGCGGTCGGCAAATACGAATTTAACCTTGAAGTGGACGGCTATCATTTCTACCTGATCGCGAACAACGGTCAGGTGCTGTTCGACAGCCCGAGCTTTACCACCCTGCTCGGCGCGCTGAACGGCATTAAAACCTTCAAAAAGACGGTTGCCGCCGGAAACTATGTGGTAAAAGCGGATAAATACAACCGCTACCGCTTCATTTTCGCCAACAAATATTACGGCGAAAATTACACCACCAAAGAGCAATGCACCAAATGCGCCGAGTCGGTTCAGAATTTTGCCAACAACGCCCGCATTCTTCCCTACAAGCCCGAAAAAGAGGCCCTGCAAAAATACGAGGCCGCCCGCGTTGGCAAAAAGGTCCCCGAGGACATTGATTGGGCGGCGGTTTCCAAAGCCGAGGCCGAGGCCGAAAAGAAGGGCAAGTTTGAAATTTCCCGCGAGGAGAACGGCGAATATTGCTTCTACCTGCTCGCCAACAACGCGCAGATCCTTTATTCCAGCCGCTATTTCGCCAACGAAGCCGCCTGCCGCCGCGGAATTGAATCCTTCAAGCGCGCCGCGTATGTGGGCAACTTCTTTGTGGACCGCGATAAGTTCGGCAACTACCGTTACGTTTTGAAGAACATCGGATCCGCGCCGAGCTTCATCGGCGAATCCTACGAGAACAAAACGCAATGCGAAAAAATCATTGAGTCGGTTCAGAATTTCATTGTTACCGCCTCGATTGAGGTTGCCGAGGAAGAACCGAAAGCCGAATAAACGCGCCAAAACCGCATACATCCAAAAAAACCACTCGCCGCCGCGAGTGGTTTTTTGGTTCAATTCTCCTCTTCGCCGTCGGGATCGAGCGTTTTGAGAAGAACGGTCAGTTTGGTAACGCGCATGTCGTCCATTTCCGAAACGACCACGCAGAGTTCGGTTTTTCCGTCCGATTCGGTAAAGCTGTCGCCCACATGCGGATCGGCTTCCAGCCGTTCAATGGCAAGGCCGCCCATGGTGGAATACTCGCACTCGAAATCGTGCGGCTCAAATTCGATTTCGGAGAAGAAGTCGTCAATGTTCATGTCGCCCGAAACTTCGTAGGTGTTCTCCCCCGTTCGGATAAACTCGGGAACCACCTCGTCGGATTCATCCCAGATGTCGCCTACCAGCTCTTCGAGGATGTCTTCCATGGTAACAAGCCCGTGCGTTCCGCCGTATTCGTCCACAATAATCGCCAGATGCGTTTTGCGCTCGCGAAGGATCGTCAGCGCGGCGGGCAATTTCATGGTTTTGTGCAGGAAGCAAGGCTCCATCAGCATTTCGCGCAGGTTCAGCTTGGCGGGGTCCGGCTCGTCGATCAGCGCGCGGTAATAGTGGTTGAGATACAAAACGCCGATGATGTTATCAATGGAATCCTCGTAAACGGGGATGCGGGAATAGCGGGAATTTTCAATGATCTCCGCAATTTCGGCGGGGTCGTCGTCAATGTCGAACGACACCATATCAATGCGGGGGGTCATCAGCTCTTCGATGGTGGTATCGCGGAACTCCAAGGTGGATTGGAGCAGCTCGCTCTTGTCCTCGTCGATCACGCCCTCTTCCTCAATGGTATCGATAATGGAAGAAAGCTCCTCCTCGGTAACGGTGGGCGCGTCGTCCGAATCCTTGCCCCAAATGCGGGAAAGACCGCGGATCAGCAACATCACGAGCCACACCACAGGATACAGGATGATGGTTAAAACGCGGGTCGGAATGGCAAAAATGCGAACGGTTTTGTCGGCATAGTTTTTGGCGATGATCTTGGGCAGGATCTCCCCGAAGATTAGGATGATAACCGTCATAACCGCGGTGGCAAGAAGCGAGGCCAACGCGTCGGAAGCGTCGCCCGTCAGGCGGAGCAGCAAACGCATGGCGATCACCGTTGCCGTGGTTGACGCGGCGATGTTGACCAAATTGTTGCCGATTAAAATGGCGGAAAGCGCGGATGTAAAATCCTCGCTGATGCGGTAGGCTAGCCCCGCCAGCTTTTCCCCGCCCTCGGCGGCTTTCTTCAACCGCATTTTGTTGGACGCGTTGAAAGAGATCTCCGAAGCGGAAAAATACGCGGAGAGGATCACCATCAGCACAATGATCAGATAAGACATTTTGTCGTCCCCCTCTCAATCTTGCGCCGAAGAGACGCCGGACGACGGTTCGGTTTGCGCGTTGGCGGGTTCTTCGGGCGTGGTTTCGGGGGAAAGCAAATGAATGTCCACCGCCGTTACGCGGTTTTCTTCCACGGCTTCCACGGTAATTTCAAGGTCGCCGAGGGTAAAGAAGGCTTCCTCTTCGGGAATGCGGCCGAAATGCTCCAACAGAATGGCAAGCAGCGGGCGGGCGGCAAGGCGCGCCTCGGTCGGCTTGGTTCCGATGCGCTTGCAGATTTCGCCGAGCGTGAGCTTGGGATTAACGCGGAACCGGTTGCCCCCGAGCTTCACAAAGTTTTTGTCCACCACGTCGTCCTCGTCCCAGATCTCGCCCACAAGCTCTTCCAAAAAGTCCTCAATGGTAATCAACCCCTGCGTGCGGCCTTCGGCGTCGGCAACCACGGCAAGATAGAATTTATACTGCCGCATTTCCGAGAGCAGATCGTCGATTTTCGCGTCGGGACTGACGCAGAACGGCGGGATCAGCAGCGAGCGAACGTCGGTTTCGGGGTTCTTGCGGTATTCGCGGATGAACGTGCGGATTTGCAGGGTCCCCACAATGTGGTCAAGGTCGCCCTCAAAAACGGGCAGACGGCTGTGGGTGGTCTTTTTGACAATTTCGAGAATTTCCGCGTTGGAGCGCGAAACGTCCACGGCGCAAATGTCCGCGCGCATGGTCATAACGTCTTTGGCGCAGGTCTCGGAGAAATCGAGCGCGGATTTGAACAGGTCGCTCTGCTCCTCGTTTACAACGCCCTCTTCTTCAATGGTGTCAATGATGTCGTAGAGTTCATCCTCGGTAATGGACGGTTCTTTCTCCACTTTCACAAACTTTTCCATCAATCGGGTAAACCCTTTGGAAATGAGCGATAAGAACCACACAAACGGAAAAAAGAGCCGCATGAAAAAGATCACCAGCCAGCCCGACGACATTGCCATCGTTTCGCTGCGATCGTTTGCAAAGCTCTTGGGAATCATTTCGCTGAACAGAAAAACAACGAGAGTTGTCAAAACGGTGGTAAGAACCGTAACCGTTTGCCCCTCTCCAAACAGGCGCGTGGCAATAACCGTCGCAATAGCGGCGGAAGCGATATGCGCGATATTTCCCCCAACCAAGAGGGTTGTCAGCGCGCCGTCAAAGTGGTTTTCCACATACATGGCGCGTTTGGCGCGGCGGTTTCCGTCCTCTGCCTTTGCCTTAATGCGAATCTTGTTCATTGCGGAAAAACCGCTTTCGGCAGCCCCGAAAAAGCCGCCAGCAACGACAAAGAAGACGAACAACAGAACCAATCCCACAATGTTCGACGCTTGCTGCGGCGAAACCGCAAGGATTGCCGCCGCACGGGATAAGACGAGGCTCCGTATGTTCCCGTCTGTGTCCATAAAAAAGTACCAACTCCTTTGATCTGTTCCGATTGCGTACAATACGCTGATTTTAATTATACCATATCATCTTCCGATTGTCAAGCCCCACAGCCCAACAATTTTACAAAGAAATGGAAAAAAGGCTTGACAATTTCCGCGAGATATGCTATAATAACTATTGTTGGTGCGCCGGTGTGTCGGAATCGGCAGACGAGACAGACTCAAAATCTGTTGTCCGCAAGGGCGTGTGGGTTCAAGTCCCACCACCGGCACCAGAAAAAAGCGCTGCCTCCGCAGCGCTTTTTTCAACGATGTGTTCCGCTTGCGCGGAACGTGAAGCTTGCTTCACCAAGTGATGTGCCCTCGGGCGTGATGTGTGCCTTCGGCACGAGAGCGGAACACATCACATCACTGCAAGTAAAACGAGCAACATCACTGCGGCGTTGGCCGTAACATCACTTGCCGCAAAGCGGCAAACTTCGCTCTTGAAAAATCCGCGCTTTCGGATATAATATAGATAGCAAGCTCAACGCAAAATAGGATGGTACGATATGAACGCCCCGATTGATATTTCCAACGTTACGATACAAACCGAGCGGCTGCTGCTTCGGCCTTGGCGGCAATCCGACCTTGCCGACTTTTTTGCCTATGCCTCGGTGGACGGCGTTGGTCAGATGGCCGGTTGGACGCCGCACAAAAGCTTGGAAGAGTCGCAAACCATTCTGACCCGTTTTATCGAGGGCAAAAGGACCTTTGCGCTGGAATACGAGGGCCGCGCGGTCGGGTCGCTCGGCATTGAGACCTACAACGAGGAAAAGCTCCCCGAGCTGGCTCCGCTCCGTTGCCGCCAACTCGGTTTTGTTCTTGCCAAACCTCTTTGGGGGCAAGGCCTGATGCCCGAGGCCGTTTGCGCCGTTCTGGATTACCTCTTTCGCGACGTGGGGCTGGACGCCGTTACCTGCTGCCATTATGATTGGAATCGGCAATCCGCCCGCGTGCAGGAAAAATGCGGGTTCCGCCTCTACCGCGTGGGTACGCAGGAAAGCCCGATCGACGGTTCCCTGCTGCATATTTGCATCAATCTGCTCCGCCGCGAGGATTATCCGCTGGCATAACCCGAATAAACGAACGCAAAAGCATGCCGCTTGGGCCATAGGCCCAAGCGGCATGTTTTTTTATTACAGCGGTTCCCCGTCCTTTTGCCCGCTCGTTTCCATATACACAAGCATGATCGCGTAAATAACGGTGGGGTAGGTTTTGAAAAACAGCACGTCGATCAGGCTGAACAGGAGCAAACCGAGAATGCAAACGCCCATAAAGGTTTTGGGAACGTTACGGTTTTGCAAAACCAGCCGCGCCGTTACAAACCGATGCCACAAATAGGCCAACAGCCCCGCCGCGCCGCACGCGGCGAGCATTTGCACCAAGGTGTTGTGGTAGAGATACGGATAGACCACAAAATTCCACTCGCTGACATAGGAATCATAGAACCCCGAGCCGAACACGGGGTAGGTCAGGAAATGCTTCCAACCCGCTTGCCAAAGCGCAAACCGGCCGTTATCCCCGAACCCGTAGTCCGCAAAATTCTGAATCAGAACGCGGAACCGGCGCGAAAGCAGCAACGCCCCAACCGCGCCCACCGCAACCAGAACCGATGTAAAAATCCGGTTCATGCGGCGGTTCGGCCCGCCCGCGCAGACCAACGCCAAGCAAATCAGCAACGAAACGCCGCCAACCAAAAGCGCTCCCCTGCTCTGCGAAAACAGCGTTCCCGCAAACATGGCAAGCCCCAGCAGGTAAAAAGCCCACCCATGGCGATGCCAACGGGCAAAATAGAACGGCGCGGGCATCAGAAACGCCAGCATGCCGCCAACGCTCGTCCATACGCCCCAACCAACCACAACGCTCTCTTTGACAATGGTCCCCTCGGAAAATTTCACCCGCGTGAAATACGCGGCAATCAACTCCGCAAGAATCAGGATTCCCGTTACCACCACGCAGGAAAGAAACCGATCCGCGGCGGTGCGGTCGAAATTGCCGTAGAGCGCAAACAGCAAATAAACAAACACGGTGGAAAGCGCAAAATAGGCCGCAAACGCGAGGTTTTTGGGCGTATACACGGGATTGAAGCTCCCGTTGAAGGCCATAACGGCCGAAAGCACGGCAAGGCTGATGAACACCGACGGCTGTTTTAACCGATTCACGCTCCGTCGGTTGCGGAACAGAAACCAAACCAACGCCGCCAGCGTTGCGGCCGCAGCCGCAATCGCAATCATCGACCACGGCTTTTGCAGGTAACGTTCATAGTGGTAATCACCGTCGTAATAGCGCGCGGTAACGGTAAACGTCACCATCATAAACGGAGCCAGCAAAAACTCCGCGTCGTGCATTACCAAAAGGCCCGGGATGGCCGAAATCAGCACCGCCGCCGCAAACGGCACGTCCCACCCCGTTAAGTGCCCCGCAAAAACGAGTCCGGCCACGAGAACGGGATACCACAACCCGCGATAGAACTTCCGGATATGATCGGTTCGGTTTATCATAGAAAGCCCCCGATTTGCAATGTTTTCAGATTTTCCTCAAACACAGAGGAAAGCATGTAGTCGTTCAGGTTCGGGTAGGAAACGGCTCCAACGCCGCGCGGCTCGTTCCGCTCCCAAAAACGGCGGACCGCGGCGCAAAACGCGTCGGCGTCGTCAAGCGGGTATAGCCGCTCGGCGGGGAGCAGGTCCTCCTGCCCGCGCACCGCGCTTGCAAGAATCGGCAGGCCGCACTGCATGGCTTCCATAATGTTGAACGGAAGTCCCTCGCTCCGCGACGCCGAAACGTACAGATCGGTTACGCCGAGATACGGGAGAACGGGATCCCGTCGGCCAACCAGAAAAACCGCTTCTCCAAGCCCGTATTTTCCGATCGTCCGGATCAGCTGTTTCCGCTCCCTGCCCTCTCCGACCAACAGCAATCGGGCGGGGATTCCTTCCTCGCGCAGCCGCGCGACCGAACGGATCAGAAACACCTGATTCTTCCGGCGGCTCAATTCGCCCACAAAGGTCAGCAGCAGGTCTTTCGGCGCGGCAAACAGGCGGCGCAATTCGGGGCTTTGCTCGGGAATCGGCGCGGGCGGGAGTCCCATTCCGCGCAGGAACCGCACTTCCCCGCCGCACAACCGGTTTTTTTGCGCCGCGGCAAGGTCGTGCGCGTTCATCACCGCAATCGCGTCGGTTTGCTTGGCAAGTTTTCGCTCCACCCAAAGCAAGAAACGGTCGCGCAGCCCCTGCGGCGGATCGGAAAACAGGTACCCATGCACCACGTTGAGTACGCGCGGGCGCGGCTTGACGCGGCGCAGGGCAAAACGCACCAACGCCGCGGCCAGCGAAGTATTCACAACAACCGCCTCGAACCGCTCCGCGCGGCAGATTTTCCGAATGCGGCGAACGGCCCCGATGTTTCGCGGGCTGAACATGCTTTTGCGGAACGGAACCGAAAAGTCCACGCCGTCGCCCGCCGCCATTGTCCGAACGTCGAACCGCTCGCGCAAGGCCGCAAGGTACGGCTCGTGGAATTGCCGCAAATGCGAGGATGTGGATGCAACATAAAGGATTTTCTTACGCGTCGGCATGGGTATGATCCTCTTGCGGTGTAATCTTCTCTCCCAAGGAGTTAACGGGTTCCGTTGGCTGGAAGCCCTCGGTCAGAACGGTCTCGGACGCGGCCGCCGACGTAACGAACAAGTCGGTAACGGCGGCTTCGGCGGGCGTTTCTTCCGCGGGGATCAGTTCTTCCGCATTTGGGGTGCGAACATCGTCCTCGGCAGGAATCGCAGGCCCGTTCGGGTTTTCGCGAACGGGAGCGGCCGACGTCGGCGCGGTATGCGCGTCTTTGGGCTTCGGCAATTTCAGGTCGGCGGATGCGGGTTCCGTCCGCGCTTCCGTCGTCTTTGGAATCGGCTTCGGCTCGGGCGCGGGCTTCCCTTCGGATTTGGGACCGGCGGTTGGCTCCGCAGGCTTTCCCGAAGCGGAACGCGGCTCTTCCGCGCTCGCGCTCTCCGAGGGGATTTGGCTTGCATGGCCGCGCACATAGGTTCTCCGCTCGAGAACCTGTTGCCGCTCGGCTTCCTGCGCTTCCCGCTCCACGTATTTTTCATGGCGGTTAATGGCATGGAACGGCGTTAAAAGCAGGATGCGGACGTCGCCCCAAAACGTCCAATTTTCGATATAGTTGATGTCCTCTTCGATGCGCGCCTGAATGGACGTATCCCCGCGCAGACCCTTGATTTGCGCCAAGCCCGTAATTCCCGGGCGCAGGGTATGTTTCAGCATATAAAGCGGAATTTCCTTGCGGAACTTTTCCACATAAAACGGCACTTCGGGGCGCGGGCCGACCAAGCTCATATCCCCGATCAAAACGTTATAAAACTGCGGAAGCTCGTCCAGCGCGTACTTGCGGATGAACGCGCCGAAGCGGGTTTTGCGGTCGTCGTTCTCGTTCGACCACCCCGTTTGCTGATCGGCGTTGACCTTCATGGAGCGGAATTTATACATGGTAAATTCGCGGTTGTCCTTCCCCACCCGCCGCTGCTTAAAGAGGATCGGCCCTTTGGAAGAGAGCTTGACGCCGATTGCGGTGAACAGCATGATGGGGGACAGCGCGACCAGAAGAAAGAGCGAAACGACAATATCCATTGCGCGCTTGATCATCTGATTGGAGAAGTTATCCAGCGGGTTGCTCCGAATGTCGATCAGCGGCAGGTTGCCCACCTGCGTGATCTGGCGCGGCGCTTTGAAGTACCCGCAAACCGACGGAACAAACATTACCTTAACGCAGTTGTCGTCGCAAATCGAAATATATTTGGAGATCACCTTTTTCCGAACGGTGTCGAACGCCATAATCACCTCGTCGGGGCGAAACTCTTTGAGTACGTGGTCGAGGTCGGCCGTGGTTCCGAGGTGCGGAAGCCCTACCACATTCAGGTTTCCGATATACCCGATAACCGAATACCCGTACTGCGGGTTGCGGTGGATCTCTTCCATGTATCCGTCCACCATTTCCTGACTGTCGGTTACGACCAAAATATATTTAATGTTTTTCTGATTGCTCCGCAGACCGTGGAGAATGGTCATCATGATGATCTTTTTCGTCATCATCACCACCGTGGCGATCGCGGCGGAGAGCAGGATCCAGCGAACGAAATAGGCGTTGTCGTTCGGGTGGAGCCAAAGCACGATTGCGGAGAGCGCAACGCCCATTTCCACATGGACGAAAAAAATGCGGCCGAGGAAAAAGGGGATGCGCTTGGTTCGCATCGGCTCGTAAACATTATGGTAACTGTAAAGGAAAATCGCGGTCAGGCAAACGAGAATTTCCACAAAGAATCGGTTCGCGCTCTCCATATACAATTGGCGTTCGCTCCAAAGATAAACCGCGTAATAGCCGAAATAAATGGAAATAAAGTTCAGAACGAAATCCAGCACCCGTTCGCCGCTTTTCAAAAGAAAACGCAGACTTTTCATTTCACCGTCGTCGCCGTTTGGCGGTCTCCTTTCCGTTTTAATGCCGCAAAAAACCATCCGCATGCGGCGTTGCGTTCATTCCTTATTATTTTACCACAAAAAGCGCGGAATTGCAACTGTTTGTCCCAAAAAAGCGGAATTTGTACGGCAAAAAGCAAAACAACCGCCGCGGCCATGGAAAAATTCCATCACCGCGGCGGCGCGTTTTTTTGATTGGTGGACAGATCGGGGGCGTTTCCGCTTTCCGATCTGTTCGGGATGCGGGCAGGCCGAGGCGCACCGCAAGGCGGGCGGGCGACGGCGTACCTGTTTGTACGCCGAGCCGGCTCGCCGCGGAGCAACGACGGGATGCGACGCAGATCGGGCGGAGCCGATTAGTTGGCGAGACCCGACTGCTCAATCCCCTGCACCAAGAAGCGTTGCAGGAACGCATAGATGATAACCAACGGGAAGATGATCATAAGCCCGCAGGTGTTCCGAATTGCGGAGTAGTAAAGCTCCTGCCCCGCATAGTCGGTTTTGAGCGAATTGGGAATCTTACCCACCAGCTTTACAAGCATGTTCACCGTATCCGACGGGAAGAAGAGGTTGGTGTAGAATTCATCGGTCCACTGCCAGCAGAACGAGAAGAGG
Organism: uncultured Ruminococcus sp.; assembly: GCA_902795355.1. Taxonomy (GTDB): domain Bacteria; phylum Bacillota; class Clostridia; order Oscillospirales; family CAG-272; genus UMGS1865. Next base: position 125,256 of record CADBKZ010000001.1, read on the forward strand.
AACACCGTAATCAACATCGGGATCGACAGCGGAAGGATGATCTGCACGAATGTGCGGAAGGTTCCGGAACCGTCGATATACGCCGATTCTTCCAACTCGTCGGGGATCCCGCGGAAGAACTGACGGAACAGGAAAATGTAGAGTCCGTTCTTGAACCCGAGGCCGCCGAGGGAAAGGAGAACCATGGGAATATAGGTGTTGGTAAGGTTAACGCCGTTCTGCGTAAACTCAAACGAATAGCGGTATTTCTCCACCATTTGCCCGCGGCGTTCAATATAGTATTTGAACAGGCGCAGAGTATCGCCCTTGGTGCCGTCGGGCTGTTTGAATTTGAGAATATTGAGTTTTTCAAAGAAGCCGGCGAACCACCCCGCCTTTGCCTCGCGGATCACCTCTCCGGTGGTTTCATCCACAATTTCGGAGACCGAACCGATGTTCTTGATATTATGGCCGAAAATTTCAATTCCGCCGCCCTTGAAGAGGCGAACAAGACCGAGAATATCAAAGTAGCGGAACTCCATGAACATGGAGAGCTGCATGGTTTGGTGCGGAATGATCATGGTCAGAATCACCAGCAGGAAGATGATGTTTCTGCCCTTGAATTTGAACTTGGCAAATCCGTAGCCGATCAGCGCGCAGATCATGGTTTGAATCACCGCGGAGATCAGCGAGAGCAGGAACGTGTTGCGGAACGCGGCCCAATACCCAAGCTCGGAAGCAATGGCGCGGTAAATATCCAGCGTGAAGTGCTTCGGGATCAGGCGAACCGTAACGTCCACAAAATCTTCCGGCGCCATAACGGAACCGGCGATTTTCGTTAAGAACGGATACAGGACAATGTAGGAAATTCCCACCATCAGCACCAAGCGGAAAATCCAGATAACGATTCTCGAAAGGAAATAGAAGTTGAGGAACCTTGCTTTGAGCCGGTCTTTCAGCGGGGTACGGTCAAAATCCACACGGATGCGGTTCTTCGTTTCGCGCTTGATAACGGGCTTCTTTTCTGTGTTTTGAGCGTTCATGTGTTCCCCCCCCTTTACTCGGATTTCCGCTGGTAGAAGACGAAGGCGGAAACCACCGCCGCTACCACGGCTACGATCGCAATAACGATCATGAAGTAGATCCACGACATTGCGGCGCTGATTTCGCTTCCGTCCGCCGTTGAGTAAACGCCCGAAATATAGGACATAACGGAGTTGCTTTCGGAAGTGAACGAGTCGATAACGGTATAAACCGCGTTGACGAGGATCATCGGCGTAATCATCGGGAAGGTGATCTTCCAGAACGTTTCCCAAGCGGTTGCGCCGTCGATCTTGCAGGATTCGTAAATCGCGGGCGAGATCGATTGCAGGCCGGAAAGGAAGATCAGCATTTGAACGCCGGAACGGTTGACAATATCGTAAATATTGTTGATTGCGGTGGTAACATACTCCACAATCTCGGTACCGACTTTCATATTGCTGAACAGCCGTTGCAGGTCCATGCTGGAAACCAACTGCGTTGCCGCGTTGGTTCCCGAGCCGGTGTCAATTCCCTCGGAGCTCTCCATATACTCGCCGAGAATATCCATTGCCGAAATGCTCTCCATGATACCCGTTGAAAGAATAACGGGGATGAAGAAGATTGCACGGAACACGCCGCGCCCCACCATTTTCTGGTTGAGCATGATCGCCATGAACAGCGAGAAAATGATGATTGCGGGAATATCGAACGCGAGCCGCTGCAAGCCTTTTACCAGCACCTGCGCAAAGGACGGATCCTCAAAGAGCGCCTTGTTGTAGTTCTGGAAGCCCACAAACGTTGTGGTAAAGGTTCCGGAACCCATTTGAATATCGCTGAAACTGAACCGGATGGACTCCACCACCATGGGCAGATAGATGATCACGAACCCGATTACGAACGGGAGAATGAACAGCCAGCCTGCCCTTGCCTTCCGCCGGTCAAGGGAGGCGTTTTTCCTTCTTTTGTTGGTTTCGGAAGCCATCGGCTCCGATTTTTGCATTTCGTTAGTCATTTGAAAATCGTCCCCCTTTCATCAGTGATAAAGCACCACGTATCCATACGCGGGAATGGTGTATTCCACGCCGTTATACACGGTACGGACAGCGAAATTGTTGTAGTTGAGAATAAAGGTCTTAAAGTAGGTCTTGTTGCGCGCCCCGTCAATGTCGCCGTAGGAGACCGCCACAACCTTGTTGTTGTTGACAAGGTTGACGGTGCTGACGGTTTCGGCGGCGGAAGCCGCGTCGTCGGTTGCGGTTGCGGGTTTATATTTGCCCGCTTCCTTCAAATCATTGTAATCAATGGGTTCAACCAGCGCGTCGGCGTTGATCTGGGCCAGAATCGTTGCGGCGTTCGCCTCGATCTCTTCCGTGTAGGTATTGCCGGAAGTGATGTACGCCGTGTAGGCGTTCATTTCCGCGGTGGCCGCGGTGGGAATGGAAGTATCGGCCAGAATTGCCGTTACCAACGCGTTTGCCTCGGTATAGCGGTATTCCTGCGCGGTTCCCTGAACTGCCGCACGGATGATTTCAAGCTCTTCGCTCAACTGCGTCCGGATTTCGTTAATGCGCGTGTTGTAATAGGAAAGCTGATCATACGCGGTCAGTGCGGCGATCACCGCCATGCGGTAGCGCGACGCCATTTTCACGCGCGCGTCGTCGTCCGCGGCAACGCCGTATCCGTTTCCGGCGTCCAGAACCGTTCCGTATGCCGTTTGGACCGTATCGTTCTGCGCTTTCATTTGGTCGAGCAGTTCGTTCATGGCGGTTTCCGCGCCGCGAATGAAGATCATTGCCTCGGCGATTCTTGCCGTTTCGGCAATTTCCGCCTGCTCAATTTCCTGCGCGGCCTGTTCCCGCGCGGCGGCCAGCTCCTTGGCGATCTGCGTTTGCAATTCGTCAAGGTCCAGCATACGGGTTGTGTTGTACCCGTCGTCGTAGTTGAGGAACTTGTGGTCAACGATCACCTTGGTCTGCACGTCGCGGAGCAAATCGTTCAGCGTTTTGTAGTAGGTGATAAGGTCGTCTTTCCAAATGTTGTAGTCAATCGAATAGTAGCGGCTCAAATAACGGTCCTCTTTCAGCTCGCTCGTATTCTGATAGGACAGGATGAAATACATTCCCGCGCCGTTTTCCACCGATTTCAGGATCATGTATTCGGGGTCGCCCTCTTGGTTGAGCGGCGCGCCCGCGAATTGAATGTACCCGTGCAGAACCGCGCCGAGGAACGGAACGGACGCGCTCGATTTGGTGTAGCGGCTCGAATCGATGTCGGCGTTGATGATGTGGTCCACATACGCCCATGTGTAGGCGTTGCCGGCGTCGGTCATCAGGCTGTAATTCTCCGAAAGGGCGGCAAAGGCTTTCATGGTGAAGTCCTTGCTATCCTCGCGGTTGTAAGGATCGTCCTCGTCAAAGTCGGAGTTCAGCGCGTTTCCGAGCGAGCCGACCGACATGGTTTGCACATCGTATTTGCCGTACTTTTTGAGCAGCTTGGTGTAGAACTTGCTATACCGCGAAGGCGAAATGGCAAGCTGGAAGAAGCTCACGTAAGTTTGCTTGGTCGCGCTGTAAATCCGTTTGGAAGAATAGCGGTTATCAATGGTGCGAACCGCGTCCTTTTTCAGGTTCAGGCTGTCGGTTGCGGTGTTCTTCTGGCTATACGCGAAATCAAAATCGGGATAAATGCCGAGGTTCGCGTTCGCGTCCTCTTCTTTAATTGCTTTTGCCGCTTTGATCAGCTTGCGGAAGCCGGATTTTCCGCCGACCTTGCTCTCCCACTTGACTTTGGAAGGCATGGTGGAATACATGCCGCCGTTGGCAAAACCCGTCATCTTGAAATTGATGTTGCGGATCCCGTTCGCCGCGAGCTGGTTGTACATCGTCAGAACGTTCTCAAACGTGGTAAGCGGGGTCATAACCTTCACGGGGATGGTTGCAATGGTGGTTTGCGTTTGGATTGCGCCGAACACTTCCATATAAAGCGGAATGTCCTCGGTCAGGTCTTTCTCCTCGAGTTTGACGAGCGTTTTCTTGGAGATCAGATAATCGCGGTAGGCTTCCGCCATTCCGAGCCACGACGCCTCGTAATAGGGGTAGTCGCCGCCGGAAGCTCTCGCTGCCGTTCGGATTGCCTCTCCGTTGTTCGCGTCGGTCAGCAGTTGGTAATGAATGCGGATGTTTCCGGTGTATTTCCGATCCGAAACCACCGTCCATTTATGGCTGCTTGTTACCGAAATGGAATCGGCAATGTCGTAGCTGTCTTTCGGTTTGGGGTTGAACGAGGTAATCAGCGTTGCGTATTCCGCCTGCTGACCCAAATGGTAGGTCTGGATCCGCCCGAGCGATTCACCCGCCTCGATCACCGCCACATACCCGCGTTTGTAGGTATCGGTGGTAATATCCTCGGCGGAATAACCGTCTTCCATGATCTTATCGATGGATTTCACGGTATCCGAAACGTACTTGACCTCGCCGGTCGTCTTATCCGTGTAGGAGTTGATCACCTCGGTGGAAACCGAGCCGTAAACCGGCATGCGGATGGTTTTTTGGTAGGTTGCGCCGGTAATCTCGTGATAAGCGTAATCCAACCCGTAGATCTTCGCGCTCACCGATTCGACCTTGCCCGCCAACTGTTGGTAATCGAACAACGAACCGGAACCGTCGGGATAGAAGTTATACCCCGCATGGGTGGTGTTTCCGGCGCCCATATAAGGCAGAATGCTGATGGATTCGAGCGTGTAGGAAGCCATGTTATATTGCAGACCGTTGCAGGAAGCCCGCAGGGTCAGCCCCGTTTCGCTCAACGTGTATTCGAGCGCGATCTTGAACACGGGATATTCCTCGTCGGTCGCCTCGTAACCGGTGGCTTCGTGGTCGGCGTCCATCTGCTCGAAGCTGTACGTATCCATGCAGAAATCCTTGATCCAACCTTCAAGGTCGGAAATTTCTTTATCGGAAGTTCCGCTGTCGAGCACGTAAATGTGAATGCTCTCGTCCTCAAGGACGGGGTAGGTTTGCACCAGCGTTTGGCGCGTTGCCTCGGTGGTTTCGAGGTCGAGGCCCTTTTCATCGTAATAAGCCATGAATTTATCATAGCTCCATTGCGAGAAAAGCTCGGCTTCCACCGCTTCCTGAAGCGGCTTCATAATGTTTTCCTCGAAGCTCTCTTTCGGGATCCACCTCGGAACCAGCTTGCGCATTTCCTCGCGCCCGATTGTGTATTCAAAGCGAACGCCGTTGCGGATCTTGGAAAGGTCGATCTGCCCGCGCATGGCCGCTTCCACAAAGCTGTAAAGCTCCTTGGGCTGGTCCTTGCTCGTTTCCGAGTAGTTTACAATGATCTGCGACAGGATCTGCTCCTTGACGCCGAAAGAAGTTCCGTCGGTGCCGTAGTTGGCATGCGCGCTGCCGATGTCGTAGGGGTTCGAGAAGAGCACGTTCTTGCGGTTTGCGGTTTCCACAATGGCAACTTCCCCGCTCTCCTCGTTGGCGTAAAGCTCGAATCCGAACTTGGTGAGGACCTTGGTCATGGACGCAAGCTTTTCCTCGGGCGAGTTATACACCGTTTGCACATAGGTTCTTTGAATCCGGATGTTGGCTTTTTCGGTATCGTCCGCGGCGCTGACGCCGATTACGGCGAACGAGGAGATGGCGCCGAGCATCATCAGTACGGCAAGAAAAGCGGAAAATATTTTGATTCTTTGTTTCATATTTTTCTTTCTCCTTTCCGTTATGCTCGGTATTGCAATTCCGTGATGATGTTGGTAACAAGGCTTACGAGTTTCGAGAGCAGCATGCTGAACAACAACACGATAAAGATGATGAACGCCATCGCCACAATGGTGCCGAGAATGGTGATGAAGTTTTTGAACAGCGAATAATCATGCGTTACCATCGTTCCGAAGAACAGCAGGATTCCGACCCAAATCAGCGCCAGCGTTCCGAAGAAGCCGATGAGCGAGGATTCGCTGGTTGTTACCCAGTTGGAAGCGATGGTGGCGGGAATAATGATCATCGGCAGCGGCAGGAGCGAATAGCAGGCGGTTACGAAAATATCCTTGAAACTGCCCTCGCCGTCGAACAGCGTTGTCAGGCACCAGTTTGCAAGAACAAATAGGAACACCGGAACCAACACCGAGATCAACTGCGTCATGATCGTGGTAGTTTTGTGCGTCGGATTCAGAACATAGCCTTGCCCGATTCCCTGATAGAAGAAGGTGAGAACCGTGAGCGCGAGGAACACAAGGCCTGCGCGCACCGAACCGCGGCGTTCGTGTTTGAGGTCATAGAAGCCGTCGAACGGGTGGAACAGGATGTAGAATGCGTAAATCAACTCCTGCCCGAACGTCTTTCTGGCCTGACCGTTGGTTGCAACGCGTTTGTTGACCTTTCCCGCAAACGAGAACCACTTGACCACGCCCACAATGATTGCAATGATCAGCACAAACACCAAAAGGAACCATTTGGACATCCATTCCTTCCGGACTTCCTTATAGGATTCCGACCAGTTGGCCGTGTCGTAGGCGGTTTCGAAGTACTTCAGCGATTCTTTGTAATCGCCGCTGCGGTACAGCGCGTTACCAATACCGACATAGGCCGCGTCGAAGTTGGAGTTTCTTTGCAGAACCGCCTGCCAGCATTCGATCGCGTAGTTATAGTCCAGCGAGTTTTCGGCCGCGATAGCCGCAACCAGCATATCGCCGTATCCCGTGCGGTCGTAAATAATGATGCTGCACGGCGTGCCCTTGTTGAGCACCAGCATGGTATTGCCTTGGTAGCAAACGGCTTCAATGTTGGAAATACTGCCGAGCATCGAGCCCTTATCGCCGAAAGCGAAGAGCAGGTTGCCGTTGAAATCGTAGGTGTATATCTTGTTTCGGTTCGAGTCGATGATCGACCATGTTTTCTCGGGACCGACCGCAACGTCGGTCACGCGGGAAACGCCGTAGTATTCATCGGTCGAATCGGTGGAAAAGTCGATTTCGCCCGCCGGCGGCCAGAAACCGTTTCTCCGCATGATCTCCTCGCCCGCGGGGTTGAGGAGCTTCACGGGAAGATATTTGCCGGATTTCGATTTGCCGCGGATCGCGCTCCGCACCGAGCTTTCCGCGATGGACGAGGTGGTTACGTAAACAAATCCTTCCTCATTGATCGTAATGTTGTTATACTCGGTGGAAATATACGAAGCGGTAAGTTTTTTCTGTTTGTCGGTCTGGAACCGCCGCCAAAGAATATCCCACGCGCTGATCGTTACCGCCTGCGCGCCGATGAAGCCGACGAACTCTCCGTCCGCGTCCATCACGATGATTCCTTGGTAGGTGGTGGAAGAAACGACGTAAATGCGGCCGTATTGGTCGATCGCCATGGCGATCGGCTTATAAACCGCGTCGTCGTCAAACAGCTGGCTTTCGGGCTGGTCAACGATTTTCAAGAACGTTCCGTCGTTCCGGTCAAACACCACCAAGCGGTTCTTGTTCGTATCGCAAACCCAGAGTTGATCGTGGTAAACGAACACTCCCTCGGGCGACGCGAGCACGTCGGCCGTTCCGCGGTCGTTAATGAACTCCGAAATGGCAAAGCGAAACTCGAAATACCGGTTCAGAATGATGATGCGGTTGTTTCCCGTATCGGCGATGTAGCAGTTCCCTTCGGAATCGGTAATCAGATCCCCGGGGCTGTTGAGCGCCAAGCCGGTGGCGGCGGTAATTCCCATGTTGTCGGATGTCAGCGAAGTCCGCGCCGAATACGCGTCCGGCGAATAGAGCGCTTCCCCGCCGATGGAGTAGGTGTAGGTCTGATAAGCCGAGGATGCGCTCGCCGGAACGGCGAGGAGCGGAACGACCAGAACCAGAGACAACACGATGAGCGTGAAAGATCCGAATTTTTTCATACGTGTCGACCCCCTTAATCTTTCATGCCGCTCGAACCCATCGTTTCAATGATGTTCGACTGCGAAATCACGAACACCAGAATCGGAACCATCATCATCAGAACGGTGGCCGCCGCGGATGCGCCCGCACGCTTGATACCGCCCGCCGTAATCTGCCCGATTGCGTAGTTGAACGATTTGAGCTGCTCGGAATAAATATAAATGGAAGAACCTGCGTTCCACAAAGTCTGGAACGAATAGATGATCAGCGTCAGCCACGCGGGCTTTACCATCGGCATTGCAATGGTCCAATAGGTGCGCAGTTCGCTTGCGCCATCCAGCCGCGCGCTTTCGAGCACCGCGTCGGAAACGTTGGTATCCATAAACTGCTTCATCAGGTAAAGGCCGAGCGTGTAGCCCCACGCGGGAATGATGATTGCCAGATAGGTATCGATCATATGGAACGCCGACATGAGGATGAAGCTTGTAACCGCCGTTACCGTGGAATGGAACATCAGAGAGGTACGAATGGTGTTGAAGATCCATTTATGCCCCGGGAATTTGATTTTCGCGAGCGCGTATGCGCACATGGAAGCGATGAACAAATGCCCGAGCGTGCCCATGACCGAGGTGAACACGGTGTTGAAGATGTAGCGCGAGAACGGCACCCAAGAGGTGTTCATTAACGTAAACAGATCCTTGAAGTTGGAAGCCGTGGGGTTCATTACGTAGAACCGCGGCGGGTACATCCACAACTCGTCAAGCGGCTTGAACGCCTGCATGAGAACGTAGGCCATGGGAAGCACCATGAAGATGCCGAGAAGTGTGAGCAGGACGGTAATGCCCGCGTCGCCCCCCGCCGAGCGGGAGAGCACAACCTTATGCTTTCTGGTTCTTAATCTTGCCATGTCAACTACCCACCTTTGAAAGCGCTTTCTTGACGACGGTGTTCGCCGCAATCATAATTGCGAAGAGCACAACGGCAATCGCCGAAGAATAACCGATCTCATACCGCTGGCTGCCGAAGTCCTCGAGGTGGTGCATAATGGTATGCGCCGCGTAATCCACCGAGGGGAAGCCGCAAAGCGCGGTAACAACGCCGCCGAAGCCGAACGAGCCGGTAATTGCCATGATCGCGCCGAACATCAACTGCGGTTTCATGCTCGGCAGCGTGATGTACCAGAGTTCCTGCCACCGGTTGCGGACGCCGTCCACTGCTCCGGCCTCAAAGAGCGACCGGTCAATGCCCTGCAAACCCGCGATAAAGGAGAGGAACGAAGTACCCAGCGACGTCCACAACGCAACCACGATACAAAGCGGCATTACATACTTCGCGTCTTGGAAAAACGCGATCGGCGTGTTGATAAACCCAAGCTCGAGGAGCGTTGCGTTGACCCAGCCGTAGGAGTCCGCGCTGAACAGCGTACCCCAAATCAGGTACACCTGACCGGAAATGGACGGCGCGTAGAAGATCAGGGTAACGATGGAACGGATGCGGGGCGAAAGCTCGTTGATGAACCACGCCACAAGGAAGGACATCAGGTAGGAAACAGGACCTACGATCACCGCGAAAACAAACGTGTTTTTGAGCGCGATGAGGAAGATGTCATCCGCAAAGAACAGGTTAATGTAGTTATCCAACCATACCACATTCGGAATTTGCAGCATGTTGAAGTCGGTAAAGCTGATGAAAATCGAGAGAACCACCGGAGCCACGGTAAAGATCGTGAAGATAAGAACATAGGGCAGGATCATCAGATACGCGACCCAGTTCTTTTTCATTTCTTTCCAGATCCACTGCCGGTAGGTCAGGTCTTTTCTTGCAACAGCTTGTTTTTCCGCTGTATTGTTTGACATTGACGCATTTCTCCTTTATCAGTTGGACTGGAGAGCGACCGCGAGATTGCAGAGGCACTCTGTAATGAAATAGACAAGCTCTTGTTCTTTCAGCGATTCAATCCGATAACCGCCGTTTTTGCCCGAAGCGGTCTGCTTGCTGACGTAAACAAACCAATCCTGCGCTTTGAGCTGCGAATAGGTGGCGCGCTGCGCCGCCGCGCTCGGGTCGAGCCGCGCGGAAACGATGGAAACCACCGATCCGTCGCCGCTATCCAAGGTTTGCGCAAAGGCGATGGCGGCTTCGTTTACCTGCGCCAAACGCTGGTTGGTAATTCCGTACCGCGCAATGGTGTAGGCCTCGTAGTATTTGTTGCCCTGCGTTGCCGCGCCGTACTTTTCGGCAAGCAACGTTAACGCGTCGTTGGCCTGCCCCGAACGCTTCTTTGCAAGCGTTTGGCCGATCTCCAGCGTTTCCAGCTTGAACTCTTCGCGTTTGCGGGTAATTTCCTTGTTGATGGTGTTGATGTAGCTCAACATTTCGGTGCTCGGGTCCGCGTCGTTGTTATAAGCGGAAAGGAACGCGAAGTTGGTATAACGGTCAATGTAGTAGTACCCGGGGTAGTTCGGAATGGAAGCGAGGTTGGAGAACTGCTTTTCCACCTCGGTGCGTTCCGCTTCCGTCCATGGCATTTCTTTTAGAGCCTGATAGTTGGCCGTGGAGTGCTTGGCTGAATCGCCGATGATCGCCACCATTTCGGTTGCATATTCCACTTGGCAGGGATAATCGGTGTACCATTTTACAAACTCCCAAACGTTGCCGTATTCTTTTTTCAGCGCCGCTTGGTAATCTTCCTCGGTCTTATAGCGGGCCGGGGTTACGTTGGCTTTTCCTTTAATCATAACCGCGGCGGTAACAGAGGATACCGAGCAGTTGTTAATGGTTCCGTCCGCCTGCTCGTAGCCCGGGAGCGGAACGAACGACCAGCAGCCGTCGAGCTCCGTTGCAAACACCTTCAAATGGTTATAAAGCGACGTATAGTCGGAGATGATGATCGGCATTTCGCCCGTGCGGAAACGGTTGGCCGCGTTGTAGGAATACGGGAACGAATACTGCGTGAACATATTGCACATGGTTTCGAACGCTTCCAGACCGACAATGGAATCCAGATTGATGCGCATGCCGTTATCCGCAAAGAGTTCGCCGCCTAATTGATATAGGAAGATTTTATAGTTGACCGGAACGCCGATTTCCATGTTGTTGGATTCGAGCTTGGATTGCGCCACATAAACATCTTCCCACGTTCTCGGAATTTCAATGCCGAGGTTTGCGAGAATATCGATCCGAACAAACATCATCGGGAACTGCTGGTTCTCGGGAAGCCCGTAGCAATGCGAATCGCCGTCGGCGTCATCCATGCGGAGAACCACCATGGCCGCCTCGTTGAAGTTTGCGCTGACCTCGTCGAACCCTTCCATATCTTCAATATTCATTAATGCGCCGCGGATCGCGTAGTTGATCACGTCCGCCTGCCCCAACCCAAGGTAGGCGTCGGGGCCCATGTTGGCAAGGATTGACGGCAGCAGCGTGCCGCCCGAAACCAGCTTCAGGTCAACGGCAATTCCCGTGTTGGTGGTAAAATCGTTGGTGGCAAGGTTCCGGATGACCTGCGCTTGGTCGCGGCCGTAGGCAAGCCACACTTCCACACTGCCGGAAGAAGTGGTTGCGGCGTCCGCGCGCGCGCCCATGTTGTTATAATCGCGGAAGAAGCTCTGCACAAAGCCGGAAAACTCATGCGCGAAGGAAACGAAGAAATTGCTGTTTGCCTTCGGGGCTTTCGCCGATTTTCCCTGAATCACAATGTAATCCAATTGGAGCGGCTGGGTTTTCGCGTCGGTCAGGAACGTACCGAGCGACCCCACATAGCTCTTGAAGTTGGAAAGGCTCTTCGCAATCTTATCTTCATCATACCCCATGTCTTCCAGCAGGCTGGCGAGTTTATCGCAAATGCCCGTGTAGGTGGAAGCGGTATTCTTTTTCAGCTCTTCGGAAAGCGCCGTCAGCTCGCGGGATTGGCGGATCATGTCGATCAGCGTGTTGGGGAGCAGGGTGGAAAAGCTGTAATCGCGGTAGGAGTCGGGCGAGGAACCCGTCAGCTTGATAATATCAAGGTAGTCGGTATTCAGCGCGTCAAGAATGTCCTCGAGCTTGCGGACGTTCTCGCTCATCGAACCCAGCGTAACCTCGAAGCGGAGCGTGTACACAACGTCTTTCTCGAAATAAACTTCATATTCGTTTTTCGTTTCGCCCTTTTTGACCTTCGCAGCCGAATCGGTCAGGTACGTCACCTGCCAACTGCTGCCGTAATCATAGCGGAGCTGCGCCGCTTCCGCAAACGGGATCCCGTTATAGTACCCCGCGGAGCTGCCGTTGTGCGCGGCCTCGTAAGCCACTTTATCCGCGTAATTCGTAAAAATTTGAAGCGAGCGCGAAACATACAGACCGTCGAGGTAGCTCTGCTTGAAACGGGAATAAATATCGTACATTCCCGAAGCGTTCACGGTAAATTGGTATTCCGCCCATTGCCCCGCGGTCTCCCATTTCTCGGTGCCGATGGTGTTCAGCAGGGTGCGCGTGGTATCGCTCGGAGAGGTGAGCGCCGACGCGCGGTCCTCAACGGGATAGATCACGTTTGTGGAAGTGTGCGAGGAATACTCCCCTTCAAGCTTGACCTTATCCGTGCCTTCAACAAGGTCAACGCCGCTGTTTTTGAGCTCGTTGATGTACTGCTCGTAAGTGTTGTAAGTGGTATAAGGAGTGAAAACGATTTTGGAAAGCGCCATCGGCTCGTTCACGCCCGCAAGGGTGAACACCACGGTTCCGGACGAGGACGGCTCGATCAGAAATCCGAAATCCTCGGCGTAGTAGCCGCCGCCGTCGCGCAGAGCGTACTCCATCCATTCGGGGGATTGCTTCATGGTGGGGCGGAGTTCGTTCCGCGTATCGTCCGTTTCAAAGAAGCGGATGTCGTATTCGTCCAAAAACGCGTTGATGGCGGATGTGACCGTCAGCGGTTGCTCGATCAGGAGCGAAACGCCGTCGTCCGCATACTTGCAAACGATCCCGAGCGCGTCTGCCTTCCCTTTTACCTCGGCCAACGCCTCGGCGAGCTTGGAAGCGTTTTTGCGGATCTTTTTGGACGGCGTGTAAACCGCCGTAAGATTGGTAATGTCGTTTCCGCTTTGCAGGAAAGAGCCCCACCGCTTTGCAAGCGTAATGGAGCGCGCCTCGGAGAACGGAGCCTCATAGTTAATGAAGAACTCGCGCTCGATCGAAGCCGCCTTCCCTTCAACGGGGTAATAAACCAACGTTACGCTGTAAAGCCCCGGCTCGGTAATGCCGGCCGCCGACAGATTCAGCGTCCATGAAACCGATCCGGTACTCGGCGTGTAAACGGCGTCCACCCCGCCATACTGCGCCTGTTTTGCAAGCGCGTCGAGGTTGTACCCCGCCGCTTCGGCCTCGGCCGCGGTGTAGGTATTGCCGTCGGTATCGGTCAGTTGCCAGCCGTCGGTTCCGTCAATCAGAACGCGATTGCCCTTCCCCTGCCCGAATTTGTCAACGCCGCCGGTCCAATAGACCCATCCCTGCGTTGCGTCGAACGAGATGCGATTCTCGGTTCCGGTCCGCGTTTGCGCAGCGTCGAAATACTCGCGGTTGCGGGAGATGTACTCATCGTAGGAGATCGTATTCGCCGTATCGATGTAGTCCGCAATCGACTTGTCGGTTACGTTGCCGCTGAACCCGCCGTCGGCACTGACGGCGAACGCGGCAGCGCTCACAAGAAACAGAACGGCAAGCGCCATACATGCAATTCTTGTGAATGTTCTTTTGCCCATTTCGTTTTCCTCCTGAAAAGTTTCGGCATCACCGAGGAGCGCCATCCCGCGTGCACACGCCCGCGAAAGGCTTTTCGAGCCGAAAACCGGTTGTTCACGGCTCGAAAAATCTTCGCGGGCGCGTCCCGAATCGGTTTCCGGCAAACGCCGCAAGCGTTCGGAACCGCGTTTCGGGCATAGATACCCCTCGATATTTATATATATCATATCACAACTCGGCGAAAATGTCAAGAAAAATTTCTCGTCCGCCCTGTTCCGCAACGCGCGTAAAACAGTAAAATTTTTCCTTTTGCAGGCAAACATTTCCAGCTCCGAATCCGGCTTTTTTCGGCGGCAAAAACGCTTTTTAAGAAAAATCGCGGAAAATGGTAAATTATATTTACTATATGTAATTTGAAAAAAGCTTATTTTTGCATTTTTTTCGTTGTTTTTGTTGAATATTTCTTTCAAAAAGGACTTGACAAACGATGTCAAAATCAGACAGTAAATAAAATTTACCAACATGGAAAAGCCCTTCTTTTTTCGTTGATTTCCAGCCGAAAGCCGCCTCATTTGGTAATAATGAACAAAAATCAGCCTCAAAAATCTACATTTTGACGAAACCGATTTTGGAACAAAAACCGATTCACGGACGTGCCCGCGCTTGGAAGATTCCGGCAAATTCGGTCTTTTTGAACAGTTGCCCGCCGCACGCCGACAGAAAAGGAGAGAACCGTTCCCATGGCGCGAACGCGCAAACGACCGCGGAAACCTGCCGCTTCGGGCTTGACAAATCCGCGCGTTTGCATTATAATAAGGGGGAGCCGCTCCGCGGGAGCTGAAGCCCGCGTGGACAGTGCGCCTATTCGCCCGTGTTTTTTTGCGCGCCTTTCGGAACGCGTACCAATCGGGGTGTTGTGGTTTATTATGGCTCCCCGTCGGTTTTCCGAATCCGCCGGATTAGGAATCTGTTCCCGTGTGCTTTTTGCGCCGCGTGTGTTTTCCGCACGAAACGGTTTTCGATGAATTTGCAGTGCGTGTATGCGAAAATTCGCGTTGATTGCCGATCCTGTCCTTTTTTCGGAAAACATGTTGAAATATGTTGTTTTTTGAAAATTTTGCGACCGTGTACCCGAAAATCGCGGTTTTATTTGATTGATTTCTGATGCGAAGGAGCAAACTGATGCGAAACTATCCCATAATCACCGTTACGGACAAAGGCGCCGATTTTTTGCGGGGCGGCCATGTATGGGTCTATGCCGACGAAGTGACGCGCGTGGAAGGTTCCCCCGACGACGGCGCGCTGACTGACGTTTATTCCGCAAAAGGTCGTTACCTCGGAACGGGTTTTTACAACTCCCATTCCAAAATCCGCGATCGCGTGATCTCCAAGAACGCCAACGACCGTTTTGACGAAGCCTTCTGGCTCCGAAAGCTCCGTTGGGCAATCGACTACCGCCGTTCGGTTATGGGAAGCGACTTTTCCTGCTGCAGGCTGATTTTCGGCGAGGCGGACGCTTTCCCGGGGTTGACGGTCGACCGCTTCGGCGAGGTGTTGGCGGTGGAAGTGCTTTCGCTCGGCATGGAGAAGATCAAGGACATGATCTATCGCCTGCTCCTCTCGCTTCTGCGCGAGGAATACGGCGTTTCGATTTCGGTTCTCTACGAGCGGAACGATTCCCCGCTCCGCGAACGCGAGGGAATGGAAACCGGTGCGGGGTTCTACGCGGGGGACGGGCTTTTGACGTTGGCCGACGGGATCTGCCGCATCACCGAGAACGGCGTTCTCTACGAGGTGGACTACGTTCACGGCCAGAAAACCGGATTCTTTCTCGACCAGAAATACAACCGCGCGGCGATCCGGAAAATTGCCGCGGGACGCCGCGTTCTCGATTGCTTTACCCACACAGGTTCGTTTGCGCTCAACGCGGCGCAGGCGGGCGCGACCCACGTGACCGCCGTTGACATTTCCGCGGACGCGCTGGCGGTTGCGCGACGGAACGCGGAGCTGAACGGCTTATCGGATCGGATGGAGTTTATTTGCGCCGATGTTTTCGACTATCTGACCGCCGCGGCGAACGCGCCCTCTTTTGATTACGACCTTGTGATACTCGATCCGCCGGCGTTTACCAAAAGCCGCGAAACGCTCCGCAACGCGATCAAAGGTTATCGCGAGATCAACCGCCGCGCCATGCAGCTGCTTCGCCGCGGCTCCTACCTTGCAACCTGCTCCTGCTCGCATTTCATGACCGAGACCTACTTCCGCCAGATGATCCACAACGCGGCGGCGGACGCGGGCGTGAACCTGCGCCAAGTGGAAGCGCGGCGGCAATCCCCCGACCACCCGATCCTCTGGAACGTTCCGGAAACCGACTATCTGAAATTCTTCATTTTCCAGATCGTATAGCAAAAGCGCAAACAAAAACTGATCTTATTCTACTTTTTACGGAAGAATCCCCCTGATTTTGTCGGAAATCGGCGTTATTTTCATAAAAAGCAGGACGACGGAACCGTCGCCCTGCTTTTTCTATTTGGTTTGAATCGGCAAAACGGCAAACAGATTTTCCACATCCCCCGCGCCCATGATCAGCAATAGATCGTCCGGCCGCAAATACTCGGAAACGGCCTTGGCGGTGCGGGAGAGGTCTCCCGTATAGAACGCGTCGGTCCCGCCCGCCGCAACCGCGTTTGCGAGCAATTGGGAAGTAACGCCGCTTTCATTGGTCTCCCGCGCGGCGTATATATCGGTGAACAGCACCGCGTCCGCGCTCCGAAACGCCGTTGTGAACGAACCGAACAAACCGTCCGTCCGGCTGTACGTATGCGGCTGATAAACGCAAACCAGCCGCCCGCCGCGCGGGACCAGTTCCCGCGCGCCCGCAAGCGTCGCCCGAATTTCATCGGGATGGTGCGCGTAGTCGTCGTAAACCGGAGAGCCGTTCATTTCGCCGCGGTATTCCATGCGCCGCGCTACGCCGCGGTACCCCGCAAGCGCTTTGGTAACGGTTTCCGGCTCCGCCCCCGCAAGTCTTGCCGCCGCGGCGGCGGCCAAAGCGTTGTAAACATTATGCAGGCCGACGGCCCTTGCCTTTACGGGATACGGTTCCCGTCCTTTTTCGCGCAGGTCGAAACAGACGCTCCCGCGCTCGGTTCGGACATGCTCGGCGCGGAAATCGGCTCCCGCTTCGGATACGGAAAAGGTTTTCGCTCCCAAACGCTCGGAAAAGGCGTTCCGGCTCTCGGGATCGTCAAGGTTCCAAAGGAGCGTTCCGCCCGCGGCAAGGTCGGCATAGCGGCGGAAAGAAGCGCGCACCTGCTCGGGGCTGTGAAAATAATCCACATGATCCATTCCGATGTTGAGTACCACGGCAATGTTCGGGCAAAGATCCAGAAACGAATCCTTGTATTCGCAGGCCTCGAACAACACCGTTCCGCCCGCCGCGCCGACGCGTCCGGTATTTCCACCGAACGCGGGCAGTTCCGCCCCCGCAAACACGGTGGGGTTCTCCGCGCGCATCAGAATTTCGGCGCACATGGCCGTGCAGGTGCTTTTTCCGTGCATGCCCGCAATGCCGACGCGCCGCCGATAACCGGCGATCAGCCAGCCGAGATAGTCCGCGCGCGAAACGCAGGGGATCCCGACCTTTCGGGCATAAGTATATTGCGGGTGCGTCTCCTGAACGGCAACCGTGTAAACCACAACGCCGTAGCCCTCGGGAATTTCTCCGGTCTCCTCGGCCGCAAGTAACGCGCCAAGGCTCCGCAGTCGGTCGGTCCGCGCGGTTTCGGTGCGGTCGCTCCCGCCGACGCGACGCCCGAGCGCGAGCGTATATTCCGCCAAAGCGGACATGCTGACGCCGCCGATCCCGAGGAACCAGACCCCTTTGGCGTTCTCCATGATTTGCGCGATCCGCTCCGCTCCGAAATGCGTATTTGGCAGTGACATAACAAAATCCTTTCATCTATTAAAATCGGAAAAATTTACAAAATAGCCCCAATTTCGTTGAATAACCGACACAAAGCTGTTGTATAATATTGGTATGGGTATGAAAACCCGATTTTCACTTAAAGGGAGGGTCAACCAATGCAAATCACCGACATCAAAGTTCGCAAGCTTTTTCAAAACGGACCGATGAAAGCGATCGTTTCCGTTACATTCGACGGACAGCTTGCTGTTCACGACATCAAAGTGATTTTCGCACGCGATAAGTTTTTTATTGTGATGCCGAGCCGTAAAAACCCCGACGAGACCTACCGCGACATTGCGCACCCGATCAACGCCTCGTTCCGGCGAACGCTGGAAGAAGCGGTGATCTCCGCCTATGAAACCGCGCTCGCGGAAGCGGAACCCGAAATGGAAGACGCAAAAGCGGAGCCGATTGCCGAACCGGAACAGCCGGAGCAACCGGAACAAACGCCGGAAGAAACGCCCGTTTAAGGCAACGCCGCGCGGTTCCGAGGGCGCAAAACGCGCCGACGCGGCCAATGGCGGGAATTTTCGGCGCAACAGAACGGAACAGGCGCAGTTTTTGCGCCGTCGAGGCATAGCCGCAAGTTTCACGGCGCTGCCGGAAGCAAAAGAATCGCCGACGTGTGAGATCGCACGTCGGCTTTTTTGTTTGCGCCGACCGTTGACAGGATATGCCGCTGTCGTTCGGTCGGTTCTTTTTTTCGGGCGGCCGGGGACGGTCAGAGCGACCCGTGCGCGAAGAGGACGGCGGAATCGGTCAGCGTCAGCGTTCCGAACGACCCCTCGGCAATGCTGCCGGCGTTGAAGAGCGAAACGGCGCGCGGGAGAACCCCGCATGCGGTTTCGGTCCCCGCCGGAACCGTTTCCAGCGCGGGAATATGCGTATGGCCGTACAGCACGATGTCGGCGTTTCGTTCCGCGGCCGCGCAGAGCAAGCCGCCAACGCCGCTCTTTGCGCCGAGGCGGTGGCCGTGCGTCAGAAAGATCCGTCGGTTCCCGAAAGTAACGGTCAGTTCTTCCGGCGCGTCGGCGTCAATCCCGAGGCTCCAATCGCAATTTCCGTGCACGCGAAAAACGGGGATCCCGTCCATCCGGTCGCCGATGTCGCGAAGGCCGTCCCCCGAAAAGAAAATTGCGTCCGGCTTCCGGACCTGCCGCGAAAGCGCGAGTTCCATGTTGCGGCGTTTGCCGTGCGAATCCGAAAAAATCAAAAACTCCATCGGTCGGCTCCTTTCCGTTTCTCCTTTCATTATACACGAAACCGGCCGGTTTGTCCAGCCTTTCGCGAAAGTTTTCACGCGTTTTTTCGCGTTTTCATATACTGTTTTTGAAACGAACTGCGAAAGGAGCAAAACGATGCAAATTGACCAAAAGACCCTGCAACGCCTTTTAACCATGAACGATGAAAAACTTGCCGCAATGATCGATCGGATCGCGCGGGAATCGGGAATTTCCCCCGAAGCGCTCGGCGCGCGGCCGGACGACATCCGCAGTATCCGCGCGGCGCTCGGTTCGGCCACCGAAGAGGATCTGAAACGGCTGAACGAGCTTTATAACGTCTACCGGCAAACCCGCAAAACGAGGTGAACGATATGGATGAACGAACAGAAGCGCGCGACGAAGGTCTCGGCGCCGCGCTGGACAGTCTTTTTTCGGACCCCGCCGCGCGGGAACGGTTTGAAAACATGGTGAAAACCTTTCGGGAGAACATGGACCGCGCCCCCGACGACGCTTCCCCGATAACAACCCCCGAAAATTCCCCGACCGATGCCGCGCAAAGCCCGCCCGCCTCGGACGGTCTTGCTTCCATTCTCTCCAATCCCGCGCTGATGGCCGATTTGCCGAATCTGCTGGCGGGAATGCGCTCCGCGCCCATGCCGCCCGCGCCGCGCGAAAAAGGCCCCGACGACCGCAGGCGCGATCTCCTGCTTGCGCTCAAACCGTTTCTCTCGAAAGAGCGCGGCGACGCGATTGAAATGATTTTGCAGATTTCCCGCCTTGGAAATGTGCTCCGCATGATGCGCTGAAAGGGGGAAACGACCATGTATTCGCGCAAATCCAACCGAAGCACGGTTCCGCCGCATCTCCCCGAGCATTACAACGGTTGGGCGTTCCGCCCCCAAGCCCCCTCGGGAGACCGACCGCCGGAACCACAGAGGCCGGATCGGAACCCCGCCCCGACGCCGCCCAAGCCGACCGAACCGAAACCCATCTCTTTTCTCCCGCCGCCGAGGCCGCATGAAGCTCCGCCGCCCCGCGGCGATCCCCCGAAGCGGAACGAGCCGTCGCCGCCTTTCCCGCCGCCGTCGCTTGCGGGTCTGTTCTCGGGCGGCCACCTGTTTCATTCATCGGGGTTGGATCCCGAAGAACTGCTCCTGATCGGCCTCATTTTTCTGCTTGGCGGCAACGGAGAGGACAACGAATTGCCGCTCCTGCTGGCGCTTTTGCTCTTCTGCGGATAAATATTTTCATTTTCGACAAAAAAAGGCTTGCAAAACCGGAAAAATTCATGTATAATAAGAACAGATGTTGTTCGAAAAGGAGTTTACCCGCGTTTATGGAGTCGAAACGGATCTTGTTTCTTCGCGTTCTGCTCGGCGTTCTGATCCTTTTGAATATGGCGTTCATTTTCCGTTTTTCGAGCGAAAACGGTCAGGTTTCCACCGAAACCAGCGGAAAAGTGGCGCACGCGGTTGCCGAGGCGACCGTTCGGGACTTTGACCGGAAGCCGCAGGAAGAACAAACCGAAATTGTGAACCACCTGCAATTCCCCGTTCGGAAATTGGCGCACATGACCGAATTTGCCACGCTCGGCGGGCTGATTTTTCTCCTGCTGCTGACGTGGCGCGGAAAGGTCCTTTTGCGCTACGGCGGCGCGATCCTCGCGGCCGCGCTTTACGCTTTGAGCGATGAATTTCACCAGAATTTCTCGGCGGGACGCGGCCCGCAGCTCACCGATGTTCTGATTGACGCCTCGGGCGCGCTCCTTGCCTGCTCGCTGATCCTGCTGGTTTGGTTTCTCGTCCGGCTGCGCGCAAAACACCCGCGCCCGAAAAAAATCGTTACCACCTTTTACAGGATCCCCTGCCCCAAGCTCGCGTCCCCCGTCCGTCTGGCGGTGGCCGCCGATCTGCACGGGAATCCCCCCGAACGGGTTTTGGACGCGATCCGCGCGGCGCATCCCGACATGATTCTGATTCCCGGCGACCTGACGGACTATGAAAGCATTTGTTCCCGCCCGACCGCCTGCGAAACCTTTTTGCGCGAATGCGCGGCCGTTGCCCCCACCTTTTATTCGCTCGGCAACCACGAGCTTGGCGCCTACCACCGCGGAAATCCCTTCGGGAAGCCGCGCAAGCGCGAGATCCCCGTGGACTTTTCCGAGCGCGTGGCAAAAACGGGCGCATGCCTGCTCCGCAACCGCTCGGTTCGCTGCGGCGAAATTACGGTTTGCGGGTTGGATTCGGGCCTCGACGGCCGACGGAACGCGCCCGACGCCCGCGCGCTGGAAGCGTTCGCACGGGAGAGCGGCGTTCGCGTTCTGCTCTGCCACCACCCCGAATATTATGTTCCCTACATTCGCGAAACGGAAATGGAACTGACCGTTTGCGGCCATGCCCACGGCGGCCATTGGCGGTTTTTCGGCCGCGGGGTATACGCGCCCTGCCAAGGATTGTTTCCGAAATATACATCCGGCCTGCTCGACGGCGGCCGCTGCGTAATTTCCCGAGGCCTCGGCGACCACACCCGCATTCCGCGCTTCCGCAATCCGCGCGAGCTGGTGATTGTGGAGCTCGGGGGGCGGGAACCCATGGAAAAGAACTGAAAACAGAAAACAAAAACGCGCGGAGACTTTCCGGAGTCTCCGCGCGTTTTTTTATTCGTAATCCACAACGTCTACCCATGAAAGGAGAAATTCGCGTTCGCCCTCGATCGCTTTGACCGACTGCGAAGCGGCGACGATCGGCATCCATTTCTGGACGTACTGTTTCGCCGTATCGCTCTTCCGGCAGAAGAGGTCAAGGTATTTCGCGGCGGTTTCTTCGTCGCCGTTCAGGCAGAACAGCAGGTAGGTGCGCGCCGCGTCGGCCGAGGCGTTCCCTTGCGTGGCGTGCGCCCAATCAATGATATAGGGCGTTCCGTCCTCGGCGAGGATCACGTTGGTCGGGTTGAAATCGCCGTGGCAGACCTTATTGTGCTTCGGCATTCCTTCAAGGCGGGTGTGGAGTTCGTAGCGCGTAGTGGCGTCCAACGTGGTCTGGCTGATTTTACGGTTCATTTTGTCTTTGAGCTTGTTGAGGTTCGGGCAGGTTTTGGATTGCACCTCGATTTGCAGATCGACAAACAGGTTCAGGTATTCGTCCCGTTTTTCGGGATCAGCCGCCATCCGCTCCGCAAGCGTTTTCCCCTCGATGAAATCGGTTACGATCGCCCATTTCCCGTCGATCATGCAAACCTCATGGAATTTGGGGACATGCAAGCCCGTTTCCTCGATGCGCGCGTGGTTGAGCGCCTCGTTGAGAACGTCCGCTTTGGAATAATCCGCGTCGAACAGCTTAATGCAAAGCGCGCCGTCGCGATAAATGGTTTTATGTTGCCGGATTGCAACAACAGTATCGAGTTTCATGGTCGTTTCTCCTTCGTCTTTCTCAATTTTTCGCGGCGGGAATTTCAAGCTCGCGGAAGGTTTTTCCGTAGTACGCATTGAGATACATCTGCTTGATCTCGCTCATAAGCGGGTAGCGCGGGTTTGCGCCCGTGCATTGGTCGTCGAACGCCTGTTCCGTCATTGCGTCAAGGCGGTTCAGGAAATCTTCTTCGTCCGGCACGTAGTCGCGGATGGTGGGCTGAATGCCGACTTTCGCTTTGAGTTCGTCGATGGCTTTGATCAGGTTTTCCACCTTTTCCGCGTCGGTCTTTCCACGGCAGCCGAGATAGTCGGCCACCTCGGCGTAGCGCGCCATGGTATGCGGATAACCGTACTGCGGGAAGGTCCCCATTTTGTGCGGAACCTCGGCGGAATTGAAGCGGATTACCTCGTTGATCATCAGCGCGTTGGCAACGCCGTGGGGCAGGTGGTGGAACGCGCCGAGCTTATGCGCCATGGAATGGCACACGCCGAGAAACGCGTTTGCAAACGCCATGCCCGCCATGGTGGCGGCGTTCGCCATTTTCTCGCGGGCTTCCGCGTCGGTTCCGCCGTTCTCGTATGCGCGGGGCAGATAGGTAAAGATGGTTTTCAGCGCGCGGAGCGCGAGGCCGTCCGTGTAGTCGGTCGCCATCATGGACGCGTAGGCTTCCAACGCGTGCGTAACCGCGTCGATGCCCGAAGCGGCGGTGAGTCCTTTGGGGGCGGACATATGGAAATCGGTATCGATAATCGCCATTTTGGGGAGCAGTTCATAATCGGCAAGCGGGTATTTTACGCCGGTTTTTTCATCGGTGATCACGGCAAACGGCGTAACCTCGGAACCGGTGCCGGCAGAGGTCGGAATTGCCACGAAATAGGCTTTTTCTCCCATTTTCGGGAACGTGTAAATGCGTTTGCGGATGTCCATAAAGCGCATGGCCATATCCATGAAATCAACCTCGGGATGCTCGTAAAGCACCCACATGATCTTGCCCGCGTCCATGGCCGAACCGCCGCCGAGCGCAATGATAACATCCGGCTCGAACGCCCGCATTTGCTCCGCGCCCGCTTTGGCGCACGCCAACGTGGGATCGGGGGCCACATCGAAGAAGCAGGCGTGCTGAATGCCCATTTGGTCGAGCTTTTCGGTAATCGGCTTCGCCATGCCGCTCCGATACAGGAAAGCGTCGGTCACGATGAACGCCTTTTTCTTGTTCATCACCGTGTTCAGCTCGTCCAGAGCGACGGGCAGGCAGCCTTTTTTGAGATAGATTTTTTCGGGCGCGCGGAACCAGAGCATGTTTTCTCTCCTTTCGGCAACGGTTTTGATATTGAGCAGGTGTTTGACGCCGACGTTCTCGGAAACGCTGTTCCCGCCCCAAGAACCGCACCCCAGCGTGAGCGACGGGGCAAGCTTGAAGTTATACAGATCGCCGATGCCGCCCTGCGAAGAGGGGGTGTTGACCAGAATGCGGCAGGTTTTCATGCGCTCGGTAAATTCGGCGAGCTTTTCCTGCTCCGAGGCGACGTTGAGATAGATGGAAGCGGTATGCCCGTAGCCGCCGTCCGCAATCAGACGTTCGGCCTTGGCAAATGCGTCCCGCGCGTCCTTGGCGCGGTACATGGCAAGCACGGGCGAGAGCTTTTCATGCGCAAATTCTTCGGAAAGGTCCACGCTCTCCACCTCGCCGATGAGAATTTTGGTCCCCTCGGGAACCGAAACGCCCGCCAGAGCCGCAATGGTCGCCGCCCGCTGCCCCACGATTTTGGCATTGAGCGCGCCGTTGATCAGAATGGTTTTGCGCACCTTTTCGGTCTCTTCCGGATCGAGGAAATAGCACCCGCGCGCGGAAAATTCCCGCTTTACCGCGTTGTAGACCCGATGATGGACAATCACCGACTGCTCCGAGGCGCAGATCATGCCGTTATCGAACGTTTTGGAATGGATGATGGAATTGACGGCGAGGACGACGTCCGCGCTCTCGTCGATAATAGCAGGGGTGTTGCCCGCGCCAACGCCGAGGGCGGGCTTTCCACTCGAATATGCGGCCTTCACCATCCCGGGGCCGCCGGTGGCCAGAATGATGTCGGATTCCTTCATCAGCAGATTGGTCATATCGAGCGAGGGAACGTCGATCCACGCAACGATATTCTCGGGCGCGCCCGCCTTTACCGCCGCTTCCAACACCACTTTTGCCGCCGCGACCGTGGACGCTTTCGCGCGGGGATGGGGGCTGAAAATAATGCCGTTGCGCGTTTTCAGCGCGAGCAACGCTTTGAAAATGGCGGTGGACGTTGGGTTGGTGGTTGGAATTACGGCGCCGATTACGCCGATCGGCTCGGCGATCTTCCGGACGCCGTAGGCCTTGTCCTCTTCAATAACGCCGCAGGTGCGGGTATTGCGGTAGGCGTTGTAGATATACTCGGAAGCGTAGTGGTTTTTGATTACCTTATCTTCCACAACGCCCATGCCGGTTTCTTCCACGGCCATTTTTGCAAGCGGAATGCGCGCCTGATCGGCGGCTATGGCCGCGGCAAGAAAAATGGCGTCCACCTGCTCCTGCGTGTAGGTCGCATAGATCTTTTGCGCCGCACGGACGCGCTCGATCGCGGCGGCCAGCGATTCCACGCTGTTCACGGTTTCATAAACGGTTTCATTCATAACGGGATCACCTCTCTCGGGAAATTTGCCTTTCGGATGATGCAATCTGTTTCCACATTGACACCGACCCTACTTTGTTTATATTTTAACACACTTTGCGCTGTTTGTCAATAATCTTGCGCATTTTTGAAATATTGTGACAAAAAGCAGGGAAAAGCCTGCGTGTTTTTCTGCTTTTGGTTTCATGTTCGGTAATTGTACCAAGGAAACGTTTGCATATGCCGCGGCGTTTATACGCCCTGCCGAGGGGTTCATGTTGCAAACAATGTCAGGAATGCTTTTCAAAGATCGCTTCCCGACAAGATCCGAAAAAACGGGCGGATATGAAATCCGCCCGTATCGGGGTATTTTGCGAATTGCCGGACGTTTTTCCTCCTGCATCCTGCATTTTCCTGCCCTTTCTGTTGTTCCTTCTTTTGGAAAGGGCGAGGGTTTGGGGGCGGGGAATCCTTTTCTTCGCGGGAAGAAAAGGATTCCCCGCCCCCAAGGTCTTATCCCTTCTCTTTAATGTAGTCGTCAATTGCCTGCGCGGCGGTTTTGCCCGCGCCCATGGCGAGAATTACGGTTGCCGCGCCCGTAACCGCGTCGCCGCCCGCGTAAACGCCGGTCAGCGAGGTTTTGCCCGTGGCTTCCTCCACCACAATGCCGCCGCGGCGGTTGACTTCCAGCCCCTCGGTGGTGGATTTGATCAGCGGGTTGGGCGATGTACCGATGGCCATGATCACGCAATCGCATTCCAATTCATATTCGGAATCGGGAATTTCCACGGGACTGCGCCGCCCCGAAGCGTCGGGTTCGCCAAGCTCCATGCGGATCACCTTCATACCGCGGACAAACCCGTTTTCGTCGCCGAGAATTTCCGTTGGGTTATTGAGCAAACGGAACTCGACGCCCTCTTCCATGGCGTGTTCCACTTCCTCGCGGCGGGCGGGAAGTTCTTCGAGCGAACGGCGGTAGATGATGTAAACCGCTTCCGCGCCGAGCCGCATGGCGCTCCGCGCCGCGTCCATAGCAACGTTTCCGCCGCCAACCACCGCAACGCGCTTTGCATGCTGAATGGGGGTGGAACTTTCGGGCAGATAGGCTTTCATCAGGTTGACGCGCGTGAGAAACTCGTTGGCGGAATACACGCCTTTCAGGTTTTCGCCGGCGATCTTCATAAAGCGCGGAAGTCCCGCGCCCGAGCCGATGAACACGGCCTCGTAGCCTTCCTGCTCCATCAGCTCGTCAATGGAAACGGTACGCCCGACCACGGTGTTGACCTCGATTTTTACGCCGAGTTCTTTCAGCGTTTCGATCTCCTTGGCAACAATGGATTTGGGGAGACGAAATTCGGGAATCCCGTAAACCAACACGCCTCCCGCGGTATGCAACGCCTCGTAAACCGTTACGGCGTAGCCGCGGCGCGCGAGGTCGCCCGCGCAGGTCAGGCCCGCGGGGCCGGAACCGATGATCGCCACCTTATGCCCATTTGCGGGGGCAGGCTCGGCATGGGCGTTTTCCTGCGCGTTGTGGCGGTCGGCCACAAACCGCTCCAACCGACCAATGCCGACCGGCTCGCCTTTGATACCGCGCACGCACTTCCCCTCGCATTGCGTTTCCTGCGGGCAAACGCGCCCGCAAACCGCGGGGAGCGAGCTGGATTCGGTGATGATGCGGTAGGCCTCTTCAAACTCCCCTACCTTCACCTTTTGAATGAAATTCGGGATGGCGATTCCCACGGGGCACCCGCTCACACAGGGCATATTCTTACAATTCAGGCACCGCTGCGCCTCGTCCAGCGCCATTTCCTCGGTATATCCCAGCGCGACCTCTCCGAAATTGCGGCGGCGCACCGCGGGATCCTGCGAGGGCATGGGGTTCTTTTTGGGGTTCATATTGGGCATGGTTACTGCGCCTCCTTGCGGTAGAGATTGCAAACCTGTTCATGCGCGCTCCGCTCGAACGGGCGATACATGGAAGAACGCGCGATGGCCTCGTCAAAATCGATCAGATGTCCGTCGAATTCGGGGCCGTCCACGCAGGCAAACTTCATTTCGCCGCCAACGGTCAGGCGGCACCCGCCGCACATGCCCGTGCCGTCGATCATAATGGGGTTCATGGAAGCGACGGTGGGAATGTTGAACTCTTTCGTCAACTTGCATACGAACTTCATCATGGGAAGCGGGCCAATGGTGATCACTTCGTCGTAAACTTCCCCGCTTTCAATCAGCTTCCGCAGAGCGTCGGTCACAAGCCCCTTTTCGCCCCAGCTGCCATCATCCGACATGCGCGCAAAACGGTCGGAGACCGCGGCAAATTCGTCCTCGAGGATTACGAGATCCTTGGTGCGGAAGCCCGCAACGGTGTGGACCTCGGTTCCCTGCTCGTGGAAGCTTTTGGCAACGGGAAACGCAATGGCGCACCCCACGCCGCCGCCCACCACGGCAACCTTTTTCTTGCCCGTTGTGTTCGTGGCCTTTCCCAAGGGGCCGACGAAATCGTGCAGGCAGTCGCCCTCGTTCAGGCGGTTGAGCCGCTCGGTGGTGGCTCCGACGATCTGAAAAATAACGGTGACGCTCCCTTCTTCCGCGTTGTAGTCCGCCACCGTGAGAGGGATCCGCTCGCCGTTCTCGTCCGTCCGCAGAATAATGAACTGCCCCGCTTTCGCCTTTTTGGCAACGGCGGGCGCTTCGATCTTCATCAGCGTTACCGTTGGGTTCAACGCTCTTTTTTCCAGAATCCGGTACATATGTTCTCCTTTTTACTTACCGTTTTGCGTTGGCCGGATCCGGTCTCTTGCAAAAAGCGGCAGATCGAATGTATTTTCATTCATGATAATATTACATTATACATGATTTCCCGCAAAAAAACAATAGGAAAATGCAATTTTCTGAAATTTATTTTGCAAAATCAGGTCACACGGGCATTGCCGCCCGTTATCGGAGCAAAAAGGCGATCCACGCCGACAACGCATCCGGCGTTTCCTCGGACAGTGCGCGGGTGTAGAGTCGCGAAGCCTCGGGGTCGGTTTCGGCAAGCGTATGTAACGCCTTTTTGACGCCGCGGTACGGAATATCGTTCAGTTCGCACCAAATTTCAAGACTATCGGTGAGCAGCCATGCACGGCGAAAATTTCCTTCCGCATCGCCGCGACCCGCTCGCCGAAGCGTTTTGCCGCACCATTCGCGCAGACGCCGCTTTTCTTCGTCGGTTTTCGGCGGGATGGCAGCCGCATAATCGGAAACCGTTTTGCGCAACCGTTCGGCCGCTCCGTTTTGATCATAAACAACAGTCGCCCATGCGGCGGGCAGATAGGCCTCGCAGTCAAAGTCCCCGCACAGGCGTTCCTCGGGGCAAAGAAACACATCCAACGGCGTACCGTTCACAACCGTTCCGTCGTGGGTCTCGGCGCCGCCGTCGGTCAGAACAATAGCGTCGAAATCGCTTTCCGGATCGTTGGCGCCGTCCGCAAACGACCCGTAAACAAGAATCCCCGTTACGGGATAACGCGCCTTGAGATATTGCAAAAAAGGCTCCATATACGCACTCCTCTTGGTGTTTTTCCCAACTATAATCATGAATATAATCATGAAACAAAATGCTTATTTACAAGGGCATTTTTTCGAAACCGTCAGTATCGCAAGCGGGCGTTCGCCCCCAAACTTTCCTATCGAAAAAAGTTTCTGCGAGTATTATATCACAATCAGCGGCGAAATGCAAGAAAAATATTGCGTTTGCGGGCAGTTTGGAAAACATTCTTTCTTGACAAACGCGTTTTCTTATGCTATAATATATTTGTGGAATTCTATCCGCACGGAAAGGAGACATCCCGATGAAACCTGCTTTTACCGATCTCATCGGGAATCAACGCCTGAAAGAACGCCTTTGCGACGATATTTGCTCCGACCGGTTCGGACATGCCTACATTCTGGAAGGCCCCGCCGGTTTCGGGAAACATTCGTTCGCGCTCCGCATTGCCGCCGCTCTGGCCTGCCGTCACCGCGCCGAGGACGGATACCCGCTCCCCTGCGGGGAGTGCCCCGCCTGCCGTAAGATCCTCTCGGGAAATTCCCCCGACGTGATCACCGTCGGTCGCGGCGACAAGGCCACTCTCGGCGTGGACGCGATCCGCGCAATGCACGTCGACGTGCTGATTGCCCCGAACGACCAAGAGGACAAGGTTTACATCATCGAGGACGCGCAAACCATGACCGTGCAGGCGCAAAACGCTTTCCTGCTGATCCTTGAAGAGCCGCCCGCCTATGTGCGGTTCCTTCTTTTGACCGACGGCTCCGCGCCCCTGCTCGAAACCGTTCGCAGCCGCGCGCAGACCCAACGGATTGAGCCGGTTCCCGAAGAGGAGTTGGCGGAATGGCTTGTCCGCACGGAACCCGCCGCAAAAATTCTGCGGAACGGAAACCCCGCCGAGTTCGGCGAGCTGATCGCCGCCGCGGGCGGAAGCGTTGGACGCGCGAAAGATCTGCTTGACCCCAAAAAACGGCGCTCGATCCTCGACGAACGGGAAACCGCGCGCGCCTTTGCGGAGCTTGCCGCTTCCCATCGCGGAAGCGCGGCCGTCGTCTCGTTTCTCGCGGACTTCGGACAAAAGCGCGACGAGGCGATCTCCCGCCTCTCCGCAACGCTTTCCTGCGTTCGCGATCTTCTGCTTTTGAAACAGACCGAGAACGCCCCCCTCTGCTTTTTCCATGATCGCGAGGAAGCCTGCAACCTCGCCTACCGTTTTACCTCGCCCGAGCTGCTCCGCTATGCCGGCGGCATTTCCGAGGCGATCGAAAGCCTGCGCCGCAACGCGAACCTGCGCCTGACCTTGGTGCAATTCGCCATGCAAACCGGCCTTCTCCCCAGATGAAACCCGAAAGGATACCGAAATGAACGACGAACAAAAGCAACAACACCCCGCCGCTCCGAACGAAACCGGAGAACGCTCGAAGCGCCGCAACCGGCGCCGCCATAAAGGCGGCAAACGGCCGGAAAACCGCGAAGCGCAGAACGGCCCCCGCCAAAACGAGCAAACTCCCTCTTCCGCGGCGAATGAAAATCCGCAAAACCGGCCAAGCGGAAACCGTCAGCCCGAGGCAGCGGATGGACAGAACGTCCGGCCGCAGCAGGCAAACGGAACCGGCGGCAAAAAGCGCAACCGCAGGGATCGGCGGCACGGCAAAAAGGACCGTTCCCGCGGAGTGGACGATCTTTACGGAACGCCCACCGAGGCCGATTCCCTCTCGCTCGACGAACTGCGCGCCAAAATCGTGGTGCAATCCGCGGACGGGTCAAAGCCTGTCGTTGATTCTCCCTCTTTTGCGGGAGAACCCGTTTCAACCGACCCTGCCGGCGCGTCGTCCGCGTCCGAAGCCCTGCCCGAGGTTGACCCCGATCTGCTCTCCGCAATGCCCGACATTCTGCTCCCGCCCGAAATTCCCGCCGCCGAGCGGGCCGAGGTAATCGGCGTTCGTTTCCGCGGCGCGGCCAAGGCCTACTACTTTGACCCGAAGGGAAAAAAGGTGCATGTGGGCGATTCGGTAATTGTGGACACCGCGCGCGGCTCCGAATTCGGCGAGGTCGCGTTCGCCAACCGGATCATCAACAAGAAAAATCTGTCAACGCCGCTCCGTCCGCTCATCCGCGCGGCTTCCGGCGAGGACATTGCCCGCAACGAGGCAAACCGCGCGAAAGAGCGCGAAGCCGCCGACATCTTCTACAAGAAAATACGGGAACACCGCCTTTCAATGAAGCTGATCGACGTGCAATTCGCGTTTGACAACTCCAAGCTGCTCTTCTATTTCACATCCGAGGGGCGCGTGGATTTCCGCGAACTCGTAAGGGATCTGGCCGGCGTGTTCCGCACCCGCATTGAACTGCGCCAGATCGGGATCCGCGACGAGGCGCGGTTGCTCGGCGGTTTGGGCGTTTGCGGCCGCCCGCTCTGCTGCTCCTCGTTTCTCTCGGATTTCGCGCAGGTCTCCATTAAAATGGCGAAAGAACAGGGCCTCTCGCTCAACTCCGCGAAAATTTCGGGCGCGTGCGGCCGCCTGATGTGCTGCCTGCATTACGAAACCGAATCCTACGCGCAGGAGATCAGACTGACGCCGCCCGTCGGCGCAACGGTCCGAACGCCGGACGGCATCGGCGAGGTGATCGGCAACAACCCGATTGCCGCAACGGTCCGCGTTTCGCTGAAAGATCAGGACGCGCCGAAACAGTACTCGCGCGACGACGTTACGGTGATCGCCCGCGATCCGGCTTTGAAAAACGGTCAACCTGCGAACGAATCGTAAAAAAATCGAAAAAATTTTCAAAAAACAGTTGAAAAAATAAAAAAATATGATACAATAGAATCATACCGCGAGGCAAGCGAATTTCCGCTCCGTTTTCGGGCGAAAATCGGATGCCGCGCGGAAAATCGGAATACAATACAGAGGAGGATCAAACAATGGCCTACAAAATTTCCGATGATTGCATCGCCTGCGGCGCGTGCGCCGAGGCTTGCCCCGTTGAAGCGATCAGCGAGGGCGACGGAAAGTACGAAATCGACGCCGACAAGTGCATCAGCTGCGGCTCTTGCGCCGATACATGTCCCGTCGGAGCCCCCGCCGAGGCTTGATTACATCATCGGCATTCCGCGGCGGAGCGGGCGCGTTGCCCGCTCCGCCCCCCAAAACGGATTGTTCCACGGAGAGTTTTTATGAACGCCACCCCGCCGATCGGAGCCGATGAACGGTTGGATACCGTAAACGAACGTTTGCGGCTGATCCAGAAAAAGCGCGGGCTGACCTACGGAACCGACGCGTTTCTGCTGGCCGCCTTCGTTCGCCCGCAGCCGCGCGACAACGCCGTTGAGCTGGGCGGCGGGAGCGGTATTGTTTCGCTTCTGCTCGCGCGCACCGGAAAAATCCGCCGGATCGCGGCGGTGGAGATTCAGCCGGAATATGCCGAGCTAATCGACCGCAACGCCGCGCTGAACGGTCTTTCCGACCGCGTTTCGTCAATTTGCGGCGATGTGCGCGACGTCAATCCGTCCGACCTGCCGTTCGCGCCACGATTGGTGGTATCCAACCCGCCTTACCTGCAAAACGGCGCGGGACGACGGAATGAAGCCCGCGAAAAAGAGATCGCCCGCCATGAAATTTTCGGCGATATCGACGATTTCTGCGCCTGCGCCGCCCGATTGCTCGGGACCGGCGGTCGGTTTGTTTCGGTCTGGCGGCCGGAACGCCTCTCCGCTCTCTATAACGCCATGCACAACCATCGGCTCGAACCGAAACGAACGGTTTTCGTTCATGCCGACCCCTCGTCGCCGCCCTGCGCGGTGCTGACCGAGGCCGTGAAAGACGCTTCGCCCTCGCTTCGGGTTTTGCCGCCGCTTGTGCTTTGCGAGCCGGACGCGGCCCACACCCAAACCGAAGCGGCCGCAAAGATCTATCGGTCCTGCTCGTTTCCAAAGAGCGGAGCCGGAAACTGATTTGATTTTATTTAACAAAGGAGATAAAAACCATGAAAGACTGCAAGAAGAAAAAGATCATTAAAATTGCGATTATCGCAGGCATCGCCGCCACCGCGTGCGCGGTCGTTTACGAGATCAAGCACATCAAAAAGGTGAAGGCCGAGAAAGCGGAAGCCGAAGCCGCCGCGGCCGAGGAAGCCGCAACCGAGGAAACCGAGGCCGCCGAAGAGATTGCCGAAGAGACCGCCGAGGAACCCGCTCCCGAAGCTCCCGCCGAAGAAACCGCCGAATAAGGAAAAAACGACTTACGGGGATCCGCCGCAACAACCGCCCGCCGCTCGGAAAGCGGTTTGCGGTTTCGTTGTTTGCGCCGATCCCCGTTCGTTTTTGTTGGGAAATGGAATACATCAAACGCATTTTAAGCTATACCCGCCGCGCGCTCGAAGATTATGAAATGATCCGCCCGAACGACAAGGTTGCCGTTGGCGTTTCGGCCGGCAAGGATTCGCTGACGCTTCTTTGCGCCATGGCCGAGCTGCGCCGTTTTTACCCCGTCCCCTTTGAAGTTTGCGCCATTACGGTGGATATGGGCTTTGCGGCGGGAATGGATCTTGACCCGATCCGCCGCCTTTGCGAAGAACTCGGCGTTTCCTACACCGTGGTTCCCACCGAAATCTCGAAAATCGTGTTCGACATCCGGCAGGAATCAAACCCCTGCTCTCTCTGCGCAAAAATGCGCCGCGGCGCGCTCCACAACGCCGCGCGGGAACTCGGATGCAACGTTGTTGCCCTCGGACACCATTTTGACGACGCCGTGGAAACCTTTATGCTCAATTTGTTTTACGAGGGGCGCATCGGTTGTTTTTCGCCCGTCTCCTATCTTTCGCGCACGCAACTCCGGCTGATCCGCCCCATGATCTATCTGCCGGAAAAGGACATCCGTTATTTTGCGCAAAAGGCGGAACTCCCCGTAATCAAATCGCCCTGCCCCGCGGACGGAAACACCGAGCGCGAGGCGATGAAACAGATGCTCGCCAAGCTCGACCGCGAACACAAAGGGCTGCGCTACCGCATTTTCGGCGCGATCCAGCGCGGCGAGATTGACGGCTTCAAGCCCGTTTCCCGCATGCGCGGCGCCAAAGCATACGAGGAAGAGCCGCTGCCGGAAAAGCCGTCGGCTTCCGATTGATCTTTTCCCCTGACGCAACAAAAAGAAACGCCGTTCGTTAAGCGGACGGCGTTTCTTCTTTTTGTTTCCGGCGGAAGAGCTTATGGTGAACGCGCGCGGCCAAGCGGTAGACGGAAAAGCCGACAAAGCGCAGCGGATACAGCGCATTCCACAAACGGGCATAAAAGCGGTATCCCCTGCCCGCCGCGGTCTTGTGTTTTCCCTCTCGGTAAAACTCCTCGACATAGCCGATGATCCACGCATCCGGCACGCGCTCTTTCCGGTAGGTGTTGTCGCCGCGGATGATGTAGTACCCGTCCCGAACGCCGATGATTCGGTGCAGAATGTATTTCCCGTCCGGCCGCCGGTACAGCGGGAGATCGAACCGTTTCAGGCGTTGGTCGCCCACGGGGCGGATCACAACGCGGTCGCGGCGGTTGCGGAGCATGGGAAACATGCTCCACCCGACCGTGGTGCTGACGTAAACTCCCTCGGTTTCGAGTTGCTCTTCAATATTCCGGTTCATTTCAGGATTCCGTTGGCGGCGAGACTTTCCACGATTTTATGAACGTCCCGCGCGGCAACCTCGGCATCCACATCGTATTCGGCAAGAAGCGCCGCGGTCAGCTCTTCCTCGGTCAAATCCCGCTCGGCGAGCTTGTTCCAGAGAAACGCGCCCGTTTCGTTGAGCTTGATCATGGCATGGAAGGTTTTGCTCGTTTCTCCAACCGCCACGGCAATGTAGGAACTGCCGACTTTCTGAATGGTGAAATCCGATTTGATCTGCATGGTTTTATTCCCCTTTCATGGATTCGCGGCTCATGGTCCCATAGGAAAGCTCGGCCGCTTCTTTGGAAATGGTGCAGGAAAGAACGTAATACGGAACGGCGTGCACCAACGCGTCCATCAGCGTTAACTG
Source organism: uncultured Ruminococcus sp. (assembly GCA_902795355.1). Lineage (GTDB taxonomy): Bacteria > Bacillota > Clostridia > Oscillospirales > CAG-272 > UMGS1865. The sequence goes on from CADBKZ010000001.1 coordinate 159,636, forward strand.
CCGGTTCACCGATTCGCGGCTGCCGCGGAGATAAAGCTGGTGCATCAGGCGCGCAATAGCGTCGTCCTCATCCGCGCGGCGGATCGCGTTGGTCCCGCCCCGCTCGATAAAGCAGACCGCTTTGAGCTTGGCCTGCCCGTTATACCCCCAATTCTCCTTGCCGTTCCACGGGGTTCCGTAAACGGTAACGGAGCCGTCGTCCCCGATCCGGTAGAGCGGCTTGTCCCCGTTGAGGACGCGCGCGCCGGCAATGTGTTTGAGCCAGAGCGAAATGTGCGTGGATTTTCCAACCCCGCTTTTCGCCGTAAACGCATAGGCGTTGCCGTTTACCTCCACCACCGCCGAGTGCATGATGAACACGTTGTAGGAAGGCATCACCTCGCAGATATGGCGGTAGAGGCAGATGCTTTCGCAATAACCGGCCGAGAAATCGCCGTTGGTTTGTTCCTCGCGAATTTCTTCCTCGGTAACGGAAACCGCAAAGTCGGCGGCGTCGCCGCTCACGATATAATCCCTGCATTGCCGCTCGATGAACGGGTAGCGGTTCTCCATGCGAACGCGCAGCCCCGCCAACCGGATTACAAACATTGCCGTCCTTCCCCTTTCCGCGAAATGTTTTTCTTCAAAAGTTCCCTTTAATATTATATCATTTACATGGGAGCTTGTCAACCGAATTTCGGGATTTTTTACGTCGCTTCTTCCGGTATTTTTATCCCTTCCCCATCATATAATGAAATAAAAACGCCGTTCGGCGCAGAAACAGGGAAAAGAGAGGATCGGAAAGATGCAAAACTACTTACCGGAAGGGACTTTGCTTGAAACCGCGGAAAACCGCGAATGGACATCCACGCTCGCGGGGCTGGAACGCGCGATCGGCGCGCGCCGGATTGTGGAAGGAATGGCAACGCTCTGCGATGAAGATATGAACTTGCAAGTGGATCTCGGCGGGATCCGCGGGGTGATCGCCGCCGACGAGGTGCTCCTGCGGCGCGAGGGCGAAGCGCGAAAGGACATTGCCGTGATTTCCCGCGTTGGAAAACCGGTTGCCGCACGGGTGGTCGGGTTGGAGCGGCGCGGCGGGGAGACCGTTGCGGTTCTTTCCCGCAGGCTCGCGCAGGACGATTGCCGCCGCGAATACCTCTCCAAGCTCCGCGCGGGCGATCTGATCCCCGCCCGCGTGACCCATTTGGAGCCGTTCGGCGCGTTTCTCGACATTGGCTGCGGAATGGTGTCGCTCCTCTCGGTGGACGCGATCTCGGTCTCCCGCATTTCCCACCCGCGCGACCGCCTGACCGTTGGAATGAACCTGACGGTGGCCGTGAAAAACGTGGAGCCTTACAGCGGCCGCATTTACGCGACCTTGCGCGAACTGCTCGGCACTTGGGAAGAAAACGCCGCCCGCTTTACCGTTGGCCAAACCGTTACGGGAATTTTGCGGAGCGTGGAAAGCTACGGCGTTTTCGTGGAACTTGCGCCCAACCTTGCGGGGCTTGCCGAAGTGCATGGGGAGAAACACGCGGCCGAGCTTCGCGCGCAGGTCGGGCGCGGCGCGGCCGTTTACATTAAAAGCATGGTTCCGGACCGAATGAAGATCAAGCTCGTTCTGATCGACGTCGGTTTTCCCGCCCCGCGCGCCAAAACCCTGCCCTATTTTATTGATCCCGCCGCAACGCCGCACCTCTCCCAATGGGTTTATTCTCCTCTCGGTTCGCGCAAATCGGTGGAGACCCGATTCGATTGATCCGCGTTATTCCTGTTCGTCGCTCGGGTCGGTATCGTCCCCGCCGCCGCGCAGCAGATATTCAAAGCAGTCGGTGTCGTCGGTCTCGGTGCGAACGCCGAGCACATGCAGGAAACGAACGCTTTCATATTCGTAGGTGGAAAGCGAGCGGTCCAGCGAATCGACCGAATGCGCGCAAACCAGAATGTCGCCGTCCTCGGGAAGGTCGCTGACGATCATGGTGTGCGACCAATCGGTCCCTGTCGCCGCAATTTGCACCACATCGCCGACCGCGATCCCCTCGCGCGGGACTTCCGCCGCATACGGGCCGATGCCGCCGTTGCGCGATTCAAACGCGGGCGCGCCGGTTAAAAAGTCGTAAAAATAATCCACGCCGCTCCATGCGGGCGCGCGCTCGTTGAGCGAGACATAATACCACCCGAAATCGGGGGTATAATTCATAACGCAGCTGCCCGCGAGGATACATTGCGAAACAAAATTGGTGCAATTCCCGCCCTGCCCGCTGAAATCGGGAAACAGCGGGTTCCGGTCCAACGCCCATGCGCGCGCATAGGTTACAGCGCGATCGCGGCGGTATGGTCTTAAAATCAGCATATCGTTCTGCCCTCCTTATTCGAGAGCAGTATATGCAAAAGCAAACGCCCGCGCCACCGATGTGGCGCGGGCGTTCTTTTTCCTTTTAAGCGACTTCAAAACAGAGTTCCGGACCGAGCGGGCGTTGCTCTTCCAACCGGATCGTTTCTTCCGCCGCCGGACGCGGCAGCGTTGCTTCCGTTTGGTTTTGACGCGCGCGATCCTCTTTTCCCCGAACGATGGCGAAAACCATCAGCAAAATGGCAAACACGGCGACAAAAATCATCAGAACCATCATTGCCGGCGGGATAAAGCCCGCGGATCGTGTTTTTTTCCTGCGCCGTCTGTTTCCGTACATACGCGTGCCCTCCCTTGCAAAATATCTCCACTTAATATTTTAATCAAAAACCGCCGGAATGTCAAGAGCCGAAACAGATAATTTACAAAATTATTTTTTCGGGGGATGATTGACAGAAACCGTTTGGTATGTTATAATATTGGTACAAGCTGCGGCGCGACCCGTTTTCGCCGCAAAATAAAAACAAGGAGATTTTGTTATGAAAAAATGGAGATGCCCTGTTTGCGGGGAAATCATCGAATCCGAAACCAGACCCGAAAAATGTCCGCGTTGCCACGTTTCCGGCGAAAAGCTCGTTGAAGTGGTGGAAGAAGAAATGAATTGGGCCGCCGAACATGTGGTTGGCGTTGCGAAAAACGCGCCCGCCGACATTGTTGACGACCTGCGTTCCAACTTCCAAGCGGAATGCTCCGAGGTGGGCATGTACCTTGCCATGTCCCGCGTGGCTGCCCGCGAGGGGTACCCCGAAATTGCCGAATATTGGAAGGTTGCCGCCTTTGAAGAGGCCGAGCATGCCGCAAAATTCGCCGAGCTTCTCGGCGAGTGCGTGTCCGATTCCACCGCCGAAAACCTGAAAGTCCGCGTTGCCGCCGAATACGGCGCGACCGCCGGAAAAACCGACCTTGCCAAACGCGCGAAAGCCCTCAACCTTGACGCCATTCACGATACCGTTCACGAAATGGCGCGCGACGAGGCCCGCCACGGCAAAGCCTTTGCTGGTCTTTTGAAGAGATACTTCGGGAAGTAAGAAGAAAAGCCTATGGGGAGAGGGGGAACCGCTTTCTTGAAAGAAAGTCGGTTCCCCCTCTTCCCATGCCCTTCTCCCCTTCCCGAAAGAACTTTCAAAAAAAGATTGACAAATGGCACAACTTATGGTAGAATATAGTTGCGACACAATAGAATAAAATTCCGATTTTACGGAAAAGTGTATCTTTTTACCCCCTTCGGTAAAAATGTACGCTCCATTTTCGTATGTTTTTTCCGTAAGGATCGGACTATGAAAATTCTATTGTGTCGCAGCAATCGGGGTTGTGCATTTTTCGTGCGTGGCTTCGGCTGCGCACTTTTTTATTTCAGAAAGGGGAATATGAGATGGCTCTTAATACCTGTTGAAATTTGCCTTGCTGCGCAGTACCAATTCATTTACCACCCAAATATTTAATTTTGAAAGGAAATTGAAAAATGAAAAAGATCATTGCATTGATGCTGATATTCGTGTTTATTTTGGGTCTTACCGGATGCGGGAAAAAGAAAGGCAGCTCCGACTGGCTGGAAAAACATAAAATTGAAAGCGCCGAAAAAATTTTGGATTATTTAAAAGAAACCCAAGGAGAAAGCCCATACTCGGAGCCTTCCTACACGGTCGACTTTTACGAAAATTCCGATTATCGTTTCACTTTCTCTATCGTCCGCCGTTTTTTCATAAATGCCGATGAGAAATATACCGGTTTGATTTATGTGATCAATCTTAGGACGGAAGTTTTGAACGGTACGTCGCTACCGAAATATATGTATTACAAATTCAACCTGAAATATTATCTTGTCAGTGACGCAACGCGGGAAGCCATCAATGTTGGCGGCGGAAATTATAGCAAAGATTCCACCTACAACGACTGGTTCGGCGACGGAGGTGTTTATGTTTACGATTATACGAGCTACAATTCAAGCCTCGGTGAAATAGGTCACGTCGATTCCATTACGTTCGATGCAAATCACAACGTGGAAACGGTGGTTTATCGTCAGGCAGAAAACTATCCCGAACACGGAAAAACCGTGATCACCGAACTCATGGACCGATTCCAAGCATATTTGGATCAAAATCAATTAACGTTGGATATTTTCGGATAGATAATGGATAATTCTGAACAGAAAAAAGCCTCGCCGAGCCGGAGAGGCTTTTTCCTTGAATCTATCTGTCCCTGTTTTATTCCTGATAAATCGGATATTTCTTGCAGGTGGCGGTGACCTCAGCGAGGACCGATTCGCGCGTTCCCTCGAAATCGGCGGCCACCTGCTTCATCCATTTTGCGATTTGAAGCATTTCGGCCTCTTTGAAGCCGCGCGTGGTAACGGCGGGGGTACCAACGCGGATGCCGCTCGTTACAAACGGCTTTTCGGGGTCGTTCGGAATGGCGTTTTTATTGGCCGTAATGCGCACTTCGTCAAGGCGGCGTTCCATCTCCTTGCCGGTAATGCCGAACGGGCGCAGGTCAATCAGCATCAGGTGGTTGTCCGTATCTCCGGAAACAATGCGGAAGCCCTCGGCTTTCAGCGCGTTGCAGAGCGTTTTCGCGTTGGCAACGATCTGCTTTTGGTAGGCTTTGAAATCATCGGTCAACGCCTCGCCGAACGCCACCGCTTTCGCGGCGATGATGTGTTCGAGCGGGCCGCCCTGCGTTCCCGGGAACACGGCTTTATCGATCTGCTTGGCGTACTTTTCGGGGCAGAGGATCATGCCGCCGCGCGGGCCGCGCAGGGTTTTATGCGTGGTGGTTGTTACCACGTCGGCATAGGGGATGGGGCTGGGGTGAAGTCCCGCGGCGACCAGACCCGCGATGTGCGCCATGTCCACCATCAGATAGGCGCCGACCTCGTCCGCGATCTCGCGGAATCTGGCGAAATCGATGGTGCGGGAATAGGCGCTCGCGCCCGCGATGATCATTTTCGGCTTGCACGAAAGCGCGATGCGGCGAACTTCGTCGTAGTCGATCATCTCGGTTTCGGGCGAGAGGCTGTATGGAACGATGTTGAAATATTTACCGGAGATGTTGACGGGCGAACCGTGGGAAAGATGGCCGCCGTGCGCCAGATTCATGCCCATAACCGTATCCCCCGTTTCGAGGAACGCGAAGAACGCGGCAAGGTTGGCCGACGCGCCGCAATGCGGCTGAACGTTGGCATGCTCGGCTCCAAACAGCTTTTTGGCGCGCTCGCGGGCGATGTCCTCGACCACATCCACGCATTGGCAGCCGCCATAATAACGCTTCCCGGGGAAACCCTCGGCATATTTGTTGGTCAGAACCGTTCCTGCGGCCAGCAAAACCGCTTTGGAAACGATGTTTTCGGAAGCGATCAGCTCAATGTTGCGCTGTTGGCGATCCAGCTCCGCCGAACAGGCGGCGGCAACCTGCGGGTCGAAGTTTGCGAGTTCATCAAAAAAATTCATTTTCAACATCCCCTTTTTTGCAAAATTACGCTTCCATTTTATCATGATTCTTCCGTTTTGTCAATATGTTTTTCCTACTTTTGGGGACTTCGTGCATTTCCAAATTTCTCAACTTGCATTTTTGGGCAAAAAGATGGTTGCGCGATCCGAATATTTTCGGTTGGGAACTTGATTTTCCGTTCATAATGTGGTAGAATATAGAAAAACAGGAAGGGAGCCGGCATGGAACAAAAAGCGAAGAAAATACCGGCGGGAAACCGCGATTTGGCGCGATACGTTCGCCGCAAGCGTACCGTGCGCGTTTTGCTCTGCCTCGGGTGGGTGGCCGTTCTGGCCGTTGGCGCAATCTTTTACAATCAATCCCACGAGGTTTCGGTCCTGCCCCGCATTGTGGGGTGGCGGCTTGCAATCTGGCTGTTGGCGGCAACCGTTAGCGGCGTTCTGCTGTTTCGCATTCCGCATTTGTTCTTGGATCGCCCGTTCGAGGGGGAGATCGTAAAAGCGGGGCTATCCCGCAGTTATTCCACATCCGACGACCCGAAGCAATCCGCGTCCTACGGGTTCCGCCTGAACACCGCTCTGCGCGTTCGAACGCCGAACGGAAAGATCCGCCGGATCCGCTTTGAGGAGAAAAACGGGTTCTACCTTTACTACCACGAGGGGAACTACATTTGCCACCTTTCGGGGCTACCCTACCCGATTGCGGACCCCGCCCGCGCGGTTCCCGCTTCCCGCCCCGCGCGCACGGCGGACGAGGACACGACCGGAAACACGGTGTACGACCCCGTTGGCGCGTATCTCTGCGCCGCCTGCGGCCAATTTTACCGTGAACCGACCGTTTGCGCGCAATGCGGACACTCTCTGATCGACCCGAAAGAACTGTTCGGAGAATCAGATAATTGAAAAGGGACTCTTTTTCCCGCGGGAAAAAGAGTCCCTTTTTTCAAACCCGAAAGAACGGCCGGCCGCGCAAGCGGCTCGGCTCTTTTCGGGGCGCGTCCGCGCTTTTTACGCTTTCGGCTTGCCGCGGAAGGCAAGGCAGACCAGATAGCCCGCCACCAGCGCGGCGGAAATGCCGGCGGATGTGGTGGTCAGCACCCCCGTGAGCGCGCCGAGCAGTCCCTTTTCGTCCACCGCCTCGCGAACGCCCTTGGAAATCAGGTAACCGAACCCCGTCAGCGGCGTGGTCGCTCCCGCTCCCGCAAAGTCGATCAGCGGTTTATAAAGCCCGACCGCGCCGAGAACGACGCCCGCCACCACGTAAAGCACCAGAATGCGCGCGGGGGTCAGGTTGGTTTTGTCGATCAGAATTTGCGCGACCACGCAAAACAGGCCGCCCACCACGAACGCGCGCACGCACGCAACAAAAATTTCCACGTTCAACCCTCCAATTCCACAAGATGCGCCACGGCGGGAATGGTTCTTCCCTGCTTAACGCTGTCGGGGCTCATCATCGCCCCCGTCGGCAGAAACAGGATGCGCCGGTCGATCCGCTTTTGCAACCGCGGGAGCAGATAGCCCGCCAGCGTGACCGCCGCGCAACCGCACCCCGAACCGCCCGCGTGAACATCCTGTTTTTCCCGATCATAAATCAGCTGTCCGCAATCGGCGTAGCGGTCGCGGATCGGGATTCCCGCGCCGTTCATCAGGTCGCAGAGAATCGCTCCGCCCTCGTAGCCGAGGTCCCCCGTTACAATGCGGTCGTATGCGCTCGGCGATTCGCCCGTTTCGCGAAAGAACCGCAGCAAAGTGTCCGCCGCGGCTCCCGCCATGGCCCCGCCCATGTTGGTGGTGTCGGTTACGCCGCTATCCCGCGGGATGCCCACCGCGCCTCGCGAAACGCGCACGCATTTGCCGCCCGTATCGCCGCCGACGATGAACGCGCCCGCGCCTGTCACCGTCCATTGCGCGGTCGGGCTTCGCTGCGCTCCGTATTCCAACGGGGTGCGGTACTGCCGCTCCGCCGCGCAGTAATGCGACGAAGTAACCACCGCCGCCCATTCGGCGCAACCGCCCGTAACCGCCATGGAAGCCAACAGCAACCCCTCGGCCGACGTGGAACACGCGCCGTAGATCCCGCAATACGGAATGCCGTATTCGAGCAGACCGTAGGCCGAGGCAACGCATTGGTTGAGCAGGTCTCCCGCAAAAAGAATGTCCACGTCGGTCGGCTTCTTTTCCGCGCGTTTGATCGCCAGCGCGAGCGCGCGCCTTTGCATTTCGCTCTCGGACGCCTCCCATGTTTTCTGGTCGTATCGGTCGGTCGGGTCGGTGATGTCGAAGAACGCGCCGAGCGGCCCCTCGCTTTCCTTTTTTCCAACGGCCGACGCCGCCGCGCAAATTCCCGCCCGCAAACGAACAATTCCTTGCGCCATTCCTTTTCACCTCGCTTTTTCTCTTATTTTGCGCGATTTCCCTTGCATTATGCTGAAAAATATGATAAAATAATGGTATCAATCGGCAAATAAGCGGGAGAATAACCATGGGAACTATCTACACGCTGTTGAACGACGATCTTTCCGTGCAAATTGACGCAATGGGCGCGGAGCCGGTATCGGTAAAGGACAGACGGAAAAACGGGAAAGAATTGCTTTGGAACGGGGATCCGCGTTTCTGGGATCGCCATTCCCCCATCCTGTTCCCGTTTTGCGGCAGGGTCTACAACGGAAAAGCGACCGCCGACGGAATCCCCTGCGACATTCCGCTCCACGGTTTCTTCCACTCGCGCGTTGCCGAGGGCAGCGCCCAGAAGGACGGCAGCCTTGTATTTACGGAGACCGACGACGCGCAAACGCTCGCCCGCTACCCCTACCCGTTCCGCGTGGACGTCCGCTACCGGTTGAACGGGCGAACGTTGACCGTGGAAACCGCCGTTACCAACACGGGCGACAAACCGATGCACTACGGCTTCGGCGCGCACCCCGGGTTTGCGCTGGACGGACCGACCGAGGAATACCGCGTCCGCTTCGGCCGGCGGCAGGCGGTTCGCCAAGTGCGCTTTGACGCGGACGCCTGCTACCCCGTTGGCGGGTCTGATCCGTTTCCGCTTGCGGACGGCGACACGTTTTCGCTTTCCGAAGCGCAATTCCGCGTTGGTTCGTTCTTCCTTTGCGATATGCCCGATTCGGTAACGCTTTTGCGCGGGGACGATCCCGTGGTAACGCTTTCCTACCCCGCGTTTTCCTACCTCGGCTTCTGGAAAGTTCCCGAGGCGAAGTTCCTCTGCATTGAGCCGTGGTGCAGTTTGCCCGCGCACAAGGGAGAAACCGTGGAGTTTTCCGCCCGCCCCGATTTTTTGCACCTTGCGGCGGGAGAAACCAAAACGCATACCTATACCATTACATTTCATTGAGGTGACATGATGCTGAATTTTGTGGAAAAACCGTTTCATATTCCCGCGGAGCGTGGGCTGATCGGAAAATACTGCATTCTCCCTGGGGCGCCCGAGCGCGTGGAACAGATTGCGCGCCGGTTGGAAAGACCCGTTTTCGTTGGCTCCAACCGCGAGTTTACCATTTGGAACGGGACGCTTGGCGGAACGCTTGTTTCGGTTTGCTCCACGGGCATCGGTGGTCCCTCGACCGCGATTGCCGCCGAGGAGCTTGCCGATTGCGGCGTGGAAGTCCTGATTCGCGTGGGGACCTGCGGCGGAATCAACACCCGCGTGGAGAGCGGCGACGTGGTGATTGCCTCGGGCGCGGTGCGGCAGGACGGCACGTCCCACGAATACGCCCCGCCCGCGTTCCCCGCCGTTCCCGACGCGAAGGTCCTGTTTGCGCTTGCCGAGGCGGCGAAGGACGGCGGGATCCGCTATCACGTGGGCGTGGTGCAGAGCAAGGATTCGTTCTACGGTCAGCACTCCCCTGATCGGATGCCGGTTGCCGACAAACTGCGCGGGCAATGGGAAGCATGGAAGCGGCTCGGCGTGCTTGCGAGCGAAATGGAAGCCTCCACGCTCTTCACGGTCGGCGCGGCACGCGGCGTTGCCACCGGCGCGGTGTTCCACGTAATCTGGAATCAGGAGCGCGTTCTCGCGGGGCTGGACACGGTGGAAAACAAGGCGTTCGATACATCCCGCGCGATCGATACGGCGATCGGCGCGGTGAAGAAACTGATTTGCGGGTGACACAAAACCGCCCGTCTGTTTCATTTCCATTCAATTGTGCAAAATCTTTTTTGAAAAGGGTTGACAAAACCGGAAAGATTTGCTATAATATTCTTTGCACGGGTTTTTTGAGAACAAAGCCCGAAAAACAAAAACAAAAAGGAGAAATCATCATGAAAAAGACCGTTAAAGTTCTCGCGTTTGCCCTCACCTTTATTATGCTCGCCATGGCTCTTACCGCCTGCGCTCCGAAGAGCGATCCCGACAAGGCTCTGAAAGCCCTGAAAGACAAAGAGTATTCCGCGGTAAAATCTGACTATCTCGGTGCGCTCGGCCTCGCCGCGCTCGGCATTAAGGGCGTTGACAGCGTTGTTTCCGGCACCAAGACCGTTGAAAAGAAAGACGAGGAGAAGACCGAATCCGTAACCATCATCTATTTCAGCAGCAAGGATGCCGCCAAGGATGCTTGGGAAAAGGTTGAGGACTATGCCAAAGATCAGAACAAGGACAAAGACACCGATTGGCAGGTGAAAAAGTCCGGCGCCATGATCTATTTCGGAACCAAAGCCGGTATCAAAGCCGCTTCGTGATTTGATTTTTCCCGCATACAAAAGAAGAACCGCCGCAAGGGCGGTTCTTCTTTTTATGCTCGTTTTCAGGCTTCCAGCATCCGCATCAGCCCGTCCTCGTCGATTACAGGAACGTTCAGCGCGCGGGCTTTGGCAAGTTTGGAGCCGGCCGCTTCCCCCGCCACAACATAGGACGTTTTTGCGGAAACCGACCCCGACACCTTTCCGCCCGCATTCCGGATCTTCTCGCTCGCTTCGTCGCGGGACATCGTTGGCAGGGTCCCCGTTAAAACAAAGGTCAATCCCGCCAGAAGGTCCGATTGCGGCAGTTTGACGGGCGTGGTCAGCAGCCCCGCCGCGGTCAGGCGTTCGCAAAGGTCGATGTTCTGCGGATGGGAGAAGAAGTTGACCACGCAATCGGCGGTGACTTCGCCGAAATCCGAAAGTCCGCAAAGCTCTTCTTTGGCGGCATGCATGCAGGCTTCGAGCGTTCCGAAATGCTGCGCCAGCTGTGCGGCCGCCACTTCCCCCACATTGCGGATGCCGAGCGCGTAGATCAACCGCTCCAAGCCCGCGCTCCGCGAACGCTCGATGGCGGCAACCAGATTGGCCGCCGATTTTTCGCCCATGCGGTCCAGCTCCGCAAGCTCTTCGGCGCGGAGATGATAGAGGTCGGCCGCGTCCGAGATCAGCCGGTTGGCAAGGAGCGCTTCCACGATTTGTGGACCCATGCCCTCAATGTCCATCGCGTCCTTCGAGGCAAAATGTTCAATGCCGCGCGAAAGCTGGGCGGGACATTTGCTGTTGGTACAGCGCGTTGCCGCGCCCTCGTCCGCATCATAAAACACGGGTTCGCCGCAGGAAGGACACCGCTCGGGCATGCGGTAGGGCGGAACTTCCCCAACGCGCAGGTCGGGATGCGAGCGCACGACCTCGGGAATGATATCCCCCGCCTTTTGCACCGTTACGATGTCGCCGACGCGGATGTCCTTTTCGCGGATAAACTCGGCGTTATGAAGCGTTGCGCGAGAAACGGTGGTTCCCGCAAGGCGAACGGGAGAAAGCACCGCGGTTGGCGTCAGAACGCCCGTGCGGCCAACGGCGATTGAAATATCTTCCAATTTGGTTTGCTTCTGCTCGGGCGGAAATTTATACGCCGCCGCCCATTTGGGGGTATTGGTTCCTTCCCCGAGCGTCCGGCGGTCGGCAAGGCGGTCGATCTTGACCACCACGCCGTCAATATCGTAGGAAAGCGTATCGCGCAGGCGGCCGAGCGTTTCGATATGCGCCTCGATCTCCTCGGCGGTTCCGGCGGTAATCGTGTTTTCCAGCGTATGGAAGCCGAGCTCGCGCAGGCGGTTCAGCGTTTCGGTATGGGAAACGGGGTCGCGTCCGTCCGCCCAAAGCGCGCCTTCCTGAAAATTGAACACGAAAATATCCAGCCGCCGCTCGGCGGTCACTTTGGGGTCAAGCTGGCGCAGCGAACCCGCCGCGGCGTTGCGCGGGTTGGCAAACAGACTCTGCCCCGCGGCTTCCCGCGCGGCGTTCAACCGCTCGAAATTGGCGCGCGGCATGTACACCTCGCCGCGAACGGTCAACGTCAGCGGTTCGGGAAGCTTCATGGGAATGGTGAAAACGGTTTTGAGGTTCTGCGTAACGTCCTCGCCCACAAATCCGTCCCCGCGCGTGGCTCCTTGAACGAACACGCCGTTTTCATAGCGCAGAGAGACCGACAGGCCGTCGATCTTCGGCTCGACCGAATAGAGCGGTTTTTCCACCGTTTCGCGCACGCGCTCCAAAAACTCTTCCAGCTCCCCGAACGAAAACACATCCGAAAGCGAGTTCATTTGCACGGCGTGCACCACCTTGCCGAACTTTTCCAGCGGCTTTCCGCCAACGCGGTGCGTGGGAGACGCGGGATCGTCAAATTCGGGATGCTCCCCTTCCAGCCGAAGGAGTTCGGCATACATCATATCGTAGTCGTAATCCGAAATTTCGGGCGCGTCCTCGACGTAGTATTTTTTGGCATGATAAAGAATTTTCGCGCGGAGCTTTTCAATGGTCTCCAAAACGCTTTCCGACATGATTCAATCTCCTTTTTCGTTGGTTTTTTCGCGGGGCATTCCGTCGAAATCGGGCAAATCCCGCGGGTTCAGGCGGCAGAACGAAAGGATCGTCCAAACGCCGACCGCAACGCCGACCGCAACGGTTCCGAGAATGTTGGGGAGCGTCCAGATCCGCCCCTCGACCAGATACGCGGCCATCCCGCCGCCGAAGTTGAACACGGCATGGAAAACCATGCAATAGCCGAGGTTGCCCGTTCGCAGCAGCAATACCGCGCAAAGCGCGCCCGTTAAGATGGAGTAGCCAACCTGCATCAGCGTTGCGGCAACGCCCGCCCCCTCGATGAGATTGACGAGATGAACAAACCCGAAAATAACCGACGAGAGAAGCACGCTTTTCCACATTCCCCGCGCGGTTGCTCCGAACCGCCGCAGCAAAAGCGGCAGCAACACGCCGCGAAAGGCAAGCTCTTCCAACACGCCGACGCAGAGGACATGCAGCGCCAGCAGACCGATCAGGTCGGTTCGCGCAACGGCCGCGTCCCCCGTTGCAAGCGGCAGCCACGGAACATTATTGAGCGCAACCGCCATTGCCGGCAGAAAAACGGCCAGATGCCGCGCGGTCGGGCGCGCAAACAAGCGGAGCCGCAGCGTGAATACGCAGCAAACGAATACCAACACCGCCGCGGCGCGCAAAACGGCGGCTTTGGCAAGCATCCGCGCCGTTGGATCGGCTATTTTTTTGGTCGGGTCGATGATGTAGACCGCAAAGAAGAACGCCAGCGCGACCCATGTGAGAATCCGCCACGCACGATCATTCATGCGCTTCTCTCCGTTTTACGGCCGCGCGGATCAGCAAAGCCGCGCCAACCAACGCCAGCAAAGCGGCGATCAACTGCGAGGGCGTGAGAAACGGGACGATGGTTTTTCCGCGATCATCCGCGCGGATAAACTCAATGCCGAACCGCCAAACGCCGTACAAAACGCAATACAGCGCGAGATTTTGCCGTTTGCCGCGCAGCTCGTTCCATGTTAAAAACGCGCAAAGCGCAAACAGGAAGAGCGACTCGAACAACTGCGTTGGGACCGTGCGCGCGCCGAGGTCGGCGTTCCAAATGCCGAACCATTCCTCGGTCACATGCCCATGGCAGCAACCCGCAAACAGGCACCCGATGCGCCCGAACGCATGCGCGAGGACCACGCCGCCGATTGCGATATTGAACACATGCGGCGCTTCCCGCTTGGCCTCGCCCGCAGGCAGGCGAAGCCGCCCGCCGATGAACAGGACGGCAAGAAAGGTGATAACGCCGCCGATCAACCCGCCGTAAAAGGTGGAGCCGGTACCGTTCCCGATTTGGAAACGCCCGTTCTCGATGGCGTTATAGACCGCTTGGAACAGAACGGCTGAAAGATACCCGCCCACCAACGAAAGCAGCGCGGCGACAATGCAGATATTCTGCAAGGCGGCCGAAAACTTCGCTTTGTCGGCAAGCACGCGAAAATAGACCAACGCCGCGAGAAAGCCGAGCGCGATCATGATCTGATAAAGGTCGATCCCCCAAAACAATTCCTTCGGATACATGGCAAAAAATTTCCTTTCGGTCAGTCGCACAACGCGGCAATACTTTCATAGAGCGTTTTATCAAACGGCGTTGCAAGCCCCACCGAACGAAGCCATTCGGGATAGGTCCGCCCGCCCATATCGCCCGCGGCGAGTTCCAGATAAATTTCCTGCGCGCGGGAAGGAGCTTTGCGCGCAAGGCAATAAAAGTCAATGGAAACCAACATGGAGTAGGCATAGCTGACATAATAGCACGGGTTTTCCAACGCAACGCGGCGCCAATAGGTCAGCGGATCGGCAAACAGCGTCATCAGCCATTCGCGGCCGCCGTAGGTATCGCAAATGCCGTTCATCAGGGAATCAAAATCATCGGCGGTTTTCGGCGGGTTGTAGAAATAAACGTTTTGCTCAAATTCATCCACAATGGAAGAAAGAACGATACTTGCAAGCGAGGAATAAAGCTGATAATAAAACACGGCGTCGGCAAAGTTTTTACTCTTGGTCCGCACCAGATATTCGGTGAACAGCCATTCGTTGGCCTGCGATTGGGTTTCGGCAATGTCCATTTGAACGTCTTCCCCGTTGGAAAGCAGCGCGGCGTAGTAATGTCCCATTTCATGGACGACCGTATAGCCCGAATGATAATCCGGCCCGAAATAGCAAACGGGGCGTTCATATTCATACAGATATGCCGTAAACGCGCCCGCGTTGGCGTTCTCCGCGTTCGTATAGAACAGGTTCCCGCTTTCAAACATGCTCCACATATCCGCCGCCACCTCGGGGGGATAGGTTGCAAGATAGCCTTTGATCTCGTTTTTGACCTCGGAGTACTCCCCGTTGATCAACGCCAACAGCTTTTTCTGCTCCTGATTGTTCAGGCTGCGATACGAGGTTTGGAAATGGTTATAAACATCTGTGCAAACGGGGATCAGATATGTTTTGACATAATTGTGCAACTGCTTGGAGCTGCCGTAACTGTAATCACGGTGGTAAACCTTTTCGTAGGCATACTCTGGATAGTTGTGACAGCCGTTCAGCATGGCGATTTGATTATTGTTGCACATCATTTCATAATAAAGCGACGCCGCGCCGCCGGAAAAGTTTTCCTCGGAAAGCGCGCGGAAACGGACCAAAAGCTCGTCGTTCGCTTGGCTCAACGCGGTTTGCTCCGGAGAAAAACGGCGCATTTCGTCAAGATCCGCCGCGCTCCAATCGGCAAAAAACGCTTCCCTGTATGGTGCGTCGGATTGGTCGATGCGCCGGCATACGGAAAGATAAAGCTCGTAGGCGTCCGAAAGCATGGCGGAAGAGGTCAGGTATGCCTCGCTCCGTTCCTCGCTTGCCACATTCATACAGTAGTAGATGTAGGCAAGCTCGCTTTGCGTTGCGATATGGTAATATTGCGTTTCCACCGCCTCGATGGATTGGAGAATCTCTTCCTCGTCGTCGATGCGCCTTTCGAGGATCAGCGTTTCCATGCGGTCAAGCGCGTCTTTCAGAATTTCAAAGTCGCGGTCGGTCAGCGTATAGGAAAGGTCCGGACGCGCGGGGTCCTCGGGAAGCGGATCCGCCTCGGTTACAGCAACGGTTGCGGATGTTTCGGTTTTGCGCGTTTCATCGGAGTTGGGCAACAGCAGGAATGCCCAACAAGAGGAAAGCAATGAGACCGATACGCAAAGCGCGAGCAAGAGCACGATCAGGCGAAGCGTGCGTTTCATGGTATTCCCTCCTTTTTTCAGCGGATGATTGGCCTTTATTATGATTCCATCTACTATTCTATCATATTTTCCTCGGAAAATCAACCTTTTTCGCAAGTTTTTCCTTGGAAGCGCGGCGCAGTACATACGCGCGCAACGAAAGCAGGACCCCCACGGCTCCCACGCAGGCCGCCGCGGCAAACGCCGACCATTCCTCGCGCGCAAGCAAAACGCCGATTCCCGCAAACACAGCCCCCGCGACGAGCAACACGCGGCCGACGGCAACCGTTCCGATGCCGGTTGCGGCAAGGCGATGGTGAAGATGCCCGCGGTCGGCTCCGAACAGCGGCCGACGGTTCAGCGTTCTCCGGAGAACCGCCGCAAACAAATCGGCCATGGGATAGGCAAACAGGAACACGGGAGACAGCATTCCGAGCGCCCAATCGCCCGCAAACGCGGGAATGGAGAGCATGCCGAGCAGGAAACCGACCGTTCCCGAGCCGCAATCCCCCGCGAACACGCGCGCGGGCGCGCGGTTTTCCGCGCGAAACGCGACGCACGCGGCCGCAAGCAACAGCGGAAGCAAGGACTCCTTTCCAAGCACGGCTAAAACGGCAAACAAACCGACCGCTTCCACGCTTGCCGCTCCCGCAAACAATCCGTCCAAACCGTCAATCAGGTTATGCGCGTTGGTTAAAAGGATCACCCAGAACACCGCCGCAAATCCCCAGATCCCCTTGGCAACGCCGCCGGCCCCGACGGCGAATGCGGCCGCAACGAGCTGGAAGAACAGTTTGAGCCACGCGGGCAGCGTAAACAGGTCGTCCGCCAACCCAACGGCAAAAACCATGGCCGCTCCCGCAAGCGCATACCGCTCGGCGGCTCCCGCGCCGGAAAGCAACGCGGCCGAGAGCGTTGCGGCAAAAATGGCCACGCCGCCCACGCGCGGAACACTGTCGCGGTGCATGCGCCGATCGTCCCTCGGAACGTCAAGCGCGCCGATGCGCCATGAAAGGCGAATCAGGGGCGGCAACAGAAGCCGAACCGCCGCCCAAACCGCAATTGCCCACAAAACCGACCGCATTTTTCTCTTCCTCCGATTCAAAAAAAGCTACACCCACTCCCCCGCAACGGGAAACAGGATGTAGCTTTTTTCGATTAACGGATTTGCACGAACCCGAGCTTCTTTTGCACCTTGGAGAGCGTTCGGCGCGCATAATAGGACGCCTCTTCCGCGCCTTTTTTCATTTGCGCTTCGAGCATGGCCTTATCGGCGAGCAGGCGGCGATACTCCGCCTGAACGGGCGCGAGCGCATCGGCGGTCGCTTCCCCCACGGCCAATTTGAAATCGCCGTACCCGCGGCCGGAAAACTCGCGCTCAATTTCTTCGGCGGTCTTTCCCGTAAAGCAGGAATAAATGGTAATCAGGTTGCTGACGCCCGCTTTCTGGGGATCCTGACGGATCTCGCTGCCCGAATCGGTTACGGCGCGTTTGAACTTACGGATGATTGTATCCCGATCGTCGAGAATATATACCACGGCGTTTTGATTTTCATCGGATTTGCTCATCTTTTTTTCGGGATCGGCCAACGACATGATCTTCTTACCCGATTTCGGCATGACCGCTTCTGGAACGGTGAACGTATCGGGGTGGATCTGATTGAAGCGGTTTGCAATATCGCGGCACAGCTCCACATGCTGGACCTGATCGACCCCGACGGGAACCACGTCGGTCTGGTAGAGCAGGATGTCCGCCGCCATCAGCACGGGATAGGTGAACAACCCCGCGTTGATGTTATCGGCATGGCGCGCGCTCTTATCCTTGAACTGCGTCATGCGCGAGAGTTCGCCGAACATGGTGAAGCAATTGAGGATCCACGCCAGCTCGGCATGCTCATGCACCATGGATTGCACATACAGGGTGTTTTTTTCGGGGTCAAGCCCGCAGGCCATATAGAGCGCCAAGGTTTCATAGGTGCGCCGCCGCAGATCCGCCGGCGTTTGCCGGACGGTAACGGCGTGTTCGTCCACCACGCAATAAAACGTTTTATACTGCTCCGAATATTCTTTGAAATTGCGAATGGCGCCGAGGTAGTTTCCAATGGTTAAATTTCCGCTCGGCTGTACACCCGAAAACGTTACTTTCCGATCTCCGAACATATCGGGCACCTCCTTCTGGGTTTGAAAATTTCGGAATAGAAAATCCGACGGCGGGAGCCCCGCCGTCGGAACAAGGCTGTCAGAATTTTTTGTTACCGCTTTGCAACATAGCCGTTGCTCTGCAGCCACAGGTAGTAGAGGCGGAACGGCGAATCGAGAAGAACATAGTCCTCTCCGGTTGCGCTGTCCTCGGTGATGTCCTTTGTTACCATGTCGCCCATATCGTTGAAATCCACGATTTTATGTTTTACCGTGGCGTTGCTCGTTGCGCAAAGGAGCGCGTAGTTGAGCTCTTCCATATCGATGCCCGCAACAAGGGTGGCAAGGGCGGTAAAGGAAGCCTTGGACGGAACTTTGAGCAGATCCGCGTTCGGCTTTAAGAGCAGTTTAAGCTCCCCTATCAGCGTTTTGAGCACGTCAAGGTCGCGGGCGGTGTCGCATGCCGCGATCTCCGCGTTAACGGCTTTGTTCAGCTCGCTGATGTAGCGCACCAACTCGGAATCCAGCGTTCCGCAATAGGTGAACGACGGGTCGGTTGCCGCGGTGGTAACAACAGGCGTTGCCGCGGAGCCGTCCTTAACGATGCTGAAATTGACCTCGGTAACGGTTGGAGCGGTCTCCACCGTAACCAGCCACAGGGCGTATTTTACATCGTTGTTTCCGAGCGCTTTTCCGGATTCATCGAAATCCAATTCAAGGTTAAGAACCGTGTCGCTTCCCGTGGGCTTTGCCGAAACGCTGTACCCCTTGGTCATTCCCGTGGTGTACACAAGGTAGGTATACTTCACGGTTTCGCCCACCGTCTTTTTGGAGAAAAGAACCTGCGGGACGCCGTCGCCGGCGGTGCAATCGTTCATAATCCAATTCCAGATAATGTCGTTCGTGGCAACCGATGTTTTCGCAATGCCCGTGCTGACGCGGATGGAATAGGTGTTGGTGTTGAGCAGATCAACGGCGATGGTCTGGTTATGGGTCTTGCTCTCGAGCGCGACCGCGGAACCGTTGACCGTTGCGTTGACGGTGACATTGGCGTTTCTTCTTGCGTAGATGGAGAGCAACCCGAGTTCGTACCCCTCGGATGTGCCGCCGAACGCAACCGTAATGTTTCCGTTTTCATCCGCGGCGGCGGTAGACGCGCCGCTGTATTGGTTGTTATAGAGATAGCAGAGGGACGTGGTGTTCTGCATGGCCGTTTCGGTGGTTGTGAAAAGATAGGTTCCCTTTCCTTTCGCGTCCGCCTCTTCGATCCATTTTTTGAGGACCGGATTCTGCGTCAGGATCTCCCTGCCGAGGCCGTTGGTATAGGTAAACGTATATCCGGAGCTGCCCGCGCTCGGCGTTGCCGCTTCCTCGCGGCTGGCTTCCGCAATGGCGCGGAAATCCACATCCAGCATCGGGTCGGCTCCCGCGGCGGCGCGGTTCTGCAGCCGGCCGTTCTCCCAAACGTTCATATCCATATCGGGGTCGGGATACGCGATGAACGCGTTGCCCGTTTTGAACACATCCATGCGGTAGGTATGCTCGGGGAGATACTCCACGGTGCGGCGGTTGGGATCGGCGGGGTCCACCGCGAGGCGGTAGGTTTCGCCCTCAACGCCGTATTGCAGGAGATTGCGGAACTCGGAATTGGTGTTGAGGAAGGTCAGAATTTCCATGCAATGGGACGTGCTTACGGTTTTGGAGCAAACCCCGAACATGCTGCCGTAAACATCCTCGGGCTGAATGGTGGGGTTCTTGATGATAACGGGATAATACGCGGAAGAATCGTCCTCTTTGCAGGAAATATACTCCGCATAGTCCATTTCCTTAATCGTGAGCGCGGCGGTCTGCGCCTCGGTGGGCGTATTGAAATAGCCGCCGTCGTATTCATATTCCTTGATTTTTAAGAACGCGTCCACAAAAGCTTCGTCGGTGAACAGGCTGTCAAACCGGAGCGCGGTGCTTCTTGAAACCGAGGCGTTGTTGTTATAATGGTACCCGAGAATGGAGAAATCCCCTGTGTTTTCAAGCGTATCGGGGTCAATGTCCCAATAATGCGCAAGGAGATTGAGGAACGCGTCCGGCGTGGAAGCGATGGGAACGATGGAAGGATCGTTTTTATAGCGGATGCTTTGGAGATAGTTATAGATGTTCTCGTTGAACAGCCCGTTGATCTTTCCCTGCCGATAGATCGCATCCATGTCGGTTTCCGCCATCAGTTCCTTGTTTAAGAGCATAACGGTGTATTTTCCGATGGCATGGTTGTTGGGGATGGCATACGTTCCGCCCTCGCGCTTCGCCGCGGAGAGCAACGCGTTGTTGACATACTCCTTGATCTTTTTGGACGCGCCGGAAAGCTCGTCGTCCATCTTGAAGAGCCAGCCTTTTTTGATATAATCGAGGTACATATCCTCGCCCTCGATGTAAACGATGTCCACCTGATTTGCCAGCAGATCGGGATATTTGATTACGGTGAAGCCCCACTCGTTGACCATGGTTTCGGCTTCCACCACCTCGGTTTCGGCGGTGGCGTCCGTTGCGGCGCCGAGGGGCGTGTTGGCGCGAACGTCAATGTAATCGCGAATGGTCTGATCCATCTTTGCGCGGTAATCGTCCTCGGTCAGCCAATTGATAACCAGACGGACTTTGAAGCGCGAATTGGTGATGTTATTGATCGCGTCGCTGACGAGGGCCGCCGTTTCCGCGTCCACCCCGTTTTCGTTTTTGGTAACGACCCACATGGAAAGCGTTGTTGCCGTAATGGGGTCCACGGGCGTTTCGCCTTTCTTTTTGCACCCCGTCAGGGCGATTGCCAACACCATAACGATGCAAAACGTAAGGCAGAGCACTCTCTTTTTCATTTGGTTTCCTCCGTATAGCCGGTTTGCGCCGCTCGGCGCGGGCTATGAAATTCCACTCTATATTTTACACCATTTTTCCGATTCTGTCAAGCTCTTTTTTTCACTACGCACGCACGCGGGCGCGCAAGCGAAAAAAATCTTTCGTGATTTGGAAATTTCATGTTCACATTTTGCCGTGAATATCCACAAATAATTCCGCTCGGTTTCGTCGTTACGACGTTTTTTTCGTCGCACTGAACAAAACGGGAAGCTGAAAATTGTGAAATCCGACAGTTCTTATTCCATAAAGCCTTTGAGGTGTCTCGCGCGGCTCGGGTGGCGCAGTTTGCGGAGCGCTTTGGCCTCGATTTGCCGGATGCGCTCGCGGGTGATATCGAACTCCTTCCCAACCTCTTCCAGCGTGCGCGTGCGGCCGTCGTAAAGTCCGAAACGCAGTTTGATCACATGCTCCTCGCGGGGCGTGAGCGTATGCAGCTGCTTTTCGAGTTCCTCGCGCAGAATGTTGGTGGAAGTGGCTTCGGCGGGCGACGGGGTGTCGTCGTCCGGAATGAAATCGCCGAGGTGGCTGTCCTCTTCCTCGCCGATCGGCGTTTCAAGGGATACGGGGTCCTGCCCGACCTTGATGATTTCGCGCACCTTATCGGTGCTCATGCCGAGTTTATCCGCAATTTCCTCGGGGGTGGGTTCGCGGCCGAGCTCCTGCATCATCTGGCGGGAATAGCGCGAAACTTTATGAATGGTTTCCACCATGTGAACGGGGATGCGGATGGTCCTTGCCTGATCCGCAATGGCTCGGGTTATGGCTTGGCGGATCCACCACGTTGCGTAGGTGGAAAATTTATACCCCTTGGTGTAGTCGAATTTTTCCACCGCCTTCATCAGGCCGAGGTTGCCTTCCTGAATCAGATCAAGGAAATACATGCCGCGGCCGACATAGCGCTTCGCAATGCTGACGACCAAGCGCAGGTTTGCTTCCACCAGCTCGGTTTTCGCGGTTTCGTCGCCCACCATCATGCGCTCGGCCAGATTCTTTTCCCGCTCGTTGGTGAGCAGCGGAACCTTGCCGATCTCTTTGAGATACAGGCGAACGGGGTCGTCGGTGGCGATGCCTTCCTGTTCGAGCAGATATTCGATGCCCTCTCCGCTGCCGAATTGGTTGACCTCGTTCTCGATTTCGGTCATCTCGTCCTTGGAGAAATCGTCGTCGTCGAAGTTGATGCCGTTATCTTCGAGCGTTTCATAGAGTTTATCGATGCTGTCCACATCGAAATTCATCTCTTCAAGCGCGTCGTCGAGGTCGCTGGGCGAAAGCTTGCCTTTCTTCCCTTTTTCGATCAGAGAATCGACGTTGACTTTCTCTTTTGCTCGTTCCTCGAGCTCTTCATCCTGCTCGTCCACCTCTTCGAGCGCCGTTGTTTTCTCCACATTTTTCTTGCTCATTCGCTTTGTTCCTTCCCTTTATGTAATTTCGACTTTCTCAAATATTCCAACCGCGATTGAAGGTCTCCCTCTTTCGCGCGGTTCTCGTTGCGGATGTTGCGCAAAGTTTCCACCGTGCTTCGGAACACGGACGGGCCGTTTTCGGTCAACTCTCTCCGCGCAACTTCCATTTTTCGGATCCGGCCCATTTCATCGGGCGTGAACTCCTCGCCGAGCATGGCGAAGCGGAACCCGTCCTCGCCCGCCTGTTGCCGCATGATCGCCTCGAACACGCGGCGATGAAACGCGGTTACAAAATCCTCGGCGGCAAGCTCGATTCGCCCTGCCGCAACCTCGCGGCGGTATTCCTCGAACATCAGCAACAGCCCGATAACGTTTTCCTCGGCCGCCGCGGCTTTCGGATCCTTGGCCGACTCGGGGTTGATGCGATCCCCGAAATTTTTAACGGTTGCCTGCGCCTCTCGGCTCTGCTTGGCGCGGAACTCGGACTGCTGTTTCCGGCGGATGCGGTCCACATTGTTCCGCAGGACTTCCGCGGGCAGTTCGAGCCGCTTGGCCGCCTCGGAAAGATACACTTCCCGCTCCACGGGCGAGGGATACGCGGCCACCGCCTCGCAAAGCTCGCTTGAAGCGCGTATTTTTTCCTGCCCGACCGAAAGATCATGTTTGGCAAGGATGTTTTCGAGCTTATACTCAAAGCCTGTCCGGCTTTCATCCAGCAACCGGCGGAAGCGGTCGGCCCCGAATTTCCGGATGTATTCGTCGGGGTCCTTCGCGCCGTCCATGCGCAGGACGCGCACTTCCATTCCCACGTCTCCGAGCACCCGCATGGCCTTGTTGGCGGCGTTCTGCCCCGCTTCATCCGAATCGTAGGAGATAACGACCTTTTTGGTGTACTTGGAGAAGATACGCGCATGGTTGGGCGTAATCGCCGTTCCGAGCGTTGCCACGGCAAACTCGAATCCCGCGGCATGCAGGGCGATAACGTCCATATACCCCTCGCACAAAATCATGCGCTCCGCGCAGCAATGCCGCGCATAGTTGAGCGCAAACAGATGGTTGCTTTTCTTGAAAGCGGGCGTATCCGATGTGTTCAGGTATTTGGGCTTGCTGTCGTCGAGAACGCGGCCGCCGAACGCCACGATATTGCCCGAAGTATCAATAATCGGAAAGATTACGCGGTTGCGGAAATAGTCGTATGCCCGACCCGTTTTTTGGCTCTTTCCGCAGAGGAACGCGACCTGCAATTCCTCGTCTGTAAACCCTTTTTTGTGCAGATAATCGGTCAGGCTTCCGAACGTGTTCGGCGCAAAACCGAGGCCGAAATGCTTGATGGTGGCTTCGGTCAGCCCGCGGGTCCCTTTGAAATAGTCCATCCCCGCTCGGCCGATTTCGGGATCGAACAGGCAGGCGCGGAAGAATTTTGCCGCTTCGAGGTTGGCTTCCAATACCCGTTTGCGGGAAACGCCGCTTTCGCGGCCGCCCTCGCCCATCTCCCGCGGCAGGGGAAGCCCCGCGCGGTCGGCCAGAAACGCTACGGCGTCGGCAAAATCAAGGTTTTCCGCTTTTTGAACGAACGTAATCGCCGTTCCCCCCGCATGGCACCCGAAGCAGAAAAACATGTTTTTGCTCGGCGTTACCGTGAACGACGGGGTCTTTTCACTATGGAAAGGACAAAGACCGACAAGGTTCGAGCCTGTCCGTTTGAGCGTTACATACCGGCCGATCAATTCTTCAATGTCGGTGCGGTCCAGCACTTCCTGCACAAAGTTTTCGGGAAATCGCATGCGGTTCTTTCTCCTTTCCTCGTTTTTTCATTTTGAAATTATGTGCGCCATACTTTCGGAACGTACAGCTCCTTATAGGTTTCAATCGCGAAGCGGTCGGTCATGCACGAGATGTAATCGCAGACCGCGCGGCCAATGCCCTCGGTTTCGGCGATCCCGCGGTAAAGCTCCGGCATTTTTTCTGGATGGCCGCAGAAATGCTCGTACAACGCGGCGATCAGCCCCTTTGCCTTCCCCTCTTCCGATTTTGCAACCGGATTGGTATACACCGATTCAAACAGGAACGTGCGCAGTTTGTCGGTTGCCTCGCGGATCTCGGGTTCCATGGAAATTTCGGGGCGGTCGGCGCTCGCTTCCACCACCGACGTTACCATGCGATTGATCCGCTCCCCATGCGTTTCTCCGAGAATCCGGCGCAGGTCGGCGGGAATATCGTCGGGTTTCAGGATGCCCGCGCGGCAGGCGTCGTCAATATCGTGGTTGATATACGCGATCCGGTCGGCGAACTTGACGATTACCCCTTCGAGCGTGGACGCCATGTGCGAACCCGTATGGTTCACGATCCCGTCGCGGACTTCCCATGTCAGGTTCAGTCCCTTCCCGTTGTTTTCGAGCTTTTCCACCACGCGCAGGCTTTGGCGGTAGTGGGTAAAATCGGGCGAAAAGAGCTTTTGCATGGCAACCTCGCCCGCATGGCCGAACGGCGTATGCCCGAGGTCGTGCCCCAAGGCGGCCGCCTCGGTCAGGTCCTCGTTGAGCCGCAGGGCGCGCGCGATGATCCGCGCAATCTGGGTCACTTCCAGCGTGTGCGTCAGGCGGGTCCTGTAATGGTCGCCGACCGGCGCCAGAAACACCTGCGTTTTGTTCATCAGCCGCCGGAAAGATTGGCAATGGATGATACGGTCGCGGTCGCGTTGAAACTCGGTCCGCATTTCGCAGGGGACATACGGGTAATCCCGCCCGCGTGTGTTCGACGTTAAAAAAGCATACTTCGACAAATTTTGCCGTTCGCGCTCCAAAAAAACTTCGCGCATGTTTCCCATGGTCCGCACCCCCTTTTTCTTTTTCACCTTATAATGTACGCAAAAAAATCCGAAAACACTCTTTTTTCGGCGAATTTATTTGAAAAAATTATGGATTTTCGGAAACGACCCCGAATGTTTCGCCGATTTTGCGCGGTTCCGCGCTCCCGCCGGACATTTCGCGGATGCGGGCAAGCAGAGGCGTTTCCGCTTCCGCGCGCACCGTAAAGGACACGGTTACAGCCTCGGCAAACGCGGTTTCCCCGACCGCGGCTCCGAATTTCGGAAACTCGGCAAGAAAGCGGGGATAATCCGAATAGGAGCAGGCGAGCGACCAGACCGCGCATTTTTCGCGCGTGATGACGCGCGCCTCGGCAACGGCAAGTCTGGCGGCTTTGGAATAGGCGCGAACCAAGCCGCCCGCGCCGAGCAGAATGCCGCCGAAATAGCGCGTGACCACGACAACCGCGTCGCTGACGCCGGACTTGCGCAGAACGTCCAACACGGGAACGCCCGCGCTCCCCTGCGGTTCGCCGTCGTCCGAACAGCGCATAACAACGTCGCCGAACAGGCGATAGGCCCAAACGTTGTGGCGCGCGTCCGCAAATTTTGTTTTGATTTCTTTGATATACGCAAGGGCCTCTTCCTCGGTGGAAACAGGCATGGCGCGGCCGATGAAAACCGACTTTTTCTCTTCCAGCTCGGCCACGCCCTCGCGTTCCAAGGTTACGCGGCGTTCGGCGTTGGTTTCATTCATCGCGCGGCTCCTTCCATTCGGGGTCGAAGCGGCGTAGCATTCCGTGCGTTTTGGCGTCCACGGTTGCCGTAACGGCTATGGCTTCCGCGCCGTAATCCACGGTTTCGACCACCGCGTTTTTATAAAGAAGGTTCAGCGCGCCCGCCTCGGCATTGGGAATCCGAAAGACCACGCGGCGTTTGCCGTTATGCAGCAGCTCCTGCAATTGGTCGAGCAGCATCGGGATCCCCTGCCCCGTTTTTGCCGAAACCGAGACCGTTCGACGCTTTTCGGCATACGTCCCGATTGCGCGGAACGAGGCGTCGGCCCCGAGGTCGCATTTGTTGAACACATACAGGACGGGCTTATCGGCCGCGCCAAGCTCTTCCAGCAGGCGTTCGGTGGTTTCGAGCTGCGCGCGGTATTCGGGGTCGGATGCGTCCACTACCAGCAGCAGGACATCGGCGTAAACGACCTCGTCCAGCGTGGAGCGGAAAGCGTGGATCAGATGGTGCGGCAGCTTGCGGATGAAACCGACCGTATCGGTCAGCAACACCGCGCTCCCGTCCGGCAGGGTAAGTTTGCGGGTGGTGGGGTCAAGCGTTGCAAAGAGTTGGTCGGCCGCGAGGATGCCCGCGTCGGTCAACAGATTGAGCAGGGTGGATTTCCCCGCGTTGGTGTAACCCACGATGGCCACTTTCGGGGCGCCGCTGCGGTCGCGAGCGGCGCGCATGGTGCGGCGGGTGCGGTCGAGGTTTTCCAGCTCGGCTTCCAGAGCGGCAATGCGACGCTTCATGTGGCGGCGGTCGGATTCCAATTTGGATTCCCCGGGGCCGCGCGTGCCGATGCCGCCGCCGAGGCGGGACATTTCCGCGCCCCGACCGACCAAGCGGGGGGCGGTATATTTGAGCTGTGCCAGCTCGACTTGCAATTTCCCCTCGCCCGTAACGGCATGGAGCGCGAAAATATCGAGGATCAGCATGGAACGGTCGATCACGCGAACGTCGTTCCCGATCGCGTCCTCAACGTTGCGGATCTGCGCAGGGGAAAGCTCGGTGTCAAACACGACCAAATCCGCTTCCAAGGTCCCGCACCAATAGGCAATTTCGGCAACCTTGCCCGCGCCAACGCAGGTGCGCGGGTCGGGATGTTCTTTGGTCTGCGTCACCTTAACGGCGCATTCGCCGCCCGCGGTTTGGAGCAGGCGTTCCAGCTCGTCAAGGCTTTTTTCGGTTTCTTCCATATCCTCGTTGCCGAGGTTCAGACCAACCAGCACGGCGCGGGAGAGCGAGGCCGGATGGTCGCGATTTGAAACGGTTATCATAGGATCACATCCTTTCGGGAGAATAAAATCGGGTCGGGCGGATGTGTTGTCCGGCGGCGGGAACAAACGGTCCCGAACGGCCGGTTCCGGACTGCGATGGCGGAAAAAGGGCAAGCGACGTGCAAAAACACACCGTCGCCTGCCCCTCGTACAGTCCCCAAATTACTTCTGGAAGTTTGCGATTCTTCTCTTGAACTTATCAACACGGCCGCCCGCGTCAACAAACTTCTGCTTGCCCGTAAAGAACGGGTGGCACTTGGAGCAAATGTCAACTCTTTGCTCGCCGCCTTTGGTGGACATGGTCTCAACGACCTCGCCGCAAGCGCACCGAATGATGCACTTCTCGTACTTCGGATGGATTCCCTCTTTCATGTTCGTGTACCTCGTTTCATAAATTTGATGTTCTTTGACATCATTCCGCAAAACACGATTGCCGCGCCATGCACGACAGACAAATGGTATTATACCATAAATGAATGAAAATTGCAAGGGGTTTTGAGAAAAAAATGATAAAAAGGATATAAAAAATGATATTTCATGTTTTGAAAAAACGAAATTAAGGTGTACAGTTACACATTCCATGTAAAAAAAAGGACAGAGAATCATTTTCCTGTCCTTTTTTGGTTTTTGTTAGCGGTAAATCTCCTTTGAGGGGTTATTTTCAGGCTGGTCCGATGTTCGGATAACATCCTGATCCTCTAATTGAATTACCACTGCAATCATTGTTTGATAGTATTTTTTGTTCATAATTTACTTTTCTCCTTTGCAACAGTGTGTTTTTTACTATCCCGTATATTATATATCTTTTTTTACTATTTGTCAATAGTTTTAGTAAAAAAAGATATAATTAATAAAAAAGGGAGAAATCGCTATGAAAATTGGGAAGAAAATACGTGACCGTCGCGAAGACATGGATTTACGGCAAATTGACATGGCAGAACAAATTCCCATGAACCAATCAAGCTATTCCAAAATTGAGCGCGATGAACAGGAACCCAATTTGGATCAGTTGCGCAAAATCTGCCAGATATTGAAATTAAATCCGAGCTATCTCCTCGCCTTGGATCCCTACCCTGAAAAAGAAAAAAAGGACCAGCTGTTTGCCGACGAGGTGAAAAAACTTTATCACCATTATTACGGAAAATAAGAAATCTCCCCCTCTCCCGCACAGACAACAGAAAAAAAGAGCCGACGTCGTTTGCACGTCGGCTCTTTTTGTTGTTGAAACGTCAAGCGATTACAACATTCTTTTTTTCCTGCAAAAACAACTCTGTTAAAATACCGTTTTCCAAATCTTGAATATTATACAGGTGCTTCATTGCATAGAAAGTTTCTTTGAGATTTCTGCGGGCGCTGTTCCACCCTGCCCCATCAGTTATCCAAATAAACTCCGCGCCATGTACGTTTCGCATTTCTTCCGCGATCATTTTATAGCTTCTTGCCGTTTCATTGAGCTTTGAACCACCGCTGCTGTAAAAATTGGTTTCAATCACATAGACCGTTTTTGCGGTTTTCACAACAAAGTCCCATCGTTTTGTGGCGGTTCCCTCTGCGGATACGGCCGATAGGTCGATTCCCCACTTTGCCTCGATTTCCGTTATGTACATTTCCCTGTAATATTCGACATCTATTTTTCGGATATACTTTTCTACCAAATCTTCCATTTGGTGTCCGCCGCGGTTCTTTCTGCCGTTGCTATCCAATCCGGTTTCCACACCGAGAGCGTAATCCACCAGATTATTTACAATTCGGTGAGCGATTAAATCCATTAAACCCGTTTTTTTCATGAAACTGATGTACTGTTCTATGGAACAATTCATTCTCTCAAAGTCAAACGCAAATGCCTGTTCATCATCCTGTACGTAGATCTCGTTTTGCCGAACCGCAAGTAACAAGGGAATACATTTTAATATTTCCGGATATTTTTTCATTAAATGCAAAAAATCCGTTTCTATATTTCGGGAACCAATTAACGTGTTCATAATATTCAGTTCGACTTTCAGCCGATCCACATTTTCGTAAACCTTGTTGAAATCTACATAATAACCGTATCCGTTAATCCAACACCGTAAATTCTTTATCCATTCGGTAAAGTTTCTCATTTTATTCCCCCCTGTTCTAGCCTTCGTATTGAAAGTTCTATAAATTCTTCTTCCCTATCTATTCCGATATACCGACGGCCGAGGCCTCTCGCGGCAACACCGGTACTCGAACTTCCGCAGAAAGGGTCTAATATCAAATCGCCTTGATTGGTGGAAGCTTCTATGATTCGATTTAAGAGATATAACGGTTTTTGCGTTGGATGTTTGCCATAAATCTTTTCACTTTTCGGCGTAAGTGGTCCTTCCCAAACATCTTTCATCTGTTTTCCCCCGTTTTGTGTTTTTATTAACCGATAATGAAACGTATATTTCGTTCGTTCTTCGTCTTTGCATGCCCAAAGAACAGTTTCCGTACTATGGGTAAAACATTTACATACGAGGTTAGGCGGCGGGTTCGTTTTTTGCCATGTTATGTTATTGATGATGTGAAAGCCCTCTTGCTCCAACGCCATACCAATGCTATAAATATTGTGCAATGTGCCGCTGACCCAAATAGTTCCGTTTGGCTTCAGTATTTTTTTGCATAAATGAATCCACTTTCTATTAAAGGCGTGTTTTTCGGATACAGAATGGATAATATCCCAAATTCCTTTATTGACAGATACCATTTTCCCTGCCCGACAAGTAATTCCACCGTTGCTCAAAAAATACGGCGGATCCGCAAAAATCATATCAACGGAAAGCGGCTGGATTCGTTCAAGCACAAAAAATGTATCGTTTAGAAACAGTATCTCGTTTTCCGTATGATAGTACGGAGTTAATCCATCTTGAAATATTTCTATCATTTTGCAATCCTTAATAGTTTGTTATGATAACTTCCTTGCCGAATCGTTTGGTTGCGTCTCGGTTAATGGCACGTTTTACATCCACTTCTATTATGCGAAAACCATTATAAAGCTCGTACACAAGCGGCACATTATGATTGCTCATCATAACCCAAACCCCTCTTAACGCCAATTGCCGATAAAGTTTTGCCAACCGTTTGTGATCTTCAATGGTGAACCCCTCTTTTGTATAGTTTGTAAATTTCGCCGTTTCACTAACAGGAATATAAGGCGAATCAAAGTAAACAAAATCTCCCGACGACGCATCCCTACATGCTTTTTCAAAATCACCGTGGCGAATTTCAATATCGTTTTCCCGCAAATAATATCCGATATTTCTTAAATTTTCCTCATTCATTGACCGACCATTGACATTACGGTTATAGGGAACATTGAACAATCCTTTTGAGTTCACACGGTAAAGCCCGTTAAAACAATGTTTGTTCACCCATATCATCAGTGCCGCACATTCGGGGTCGATTTCTCTTCTTTGAATTTTTTCATTGTACTTTGCTCGCAGTTCCAAATAGCGCTTTTCGTCACACAAATGTGAATCCAAGCGGTTTACTTCGCGGAGAACGGCTTCGGTATCTTGTTTCAATTGAATATAAACATTCAAAAGCTGTTCGTTAATATCATTGATAACCGCTTTTTTGGGCTGAATATCCAAAAGCAATGCTCCCCCGCCGATAAATGGCTCAAAATAACGTTTGTAACCGATTGGCATTTTCGCTTCAAGCTGATTCAGAAGTTGTGTTTTTCCGCCCGCCCATTTCAAAAAAGGAAATAAGTTCTTTTTCATTTTTTTCTCCAAACTTGATTGTGTAACATATTGTTACATAAATATTGTAACAAAATGGTACACTTTTGTCAAGAGCAAAATAAAAAAATGGAGAACAAAAAAATGAAAATGCTTGGGTTGCGCGAAATACGAAAAAAGCGCAAAATCAGCCAATTAAAGGCTTCATTTGCGCTCAATATCAGTCGGGAAGCTCTTTCTTACTATGAAAACGGAAGAAGAAGCCCCGATATAGAAATGCTTGTAAAAATGTCCGAATATTTCGGCGTTTCTATTGATTACCTGATCCGTGGGAAAGAGTTTGAAAAAAATTGAAACCGTTTTGAACAACAAAAAGAGCCGACGTCGTTTGCACGTCGGCTCTTTTTGCTGTTGTGAACAAATGTTCACAGAAAATCGAATAAAGGGATGGGAGAGACAGACTCCCGAAAACGAGGGAATGGAAACTCAACAATTTGTGAGAACAGC
>CADBKZ010000002.1 GCA_902795355.1 uncultured Ruminococcus sp.
TGGCGGCGATGCGCGGGGCTTTGGAGAGGACTTCCGCCGCGCTTGCGAGCTGCGCGGGGTCAATCGCCTTTGCCGTTTCCAGAATGGACGCGCTTTCGATCTCAAACGCTTGCAGGGCGGCTGCGATAACGGATTCTTTCATGTTCATACCACCGCCCGCTCAAAGCAGGCCGCCGAACGCGGAAAGAACGGGGGTAATGTCCGCGTCCGAATAGACTAGCGCGGCGTGATGGATCCCGCCCGCGCGGCTGTATGCTTCCAAAAATTCTTCCAGAGGCGCGTCGGGCAGGAACCAACCCGCAACGATTCCCGTTTGCCGATGGTCGGCCGGCGTGCAAAGCATTTTTCCCGTTTGGAAGAAAACCGAGAAGCGGCCGTTGGCATCGGGATTGAGGCTGACGAACGTCGCCTTTCCCGCTTTGAACGGCGATAGCACGGTTGCGGGGTTCCCCGCGTTTCCGAACGTAAATTCCTTTTCGGACATCACGGGGCGACGGTCGGGCGCGGAGAGCGCGACGTTGTATTCGCCCATGTGGCTCAAAAACAGCATGCCGTCCTTCCAATCGGGGCAGAAGATCTCGGTGAACGACACCTCTTCAAATACCGACATCAGCGCGGCGGTGAACGCGGCGGTAAGAACGTCGCCCTCGCCCGCGTATCCGACGCCGCGGCTCATGGCGATGCTCGCCTCGGCAAACGGCATGGTGGGGAACGCGGTTCCCCGCGCGGCGGCCTTGAAATTCATGGTGAACGCGTTGAGCCTGTTTTCCTCGATCCAGCGGCGAACGGCAAGCGAAACGCGCGCCGAAAAGCGGTAGGTCTCCTTGGAAATGTTCATTTCAAAACGGCCGGAATCGGCTTCGTACTCCGCGTCGACGTCGGCCTCGGTCACGGCGTTGAGATAGCGGAAATCGCCGCAATCATAAGTCGTCGTTTCAATGCCGAGCTTTTTCATGGACTCCTCGGGAACGCGAAAATCCCCCATCCCCTCGAACGGCTCGCCGACGATTCCGACGCGGGAATGCCCCAGCGTATGGCGGATTACCGCGGCCGTTGCAAAATCGGTTACGCGGCGGCAAAGCGCGGCATATTGCGGGTTCTTCTCGTTGAAATACCCTGCCACAATCTCGTATTGCCGCCCGCGGCGGTGCAACAGGTTGCAAAGGTCCATTACCCCGTGGATCCCGTGGTTATAGAGCATGCCGTCCGTATAGGAATAGGGTTTGAACTCGTAGTCGTAGGTGGTATCCAGCATCAGGAGCGGGAGATCGACCGAGCAGAGCGCGTCGATGGATTCGAGCGACGGCGAATAGGCCGCGTGCAGAGTGACGATCAGATCCACGTCCGCATGGCAGAATTGCGCCACAGCCGCCTCGAACTCGCGCCTGACCCGACAAACGGGAGCCTTGACCAGCTCCATGCCGAGGGCTTCGAGCCGCGCGGCGACCTCGGCCACATGGCGATTGACGGTTTCCCGCATGAACGGGGTGCTTTCATCATACGTCAGCACATAGAGGGGGAGAAACCCGACTTTCGGTTTTCTTTTCATGGCGGGAACTCCTTTATTCGCCGATGACCATAACCTGAACGGTGCGGGTCCTCGCGCGCGTCTGGTCAAAGTCGATGAAATAAACAAAGCCGAACTCGCCGAGGTCCATTTCCCCGTCCTCTACCACAATGGTCTGGCTTCGGCCGATGATGGAAGAGCGCAAATGCGCATCCGTGTTATGGCAGCCGCGGTTATCCTCGCCGTGTTCCTCGGCAAACGCCAACGCTTTGCTTTGCGGGTGCAGGTACATGCCCTCGCTCCGCTGGGTGGGAATGATGTTCTCCATAACGTTCACAAGGTCCTGCTGCAGGGTTTCCAGCCCCGTCATGGAAAGGTCGAACGCGCACTCCTGCGTGATCACGCTGCAAGTGGTATGGTGGGAATAGACCACCACGATGCCGTTGCGGACGCCCGACTCGCGCAGGGTCTGCTTGGCCTGCTCGGTTACGTTATGGAACGTGCAGACCCGATCGTTGGACTGCACGGTGAATTTCTTGTGAAAAACCATGGTTTATTTCCCCGCTTTCTTCAAATCGTCCGCGGCGCGTCTGGTGGCCGCGATCAGCTCGTCGATCTTCGCCAAGGGATCCTCGGCGTTCATAATGCCCGAAGCGGCGCCCGCGGCCTCGGAACCGGCCCTGATGAAATCATAGACCTGCTGGCCCGTGGTAATACCCGCCGCCTGCTCCACCAAAATATCGGGATATATGGCCTTGATGGCATTGATGCAATCCTTTACATACCCCATTCCGCTCACGGCGCCGCCCGACCCGCCGATCAGCTCCGACGGCTCGGGGTTGATGATGTCGGGGTGCAGTTCGGCAATGGCCTTGGCCTCGGCGACCGTATCCGCGCAGGCGAACACCAGCATGTCCAATTCGTTGGCGCGGTCGATCGTCTTTTTGATCTGCGGGAGCGACATGGGCTTTTCGCAATGATTGACCACCACGCCGGCGGCTCCCGCCGCCTTTAACCCCTCGGGCAGAATATCCGCCATGCCGCGGCCGGGGCGCAGGGTGTCCATATACGGAGCAAGCACGATTAAACGCTTGGTGTGCTCCACCACGCGGCGGATCTCGATGGGAGAGGTGATAAACAGAACGTCAATGTCGTATTTTTCGGCGGCACGGTCGGCCGCCATTGCGTATTCGAGGACCTTGTCCCCGTAAATGTAATTCTTGGTCCCGATCTCGAAATAGGGGGTTCGGATGGTTCTTTTCATGATTTTGTATTTCCCTTCGCAGTTTCGCCGGCAAGGAGTTCCCGATACCGGCGGTATTTGGTTTGGTAAAAGGCGGTTTGTGCGGCGTCCGGAACATCGCGGATCGAAAGGCGCGATATGCCCCGAACGGCCTTTTCGAGCGACGGATACATGCCCGCGCCCACGGCGGCGATCATGGCCGCGCCCACGCAGCAGGTGTCGGGCTCGTCCGTTACCAGAATCTCGCAGCCGCAAATATCCCGAACGAGGCCGCGCCAAAGGTCGCTGTGCGCGGTCCTGCCCGCCATATACAGCCTTCGGACGGAGCAGCCGAGCGAACGCAGTTCATCCAGCACGGCGCGCACCTCGAACGCAACCCCTTCCATCAGCGCGAGCGCGATGTCGTAACGGTCGTGCGCAAGTTTGAGGCCGATCAAGCGGGACGGTTCGTTCGGGTCGGGATGCGGAAAGCCCGCCCCCGCGAGGTACGGCGCAAAGAACAGGTCGGCCGCGTGTTCCCTGCGGGCGGCCGCGCCCGCGTCCAGCGAGGCGTAATCCTCGCCGATCAGATTTTTATACCATTTCAGCGCGGAACCCGCGCTGACGAGCGACGCCATGGCCCCGTACAACCCCCGGACGGGGTGGATGCCCGGGGAAACGCGCGATTCGGAGAACAGCAACCGGTCGGTAATGGCGAGAACCACCCAAGCGGTTCCCGTTGCCACCATCATGTCCCCGTTCTCCACCGCGCCCGCGCCGAGAGAGGCGCAGTATTGGTCGTGCGCGCCGTTATAGACCCGAACGGCGGTTGTCAGCCCGAGATCCTTCGCGGCCTCGGCCGTTAGCGTTCCCACAAAACTCCCCGTTGGTTGAACGGCGGGAAGCCGGTCTTCCCCGATGCCGAGCGCGGAAAGGATCTTTCCGTCGTATGCGCCGCGGCGAATATCAAACAGAATGCGGATGGCCTCGTTGGTCGGGTCGCCCACCGTTTTTCCGGTCAGGCGGCGGTTCATATATTCCAATGTGGTGGAAAAACACGCGGTTTTCGCAAACGCCTCGGGCCAATGCTCCCGCACCCAAAGAATTTTTGCAATGTCGTTGGAAGCGGTCGGTTTCCAACCGGAAGTTCGGTAGAGCGTTTCTTCCCCGAGCGCGCTGCACAATGCCGCGATCTCGTCGGCGGCGCGGCGGTCCATCCATGTCATCACAGGGGTCAGCGGGCGAAAATCGCGGTCCCAAGCGAGCATACTGCCGCCCTGCGTGGAAAGCGAGAGGGCCGCGACGCTCTCCGCGCCGACGTTCGCTTGGCGCATGGCCTCGGTTACGGCGGCGGCTGCGGCGGTATACCAATCCTCGGCGGATTGCTCTACCTCGCCCGACGCGCCGAAACGAAGATCATACTCCCGATACCCTTTGCCGAGAACCGTTCCGTCCTTCCGGCAAACCGCCGCTTTGGTTCCCGTGGTTCCAACGTCCAGCCCGATGACTGTTTTTTCGGTTGCCATGGGTTATTTGCTCTCCCCCGCAAGTTTGCAAAGGAAATCGCGTGCGGCAAGAATGTCGCGCACCTGCTCCTCTCCCTCGATCTCGCGCTCAATGATGTAGTTGCCCTTGTAGCCGACTTCGTTCAAACGCTTAATTACTTCAGGAATGTTCGCAAGCCCTTCTCCGACCTTCACCTCTTTGCCGAGGTGTTTGCCGTCCGTGGGATAGAAGCCGTCCTTGATATGGGTATCCATCACATACTTGCCGAACACGGTGATGGCGTCCGCGGAGTTGGCTTTTCCGTAGAGGATCAAATTCGCGGTGTCCATATTGATGCCCACATTGTCCATGCCGATTTCTTCAATCACACGAAGTAGTGTAACAGGCGTTTCCTGTCCGGTTTCAAAGAGGAAGTTGACTCCCAATTTCTTGAATTTTCCAATTACATACCGCAGAACGGCGACCACTCCGAGGTATTCGGGGTCGTTCATGTTCTCCGGCAGGAAGCCCACATGGGTTGCCACGCGGGAAACGCCGATCTTCACGGCAAATTCCGCCGCCCTGATCAGTTCTTCCGCTCTTTGCATACGGTAAGCGGGCGGAACCAATCCCAACACCATGGGGCCGCCCGTAAAGTTCCATTCCGAGGGGCCGGACCAGCCCGCCCAGAGCGTGGAGACTTCCACACCGGTTTCCCGAACGGCGGCGTTGATCTCCTCGGCCAACGCTTCGGTATAGGCCGTTGGATCCCAGCAGGAGATTTGGCAGCAATCCATGCCGTAGGAGCGGACTTCCGCGAGCTTCTTTTTCAGGTCGATCCCTTTTCGATACGTTACCAAAACACCGATTTTCATATTGTGTCCCCCGTTTTTATGGTAATCAGGCTTTCAGAAAAAGGCGTTTTCCGCCCTCGTCCGCGCTCAGTTTCATGGCTTCGATAAGCCGGATGGTGTTCGCCGCGCTGGTGGCGGGATTCTTTTCATTTCTCGTTCTGCCCTCGATGATGTCGCAGAAATACG
Organism: uncultured Ruminococcus sp.; assembly: GCA_902795355.1. Taxonomy (GTDB): domain Bacteria; phylum Bacillota; class Clostridia; order Oscillospirales; family CAG-272; genus UMGS1865. The sequence goes on from CADBKZ010000002.1 coordinate 5,255, forward strand.
CGATCTCGCCCGTATAGCCGTCGTGTCCGGTCAGTTCGGGCTGGAACGCGTCGCCCGCGCCCGCTTCGGGATAGACCGTGACCTTGCCGCCCTCGAACAGAACGGAAGCCTTTTCAAAATCCACCTTGTAGTAGGGCGAAAATTTGATCTGCCCCGCCGTCCAACAGCCGTTGGCGGTAACGGGAATGTTCCCGTAGTAGAGATTGGTCTGCACAATGTCGTATTTCGTCTTGCAATCGCTCGCGCGGCAACTCACCGCGTCCGGCTCCCCGAAGAGGTAGCGCACCATGTCGATATCATGGATGTGAATATCCGTGATCGCGCCGCCGCAACGGTTGTAATCGAGGTACCAATTCTCCCATCCCCATGTGGGTTGCGCACTGTTGCGGTTGAAGAACGCGCCGAGGACTTTGCCGAAACGCCCGTCGTCGATGCAGGCTTTGAGGTATTCATATTCGGGGAAGAAACGCAGGCATTGCGCGATCATGAAATGCTTGCCGCTCTTCTTTTCGGCTTTCAGCATTTCTTCGCAGTCCTTGCTGTTGAGCGCCATCGGCTTTTCGCAAAGGACATTGTATCCCTTGTTCAGCATTTTAACCGCGAGTTCTTTATGTAAGAACGACGGAACGCAGATGTCCACAAAGTCGGGTTTTTCCTTTGCCAGCATTTCTTCAAGATCCGTGTAGCAACGGAAATCGGCTTTTTGCGTCGTGTCGCTTTTCAGGTTGATCTCCGCGACCTTTTCAAAGGCTTCCTTTCGGATATCGCAAGCCGCTACCAGCTTGACCTTGCCCTCTTTTTCGAGCTGGATATATCCGTTCTTATGGGCTTGCGCGATGCCGCCAAACCCGATGATTGCCGCTTTCAGCATGTTCGTTCTCCTTTGATGAAATGATTTTAACACAATTTTCGGACAATGTAAATAGAATCAATCTATGAAAATATGGAAAATTTCCTTTTTTCCCATTTGCGTTCAAGTGGAGGCGCGGTCGGACATATGCGAGGCGTATTCCCGAGAAATTTCCAACTTCATCGGATCTCCCGCGGCAAACCGCAGTACGTCGTCGATCAACGCCATGGTGATGAGCTTGCGGCGGTCGAACGTGGGGCCGCCCATATGCGGGACGCAGAGCGCGTTCGGCAGGCGGCGCAGCTCGCTGTTTGCGGGGAGCGGTTCTTCCTCGTAAACGTCCAGCACCGCGCGGATGCGGTTGCGCTTCAATTCCGCAATCAACGCCTGTTCGTCAATTACGGGGCCGCGCGCCGTGTTGATCAGAATCGCCCCCTCGGGCATCATGCCGAGCAACCGCTCGCCCACCAGATGGTAGTAGGAACGGGTCATGCCGCAATGGAGAGAAACGATTTTGCAGGTGCTGAAAATTTCTTCGAGCGACGCGGTGGTAAACCCGTACTCCGCCTGCACCTCGGGCGTGAGATACGGTTTTTCCAGCACTTTGAAACGCAAGCGGAACGCTTTGCCCATGCGGAACAGATGGCGGGACGTCATCCCAAACCCGATAACGCCGACGGTCTGATCCAGAAGTCCTTCCCAAACCTCGCCCGCGTGGTACCAATCGCCCGTTTTGGTGCGATCCAGAAACTCGGGGATCCGCCGCAGAGCGGCCAAGGAATACGCAATCACCGACTCGGCGACCGACTCGGCATACATCTCGTTCCCGCTGATTACGCGGATGCCGCGCTCGTAGGCCGCGTCCGACATTACGGGCGTGACCGACCCGCCCGTATGCGCGATCAGCTTCAAGCGGTCGTTGCCTTCCAGCACGGCCTCGTCAAACAGGGTGGTTCCCCAACCCGTTAAGGCAACGTCCACGCCGCGCAAACGGTCGCGAAGCTCCTGCGGCGTGAAATTGCGCGCCATGTCGTTATACTCCACCTCGGCAACCGATTCCAACCGGCTGCGCACCTGTTTGGGAACAAAGCTCTCCCGAATGACGCCCTCGGGCATTGTTACGAGAATTTTCATATGGCTCCTTTCCCCGCTCGCCCGAGAGGCGTTTGGCGGGAAACGATTTTTTTCGATGGATTATTTTTTCAGATAATTCCGGATGCCCGCCTTAATGATTTCCTTATGCGCGGACACGAACTCCGGACTGTTCAGATCAACATTGAGCACATGCGGCAGGGTATACCGGTTGGAAAAATAGGAGAACGCGCCCGTAATCAGCGCGAAAACCACCACTTTGCTGTTGGCGTCCTCGCGGAAAACGCCTTCCTCGCGCCCGCGCCGCACCGCGCCGCGGATACACTCGATGATCGGCGCCTTTACCGAAACCAGCGCGGGATTCTCCCGCACCGCACGCGCTTCGTTGAGGTTTTCCCACATGATGATCTTGACAAAATCGGGGGTGTTGACCAAAAACTCGAAGTAGCGATCCACGATTACGTCCAACAGCTCCCGCGGGTCGGTGTAGTTCTGGATGATCTCGGCCTCGATGTTGGAGAGCAGCCGGTATTCATGCGCGATCACCAATTCATAGAGGTGTTCCTTGGAATCGTAGTATTGGTAAATCATTCCCTTGTTGCATCCGGCCATATCCGCAATGCAATCCACGCGCGCTCCGGCATATCCCTTCTCGGAAAACTCCTTGATCGCCGCCTGCAAAATATTGGCTCTCGTTCGTTCTGCGTTTCGTTCCATTTTGTGTTTGAGACTCTCCTTTTTCAGCGAAATTCCGTTCGGTTGACAACCGTTCCACCCCGAGGGAGCGGAATTCGGCCATCAAATAGATTTCTGAATTTCATTATACCACTTTTTCCCATGAAAATCAAGGCTGCGCCGCCAATTCGGGCAATTGTTGCCCGTGCGCGGCAGGCACAGCCTTTTTTGGGGGATCAGTATTTACCGTCTCTCGCTTCAAAATGGGTCGGTTTGTTCAGGGTTTTCCCGCCCGAGAGCGACCATTCCACCTGCATATCGATCAACTGACCGGCGGTGTAGGCGGGGTAACCGAACGTTTCCGCGCACTTCATGGTGTTCACAAGGTATGCGTCGTTCTGCGGTTCGCCCTCGAAGACGGGTTCGATTCCCAGCCCTTTTCCGATGCGCTCCGCGGCATACCGGATGGAAACGACCTCGGGGCCGGAAATGTTCATTTTAACGGCGGGGGATCCCGCATGCAGCAGGGCGCGGATCGCAAACTCGTTTGCGCTCCCCTGCCAGATGTAGTTGAAGCAGGCGTTCTCAATCCGGATCGGCGTTTTCGAGCGGATGTTCTCCGCAATGTCGCAAAGGACCCCGTAGTTCAGGCCGATGGCAAAGCAAAGCCGATAAATGAACACCTTGGTTCCGTAAGTATTGGCGGCATATTCGAACGCGCGTTCGCGCGCCAGACAGCTCATGGGATATTCGCCGTTCGGTACCACCGGATCTTCCTCGGTCGGCCCGCCGAGATAAACGGGGGCGATGGAATAGATGTTCGCCGAGGAGAACACCACAATGCGGGAGTGCTTGAACTTTTCCGCCACAAACGCCGAAAGCGTTGCGTTCATGCCCCAAGTTTCCCATTCATGCCCGTTGGTTCCGAACTTTCTGCCCGCCATGTAGATCACGTTTTCCACCTCGGGCAGCGCGTCCAGCTCCTCGCGTTTGAGCAGATCGGCGCGGATGATCTCCACCCCGTGCTTTTCCAACGCGGCGGCCGCCTCCTCGGAGCTGAAACGGGAAACCGCGATTACGCGTTTCCGAACGCCCGCGGCGCGAACGGCCTTTGCCGCCAGAATGCAGAGCGACGGCCCCATTTTTCCGCCTGCTCCCAAAATCATAATATCTCCCTCGATCCGCCCGATGTCCTCGATCAGGGCCTGCGAGGGGGTCGTTAACAATTCTTCCAACCGGATCTCATCCAACATGTTCCGTATGTATCCTTTCCGTCAATGTGTCGTTTTCTTTTTTTGAAAAGCCGTTCGGATCTCTCTTGCCTGTTCTCCGCCGCGGCACAGCAGGTCTATCACCGTTGCGCACATGATTTTTGTGGGGAGCAGGACGGTGATCTGTTCATCCACGCTCCGGAAATCGGCGGCGTGCGCGCCGCCCTCGTACCCGCCGAACGTGGGTTGAATGGCGGGAAGCTCCAAAGAGAGGTCTCCCATATCGGTGGAACCCACCATATCGGTTCCGTGGTAGATCTGCCCGGGGGAGAGGAACCGCAGCGCGTTCCGCTCAAAAAGTTCCCCGAGGGCGCGGTCCTGCGCGAGCGGCGCATAGGACCCAACGTCGCGGATCTCCACTTCCGCACCCATGGCGTAGGTTGCGCCGCGGATGGCGCGATCCACCTTGAAGCACGCGTCGCGGAGCGCTTCGGGCGTTGCGGCGCGCACCTGCGTTTCCATAAGGACCTCGGCGGGAACAATGTTCAGGAGTTCCCCGCCTTTGGTGATGATGGTATGCACGCGGACGCGGTCCTCATCGCGGAAGGTTTCGCGCATGGTGTGAATGCACATAATGGCCGCCATGGCCGCGTTGAGCGCGTTGATCCCCTCGTGGGGCGCGCCGCCCGCGTGCGCCGCCTTGCCGATAAACCGGACCTTTTTTGCCACAAAGCCGAGGCTTTTGCAATCCATAAAACAGGCGGCCTCGGGATGCTTGGGCTCGGAATGCACCATCATGGCGCAGGAATAATCCTTGAAAAAACCGGAGCCGATCAATTCCTGTTTTCCGCTCATCTTCCGGATCTTCCCCGCGCGGATCAGCTCCTCGCGGTAATCCAGATCCACGAACTCTTCGGCGGGAACCGCCAGAAACGTGACGTTTCCGCTCAATTCCCCGCCGATCCCGCTCTCTTTGAGAACGCGCGCGACCCCGAGCAACTGCGCGATCTGCCAATTATGCCCGCAGGTGTGCGCCGCTCCGGTTTGCGGGTTGGCATAGGGGCAATCGGGCGTTATCACCGCGTCCAACTCGCCGATCACGCAAACGCGTTCTCCGTCGGCCTCGGGTTTGAGGTCGGCGGCAACGCCCGTGTATGCCGCGCGGCGGATGTTGAACAGCCCGATCTTCCGCATTTCCGCCTCGACAAACGCCGCGGTTTTTTCCTCGCGGTAACCCAGCTCCGGCGTTTTGCGCACCTGTTCCCCATAGGCGATGATCTTGTCTTTCAGCATTTCCGCGCAGTCGAACGCGCGCTGTTTTGTTTCTTCGGTGTTCAAAAGACTCACAACCTTTCAAGCAGGGTTACTCGGTTTTATCGAGATTGTAAATTTTCCTTTTCAGGTTCAGGAGCAGTGCGTCCACCATTTCCTTCTTCCCGCTCAACCCCGTGGAAATATTCTGCTCCTCGCCGATCGGCGTTGGGAACGGAGAGGTGATTTCGCTGGAAAACTGCGCGCCGAAATTGCTGGTGATGGAACCGAGGATAATATCCAACATCTTCACCGACTCCTCTTCGCGCTGGTTGCGGTACTTTACGGTGCGGTAATAGTCCATGGTCACATCCCGATAGGTCAGGAAGCACATCTGCTCCAAAACGGCCTCGGTGGCCGCTTTTTTGGCGGAGCTTTTTCCAATGGAAATCTGCGAATGCACCGCCTCGGAGTTGGTGGCGTAGTCGGTCTGATCGGTATCGTACTTCGGGAGCGGGATTACGCCGTAGTTGCGATCCAGCCCGCGAACGATATTGGCATAGTTCAGAAGCTCTGTAATGAACATGGCCTGCCCGTTCTGGAACATATCCTGCGCGCCCGTCCGTGCGCCATCGTTGTTGCCGTTGACGAATACGCCGTCGTTTTCATGCAGGAACTTATAAAAGTTTTCGTAAATATCGATGTTTCTCTGGGTGTTGAAATCTGACGCGATCTTCCCTTCGTCGTCTTTCCACGCCACTTTCACGTTGAATGCCGTGGGAAATCCGTCGCGCCCGCTGGCAAACGCGGGAGAAACCAGACCGAACGTATCGGCCGCGTTGCGGATGCCGTCGCCGTCGTCGGCGTAAACGTCCTTCACGATGCCTCCGAGCTTTTCCAGCGTCCATTCCTGATCGGACACGATGTCGTAAATGCTCTCCCCGTTCTTGGTGAAGTTGCTGTACAACTGCGTATCGTAGAACATCACGAACGCGCTGTCCAGCATGCTCAACGTCAGCTCGCCTTCCACCATATAGAGCTTATCGAGATACGAGCATTCGTAAACGAAGCGGTTGTTCCACCAAGGGTTGTTCAGGTTCAGATACTGCGCCTCGTTCAGGTTCTGGAAATATCCTTCCAGCATGAGCGGGACCAAGCTGTAATACGGGCCGAAAACCGCGTCGTAAACTTCATCGGCGTTCAGCTGGGAATTGTTCCGGACCGTGGTTTGGAACGCTTCGCGCTCGGCCCATGTTCCGGGGATTTTTTTCAGTTCGATGTTGACGTTCAGCGCGTTCTGCGCCGCCTCGTTGCGGCGGGCAATATCGGTTGCGAGAACGTCCACCGTGTTGAAATCGGGGTCGATCTCAAACAGGATGTCCTCGCGGTCGCGAACCGCGAGATTGACGGAAATGTTGCCGAACGACAGATCCGACGGGAGCGTGCTGACCGCGGCGGAACGTCCGTCCCCCGCGGGCTGGGTTCCGGTTTCGGCGGATTTGGTCGTTACGGAAGAATTTCCGCCGCTGGGACGGCATGCGGCAAAGGTGAGAAGCAAAAGGGAGACAAGCAAAAGCAAAACAATTCCTTTTTTCATTTTTCCCATGGGCAAGCCGCGCCTCGGCGCAGGGCTTGCCAACTCCTTTCTGGTTTTTGGTTTGAAAGCCGTTCAGGAACGGCTGTGGCTGATATGCAGCTCGGTTTTCTCCGAGCGGAAATGCAAAATTCCGCTTTCCGCGGCTACATAGACGCACTCGGGCGGGCGGCCGGAGACCGAAACCGTCCAAACGCCGCCGGCAAGTCCCGTGATATGCCAATTGCGAACGCCTTCCTCGGCGCGCAGCGCAATTTCGCCCCGCCATACGGGTTCCTGCGGGAAGAACACCGCCTCGCCCAACAGCTGGGCGCCCGCAAAGCCCTCGGCCGCGAGCGGTTTGGCGGTTTCCTCGCGGGCGCAATCGGCGTCCGAAACATACATTACGTTGAGGAAATCGTCCGATTCGCGGGGCTCTGCCGGCGAGATTTCCACGCGCCCCCAACCGACTTCCACGCAATCTTTGAGTTTCCCGCCGTAATCATACGGATAGTTGACGCCGTTGACGACGAATTGCCGCCCCTCTCCGCCGATTTTGGAAATTTCCGCGTTTGCGGGCAACAGCATTTGCGCCACCAATTTTCCGTTGTACTGCGTTGGCGGGCCGAACAGGCATTCGGGCTTCGCGGTTCTCTGAATAACGACGCGGTTGCCCTCTACCCGCGGCTCCTCTTGGCAATGCAGGAGCGAGGTTTTCCGATAGGACGCGTCCGCCGACACCACATGGTCGTAAACCATCATCACCGCGGGAATTTCCGCGTCGGCCCGCGGCAGGAACACCATCCGGCGGATCACCTGAACGGCTTTGGGGCCGTATGCCCGCGTAATGTCCCCCGCCAAGTAGGTGCAGCTCGGGTTTTCGTCGTGCCCCAGAACGGTTGCCATGCGGAAACGGGGGTCGGAGAGCCATGTATGGAGATCCATAACCTCTCCTTCCACCATCAGCTGTCCGCCCGAGTTGACGGCGCGGCCGTTGGTTTCATCGGGCTTATAGATCAGAACGCAGTTGTGGGCAACGGTTTGTTTGTTGTAGTTCATATCCTGCGGAGACCCGTAGTGGATATAGGCGCCCGAATCGGACGCGAGAATGCCTTTGTAGTAAAGCTGGAAATGGCCGAAATCCATATGGTGGTGGTTGGCCGTCCACAGTCCGCCGATCTTCATGAGCGCCATAACGTCCCGCGATTGGGGGGAAATATCATACCCCGTTCGCGCCATGGTTACGCCGCAGGGATCGGGATAGTACCGGACAAGCGGGTAGCTCTCTTCAAAATCCGCCTCGCCGATACCGTCGTCGTCAAAGAGCAGCAGCTGCACCGGCGTTAAGGTCAGTTCGGTGTAGAAAAACCGATCCCGATTGCCGAGTTTCAGAAACGCCTGCTTCCGATAGATCGGGTCGCGGAACAGGTTGCCCGCGTAAAACCACGCAAAGCCGTACTGATCCCATCGGCCGCCGAACTCGTTGTAGTCGTCTCCGTCCCGAAGTCCCTGCCCGTCCGGTCTGCGGAAATGAAGCCATTGTGCCGGCAATGTTTTCATATCCTCGGAATAGACGGCGTTCCCGCTCATCTTGCGGAAGATCCACGCAGACCAGAGGTCCCACGTAAAACGGTACGCCCCGTAGGAAGAGCCGTTAATGGGGGAGCCGGAACGGTACCAATAGTTCCGCGCGGGAACATACAGGTAGAAGAACCGACCTGCGACGAACTCGTAGATGTCGGGATATTCATCGTAAACCGCAATGGAAAACGCCAGCCAATCGCGCAGCAGCTGCGCCTCGGATTGGTGCCCCGCCACCACGCCGTAACGGCAGGGCGGCATTCCGATTTCCATGCGGGGTGCGATCTGATTTTCCACGGTGGCAACGATCGTGTATTTTTCTTCCTCGGTCAACAGGTCGTGGCACCAATCGTAAATTTCCGCCGCCGTAAACATGGTTTGCCCCATGAAGCGGTAATCGTCGGCAAGCCCCTCGAAAGAGACGGCGGAGAAATAGCGCAGGATTCCCGCAACGGCCGCCAGACCGTCCTCGCGGTTGCCGAAAAGGCAATACGAAAACGCTTTGGCTTCCAGATGCGCCAGCGCAATTCCGTCCCGCGCGGCGGTTTTGTTCATCAGAATGTTCTGGTCCAGATCCCGCAGCCGTTCCCATTCGCGAACCGCCGCGGCATATGCCGGTTGCCGCATTTTTTGGCGAAGGGTTTCCGCTTCCCCTTCCGCAATCAACACGCGCGGACGCCGGCGCGGCGGAAGAACGCGCGGCATGGGGAATTTCCCTTTCGGCATGGCAACAATCGTACCGGCCGCTCCCTCTCTGATCATTTTCGCGATCCTTTCTGCGCGGCCAGATACGCGCCGACAAATTCATCGTCGGTCAGGTGCGGATACATGGCAAGAATACGGTCGATCTCCTCGCTCTGCCCCTCGGAAAGGCGTTCCTTTTCGGAAAGGCAATGGATATACGGCATCAGCCCCTGCCGATGCAGAATTTCATGGATACCCGAAATACAGCCCGCAAAGTTGTTCGCCGCATCGAAGATTACGCCGTTCGCGTCGGTAATCTGCCCCGCGAGCGTGAGCAATTCGGGGTCGTTCGGATTCCGTTTGATCCGCTCAAACAGCTCCACCACGCGGCGCGTCCAAACCGACCAATGGCCGAGCAGACCGCCGTTGAAGCGGCGGGTAACGGTGCGGTCGCCCTCGCGGAACGTGTAGGTGGAAATCAGGTCGGCAACGATGTTGTCGTCGTTCCCCGTGTACAACGCGATCTCGGAAGAACGGGACGAGAACGCGACGGCGCGCACCACGTCCAGCGTTGCATAGCGGTTGAACGGTGCGGCCTTGACGCCGATTACGTTTTTGACCTCGGCGAACCGCCGCCAATAGGAATAGGACAGGTGGCGGCCGCCCACCGCCTTTTGCAGATAGAACCCGACAACCGGCATAACCGCCGCGACCGCTTCGGTGCGCCCGATCAGGTAATCCTCGCTCCGGTCGTTCAGCCCGCCGGGGCTTAACAGAACCGCATCGTATCCGTATTTCTTTGCGAGCTCCGCCTCGGCAACGGCCTGCTCGGTCGGCCCGCAAACGCCCGCGATGCGGACGATAACCCTTCCCGTTCGGGCTTCATACTCGTTGATGGACTCGGCAACGGTGGCGATTACCGTTTCAAACAGATGAAATTCGGGATTGCGGATCTCGAACTGCGTGCTGTGAACCGCCGTTGCAATACCGCCCGCGCCCGCTTCCAGATAATACCCGTTCAGCAGTTTTTGCCCGTTCGGGTCGAAATGTTTTCGGGCGTCGAGCACCAAAGGAGTTGCGGGAATTACCGTTCCCTCGGCAAACTTTTGTAGGGCTATTGCATGTCTCTCCATGGTTTCTCTCCTCTTTTCCCGCCGTTTTTTGCGGGTTTCTTTCCCGTTTATATCACTATGATGATTCATCTGACATCATTTTATCACAAAAAAACGGGTTTGTCAATAGATAAATAACTATTTATTTAGTTCTTTCGCAAAAAGAAAGATCCGGTTTGGTTTTCGGGTCGCCGCGGAAAATCCGCGGAGCCGGAAAACCGCGTTCCGCGCGGGCGGGCAATCCTTTTTTTGCCCGCCCGCGCCGTTCGGATTCAGGAATGGAACGCCGCGCTGTTGTAGTATTTGAGCATCTTTCTGCTCTTCTCCTCGGTCTCGAAGATCAGGAGGGTCTTGGGGCCGTTTTCCGGCTCGTAGATCGCATAGTAGTTCTCGGGCGAATCGATGTCCGCAACGTAAACGTCCGTTTTTTCCGCGCCGTAGGCTTCCGCGGCCGCGCGCCCTTTTTCATCATAGGGGGCGATCACTTTGAGATCGCGGATCGGGCAGGAGAACAGCTCTTTGCGGTTCAGGCCGCCGTAAATCGCGGCAAAGCCGAGCTGACCCATGTGGATCGTCAGTTCATATTCGAGCTTGACAAACCGCCATGTAAAGAAGATCAAGATCAAAAGCGTTACCAACGTGAGCGCACCGAGCGGAACCGCTCTCGTTACCACGAGCAAAATGCCCCACAGGGCGACATACCCCACATAAAGCAGGATAAACAGCAGTTTACGCATGCGTATTTTGCGGTCGGGTTTGGGCAGGATGCTCATGGCGACCGAGCGTTCGTCGTCAAATTTGGAGTAGGCCGACTTTTTGGACTTTGTTTCTTTCATTTCTTTCACCTCTGGTTTGATTTATACGTGATCCGCCATTCTCAATGCGAGAGGAAACGGGAACCACCAACGTGTGGGGGACGGCAGGAATGCACGGTGTGCCGACTCCCTGCCGAAGAAGAATGCCATTGCCTGCGCCCGATCGAGCGTCAATTCGGGGGATTCCCCCGCTTTGGCAAGGCGAACGGAAGCAACGCCGCCGTTTACGGAAAGGGTGACGGGCGGTTCCGCCCCGATCCGAACGGTGAATATTCCGTTGTCGAGCGGCGTGGTCGCCGCATGCAGGCGGAGCGCCGCGGAAAGCACGGGCATCCACCGGAGAACGCAGAATTTTTCCCATTGGGTCAGCGTTTCGGTTTCCGAAAACGCCGCCGCGCGCAAGAGCAGCTCCCGCTCGTAAGGGTGGAGCGCAACGGTCAAATCCGCGTCCCCTTTCATGGCGCAAATCGCGTCGCCGAAGTCGTTCGGGTCGCGCAGGAGCAGTTCCCGCACGTCGTTGCCTTTCCGCAAAAAGTACCCCGCAAAATCGTGGCCTTTCCATAAGGTATACGGCGCGTATTTCCACGAACGGAGAATATCGGGGAAACGCTTTGGTTGGCGCAGCGCGCGGTAAGGCTGCGCATCATGCAGAGCGATCACCTCGCCAATGGCCGCGTCCCCCTCTTCCAACTGCCGCGCGCAAAGCGAACATGGCCGGTCGCCGAACGCATGTTTCAGGTTGGCCGCCTTGAACACAAATTCATGCTCGCACCCACCGAGGTAGAACCCGAAGGTTTCATAGCGTTGGCGTTGCCCGCCCAAAACGGCAAGATCAAACCCGCTCCTTAAAACGAATGCCATCACTTCCCGCATCAGCGCAGTCATCAATCCTTTCCCGCGAACCGAAGCGTCCACCGCCACGTTCCCGATTCCAACGCAGGAAAGCGGCTCTCCCAAAACCTGAAGCGACGTTGGGTAAACGCCCGCCGCGGCAACGATTTTCCCGTTTCCGCGAATGGTCAGGTTATGCTGGCAGGGGTCGTATTCTTCGCGGTACAGCTTCGGCAAAAGATCCAGAAATTCGTTTTTTTCGGGATCGTAGCCGAACGCCGTATTCAGAAAGCGGAGCAGTTCGGGTTCTTCGCCCCGCTTGGAAAACTCCGTTTTGATATTCATTCCTCTCTCCTTTTTCATGCTCCCGAGGGCGTTTTTTTGCCTCGGACTTTGTTCATTTCGCTATTTTTTTGTTTTTCGGATTGACAAATGGTGAAAAGCATGGTATGATATAACCGATGTAACCGAGCGGTTATAAATTCGGATTGCGTAAATTCGCGCCGAGCGGAACCGCCGGAAAGGAATTTCGGATGAACAGCAAAGAAACAAAGAAGAAAATCGCCATTCTCGGAACCGAGAACTCGCACGCGCGCATTTTTGCCAAAATGATTGCGGAATCGGAAGATCTGCGGCTGGTCGGCGCGTTCGGGACCGAACCGCAGGCCAACGCGCTCTTTCGGGAAACCTTCGGCGCGGATTGCTCCGCAACCTCGCCGGACGCTTTTGCGGGAGAGGTGGACGGCGTTCTGATTACCGCGCGGAACGGCGCGACCCACATGGAATACGCCAAGCCTTACCTGACCCCGGGCGCGACCGTTTTTGTTGACAAGCCGCTTTGCAACGACCCGCGCGAGGCGACAGAGCTGATCGCCCTCGCCAAGCAAAACGGCGTTCGCCTTTGCGGCGGCTCCTGCCTGAAATATGCTCCGTCGCTCCGCAGAATGCGCGCGGCGGTGGAAAAAAGCGGGGCGACCGTAATCGGCGCGAGCTTTTCCGCTCCGGTGGAGATCAACAGCGCATACGGCGGGTTTCTGTTCTATTCGCCGCACCTCGCGGAAATGGCGCTAACGGTGTTCGGAAACCGCATCCGGTCGGTTTGCGCCGTTCGGAACGGCGCGTCGGTGGCCGCTTGGCTCCGCTACGACGGGTTCTGCGTTTCCCTGTTTTTCGGCTGCGACGTTTACACCGCGAGCGTTTCCTTTTCCAACAGGGAGCTTCATTCCGAAATCGGCAATTTCCCCTACCTGTTTTCGCATGAATTTGCCGTTTTCCGCAATCTGATTCACGGGAAAGGCACGGCGGACGCCGCCGAAGAGGCGGATCGCCTCGCGGATCACGTAATCCTTGCCGACGCGGTTCGCCGCGCCTATGAAAGCGGCGGGGAAATCCTGCTTTGAACCGCTCCGGCTCTTCTTCCCTGCTTTCCACTGCCTATTTTACCATAAAACAAAGGAGAAATGAACCATGTTTTCTTATTTTGAAAAAACCGAACGGGACCGCGCGTTTTTCGAGGAAAAAATTGCGCCGCGTCTGCCCCAAACCATTTTCGATATGCACCTGCACCTGACGCGCCCCTGCGACACCGTGAACGTTCCGCAGGAGCTGATTGACGGCGATTGGGCGATGCAATGCGGCTTTCAGATGACCGAAGCCGACCTGAAAACCTATGCCGCAACGCTTTGGAGCGGGCGGAAAGTTCTGGTCAACGCGTTCCCCATGCCGCTGCGCGGCGTGGATCTGATGAGCGCGAACCGCCACTTGGCCGATCTGCTGGAAAAACAGGATCCGAACGCGCAATTGGTGATCCGGACGGCGGAAGTTGCGATTGCGCCGTCGTTCGACCCCGACGAATGCGAGGAGCTGATGCTCCGCGGCGGCTTTCTCGGCTATAAACCCTACCCCGATCTGGTGTCGGGGCAAAAGGGCGCGGACATCCGCATTCCCGATTTTCTGCCCGACGCGTTCATGAAGTCGCTCGACCGCCATCGCCGCGCCGTGACCATTCATCTGCCGCGTGCGGAACGGATCGCCTCGCCGCTCAACATCCGCGAGCTGTTGGAACTGCGCCAGAAATTTCCCGACGCGAAAATCATCATCGCGCACTACGGGAGAAGCTACAACATTGAAGTGATTGAAAAGGCCTATGCCGCGATGGGGCGCGACATGGAAGGATTTTACTTTGACAACGCCGCGGTTCTGAACCCGCAGGTGCACCGGTTCATGTTGGAGCATCTTCCAAAGCATCAAATTTTTTACGGCAGCGATATGCCGCTCCTGCTCTGGCACGGAAAGCGGACTTGGGAAAACGGAACCTACCGCAACCATGCGCGCGAGCCGTTTCCGTGGAACGCCTCGGCAACCGACTCCGCCGAGGAAAAGGAAACCTACACGTTCTTCCTTTACGAGCAGATGAACCACCTGCTCGACACCGTTTACGACCTTGGCGGCCGCCCGCTCGCGGAACAGGTTTTTCTGACCAACGCGGAACGCTTCGTTCGGGAAACGCTGGGCGATCGCTGAAAATTCGTTTTCCGCAAGGGGGTATGCGAAATCGCATGCCCCTTTTTGCGTTTTCCCTTACCTTTTGCTTTTCCTGCGGCGAAAGAACGGCAGAACGGCCAGAACCACGATTCCGCAGGAAAGCGTTCCCGCCGTACTGCGGCAGCCCTTGCGGGGCGTTTCCGCGCCGCCGGTGGCCGGCTCGGTTTGCGGAGCCTCGGAAGAGCCGGAATTGACATTCAGAACCGTGCGCTCGGACGAAAGACGAACCGTGCAATACCCCGCCTCGTCCGGCTTGGTATCCCCGATCCCGTTCGGCGCGAAAACGCGGACCTCGGTTCCCGTCGCGCCGCAGATCACGCTCTCGTTCCCATCGAAAAAGATGCTTGCCGAAATCGGCGCGGAAGCGGAGAGCAGGGTTCTTCCCTGCCATGTAAGCGTTTTGCTTTCGGTTGCGGCATAGCCGAGGAACGCGCCGTTTCCGGCAAGCCCCAACAGCGAGGCCAATTGCCCGTCGGCCGCCAGCCCGTCGCCCGAAACGCCCGCGGAACGGGCGACCATAATCAGGTCGGTCAGCGACCCGTGAACCGTGCGGACGCCGGTTTGCGCGGCGTTGGAGAGCGATTTTTCCACCGCCACCGTGTTCTCCACGGTCATGGAATTCACGCCCTTCCCGTTCAGTTGGGAGATCACGGCGCAAAAGGTTTCGTTTTGCGAGGATTCGGGAGCCTTGACCGTGATCAGCGCGCCCTTTCCTTGGTAGGAGCCGTAGGAAATGCTCTGCTCCCGATCGAAAGCGACGCGAAGCGCGGCGTTTTTGCCGACGGCGAAGAACTCGGAGCCCGTAACGGTCGCGCCCGCAACGTTCAGCGGATCATACCCGCCGTCGCGGTAATATTTGGCGGATTGGATGCCCTCGGCGTTCAGGACCCACGACCATTCATGCGCGCTCGCGGCGGCAAGACTGTCCGCAATCACGTAATAGGAAGCGCCCCCCGAACGAACGAGGATGAAATTGCGGTCGAACTGCGAAACGTCGGTACCGGAATAGGCGCCTGCGGCTTGGCCGAGAATGGCGGAATAGGCCGCTCCGTCAAGCATTTGGCGCATGGAGCTGTTCCCGCCCTTGACGCTTTGGGACTTGCCGTCCACCAAAACGGTGCTGTGGCCGTAGGAAAGCGTGTAGTCGCTCCCCGCCGAACTGCCGTAATCCTGATAGCCCGCGTCGGAGAGAATCCAATCGTTTCCCGTTGCCAGAACAAAGCTGTTCTGGTCGTAATGGCTGTGTCCGTGGGTGGAATTGTTCGCCACACAGACAAGCAGAAGGTCGTCCGCATTCCATCCCGTGCGCAGCGTTCCCCAGCCGATGCCTTCCGCAACGCCGCGGGTCAGGTTGCAGCCTGTGCGCGCGGAATATTCGTCCGGCGTCTCCACGGGAAGCCCCGCCGCCGCGCGGAAATAGACCAACTTGCGGAACACCGAAACGTCGTCCGGCTCGCGGGAAGAAAGATACCAATTGGCAAGCCCCGCGCAATCGGGGTTCTTCATGGTGTTGCCCACCACGAAGAAATACGCGTCCGAGAACGTATCCGAAATCGGCGGGCCTGCGCCGTCGCCGTTCCGTCCCGTCATCACCGCCCAGCGGAACGTCGTTTCCGCATAGGGGTGGCTCAAAAGGTCGGCCTTCCCCGTAACGCGGCGGAGCGAATCCAGCGCGCCGAAGAGCAGATCGAGCGAATAAGAGGTGTAGCTCAACCCTTCCTGACTTTCGGACGCGGCGCGGTCGTTCAGGTACCATCCGAAGAAATCGTATGCGCGGGAGAGATATTTGGGAGCGTCGGCGTTCTCCCCGAGAAGCAAAAGGCTCCCCAGCGCAAGCGCGGACGCTTTGTTAACATAGTAGTTATGGTCGGTAAAGGCCGAGAGGTCGGCAAACAGGGGGGAAAGCCCCTTTTCCGCAACGGCGGCATAGAGCGCGGCGCGCTGTTCGGCCGTCAGAACGTCGTCGCACAGGTCGCAGACCGTGGAAACGCCGGTTACAAGATAGCCCGTTTCCAGCGACGTGCGGTTAATGGTGGGGTATTCCGTCCAGCCCGACCAATCCGCGAGCGACTCCGCCAAGGCGATGGCGCGGGCGGCGTAGCTGCGGTTCCCCGTCAGCGAATAGGCGAGGGAGAGCGTTTGCATCATCTCCATCATTCGGTTGGCCATTTCCTGCCAATAGGGGTAGTTGGAGCTGCCGTAGCCCGCCGGCGGCGACGAAAAATGCCGTTCGGCAAAGGGAATGGCGAAATTGACCGAGGTGGACGAATAATAGGTGACGGTGAACGAGGATTGCGTGAGCAGCCGGTCGGCCTCGGCCAGCAGTTCGGCGCGCGCGGACGCGCCCGTGTAACCCGCGATGCCGACGGTTTCCCCCTCGGCGGCGGTGCGGAGCGCGGCAAGTTCATCGGACGTAAAGAACAGGCGGGGATGGGACGCGACCGCGGCGTTGAACGGGTAAACCGTTTGCTCGGAGCCGCCGCTGTCCTCGACCACGCGAATATGGTCGAAATAGGTCTCTCCCTTGTTGGCCATGCCGCTGTAAAGCAGAATTTTAAGGTAGGACGCGCCCTCGGGCAGGGTTACGGTGAACTCGGCGGTATTCCATTTTCCCGTGGACGTTACGGTGGAGCTGACCGCGTCGGTCTGCGTTCCCGAGGCATTATAGAACCAAAGAAACACGCTGCCGTTGCCCGAAATGTTGAACACGTCCACCGAAACCCGATAGTACACGCCGGATTTCAGAGTAATCTTTGGGCTGATGAGGGAAAGGCTCCGGTTGGTTGCGGCGTCGCGCAGCAGAACCGACGACGAGCCGTGCGAGGCGGCGGCCGAAGTGCGCGTAACGGACGTATCGGGCGCAGAGGCGGTACTCTCCCAGCCGGACATTCCCGACTCAAAGGACTCGAAAAAGGTAGGTTCCGGTTCGTCGGCCGAGGCGGAAAACGAGGGCAGACAGGCAAACAGCAAAAGCAGCGCAACCGAGAACGCCGAGAGACGGCGAAGCGTCGAACCGATCTTCATGGCAAAGCTCTCCTTTCGGGGGGAATGGGCGAACGGGGAGAAAAACGTGATATCCCGAAAAGCGGAAAAACGGCATCATGCGCTTTTCCGCCTTTTGGCATACCATGTTTTTGGAGGAAGGGATCGCCCGAGGGCGATCCCTTCCGAGAGGTCGCAGGGGAAAAATCAATCTTCTTTCTTTTTCTTGCCGAGAACCACGGCGCAACCGCCCATAGCGGTCAGAAGAACGGCCGCGGCGGCAACGGAGACGCTGGAAGAGCAACCCTTCTTCGAGACGTCGGTATCCTCGGTGGAAGCCGGCTCGGTTGTGGGAGCTTCGGTTGCGGGAGCGGTGGGAGCCTCGGTTGCAGCGGTGGTGGAAGAACCGGTGTTCAGGTCGTCGGGATCGAAATCGTCGTCCCCGCCGCTCTGCTTGGCTGTGGGAGCCGCGGCGGCCCAAAGCTTGATATTGCTATACGACGCGGAAGCCACGCCGAATTGGGTATCGGACGCTTTGAGTTCGTTTGCGGAATCCACAATCAGGAATCCCTGCGTGCGGTCAACCTGACCGAGCAACGACGGGTTTTGAGAAAGATCAAACGCCATAACGCCGCCGGACTTGGTAGCGTCGGACGCGACATGAACCTCTGTCACCACATAATCGCCCTTCATGGCAATGGTAACAACCAGCTCGGTGTTTGCGGGCAGGCCGGAAAGATCCAGCTTGCCGTAGTTATCCTTGGTTGCATCAACGGGGTTCAGATAACCGCCGGTTGTCTGGTAGCAGCGAACATAGAGTTTGTTGCTATCGGTAAAGAAATAGATGCGGAAACCGATCTGGTTCTTCATGGTCATGTAGGAGAGATCATCCTTGTCTTCCCAACGGGTCATCACATTGAAACGTCCGCGGTTCTGTTCATCCAGCTTCACGCTGAATTGGAGACGGTAATCGCCCGAATCCATAACCTTGTTGAACTGCAACGAACCGTAGGCGTCGAGCGCGTTGCCCAAGGTTTCGCCCGCGGCAACCGTTTTCACGGTATCGGCGGCGGGTCTTGTGAACCAACCGTCGGTCACGGTGAATTTCTCGGCTTCGCCGGTGGAATAAATGGTGAAGTTCTCTTCGGAAGCGGCAATGTCGCCGTTCCAAGCATAGGTTTCGTTGAGCATTGCGGCGTAGTCGTTCGTATCCACATCTTCGGGATTTACGGGAGCTTCCCCGGGAAGCGCGGTGTAAACCACATTGCCGAACGATGCGGAAGATGTTGCCCCGCCGTTAGCGGAAAGCGCCATATCAATGAACGAATATCCGAGCGTGCGGTCAACGTTTTTGTGGATTACTTTTTCATTCTCTCCGGAAAGATCATAAATAACCGTTCCGGTGGTTTTGGAAGGATCGCTTACGAGCGAGGTAACAACGCTTAAAGTTTGATCTTGAACCGTAATTTTGACCAACATTTCGGTATTTGCAGGCTGACCTTGCAAAATCGTTGAGCCGGCAACATTATCCTTGGTCGCGTCGGTTGCCAAAGTATTGACGAGAGAATAACTGCTTCCGTAACGGCAGAGACGATAGCCGAGAGTGCCGTCGGTCTCCGTACAGATCACGAGCATGTAACCGAATTTGGTGGAAGCATAGGAGCCGGACCAAATGTTCCAAACGCCGAAACGGCCTTTGTTGGAAGCGTCGAATTTGAGATTGAATTGCAGCTCGTAGTTATAAGAAACATTCTTCGAATATGTTACAATCGCGTTCTCGGTAGCCGTTGAGGCCGAACGGGTAAACCAACCGTTGTTGTTGAGGACGAATTTATCTCCTTCGGTCAGTGCGCCGAAGTTGATGTCGTTGAGCGCGTAAACATAGTTTTTAGCTTCCGCGGGAACGGCTTCATTCACATACTCGGTCAGTTTGATCTTACCGATGGCGGAAGATTCGGTTTGCGATTTCTCGGCGGGAGTGAGCATAATGCCGAAGCCCTCGGGAGTGATCGCGTTGATCAGCTCGGTCTCGCCCGAAAGATCGAACACCACATCGCCCGTGGTTTTCGTCGGATCGGATGCGAGCGACGCGGAAACCGTTAACACATTGCCAACCCACGCAAGGTTCAGAACGAACTCTCCGTCCGATTCGGTCAGGAGCGTTGTGGTTTTGTTGCCCGAAGTGGGATTGACGGTTGAGCCGGCTCCGTTTGCAATTGCATACTTATAAACGGTAAAGCTGATGTCGTTTCCGTCAATTTGGGTTTGCAGCGAGAAGCCTGCGGCTCTTTGCGAGGTTTGATAAGCACGGCCCTCGTTGGTGTAGCTCTGCCAATGGAACATGGTATAAACTCTGTCCGCTCTTGCGCTGTTCGCAACGATGTTATAAGAGAGTTTATAATCGTTTGTAACGGCCTTTCTGTACTGCAAAACCGCGGTGGCGGCGGCAGCCGCGCCCGTGTTGGGATTTTTCCAATCGGGGTTGAAAATCAGGTATTGCTTATAATCGGAAGCGGTTGCGTCTGCGGTTGAGGAATACTTGAAGATGGTGTCTCCCGTTGCACCGATAAAATCTTCGGGATCATAAGTATAGAATTGGTCGTTGTTTTTGAACGTTGTGTTGCGAAGAACGATCGGGGTGGCGGTTGCTCCGCTCTTTTCAAGATCCTTTGTGGTGAACACGCCGACCTTGGGGCTGCCCGAGATCCATGTAATTGCAAAACCGGCGGGGTTGGTAATGGCGGTTTCAATCGCTTCCGCTTTTGCATACGTGGTGGTGTTGAACACAACGTCGCCCGTGGTTTTGGAAGAATCGGAAGCAAGCGCGGCCGATGCGGTCATAACGCCGTCCTCCCATTTCACGCTGACAACAACTTCCCTGCTCGCATCGGCGGCAAGCCCCTCGAACAGCGCGGCGGTTGCGGTGCCGGAAGTGGCGGTAAGCGCTGCGCCGCCGCCCGCGTTGTCGTTCGCACGCGCGCCGAGCGTTACGCCCGTATACACGTTGTTTTCGGCGTCGTAGTTAAAATTGACGGTTAACAGGTAGCCGACGCTCCGCATGGTCTGGAACGAACGCCCCAAACTGCCGGTGTTGCCGCCGTCCAAATAATCCTGCCAATGCACATAGTTCCAGATTAAACTCTTGGTTTCGGTGGGAACTACATGATAGGTCAGTTCATAGTTGCCGCCTGTTGCGGTTCTGTACTGCAAAGTTGCGTAGTTCGGAGCGGTCGTGCCGTCCGAACCTTTTTTATAAGCGGAATTTCTGGTAAAGTAGGTTCCGTCGCAAGACAGAATCGTTGATCCCGCACTGTCGATCACGTTCGGAGAATACATGTTGAACATGCTTCCGTTGTTGATAACAAGCGAGCTGCTCTCTTTTGCAAAGCCGAGATCGGTCGTCTTTTCAACAACAGCGGAATCTGGTTCGGCCGCAAACGCGGTCAGGGGGATTGAGAATACCATTGCAAGGGCCAATAGAATGGGAAGTACCTTTTTCATTTTGTCTTTTCCTCCTCAAATTTTCCAATGGTTGTTCGCCGCTTCTCTCGGGGAATTTTTCCGCATGGAATCGGGGGTTCCCTGCTTTTTTCTTGCAGGAGTTTCCTGTTTTTCCAAATTGTGTCTAAACAGTTAGTTACATTCAAAAAAGCAACTAAACGCTTGGAAAAACGGAACCGGAGCCTTTTCCGAGCGCGGTTTGCCACCCATGAAAAGGCGTCCCCTTGTTTGCCTGCGATCCGTGACCGGCATCACTTCTTGCAGGTTTTCCCGATCTTTTGCTTATAATCTAACCGGTTAGTTACATGCTTGAAAACCAAATCGACTCAACGCAAAGATTCCGTTGGGTGGTGCTTTTGCCCCCGCCCCGCCTTTTGCGGGACGAGCGGCCTTGCGACGCGTTCCGCAACCGGCATTACAGACCGCCGCAACCAACCCGAGGCTTCCTTTTCATTCAGTCGTCTGTTTTTCCCGCGTGAACCGCCCGATCCGATTTCCGCAAAAAACCGGAAATTTTCCCGTGGAAAACGGTTTTCACCATCAGGTACTGTTATTTTAGCATGGTTTTTCCGAAATGTCAATATATTTTTGAAATATTTTTATGATTTTTTTTGGGAATCTCCCGATTGTTTTTTTCTATATTCACCAAAAAAAGCCCTGTCCGGCATCCGAAAAAGAGCCGACCAAGGTCGGCTCTTTTTCGGTCAATCGCTGTTTGCGAGCGATACCAAGGCCTGCATCTGGCGCTTTGCCTCGGCAAGCAGGGGGCTGTAATCCGTTTGCGTTCTCTTCCGCAAAAGTTCGGTCATCTCGTAAACGGGCGCATAAACGGGCGTTAAAGAAAGATTCCCGTACATTCCTTTGAGCGCGTGCGCGGCCTCGAACGCCCGATCGAGGTCTCCCGCTTCCAACGCCTCGCCGAGTTTTTCCAATTTATCGTCGGCCAACGCCATTCCCACAAGGCGAAGATAGAACGCCTCGTTGTTCATGCAGCGGCTCAACCCTTCTCCGGTATCCGCTCCGTATTCTTTCAGTTTTTCCACCGTCAGCATTGTGTTTGCTCCTCTCGGATTTTTGTTTCCCTGCCAATCAATTCTTCAAAATCGTGCGCGGGCAGCGGCTTGGAGAAATAGTACCCCTGCACCATATCGCACCCGCCCGCCTTCAACAAGCGGAACTGCTCCTCGGTCTCCACGCCTTCCGCAACCGTGGGAATGGACATCACCGACGCAGTGTTGATCATCAGCTTCACCAACCGGTAATCCTTTTCGCTCTCGCAGATGTTGCGGATGAACCGCATGTCGAGTTTGAGCACGTCGATCGGCAGGGTTGCCAGCATGTTCAGCGACGAATAGCCCGAGCCGAAGTCGTCCATTTCCACAACAAAGCCCGCTTTTCGCAGCCGCGCCACCGTGTTGATGATCTGCTCCGAATTTTCCGTGTATGCCGACTCGGTGATTTCCAGATAAAGCTCGTTCGTTTTCAGCCCGTTTTCCGCCACGATGCGCAATAGCTCCCCTTCGAGGTCGGGATCGTAAATATCCATGCGCGAGACATTGACCGAAACGGGGATTGTTACCCCGAACTTCTCCTTCCATGCCCGAACCTGCGCGGCGGCTTCCCGCCACACATAGCGGTCGAGCTTGTTGATCAATCCGTTCGTTTCAAACAGCGGGATGAACGCGCCGGGGCTGACAAACCCCAGCTCGGGATGGAACCAGCGGACCAACGCTTCCGCGCTGCACAGCTCGGGAACATCGCCGGTAATGCGGTACTTGGGCTGATAAAACACTTTGAACTGCTTTTGCTCCAACGCCGCGGCCATATCGCCGAGAAGTTTTTCGGAATAAATCTCCTTCTCGCGCATCTGCATGTCGTAAAGCGCGTATTTGGAGCCGTATTGGTTATGGGGCGTGTTGCAGGCGAGCGTGGCGCGGTCAAACGACTGTTCCACCTCGATTCCGCGATCCACGTTCTGATAAACGCCGATCCGCAGCGTTACTTTGGGACCGTCCGCAACCTCGTTTGCCTCTTCGGAAATTTCATCATACCATTTCGCATAAACGTCCGGCTCCTGATGGGCGATGAACAGGAAGAACCGCCCGCCGTCGCACCGGCAGGCGATCCCGTCGGTCTGCTCGGCAATGCGCTTCATCCTGTCGGCGATTTTTTTCAGAACAGCGTCGCCGTACTCCCGCCCTTTCAGCTCGTTGACGATGTGCAATTTGTTCACGTCCAGCGTTACCGCGTCCATGGCGCGGTCGGGGTCGAACATTTGGAAACGGCTGACGTAGATGAAGAAAAATTCGCGGATGTAAAGCCCCGTCAGCGCGTCGGTTTCGGTTGCGTTGAGGATGATGCGGTCCTCCGCAAGCTCGATGGAGCGCGCGATCCGCGCCAGAATCACATCGGGGAGATCATACGGCTTGGGGATGAAGTCCACCGCGCCAAGGCGCAGGCTTTCGATCTCCGCGCTTTTTTCCGAGGTCAGAACGATTACGGGAATCCGATGCAGAACGGGATCCTTGCGCAGCAGTTCCAGCAAGGTATAGCCGTTCATTTCGGGCATCAGCAGATCGAGCAGGACCAGCGAAAGCCTTCCTTGGTTTTCCCGAATCAGGTCGAACGCCTGCTTCCCGTTTTCCGCAAAGATTACATCGTACCGCTCCCCAACGATCATGCCGAGCAACTCGCGATTGATCGGTTCATCGTCTACGATCAGAACCAAGCGGCGGATATTTTTTTCTCTTTCTTCCACAATATGCTTCATGTCCCGTTTCTCTTTCCCTGCGATGATCTCGGATTTTACGCCGCGCGCCGCGGCAGAGTCAATTTCACATATTATTATAACACCCCCGACGCCGCTTGTCAATTCCTTTTTTCGAATCTTGTTTTTCTTTGGCGAATTTTCGTTTTTTTGGTTCTTATACTTGACAAACCCGCCGGAATCGGATATAGTAAAAAAGGTGGGACACGCCACCGGCGCGTTCTCCCCCGCGCATCGGATAACCGCTTGCCCGCGGGCGATCGCAAAAGGCGCCCCCCGAAATCAATTCGGAAAGGAGAACTTCCCATGGCAAAAGCGTTTCAGAAACTTCCGAGACTGATCCAGATCCTGTTGCTTCTGATCCCCGGGGTCAACTGGATTACGGAGATCGTGGTCAGAATTTCGGCCGTTTTCGAGAAAACCAGCGCAAGAAACGTGCTCGGCCTGATCCTCGCGGTCGTCGTCGGCTTCGTTTTCGGTTGGGTCGACCTGATCTGGTGCCTGCTCTTCAAGCATCTGATCTTCTGCAAAGCGTAAATCTTTGCAAGCGCATACATCCCGTTTCAAAGCGCGTCGGACGCAGTTCGGCGCGCTTTTGTTTTGCAGGTTTATTTTAGAACAAGAATAGATTTTATTCTTGTTTACAGCATGAATAAAACGGCTTTTCCAAAACCCCCGTTGCGCGGAATTGCCGCGCAACACACAGGGCCGCTCCGAAGAGCGGCCCTGTGCCATGCTTGTTTGAAAGGACTGTTCCGGCAGGACGCGCGGGAAGCCCCGTTTCTGCCGGAGTTATTCCAGCGGAACAGCGGCGGGCGTATACACGCCGTTGACAAATGAGCAGGTCTTTTCGTTATCGGGATAGAGGGTGTAATTGGATCGGTCGGCGGCGGGGGTTTGCCCGAGAGCCAAGGTATAGGGAGTCAGGGTAAAGTCCACCTGAACGCCATCGCCGATCGGTACTTCGTCAATGGAGAGAGCAACGAGGTATCTCAACCCCATGGACGCTGCCGTAAC
Source organism: uncultured Ruminococcus sp. (assembly GCA_902795355.1). Taxonomy (GTDB): domain Bacteria; phylum Bacillota; class Clostridia; order Oscillospirales; family CAG-272; genus UMGS1865. Next base: position 29,741 of record CADBKZ010000002.1, read on the forward strand.
GGTCTCGTAACCGTCTCCGCTTGCGGCGAGAACCGAGGAATACACAGTGGCTGTGCTTTTATCCACGGTCTTGGTTCCCGCATGGACCACGCCCTCGGCATCCTTCCATTTCACGGTGACAAGGAAGCCGGCTTGCGCGTAGCGCAGCGCGTCGATTGTGCCGATGAAGCGGACCGATGTGGTTTCTCCCACCTTGGTGGAAGTCTGCACGGCGCGAATCTCAAGGCCGACCGGCTCGGGAACGGGCGTGTACTTGGTTTTCAGCTCTACAAGGTTCAGCACGCCGGCTGTCAGCGTCAGGTCGCTCACGGAAGTTACGTCGTTGCCTTCGGCGTCGGTCAGACTTGCGATGTTGAACAATTTGTTCTCGGGCGTGGGCAGCTTGACGGAAGAAGCGTTTTGATACCCCTTGGTATCCGCATACTTACCGTCGAGCTTGAATCTGACGTACGTTTCGGGCGTACCGCTCGCGGTCAGGCCTTTTTTAATTACAAGGTTCTTATAAACCGCGTTGGTGCTATAATCGAATGCGTGGAAGTAGAGCATGGGAACGCCGCTGGAGCTAGTATAGGTAATCATAGCGGTTTTGGTCCAAACACCGTCGATCAAGAGCCAGTTGGTCAGCGTGCGGGCAACCACATCCACCTCGATTTTCACATTGGGTTTGGTTTCATCGGCGGTGTCGGGATTCTGTTTTTGCACATAAGAAACCGATGTCAACCGATAGCCCGCGGCATTGTTCAGGTTTCCCGCACCCATTGCAACGAAGCCGCCTGCCACCAAGCCTTGAAGCGAGGCGTTGCTGTTGAAATAGGTGAAACCGGCCCCGCCATAGGTGCCGCCCGAACGGTAGCCGAACACTTCCAAGCCCGTGCGTTTATCGGACTTTACGAAAAATTCATAGGTGAAGTTTCCGTATTCGCCCATCTCGGCGGCGTTCGGCATGTAAGCGGTCAGGCATTGCACCTCGCCTGTGGTAGTGTCGTCTGGATTGGGATCGGCCTTATTCAATGTCAACGTGTCAGCAGTGATGGAAGTAACGCTGGTCGTCGCTCTGTAAGAACCCCATGTTACCACATCGTTGCTGTTGAACGGAATGCTGTAAAGCACATCGCCGTTAGCCTTGCTATCGTAGAGCGTGGTGTAGGCGGTGGTTCCGTTGATGATGGGCGTTGCGGCAATCTCCGCGCCCTTGGCAACGGTCACATTTCCGAACGAAATGGGCTTATCGACGCCGCTGACCGTTGTTGGATCCCAGCTATACATACCAATGGCGAGATAATTGCGGGTTGCCATGGGGAAAATGCGCGTGGTACCGATCAGCTGATACTCTTTTGCGGTGTTCATGGCGTACCAATTGCAAACGTAGTTGACGCCGTCCACCACCGCTTTGAAGTATTGGCGGTCGCCGTTTTCGGTATCCACAAAGCGTTCAAACGCCCCGACCTGATCCTGTGTATTCGGTTGATACATGGTTGCGAGGTTTTCGCCCACCGAACCGTTGGAAACAACCGTCATCTGGTTCTTTGTGGTAGAACTTTCTTTTACGTTGCCAATGCCCACGCGGGTTCCGCTGTGGTAAAGCTGAATATTCTGACGAATGTTCACCAAGTCGGGGTTCACCACAAACCACGAAACGGTATAAACATGGTCAGTAATCGGGAAATCGAACAGGTAGCCGCCGTAGAAATCGGCTTTTGCTTCCGTTTTCCCCGAAAACGTCAAAATGGCGTTATTCGTTCCCGAAAGCCCGACTTGCACGGTGGAATCGGCGGCCATACCGCTGTACGAAGTATCGAACACCCCATCCTCGCCGGAGAAATCGACGGTGTAGAGGACTTCGCCGTTCTCTGCGGCGTCGTAATCCTTGACCGCGGGCGCGGGATCATCCGCAACGGCCGCGAATGGGATCAGCCCCAGCAACATGCAGAGGCAAAGCGCAAGGCTCAATGCAATTCTGATTTTCTTTTTCATAATTCACCCATCCTTTCGGTTACGGAGTTTCAAAGAAATCCGAGAAGTGCGCCTGCATCGGGTTTTCGCCGCCGGTAAGTTCGAGCGACTCGAAACCGATGATGTAGGTGGCGCCAACGCCGTACATGCGCGTTCCTTGGCAGAGCACGTAGGGACGCACGATCATGCGGATGGACTGATCCTCGGGAACGCCTGTAATGGTGTAGCCGAAAAGGTACGCCACATTTTGGGATTCCGCCGTGACCTCGCCGAGGAGGTGATCCTCGGTGGGAACGGTCAGTTTGCGGACGACCTGCTCGGTTTCATACTCGAACACGCGCTTTTCCTCGCCGATTACGGCCGTAATTTCAAAACCGGCTGCTTTGTATGTGTCGGTTTTGCCGCCCGCAACGAAGCGAACGTTGCAAACGCCGTCCGCAACCGTTCCGGTTTGCATGCCGATCATGCCAAGGTCGTAAACTTCTTGGTGGAGCAGACCCGCGTAGATCTTGATGTCCTTGAACTCGGCGTTGACGTCTCCCACCGCAGCAGTGGAGTTGACAGGGCGAGAGGTGTATTCATGCCAGACGATGCAGAGCGTTTCGCTCATGAAGTCCTTCGCGATTGCCGCAGCCGCGTTCGGGTTGGAAGGATTGCGGATGTCCTCGCGGAAAAGCAACGCGTCGTTGACATAACCGGAGATCACATAGCCGTTGATTTCCAGATCGAACTTGGCAAAGCCGCCGCCGTACACGCCGCCGCGCTTGCTCATGGCCGCGGTGTAGCTTTTATAGCCCGAATACCCTGGGGAAGTATTCCCGCCCCAAGCAAGGCAAGCCTGCGTTCCCGAGTTGAGCGCGTAGAAGCCGATGGAGTTGCTGTTTTCCGCGTAAGCAATGCGCAAGCCGCCGCTCTGCTCGCCCAAAGACGCCTGATAGGAAACGGTGTATTTTGCGCCCTCACCGAGCAACAGGTTGGTTTTGCCGCCATAGGTATGCGTATCGGCTGCGGCCGCAATGGTTAAAGAGTTCATTTTGCCGGTTTCTTCATCGTAAGAATAGAAATCGGTTTCTCCGAACGCCTGCGTGTAAACCGCGCCGGTTTCGGTGTTCTCGTTCTTCGCGGCAAGGTTGGTGATCTCCAAAAGGAGCGAGCCGTCCGCCGCGGGCATAAAGTTTGTCGGTTCGGGATCGGGTGTGGGTTCCGGCGCGGGATCATCCGCAATAGCCGTAAAAACGAACGAGGAAATGCAAAGCAGGAGCGCCATGGCGCAAAGCAAAAGCCGAATCAAATTACGTTTCATGTCGTTATCCTCCTTTATTGTTGCGTTACGCCGCTCGCCCAAGTTCCGCTGCCGCCGGGGCCTTCGTCCACGATTTCGAGCTGTTCGGAGCCGTCGTCATACTTGGGAATGTCCTCGGCTTTCGCGGATTTGACGAATTGCAGGTCGGCCAAAACGGGATAGTGGTCGCTTCCGTTCACGGTATAGAAATCGACAATGATTTTATGCGAGAGGGCTTTGAACCACGAGGGGGTGCTGAAAATGATGTCCTCTTCCACGCGCCCCTGCTCGCCGAGGCCGATGGTGTGGTAGGTGCCGATTGCCACCGAATGCTTGGTTACGGCGGTTTCGGAAACATCCTCGAAGCCCTGCGCAATGATATAATCGTAAGCGATCTTATCAAGGTTCTGCGCGAAGAACCAGTCGCCGTTGAGCGCCATGGGCAGGTCGCCATAGAGCTTGCGGGCTTCGTTAACGGCTTCCATTACATCCTCGGCCCATGTGGTCATGGATTGACCCGAGGACGTCTTGTTCTCGGAAAGGTGCGCCGACGCGGCGAGGAAACGGTTGCCGTCCGCCGTTTGGAACACCGTCCACGCGCAGCCGTGGAACGAAAGCATGTCGGAAAGGTAGTTATAGCCCGAATCGATCACGGTCAGGCCGGCGTCCTTGCGGTAGGCCACGGGGAACGAATAGAGCCGCTGCGTGGTGCGCGAATCCACTTGGTTCTGGTTGGGAAGGTCGGGATAGAGCGCAAGGTACTCCGCGTCGATGATCACATAATACTCGGAGATCAACCGCCGCAGGATGGGGGTAAGGTTGGTTGTGGGCGTCATTTCGTTGAGCGTGAGCACGTCTGGATAATACAGGAAGTAGGTATCCACAAGCAACTCCGCGCGCTGTTGGTCAGTATAGCCGTTGTCGTTGCCCTCGGTCAAGAAGCCGAGAACGTTCGAATGCAGAACGCGGACATCGGTACCCTCGGGGCGCGCGAGCGCGCGCTTATCAGTGGATTTCACGTCGCCCGAAAGCGTCAGATTCGCGGCGGTGAGATCGGCGGTTTCCGTTTTGAGCGCGCCCAAGTATTTCGTCAGCGCGTCCAAGGCCGCTTCGCCCGTTCGAACGCCTTGGTTGGCAAACACGAGCTTCGTTCCGCTGACGCCGACCGACCAATAGTAATTGGGGCGATCGAAGCCCGCTACGGCCACTTGGCTTTCAGCGCGGTTGGTGACGCCGACGAGAATTTCATTGGCGGCGGCTTCCTGCGTATCGGGAACAACATCGAGAACAACGCCGCAGGTTTCAATAATCAGCTGGCGAATGTCCTCGGCGCGGACTTTGGAGTAGTAAAGATCCGCGTCGTAAACAATGCGGTAGGACGAAATGTCAACTCCCGCAACAGACAGAGCCTGCATGGGGTAGTCCTTGGTGTAACGCAAATCCAGATCTCCTTCCAGCGTAAGCGTTTGCACGGTTTCGTTCAGATAGTGTTCGATAAAGTAGTTCACCGCGTTGACGGTGGCGGCGTCTGAACCGCCGATAAGGTAGAGGTTTCCGCCCTCGGCATGAACGGCGTAATCGTCGTTTTTCAGCTCGGAACGGAGCCGCACGCTCACCTCGTCAGCCGTTATGCCGACCACGATAGCGGCCGGTTTGCCTTTATCTTCATACCGCCATTCGTCGCAAAGATCGATGGGAGCGCCGGTTTTCTCCTTGAATACGCTCCAAAGGTTGCTTGCCGCGGTTTGCACGGTTTTGCCCGCGTTGTTGCCGCGAACAATAACGAACTCGGTGGCTCCGTCCGCCGCCAGATTAACGGGGGCGACGGGCTCTGCGATATCGGTGGTGTCGCCGCCCTTGCCGCCCTTATTTCCGCACCCGACCAGCAGGAGCAGAAGCGCGAGGCAAAAGAGCACGGGAAGAAGGATTCGTTTCTTCATACTTTAATATCTCCTTTCGAAGAACGGTGGGTTAATCGGCCAGAGTTGCGAATTTATCGAGAACCGCTTGCCAAAGAGCGAGGTGCGCGGCGGCATTGGGCTGAAACGTATCAGCAATGTTTTTCCATGTATCGCTGTTGTGGAACGCGCGGCGGACATAGTAAATCGGGTAGTTCTCGGCGGCTCCGTTGTATTCGCCGATATTGAGCGTGGGACCGTAGCAATAGCCTTGGTCAAAAACAATGTCGCGGCGGATCTCGTCGTACATGTTTTTCAACCGGTCGTCCGAAACGTTCTGCTTTTTCAGGTAGGTTTCAAAATACGCGGGCGCGATCTGGCGGTATGCCTCGGAAGCCAAGCATTCCAACACGGCGGAAGAACGATCCTTATTGACCGATCCGACCGCGCGCGGGATGGCGTACATATCGTAGGTGTTGGAGAAGTGCGTGTAGTATCTGCCTTGGTCGGTGGTGTACATGGGAAGCGGCAGAACGGCGAACGGCTGCTCGAGGTTCTGCTCCACCATGGCGAGCGCGGAAAGGTAGAACTGCGCGCGCCCCTCTTTGAACTGCTTATATTGCGAGGAATCCTTGGCGCAGCTTTGAGCGGCGGCGCTATCATAGAATTTCTGCTGGAAATAGCTGATAAAATCGATCGTTGCGGTGGTTGCAATGCGGAACTCCCAGTTGCCGCTCTCGTCCTTGCCCAAGGTGGTAAAGCCCGCGGCGTAGAAGAAGGATTCGATCCATACGTTATTGCCGATGGAAAGGCCGAACACGTCGCCGGTGTCTACCGTGTTGTCTTGGTTCTTATCATAGTAGGTGTTCTCGGTCAGCTCGAACATTTTGTCCATGGTCCATGCTTTGTCCTCTACCAAATCGTAAAGGTCGTCAATGTCCATGTCGGGGTGGTTGTTGGTGAACAGCTGTTTATCCACGAAGATGCCCTGCATGTTGCGCAGGTTGTTCCAAGAGGCGTTGTCGCCCGTGAAGTACACTTTGTTATCCACGGCGATGTTATCGAGCAGCACGCTGCTCCACCAAGGCTTTTCAAAGTTGAGGTAAGCGGTCTGGTTCATGTCGTAGGTCAGGCCCTGCGCGGCCATGGCCGCGGGGGTCATGTTGTAGGCCAGAACGAGGTCGCATCCCGCCTCCATGGTCTTCATGCGGTTGATAAAGCTGGCCATATTGTTGTAGGTGCCGTCCTCGCGATCCACATACAGGTCGATGTTCAGGCGTTGCTGAACCGTGTTTGCGCGGTTATAGATGGCGGAGTTGATGGTGTCGCCCGTGTAGGTGTCGGCAAAGGATTTTACATACTGCTGCGCGTCGCAGAGCAAGTGAAATTCCGCCATGCCGTAGTCCAGAGAATCGGGAAGGTCGTCGGGTACGTCGTAGGTAAAGGTCTGGCCGGAGTTGCCGCTGGGGCCGGTGATGGTTCCGGAACTTTTGGTTGTTTCAGAACCGGTGTCGGACGTTTCGGTTCCGCCCCCTTTGCCGCCGCAGGCCGCAAAAGACGCGGTCAGCATCAGTAAGACAAGCAGGACGGACAGGACTTTGATCATTTTCGTTTTCATAAGAAAACCTCCTTTTTTGTTTTGGTTTTTGGGATACGGTTTTGGGGCAACGGTTGCAGGCTTGTGTTTCCATCTCCTTTCCATTTTCCGTTTTTCCGTTTCAAAAAGCCTATGGGGCATATCGCGCAGAACGACCCGTTGACTACATTAATATTTTAGCACAAATCCACGAAAAAGGGAATTGCATGATGTCCTTTTTTGTTAGCACAAAGTCGGATTTTCGCAAAAAAATCAACAAAAATAGAAACCCATTTTTGTTGATTTTGCCATTTTCGGAGAGGTTATTTTCTCCAAAAAAATAACTTGTGTCCATTTTTAAGGCCGGAAGTCCAAACAAAAAACTTGCCGGAAAGTCGGCTCCCCGAAGGAAAAATCCGACTTTTCGGCAAGTTTTGGAAAGCGGTTTTCAGAAGCGTTCTCTGCGCTTTACGGCGGCGAGAAACTCCCGCGGGCCGGTCCCCGTGATGTGTTTGAACGCGCGGGAAAAGGACGGATAATCCCGATACCCCAGCTGAAACGCGATCAGCTTGAAATTGTCCTCTCCCATTTCAATTCTGCTGCGCGCGATCTGAACCTTATGCTCCAACACATATCGCTGCGGCAGAAGCCCCGTTTCTTTCTGGAAGATCTGGCTGAAATGCTTGCGGGAAAACCCGAGCGATTTGGCAACGTCCTCCACCGAGAGCGAATAGACCGTTTGCTCCCACATGCGCTTGGCGAGCACCACGCTGTTGAGATGGCGGGAAGAGACGGTTTCGGGATTGGGTTTTCTGCGGTGCAGGCTCAACAGTTCGTACAGCTTGGAAAGAAAGAAGCAATGCGCGTCCCGCTCGGCATACGAGGTGTACATCATCTCGGAAAAGATCTTGCGCATTTCTTTTTCAAACGGGTACGGAAACACCTCGTTATCCCGCTTTATGCCGAACTGTTCCAGATCGAAATTTGCGTCCGCGCGGACCATGATCCAGAAGAATTTCAACGGTTTTTGCGGGTTGGTGCAGAGGGAATGGCGGCGGTCGTTGAACGCGACCGCGCAATCGCCCGCCTGAATCGGTTTTCCGTTGAAAGTCCCTTCCCCGCCCACGATATAATGAATGATCGAGCTGGTGGAATAATAGCGGTTGATCAACGCTTTGGTGGGGTCCGACTCCTCGTACCCGATGGACCGGACATACAGTTTCGACTCCGTTTCATCCGGATTCAGCAGGAAAATGATGTTTTTGAAGCAGGTCAATTCCGGCGGCCTGTTATCAAAATCGCGAGGGCCGCTCAAATATTCGAAAGGGGAAAACTCCGAGGTCTGTCTGGCATAAGTGACAATCATAAAAACCTCCTTTTTCTCCGAACGGCGTTCGGAACGTTTTTTTGGGGAGCAGAAAAAGCCAATTGAGAGCGGCAAAGCTCCTTCCACCGCTTCGCGCCCCCCTCCTTCGAGGGGGGCAAGTTCGTTCCCGTTGGAAGAAATAAACACCGTTTATCCTTTCCAACTGCCAACTACTTTTACCTCCTCCTTGGGGGAGATTTCAAGGAATCAGTGCTTTGAACGGGATAAGCATCTTTTGCTTTTCTGCTTGCTTGTTACATAAAGGCCGTGGGGAAGCCTCGTCCACCGCTTCGCGGTCCCCCCTTCTCCAATGGGAGCAGGCTTCAACGGATTCTTCCGTTAGAAAGGCAATCGGCTTCGCTTTCCCGCTTGGCTGTTGCATCCCGTCGGCTGGTTTCTTATTTCCGAAACGCGCCGCTGAACAGATGGATCTTCGCCCCGTGCGGAAGAACGATTTCGGTCCCCCACGCGGAATATCCGTTGCCGAGGTCAAACAGCGTCTTGTTTTTCAAGGGTCGTTCGGTTCCGTCGCGCATGATGCCAACAGGGTCGCCTTCCCTGTTCCGGTCAATGCGAACGGGAATATCGAGGTAATGTTCGGCGTGGTCGGAGATGGTGGCGTAAAAGCCGGAAAGGAACCCTTCGTCGGAGCGTTCGCCGTCCTCTTCCCACGTGCTGTGTTTGAAATACCAGCTCCGCGTCCATACCACGGTGAGAATCCCCCTTGCGGCCGCGGCTTCTCCGAAGAGGCGGTTGACCATAACGTCCTCCACCAGCATAACCGCCGGCGTTCCCGCAATGCGCTGGCTGAACCGATAGAGCATTTCGTTCGCCTGCTCCGCGTTGGTCGGCGGCTCCGGCTTTTCCCAAACGCTGTTCAGCTTGGGGAGCGTTGGCAAAAGCCTTTGAATGTAGGCCATCCCTTCCGGACCGTTGAGCGCGGCCACGCGGTATTCGGCCCCCGTTCGCTCGATGATCCCTTTGATTTCATGGGTCATGCGCTCAATGTGGTAAAACTGCGGCGCGGGCTTGAACTCGATGAAGATCGGGAAATGCGGATAGGCGGCGGTGGCTTGCAGCATGGCTTCCAGCCGGTCGGTATACTCCCCCGCAAAATCGGTTCGCTCGCGGGATTCCAGCTCCGCCGAGGAAAGCGTTTCCACCACGCGTTCCTCGCCTTTGAGCATGGCTTTGGTGGACGGATTGTGGATTACGAAAGGAATGTTGTCGGTCGTCAGCTTCACGTCGATCTCCGCGCCGTCAAGCGCGTGTTCCGCGCCGGCGCGCACCGCCGTTATGGAGTTTTCGGCCAACGTGTACCCGTTTTGAAAGCCTTTATGCGCAAACACGCGGTAGCGGTCGAGCAGAGAATGCTGGGGGAGCCGTTCCAGAATCGAATATACGCGGGGCGCGCTGTCGGTAATCACGCCGTCCACGCCGTCAAACATCACTCGCGCGTCCTCTCCGTCCGCCTCGCACCAAACCGTGAGCAGCCGTTCATGCAGCAGATCCGCAACGGCTCTTTGGCATTGCTCTTTGGAAATAACGACCGAAATGGCGTGCGATTTCCAAGCCTGCCCCGCCGCAAAAAGCCAATCGGGGGCGTTACCCAGAGAGCGACAATCCAGCATTCCGCGCAGCATCGGCATAAGGCGGAGCGCCTGCTCCAACACTTCCCGCTTTTCATAAGGAACGCAGAGGGCCGCGTCGCCGAGGGCGTTATAATAAACGAAATCCGAAAGTTTTTCCGCCGTTTCGTCGTTCTCCAAACAGAACACGGGAACAAAGAATTTGCCGACGGACAAACAATCGTACAGCGGCGCGACGGTCTCCCCGCCCCCCGACAGAACGTTCAGATTTTCGTCCAAACGGAAAAACACGGTTTGCGGGCGGGTTTGCGCAGCGGTTTTCGGGAAACCGACGTCCGCGAAAACGGTTGCGACCGGCGCGGCGACCACATTGGAACGCAGACGATAGATGTCTCTGCAAAAACTTTCTTTCATGCTTTCATAAATCGGTTTCATCAGATCATCCCCCAACTGATGGTTTTTCAATCAATGGCCGTCAAATGGAACACGCGCGAATCGAAATCGCGCAGAACCTCGGGAATGCAGATTCCCGCGTTCATCAGCGTGTCGCCGGACAGGATCTGCCCCGTTTGTTCATTGCGGTAACGCCGATTCGGGTCCAGCCCCGCAAGGCGCACGTAATAACGCTGATACACCTCGCTCCGCATCACCGCATAGGTTACGAGCGCTTCGCTCTTATCCGCGGAAACGAACATCCACGCGCAGCGGGTGCGGTCCTTCCACGGGGAAATCAGGCGGTAAAGGTCGCCGTTGTGGATCACATCGTAGTATTGATGATAGTCCGCGCACTGTTGCCGGACGACGTCTTTTTCCGCGTCGGTCAGTTTGGTCAGGTCGAGTTCATAGCCGAACGTACCCGCCATGGCAACCGCGCCGCGCGTTTGGAGCGGAGTGGTTCTCTTGACCTGATGGTTCGGGCAGGCGGAAACGTGCGCGCCCATGGCGGACGCGGGATAGCAGAGCGACGTTCCGTACTGAATATCCAGCCGTTCGATGGCGTCGGTATCGTCGCTCGTCCAGAACTGCGGCGCGTAATAGAGCCATGCGGGGTCAAATCGCCCGCCGCCGCTGGCGCAGCCTTCCAACAGCAGGTCGGGGTAGGCCGTCAGAATGCGCTCCAACAGCTCGTAAAGCCCCAGCACATAGCGGTGGAACACCTCTTGCTGGCGGTTGGGCGCGAGCAGCGCGCTCCCCACCTCGGACAAACTGCGGTTGAAGTCCCACTTGATATAGGCGATATTGGCGTTATCCATCACCTTTTTGATACAATCAAACAGGTAATCCCGCACGTCGGCGCGGCTCATATCCAGCACATATTGGTACCGCGCAATGCTCATGCGGCGGTTCGGCGTTTGCAACGCCCAATCGGGGTGCGCGCGGAAGAGGTCGCTATCCTCGGAGACCATTTCCGGCTCGAACCAAATGCCGAATTTCATGCCGAGCGCGTTGACCCGCTCAACTAATTTTCCAAGCCCGCCTTTGAGTTTGTTTTCGTTGACAAACCAATCCCCCAAGCCGGACCGCGCGGTGTCGCGGCTGCCGAACCAACCGTCGTCCATCACCAGCATTTCAATGCCGAGCTCGGAAGCGGTTTTGGCAATATCATAGAGCTTTTCCTCGTCGAACTTGAAGTAGGTCGCCTCCCAATTGTTGATCAGAATGGGGCGTTTTCTGTTCTTCCACGGGCCGCGGCAAAGGTTGTTGCGGTAAAGCCGGTGGAAGGTGCGGCTCATCCCGCCCAAGCCCTCGCCCGAATAGACCATAACCACCTCGGGGGCGACAAAACGTTCGCCGGGGTCGAGATGCCAGAGGAAGCCTTCGGGGTTGATTCCCACCAACACGCGGGCGCCGCCGTCCGAATCCATTTCGGCGGTTGCCGAGAAATTCCCCGTGTAAACAAAGTTAAAGCCGTAAACGTCGCCGGTCTCTTCGGTGGCGTTGCGGGAGCAGAGCGCAATGAAGGGGTTTTGCATGTGGGAAGAACAGCCGCGCTTGCTGACGGCTCCCTGAATCCCATGGATCAGCGGCGTGCGCTCAAAGGCGCGTTCCCTGCCCCAATTGCCGTAGAGGTGGATGAAATCCATGTCGTTCGCATCGTGGAAATCCACGCATGCGCTCATCACGCGCTGAATGTCCATCGGTTCGGCGGAAGCGTTCCGCACGACGACATGGCGGGTCATCGCGCCGTAGTTCTCGAAAACGGTATAAAACAGCGTTACTTCCGCGCCGCTGACCGAATCGCGGCAGAGAATCTCCAACGTGGTCGCCTCGGTTTCTCCGGCGTAGGTGGCCGGCTGACCTTCGATTTCCGGTTTTCCGGCGTAGATTTTATGGGAGACATACTGAATGTCGGTATCCGCGGTTCCCGTGGAGCGCAGGATGGAAAGCGCGCTGCCGCGGAAATCGCCGCAGCCGTTGCAGGAATACTCCATGCGGTGAACGCCCTTGCTGAAAAAAGGCTCCGGCGGCGTTTCCATTCTGACGCGGGGATAATGCGAGGAATGATAGACGGTGTAGGAAAGATAGCCGAGGTCGGCGTCGGATACTTTCGCCCCGTAATAAAGGTGCAGCAGGTAGTTTTCGGGGCCGACCTGCAAAAGGTAGGATGTGGAAGCGGTGTCCAGCTTGAACACGCGATGTTCCGCGCTGTAAACAATTGCCATTTTTGATTTCTCCGTTATGGTTGATTTTTATAGTTCGACGATCTCGTACCGGTTTTCCTCTCCCTCGCACATGGCGGGCAGGGCAACATAGGAAATGCCGTTGCAGGTTTCCCGCATGCCCTTGTGGTAATGCCCGCAATACACGCGGCGCACTTTCCCCGATTTTTCGAGGATGGCGCGGATTTCCGCCGCGTTCCGGACGAGATAACGCGGATCGGCGCTCGGGTTGAGCAATTCATGCAGAAAGACGACCGCTTCTTCCACAGCGGGGTCGGCAAGCACGGCTTTCAGCCGCTCCGCCTGCTCCGGCGGGAGCCAGCTGTTGGTCCAATCGATTTTTTGCGGCAGGTAGCGGTCGCCGCTGTCGTGGTAGTTGGCGTCCAGAAAAACGAGCGTTTTGTTGCCGAATGTTTCGGAAAACGGGGGTTTTTGAAACTTGCCGATGCGGTAAAAATCCTCTTCAACGAAGTTCTCGCAATCGTGGTTCCCGCGAACGCAATAGAATGGAAGCCCGAACGACCGGATCATTTCCGAAAGGCGGATGAACTCGCGCTCGTCGTCGGCGCGGTCGGCGCAATGGTCCAGCAGATCGCCGAGGCAGATTACCAACTCCGCGCCGCCCGCCCGAAAAGCGGCCATGGCCTCTTTGATTTTTCCGTAGGACAGCGACGGCCGCCGCGTTCTGCAACTGACGGCAAGGTCGGATTCATGCGAATCCGCAAACAATCCGATTTTCATTTTTGACGTTTCCCCGTTTCCGCAAAAGAGGCGCGAAGCTCTTCCGCAAATTTTTTCATTGCAACGGTGTTCCCGTTCAATCTGGCTTCCTCGGCCGCGAACGCCGTCAAATGGTTTTCCACCGAGGTGCCGATATCGGTAATCGTGTTCCCGTGGTAGTTTCCGGTCAGGTAGGCGCAGAAAGTGCGGATGATTCCGCGGTCGCCGCCGCCGTGGCCGCCGTTGATGGTTTCGTCCCGAATGGCGTCCGCAATTTTGATTTGCGTAGTGGTGCGGGTCAAAAAGTCGAACAGGTCCACATGGTCCCACGACATTTCCGCGTTGATCTCGCCTTTGGTGCCCATAATGCGGATCTTCCGGCCGCCCTTGTTGAACGCGCTCATCGTGAACGAAACAGTGGCTCCGTCCTCGTATTCGAGGTTGACCACTTGGTGATCCACCACGTTGTTGTCGGATTGGAATACGCACCTGCCGTAATCGGTTTCGGTAATCGCTTTGCGAATGTCCTCTTCCGTGGGGGTATGTTTCCGCGTTGCGGTAGTGGTGAACATGCGTCTTTTCTGATATACAATTTGCGAATTGTAGGGGCAGGTATCGCCCGCGGGGCAGCCTTGGTAGCAATACTCGGGCGCGCCCTCTGGCATGTTTTCGCGGCGGAAATAGGAGAGCGACCCGAAGCTCTGCACGCGGGTGCATTTCTCTCCCAACAGCCATTGCAGAATGTCAATATCGTGGCAGCTCTTGGCAAGAATCATGGGCGCGCTGGTCTTGGAGTTGCGCCAGTTTCCGCGCACAAAACTGTGGCTTTGGTGAACGTTGCCGACCTCTTCGACATGGACGATATTGACGATCTTGCCGATTCTGCCCTCGTCGACGATCTGTTTGAGCAGGCGGAAAAACGGCGTGAACCGCAGCACATGGCAAACAACAACTTCAACGCCCCTTGCCTGCGCCGCTTCCGCAATTTGCAAACATTCCTCGGCCGTTGGCGCGGCGGGCTTTTCCAACAGCAGGTGGTAGCCCAAGGAGATGGCTTTCATAGCAGGTTCGTAGTGCATCCGGTCCTGCGTTGCGATAATGGCCGCGTCCGCCATTTTGGGTTGACCGAGCAGAGTTTCCCAGCGCTCGTAGCACGCGCTCTCGGGCAGTTCAAACAAATCGCGGATGTAATTTCTGCGGACCGGATCGGGATCGGCCACCCCGACCAACTCAAACTCGGGGCAGGATTCCTTGCCGAGTTTGGCATAAATGGTTCCGCGGTCGCCCGCCCCGATCAGAACCGCTCTGACCTTTTTCATGGGAATGGGCGTTACGCAATTTTCGGTTTGTTGCATGGAATGAATGTCTCCTTTTTTTCGTATTATAACATATCCGAATGGGAAAAACCATGGAAAAAAGCAACTTTTTTCTATGTGATTATGTAACTTTTTCGGAAAAAACGCGTTCTCCGGAACGGTTTCTTTCATTATAACGAAAAAACGGATAAATGTAAAGCCCTTCGGGCAAGGAACCGACAAAATGCTAACAATTCATCCTTTCTTGCTATCTATGGCCGGCCCGCGTTCGTCCGTTTTTCGCGCAAATTCTTGACAACCACGCCGTTTTGTGCTATAATCATGGCAGAGACAAAAAGTTCCGGCAGACCGGAACCCGACGGGGAGAAAACATGAAACCGAATCTTTTGGCTTACGGAGAAATTATTTGGGACGTTTACGCGGATCATTCCGTTATCGGCGGCGCAACGTTTAATTTTGCCGCGCACGCGGCGCGGTGCGGCGCGAACGTGGCGTTGATCTCGGCGGTCGGTCGGGATCAACTCGGCAACGGCGCGCTCGGAAAACTCGCGCATTTCGGCGTGGACGGTCGGTTTGTCCGCCGCGTTGCGGAGCCGACGGGGCAATGCCTCGTCACCTTGGATGAAAACGCCGTTCCGCGCTACCGTGTTTTGCGGAACACTGCATACGACCGCATCGTCCTCTCGGCGGACGACCTTGCCGACATCCGGCAATCGGCGTTCGACGCGCTCTGCTTCGGAACGCTGATCCAGCGGGACGCCGTTTCCCGCGCCACCCTGCGCCGTTTGGTTGCGGAATGCCGATTCCCGAACATCATCTGCGACGCGAACCTGCGCCCCGATTGCTACGACGCGGAGTCGGCCGCTTTCTGCCTGCGGAACGCCACGGTCCTCAAAGTCAGCGCGGAAGAGGAACCGCTCCTGCGCGGAATGGGGTTCTATTGCGCCGTCTCGGATTCGCCCGCCGACATTGCAAAGGCGATCTGCGCCGCTTTCCCGCAGATCAGGGTCGTAATTCTGACGCTCGGAAAGGACGGCGCGTTTGCCTACACCGCCGGAGACGGCCGCTCCTACCGCCAGCCCGCAATCGGCGACCGCGTGGTTTCCACCGTTGGCGCGGGGGACAGTTTTACCGCCGCGTGGTCGACGGCCTACCTCTCTTCCAAACCCATGGAAGAATGCCTGCTCCGCGCCGCCGAGTTGAGCGGCTACGTGGTTGCGCACCTCGCCGCCGTTCCCGAGGATTGACCCCGCGCGGCGGTTCCGTTCCCCCAAAAAAGCAATCCCCGAAAACCGCGCCGTTTCCCCCGAAACGGCGCGGTTTTCGCGTACAGATTGCACGGTTCCGTTGCCGATTTGCAGGGGATTTCGGTCAATCTTCCGAATGTTGCGCCAAGGGGTTGACAGGCACTCCGAAATGTGTTATAATAAAACCGAATAGGGGTATAAATTTTCTTTTTGGAGTGTTTTATGGATCTTTTTTCGGTTCTTTCCCTCGCCGGCGGGTTGGCGTTCTTCCTGTTCGGCATGCACATCATGTCCTCGTCCCTCGAAAAAACGGCGGGCGGCAAATTGGAGCGTTCGCTGAAAAAGGTGACGTCCAACCCGCTGTTGAGCCTGTTCTTCGGCATGGTTCTGACGGTTGCCATGCAATCCTCTTCCGCCACCACGGTGATGCTGGTTGGGTTGGTGAGTTCGGGAATCATGCAGTTCGGGCAAACGGTTTATGTAATCCTCGGCGCAAACGTTGGCACCACGCTGACGGCATGGATCCTTTCCCTCTCGGGCGTGGAAACCTCGTCCGTGTGGCTGCAAATGCTCAAACCCGCCAATTTTTCGCCCGTTGTGGCGTTGGTCGGCATTGCGCTGTTGATGTTTGCCAAGTCCGACCGCAAGCGAATTGCCGGAAACGCGCTGCTCGGATTTGCGCTTCTGATGTATGGGATGACGATGATGGGAAACGCGGTCAGCCCGCTTGCCGAGCTTCCCTCGTTCGCTTCCCTGCTCGAACGGCTCTCCAACCCGATTGTGGGGCTTTTGCTCGCGCTGGTCTTTACCGCCGTTGTGCAAAGTTCCGCGGCGGCCATCGGCGTTTTGCAGGCGCTCTCCATGTCGGGCAGCCTCGGCGTTGGCGCGGTGATCCCCATGGTGATGGGGCTGAACATCGGAACCTGCGCAACCTCGCTGATCTCCTGCCTTGGCACCAACATCGGAGCCAAGCGGGTGGCGGCAACGCATCTTTCCATTAAGGCAATCGGCGCGGCGGTCTGCCTGCCCCTGTTTCTGGTTCTGAACGGCGTCGGCGCGCTTCCGTTTTCGGAAATGGCCGCAAACCCTTGGAATATCGCGCTGATCCACACGGTTTACAATCTGATTCTGACGCTGATCTTCCTGCCGCTCGCCAAGCCGCTGACCGGTTTGGTCGCGAAAATCCTGAAAGAAAAGCCGACGGAGCAGCCGGAATTTGTGCTGGACGAGCGGTTGCTGCGCGTGCCTTCGGTGGCGATTGCGGAATGCCGGAACAAAACGGCGGAAATGTGCGAGCTGGCAAGGCATACCCTTTTGGCGTCGTTCGGCATCCTGTTCGACTACGACGAGAAAAAGGACGGCGAAATTCTGAAAAACGAGGATCGGCTGGACCTGTTGGAGGACAAGCTCGGCTCCTATCTGGTCCCCCTCGGCGCGGGAAGCCAATCGACGGGGGACAGCCGCGAAATTGCAAGGATGCTGCACGCCATCGGGGATTTCGAGCGGCTCGGGGATCACGCGGTCAACCTGCTCAAAGTGTCGCGCGAGATCCACGAAAAGCAGATCGTGTTTTCGGAGAGCGCGCAAACGGAGCTGGCAACGGTGATTCGGGCGACCACCGAGATTCTGGAAACGACCGGAAAAGCATACCGCGAGGAGGACGCCGCGCTTGCCGAGGACGTGGAGCCGTTGGAGCAGGTGATCGACGGTCTGATTGCGACGGTGAAAAACCACCATGTCAACCGTTTGGTTGCGGGGAGCTGTACCATTGAGATGGGGTTTGTCCTCTCCGACATCCTGACCAACCTCGAACGCGTTTCCGACCACTGCTCGAATATCGCCGTTACGCTGATGGAGCTTGGCCGCAGTTCGCTGGAATCGCACCGCTACCTCAACGGCATTAAATACGGAAACGACGAGGCTTTTGCCCGCCGATTCGCCGCCTACGCGGAAAAATATCGGGTTTGAGCGGCCTCGCCCCCCTCTGTGGTAAATCGGCCATTGACATTTTATCGGGTTTGTGTTACAATAGAAGCGTAGGATCCATCATCGGCAGAAAAGGAGAACCGCCGTGAAATACGCGAACAAGCTCTTCCGAACCCGCAAAAAAGACCTTTACTCCGGCAATTCCGACCGCTTGTTTTTTCTTGCCATGCGGGAAAACTGTATTTTTCAGTACGACCGCTGTCCCGATTACAAACGCCTGCTCGACGCCAAGGGATTCGACCCCCGCCGCGACCTGAACAGCTTCGACGACCTTGCCGGAATCCCCTTTTTGCCAACCCTCTATTTCAAACGCCACGACCTTCGCGCCAACCGCCGTTCCTTGGTTCAGGCAACGTCCTCGGGAACGTCGGGCGGGAACAAATCGCGGGTCGGTTTTTCGGTTTCCGATCTTTGGCGAATGTGGCAAATGGTGAAGCGCGTTTGCTCCTACCACCGTTTGTGGAGCCTGAAACCCACCCATTATGTGGTGTTCGGGTTTGAGCCGAACCGCTCGAACAAAACCGCCATTGCGCGCACCTCTTTCGGGGCAACGCTCTTTTCCCCCGCTCTCTCCCGCACCTATGCCCTGCGTTGGCGGAACGGCGCGTACCGGCTGGATCTGGAAGCCGTTAAGCAAAAACTGATCCGCTATTCCAAATCCAAATTCCCCGTTCGCACCATCGGGTTTCCCGCCTACACCTATTTTTTGCTGAAAGAGATGAAGGACGCCGGCATCGCCCTGCAAATGCCGAAAGGCTCGCTCGTAACGCTTGGGGGCGGCTGGAAGCAGTTTTATGCGGAGAAGGTTTCCAAAGAGGACTTTTACCGCCTCGTTTACGAGGTGCTTGGCATTGACGACCGCCACATTGTGGAATTTTTCGGCGCGGTGGAGCATCCCATCCTCTATACCGACTGCCGTTGCCATCATTTTCATATCCCCGCCTACGGCCGCGTGATCATCCGCGACCCCGACACCCTGCAACCCGTTGGAAACGACCGCATGGGGCTGATCAACCTGCTGACCCCCGCCGTTTCGGTCATGCCGTTGCTCTCGGTGACAACCGACGACCTCGGCATGGTCCACACCGAGCCTTGCCCCTGCGGAGAACCGTCGCCGTGGTTGGAGATCTTCGGCCGCGTCGGCATCCGCGATGTGGTGACATGCGCGCAGGGCGCATCCGAATTTCTGAAAGGAGCGGGGGATGTAAAATGATCTTTTATCGCGGTACGTGTTACGAAAACAAGGAACAATCCCGCCTGCTCGGCACATTGAGGAACGACTGCTTCCGCACGTTGAATCAAAGTCCCCCGCTCTCCCGCGAAACCGTTATCCGCGCCTGCGATTTTCTGTATCGCAAGGTTTGCGATCACGCGTTCGACGACATCGTTCTGCCGCTGTTGCGGGTGGTCGACCTCTCCTATGAACGGTTTCTGGAAATGGGAAAACTGTTCTCCCGCGAGGGGTTGGAAGCCAAATGCCGCATGGAGCTGGGCGAGAACGCCGAGGACCGCCGGTTGCCGTCCGGAACGCTTTGCCGCCGCGTTCCGCTCGGCATTCTGTTCCATATCGCGGCCGGAAACGTGGACGCGCTTCCCGCATACAGCGTTGTGGAAGGATTATTGGCCGGAAATGTGAACATTCTGAAACTCCCGACGGGCGACAGCGGCGTTTCGGTCAGGCTCCTTTCCGAGTTGGTCAAAGCCGAACCCGCATTGGCGGAATACATCTATGTGTTTGACGTACCGTCCACCGAAACCGAAATGCTGAAAACGTTTGCCGACATTGCCGACGCGGTGGTGGTTTGGGGCGGAGACGCGGCGGTTCAGGCCGCCCGAACGCTCTGCGATGTGAAAACCGAAATCATTGCGTGGGGGCATAAGCTCTCGTTCGCCTATGCCGCGGCAGACGCGACCGACGCCGACCTGACCGCGCTTGCGGAGCATGTCTGCGCCACCAACCAAGTGCTTTGCTCCTCTTGCCAAGGCATTTTTGTGGATACCGACGACATGGAAACCGTTTCCGCGTTTGCAAAGCGGTTTTATCATATTCTTTCGGATGTGAACCGTCGGGTGGGGTTTGCCGACGTCGGCATGCGGGGAAAGAACAGCATTCGCATTTACAACGACCTGTTGGAAAACCCGAATCAAACCGTGTATTACGGAAACGGCGTCAGCGTGCGCGTGGGCGAGGACAGCCGGTTGGAGCTTTCCTACCTGTTCCGCGACGTTTGGGTCAAACCGTTGAAGCGGACGGAGATCGTTCCCGCGCTGAAAGAACACAAGGCGCATTTGCAAACCTGCGGCCTGCTTTGCGGCAAGGATGATCGGCCGATCTTGGCGGAACGGCTCCTTCGCGCGGGCGTTACCCGCGTTACGGGCGGCGATCTTTCGCGCATGTTTGTGGGCGAGGCGCACGACGGCTTCTATCCCTTGGCAAGATATTCCCGCATTGCGGAGATCGACCCGTAACGAAAAAACACAACTCCGGAGGTTGGGTCGCCGTCCCCGTTTGGGCGGCGGCCCATCCCTGTTGAAAGGGATAAAACCCGCCTGTTTTGCGCTTTCTCTTGACAAAAACGGCAATTTGTGGTATACTAACCGATGGAAAATGTTCCGCAAACCGTATTTGTAAGGAAAAATCCGCCCATGATCTTCAAAAAGCTCCAAAGCAAGCTGTCTCCGTTTCAGAAAATTCTGCTTGGCTTTGCGGCGGTTATCGTGGTTGGCGCGCTGCTTCTGATGCTGCCGATTTCGAGCCGCTCCATGGAAGTCACGCCTTTTTCCGACGCCCTCTTTACCTCTACATCCGCCGTTTGCGTAACCGGCCTGATCGTGCGCGATACGGCAACCTATTGGTCGTGGTTCGGCCAACTGATCCTGCTTGTTCTGATCCAGATCGGCGGCATGGGCGTTGTAACGGTCGCGGCGGCGGTCGCCATCATCTCGGGGCGCAAAATCGGGCTGATGCAGCGGAACACCATGCAGGAATCGGTCTCCGCTCCCACCGTTGGCGGCGTGGTGCGGTTAATGTCGTTCACCGTTCGCGCCGTGTTCTGCATTGAAGCCGTCGGCGCGGTTCTGATGATGCCCGTTTTCATCCGCGATTTCGGCGCCAAGGGCATTTGGATGTCGCTTTTCCATTCGGTTTCCGCGTTCTGCAACGCGGGCTTCGATTTAATGGGCAACCGCGCCCCGTTCTCTTCCCTGACGAGCTATACGGGGCAACCCGTGGTCAACCTTGTTATTATGCTTCTGATCATCGTCGGCGGCATCGGCTTTCTGACTTGGGAAGACGTTTGCAAAAACAAACTGCATTTCCGCCGCTACCGCATGCAAAGCAAGGTTATTCTGCTTGTTTCGGCGGTGTTGATCGTGTTTCCGGCGCTGTTCTTCTTTTTCCTCGAATTTTCCGATCTGCCCCTCGGAAAACGGCTGTTGGCTTCCCTCTTCCAATCGGTAACGACCAGAACCGCGGGCTTCAACAGCGTGGATTTAACGTCCATGTCCGACGCGGGGCTTTTGCTGATGCTCCCGCTGATGTTGATCGGCGGTTCCCCGGGATCCACCGCGGGCGGTCTGAAAACCACCACTGTTGCGGTGTTGGTCGCGTCCGTCGTTTCGGTGTTCCGCAAGCGGGATAGCGCGCAGTTGATCAACCGCCGGATCTCGGATGAAACGGTCAAGCACGCGGCCGCCATTTTCACCATTTATCTTTCCCTGTTTTTCTTCGGCGGTCTCGCCATTTGCGCGGTGGAAGGCCTGCCGTTGCTCCCCTGCCTGTTTGAAACCGCTTCCGCCGTTGGAACGGTGGGGCTTTCGCTTGGGTTGACCCCAACGCTCGGAACGGCTTCGAGAATTATTTTAATTGCGCTGATGTTTTTCGGCCGCGTGGGGTGCCTGACGCTGATTTACGCCACGCTCGGCAAAAAGGTGAAAACCGGTTCCATGCTTCCGCTGGATAAAATTTCCATCGGCTGACGGCGAACCGTTTGAGGAGAAATACTATGAAAACAAAATCCATTCTTCTGATCGGGTTGGGGCGGTTCGGCCAGCACATTGCCGCCGAACTCCACGAGCTGGGGCACGAAGTGATGGCGGTTGATAACAACGAGGACCGCGTGAACGAGGTGATGCCCCTTGTTACCAACGGGCAGATCGGGGACAGCAGCAACGAGGCGTTCCTCAAATCGCTCGGCGTTCCGGACTATGATGTTTGCATTGTGACCATCGGGAGCGATTTTCAGAACTCCTTGGAAACCACCAACCTGCTCAAAGAGCTTGGCGCAAGAAAGGTGGTCTCCCGCGCCGAGAACGACACGCAGGCGAAATTTCTGCTGCGCAACGGGGCGGACGAGGTCGTTTACCCCGAAAAACAGCTTGCCCGCTGGATTGCCATGCGGTACAGCGCGGATCATATTTTCGACTATGTGGAACTCGACGCCTCTCACGTGATTCTGGAAGTTTCGGTTCCCAAAACGTGGATCGGAAAGACCATTGCGGAAATCGACATCCGCAAAAAGTTCAACATCAACATTCTGGCGGTCAAATGGAACGGAGAGTTGAGCGTTGCGGTCACGCCCGATATGCGGCTTTCCGAAAACAAAACGCTGTTGGTTCTCGGGGAGATCAAGTCGCTCAAAAAGTGCTTCCGCATCTGACGGGTGCAAAAAAACAACAAAACAGGCGGGACGCCAAGCAAAGCGTCCCGCCTGTTTTTTCAACGATACGTTATAAGGCAGAAATGAAAAATCCACAAACTGTTGACAAAACGGGAAAATTATTGTATAATGAATATGCTACACAATTACATACTTCTGTACCCGCGGGAAATGCTTTCTGATAAAAAGCGTTTTCCTACTTTCCGTATCCCTGCGGGTGGAATGTAATTGTGTAGCAACAAGAGGAGCAACGCTTTTTTGTGCGCCTCTCGGGGCGCACTTTTTTTGTTAAAAATCGCTTTTTGGTGCGGATTCAACAAACCGTTTCGGCAATTCAACATTTTGTTGCTTGACAAAACTCCACGGTTTGTTTATCATAAAATTGCGACCTGCCGCAAACCAAAATCAAAAAGAAAGAGGTGTTTCAACATTGAACAATCCACAAATCGGCAATCGAATCAAACAATTCCGAACAGAGCAAAACATGACCCAAAAAGCATTGGCCGACAAACTGTTCGTATCGGCGCAGGCGGTTTCCCGATGGGAAAACGGCGAGGTGGAGCCCTCGCTTGGCACCATTAAAGAAATGGCAAAAATATTCGGCATTTCCACCGATGTTCTTCTCGGCCTTGCGGAGCCGGAACAGGAAACCGAACCCGCCCCACCGCCCGAGCCGGAGATCGTTGTCAAAACGGAATATGTTTATAAGGAACAAAAGCCCGTTTTGGCCGTATGCGAGCAATGCAACCGCCCGATTTATGTCGGGGGCGACATCGTTCGGAATACAAAATATCATTACAGCGGAAAATCCAGAACATCCACGCAACACGTTCTCTGCAAGGAATGCGACGAAAAGAACAAGAAGCAGGCGCACGAAACGGCCGTGGAGCGCGGGCTGACGCTCCGTCGGCGTTCTCTCGTTTGGGGGATCCTCGGCGCGTTGGCTGTACTCGGCATTATGATTGGAGTGATCGCCGCCAACCAACTCCCCTCTTTAATTCCGCTTGCAATCGTTCTTCCCCTTGCAATTTTTGCGTTGATCTCCTGCTGTATCCTGCAAAATAACTTCATCGGCGATCTGTTTGAATCAATCGCTTTATGGAGTTTTCGCATGCCGGGAATCATTTTTTCTTGGGATCTGGATGGCTTTATCTGGTTAATCACCATTAAACTCACCTTGGCGATCCTTGGAATTTTGGCTTCGATTGCGGCGTTTGCGCTTGCAATTGCGGTTAGCGGAACCCTTTCCCTGTTTGTCTATCCGTTCGCGATTTACAAAAACGTCAAACATCCCGAGAAAAACGACGATTGAAAATTTGATATAAGGAGAACATACTTATGAAAAAAAACTTTCTGTTTCTTTTGACCACCGTTCTTGCCCTTTTGCTTCTCGCCTCGTGCGGCGGAGCCGCCAAAACCGATACGGGCGACAATACCGCCGAAACCTGCACAATCGTTTTTTCGGGAGCCGATATGCGCGATCAGGTTCTTGAAAAGGGTTCGTCGTTTCAGCAGCCCGCGGATCCGACCAAAGCCAATCACATTTTCGGCGGTTGGTACACGGACGCCGCTTTCTCCACAAAAGCGACTTTTCCGTTTACGGTAAATCAAAACACCACGCTTTACGCGCAATTCTATGATTACAAAACCGCGTTTCAGCAGGCACGGGAAAACACCATCGGCTCTTCTGTTGCAGGATTCGATTATGATTATACTTTAACGGCAACAGCCGCATACGGCGCGGTCTCTCTTTCGGGAAAAACAGACGGTAATTCTATATACAGCAATACAGGCGATGTTTCGTTTTACGACGCGCATACAAACTCTGGAATCCTTTTTTACGACGGATCCAAATATCAAATACGGAGAGCAAACACCCTGCAAAAAATATCGCTGGATGAAAACGACCTGTTGAGAGATTATTCCGTGGAAGAAGTTGACGATTCCTATCGTTTTGATTCTTCCTCGTTTGCAAAAGCGCTTTTTGAATATGATGAAAGCCAGCTGAAATCCATCGAACCCACCTCTGTTCCCAATGAATACCGGTTGAACACATCCTTCAACGCTTCCGCGGGAATCGCAATGGCGAGTAAAATTCTGAATAGCGCGGCTGTGAAAAAACTGATTGAAAATATACCCGAAAACAATGTGGACACGGGAATGTACGTAACCTTCTCGAACGGTACGATCAAGACCTACCGCTATGAAATGAAAATCAACGTTTCCAGCGTTCAGTTCCATTTGGCGTATCTTTTAACATTCCAAAATACGGGAACCGCTTCCCCAATCTCGCCGCGCGTCTTTACAGGCCTTGCCTTAACACCCGGGGAAGTTGAAACGTCCGTAACGGAAGTTACCCGATATTTGAACACTTTTATTTCCAATGAACATTCGGGTTATGATTTTACGGTTAAAACAGGAGTTGGGTACCCCTCGAAAAATTCCATAAACGCAACATTCCAAGGCTCCGCTTTCCGAAAAATTGACGGTGACACGGTGTACTTCCACAACGATATTGAAATTGACAGCGACCTGAAAAACGCCGACATCTACAAAGCCGCGGAAATTTCCGACGTTCATGTTAAGCGCACCCGCCTCTCAAACGGGGATGTCTACATCATCGAAAAGAAACTTCTGGCCGATAAAACAACTTTGATCAACCCGTATCAGGTAAATCAAACCGATTCCCGTTACTTATTCGATATTTTCAATCAACTTGAACAATTTACATTCGTTCAAAAGGTGGAAAAAGAAGATACCGTAACCTATTCCGTCGGGGTGAAAAACGCGGAAATCGCAAAAATTCTCACATGGTTGAACGGAGAACTTGACCTTGATCCGTTGGGATCGGCAACCGCAAAGGCGCATGTGTTCGGCGAATTTGAAGCGGCTTCCGTAGTCCCCGACGAAGCGAAATTTACCGTTATAATCAAAAACGGCAGTTTGTATTCTGTTTCCTTTACATCCGATGGGGATCTGACAACTTCATTTGCAAATTCCCGCGATTTTACCGCGGCGGCTTCCGCAAATTACAGTCTTGACTATTCCCTGAAAGTAAACAATGCGGGCGATAGCTTTGAGCCTTTTGAAACCGTGAACAAAGCAAAATAAAAAAGCCAGCGGGCTTGCCTTTCGGCAAGCCCGCTCTTTTTTTGTTTCAATGTTCCTTTGCGGATTATTCGTAGAGTTTGCCCATTTTGAGCAGTCTCTGGTACTTCGCCTTGGCGTTGGCGTCCGCTTTCGCGAACAGCTCCGCGGCTCTTTCGGGGAAGGACTGCGCCAAACGCGCGTAACGCGTCTCGCTCTTAATGAAGTCCACATAGTCCTTGGACGGCTCTTTCGAGTCGATGGAGAGCTTGTTGGATTCGAGCGTGGGGTTGTAGCGGAACATCTGCCAATAGCCCGCTTCCACAGCCTTCTTCATTTCAAGCTGGCAGTTCTGCATGCCGCCTTTCAGCCCGTGCATTTCGCAAGGCGCGTAGCCGATGATCAGCGACGGGCCATGGTATGCCTCAGCCTCTTTGAGCGCTTTGAGCAGCTGGTTCATGTCCGCTCCCATTGCAACCTGCGCCACGTATACATAGCCGTAGGACATGGCAATTTCGGCAAGGTTCTTCTTTCCAATGGCCTTACCGGCGGCCGCAAACTGCGCCACCTGACCAATGTTGGAAGCCTTGGACGCCTGCCCGCCCGTGTTGGAATACACCTCGGTATCAAAAACGAACACGTTCACGTCCTCGCCCGAAGCCAGAACATGGTCCAATCCGCCGAACCCGATGTCGTATGCCCAGCCGTCGCCGCCGAAGATCCAGACCGACTTCTTGGCAAGGTAATCCTTCTCCGCCAAGATCTTGGCTCTCTCCTCGCAATCGCAACCGCATTTTTCGAGCATCCCGACCAACGCTTTGGTTGCCGCCGCGTTCTTCTCGCCGTCGTCCACGGTGTCAAGGTACGCGTTGATAATCGCTTTCTTTTCCTCGTCCTCGACCTTTTCGCCCAATGCCTTGATGTAGTTGATCAGCTTGGTGCGAACGGTCTTCTGCCCCAGCGCAATTCCAAGGCCGTGCTCGGCGTTATCCTCGAACAGGGAGTTCGCCCAAGCGGGACCCTTGCCCGACTCTTTGTTCACCGTGTACGGCGTTGCGGGCGCGGAGCCGCCCCAGATGGAGGAGCAACCCGTTGCGTTGGAAATATACATCCGCTCGCCGAACAGCTGCGTTACGATGCGCGCGTAGGACGTTTCGGCGCAGCCCGCGCAGGAGCCGGAGAACTCGAGCAGCGGCTGTTTGAATTGGCTTCCCTTGACCGTTGCGTTGATCAGCTCGGGCTTCTCGGAAACGTTGGCAACCGCATAATCGAACGCCGCCTGCTGCGCGGATTCCTTCGCCTGCGGAACCATTTCAATGGCCAGCTTCGGCGCGGCGAGCTTGGCCGCGGCCTTTGCCGCCGTTTTGGGATCGAGGTCGGGCTGTTCCGCCGCAACCGTTTTCTGCGCGTTTTCAAGCGCCTTGTTGGAAACGGGGCAAGCCTTTACGCAGAGCGTGCAGCCCATGCAATCCAGCGGGCTGATGGCCATGGTGAACTTGTAGTTGGTCTTGATCACCGGTTTCGCCGTGAACTTCGTAACCTCGGGAGCCTTGGCGGCTTCTTCCTCGGTCATCGCGAACGGGCGGATGGCCGCATGCGGGCAAACGAACGCGCAGTTGTTGCACTGAATGCAGTTTTCGGGATGCCATGTGGGAACCAAAACGGCAACGCCGCGCTTCTCGTAAGCCGCGGAGCCTTGCGGGAACTGTCCGTCCACATACTTCTCGAACGCGGAAACGGGGAGACTGTCGCCCGCCATCGCGTCCACCGGCTCCACCACCTTGTTCACGAAATCCACAAGGTCGGCGCGCGGTCCCGTGACCTCGGCCTTGGGCGCGTCCTTGCCCGCGTTCTTCCAAGCTTCGGGAACGTCGATCTTCACGAACGCGTCCGCGCCCGCGTCGATCGCGGCATAGTTGAGATCGACAATCGCCTGCCCTTTCTTGATGTAGGACTTATACGCCATCTTCTTCATGTACTCGATGGCCTCGGCGGCGGGCAGAATCTTTGCCAGCGCGAAGAACGCGGATTGCAGCACCGTGTTTTTCACCTTCGGGTTGCCGATCTGGTTCATGGCGATGGACGTTGCGTTGATGGTGTAGAAATTGATATTGTTGTTGGCAAGGTAGGACTTGACCGAATTGGGCAGATGCTCGTCAAGCTCCTCGGGCTTCCATTGGCAATCCAGCAGGAAGGTTCCGTTCGGCTTGATGTCGGAAACCATGTCGTATTTGGTCAGATACGCTTGGTTGTGGCAAGCCACGAAGTTGGCCTTGTTGATGTAGTACGGGCTCTTGATGGGTTGATCACCGAAACGCAGGTGCGAAATAGTGATGCCGCCGGTCTTTTTGGAGTCGTACTGGAAGTAAGCCTGAATGTACTTGTCGGTATGGTCGCCGATGATCTTGATGGAGTTCTTGTTTGCGCCGACGGTGCCGTCGCCGCCCAGGCCCCAGAATTTGCAGGAAATGGTTCCCGCCGCGGCGGTTTCGGGCGCGGGCTTCTCGTCGAGCGAAAGGCCGGTCACGTCGTCCACAATGCCGATGGTGAAGCTGTTCTTCGGCTTCTTCGCGTCAAGGTTCTCGTAAACGGCGAAGATCGAAGCGGGCGTGGTATCCTTGGAGCCGAGGCCGTAACGACCGCCGACGACCACATCCATCTTGCGGCCCGTTTGCGCGAGCGCGGCAACCACATCGAGGTAGAGCGGGTCACCGAGGGCGCCGGGCTCTTTGGTTCTGTCGAGTACGGCAACCTTTTTCACGGTTGCGGGAATTACCTCGGCAAATTTCGCGGCAACGAACGGACGGTACAGGCGAACCTTCACAAGCCCGACCTTCTCGCCCGCGGCGAGCATGTAGTCGATCACTTCCTCGGCTACGTCGCAGACCGAACCCATGGCAACAATGATCTTTTCCGCGTCGGGCGCGCCGTAGTAGTTGAAAAGCTTATAATCGGTTCCGAGTTTCTCGTTGACCTTGCCCATGTACTCTTCCACAATGGCGGGGAGCGCCTGATAATACTTGTTGCAGGCCTCGCGGTGCTGGAAGAAGATGTCGCCGTTCTCGGCCGAGCCGCGCAGGGCGGGATGCTCGGGGCTCAACGAATGTTTGCGGAACGCGGCAATGGCGTCCATATCCGCCATTTCGGCAAGATCCTTGTAGTCCCAGACCTCGATCTTCTGGATCTCGTGCGAGGTGCGGAAACCGTCGAAGAAGTTGAGGAACGGAACGCGCCCCTTAATGGAAGCAAGGTGCGCCACCGCGCCAAGGTCCATAATCTCCTGCTGGTTGGTCTCGGCCATCATGGCAAAGCCGGTCTGGCGACATGCGTAAACGTCGGAGTGGTCGCCGAAAATGTTCAGCGCGTGGGATGCGACGCAGCGGGCGGAAACATGGATTACGCAGGGCAAAAGTTCGCCCGCGATCTTATACATGTTCGGGATCATCAGCAAAAGTCCTTGGGATGCAGTGTAGGTGGTGGTGAGCGCGCCGGCCGCCAAAGAGCCGTGGACCGCGCCTGCCGCGCCTGCCTCGGATTGCATTTCCATAACCTTTACCCGTTCGCCGAAAATGTTTCTCGCGGGTTCGCCGAAAACGTTTTTATCGGTAGCGGACCATGTATCGGTCACTTCCGCCATAGGGGAAGAGGGCGTGATCGGATAGATCGCGGCAACTTCCGTAAACGCATAGGATACATGCGCCGCGGCGGTATTACCGTCCATGGACAGTTTTTTTCTCTGAATTGCCATTTGTATAAAACCTCCTGAATTTTTGACAGAGTTTTGACAGAGAAATGTCTCATCTTGTATTCTATCATATTTTAAGGAAAAAGTAAAGAGTTTTTTTGAAAAAAACGCAATTTCGGAAACTTTTTTTGCAGGAAAATGAAACAAAAGCAGGAAAAGGCCCTGTATCTTTCCGCGGGCAAGGGTTTGCCCCTGCCCCGCGGAAAGAACAAAGCCTTTCCTTTTTCGCCGGATTGTTTCCTTGACCTTCTCCCGCGGGAGAAACAAAGTTGCAGACGGTTTCGTGTCCTTTGAGCCGTTGCCCGTCAGCGGGCCGAAACGATCTCTCCGACGGCGTTCGCAAGGAGGTCGGTCTCCTCTTCCGTGTTTTTCCACCCGAAGCTGACCCGCACGGCGCCGCTCTCGGGCGTTCCGAGCGTTTTATGCGCCATGGCCGCGCAATGGAACCCCGCGCGAACGCAAAAGCCCCGTTCGTCCAGCTCCGCCGCCAACCGCTCGGACGGGATCCCGTCCGCGTGAAACAGCAACACCGAACCTTCCGCGTGCGGCGCCGACATCTGAACGCCCGAAAGTTCGCCCAAGCGCTCCCGCAACCGCCGGAAAAGCGCTTTTTCGTGCGCTCGGATTGTGTCGATTCCCACCGCTTCCACAGCCCGCAACCCCTCGCGCAACCCCACAATGGCGGGGAGCGGGAGCGTTCCCGCTTCGTATCGCTCGGGCGGGTCGGGCGGCATTTCGGGGTCGAGCGACCGCACCCCGCTTCCCCCCTCGATCACCGTGTTCATCTCGGTTTTGTCGCCGAGGATCATCATGCCCGCTCCCTGCGGCCCGAGCAACCCTTTGTGCGCGGGGACGCAGACCGCGTCGGCGTGGAACCGCCCGACGTTGACTTCGAGATGCCCCGCCGACTGCGCCGCGTCCAGAATGAACCGGATGCGGTGCCTGCGGCAAAGCATGCCGATCTCCCGCGCGGGCAAAACCGCCGAGCAAATGTTGGAAGCATGCGTGCAAACAAGCAGACGCGTGTTCGGCCGGATGCGCTCCTCGATTCCCCGCAGAACGCGCGCGGCGGTCGCGGCGCGGTCGGCGGCATAGGTGGGAAACACATCGTAGGTGATCGCGCCGCTCCGCGCGAGCGCGTACACCGGACGAAACACCGCGTTGTGTTCAAGGTCGGAGATCAGCACATGGTCGCCCTTTCGGACGCTGCCTTTGATCGCCAGATTGAGCGCGGCGGTCGCCCCCGCGGTAAAAACCACCCGCAGAGGGGACGCCGCGCCGAAAAAGTCGGCAACGGCCGCACGGCAATCGTAAACTGCCTCTGCGGCCGCCATGGCGGAGCGATACGCGCCTCGCCCCGCGTTTCCGCCGCATCGCGTCAGGCATCCGGCCACCCGCTCGGCAACCTCGGGCGGCTTCGGAAAGCTCGTTGCGGCGTTATCAAACCAGATCATCGCGCGCTCCCGCGCCAGCGGATGCCCGCGCTCCGCAGCGCCGCGCGAACCGTTCGTTCCCGTTCGCAGGGATAGGAGATCGCGTAGGCGCAGCCGTGGCGCGTGGCTGCGGGGTCGTTGCGAACAACCGTTGCGGGAACGCCTTCCCGCGCGAGTGCGTCCCGCGCGTGCATGGCCTGTGAGACCGAACCGACCGGCGCAACGCAATAGCGCGGCTCGGTCCGGTTTGCGGCCGCCGTTTTCGGAGCGCGGTTTGCCGGATTCGGCATAGGTCGCCCCCCTTTCCCGTTTTTGAAATTTCGAGGGTTTCCCCTCGGTTTCAGTTTATGAACCGACCGCCCCCGACGTGCGCGAAAAGCCCCCGTTTCCTTTGCGGAAACGGGGGCCTGAACGATTGGCAAACCTATACTTCCTTTCGGTCGAACGCGTCGAACGCGACCAGCAGGAACACCGCCATGTGCAGCAGGACGACGAACATGGCCGCGCCGACCGTTTGATGCGGGAAATAGGAACTGCCGCTCTGAATATTCGAGAGGTTGATGTTTGCGAAAATCAGGTACCGTCCCCAATCCGCGCGGGCCATGGAAAGGATGGTGTTGATCAGGTTTCCGCCGAACTGCACCAGCATGCTGACGCCGACCGC
The DNA here is from genome assembly GCA_902795355.1 of uncultured Ruminococcus sp. Classification (GTDB taxonomy): domain Bacteria; phylum Bacillota; class Clostridia; order Oscillospirales; family CAG-272; genus UMGS1865. The sequence goes on from CADBKZ010000002.1 coordinate 60,921, forward strand.
CGCGCCCGAATTGCGGAGCAGCGAGGAAACGGCAAACGCCAGCGTTGCGGTTGCAACGGTGCCGACGCCGTCGAGCAGGTAAAGCCCGAGCAGGCGCAGGATGGGAGACGATTTCCGGACCACCCCGCCCGAAACCGAAAGAATCGGCAGAAAGAGGTCTCCACCCCCGCAGAACAGAACGGCGAAAAGCAGGTTGGCAAAGAACAGCGCAAACAGAAACATGGCCATGTTCAGGAGCAGCGAGCAATATTTTGCAAGCAGGATCTTCGGGCGGGAAGCCGGCGCAATCAGCAAAAACTTGACGGTCCCCTTTCCGAACTCCGCGGCCACCATGCCCGCCGCAATGATGATGCCGAACAGACCGACCACGGAAACCAGACTTACCGAGGAGCGCGCCGTATCCCAGAAGCGGCTGTTCGTATCGGCATATTCCCCGCCGAAGTTGAGAAGATTCCGCTGGAACGAGCTTGCGGGGTTGACGCGGACGTTATGCTCCAACCGGTATTTCGCAACGCTGTAGTCGTTCAGGTCGCTCTCGTACTGCGAGGACGATGCGTCCCCCGCCGTCCGGTGCATCACCAGCCGGAACGAGAATCCGCCCATGCGCATGGCCGTGTTGTATTTCCAATTTTCCGAGCTTGGCTCAATATCATGCTCCAAGCAGTAGCGCAAGCCCTCGTTAACGGCGTCCGCCGCTCCGGAAACCGCGGCATACATCCTCTCGTTCTCCGCGATTTGTCGGCGATAATAGGCCTTGTAATCGTTCGCGTCGATCATCGCTTTCAGCTCGTCGGCCGCCTCGGAGCTTCCGGCGGTTGCCTGTTTCGCGTATTCATGAACGATGCCGGTGGTGTAACGCCAATCGTCCCAATCGGAGCCGATCTCTTTCAGGGTCTTGTAGAAAAGCAGGTCTATCCGCGCGCTTTCGGCGTCCTCGGGATCCTCCGCGTTCGCCAGCCAACCCTTGCAGCCTTCGATCTGCTCGTCGCAGAACTCCTCAAACGGCATATTGCCGTCGGAAAAAAGCGTATCGAACATGCCGGTCAGCCCGCCGATGATGGCGGTGTACCCGAGCGAAAAGACCAACAGCAGAACGAGCATAACCCAAATGGTTTTGCGGCGGCGCAGTTTCAGGTTTTCGTTGCGCACCAAGGCAATGAATTTAGCCAATCTGATCGCCCCCTTTCGTCAATTCGATGAACACATCCTCGAGGCGGCGGTTCTCCCGATGGACCACGGTATAGAGCCGCACCCCGTTTTTGACGAGCGAGGCGTTGACGTCGGCCAGCGTTTCCTCGGCTCCCTCGGCGGGAACGGTGACTTCCAGCGTGCGGTCGTCGGCCACCCGCAAACAATCCTCGGGAACGGCTCCGATCAGGGTTTTTGCCAGAAGCGCGTCGTTGACATGCAAAAGGTAGGTCACCGAATCCGGCGCGGTGGCCGAAACCATTTCCTCAATGGATTTCACGCTCTGCAAAACGCCGTCGGTAATAATGCCCACGCGGTCGCACATCATCTCCATCTCGCTCATCAGGTGGCTCGAAACCAGAACCGAAATTCCCTCTTCGTGCGCCAAGCGGCGAATGATATCGCGCAGGGCTTTGGTCCCCGCGGGGTCAAGGCCGTTGGTGGGTTCGTCCAGAACGAGCAGGCGCGGGCGGTGCAGGATTGCCTGCGCCACGCCGAGCCGCTGGCGCATACCGAGCGAATATTTGCTCACCTTTTCGCCAATGCGGAGATCCAGCCCCACAAGATGCACCACTTCCCGAATGCGCTCCTCGGTTACGCCCTCGTGAACGCGGGCATAGAGTTTCAGGTTTTCATAGCCGGAGAGATACCCGTAAAACTCGGGATTTTCCACAATGCCGCCCACCAGCGCCATCGCCTGCTCAAACTGCCGTTTCAGGTCGTAACCCGCTATGCGGATGTCGCCCTCGTCGAGCATCAGAAGCCCGACCGCGATTTTGATGGTGGTGGTTTTCCCCGCGCCGTTCGGCCCGAGGAAGCCGAACACCTCGCCGCTGTACGTTTCAAAGGAAACGTCTTTGAGGATCCTGCGGTTGCCGAGCGTTTTATCCAGATGCCGGATCTGCAAAACGGGAGTTTTCATTTCGTTGTTCATTCCAAAAGCCCCCCGTAACCGTAATAAAAAGAATCGTTGCCGCCGAGGTCGGTATTCATGCTGACGATATACCATTTGCCGCCCCGCCGCGCCAATTCCAATTGGACGCTGACGCTGCCTCTCATGGTCCATTCCCCGTATTCGTCGCCTTTTGCGGCGGGGGAGGCGGTTGGAAACAGGTCAACGGATTTGGAAACCGGTTCGTAACCCATAACCGTCGCCGTTTGCAGGTTGACCTGCATATACACCTTCGCGCGGTTCGGCCCGTCTCCGGCCACGGTAACGTCGTCGTTTGAAATCCGCAGCTGCAGGTCGGTCAGGCGGTTCGGGTCGCCTTTTTGCCATGTAATCAATCTTTTGCGCAGCTCGGCGGCGTCCGCATATCCGCTGGAAATGTCCTTTTCCCCTTGGCGCCAATATTGGGAAAGAACGGCTTCCAGCGCGTTGTTCTGCGCCTGTTTCTGCGCCTCGGTCAGCGGTTCGCCGCCGTTCGCGTCGCCAAGCGCGGCATTGACGTTCAGCAGGTCGGCAACATAGTTTTTGGCCAACTCGCGTATCTTCGGTTTTTCCATGCGGAAGCGCACATGCCCGACCACCGCAAAGATCAGCAGGAACGCCAGCAACGAAAGCCCGAGCCAAAGCCCGCGGTTGGTCTTTTTCCAGAAGCGTTTCAAGAGCATACCCCCTTTTTCGGCCGCGGTTCGCGGAACCGTTTTTATACTATTATCTATCATACCATATTTCCGCGAAAAAGTCAACCCTTCCCCGCCCGTTTTGCAAATCTCCGGAAACCGAAAAAAATTTTTTAAAAAATTCGGCGGTTCTCTCTTGACAAAACCGATCGAATGTTGTATAATGCTTCCTGTGGACAAAGGCGTTCGCGGAACAAGGGGCAACCCTCGCTTCGGAACGCCTTTGCTTTTTTGAAAAACGACGGAAAAAGAAAGGGAGAAACCAACCATGGCAAAATACATTTTTGTAACGGGCGGCGTTGTTTCGGGGCTTGGCAAGGGCATTACCGCCGCGTCGCTCGGCCGCCTGCTCAAAGCGCGCGGGCTGAAAGTTGCCGCGCAGAAGCTCGACCCCTACATCAATGTGGATCCCGGAACGATGAGCCCCTACCAGCACGGCGAAGTCTATGTAACCGAGGACGGCGCCGAAACCGACCTTGACCTCGGCCATTACGAACGCTTTATTGACGAGGACCTGAACAAATACTCCAACCTGACCACCGGCAAGGTGTATTGGCGCGTGCTGAACAAGGAGCGGCGCGGCGAATACCTCGGCTCCACGGTTCAGGTGATCCCGCACATCACCAACGAGATCAAAGAGTTCATTTACCGCGTTGGCAAAAAGACCGACGCCGACGTGGTGATCACCGAGATCGGCGGCACCATCGGCGACATCGAATCCCAACCGTTCATCGAGGCGGTGCGGCAGGTCTCGTTGGAGATCGGGCGGGAGAACTGCCTGTTCATCCACGTCACGCTCGTTCCCTTTCTGCACGGCTCGGATGAACATAAAACCAAGCCCACGCAGCATTCGGTGAAGGAATTGCAGGGCATGGGCATTAACCCGAACATTATTGTGCTCCGCTGCGACGAACCGCTTGAAGACGCGATCTTCCAAAAAATCGCGCTGTTCTGCAACGTCAAGCAGGATTGCGTAATCGAAAACATTACGCTTCCCTGCCTTTACGAAGCGCCCCTGATGCTGGAAGCCTCGCACCTTTCGGATGTGGTTTGTCGCGAGCTGGGCATTCCGGCTCCCGCGCCCGACCTTTCGGAATGGCGTTCCATGGTGGAGCGCATCAAACAGCCGTCGGGCAGCGTCCGCATCGGTCTGGTCGGCAAGTATGTGCGGCTGCACGACGCCTACCTTTCGGTTGCCGAGGCGCTCCGCCACGCGGGCTACCGCCTTGGAACACATGTGGACATTGAGTGGATCGACTCCGAGCGGATCACCCCCGAAACCGTTTCCCAGCTTTTGGGCGGCCTTGACGGGATCATCGTTCCCGGGGGCTTCGGCGGCCGCGGGATCGAGGGCATGATCCTGACCGCGCAATACGCCCGCGAAAACCGCGTTCCCTATTTCGGCATCTGCCTCGGAATGCAGATCGCCGTAATCGAGTTCGCCCGCAACGCCGCGGGGCTTCCCGACGCCAACTCGGGCGAGTTCGCCCCCGATTGCCCCCATAAGGTTATTGATTTTATGCAGGGCCAGAGCGACGAAATCAACAAGGGCGGAACGCTTCGCCTCGGCGCCTACCCCTGCGTGATCGCCCCCGACACGAAAATGTCGGCCTGCTACGGAACGTCCCGAATCAGCGAACGCCACCGCCACCGCTACGAGTTCAACAACGACTACCGCGCCGCGCTCACCGCGGCGGGCCTGACGTTGAGCGGCCTCTCGCCCGACGGCAGTCTGGTGGAAACCGTGGAGCTGACCGAACGCCCGTTCTTCGTCGGCGTTCAGTACCACCCCGAGTTCAAAAGCCGCCCCAACCGCCCGCATCCGCTCTTCCTCGGCTTTATCGCCGCCGCAATGGGCAAGGAATAAGGCTTCCGTCGCCGTAAAAATTTCCGGAAACGGTTGCTTTTTGCGCGGAAATGTGCTAAAATAAGAGAAAACTGTTTTTCGGGAGAGACGCCATGAAACTGACCTTGGATCAGCTCCGCTCGGTTACGTTCGGCACGGCGCGCGTTGCGGAAGAAAACGGCGTCGTCCGGTTCTTCCGCTTTACCAACGCGCAATCCAACGCCTATCTTGCCGCGGGGAACGACTATTTCTACACCAAATCGTTTGCCGCCGCGGGCGTTCGTTTCGCTTTTTTCAGCAACACCTCGCGCCTTTCGTTTTCGTATACGGCCTACAAGGGGGCAAGCCGCCCGTGGTTCGGGTTTGATATTTACGCGGACAACCGGATGGTTGCGCACCGCGAATACGCCTTGGGCGAGGAACCCGCTTCATTCCGCACAGAAGCCGAACTGCCCGCGGGCGAGAAGAAAATTGAGGTCTATCTGCCGTTTTCCGCGCGGATCGACCTTTCCGACTTTTCAATTGACGACGGCGCAACGTTGACCCCCGCGCCCCGTTCCCGCACCATGTACGCCTTCGGGGATTCGATTACCCACGGCTACGACTCGCATTATCCGTCCCTTTCCTACGTCAACCGTCTGGCGTTCCTGCTGGACGCCGACCCCGTGAACAAAGGCATCGGCGGCGACGTCTTCTTCCCCGACCTGTTGGACGAGGGCGGCGACGCCTATGACGCGCCTGATGATATTACGGTTGCCTACGGCACCAACGATTGGTCGGGTCAGTCGCGGGAGCGCACCGCGGTCGCCTGCCGCGCGTTTTACCAAAAACTCTCCCAGCGTTACCCGATGTCAAGAATCTTCGCGGTCACGCCCGTTTGGCGCGGGGACGGCGAAACCCGCGTTACCCGTTTCGGGGGCCCCCTGCGCAAAATGGATCGTCTGATTGCCGAGTGCGTGGCCGACCTGCCGAACGTTTTGCTCGTTTCGGGGGAGTTTCTGATCCCCCACGCGCCCGAGTTCTTCATTCCCGACCGTCTCCACCCCAACGAACTCGGCTTTCTCCTTTACGCCGCAAACCTTCGCGAGGAAATTCTGAAACGGTAAAACCCCGCAAACGACCCCGAAAGAAAAGAGCAAACGCAAAATTTCCATGCGTTTGCTCTTTTTTTGCGGGCGGTGGTTTTGGGGGCGGAACGCCCCAAGGGGTTCCCCCGTTCTTACCCCAAGGCCACGTCGAGGATCATCATCGTCAGGAATCCGACCGAGAAGCAGACCGCGCCGATTTTGCTGCGCACGCCGTCCTGCATTTCGGGAACCAGCTCTTCCACAACCACATAGAACATGGCTCCCGCGGCAAAGCTCAAAAAATAGGGCATGGCGGGGGCAAGCCAAACCGCGGCGGCAAGCATAATGCCCGCGCCGAGCAGCTCGACCGCGCCCGAAAGGACGCCCAAGAGCAACGACTTTCCTTTGCCCACTCCCGCGCTCCGAAGCGGCATGGAGACAATCGCGCCCTCGGGAAAATTCTGAACGGCAATGCCAACCGAAAGAGCCATGGCCGCCGAGGCGGTCACAAGGTCGTCGCCCGTCAGAAGAGCGGCGAACACCACGCCAACGGCCATCCCTTCGGGGATGTTATGCAGGGTAACGGCGAGAACCATCATATAAACTTTGCGCAGGCGCGATTCCCCATCGCAGGCCGCCGGTTCGGTGGGCTGGGGGATTGCAACGTCCAACAGCAGCAAAAAGAAAAAACCGACGGAAAAGCCGACCGAGGCGGGCAGAAACGCGAGCTTGCCCATGCCGGACGATTGATCAATGGCGGGGAGAAGCAGACTCCACACCGAGGCGGCCACCATAACGCCGGCGGCAAAGCCCGCCATGCCGCGCTGCAAACGGCGGTTCAGCTCCCCTTTGAGCAAGAGGACGCAGAGGGCGCCGAGCGAGGTGCCGATAAAGGGGATCAGAACCCCGAGAACTGTTTGAAAACCCATACTGTTTCACAAAAGCGACAAAACGGCGGTCGCTTCCTTTCCCGAATTGGGGCTTCCCTGCGGAAGCCCTTTGCTAACAGAATATGGCTTTTCGGGGCGATTCGACACAGACTTTCCGCTTTCGACCGACGCCCCGCCGCAAAACGGCGGAGCGGAGAGGGGGAAAGCAACAAGTGCAACCGCCCTCTCCTGCCGCTTGTGGCATAAGCTCTTCCCCGAGGGGGCTTAAAGTAACTTTGCATCAGGAGCCTCATCCGTCAGACAATCGAGGCTTTCCCGCCTCTCTGTCTGCCACCTTCTCCAATGGGAGAAGGCTCATGATGTTTGCGGACAGCGGGAAGAAAGCAGTAACAATTTATTTCCAACGGATAGTTGCTTGAAGCCTTCCCCCAGCGGGCGGTTGCTTGAAGCCTTCCGCGAGGGGGAATGGGGGGGAACGGCCACGGCCTTGTGGATAAAGCCTTTGAGCCTTCCCCTTAGGGGAAGGTGGCTGCGTAGCAGCCGGATGAGGCTTCCGATTGCTTGTTTCTTCGCCTCGCCCTTGGGGAGAGGTGGCAGGCGAGCTTGCGAGTCTGACGGAGAGGGCTATTATCGAAGAGACGTTCAACTACCCTCTCCTGCCGCTTGCGGCATAAGCTCTTCCCCGCGTTCTTTCTTTTAGAGGCGGGAGAGTTTGAGAGGGAGCCGCCTTTTCTTTGCGCAAAGAAAAGGGGGCTCCCTCTCAAGGTCTTATTCCCTTTATTTCCCCTCGCCGATGACCGCGAAGAGGCTCCGCAGGCGGATCTTGACCGCGCCGAGGTTGGTAATCTCGTCGATCTTGATCTGCGTGTAGAGTTTTCCGCGGCTTTCGAGGATCGCCCGCGTTTCGTCGGTCGTCACCGCGTCCACGCCGCATCCGAACGACACGAGCTGCACCAAATGGATCGGTTGGTCGGTCGTTTCGGCAACGAACCTTGCCGCCGCGTACAGGCGGGCATGGTAGGTCCATTGGTTGAGGACCGTTGTTCCGAACGGGGCGACCTTTTGCGCCACCGCATCCTCGGTCAGAACCACCGCGCCGAGGTCGCAGAGCAGGCGGTCGATGCCGTGGTTGATTTCGGGGTCGATGTGGTAGGGTCTCCCCGCCAGCACAATGGCGGGCATGCCCTTCTCCTTGGCCAGCGCAAGGTATTCCCCGCCCTTTTGCCGAACGGCTTCCATATGCCCGTCGTAGGCGGCGTAGGCCTCTTTTGCGGCGCGTTTGGCGTCGCCGTCCGAAACCGGAATCCCCTTTTCGGCCATCAGGCGCACGAAATGCCTGTGGAAGGTCTTTCGGTCGTGCAGGCTGATGAAGCCGTTGACGAAATTCACCGTTTCGGGAATTTTGACATTGGCTCCGATTACCGACGGATAATAGGCCACCACGGGGCAATTGTAGTGGTTGACGCCATAGCCCTCGTCCACATTGTAGCTCATGGCGGGATAGAACAGAATGTCCACCCCGCGATCCAGAAGATCCTCGATATGCCCATGGACGATCTTGGCTGGGTAGCAGGCGGTATCCGACGTTATGGTGTGCTGACCCCTGACATAGAGCGCGTGGTTGGATTCGCCCGAGACGACCACGTTATAGCCGAGGCGGTCGAAGAGCGTGTGCCAGAACGGCAGCAGTTCATAAAGGTTGAGCGCCATGGGAATACCCACCGTTGGCGCGTTGGGGTACTTCTTTTCGTTCCGGCGGTACTCCGCCAGCAGGTTGTATTTGTATTCGTAAAGGTTATACCGCTCCTTGGCCGCGGCAAGGCGCAGCGGTTTTTCGCAGCGGTTGCCCGCGATGTAACGCCGACCGCCCGAAAAGCGGTTGATCGTCAGCCGGCAGTGGTTTGCGCAGCCGTTGCAGGTGGTGGCGGTTACTTGGTGCTCGAACGAGGCAAGCCCCGCCGCGTCGATCAGCGCGCTCTTCCCCGCAGCGGGATGCGCCATGGCGTAGAGCGCGGCTCCGTAGGCCCCCATCAGCCCCGCAACCGAGGGGCGAAGCACGTCCTTGCCGATCTCCTGCTCGAACGCGCGCAGAACCGCGTTGTTCAGGAAAGTTCCCCCCTGCACCACAATGTGGTTGCCGAGGGTTTTCGGGTTGGCGCACCGGATCACCTTATACAGCGCGTTCTTGACCACGCTGATGGAAAGCCCCGCCGAAATGTTGGCAATGCCCGCGCCGTCCTTCTGCGCCTGCTTGACCGAGCTGTTCATGAACACGGTGCAGCGCGAACCGAGGTCCACGGGCGAATCGGCAAACAACGCCTGCTCGGCAAACTCCCGCGGCGTGTAGCCGAGAACGCCCGCAAAGGTTTGCAGGAACGAGCCGCACCCCGAGGAGCAGGCCTCGTTGAGGAAAATGCTGTCGATCGCGCCGCCGCGGATGCGGAAGCATTTGATGTCCTGCCCGCCGATGTCGATGATGAAATCCACCTCGGGGCAGAAATGCGAAGCAGCCGTGTAATGCGCAACGGTCTCCACCACGCCGCGATCCACGCCGAACGCGCTTTGAATAATGGCCTCGCCGTAGCCCGTTACCGCCGACCCCGCAATGCGAATGTCGGGGTATTTTTCGTAAATTCCGGTCAGATATCGGCGGATGAGCGGAACGGGGTTGCCGCTGTTGGGCAGATACATGGGAGAGAACAGGTTCCCCTCGCGGTCGCAAAGAACGGCCTTGACGGTGGTGGAACCCGCGTCGATCCCGAGGAACATTTCCCCGTTCGGCGCGTCAATCTCGCGGATCCCGCGCGAATCGGCCTCGTGGCGGGCGAGAAATGCCTCGTATTCCCCGCGATTGGCAAAGAGCGGGCGGCAGCCCGCAAACCCGTTGCGGCTCCGATAGCCGTCCACCGTTGCGGCAAGCGATTCAAGGTCGGCCTCGGCCGCCGAGGGCGACACCGCCGCCCCGAGCGCAACGAACAGCAGCGAGTGTTCGGGGCAGGTCCCCGTAATCTTCAAAGTGTCGTCAAACGCGCGGCGCAAATAGGGGAAAAAGGTCAGCGGGCCGCCGAGATACAGCACGTTCCCCGCGATCTCGCGCCCCTGCGCCAGACCCGCAACGGTCTGGTTGACCACCGCATAAAAAATGCTGGCGGCAACGTCCTTTTTCTGCGCGCCTTGGTTGAGCAGGGGCTGAATATCCGATTTGGCGAACACGCCGCAGCGCGAGGCGATGGTGTAGAGCTTTTCGCTCTCGCCCGCCAGCTCGCCGAGTTCCTCGGGCGTCAGGTTCATCAGCTCGGCCATCTGGTCGATGAACGCGCCGGTGCCGCCCGCGCAGGTGCCGTTCATGCGCACTTCGAGCGATTCGCCGAGGAAGAGGATTTTCGCGTCCTCGCCGCCCAGCTCAATCACCGTGTCGATCTCCGGCATGCGGTCCTTGACCGCCAGACGCGTGGCGTAAACTTCCTGCACGAACGGCAGGCCGAGGTCGTTGGCAATGCCCATGCCCGCCGACCCCGAAACGGCCAGCCGCATGGGTTCGTTCGGGTATTCTTTTGCAATGGCGCGCAACAGCGCGGCCACCATGGGCGCGATTTGCGACCGGTGGCGTTCGTAACTTGAATAAAGCAAGGCTCCGCTCTCCGAGAGCACCGCGCATTTGACGGTGGTGGAGCCGATGTCGATTCCGATTCGTTTCAAGCGGACTTCTCCTTTCGGGAAAATCGGGGGTCAGACCGTGAGCGGCTCGGCCGCCGCTTCCGCCTCGCTCTCCTGCGCCATGGCAAGCATGAGCTTGATGCGGTTTTCCTGATTGACCCGCGACGCGCCCGCGTCGTAATCCACGGGGCAGATGTTGGCTTTCGGGTAGAGGTTGCGCAGGGTGCGGACCGTCCCCTTGCCGACGATATGGTTGGGCAGACAGCCGAACGGCTGCGCGCAGATCACGTTGTTATAGCCCTTTTCGAGCAGTTCCGCGATCTCGGCGGGGAGCAGCCAGCCTTCCCCCATTTTTACGCCGCGGCCGATCACCCGATCGCCCAGCTCGCAGATATGCGAAAACGGCGTTGGCGCAACGAACTCGGGGTACTCCCGAAGCGTTTCAATAAAGGCCCGCTCCACCCGACCGACCAATGTGGACCCCAACTTTGCCGCAATGGCGCCGCGAATGGTGCCGCCGTAGAGCCTGCGGTCGGTCTTTTGGTTATCGAACATGTATTGGAAGAACCCGAGGACCCCGGGGACCATGAACTCGCAGTTCTGCGATTCGAGGAACGCTTCCAGCCCGTTGTTGCCCAAGGGCGAATACTTGACGTAAATTTCCCCCACGATGCCGACCTTGGTCTTTTTGACGTTCAGCCGCTCCACGCGGTGGAAATCCTCGGCAATGCCGCGCAGATTCCTGCGGAACCCGCGCCCGAACAGGCCTTTGTTGCGGCGGAATTGCTCGGTCAGCTCCCGAACCCATTTGTCCACCACCGCCTGCGAGTCTCCCGCGTGCGCCTCGTAGGGCTTGACCTGATTTTTCAGCAGCATCAGCATGTCGCCGTAAATCACGGCGACAATTCCCTTTGCAAGCATCATTTTGGTAATGCGGAAGCCGCTGCTCTTCTCCATTTTGGAAAGGCTCAACGAAAGCACGGGAATATCGTCCATGCCCATGTTGTGGAGCGCCTTGCGGAGCATCCAGATGTAGTTGGAAGCGCGGCAGCCTCCGCCGGTTTGAAATTGGATGAGCGCGACCTTATGCGGGTCGTATTCGCCCGAGGCCAGCGCATAGAGCTGTTGGCCCGAAGTGCAAATGGCGGGATAGCACATGTCGTTATGGATATGTTCCAGCCCCTTTTCGATTACGGCCTTTCCGCTATCGTGCAAAACCACGAACCGATAGCCGTACATGTGGAAGATCTCGCTGATCAGCATCATGTGAATCGGGAAAATATCGGGGGCAAGAATATCGTGCGTTTCTTTCATTTCCTTGGTGAACGGCGGGTTGGGAAAGCCGTAGTCGCAAGGCTCTTTCCGTTTCTTTTTCGCCATGAAAGTCTCCTTTCGTGAAAATTGCAGAGGATTCTCCCCAAATCGGGGAGAATCCTCTGCCGTTGCTTTCGGAAAATGTTCGGCGGTCAATCCTCGGAAACCGCGGCGGCGACCGACAGAACGCCGATCACGATCAGCAACACGCCGGTGAGAATGAAGAACCATGTTACAAACCCGGGTTGGTGAATAAACAGGGCAATTCCGATCGCCAGATGAACGGCAGGGCGCAGAGCGGCATGAAATTTGGACTTGATGCCGTTCTGACTGTTGACAATCACTTGCAGAATCCCGAGGATTCCGTAAATCGACATTACAACGGCAAGCAGATAGAGAAAAATGTTCACCGTTACGGGGTCCCATGCCATGGAAACGCCGAAAACACCGATTACGATTTTGACCGCGCCGATTACCACCTCGTGCCGCAGAACAAGATCGATAACCCCCGCGGCAACCAACAATGCGCCAAGCGCCACAAGCAACACATGGAGCAGCGTTCCCCGCATGGCGATGCACAAAACGCCCATGCCGATGGCAAGGACTGCATCCACAATATTTCTGGCTCTTTCCCGTTTTAACATTCTATGTATTCTCCTGTCCGGAAACAAAAACTCCGCGCGGGGCGTTCCGCCCCCGTTGATCCGATATCCATTTTACCATAAAACATCGGAAAAATCAACCCCTTTGCGCGATTTCCCCGAAAAAAGAGCGATTTTCCGGTTTCTATCGCTTGGAACCGCTTCCCCGATCTTCCGAGATCACGCGGCTCGTCACCTGACTGCCCACGAACCGGTCCGAGCGTTCGCGCAGATCCAGCTTGGTAAACTGATCCAGCGGATAATCCACGGGCTTGTGCTTCATGGAATAACTCCGCGCCACAAAGAACGCCGCCACCGCCGCAATGATTACGGCAATAACCGCCGCGAACGGCAGTGCGGCAAGATAGGGAGACGTTTGAAATACGACCGCTGCGCTCATCATGACAGGAACCACCCCCCGATCAATGTAAACAATCCCGTGAGCGCCGCGGCGAGCGTTGCCGCGAACAGCCCCAGCTTGAAGCGGCTGACAGGCAATTCCCCATGCACCTTTCCGGTATGCCCGTTCATGGTGTAGGTATACACCCGCCCGTTTTTGGCGCGATAGGTCAGCACCCAAACGGGCAGGAGCGAATAATCCCACCGGCTGCGCAGAACGCGGCTCGTCGATTCCCGCCGCTCAACAGTGTTGTAATCGCTGCTGACCGTTCCCCGCAGGATGCGATCGGAATAGTTGACGATGCGGGTCTTGACCTCGCCCTTGACGTCGTCCTGCGAGAGGTTCCGCTTTTTGGCGGCGTAGCCCGAGAGATAAGGCATGGAGAAATCCTCCAGCGCTTCGCTCGGAAACGGCAGAATGCCTTCAAGCATGCGCTTATCAGCCTCGGAAAGCGCGGCGGTGGTCAGATCCTCGAAATGGATGCAGCCGCGGCGGTGGATCTCAAAATGCGAAACCTCGCGGAACTCGCGGTTGCCGCTCCGCCATTTGCGAACGCGCGTGGCATGCGCATTGAACAGCGCGTCGGCGTCCGCGTCCGTCACCCAAAACGGGTAATAAATGCCCGCGATCTGCTCCACCTGTTCGGCCTTGAAAAACGACCTCGGAACGAACCATTTCCGCTTGACGAATTGCAGAAACCGCGTCTTTGCGGCTTCCTTATCATAGTGGAACGGAATGATCTTCTGCGGTTTCATCTCGCCCGAGAGCCGTCCCACAAGCACCACGGGATTGTGGCAATACGCGCAGGCGCTCGCAACGGTGTGTTCGTCGGCGACCACGCGCGCCCCGCAACTCTGGCATTCATATTCGTTCATCTGGGCGTTATACGCAGCCTCAGCCGCTTCCCGCTCGCGCGCGGCTTCCTCGCTGTTGGCGGCCAGCACCTCGTCGCGCGTGAATTCCGAAAGGCAAAATTCGCAGGCAAAAAGCTGTTTGGCCGCGTCAAAGGTCAGCCCCGCGCCGCAGTTGGGGCATTCATAAATCGCGGTTTGTTCCATAAGGCCACTCCCTTTTCCGAATCAAAGGTCGGTTCAGTCCTTTTTATGCCCGCATTCGGGGCAGAATTTGGCGCCCGCGCCGTTCTTATGTCCGCACTCGGGGCAGAACCACTCTCCCGCGGGCTTGGCCGTTCCGCATTCGGCGCAGAACTTGCCCGTGTTGCGGTTGCCGCACTTGGGGCAAACCCAGCCTTCGGGTTCCGCCGGCTTCGGTTTGCCGCACTCGGCGCAGAATTTTCCCGAGTTGCGGTGGCCGCAGGAACAGAGCCATCCCGCTTCCGCCTGTTGGGCCTGCCGCGCCGCCTGCTGCTGCATTTGCGCTTGTTGCTGTTGCATTTGCGCTTGTTGCTGTTGCATTTGCGCTTGTTGCTGTTGCATTTGCGCTTGGTTGGAAGCCGATGCGCTTGCCATAAAATTGCCCGTTGCGTTCATGCCGAAGCCCATGCCCATAAACGCATGCGTGCTTCCCGCGGAGTTGCTCCCCGCTTTTTCGAGACCGCGGGCGACCGCGCCCTGAATATATCCTTCGCGCACAGTGGCGTCGCCGAGCATGGCTCCCTGATTGCGCAGATTGATGAGCTTTTTGGAATCCTCGTCGTAGCTGACGCTCGCAATACCGACCGCCAGCACCTCAAACCCGCGCAATTCCTTCCAGCTTTCGTCCAGCTCGGTGGCCATGAACGCGGAAAGCTCGGGGGTTTTGGACATGACCTGCGAAATGCGGACGTCGAGCGACAGGCGGTTGAGCGCGGCCTGAAACGCTTCCAGAAACTCCGAAAGATACTGCTCGTTGATCTGACGGATGTCCACACGCGAAGCGTTTCTCGGAATCACTTCTCTGAAAAACTTGATGGGATCGGTGATCTTGATGGAATAAGTACCGTGCGCCCGCAGAAACAACTCGGCGTTGTAGAATTGATCAAAGTAGTTCACGGGGCTGGGCGTTCCGAATTTGATACCCTTGATCTCCTGCAAATTGAGGAAGAACACCTGTTGTTTATAGGAAGGCGTTCCCGAGAATTTGACGCGCGCAAAGGTATCTTTCAACACCGCGCCGAACTGCCCGTTGAACAGGGACGGCGCGGCGGACTTATCCACCTTATAGTAGCCTTCTTCCGCGGTATAGTCAACGATCTGTCCGCCATCCACCAACATCATGAATTGGTTGGGATAGACATGGATGATCGAACCGTCCGAAATCACGTCGGAGTTCCCGCGTTTATTGTTGTTTCTGCGGTCGCGCCGAACTGCCACGCCTTTGGTGAAAACGGTGGTTCCGTCCATGTTGTCCGCTTCGAGTACTTCCAGCCACTGATCGGCCAAAGACCCGTGGATCGAATCGTGCAATGCCTTGATGATTCCCATTGTTGAAAATTCCTTTCCGAAATTTTGTTTTTATGTTTGGGTTTGTTTTGCGCCGCCCGTTCCCGCTTGGCGGAAACAGGCGAGGGGGAGCGCGCCGGCTCCCCCTCTTCCGATTGCGCGCGGCAACCGAAAAACCCCGCCGAGCCGTGTAGCCGGAAATTTTGAACCCTGTAAGTCAGGGCGGCGTCCTCTCCCTTCCCCTTTACTGCTCCCAACGTCCGCGGCCCGCTCGGGACAAGTCAACCGACGGCGGGTGCGGGAGGTCTGCAAACCGGAGATCGGTCAGACTCCTTTGATTGATTGTAGGCCCAATATGCCGACTATCACGCACACGGCAGGTTCAAAATACGGATTTCATTCCCCGTCGTAATCCACTTCTTCGGAGAATTGATCGTCGAAAATGTCGGCAACGTCGTCAAACTCATCGTCGTCGTCAACGGTCACAAGCATATCCTCGCCGTTCTCGTCCTGATCGAGCCGCAGGACGACATACTCGCAGAACTCGTCCTCTTTCTGCTCGGTTCCCGCGGGGATCATGGCATAATACTGCTTTCCCTTGTACTCGGTAACGCCGATCAGCTCAAATTCGCTCTCGTTGCCTTCCTCGTCGGTCAGCGTATAAAATTCGCGTTCGTTCTGTTGTTCTTCCATGTCGGTTCTCCTTCGCAACATTGTTCTCTATTATTCTACACGAAACCGGCGCGTTTGTCAAGTCTTTTTCCCGAGATTTACCCGCCAAACTCCACAACGTCGGCCAAAATGGCGTTGCTGACGAGGAATCCGCGCGGGGTGAGCGCCATGCCGCGCTCCGTCCGCTTGGCGAACCCGCCGCCGCAATAGGGGGAAAGACGCCCGAAAAAGACATCCGGCCCATGGCCGAACCGCGCCGCAAAAGCCCGCTCGTCCACGCCCTCGCAAAGGCGCAGCCGAAGCATCACATATTCGTTTTCCCGCTCGGCGGGCGAGGGGCGGTTCTCCTCGCAAACAATCGTTTCGCCGCGCAGGTACCCGTCAAGATCCCGCGCGTTGCCGGAACGGACGCCGCGGAAATCCGAATGCGCCGCGGGGCCGAACCCGAGGTATTCTTCCGTATTCCAGTATTTTCGGTTGTGCCTTGATTGATACCCCTCGCGCGCAAAATTGCTGATCTCGTATTGCGCCAATCCGCGTTCCGCGAGAAAATCGACCATGCCGAGGTACATTGCGGCAACGTCGTCCTCTTGCGGCATCGGGAGCTTCGGGAGCATCCGTTCCAATGGCGTTCCCGCTTCCACGGTCAGCGCGTAGGCCGAGAGATGCTCGGGGCGAAGGTCGCAGACCCGTTCCAGCGTTTCGCGGAAGCTCGCGGGGGTCTGGTACGGAATGCCGAACATCACGTCAACGTTCAGGTTGTCAAAGCCCGCCTCGCGCGCTTCTTCCCAAGTTCGGAGAAAACCGCCGAAATCATGGACGCGCCCGAGCGCGCGCAGTTCTTCCCGATGCGCGCTCTGCAACCCCACGCTCAACCGGTTAAACCCCGCCGCGCGCATCTCGCGGAACAGATCCGCGCTCCCCGTTGCGGGGTTGCATTCGGCGGTGATCTCGCAATCGGGGGAGACGCGGTAGGCGCGGAACACGGTCCCGAGAACGCGCGAGAGCTGCGCCGCCGAAAGGATGGTCGGCGTTCCGCCGCCGAGGTAGACCGTGTCCGCCGTGTATTCGCGGCAGAGGGCCGCTTTTTCGGTCAGGTCGCGGCAAAGCCGCTCCACATACGCGTCCATCCGTTCCGCGTCGCGCGCGGGGAATGAGCAGAAATCGCAGTAGCGGCATTTGGAACGGCAGAACGGGATGTGGATGTAAAGTCCCAACGGCTTCATGCGTTCGTCTCCTTTCGGGTCGGGTTTCGTCGTTTCTCTTTCTATTGTACCACGTTGCGCGGAAAATGTCAAAAAAATTTTCGGAAATTTGCGTTTTTCTCTTTTTTTTGCGGGATAATTATGGTAAGATATAAATAGACCGCCCCGAAAGGAGGGTACCCGATTGAAACTGATTCATTGCGCGGACGTTCATTTGGATTCTCCCATGAACTCCCGTTTTTCGGCCGAGGTGGCCAAAAAGCGGCGCGCCGAACTGCTGGAAACGTTCTGCCGCATCATTGAATTTGCGAGCGCGGAAGGAGCCTGCGCAATCCTGATTGCAGGCGACCTTTTCGATTCGCCGGCATACGTCCGCAAACACACGAAAACGATCGTCCGCGAAGCGGTTGCGAAACACCCCGAACTGCAATTCTTTTACCTTGCCGGCAACCACGACGGCGGCACGGACCTCTACGGCGAAACCGATCCGCAACCCGAAAACTTCCACACGTTCGGATCCCGCTGGAAAACCTACCGCTTGGGCGACGTTGCCGTTACGGCGAGCGAACGCCCGAATGCCGAAACGCTCGCGCTCGACCCTGCCGACATCAACATTGTGATGATGCACGGAAACGCCGTGGAAACCGCGAACGCCGCGAAAAAGGACGACATTCCCATTCGCGCCTACGCGGGAAAAGGCATTGACTACATTGCCCTCGGCCATTACCACTCGCGGAGCAGCGCGTCGGTGGACGGCCGTTGCCGCGCCTGCTATTGCGGCTGCCCCGAGGGGCGCGGATTCGACGAATGCGGCGAGAAAGGCTTCCTGCTTTTGGAAACCACGCCGGATCGCCGCGTGGAACAGCGGTTCGTCCCGTTCGCGCGCCGCACCCTGCACGAGGTCGCGGTCGATATTACCGGCTGCGACGGGCAGGAAGACGTGATGCGCCGCGCAAAGGACGCCGTTGCCGGAATTTCCGGCGACGACATGGTGAAATTGACGGTGAAAGGCGCCGTTGATCCGGCCTTCTCGCCCGAATACGATTGGATTGCGGAAAAGCTGAACGACCGGTTTTATTGCGCCGAGCTGAAAAGCGAAACCACGCTTCTGATCCGCCCCGAGGACTACCGGAACGACATTTCGCTCAAAGGGGAGTTCATCCGCCGCGTTATGAACGCCGAACTGCCGCAGGCCGATAAGGACCGCGTAATCCGGAACGGTCTGCGCGCGCTTTGGGGAGAGGAGATCGACCTATGAAACTGATTTCGCTCTACATTGAAAATTTCGGAAAATTGAGCCGCTGGTCGCTCGACCTCTCGGGCGGGCTGAACACGGTTTGCGAGGAAAACGGCTGGGGAAAAAGCACGCTTGCCGCATTCATCAAGGCCATGTTCTACGGTCTGCCCAAAAACGCCAAGCGCGACCTTGACGAAAACGAACGAAAAAAATACGCGCCTTGGCAGGGCGGAAATTACGGCGGATACCTCGTTTTTGAATGCACGCACGGAAAATTCCGCGTGGAACGTTCCTTCGGAGAGACCGACGTTTACGCCCTGACCGACCTCTCCACGGGTCTGCCGTCGTCCGCGTTTTCCGAAACGCTCGGGCAGGAACTGTTCGGCGTTGACGCCGACGGCTTCGAGCGCAGCGTCTATTTTTCGGCGCGATCGCTCGCGCCGTCCGGCAAGAACGACACCGTTCGCGCCAAGCTGACGGGCGTGCTGGACGACGTGAACGATATGGGGAATTTCGAGAAGGCCTATGCCCTGCTCGAAAACCGCGCGAAAGACTATAAGAAAACCGGAAACCGCGGAAAGATCGGCGAGCTGGAAGCCGAGATCCGCGAATTGAAAGAACAGGCGCGCGAAAAACGCGGTTTGTTTGTCGGGCAGAAAAGCAAGGAGCAGGAGCTTGCCGCCGTTCGCTCGGAGCTTGCCGCCGCAAACGCCGAGGCCGAGCGGGTGCGCGTTTTCGCCGAGCGTATCGATGAAAAAAAGCGGCGCGAGGACGCGATCCGCTCGCTTGAAGCGCAGCGCGCCGCAATCGGGCAAGCGTTCGTCGGCGAAATTCCGTCGGCGGAAGAGCTTGCGCAACGGCAGGCCTGCCTGCGCGCCATTGCGCTCGATAACGCCGAATTGCGCCGCATCGGGCTGAACGAGGCGGAACAAAACGAGTTGGTCGCCCTTTCGGCCGCGTTTTCCTCGGGGGCGCCCGAGGCGGAAACCCTCGAAAATCAACACATGCTTGCCGCCGAACTGCGCGCAAAGAGAACGTTGCTTGCGGAATCGCGGGCGCGGCTCGACCGCGAACGCCAAGAGGACGCCGCGCGGCTTCGGGAGCTTCCGAGCGAGGCCGAGCTGCGGGAAGCGCGCGCCGTTTTGGAGCCTGCGGCGGCCGCCGCGCCCGTAACCGCGCGCACCAGACTCCTGCCCATCGCCGCGCTGTTGTTTTCGCTGTTCGGGGCCGCGGCATTGGTCTTTGGCGTTTGGAAATCCGTCCTTCCGTTAATCGTTTGCGGCGGCGCGGGGCTGATCGCGGGGCTTGTCTGTCTGGCCATCGATCGGTTTGCCGGCTCAAAACCCGACCGGAACGCCAAACCGGCGGACGACCGTCCGGTTCGCGATCTGCTCGCCCGCTGCGGCAAACCTGTTTCGGAAAACGCCGATTTGGTCGCCGCCCTCGTCGGTCTTTCCGAAGAATCGGAACAGGTGCGCGCGCGCATGGCGGAGCAGGAAAAACGCGCGGCCGGACTTGCCGCCGAGGAAACCGAATTGCGTGCCTGCGAAAACGACCTGCGCGCGTATCTCGCACGCTACGGAATTGCCGGATCCGACCCCGAAACGGGGCTGCGCCGCCTTTCGGAAAGCGCGCGCGATTGGAACCGTTTGGTGGCGAAACAGCGCGAGGCCGCCCGCGCCGGCGCGGAGAAACGCGCCGCGCTCTCCGCAAACCTCGCGGAAATCGACCGTTTCTTTGCCCGCTACCCCGCCTGCCTCTCGGAAGCCGATCCCGAACGCCGCATGCAGCTCCTTGCGGGAGCGGTCGCACGCCATACCGCGCTTAAGGAACAGATCGAGCGCAATCGCGCCGAACTTGCTTCGTTCATTGCCGAAAAAGGGCTCGCCGAAAACCCGCAAACGCCCCTGCCCGATCTTGCGGTTTTACAGGCGGACGCCGACCGGATCAAAGAGCGGCAAGCCGCGCTTTCGGAACGCGAGACCGCGCTTTCGATTGAGCTTGACCGCGCGACGCGCGAGACCGAAAAGATCCCCGAGCTGGAAGAATCCATCGAGCGTTTATCGGACGAGTTGACCGACGCAAAGGACCGCTACCGCCTGTTGAGGCTGACCTGCGAATACTTGAAAGGGGCGCAGGAAGCCCTGACCACGCGCTATCTGGCGGGAACGCGCGAGAGTTTCGGCAAATACCTGAACCTGCTTGCGGGCGAGGCCGCGCCGCAGGCCGATGTGAACGCCGAGTTCGGCGTAACCGTTCTCGACGGCGGCATGAGCCGCCAACCCGAAAGTTACAGCCGCGGCTGGCGCGACATTCTGCAATTCTGCGTTCGCCTCTCTTTGGTGGACGCGCTGTTCAAGGACGGAGAAACGCCGTTCCTGCTCCTTGACGATCCCTTTACCAACCTCGATGAAAAGCGGCTGGTATCCGCCAAAGAGCTGCTCGGCCGCCTTGCCTCGCAGTTTCAGGTTCTGTATCTGGTCTGCCACGCGGACAGAACCTGACCCGCGCCCCGCAGCCTTTGCCCGCTTCGGAGCAAAATTGCCGTTTTTTGCATACACGGTATGAAAATTATATGGCTTGTTTGAAAAAATAGACAAGTGCCCCAACGCAAACAAATTGCGTTGGGGCACTTGTCAGTTCAGTCCATTAGGATCATATTTTGCGCTTTTTCCGAGGTTGCAACGTTCGCAAAGAGTACGTAAATTGCTTTTTTCAGTTTTCCCGCCCTTGCTAACGGGGATAATATGATCAACATGAAGTTTTACCCCATCTTCTTGTGTTGCCCCACAGATTACACAACGGAAATGATCGCGTTTCATAATATCATAGCGAAGAGAATCTGTCATCAAAGCACGTTCACGAAGTATGGAATTTTTTTTGCTGTTTTTTTCTTCTCGTTCCTCAATTAACGTTTGAATTTCCCGATCCGTCAGATAGCCCTCTTGAACATAATGATTTCTTCCTTGCGGGCTTGTATATGAATAGGTCACGACAACTTCAAATTTGCACACGGGATGCAATTGATTTTCCGCAATCAAATCTTTTTCGATTTGCTGATATTTAGATTGTTTTTTCCTTTTCGGAAAAGAAATCTCGGCTGTTTCTTTCATGATTTGTTCAAGTGCAGGCAGATAGTCAGTTAAATACTGCTTTTTGTTGTCGGAAAGAATCCCTAATCTTGATTGGAAGAACCATAGGTCCTCGCCAATCTTCTCCGCAAAAAAATGAAATTCGTCGAAGTGATCAAATGCCGATTTTGATTTACAGCGAAATGAAAAATGATATGTATCTTTTAATTCCCATGAAAACAGTTCACGTTTTCTGTCGTTGAGTTCAAATACTTTTTTGAGACGCAAGCTATTATTAAAAACGTATTTTCTTTCTTTGGAAGGAATAACAATCTTGAAAAGGATAAAGACAGCTATTCCAATAATAACCAATATAGAAAATAATAGAATTGATTTCAATGTGTCAGACATTTTTGGGTGTCCTTTTATATAGTTTTATAAATCCGAAACAAATCCATCCGCTTCTCCTTTTGCGCGGGGAGCAAAAGATAAAACGGGAGCGCGCAGGCAACGCCCGCAAGGAGCGCATACGCAAAGTCGGGCGCGCCGTAAAAATGCACGGAAACCGCGGTTTCGGAGAGCGTTCCGAGAAAGCGCGCGTAAAAATACGGCATGAACGCAACGGGAAGCGGCAGAAAGCAGAAAATTCCGTAAAACACGCGGTTCGGCACAAACACCCGATAAACCCGCTTGGCAAGGTTCAACGCCTCGGACGGCGCGGCTCCGAACGCCCATACGCTCAAAACGGCCGTTGCGACCGCGAACAACGCGTACCAAACCATGAAAAACCATGCGGCAACCGTGAGCGCGCTCGCTAACATTGCAAACCGATAGGACGATTGCGCCACCGGCTCCGTTGCATGCAGCACGCGGTCGGCTTCCGCGCGGAGATAGCCGAGCATGTCAACCGGATTGACCGTTGCCGAAAGACTGCCGCTCCGATAAAAAAAGATATGCGGCGCAAACGCGGGGATCAACAGCAACGCTCCCGCAAACAGCGGCAGAAGATAGACCAAACGAATGCGAAAATCGCTGCCTGTGGCGCGTGAACGGTTCATTTCGGCTGTTCTCCCGCGAGCTTCCCTTCCATTATGAACGCGGCTTCCATATCGGCGCAGCAGGTGGCGTAGGCAAGCGGGAACATCTCCAACGCCTTTCCCACGTTTCCTGGGTCCTCGGTGCCGGAAAAGCCCATGTGGTAGCGAATGGCAAAGGCTTCATCGCGCGTCAGCTTCATATACGCCGAAACGATGTAAACCGATTTTTCGCCATGCCCGTAGGGGAGCGAATCCTCTATGGTGTAGTAAGGAACGGTCGTCCATCTTCCGTTTTCGTCCTTGACGTTCCGCGTTCCCGCCTTATAGAAATTCACCTTGCAAACATCGTGGAGCAGAGCGGCAATGGCAACGCTTTCCTCGCTGTATTCAATGCCGTAGACCTCTTTCATGCGCGGGCGCGCGAGAATATCCACCAAGCAATCGTAAACATTCAGGCTGTGTTGGAGCAGGCCGCCCTCGCACGCGCCGTGGTAGCGGGTGCTGGCAGGCGCCGTGAAAAAGTCGCTCTTCATCAGAAATTCCAACAGCTTATCCGCGCCTTCACGGGTGATTTTTTCTTTGTAGATCTGAATAAAACGTTCCTGATTCGTCATGGTTTGTTTCCTTTTCTTCCGGTTTTCGCGGCTCTGCGCGCGCGGCCGAGCGCGGGATCCTGCTTCTATTATATTGGCCGCGGGACAAAAAGTCAAGAGAAAAACGAAAAACAGATGTAAATTTTTCGGTCCGATCCGCCGCAAAACCCGCCCGTTTTCTCTTCTGTTTCCCGAAAAAATGCGATTTTCGCACACACGGTGCGCAAATTTCGGAGCATTTCAAAAAGCGCGACGCTTTTCCGCTTGGAAAAACGTCGCGCTTTTTCGGGGGATCAAAGCCCCGCCAAAAGGCTCTCGTAGAGCGGGAGCAGCCAATCGTAGGCTTCCTCGGAAAAATGGCGGTTCGGCTTTCCGTCCAGAACCATTCCCTCGTCCGCCCACGCGGCGCGCGCGGGGTTAAGGAGCGAAAGCCCGCTGTTGCGGTAATTATCGAAGCACGGCAGGCTCCATTTGGCGCAAATCGTTTTCATCGCGTCCACATACGCCGCTTCGTCCAGCCCCAGATCGTTCAGACTGTTTTTGCGATGGTAGTTGGTCAAAAACAGGAACTTGGCGCGGGGGTATTTGGCGGTCAGTCCCTTGATTAAAAGATTGAGCGCGCCCTTGAATGTGGAAGCGGTCTCGTCGCTGTCCGCGCCGATGGGAACGTTGAGCCTGTGGTCGTTCGCTCCGCCGAGCACCACCACATAATCGGCTCCGTCTTCCATTTCGACGTACCGTTCGCACATCGGCTTTTTGGAGCCGCCCTGCGCGACCCACGCAACGGTGTTTCCGTTGATTCCGTGGTTATAAACAATCATTCCGTGTTTCTTTCCGAGCTTATTCGGCCATGTGGCCTCGTTGCCGAGCAGGTTGCCGTAAATCAGGCTGTCGCCGAGGGCGACCAGCGTTTTTCCTTTCAAACAGTCGGTCATGGCGGTTCTCCTTATCTCAATAGAAAGTTGCCACTTCGGGCACGGGCGCGACGGCGAAATCCGACGCGGAAACATACAAAACGGGGCCTTCACCGTTGTAAAGCCGGTGTTTTTCCACCTTGATTTTCCCCGTTAAAACCGCCCAATCGCGCGTTTTGAGCGTTGTGGACTCGGGAAACACGCAAACCATGGGGTGGAACGCGATGTCGGCCTCGCAGCAGGTCATCACATACCGCCCCGCCAAGGCTGCGTTCGCGCCGAGGCTGCGATCCCGCGCGATAATCCCCTTGAAACGGACGGTTTTGCCGTTGTACTTCGCCATATCTTCCGAAAGATCGCGGTAGAACAGCGCGTAGTCGCCGTCCGCAATCTCCACCACGGGCGCGTTCAGGTCGAACGGGAGCGGGTCCTCGGTCTCGTCGTATTCCACATGTCCGTCGGGATAGTCGTAGGTGATGGCGGCACGGCGCGAGGTGGCGCGGATTACCTTATGGATGGCGTCCTTATCGATGTTCGCGGGAGTGCGG
This sequence comes from uncultured Ruminococcus sp., assembly GCA_902795355.1. GTDB lineage: Bacteria > Bacillota > Clostridia > Oscillospirales > CAG-272 > UMGS1865. The sequence continues at coordinate 85,208 of CADBKZ010000002.1, forward strand.
TTGAGCACCACCATTTCGCAGTTGTTGAGCTTATCCACCATCAGTTGGCGCATGTTGGCATTGTAGGAAAGGAACGTGTTTGCGTCGGCAAACAGCATTTCCTGATAGATGCCCCAACCGCGCGGCAGGTTGCCGTAAAGCGTGGTCAGGTTCCACATGCCGTTGTATTCGATAATTACGCGGTCGAGCTTATGCTTCTTCCCCATTGCCGTCAGGTTTTCAATGGTGACGTCCTCTTCGTTTTCAATGGTTTCGAGCCAGACGTTCTTGCCCCAGAAGCGTTCGGGATCCAGCTCCGCCTCGCCCGCCTCGCATTGGATAATCAGCGTTTTTTCGCCAGAATTGAACCGCTGATCTTCCATGGATTCCTGAATGATGCTGGTTTTGCCGCCTTCGAGAAACCCCGTGAACAGATAAACGGGAATGGTTGCCATAAATCCCCCTTATTTCGCTTCCACGCCGAAGAGCGCGGCAAGCGCGGATTTGTTGATGCCCGAGCCGATTACGCACAGGCGGCCGATTACGCCCGCAGAGCCGTTCCGGACGTCGGGTTCCCCGGGAACGTAGTCGAAATGGATCCACTTGCCGTCGGTCCCTTCCACAATGCCCTTGGCGCGGAGAACCGCCCCGTAGGTATGCTCCTCGGCAAGCGATTCGAGCAGGTTTGCCAGCTCGGCTTGGTCAAATTTTTTGGTGGTCTCCACGCCCCAGCTGACGAACACATCGTCCGCGTGGTGGTGATGATGGTGATGGTGTTCGTGTTCGTCTTCATCGTCGTCGTGGTGGTGGCAGGCGCAGTTCGGATCGTCACATTCATCATCGTCGTCGTGATGATGGTGATGGTGTTCGTGCTCCTCTTCATCATCGTCGTCGTGATGGTGGCAGGCGCAGTTCGGATCGTCACATTCATCATCGTCGTCGTGATGATGGTGATGGTGTTCGTGTTCGTCTTCATCGTCGTCGTGGTGGTGGCAGGCGCAGTTCGGGTCGTCGCATTCATCATCATGATGGTGATGGTGGTGGTGTTCGTGTTCCTCTTTCTCTTCATTGTCGTCGTGATGATGGCAGGCGCAGTTCGGATCGTCGCATTCATCATCATGATGGTGATGGTGGTGGTGTTCGTGTTCCTCTTTCTCTTCATTGTCGTCGTGATGATGGCAAGCACAGTTCGGATCGTCGCATTCATCATCATCGTCGTGATGGTGGTGGTGATGTTCTTCCTCGGCGGCCTCGGCCAAGCGCGCAAGCTCTTCCTCGATGGTATCGCGGCGTTCCATTGCTTTCAAAAGCTGTTTGCCGTCCAGCTCGTCCCACGGCGTGGTGACGATAACGGCGGTTTCGTTATGCTCTTTGAGCAGCGCGACCGCCTCGGCCACCTTCTTTTCGCTCGCGCTTTGCGTATGCGAGAGGACGATGCAGCCGGCGTTTTCGATCTGATCGTTGAAGAACTCGCCGAAGTTCTTCATATACATTTTGCATTTGTTCGCGTCCACAACGGTGGTAAAGCCGTTGAGAACCGCGCCGTTCTCGGCGGCGTTCTGCACCGCGCGGATAATATCCGAGAGTTTTCCAACGCCCGAAGGCTCAATCAGAATGCGATCGGGGGCGTATTCTTCCAACACTTTACGCAAGGCCTTGCCGAAATCGCCCACGAGCGAGCAGCAGATGCACCCGCTGTTCATTTCGTTAACGATGATGCCGGCGTCCTGCAAAAAGCCGCCGTCAATGCCGATCTGCCCGAATTCGTTCTCGATCAGCACGATCTTCTCGCCCGCGTAAGCCTCTTTCAGCAGTTTTTTGATCAGCGTAGTCTTCCCCGCGCCCAAAAAGCCCGAGAAAATGTCGATTTTTGTCATTTGAATCATCCCTTTTCTGAAAATTTTACCAACATACATTATAATACCGAACCGACGAAAAGTCAAGAGCTTCGGGCAACGTTTTTTGAAAAAACCCGAAGAGAACGGCCGCGGGAGCAAAGGAAGAGGCCGCGCGAGGGGGAGCGCTTTCTTGGAAGAAAGCGCTCCCCCTCGCGCGCTCCCCCGCTCAAAGAACGGGCGCGGGGAATGGACGATCCGTTGGCGACAGCGAAAGTTTCCGCGGGCAAGGCTTCCCGCCGCTGCCCGTTGGAAACGATTTGCTTGACGATTATTTGACATAATCAAATTCGTAGCCGTAAATATCCACGGTGTCGCCGTCGCGGCAGCCCTTGGCTTCCAAGGCCTCGAAAACGCCGCTCCGCTGCAAAACGCGTTGGAAAAAGTTCATGGATTCGTAGTCGTTCGGGTTAATCTGCCCCATCAGGTTCAACAGCCATTCGCCTTCCACATGGTAGGTGTCGTTCTCGCGGCGGATCACGGTCTCTTTCCCGCCGCCCACATACGCGTCCTCGGGGTCGTATTCGCGCTTGTAGACCTTCATGGGCGGCAGATCGCGGAGCAGTTCCGCCGTGCGCGCCACCAGCGCGTCCATCCCCTCGCCCGTGGCCGCGGAAACATAGAACAGCTCCCAGCCGTTCCCTTTGACAAAACGCTCGAACGCGGGAATATCCACCGTTTCGCGGTCCAGCGTGTCCACCTTGTTTGCCACGATGATCTGCGGGCGCGAGGCCAACTCCGGACTGTATCGATCCAACTCGACGTTGATCACTTCCACCTCGTCGATCGGGTCGCGCCCCTCAAAGCAGGAAATATCCACCACATGCCAGAGCAGGCGGCAGCGGTCGATATGCCGCAAAAACGCGTGGCCCAACCCCGCGCCGTCGGCCGCCCCCTCGATCAGCCCGGGGATGTCGGCGGCAACAAACCCGCTCTCGCCCCCCGTTCGCACCACGCCAAGGTTGGGAGACAGCGTGGTGAAATGGTAGTCCGCCACCTTCGGCTTGGCCGACGAAATGCGCGCGAGAATTGACGATTTTCCAACGCTCGGATATCCGCAAATGCCGACGTCGGCCAGCATTTTGAGTTCGAGAATCACCGTTTTTTCCTCGCCCTTGGTCCCGTTCTTGGCAAACATGGGCACCTGCCGCGTGGCGGTTGCAAACCGGCGGTTGCCCCACCCCCCGCGGCCGCCGCGGCAGGCAACATAGTCGGCGCCGTCGTTCTCGGACATATCATGGATCACTCTTCCGCTTTCGGCGTCCTTGATCAGCGTTCCCTGCGGTACGGGGATGATCAGATCCTCGCCGTTCGCGCCGTGGAACTTTGCGCCGCTGCCGTCGCCGCCGCGCTTCGCCGCAAAATGGTGCTTATAGCGGAAGGCGAGCAGCGTGTTGGTTCCGAGGTCCACGCGGAAGATTACGTTGCCGCCCCTGCCGCCGTCGCCGCCGTCCGGCCCGCCCGCGGCCACATATTTTTCCCGACGGAACGACACGGCTCCGTTGCCGCCGTCGCCCGCCCGAATTTCGATTTTTGCATGATCGACAAACATTTGTTGGCTCCTTTCGGGAGATCAAGAGGCGTTTTTGAGTTAAAAAACGCCGTTTTTTGCATACACGCTGCGCAAATTTCCGGTTTTACTGCGCTTCCTCGCCCTTCATGCGGATAACGAGCTTGATGGGGGTGCCCTCGAAGCCGAAGGTTTCTCGCAGGCAGTTCTCGATGAACCGCTGATAGGAGAAATGGAACAGCTCGACGTTGTTGCAGAAGATTACGAACGTGGGCGGGGCGACGGCGGTTTGCGTCATGTAGTAGATTTTCAGCCTGCGCCCCTTATCCGACGGCGGCTGAACGCGGATCATCGCGTCGCCGAGAACATCGTTGAGCATGCCGGTGGTGACGCGCTGGGTTGCCTGACGGAACACCTTGTTGATCCGCTCGTACAGGTTGCCCACGCGCTGCCCCGTTTTGGCGGAAACATACAGGATGGGCGCATACGGCATATAGGCCAGCGCGGTGCGGATGCGGTTGTTGAACTCGCTGACGGTGGAGTTATCCTTTTCCACCAGATCCCATTTATTGACCACGATGATCGAGGCTTTTCCAGCTTCATGCGCGATGCCCGCGATTTTTTCATCCTGCTCGGTAATGCCCGCGGTGGCGTCGATCATGATCAGGCAGACGTCGGCGCGTTCCACGGCCATGTGGGCGCGCAGAACGCTGAAATGCTCGATGCGGTCGTCGATCTTCGCCTGCCGGCGGATGCCCGCCGTATCGATGAACGTATAGCGGCCGAACTCGTTTTCGGCAACGGTATCCACGGCGTCGCGGGTGGTTCCCGCAATTTCCGAAACGATCAGGCGGTTTTCCCCGAGCATGCGGTTGATGATGGACGATTTGCCCGCGTTCGGCTTACCGATTACCGCCACGCGGATGCCGTCGGGTTCTTCCTCTGCGTCCTGCCAATCGCCAAGGGCTTCCACACAGGCATCCAGAACATCGCCCGAGCCGCTCCCATGCAGGCTGGAAAGCGCAATGGGATCATGCCCGAAGCCCAATTCGTAAAATTCATAGAACTCCATGGGCGGGCCGCCCACGCGATCGCATTTGTTGATGCAGGGGATGACCGGCTTGCCGCTCTTTTTGAGCATTACGGCAATGTCGCGGTCGTCCGCGGTCACGCCGGTCCGCACGTCGCAAAGGAACAGGATCACATCCGCCGTATCAATGGCGATCTGCGCCTGCAACTTCATTTGCGAGAGGATTACGTCGTCGCTTTTCGGCTCGATGCCGCCCGTATCGATTACGACGAACCTGCGGCCGCGCCATTCGGTTTCGCCGTAAATGCGGTCGCGCGTGACCCCCGGGGTATCTTCCACAATGGCGCGGCGTTCCCCGATCAGTTTATTGAAAAACGTGCTTTTTCCAACGTTCGGTCGGCCCACAATGGCCAGAATCGGTTTTGACATTCGGTCGGTCTCCTTTCGGTTTGAATCTTCAATGCGTTCGTTCGCGGCGAATACGGAACCGAGGGGTTCCGCAAATAACGAAATACGGCTTCCGGCAAATAACGGTTTCCGGATTCCGTTGACCGTAGGGCGGGGGCTTGCTCCCGCCGAAACAAAGGAACAAACCATTCTGTTTTTTGATTATGTGCGATTCTTCGAGCTATCCGGCGGGAGCAAGCCCCCGCCCTACGGTCCTGCGAGCCTTTTTAAGCGGCAACAAAGCGCGCAAAAACCAGAATCTCCACCGGCTTTTTACACCCCCAGCACCGCGCGGACAAACGCGCCGCCGTCGCTCCGGCAGGGGCGGACCGGAACGCCGAGTTTCCGCGAGAGCATGGCGGGCGTGGTGTCGTCCAAAAAAAGGTCCTCGTCGGCTTTGAGCATGGTTTCGGGGAACAGCAGTTCGTCGCCGAGGTCCTCGCCCGCAAGCTGGTCCATCAGGTCGGTTCCGGTCAAAAGCCCCGAAACCGTGACCGTTTCCCCGAAAAACCGATTGACGATGCGATAGACCCTGACCGTTAATCCCGGAACGCGCTCGGCAAGCCGCCGCGCCATGGAAGCGATTTGCTCGTAGGCCGCGACCCCCGTTGCGAGAGAGACGGCGCGCGGCGCGCGGAAATTTGCCAACGCCTCGCCGAGGTCTCCCATTTCAAAATCGAACTCGGCGGCAAGGGACGTCAGCATTCCCACGCCGTTTTCAATTTGCGAAAAATCCTCGTAGTAGCTTTCGTCGGGGAGCGGAAGCTCGGCTTTAAGGTAAAGCTCGTCCGCGCAATAGAACAGACGCGTGCCGTATTTTTCAAGACATTCCGCGCCGAACGCGTTGACCTGCGCGATTACCGCCGCGGCTTCCTCTTTGTTGAAGAGTTCGAGCGGGTACAGCCCCTCGCGGAATTTCGTGATTCCCACGGGGACGATCGCGCAGGAGCGCAGGGCGGGATAGTAGGCGGCAAGGTCGCGCATGGAACGATCCAGCTCGGCTCCGTCGTTCAGCCCCTTGCAAAGCACAATCTGCGTGCAGAGGGTCAATCCCCCGTCCGCGAATCGCCGCAGGTAGGAAAGCACTTCCCCCGCGCGGCGATTTCCCATCATGCGGACGCGCAGTTCGGGATTGGTGGTGTGTACCGAAACGTTGATGGGCGAGATGTGCATTTTGATCAGCCGTTCCACGTCGCGGTCGCGCAGGTTGGTTAAGGTTACGTAGTTTCCGTGCAGAAAAGAAAGGCGGTCGTCGTCATCCTTGAAATAGAGCGTTTTCCGCATGCCTTTGGGAAGTTGATCGACAAAGCAGAACACGCATTTGTTCGCGCAACTGTGCTTGCGATCCATCAGCGGGGTGGCAAATTCAAGGCCGATGTCGTCGTATTCGCCCTTGCGGAAACGCACCTCATAGGGGGTCTCCGCGCGCGTGAGCCGCAGCGAAACTTCCGTATCGGTCAGATAAAAACGGTAGTCCAGCACATCGCGGATTTCGTTGCCGTTGACCGAAACCAGCACGTCGCCCGCAACGATTCCCTCGGCTTCCGCCGCGCTGCCCTCGCGAACCGAAACGATCCGAACCATTCGCCCTCTCCTTTCAACATGATACGGGGGCAGCCGACCGACTGCCCCGATTGCGGATCAGATAAAATCTTCGAGCGTGGCTTCCTCGTCCACCTCGATCGTTTTGCGATGCGAAGCGGGCTTTGCCCCGCTCTCGGCGGGTTTGTTCAACACCTGATCGATCCGGCGGTTGGCAACCTCGGCGTCGTCCTCGTCGAACATCTGATCCACCACAACGTTGCGGCGGGCGCGCCGCTCCGGCTCGTAGGCGAGCAAAATTCCGGCGGTCAGCCCCGCAACCGCGCCCAGAAGCATTCCGACGCCGACATCCTGATCCTCTTTCCTGCGGGAAAGATACGCGATCATGGAGCCGACCGACGCCGTGATAAGCGCGCCGCCGGTTACGGCAAACGCCAGCTTCCGGCCGCCGCCCGATTTTGAAAGAATCAGTTTTCCGTTTTTGAAATACATGGCATTGCTCTCCTCTCTCTTATTTTTTCGTCTCCTGCGCGGAGATCATTTTGAGGTACGCGTTGATGAAGCCGTCGAGGTCGCCGTCCATCACCGCCTGAACGTTTCCGGTTTCATAGCCGGTTCGGGTGTCCTTTACCAGCGTGTACGGCATGAACACGTAGGAGCGGATCTGCGCGCCCCACTCGATGTTGGTTTTGTTGCCCTGAATTTCCTCGATGGTTTCGAGCCGCTCTTTGAGCTTGATCTCCATCAGCTTGGCTTTGAGCATGTGGAGCGCGGTCTCCTTGTTCTGCAATTGGGAACGCTCGGTCTGGCACCCCACCACAATGCCCGTTGGCTTATGGACGATGCGGATGGCCGAGTCGGTCTTGTTGATGTGCTGGCCGCCCGCGCCGCTCGAACGGTGGGCGGTAATCTCCAGATCCTCGTCCCGCAGAACCACCTTATCCACGTCCTCGAACTCGGGCATAACCTCGATGGAAGCGAACGAGGTTTGCCGGCGGCCGTTCGCGTCGAACGGGGATACGCGCACCAAGCGATGCACGCCGTTCTCGCTTTTGAGATACCCGTAGGCGTTATGTCCTTCCACAAAGACGGTTGCGCTTTTAATGCCCGCGCCGTCGCCGTCGAGCCAATCGGTGAGCTTTACGCGGAAGCCGCTTTTCTCCGCCCAGCGCGTAATCATGCGGTAGAGCATTTGCGCCCAATCCTGCGCCTCGGTTCCGCCCGCTCCCGGGTGGAACGAGACAATGGCGTTGCTCCGGTCGTATTCGCCCGAGAGCAGCACCTCGATGCGGCGGTGTTCTTCCTCGGCGGCAACGGCGGCCAGCTCGTCCTGCACTTCTCCCACCACCGATTCGTCGTTTTCCTCAATGGCCATTTCGCAGAGCGCCAAGGCGTCCTCCAACCGCGCGCAGAGCTTTTCGTAGCCCTCGATTTTATCCTGCGACTGCTTGATTTCCTGCAAGATTTTGGAAGAGTTCTCGGCGCTGTTCCAAAAAGCGGGGTCGAGGGTCTGCGCTTCAAGGTCTTTCAGGTTTGCGCGCGTTTCCTCGATCCGCAGCGACTTTCCGAGTTCTTCCAGATCGGCGCGCATCGCGGTCAATTTACTTTTCGCTTCTTCCAATGCAACTATCAAACGATACCTCCCGCGCCCATCGGCGCGTATTTCCTGATATAAAAGATGGTTAACTGTTATATTATAACACAAAAACGGCCGGATGACAAGTGGGTTCCGCGATTTTTTCGCGTTTTTGCGGTCGGTTTACGCCCGAGAGAGCAAAACGGTCAGGTTTCCCGCCAGCGCAATCGCCGCGTCGGGCGGGAGCAAATAGCTGTCCGCCCGCGCCACGGGGTTTTCCGTTCCGCAGGCCGAAAGGGTCCCCTCGCCCGAAAGGCAGAGCAAATGGCGGAAGCGCGGCCAAGCGGGAATTTCAACTTTTCCCGCAACCGAGAGCCGTTCCACGCGGAAACGCGAACAGGCGGCCAGCACCGTTGCGCGGTCGGCGGCGGGGTCTGCCTCGTAGCGGATGGCGTCGATCTCCCGCTCCGTGAACGGGCGCGAAACGTCCAACGCCTTTTCCACATGCAGTTCGCGCGGCTTTCCGTCGGCGCCGAGGCGGCCGTAATCGTAAACGCGGTAGGTCAGGTCGCAGTTCTGCTGGATCTCGGCAATCAGGATCCCCTTTCCGATGGCGTGCGGCAATCCGGCCGGAATGAAGTAGGTCTCTCCCGCGCGAACGGGAACGCGGTTGAGAACGCGTTCGGTTTCTCCCGCGCGCACCGCCGCGGCAAACGCCTCGCGGGTCACGCCGGCGCGCAGCCCGCAGACCAGCTCGGCCCCCGCCGAGGCTTCCACAACATACCACATTTCGGTTTTTCCGCGGTCGTGCTCGACCTCGGCGGCATAAACGTCGTCGGGATGCACCTGCACCGAGAGGCGGTCGGCCGCGTCGATGAACTTGACGAGCAGCGGGAAATTTCCGGCGGACTCGCCGAACGCGCCCACGACCTCGCCCAGCGGTTTCCCCGCCCACGGGCCGTTGGCAACCGTGTTCTGTTCGTTTTTCCGGACGGTCAGCGCCCACGCCTCGCCAACGGTGGGCGCGTCGGTTTGCACGCCCCAATCGGTTTTCAGGCGGGTTCCGCCCCAAATGGGCGATTTTGCAACGGGAATCAGTTTGAGCGGGTAGGGTTTCATGGCAATCTCCTTGCGGTTTTGCGGTCTTCTGCTATTATTGTACCCGATTTTCCGGAAAATGTCAAGAGGAACGGCAATTTTGTCCTTCCGGCGGATTTTGTCATATCCTGTCGTAGGGAGATGCGGAAGAATCTTCCTGCCCCGAAAACGCCGCCGCGTGCTTACGGGCGGCAAAAATCGGGAATAATGGAAATGCGGACGCGAACCGACGCCGCGCCCGCAGAAAACAACAGAAAGGACGTTTTTGCCCATGATGATGAACGCCACCGTTCGGCGCGGGGACATCTACTATGCGGATTTGAGCCCCGTTGTCGGCTCGGAACAGGGGGGACTGCGCCCCGTTCTGATTATTCAGAACGACATCGGCAACCGATACAGCCCCACCGTGATCGCCGCCGCGATTACTTCCCGCCTCGATAAAACGCACCTGCCCACCCACATTGATATTTACGCCGATCAGGTCGGCCTCGCGAAAGATTCGGTGATCCTGCTCGAACAGATCCGAACGCTGGATAAACGCCGTTTGCGCGAGAAAGCGGGACACCTCGACGCGCCGATGATGGACGAGGTCAACACCGCCATTGCCATCAGCTTCGGCCTCGGGAGCGCGCAAGAGGACGCGCAGGCCCGCGCGCGTTTGCGCGAGAACCACGCCCGCTTTGCCGCCTCGGTGGGCGGCGAACATCCAACGCTTCCGCGCGGCGTTTCCTGACCCGCGCCAAACCGAAAAGACCGCTTTCCCATGAAAGCGGTCTTTTCTTTATTCGTTCCCGCCGCCCGAGAGAAAGCGGATCGCCTCGCGGATGTGCAGATCCCACCATTGCCAAGAGTGGTTCCCCTCGGATTCGGCATAGCGGTGCGCTATTCCGCCCTCGGTCAGGAGCGCGTGGAACCGCCGGTTCTCATCCAAGAGGGAATCTTCGGTCCCGCACCACAGGAACATGCGCGGGAACGGTTCGCCCGCGGCCGCGCGGCGGCGCGCCAGACCGAACAGGTCGTCCCTGCCGTCCCGCAGGTCGTCCGCTCCGCGCAGGTCAAAGCCGAAAATGCCCCGCCACTCCCGCGCGGACCGTTCGTCGGATTTCTTCGCCTCGCAGCGGCGCAGAATATCCAGCGCGCCCGAGAGCGACGCGCAGCCGCCGAACCGCTCGGGGTAGGTCAGCGCCGTTTTCAGCGCGCCGTATCCGCCCATGGAAAGCCCCGCGATCCACGTATCCTCGCGCCGCTCGGACATTCCGCGGAAGAACCCGCGGCAAACCGACGGAAGCTCTTCCCCAACAAAGGTCAGGTAGGGCGCGCCGTCCGCCGTGTCGGTGTACCAGCTCCGCGCGACCTCGGGCATTACCACGGCGATCCGATGCTCGTCGGCGTACCGCTCGATCGACGTCCGGCGCATCCACATCGTGTGGTCGTCCGAAAGGCCGTGGAGCAGATAGAGCGTGGGACAGGGCTTCTCCCCCGCCCCTTTTTTGATGTACTCGGGAAGAATCACGCTCACCGGAACGCCCATGCGGAGAACGTCCGAAAAAAAGTGTGTTTCCATATAAGCCATGGCAGGAATCCCCCGTTGCAAAAAAATTTCGTTCGCCTACTATTTTATCACTGCGCGGGCGCAATGTCAAGCGTCCCGCCGGATTTTTCCGGATCGGTTCCCCAAAAAATTTTTTCAAAACGCTTGACAAAGCGGAAAAGATGTGCTATAATACAGAAAATCAAACAAAAAGCGATGACGAAGAAGGTCTGCGCCGATGTGTTTGCAGAGACCCGATGGTTGGTGCGAATCGGGAACACGGGCAAAAGACCCATCCCTTCCGAGCCGAAAGCGCGAATCGGGGACGCTCCCCCATAGTAGTGTTTTCCGTGATTGCCGCGTGAGAGCATACGGGCTGTCTGGCCCCGAGGGATAACCGAAAGGTTATAATTTGAGTGGTACCGCGAGTGTAGAATACACCCGTCTCAAAGAAACGAGACGGGTGTATTTTTTTATGATTTCTCGAAAAAAAGGAGACAAAAACATGGCAACGGTTGCAAACGAAAAGCTGAACGAGATCGCCGCGCGGATCCGCGAGATGCGCGAAATTGCGGGATTCGAAACGGCCGAAATGGCGCAAAAAACCGAGGTAAGCGAGGAAGATTACCGCCTTTATGAATCGGGTCAACTCGATTTTCCGTTTACCTTTATTCACAAATGCGCGCTCGCGTTCGGCGTTGGCATTACCGACCTGCTGGAAGGGCAAAGTGCGCGCCTGCAATCCTACACGGTCACGCGCCGCGGGCAGGGGCAGGAGACCGCGCGCGAGGCGGGCATTGAAATTCAGAACCTTGCGCCGCTGTTCCGCAAAAAGATTGCGGAGCCGTATTGGGTGCGCTATACGTACAGCGAGGAGCTGCAGCACAAGCCCATTCACCTGACCAAGCATTCGGGGCAGGAGTTCGACTTTGTAATGAGCGGGCGGCTCAAAGTTCAGATCGGGGAAAATGTGGAATACCTCGGCGAGGGCGACAGCATTTACTACAACAGTTCCACGCCGCACGGCATGATCGCCGTGGACGGGCAGGATTGCCTGTTTGTCGCCGTGGTCCTCCCGGGAGAGGACGAATCCGAAACCGTTGTCCGCGAAACGTTGATCGCGGGTCGCTCGGGCAGCCGCTCGCTCGTTGCCGAACAGTTTGCGGAATGCACCGAGGACGAAAACGGGTTGGTCACGTCGGTCGCGTTCCATAACGAGGACCGCTTCAACTTCGCGTTCGACATTGTGGACGCCATTGCGAAAAAATCGCCCGATAAGCTCGCCCTGCTCCACATTTCAAGGGAGAAAACCGAGCGGCGGTTCTCGTTCAACGACATCAAGCGCGCCTCGGCGCAATGCGCCAACTACTTCAAGGCCATCGGCATTCAAAAGGGCGACCGCGTAATGCTCGTTCTCAAACGGCATTACCAATTCTGGTTCGCCATTCTCGGCCTGCATAAGCTCGGCGCCATCGTGATTCCCGCCACCAACCAATTGCAGGCGCACGACTTTGAATACCGCTTCCAAGCCGCGGGCGTTACCACGCTGATTTGCACGGCGGACGGGGACGTTGCACACCAAGCGGAGCTTGCCGAGGCGTCCTGCGGAATGTCCCTGCGCAAGCTGATGGTTGGCGGCGCGCGCGAGGGATGGCGCGATTTTGACGCGGAATACCCGCTTTACAGCGCGCATTTCTACCGCTCCGACGACACCCCCTGCGGCCGCGACCCCATGCTGATGTTCTTTACCTCGGGCACCACGGGCTACCCCAAAATTGCCGTTCATTCCTACCAATACCCGCTCGGCCATTACCTGACCGCCAAGTATTGGCACGGCGTGAGCGACGACGGCCTGCACTTTACCATTTCGGACACCGGCTGGGGCAAGGCGCTCTGGGGCAAGCTCTACGGGCAGTGGCTCTGCGAGGGCGCGGTGTTCGCCTACGACTTTGACCGTTTCGACGCTTCCGACATTCTGCCCATGTTCGCCAAATACGGCATTACCACCTTCTGCGCGCCGCCCACCATGCTCCGCATGATGATCAAACAGGATATTTCGCAATACGACCTTTCCTCGGTGCGCCGCATGACCACGGCGGGCGAGGCGCTCAACCCCGAAGTCTACCGCCGGTTCGAGCAGGCAACGGGACTGCGCATTATGGAAGGCTTCGGACAAACCGAAACCACGCTGACCATTGCCAACTTTATCGGCGGGCCGCATAAGCTCGGCTCCATGGGCAAACCCTCTCCCCTGTTCGACATGGATCTGGTGGATGCAAACGGCAACCCCGTTGCCGACGGCGAGGTGGGGGAGATCGTGGTCCGCACCGACCGCCGCGTTCCCATCGGCCTCTTCCTCGGCTACTACCGCGACCCCGAAAAGACCGCAGAGGTCCTGCACGACGGCCTCTACCACACCGGCGACACCGCATGGCGCGACGAGGACGGCTTCTATTGGTACGTCGGCCGCGTGGACGACGTAATCAAGTCCTCGGGCTACCGCATCGGTCCGTTCGAGATTGAAAGCGTGATCATGGAACTTCCCTATGTTCTGGAATGCGGCGTTTCCGCCGCGCCCGACGAGGTGCGCGGGCAGGTGGTCAAGGCTTCCATTGTGTTAACGAAAGACGCCGAGCCCACCGAGGAATTGAAAAAAGAAATCCAGAACTACGTCAAAACGCACACCGCGCCGTATAAGTACCCCCGCATTGTGGTGTTCCGGAACGAGCTTCCCAAAACCATCAGCGGAAAGATTCAGCGGAACAAATTGTAAAAAACACCCGCGTTTTCCGTTTTTTCGGCAATAATCCGGCCGGAATTGCAAGTTTTTCCGTATAAAATTGCAGAAATTAAAAAAAGCGTATTGACAAAAAAGCCACTTTGTGATAAAATGTTATCATCATAACAAAGGCGACGAAGGAAAGGGCTCCGTGCGGAGCGGTTCCCGCAGAGAATTGGCGGTTGGTGCAAGCCATGGAACGCGCGCGGCGTTTGTAGTTCCCGAGCCGGAAAGAAGAAAGCGGTTCTCCCGCAAGTAGAACTTTCCCGTGATTGCTGCGTCAAGGCATACGGATTCTTCGGGATCCGGACGAGTGGCGGCCCATGCGACCGCAATTTGAGTGGTACCGCGAGTGTGATTTTGCGCACCCGTCTCAAAGTCAGAACGCTTTGGGACGGGTGCGCTTTTCGTCCCCGAAAGGATGTGCTTTATGACAGAACTTGATCAAAAGATCCGCGAGATGGCGCAACGGATCCGCGAGCTGCGCGAAATCGAGGGATTTTCTCCCGAACAGATGGCCGCGGGGACCGACACTTCGGTGGAAGAATACCTTGATTGCGAGAACGGCCGCAGCGACCTGAACTTTGCTTTCATCTACCGTTGCGCAAACCTTCTCGGCGTAAATGTGACCGACATCATCGAGGGTTACAGCCCCAAACTCCGCTCCTATACCGTTACCCGCAGCGGCGACGGGCAGGAAGTTGCCAAGGCGCACGGCATGACCTATTTCAACCTTGCCTACGATTTCCAGAACCGCATTGCCGAGCCGCTGTACGTCACCATCGACTACAACGCCGAGGCCGAACGCCGCGAGATTGAACTCACCACCCACGACGGGCAGGAATGCGACATTGTGGTGCGCGGGCATCTGACCGTTCAGGTGGGAAACCACCGCGAAACGCTCGGCCCCGGGGACAGCATCTATTTTGACAGTAAGACCCCCCACGGTATGATTGCGACGGGCGGCGAAAACTGCGTGTTCTACGCCATTGTCCTCAACCCGTCCGGCGAGCCGATCCCCGAGCTGGAATCCCCCGCTCCCGTAACCGAGCCGACGCCCGCGCGTCGCGACGACCGCGACCGCATCTGGCGCAATTTCATTGACGTGGAAGAGGATGAAAACGGCGCGCCGCTCTCCATCCGCTTCAAGAACGCCGACCGCTTCAACTTCGCGTTCGATTTGGTGGACGCGCTTGCCAAGCGCGAGCCGGAAAAGCTCGCCATGCTCCATGTTGCCAAAGATAAAACCGAACGACGCTTCACCTTTACCGATATGAAGCGCGCCTCGGCGCAATGCGCCAACTACTTCAAAGCCATCGGCGTCAAAAAGGGCGACCGCGTGCTGCTCGTTCTCAAACGGCATTACCAATTCTGGTTCGCCATGCTGGGGCTGAACAAGCTCGGCGCCATCGGCATTCTCGCCACCAACCAGCTGCAAGCGCACGATTTCGAATACCGCTTCAACGCGGCGGAAATTTCAGCCGTTCTCTGCACCGCGGACGGCGACACCGCGCATCAGGTGGACCTTGTTGCCGGCGTTTGCCCCTCGCTCAAAGAGAAGATCCTTGTTGGCGGTTCGCGCGAGGGCTGGCGGAATTTCGATGAGGAATACCCGCTTTACAGCGCGCATTTCCACCGTACCGAGGAAAGCCCCTGCGGCAACGACCCCATGATCGCCTTCTTTACTTCCGGCACCTCGGGCTACCCCAAACTCGCGCTTCATAATTGCAAGTACGCCCTCGGCCATTTCCACACCGCCAAATATTGGCATACCGTGGATCCCGACGGCCTGCATTTTACCATTTCGGATACGGGCTGGGCAAAATCCATGTGGGGCAAGCTCTACGGGCAATGGCTCTGCGAAGCCCCGATCTTCGTTTACGATTTCGACCGCTTCGACGCGGCCGACATCCTGCCCATGTTCGCCAAGTACCATATTACGTCGTTCTGCGCGCCGCCCACCATGCTCCGCATGATGATCAAGCAGGATATTTCCAAGTACGATTTTTCTTCCGTGGAGCATATGACCACGGCGGGCGAGGCGCTCAACCCCGAGGTCTACCGCCAATTCGAGCGGCTCACGGGTTTGCAGATCCACGAGGGCTTCGGCCAATCCGAAAGCACCATGATCATCGGCAACATGGTCGGCTCGCCGCATAAAGTGGGCTCCATGGGCAAACCCGCGCCGATCTACGACGTGGAATTGGTGGACGCGAACGGCAAACCCGTGAAAAACAGCGAAAACGGAGAGATCGTGATCAACCTTAAAAACGGACTTCCCTGCGGGCTTGCCACCGAATACTACCGCGATCCCGAAAAAACCGCCGAAACTTGGCGGAACGGCTATTACCATACGGGCGACGTGGCTTGGCGCGACGAGGACGGGTATTATTGGTATGTCGGCCGCGTGGACGACGTAATCAAGTCCTCGGGCTACCGCATCGGTCCGTTCGAGATTGAAAGCGTGATCATGGAGCTTCCCTATGTGCTGGAATGCGGCGTTTCCGCCGCGCCCGACGAAGTGCGCGGGCAGGTGGTCAAGGCTTCCATCGTGTTAACAAAGGGTACCGAACCCACCGAGGAACTGAAAAAGGAAATCCAGAATTACGTCAAAGCGCACACCGCTCCGTATAAGTACCCCCGCATTGTGGTGTTCCGCGAAAGCCTGCCGAAAACCGTGAGCGGCAAAATCCAGAGGAATCTGCTATGAAATTCCGCCGCGTAACCCTGCTTTCGGGGCATTACGGGAGCGGGAAAACCAACATTGCGGTCAACCTCGCGCTCCGCATGCGGGAGCAATACCCCCGCGTTGCCGTGGCCGATCTTGACATTGTGAACCCCTATTTCCGCACCAAGGACAGCGACGCCGATTTTGCCCACGCGGGCATCCGGCTGATCTCCTCGGCGTTCGCCAATTCCAACCTCGACCTGCCCGCCATGCCGCAGGACCTTTACGCCGTTACCGACGACCGCTCGCTCCGCGTGATCGTGGACGTCGGCGGCGACGACCGCGGCGCGCTCGCGCTCGGCCGGCTTGCCCCCGCCCTGCTGGAAGAGAACGACTTTGAAATGCTGTTGGTAATTAACCGCTTCCGCCCGCTCACGCGCGACGCGGCTTCCACGCTCGAGGTCAAAGCCGAAATCGAGGCGGCCTGCGGCATCCCGTTCACGGGCATCGTCAACAACTCCAACCTCGGCGCGGAAACCACCGCCGAAACCGTGCTTTTCTCGGCGGCCTATGCGGAAGAGGTCGCCCGCCTTTCGGGGCTGCCCGTTGTGTACACCTCGGCGGTAACGTCGGTTTGCGAACAACTCGCGGGCAAAATTCCGAACCTGCTTCCCCTGCGCCTGCAAAAGAAAATTACCGATAAACGGGAGGATCCGACATGAAAAAACCGACGGTGGAAACCATTTGCGTTCAGGGCGGCTACCGCCCAAAGAACGGCGAACCCCGCCAAGTCCCCATCGTTCAAAGCACCACTTTCAAATACGATACGGGCGAGGACATGGGCAAGCTGTTCGATCTGGAAGCCAGCGGCTATTTCTACACCCGCCTGCAAAACCCCACCAACGACGCGGTTGCGGCCAAAATTGCCGAAATGGAAGGCGGAACCGCTGCCATGCTCACCTCGTCGGGTCAGGCGGCAAACTTCTATGCGGTGTTCAACATCGCGTCCTGCGGCGACCACGTAATCTCCTGCTCGTCCATCTACGGCGGGACCTTCAACCTGTTCTCCGTTACCATGAAGAAAATGGGGATCGACTTCACCTTTCTCTCCCCCGACGCCTCGGAAGAGGAGCTGGACGCCGCGTTCCGCCCCAACACCAAGGCGGTGTTCGGCGAGACCATCGCCAACCCCGCGCTCCGCGTGCTGGACATTGAAAAGTTCGCGCGCGCCGCGCATCGCCACGGCGTGCCGCTGATCGTGGACAACACGTTCGCCACCCCCGTCAACTGCCGCCCGTTCGAGTGGGGCGCCGACATCGTGACCCACTCCACCACCAAGTATATGGACGGCCACGGCAGCGGCGTCGGCGGCTGCATTGTGGATAGCGGAAAATTCGATTGGAGCCGCTACCCCGACCGTTTCGCGGGGCTTTGCACGCCCGACGAAAGTTACCACGGCGTTACTTATGTGGAGCGTTTCGGCATTGGCGGCGCGTTCATTACCAAAGCCACCGCGCAACTGATGCGCGATTTCGGCTCCATTCAATCCCCGCAGAACGCGTTTCTGCTCAACATGGGGCTGGAAAGCCTGCATGTGCGCATGAAACGCCATTGCGAGAACGGGCAGGCGGTTGCGGAATTTCTTGCGAACGACCCGCGCGTTTCGTGGGTTTCCTACTGCGGTCTCCCGACCGACCGCGACTATACCTTGGCGCAGAAATACCTGCCCAACGGCTCCTGCGGCGTGGTCAGCTTCGGGGTTAAAGGCGGCCGCGCCGCGGCGGAAGCGTTCATGCGCAATCTCAAAATCGCCGCCATCGAGACTCACGTTGCCGACGCGCGCACCTGTTGCCTGCACCCCGCAAGCACCACCCACCGCCAGATGAACGACGAGGAATTGCTCGCCGCAGGCGTTTCCCCCGACCTCGTCCGCTTCTCCTGCGGGCTTGAAAGCGCGGAGGACCTGATTGCCGACATTGACCAAGCGTTGGCGGCCGTAAATGTCTGAAAAACGGAAACGTTGTCATAAGAAAGGATAAATACCATGTCGAAACTGACCTTCAACACCGACAACTGCAAGGGTTGCGGACTCTGCGTGGATGCCTGTCCCAAGCATATCCTGCGCCTCGCGACCGACAAGATCAACAAAAAGGGACATCACCCCGCCGAGATCATCGATCAAGCGGCTTGCATCGCCTGCGCGTGCTGCGCGCTGATGTGCCCTGACGTGATCATTACGGTGGAGAAATAAGGAGGGGAGCAAATGTCCGAAAAAGTGTTAATGAAAGGCAATGAAGCCATTGCCGAGGCCGCAATCCGCGCGGGTTGCCGCCATTATTTCGGTTATCCCATCACCCCGCAAACCGAAATTGCCGCCTACATGGCAAAGAAAATGCCCAAAATCGGCGGCACCTTCCTGCAAGCCGAAAGCGAAATCGCCGCCATCAACATGGTCTACGGCGTGTCGAGCGCGGGGCTGCGCGTGATGACCTCGTCGTCCAGCCCCGGGGTCTCGCTCAAAGGCGAGGGGCTTTCCTACCTCGCGGGCGCGGATCTGCCCGCCCTGATCGTCAACGTTCAGCGCGGCGGCCCGGGGCTTGGCGGCATTCAGCCCAGCCAATCCGACTATTTTCAGGCCACGCGCGGCGGCGGCCACGGCGATTACCACATGATCGTCCTCGCGCCCGCCTCGGTGCAGGAAATGGCCGAGCTGACCGTGAAAGGCTTTGAGCTTGCCGACCAATACCGCTTGACTTCCATGATCCTCGCGGACGGCACCATGGGGCAGATGATGGAACCGGTCGCGCTCGACGACCTGACCGTTGCCCCGATGCCCGAAAAGCCTTGGGCAACCACGGGAACGGGCATGAAACGCCCGCACAACATCGTCAATTCCCTGTTCCTGCAACCCGAGGAACTTGAAAAATTCAACTTTGAACGCTACGAACGCTACGCGAAGATCGAGGCGAACGAGGCGCGCTTTGAAGAATACCGCATGGACGACGCCGAAATTTGCGTTGCGGCGTTCGGCATTGCCGCGCGCGTTTCCAAAAACGCGATCGACGAAGCGCGCAAACAGGGCGTTAAGGCGGGCCTGATCCGCCCCATTACCCTCTGGCCGTTCCCGAAGGCTCCGTTCCGCCGCGCCGCCGAGCATGTGAAGGCGATGATTTCGGTGGAGCTTTCCATGGGGCAGATGATCGAGGACGTGCGGCTCGCGTCCGAATGCCGCGTGCCCGTTTCGCTCTGCAATCGCGCGGGCGGCATGATTCCCTCGCCCGATCAGGTCCTCGAAGCCATTCTCGGCGCCGCGAAAGGAGGCAACTGACATGGTCGTATTTCAAAAACCGCACGCCCTGACCGACGCGCCGTTCCATTATTGCCCCGGGTGTACCCACGGCATTATCCACCGTCTGGTCGCCGAGGTGATCGACGAACTCGGCATCGAGGGCAAAACCATCGGCATCGCCCCCGTGGGCTGCTCGGTGATGGCCTATAACTACTTCAACTGCGATATGATCGAAGCCGCGCACGGCCGCGCGCCCGCCGTTGCCACCGGCGTTAAGCGCGCCAACCCCGAAAACATTGTGTTTACCTATCAGGGCGACGGCGACCTCGCTTCCATCGGCATGGCCGAAACCGTCCACTCGGCGGCGAGAAACGAAAACATCACCGTTATCTTCATCAACAACGCGATCTACGGCATGACGGGCGGGCAAATGGCCCCCACCTCGCTCCCGGGTCAGGTAACGCAAACCTCTCCCTACGGCCGCGATGTGAAAGCCTGCGGCTACCCCATCCGCGTTTGCGAGATGCTCTCGGAGCTGGAAGGCCCCGAATACCTCGAACGCGTGACCGTGAACAGCGTTCCCAACATCCGCAAAGCGAAAAAAGCCATCCGGAAGGCGTTTCAGAACCAGATTGAGGGCAAGGGCTTCTCGCTGATCGAGGTGATCTCTTCCTGCCCCACCAACTGGGGCATGACGCCGCAAGCGGCGCTCAAATGGATTGACGACAAGATGATCCCCTACTACCCGCTCGGCGTTTACAAGGACCGTTCCGCACAGAAGGAGGAAGCGAAATGAAAACCACACAGTTCCTTTTCTCCGGTTTCGGCGGTCAGGGCATCCTGTTCGCGGGCAAGTTCCTCGCCTACAAAGGGCTGATCGAGGGCAAGCAGGTCAGCTGGCTCCCGTCCTACGGTCCCGAAATGCGCGGCGGAACGGCGAGTTGCAGCGTAATCGTCAGCGACGGCGCGGTGGGTTCGCCCATTGTTTCCAAGCCCGATGTGCTGGTTGCCATGAACCTTCCCTCGCTCGACCGGTTTGAATCCTCGGTCGTCCCCGGCGGCATGATCTTTGCCGACAGCACGCTGATTGAGCGCAGGACGGCGCGCGACGACGTAAAAGCGTTTTACGTTCCCGCAACCAAGCTCGCGAGCGACAACGGCTACCCCACCCTTGCCAACATGATTCTGCTCGGCAAAATTCTCGCCGAGCTCGGCGAGTTCAGCGGCGAGGGCGTGGAAGCGGCCCTTGCAAAGGTGATTTCCGCCAAGCACGCCGACATGAAAGAAGTCAATCTGAACGCCCTGCGTCTCGGCGCGGCGCAATGAACAAGGAGAACATTACCATGAAGATCCGTTTTGAAAAGAATCCGGCTCCGAAAGCCAAGCCCGATCCCGCAACGCTCGGCTTCGGAAAGATTTTTACCGACCACATGTTCTTAATGAACTACGACCCCGAAAACGGCTGGCACGACGCGCGCATCGTTCCGTTCGGGAACCTCTCGCTCCATCCCGCGTCCACCGTTCTGCATTACGGCTCGGAAATTTTCGAGGGCCTGAAAGCCTACCGCCGCGCGGACGGGAAAATTCAGCTCTTCCGCCCCTTGGAGAACATCCGCCGCCTGAACAACTCGGCCGAGCGGCTCTGCCTGCCCCAGATCCCCGAAGAGGACGCGCTGGAAGCGTTGACGACCTTTGTTCGCACCGAGGCGGATTGGACGCCCTCGGCCGAGGGAACCTCGCTTTACCTGCGCCCCTTCCTCTTCGGCAACGATGAAAGCCTCGGCGTTCACACCGTTCACCACGCGCTGTTCGCCATTATCGCCTCGCCCGTTGGCAGCTACTACCCCGAGGGCATCAACCCCGTTCGCATTATGATTGAGGACGAGGACGTCCGCGCGGTTCGCGGCGGCACCGGCTACGCCAAATGCGGCGGCAACTACGCGGCTTCCAACCGCGCGGGCGAGCGCGCCGCGCAAAAGGGCTACTCGCAGGTGCTGTGGCTGGACGGCGTGGAGCGCAAGTACATTGAAGAAGTCGGCGCGATGAACGTGATGTTCCTGATTGGCGACGAGGTAGTAACTCCGAAGCTCACCGGCTCCATTCTCCCCGGCATCACCCGCAAATCCTGCATTGAGATCCTGCAAAAAGAGGGCTATAAGGTCAGCGAGCGTCTGCTCTCGGTGGATGAACTTTCGGACTCCATGAAGAAAGGCACGCTCAAAGAAGCGTGGGGCTGCGGCACCGCCGCGGTGGTCTCGCCCATCGGCGAACTGCTCTATAAAGATCACAAATACATTGTCAACGGCGGCAAGATCGGCAAGCTGACCCAGCACCTTTACGACACCCTGACGGGCATTCAATGGGGTTCCGCGCCCGACGTTTACGGCTGGACGTATCCGCTGTGATTCCGAAATTCCGATATTTATTAAAAATTAAAACAAAAACAAAAATTATTCTAAAAAAGGAGAGCAAGACCATGTTTCAATCTGAATATCTGAAAAAAGTTTACGCAGGTGTGGAAGCCCGCAACCCCGGCGAAAAAGAGTTTCTCCAAGCCGTTCGCGAGGTGCTGGAATCGCTCGAACCCGTCGTTGCCGCCAACCCCAAGCTCGAGGAGCAGGGCGTTCTGGAACGCATTGTGGAGCCCGAACGCCAGATCTTCTTCCGCGTTTCGTGGGTGGACGATAAGGGTCAGGTGCAGGTCAACCGCGGCTACCGCGTGCAGTTCAACTCCGCCATCGGCCCCTACAAGGGCGGCATTCGCCTGCATCCGTCGGTCAACGCGTCGGTAATCAAATTCCTCGGCTTCGAGCAAATCTTCAAGAACAGCCTGACCGGTCTCCCCATCGGCGGCGGCAAGGGCGGCTCCGATTTTGACCCGAAGGGCAAATCCGACCTTGAAATTATGCGCTTCTGCCAGAGCTTTATGACCGAGCTTGCCAAGCACATCGGCGCCGACACCGACGTTCCCGCCGGCGACATCGGAACGGGCGCGCGAGAAATCGGCTATATGTACGGGCAATACAAGAGACTGCGCAACGAGTTTACCGGCGTTCTGACGGGCAAGGGCCTGACCTACGGCGGCTCGCTCGCCCGCACCGAAGCCACGGGCTACGGCCTCTGCTATTTTGTGGACGAAATGCTCCGCTGCATGAAGAACGAATCCTTCAAGGGTAAAACCGCGGTGATTTCCGGCTCCGGCAACGTTGCCATTTACGCCAACCAAAAGGCCACCGAGCTGGGCGCAAAGGTGGTTGCCATGTCGGATTCCAACGGCTATGTTTACGACCCGAAGGGCATCGACCTTGCCGTTATCAAGCAGATCAAGGAAGTGGAAAGAGGACGCATTAAAGAGTATGTCAACCGCGTTCAGGGCGCCGAGTACCATGAAGGCTGCTCCGGCATCTGGACGGTGAAATGCGACATCGCGCTCCCCTGCGCCACGCAGAACGAAATTAACGAAGCGAGCGCGAAAGCGTTGGTTGCGAACGGTGTAATCGCCGTTGGCGAGGGCGCGAACATGCCTTCCACGCCCGAGGCCATTGCCGTGTTCCAGAGCGCGGGCGTTCTGTTCGCTCCCGCAAAGGCCGCAAACGCGGGCGGCGTTGCCACGTCCGCTCTTGAAATGAGCCAGAACTCCCAGCGGCTCTCTTGGACGTTCGAGGAAGTGGACGCCAAACTGAAAAACATTATGGTCAACATCTTCCACAACGCCTATAACGCCGCCGAAAAATACGGCATGAAGGGCAACCTCGTCGCCGGCGCGAACATCGCCGGTTTCGAGAAGGTCGCCGGCGCCATGCTCGCACAGGGAATTGCGTATTAAGTTTTTTGGGTGAAAGACCTTGAGAGGACCCCCTTTTTCTCGCGAGAAAAAGGGGGTCCTCTCAAACTCTCCCCCGCAAAAAGAGCAAAATCAGGAATCTCTTTGCGTTCGCTCTTTTCAAATAGAGCAAACAAAAACACGGGTCAACATTTTTTGATACCCGTGTTTTTCTTTTTCATTTTGGGTTCCAACGGTTTGACGACGGCGTGTCTTTTGTTTGCTCTTTCTTTTTATCAAGGTTTCCCCCGATTTTGTCGCCTGTCAACCCGCCAATAATGGCTCCGACAATCGCGCACGGAACAGTCCCTGCAATTGCTCCGAGCGGACCCGCCGCAATTCCGATTCCCGCTCCGAGCTTTGCTCCTGCAACCAATCCGGCAATCGCACCGCCTGCCGCGCCTTTTTCCGAGTTTTTCATCTTTTTCCTCTCTCTTCTATAATTTAATTATAATCTATCTGTTATAGACGGGGGGAAGCTCCCAACCACCCCAATTACTATGGCCACGGCAATATGTATTTGTTTTGTTGATCAAATCCCATGCCCAAATATGTCCCTTTTGTTCCAATCGGTCTTGATCCATATACATATATGCTAATCCCACATACACATAATCTGTGTTTGTTTTAATTTCTTTCCCTGTCTTCTTTATTTTATATCTTGCGTGAGCAATCTCAGATCCATGTTCTGTGTTTCGCACGGAAACATCTGCTGTCGTATCTTTATCTCCGAGTTTTCCCCAATTTAAAAAAACAATCCATACTTCTATGTAGAGCAGATCTTTCTCATGCGTTTGCTGATCGACAAATTGATCGTTGAATTGAGAATATAACGCAAAAGAAATATTGTTATATCCAAAACCATGCCCATGATTGTCGAAAAAAAATATATCATAAGAACCGGTATAGGGATTGATGATAGTGCTTTTCTCTTTCCCTCGTAAATAATCTTTAATTGCCCTGCTGTCGCTCCGCCATGCACAATAGCAATGATTTATCAATAACGAAAATACCAATATCAGCAAAATTGCGACAATGATTTTTCTTTTTTTATTAGGCTTAAAGTGCTTCTTGGATGGCGCAATTCCTTCTTCTATTTGTGTTTCTTCCATTGCTGATATCCCAACATCTAATATTTTCTTGTTTTCTTTACGCACCTAAATATTCTTGAATTACCTTGATAATTTTTTGCGGCAACTGTTTTTGCTGATACATTCCGATTGCAGAGGTAATCGTCAGCGGCCATGCAAAAATAAACATCCCGACAGTCATCGCAACGCCCTTATCTCCCCATTTTGCTTCCCCGATTTCCACGTTGACCGAAGATTGATCCTTTAACACGTTGAAACGAACTGTAATAGCTTTATCCAAGCCGAAAAGCTGCTTAAATCCTCCGCCGCGAACGCGCCCTTGGAGCGTACAAACACTCCCGTTCGGATCGGGCATAAAAACCTGCGTTTCCATGTTTTCCCCCTCGGAAAGATAGCTTTCCACATACTGCACCAACTCACCTGCGCTTCTGTACGGCGGCAGATAAAAAGAATAGGATTGTAAAGCCATATGAAATTCTCCTTTTAATATTTGATTTAATCTTCTGTATTTTTTATTATATCAGATTAAAAGCGATTTGTCAATAGAAATATCGTATTTTTTGCAACATTTTTTGGGTGTATATCGTGTACAATATATGATAGGGGGTGATCCGGTTGTTAGAAGAAGATTTTTCCTTGCGGCTTGCAAAATTAAGGATGCAAAAAGGCGTTTCGGCACGGGATATGAGTTTGTCTTTGGGACAAAACGCAGGCTATATCAACAGCATTGAAAACGGCAAAGCGTTGCCGTCCATGAGCCTGTTCTTTTATATCTGCGACTATTTGGAAATTACTCCCGCCGCATTTTTTGAAACGGAAGATCCTGCCCCTGTTAAAATGAAACCGTTGGTTGAAAAGTTGCGGCAATTGCCTGCCGATCGATTGGATCATATTGAAACGCTTGTGGACGATCTGTTGACATAACTCCATTAAAAATTGCGAGGGGGAGAGACTTTTTCCGGCATGAAAAAGTCTCTCCCCCTCGCGCTCGGTCTCTTCAAAAACAACCGCAGTTTTTTTTACGTCCTGCGTCTGCTCTTTTCGGGGGAAGAGTTTGGGGAGGGGGCGCTTTTCTCGCGAGAAAAGCGCCCCCTCCCCAAGGTCTTGATCCCTATTACCAATTGTCGTTTCCGTAGGGGTTATTATCGGTGCGCGGGTTGCCGTTAAAGGTTGCTCCGCTCCCGTTTCCGTTGTTTCCGCCGTTCTTTTTGGCCTTGCTGTTGCGAACGATGAAATAAATGGAAATGCCCGCGATGATCAGCAGGAACACCAGCGCAACAATGCCCGCCACCGGCGTTTGATAGCCGAACACGTCCGCCGCGTCCTCGATCACGATCACCGTTTCAATGCCCGTATCGGCGGTAAATTGCGCGAGAGACGCGTCCAACAAATCCGAAAGCGAAAGTTCGGTTTTATTCACCACGCGCGATTCGCCTTCCACATGCGTTTCGTTACAGCTGAATGCCGAGGAAAGCCCCAGCCCCGCAATGGCGCCGTTCAGGTCGTCCATCGCGTCGGCGAGGTTCTGCCCGAGCGAATGGCTGTAATCGGCGGTGTTGATGTTTGCCTTGACGATCCTGCCGAACTGCGTGTTTTCATTCCCCATCATATTGCGGATCTGGCGGTTCAGGTGGTCGCCGACCCAAGCAATGCAATCGTACTCGCTGTTATTTTCATAGGTCAGAACCACGATCAGCAGCTTGTCTTCATAGGCGCGCTCGCTTCCGAACGCGGCTTGGTACTGTTCATCGGCAAAGTCCTGAAAGGTTTGCTCGCTGTACGCAATGGTTTTCTGCCCGATGGTTCCCACGAGCGAGATCAGAATGGCGATGATCAGAATCGTCGTGATGATCAGCGCGATGATAGGGCCGAGAAACCAGCTCAAACACCCGCCGCCGTAATAGAAGCGCGGGCCGAAAAACCAAAAACCGCCCATGCGCGGGCCTCGCGGGCCTCGGGGTCCGCCGCCGTGAAAGCCGCCGCCACCGCCGCCGAAGCTACCCCCTCCGTGAAATCCTCCGCCGCTTGCTCCTCCTCCGGGTCCCGGCATATCTGTTTCCTCTCTTTCCTGTTCGTTTGAAATGTTCGACGATAGAACCGCAAAATTAAAATCATTTGGTCACGAACACCGCGGAAGTGATCGTAACAGGATAAACGGGCGAGGTGGCCACCGCATCAATGGAACCGGCGGTTTGGCTCAATTCCACCTGCGTGATCGCGTCCACAACGTCCATTCCGTTCACCACATAGCCGAACGCGGCATAGTTGCCGTCGAGGTGGGACGCCGTTTGATGGATGATGAAGAATTGGCTTGACGCGGAATCGGGGCTATCCGCGCGCGCCATGGAAAAAGAACGCCCCGCACATGCTGCAGGTTGTTCTCGAACCCGTTGGAAGCAAACTCGCCCGCAATTTTCGCCGCGTCGCCGCTCCCGCCTTGGATCATAAACCCGGGGTAAACGCGGTGGAACACCGTTCCGTTATAATATCCGCTCGCCACCAAGGATTGGAAGTTTTTGACCGTTTTCGGCGCGACCTTCGGGAACAAACGGACGTAAATATCCCCGTTTTTCTCGGTCCCGTCGGCCGCGGTGTAGCTGACCGAAAGGCGGACATAGTTCGTTTTCTTGGATGTTTCGGTAAACGCCGAAGCGTCCGCAACGTCGGAAAGGTCGATCTGCGACATTTTCGGCGTCTGATTCGCCACGGTTGCGATGATAACGGCGAGAACGGCGACCAGCATCATGCCCACGACCACTCCGACCGCAATGCCGGTGGTCCGGTTCTGTTTCCGCTTTTTGTTCCGTTCCTCTTCCTCGCGGCGGCGGCGGATCTCCCGCAGCTGCTCCGCCTCTTTGGCTCTCGACTGTTTTCCCATGTGTTCTCCCCCTGTTCAGGACGGTTTTGGCAGTTCAATCGTCCTTTATTGTATCAAAAAACGCTCCTCTTGTCAAGTTTTTCCCGAAAATTGAGAAATAATTTACAAATCCCGCGGATAAAATGAAACAGAACCTTTTTTCGGCGAGGGGGCGACCGGTATGAAACCGAACATCCGATGGACAAAATGGGCGTCCATAGCGATCTGCGCGGGCGCGGCATGGGTCTTTCTGCGGTACGCGGCGGCCGCGGTGTTTGCGGCCCTGCTGCCGTTTCTCCTTTCCGCCGCGTTGGCGGTTTCGGTTGCGCCGCTCGCCCGAAAGCTCTCGCGCGTGTTCCATGTTCGGGAGCGCGTTTGCGCCGTCGTCCTGTTTTTTCTTTGCATTGCGGCGGTATTGCTGATCGGCGGGTTTGCGGCGGCTCGGCTGCTGCGCGAGGCGCAGGAGCTGGTCGCCCGCCTGCTTGCGGACGTGCGGTCGCCCTCTTCCGCGCTCTCGGACGCCATTGACGCCCTGCGCCTGCCCGAGGGCGAGGACGGCGAGGCGTTTCGGGCGCACCTGAAAGCCATGGTGAACGACCTTGCGAAAAACCTGCTCGGCTCGCTTGCCGCGCGGTTGCCCCAATGGGCGGCAAAGCTCGCCTCAGGCATTCCGGCGGCCATTCTGTTTGCGGTTGTCACCGTTCTGGCGGGGATCCGTTTCTGCCTTGGCGGCGTGGCTTTTCCCGCTTTTTTGCCGGAGCGCGTCCGCTCCGCGCTGTTCGCCCGTAAACCGGCGTTCGCGGCCTTTGCGCGCAGATACCTGCGCGCCTATTTCCTGCTCTTTTCCATCACCTTTCTGCAATTGCTGGTCGGCTTTCTGATCCTCGGGCTGGATTTTGCCGTTCTGCCCGCGCTGCTGATTGCGGCGGTGGATATTCTGCCCGTTCTCGGGGTTGGAACCGTCCTGCTCCCGTGGGCGGCGGTGGAATTGCTCTGCCGCCGGTTCTACCTCGGATTCGGGCTGATCATTCTTTGGTTTGCGATTACAGTGGCGCGGCAGATCGCGGAGCCGCACCTGATTGGAAAAAGCCTCGGCGTTTCCCCGCTTCTCTCGCTTGCGGCAAGCTACATCGGCTGGCGGCTCGCGGGAGTTACGGGGCTGCTGCTCGGCCCGATTTCGGCGTTCGCAATTCAGGCGGCGGCGTTCCGAAAAGAACCGACCAAATGAGAAACAAGCGAAAAATCGGCAAAAACAGTTGCAATTCGGGGCCGGATGTGTTATAATATACAATGTGAAGTTTTGCGCTTTTCCGAAAAAGCGCGAAACCGGATTGAAAATACCGTGGATGCGCCGTTTCCATTCGGGCGCAAACGCGATCGAAATAGAGAAAAACGGTCGTTCAAAAAAGGAGTTCACCCCATTGAAAGAAAAATTGAAAAAAGCGTTCGCGCCCGTGGTTGCCTACTACCGCGATCTGCGCCCGCGCAACATTACCTCGAAAAAATACAACCACCTGCTGCTCCTGCTCTTCTGGGCGGTGTTCGGGTTCATGTTCCTCGCCGTGGAACGCCTGTTCCCCGTCTGGTTTCCCACCCGCTACGGCATTGACGCCTATTATTCGGTCGTCTGCGCCGCGGACGCTTACATTCCGTTTCACGAATCGTTCGTGATCCCCTACTACTATTGGTTCGCTTTTCTGGCCGTTCCCGCGTTCTATTTCGGCCTTTGGGAACCCCGCGCGTTCCGCGATTTTCAATGGGGGATCATCCTAACCTACACGGCGGCCATGGTAATCTATATCATCTGGCCGACCAAGCAGGATCTGCGCCCCGAGGTTTTCCCGCGGGACAACCTGTTGACCACGATTGCGAAAAACCTCTACGATTTTGACACCAACACCAACGTTTGCCCGTCCATTCACGTGCTCGGGTCTCTCGCGGTGATGTTCGCGGGGCTTCACAGCCGGACCCTGCGCGGGTGGGGCTGGAAGCTGGTCTTTATTCTCTCCACGGTGTGGATCAGCATGTCCACCGTATTTCTCAAACAGCATTCGCTTCTGGATGTAATCGCCGCGTTCGGCGTCGGGTTGGTCTGCTACGCGATCCAATTCCGGCTTTACCCCGTTCTGGAACGGCGTTGGCTGGCCCGCCGCGCGAAAAAAGACGGGATGGAGCGCGCCGCCGTTTCCGAAGCTCCCGCCGCGGTGATTACGGCCGAGGCGGCCGCAATTGAAACGTCCGCGGCCGAGCCGGAAAGCGACGCCCCCCGCTCCGACGGAAAATCGGAAGGAGACTGACAATGCCTTTGTGGTTGTCTTTCTGCGTCAGCGTGGCCTGCATTGCGGGAGGCGGGATCCTCGCCAACTTCATCGGCGAGGCGCTTCCGCGCTCGTGGTTCCGCGCCGATCGCTTCCCGTTCCGCACGCGCAAATGGGAACGGAACGGAAAAATTTACGAAAAGGTCGGGGTTCATCGCTGGAAAGACCGCGTTCCCGACATGAGCCGCGTGCGGAAAAAGAAAATGGTGTCCAAACACCTCGGCAAATGCCCGACGGCCGACGGCGTTCGGACGCTTGCGCTCGAAACCTGCCGCGCCGAGGCGGTACACGCCGCGCTCTGCCTGCTTTCCGTTGGGCTGATCTTCCTTTGGGACAACCGCTGGCTCGGCGCGGGCGTGGTGGTAATCTACGTGCTTTGCAATCTCCCGTTTATCATCATCCAGCGGTATAACCGCCCCGCGCTGCTCGGCCTGGAAGAACGGTTGCGCCGCCGGGAAGCCCGAAAAGCGTTGCTTCGCCAAGCAAGAGAGGAGGCGACCCTGACCGATGAAAGTCCTGATCCTGTCCGCTGACGCGGGCAAAACCGCAAATTCCGCCGCGGAAGCCGTTTCGGAACAGCTTGCCAGAATGAACCACGAGGCCGACCTGATCGACGCGCTGATTATGGTTCCCGAAAACGGCGACATTCTTTCCCATTGGAGCACGTCCCGCGCCTACCACAACCTTTCGCGCCGCGCGGGGCGATCCTACCTTTCCGAGGAGCGGCACGCCGCGCGCACGCTCTACAAGCTCTGCGCCCTCGGGGCCGACGCGCTTCACAGCGCGCTGGAACAGGGGCAATATCAGGCGGTGCTCTGCGTTCATGTGTTCTCCTGCATGATGATGACCGCCGTTCGTAAAAAATACGGAAAAACGCCGCCGTTCTATTTCATCGCCACCGACTACGCCTGCGCCCCGGGGGTTTCCGAACTGAACGCCGACGGCTATTTCATCCCGCACCGGATGCTCTTTGCCGATTTCATCCGCTGCGGCTTCCCGGCCGATAAGCTCTACGCAACCGGCATTCCCGTTCGCCCCCGCTTTTACGCCGCCGGACCCGAAAAAACCGAACTGCGCCGCGAACTGCAATTGCCCGAAGAGGGTCGCATGGTTCTTTTGCGCGCGGGAAATCTGCAAGGCAAACACACCGCGCGGCGCGTTCTCTCGCTCCTGCGCGCCTTGCCGAAGGATGTTTTTCTGGTGGTGCACTGCGGCAAAAACGAGAAACTCCTGCACCAATTGCAGGCCGCGCCGAGAGACCGCCTGATCGCCCTTGGGTTCCATGCGGAACCCGAAAAATACCTTTTCGCCGCCGACCTCTGCGTTGCGCGGCCGCGCGGCGTTGCCTGCGCCGAAACCTTGGTTTGCGGCCTGCCGCTCGTGCTCTTTCGCGAAACGCGCGGCGTGGAAGCGAAGAGCTTTGAATTTCTGCTCCATTGCGGCGTTGCCGAGGGGTCTTGGAGCTGGCGCGACGTAATTCAGTCCACCGTCCTGCTCCTGACCGACGCGGCCTCGCGCGAACGCCTCGCGGAAGCGACCCGCGCGTTCCTGCCGGCGAACGCCTCCGAACAAATCTGCAAAATCATCGGCCGCATCAAGCCGGCCGCATCGGGAGGTACCCCTTCATGAAACGAATCCTGCTATTCCTTCTCGCCGCCGCGCTTGTCCTTTCGTTCTCTTCCTGTTCCCTGCTCGGGTTCGGCTCTTCAAAAATAGGGTTCGGCTCCCAAACCGTGCAGACCGAAAAGAACGACGAAAAGAACGAACCCACCTACACCATTACCTACGATCTCGGGGACGGCACGTCCAACAAAGTGACCTACCGCTCTTCCGACCCCGACTACGCCCCCGAAGACCCGACCCGCGCCGGCTACCGCTTCCGCTATTGGACGCTGGACGGCAAGGACGGCCAATACAACGGCGTGGTAAAATCGGGTTCCTCGGGCGACATTACGTTCCATGCCGTTTGGGAGCTTGTTACCTACTCGCTGACCTATGAAAACGCGGGGGACAGCCACGGCAACCCCGCCGCTTACACGGTGGAAAGCGACCCCGTTACCTTGGCCGAGCCGACCAAAACCGGCTACTATTTCCTCGGCTGGCAGCTCGACGACGGTCAACTGCAAAAGGAAGTGACCATTCCCAAAGGCTCCACGGGCGACCGCGTATTCCGCGCCGTTTGGAGCGCGACGCCGTTTTCATTCGCGGTGAAAACGGATGTTGAGGGAGCCGCCGTTACCGCGAGCATTGCGGGCAATCTGCTGAAAACCGATACGCCCATTCGCGTTTCCGCCGCGGTTTACGCGGGCAACAAGCAGTTCTCCCATTGGGAAGCCAACGGAACAAAGGTTTCGGAGTCCGCGCTCTACACCTTCCCCATGCCCGCGAAGAACCTCGAACTCAAAGCGATTTACCGCGACCTCTCTTGGCTCTCCTACGATATGGCCTCGGGAACGGGGCTGACGGTTTCCAATCTGCTTTCCGCCGCGCCCACCCGCTTTCTCGGCGCGGGGATCTCCCCCGACGACTATACCCTGACCGCGACCGGCGTAACCATTTCGGCCGCTTTCCTGCAAACGCTCGTTACAGGCGATTACCGTTTCTATATCGCCTCGCTTTCCGGAAGCACGGTCACACAGGAGCGCGTCTTTACCCTGCGGGTTGTCGATAACCGCTCGAGCCTTCCGTTCACAGACCCCGCTTCCTACACCGGAAACGCCAAAACCTATTATGAAAAGCCGACGTTTGATTACGGCGGAAAAACCTACCATCGCGTTGCCACAACAGAGGAAGAATTCCGCGCCATGGTGGAATACTTTGTGCTGGTGGACGGCGTTCTCCAAATGCAGCGCGACAACGACAAAACCAAGGAATACAGCTTTGATTTTTACCTGTTCGGCGATCTGGAAACCTTCTCCAAACACGTAACCGACATTTCCTTCCCCATGCACCCCGCCATTTCCTACAAATCGAGCAAGCTCACCTCGGAAGAGGGCGCGACGATTACCCTTACGGTTAAGTATCAGGACGGGTTGAACAGCGTTACAAGCCCGCAGGCCAAGGACCCGATCGGCGACCGCCAGAAGCTCCTGACCGCCGCGGGTCGCGCCGCCGACTTCAACAGCTTCCCCATTGACGCGCTGACCCCGACCGCTCCGGTGCGGACGCTCTACGAGCTGGAAGTTCTTCCCTACGGCTTCAAACCCGCGTTTGCGGCGTCCGCCGCCGACGCGGAAACCGTTTACAACGCCGCGCGGGCGATTCTGCGCGCGATTGTGGACGACGGGATGGACGACTACGCCAAGGTTGCCGCCATTTACGCGTGGCTCGGCGAAAACGTGACCTACGACCAAGCGGCGTTCTCCGCCTCGGATTCTTCCTACGCGGCCTACACCTTAAAAGGCGCGCTGATCGACCGCGTTGCGGTTTGCGACGGCTATGCCAGCGCGTTCCGCCTGCTCTGCCAGATTGAGGGGATCCATGCCGAAGAGGTAACGGGCCTCTGCTTGCAGCAAGGCAACCTTTCGGGGCATGCTTGGAGCAAGGTTTGGATCGGCGGCGCGGTTTACGGCGTGGACAGCACATGGGCGCGCCCGCTCGGCTCGGATTTTGTGACCATGAAGTACCTCTTTATGGATGAAGCCGCCCTGCTTGCCACCCAGCATTACGAAAACGAGACCATCGACAGCAAAACAGGCAACATAACCCCCATTCGCGTTATAACGCTGGCCGACGCGAGCATTCCGCTCTACCGCGCAACCGTAATTACCCAATCGGGGTATGATTATACCGTGGAAACCAAAACGGAGTTCGACGCGCTGGTACTCTATCTCCAAACGAACAACATCGGCGCGGCCGAATTTGTTCTGGCAAACAGCGACCTGACGCTTTACAGCACCTCGGCATACACCGTTTATTCCACCAAAGGTTCCGACCTCTGCTTTATTGAATTTGAATAACGGCCGATTCCGGCGTAAAGAAACGGCAGCGGCTCCCCGCTCGGGGAGCCGCTGCCGTTTCAATTCGGCTTTTTCGGCCGATCCGCCTTAATACGAAATGTGATAATACGCGAAAGCGGAAGTTTGGGAATCCAATCCGCCGTAGAGCGCGTAATCCTCGCCGGAAGTCAGTTCCGCAAGCGGAATCACGCGGTCGAGCGTCAGAATCAGGTCGCCGCGGTCGTTGTAGTATTTCACAACGGGTTTGAGCAACTCGGTGGTATCCGAAATCATATAAATACCGTCGAGGAGCCTGCCATACGTGTGGTTGGCGGTTTCGGTCCCCGTAATCAGCGGGGTAACGGTTCCGTCCGCCCAGCGGAAATACTCGGTATCGCCGTTGCCGTTCTCCTTGGTGAGAATTGCGCAATGCTCAAACGCGTCCTCCAGATCGTATCCGGCGGCTTCGTAGTCGTAAAGCTCTTTCAGATCGTAATCATAGAACTTGCCGCCCGCAATGATATAGGAATATTTCAGGTCGTCCGCGCCCGAAACCTCGCCAATGGTCTTGCCCTTTTCGTTCAGGAGCAGCACGCCGCCGTTGGCAAGCGGAACGCCGAAATAACCGGTGCGGATCTCCTCAAAGAACCCGCCGGCCTGTTGGTTGGCAACCGTGGCGTCCACGCGGCCGATCATCTTGCCGTTTCCGTCCAGAGCAACGATCATGCGGTCGGTCGCTCCGGTCAGCAGCCAGCCGTCCGAAATCGGGGAAATGAAGGCAAGGTTGCGGATCTTCTTGTTCAGCGAACCGTCGTCCTCCTCCGCGCCGTTCCCGAGGTCAACCCCGAGGGACGCGCCGAACGCCAGCACAAATTCGGAATCAATCTCTTTCCCATCGCCCGTTTTGGGGTCGATCAGCACGGTTTTCAAACGGTAGTTGTCGGTCCCGTCGTAATAGGTGACGTTTTCATCGGTGGGGAGCAACTGATAAGCGGACTGAAACAGAACTTTGCCGTTATTGAGCACCATGGATGCGGCGCTATCGGGCGCGCCTTCCACCGAATACACGCTGACGAGCGAAAGATCCTTGTTATAGATATGAACGTTGTTGGTTGCGCCGCCCCACATGGGAGCCACGTTGAAGCAATAATAGTAATCCGCGGTGGCCGCGCTGATGGCGGGGAGCGTTGCTTTCAGGGGCGAATAGGCGGTAATTTCGGTCAGCGTTGCGGTTGCGCTGTCGTCGCCGAGGCGGTATGCCTTTTTGCCGAAGAACACAATGTCGAAATTGCGCGTTGCGGTTTCAAGGCCGTCCACGGAAGCGATCTCCTGACCCGCGGCATCATAGAGCGTGGTTTTCTGCGGCAGGGCGGAATCCGAGGTGTCGGTGGTCTGAACGGTGAAATACGCCGTTCTGCCGTCCGGCGCGTAGAGGTTTACGGTGGTGGAATCGAGCAGGCGCGTGGTTTTGAACACCACTTTGTTTTGCGCGGCGTTATAAACCGAGCAGCTCGTTCCAACCTTTGCGAGCAACACCAGCTCTCCCCGCGTGTTCTGAACGGTTCCTTCCAGCTCAACCGCTTCCATGGCGGCCGCGGCAGGCTCTTCGGCTGTGGATTTGTTGACGATCTCCTTGAACTTCAACGATTTGGCGTCGGTTCCGCCGGCTTTGGCTGTTCCGCAGGACGCCAACAACAGAACGGCGCAAAGGAAGATCGACAGGAGCGCGAGAGGTTTGAACTTTCTCATGGGAAGTTCCTCCTTCAAATTTTTTGCGGCGTTGCCGCTGATGTCAGTTTATCATATTTTCCCCGAAATGTCAACCGAAAAACAGAAAATAAACGGAAAAGACCCCGAAAATCGACAAAAGCGGCGGTTTTTCCCTCTTTTTCCGCTTTTCGGGAGCAAAAAAGGAAAGCCCTCTTCCTTTGCGGGAAAAGGGCTTTCCGGCGGGCGGTTTCAGGCAATGTATCGGAATTGCGCGGCATTGCCTTTATTTTCCGAACTCGACCAATTCAAGGTTCGGGTTATCCTCGAGCGTGTGCGAAACCTGCCACTCGGTGTTGAACAGCAGAAAATCGCGCCCGCGGAAATCCCGCACCCACTTTACGCCGAACAGGTGGAGCTTTTGCGGGTCGGCGCCGTTGGAAACGCGGCGGATATATTGGTAGGACTGCGGGTACTGCTTGTAGGTAACGCCGTACTCGGACTTCATGCGCGATTCCAGCACGTCGAATTGCAGGGTTCCCACCACGCCCACATACACGCGCTCCAAGCCGCCGTTCGGCTCGGTAAAGATCTGAATGGCACCCTCTTGGGCAATCTGGTTCATTCCTTTGGCAAACTGCTTGCGCTTCATGCTGTCGATCTGCTCGACCATGATGAAACATTCGGGCGCGAACGTGGGAATCCCCTCGAATTTTACCCGATGCCCCTTGGCGCAAACCGTATCCCCGATGGAAAACACCCCGGGGTCGAACACGCCGATGATGTCGCCCGCGTAGGCCTCGGTAATGCCCGCGCGCTCCTGCGCCATCATCTGTTGGGGCTGGGAGAGCTTGATCTCCTTGCCCGCCTGCACGTGGTAGTATTCCGCGTCCCGCTCGAATTTGCCCGAAACGATGCGCAAAAAGGCAATGCGGTCACGGTGCGCCTTGTTCATGTTGGCCTGAATTTTGAACACGAACGCCGAAAAGTCGGGCGAGAACGGGTCAACGGTCTCCTCTTCGGTCACGCGCGGCAAGGGAGAGGTGGTCATCTTCAAAAAATGTTCCAGAAAGAACTCCACGCCGAAGTTGTTGAGCGCCGAGCCGAAGAACACGGGGCTCAATTTTCCCTCGCGCACCTTTTCAAGGTCAAAATCGAAGGACGCGCCGTCCAACAGCTCCACCTGCCCCACCAACTCCTCGCGGGCGTAGGAACCGATCAGGGCGTCCAGCTTTTCGGCGTCGTTGATGTCGCAATCAATCGAGGCCAAGCGGTCGCGGCCGCGGTGCGCGTCGCCGAACGCGAGAATCTTATGCCCTTCTCGGTCGTAAACGCCTTTGAAGCCCACCCCGCACCCGATGGGCCAATTCATGGGGTAGGTGCCGATTCCGAATTCCTTTTCCAGCTCGTCAATCAGGTCGAACGGGTCGCGGGCTTCGTGGTCGAGCTTGTTGATAAACGTAAAAATCGGAATATGGCGCATGGCGCAAACCTTAAAGAGCTTGCGCGTTTGCGGCTCGATGCCCTTTGCCGCGTCAATCACCATCACCGCGCTGTCCGCGGCCATCAGCGTCCGGTAGGTGTCCTCGGAGAAGTCCTGATGCCCCGGGGTATCCAGAATGTTGATGCAGTAGCCCTCGTACTCAAACTGCATCACCGAAGAGGTAATGGAAATTCCCCTTTTCTTTTCCATTTCCATCCAATCCGAAACCGCGTGGCGGTCGGAAGCCTTGCCCTTGACCGAGCCGGCGGTCTGAATGGCGCCGCCGTAAAGCAGAAACTTTTCGGTCAGCGTGGTTTTGCCCGCGTCGGGGTGGGAGATAATGGCAAAAGTGCGGCGGCGGTTGATTTGCTGTTGAATATCGTTCACGTTCGGTTCCTCGTCTGTTCGTCAATCATACGCTTATTATTATAGCAATCCCGCGCGGATTTTGCAAGTGGTTTTCGCAAAAAACCGCTTTTTCGGGATTTTCCCGCATTTTGTCGAAGGATTTTCGACGTCAAAATGGGAGAATTTTCAAAAAAGGACTATACAAAAAGTGAATTTCATGATATAATAATAGATATCTACCGAATGATTCGGGGAGCGAAACGGCTTGCGCGCCGCTCCCTTTGCGAAGGATGAATGTGATCATGCAACCGAAAAAACCACAATGGAACCGCTCCGAACCCCGCTCCGACCGCCCGCGCGACAACCGCGCCGCTCTCAAAAAGGAGCCGCCGTACCACGCGCCGCGGGAACGTTCCGCACGCGAGGCGGATGATCCCTCGGGGATCCACGGAGATTATGAAAACGGCGCGGTGATCGGCCGCAGCGCGGTTCGCGAACTGCTGCGCGGCGAACGGACCGTGGACAAGCTCTTGGTGCAAAAGGGCGAGCGCACCGGTTCCATCGTGGTATTGGTCGCCGAGGCGATCGAGCGCGGGATTCCCGTTGTGGAAGCCGAAAAAGCAAAACTCGACGCCATTGCGGGGTTTGCCCCGCACCAAGGCGTAATCGCCTTTGCCGCCGAAAAGGAATACTGCACGGTCGAGGACATTCTCGCCCTTGCCGAGGCGCGCGGCGAGCCTCCTTTGATCGTTCTTTGCGACGGCGTGACCGACCCCTACAACCTCGGCGCGATCATCCGCTGCGCCGAATGCTGCGGCGCGCACGGGCTGATTATTCCGAAGCGGCGGGCCGCGGGGCTGACCCCGCTTGTTACCAAGGCCTCGGCCGGCGCGCTCGAGCACCTCGCCGTTGCAAAAGTTGCAAACATCGCCGCCACCGCGGAAGCCCTGAAAAAGCGCGGCGTTTGGGTTTACGCCGCCGAAGCGGACGGAACCAGCCTCTATGAAACCGACCTGACCGGCCCCTGCGCCATTGTAATGGGGAGCGAGGGCGACGGGGTCTCGCAGATCGTGCGCAAGACCTGCGACGGGGTGATCTCCATCCCGCTTTACGGAAAGGTCAACTCTTTCAACGTTTCCACCGCCGCCGCCGTAATCCTCGCGGAAGCGGCGCGCCAACACCACAAGACATGAAGCATACATTTCATTACGCAAAAGAAAGGAGCGGACGTTTATGAGCGGCAAGCAGGAAAACGAACGGCAGAAAGCCAACGAGCTGTTGCAGCAGCTGCAAGCGGTTTATCTCAACGGCGGCAACGACCCCGATGAAGAACCGGCCGAACCGCGCGAAGAGCCGGAAAAGGCCGCACGGAAGCAACCGGAACCGTCGGCTCCCGAAAATCGGTCAAAGCCGGACGGCGAAGCTCCCGCAGCGGCGAAGCCCACGACCCGACCGACGAAAACCGAAAAGAAACCCGCGCCGCAGCCGCAGAAAAAGCCGGTTGCGTCGGCCGCGCCCGCCGCGATCCTCGCCCTGACCGAGGAAGCGGTTGCAGCCGAGAGCGCGCCCGAGAAGCCCAAAGAAGGAACTCCCGCGCCCGCCAAACAGCCCGAGGCGCAAAAAACGCCCGAGGAACCCAAGCCCGCGCCCGCGAAAAAAGAAGCGGTGAAAGCGGCGAAAAACGATTCGCAGGGCACCACCCTGCCGCGCTCGGCTCCAAGCCCGTTCCTGCGCAAGCCCGAACCGCCCGCCGAGGAACCCAAACCCGCGGCGCAGGCTGCGGCGTCCCCTGCAAAGGAACCGGAGCCGGAAGCGGCGGAAGCTCCCGCCGCAAAGCCGGAAACGGAGCAAAAGCCGAAAACCCGCCCCAACACCGTAAAAGTCCCGCCGCGCAAGCGGAGCGGCATCAACACGGGCGCCATCCGCCCGAAAAACGCCCCGCCGCAAGGCGAACCGGTCGTCGCCCCGCCCCGCGCCGAAGCGGAAACGCCGAAGCCCGCGGCGTCGGCCGACCGTTACGGCGGAACCGCGATTCCCCGCAGACCCGCCGTTATCGTGATTCCGCCCAGAGAACCGGCGGCGCAGCCCGCGCCCGAAAAGAAACCGGAACCCCCGCAGGCCAAGCCGACGGTCGCGCCCGCTCCCAAGGCGGAGTCGGTCGCTCCCAAGGCAACCGCGGAACCCGCGCCCAAAGCGGCCGAAACACCCGCCGCGCCCGCGCCTCGTCCCGAACCCGCGGCAAAAACCGAGCCGATAAAAACCGAGCCGATTCTTGCGAGAACGCCCGAAAAACCCGCGGAGAAACCGGCCGAAAAACCCGCCGCCAAGGAATCGCCCGCACCCGAACGAAAGCCGGAGCCGCGCCCCGTTTCCCGCGTGGTGGATTTCGACGGCCGCCCCACGGTGGAGCCGATTGAAAACGTGGAAGCCGCCGAAACGGTCAGCGAGCCGTCCAAGAAAAAGCAGGCGACCCTGCTCCGCCGCACCAAGCGGCAGAAAAAGGCCGAAGAAGGGCTTGACGCCACCGCGATTATCGCCAAACGCACGGGGCTTGACGAAAGCGACATTGCCCTGATCTTTGAACTCGGCTACGAAAACGAACTCGGCCGTTTGGTGGGATACGAAACGCTGAAAAAGCTGAAATACGAGCATTTGCGCTCCTCGCGCGCGGATACGAGCGACTACTACTCGCAGGCGTTCGGCTACCGCGGCAAAGAATATACTTCCGCAACCCCCCGCGAGCAGGTGCTGGCCGCGTATGTTCACGACCGGCGCAACCTGATCCTGCGCATCGCGCTGACGGCGTTGCTCTGCGTGGTCCTCTTCATTGCCGATTTTCCGACCCTGCTCGGCGGCGTGTTCCCGACCTATGCCGCGAAGCTCCCGTTCCTGTTCCCGTCGGTCGGTTTCGTTCTGTTCTGCGCGGTCGTTCTGCTGACCCGCCGACGCATCGTTGCCGGTTGGCGCGCGTTCCTGCGCTTTGCCCCCTCGCCCTATTCGGCGGTTTCGGTTGCCGTTCCGCTGATGCTGCTTTACGGCGTTGCCGCGATTATTGACGCGCGGGCGGGTACGCTGCTGCCCATGAACTTTGCCGCCGGACTTTCCCTGCTCGCGCTGACGGTTTGCGACGCCGTTCGCATTGCGGACGAGATCCGCACGTTCCGCGTGATCTCCGAGGTCGGCGACAAAACCGTGCTTGAAGAATCCGAACCCCGCAAGAAGAAACTGCGCCAAGGCAACCGCACGGTGAAGATCCTCAACGACGAAGCCGGCGAACGCCTCTACCGCGTGCGCCCCACGCATGAAATCGTCGGGTTCTTCCGCCGCGTAAACGACCTTTCCGCCGCGTCCGCGCCCTTTACGCACTTTACCGTGTTTTTGCTGGCCTGCGCCGCGGCAAGCGGAATTGCCGCTTCCCTGATCCTCGACAACCCGATCAAAGGCGTTCTCGTTGCCGCCGCAACGCTGATGTTCTCGGTCCCCGTTTCGGCAACGTGGCTCTTCTTTGACCCCTTGCGCCGCGCCAACCGCCGCCTGATCTCGCGCCGCTCGGTGCTGGTGGGAGAAGGGTCCGTAAACGAATACAGCGGCAAAAAAACCGTTATTTTCAACGATACCGAAACCTTCAAGGCCAAGCGGCAAACGCAGATCGCCGTTCGCGACGGCGACGATTTCCGCCGCGACCTGCGGCTGGCGGGAATCCTCTTCCGCAAACTCGGCGGAACGCTTGCCACCGTTGGAACGGCCGTTGCGGAAAAGGACGAGCCGGATCCAACCGTCAACCTGATCCGCCTGACCGAAACCGGCGTGGAAGCGTTGGTGGAAAACCGCTACCGGCTTCTGGCGGGCGACTCCTCGTTCCTGACGCACAGCGGCGTGGACGTTCCCAAGGAATCCACCGACCGCTCGGCCATCCGCTCCCGCGGCGTCAGCATTCTGTATGTGGCCGTTAACGGAACGCTCAAACTGACCTACGAAATTTCCTACACCATGAGCCATTCGTTCCGCGACGTGATCGCCCTGCTCGCGCAGACCGAAACCACCCTTGCGGTACAATCCTACGACCCCAACCTCAACGACGCGTTCCTGCACGTCGGGTTTGCCGACGGGGACGAGGTGGTGCGCGTAATCAAGCCCGCGCAGTTCGAGCTGCCAACGCCCGCCGAAATCACCGACACCGGCGCCGTTACCTTGGACGGCCCGCTCGGAACTTCCTACCCGCTCCGCGCGGCTTCGCTCATCGTTCAGGCGCGCCGGCTCGGGTTCCGCGCGCTGCTCGCGTCCATTCTCCCGGGGGCGGTTCTCGCGTTCTTCGCGGTCCGCAATCTCCCCGCCAAGCTCCTGCCGTTCCTGCCGCTCTTTGCGGTGGGCTACCGCGCGATCTGGTTTGTGGTCTCGTGGATCACGTCCGCCGTATCGCTCTCCCGCCGCGCCGTGTTCGACGACACCCGCGAAAACCTCGCAAACGAGGATCGGGAAGCCTGAACCATCCGCAATCGGGGTTCCGCTCCACGGGGCGGGACCCCGAACCGGCTTTTGCCCCGCGTTCCCAAAACCCGTATAAAAAAAGAGGCTTTTTATGAAACAAAACCGCAAGCTCCCGAACAGCACCATCCTGAAATCCGTTTCAAAACCCGCCCGCTATTCCGGCGGCGAGTACGGAGAAATCATCAAGGATAAAACCAAAGTCAAGGCGCGGTTCGCGTTCTGCTTTCCCGATACCTACGAAATCGGCATGTCCAACCTCGGCGTGCGGCTGCTCTACGGCGCGCTGAACGAACACCCCGACATTTGGTGCGAACGGGTTTATGATCCGTGGGTGGACATGCAGGAAGAGATGAAAAAGCACGACCTGCCGCTCGTTGCGCTGGAAAGCAAGGACCCGCTCGGCGATTTCGATTTTGTGGGCTTCACGCTCCAATACGAAATGAGCTACACCAATGTGCTGAACATGCTGGACTTGGCAAAAATCCCGCTCCGCGCCGCCGACCGCGCCGAGGACGACCCCATTGTGATCGGCGGCGGCCCCTGCTCGTTCAACCCCGAACCCGTGGCCGATTTTTTCGACCTGTTCAACATCGGCGAGGGGGAGATCATGCTCCCGTCCATCGTGGAGCTGTATATCCGCATGAAACAAGAAGGGCGGTACTCCCGCGCGGAATTTCTGCATGAAGCGGCGCGCACCATCCAAGGGGTCTATGTCCCGTCGCTCTACGAAGTCTCCTATCTCCCCGACGGCAGGATCGATTCCTACCGCCCCGTTTACAACGACATTCCCGCGCGGGTGCAAAAGCAGATCATCCGCGATCTTGACCGCGCGTATTTCCCCGAAAAGGTGGTTATGCCCTACATTGAAACGGTGCACGACCGCATTATGCTGGAAGTGTACCGCGGGTGCATCCGCGGGTGCAGGTTTTGCCAAGCGGGCGCGATCTACCGCCCCGTGCGCGAAAAAACGCCCGAGGTTCTGAACCGGCAGGCGCGGGCGTTGTTCCACAGCACGGGGTACGAGGAAATTTCCCTGACCTCGCTCTCCATCAGCGATTACACCGCGCTGGAACCGCTTTGCGACGACCTGCTTTCGTGGACGGACGACAACATGGTCAGTCTTTCCCTGCCCTCGCTCCGCGTGGATAACTTCAACCGCGAACTGATGGACCGCATTGACAGCGTTCGCTCCTCGTCGCTCACCTTTGCGCCTGAGGCGGGAACGCAGCGCCTGCGGGATGTCATCAACAAAAACGTTTGCGAGGCGGACGTGCTCCGCGCCGTCAACGTGGCGTTCGACGCGGGCAAAACCAACGTCAAGCTCTATTTTATGGAAGGGCTTCCCACCGAGACCGACGACGACCTCGCCGGCATCGGCGCGCTGGCCGAGCGCGTGGTGGACGCGTTTTATGAAAACCCCAACCACAGCCGCGGCCGCCGCCCGCAGGTAACGGTCAGCGTTTCCTGCTTCATTCCAAAGCCCTTTACCGCCTTCCAATGGGAAGCGCAGGACACCATGGAAGAGCTTGCCCGCAAGCAGGATGTGGTGGGCAGGGCCATTACCAACCGCCATGTGCGCTACCAGCACCACGACGCCGAGGTCAGCCGCATCGAGGCGGTGCTTGCCCGCGGCGACCGCCGCCTTTCGCGGGCGTTGGAGCTTGCCTGCGCCGAGGGTTTCAAGTTTGACGCTTGGGACGAGTTTTTCGACTACGGCAAGTGGCTCTCCGTAATCGAGCGCGCGGGGCTGGATCCCGCGTTCTATGCCAACCGCCCCTTCGGGCTTGACGAGGTTCTCCCTTGGGACATCATCGATTGCGGCGTAACCAAATCGTTCTTCCTGCGCGAGCGCGAACGCGCCTACGCGGGCAAAACCACGCCCAACTGCCGCGAGCAATGCAGCGGCTGCGGCGCAAATGCTCTTGGCGGCGAGCGGGCGGTCTGCCCGCATGTTGCGGCGTTCCCGCCCGAGGAGACCACCGCCCTGCCGCCCTCGGAGATCCCCGACCGCCGCGCGGTTCTGGCGGGGTGGCCGAAGCTCGCCGAGCCGAAAACCGTGCGCATCCGCTTCCGCAAAGTGGGCAGCCTGCAATACATCTCGCACCTCGACCTGCAACGAACCTTCGCTCGCGTGCTGGTGCGCGCCGACATTCCCATGTGGTACACGCAGGGCTTTAACCCGCATGCCAAAGTGGCGTTCGGTCTGCCGCTTTCGGTGGGGACCGAGAGCGAATGCGAGTTCATTGACCTGCGGCTGGACCGCGACATTCCGCCCGCCGAGGTGCGCGCGCGGCTGAACCGCGAGCTGACCGCCGAAATGGAAATTTCCGAGGCCTACGAACCAACCTCGAAATTCACCGACATCGCATGGGCGCGCTACAAAATGTGCCTGCGGTTCGCAGGGGCCGACCGGCAAACGGCCGAACGCCTGCAATCGCTTTGGACCACCTCGCCGCTTCTGATGGTGAAAAAGACCAAATCGGGCGATAAGGAGATTGACATTACCCCGCTCGTTCGCGAGATTCGGGTGATTTACAACGACGACCGGCCGGACGAGATCCGCGTTCGCGCGCTGCTTTCGGCTTCCGAGGGGTCGTATCTCAACCCCGAAATGCTGATTGCCGCCGCCCGCCGCGAGCTGGGCATCCTCTCGGGCGACCCCGCCGCGGAAGAATACTCCATTCTCCGCTCGCATGTATACCTTGCGGACGGCGTTACGGAATTCCGGTAAAAAACGGCCTCCGGCGCGGAAAAATCCGCCGAATTATCGGCTTCAACCCTTGACAAACCCGCCCCGCGGCGGTATAATATAGGGTAAGGTTATTTGGAAAGGATCAACTTCAATGGCAAAGAACGAAAAAATGGTGGAGCAGATCACGTCCATGGACGTGGATTTTGCCCAATGGTACACCGATGTGGTGAAAAAAGCGGAGCTTGCCGATTATTCCGGCGTGAAGGGCTGCATGGTGATCCGCCCCTACGGCTACGCGATCTGGGAGAACATTCAGCGCGACCTCGACGCCCGCTTCAAGGCGTTGGGGCATGAAAACGTCTATATGCCCATGTTCATTCCCGAATCCCTGCTCCAAAAGGAGAAAGACCATGTTGAGGGCTTCGCTCCCGAATGCGCGTGGGTCACGGTTGGCGGGCAGAACCCGCTGGCGGAGCGTTTGGCGGTCCGTCCCACGTCCGAAACGCTGTTCTGCGAGCATTTCCGCAACGTGATCCAATCCTACCGCGATCTTCCCAAGCTCTACAACCAATGGTGCAATGTGGTCCGCTGGGAAAAGACGACCCGCCCCTTCCTGCGCACGTCCGAGTTCCTTTGGCAAGAGGGACACACCATGCACGAAACCGAGGAAGAGGCCCGCGAGGAAACCAAGCGGATGCTCGGCGTTTACCGCGATTTCTATGCCGAATCGCTCGCCATTCCCGCCTACACGGGGCGCAAAACCGAAAAAGAAAAGTTTGCGGGCGCGGTGGAAACCTACACCATTGAGCCCATGATGCACA
Organism: uncultured Ruminococcus sp.; assembly: GCA_902795355.1. GTDB lineage: Bacteria > Bacillota > Clostridia > Oscillospirales > CAG-272 > UMGS1865. The sequence goes on from CADBKZ010000002.1 coordinate 130,118, forward strand.
ACGGCGTTGCCCTGCAAGGCGGAACGTCCCATTTCTTCGGCGACGGTTTTGCCCGCGCGTTCGACATTACCTTTACGGGGCGCGACAACACAATCCGCTACCCGTTCCAGACCTCTTGGGGCGTTTCCACCCGCATGATCGGCGCCATTATCATGACCCACGGCGACGACAACGGCCTGATTCTTCCGCCCGCCGTGGCTCCCGTTCAGGTGGCGATTATTCCCGTGGCGCAGCACAAAGAGGGCGTTCTGGAAAAGGCGCGCGAACTGCGCGATCTGCTGGCAAAGAAATTCCGCGTTAAGCTCGACGAAAGCGACTACTCCACGGGTTGGAAATTCAGCCAATACGAAATGAAAGGCGTTCCGCTCCGCTTGGAGATCGGCCCCCGCGACATAGAAAACAACTCCTGTGTTCTCGTCAGCCGCGTGACCCGCGAAAAGACCTTCGTCAGCCTCGATCACCTTGCCGAAAGCGTGGAAAAAGCGTTGCAGACGGTTCACGACGAGCTTTACGCCCGTGCGCTCGAAAACCAAAAGGCGCGCACCTACGAGGCGCGCACCCGCGAGGAGTTCCTTGATATTGCCGCAAACAAATCCGGCTTCATCAAAGCCATGTGGTGCGGCGAGACCGAATGCGAGGAGCAGCTGAAAGATTTGACGGGCGGCGTCAAGTCCCGCTGCATCCCGCCCGAGGAAGAACGCCTCTCGGACGTTTGCGTTTGCTGCGGCAAGCCCGCGCGCCATATGGTAATCTGGGGGCGGCAGTATTAAGGAAAGGCTCTTAACCGTTTTTATAAAAACCAAGCATCTTTCCAATTGGCGGCTTTGATTCTTTGCACTTTTTGAGAGACATAACAAACTCCTTTCGTCAGGCTTCTCCGTCGCCTGCCATCTCCCCCAAGGAGGAGGTAAAAGTAGTTTACAATCGAAAAAACAAACAACATAAAACCTCCAACGGAAAGTATTTTAAGGCTCCACCTTTTTTGGGGGGGGACCGTGAGCGAAGCGAATGGTGGAAGGAGTTTTTCCGGAAGTTTTCGCATCTATAACGGTTAAAAAACAAATAGGCAGGCATAAAATGTCTCCGAGCTTCATATCGTGTAACAAACACGAAAGAAACTCGGAGGCAATTTTTATGTTTGTGTATTCTCTGCGCGCCGGAACGATCAAGCTCGTTGGCGTGGTGTGCGTTGCGCTCACCGTTCTGATCACCCTTATCGCGTTCGTCCCCACCTATACATCCACCGCCGCTTCCCCCACCGTTGCGGATCAGTCGGTCAGCTATTCCTACGATAAAGTCCGCACCTCGGGCGACGTTGTCAACTTCCTTTCCCAATTCGGTTGGACGGTGGACGCCGAGCCGGCCGAGGTGGAAACCGTTACCATTCCCGCCGAGTTCGATAAAGTCTACGCCGCCTACAACGAGCTGCAAAAGGCCCAAGGGCTGAACCTTGCCAAGTACCGCGGCAAAAACGTCACCCGCTATACCTTCACCGTTACCAACTACGCGGACTACGACGGCACGGTTCTCGCAAACGTCCTCGTCTATCGCAACCGCGTAATCGGCGGCGACATCTGCTCCGCCGACGTAACCGGATTCGTTCACGGGTTCGAGAAACAATAAAATAAGGCCAAGGCCGCGAGGGGAAGGAAAACGTTCTTGCAAGAAAGTTTTCCTTCCCCTCGCGTTTCCTTTTCTTTCAAAGAACAAACGCAATAAAGCGAACAAACGCGGCGTTTGGGAAGGTGTTTCTTTCATTTTTAGCCTATTTCAGGTTAATAGTCAATACCCTGAAACAGATTATTTTATAATTTTTAGGACAGAATATTGGTAAATGGTGCGAAACGTGATTGGGGGTGATTTTTCCATGTATCGTCGGATTCGGGATTTACGGGAAGATCGGGATTTGAACCAAACACAGGTGGCAAAAATGCTTATGATGTCCCAAACGGGCTATTCCAAGTACGAAACCGGTGAAAACGACATTCCCACCGCCGTTCTGATTAAACTCTCCCGCTTCTACGGAACCAGCATTGATTACCTGCTCGGAGAAACCGACGACCCCAAGCCCTATCGGAATCATCTTTGAAACCGTCTTTTGCCCTGCCCTCTCGGCAGGGCTTTTTTCTTTTTTTTGCAAAAGGAACTTGAAAATGCGCCGGAATTTGCGCGAAAGATGGCACAAAGTGGCACAAATGGCACGGTATGGCACACCGTTCCGTGGTAAAATACGCTTGCACGGAGAAAACCGGCAAACAAATTCTACGGAAAGGAGATGATATCCGGCAAATGCCGAAAGAATCCTTGGAGTCCGCCGCGGCAAACGGTCGCTTGAAAGGTCTGATCGAACGCTATCTCAAAACCTGTCGCCCGCCCGACGGCGAGGAAAAAAAAGGTTCCCGCTTCCCCAACCTTGCGGGTTTCTGCCGCTGGCTCGGCTGCGGCATGGGTTCGGTGGAACGCTTGCTCTCCTCGAACCCCGAAGCGGCCGACTACCTGTTCGCCGTTATGGAAGACGAAGCCCTGAACGCCCCCGTGATCTCTCCCACGGTGGTCGGCGCCTATCTCAAACGTCGCCTCTCCTACGGAGAAAAGCCGTCCTCTCGGTCGGGATCCGACAGCGGCGAATTGCGTTTGGTGTTTGAGCACGACATTGCCGAGGACGGCTCATGAAGCCCGATTCCCCCCAAACCCTGCGCATTGCGGGCGTTCCGAGCGAACGCCAAAAATGCTTCTTCGCTTCCCGCGCACGTTACACCGCCTATGGCGGCGCGCGCGGCGGCGGAAAATCATGGGCGTTGCGGCGCAAGCTGGTGGGCCTCTGCCTGTGCTATGCGGGCATCCGCTGTCTGCTGGTGCGCCGCTCCTACGGCGAGTTGAAGCAAAACCATGTTCGTCCGCTCCTATCTGAGTACCGCGGTCTCCTCTCCTATCGCGAAAGCGAAAAGCGGCTCCTCTTCCCGAACGGAAGCGCCATTTCCCTCGGCTACTGCTCCTCTGCGCGCGACGTTCTGCGCTACCAAGGGCAGGAATACGACATCATCGCCATCGACGAGGCAACGCAACTGACCGAAGATCAGTTTTCTGTTTTCAAGGCCTGTCTGCGAGGCGTTGGCAACTACCCGAGGCGGATGTACCTGACCTGCAACCCCGGGGGCGTGGGGCATGCTTGGGTCAAGCGGCTGTTTGTGGATCGCGTCTACCGCGAAAACGAAAACCCCGCGGACTACTGCTTTATTCCCGCAAAGGTTTACGACAACCCCGTTCTGCTGCAAGCCGACCCCGACTATGTTCGCGGTTTGGAAAGTTTGCCGCAAAAACTCCGCGAGGCGTGGCTGCTCGGCCGCTGGGATGTGTTCGAGGGTCAGTTCTTCCCCGAGTTCCGCCCCGAGCTTCACGTCTGCTCCCCGCAAAAGATCCCCGCCGAAATCCGCCGTTTTGCGGCTCTGGACTATGGGTTCGATATGCTGGCGGTTCTTCTTTTGGGAGCGGACGGCGAGGGCAACCTTTATGTGCTTCGCGAGTTCTGCCGCTCGGGGTTGACCCTGCGCGAAGCGGGCGAGGCGGTGGCCGGCCTCTGCCGCGGCGAGACCGTGGACTACGCGGTGGCTTCCCCCGACCTTTGGAACCGCAGGCAGGATACGGGCAGGAGCGGGTTTGAGGTGATGCAGGCGGTTGTCGGAATGCCGCCCATGTCGGCCGCCGACAACCGTCGGGTGGCGGGCTGGCGGATCCTGCGGCAGTACCTCTCCCCCGCCGGCGGTCCGTCGCTCCGCATCTGCTCGGAATGCCACGAACTGATCCGCTGTCTCCCCGCCCTGCTCTGCGACAGCGAGAGACCCGAGGACGCTTCCGGCGAGCCGCACAGCGTGACCCACGCGCCCGAAGCGCTCCGCTACGCCGTTATGAGCCGCTACGGGAACTACCGCCCCGCCGAAATTCCCGACCGCAATTTCCGATTTCTCAACCCACCCAAACACCGGCTGTTCTGATCCGCCGCCATACGGTCCGGACAGCCTGCGGAGTCCCCGCGGGGGAATTGGTTTCTCCGTGCGCCCCCTGCGGGTCGCTCCGCGCATTCCGAAGAAAGGAGAATCTTTCCACATGGCAAACATCAAGCCCGAACGGGCTTACGAAAAGCTGACCGCGAACGGTTTCGGCGGGATCCGTTACGCCTCGGCTCTTACGGGAGAGGGCGCGGCGGCAATGCGGAATTTCCGAGTGGCTCCCGACGGCTCCCTTGAAAAACGGTGCGGTTCTTCCACGCTCTATGCCCTGAACGGAACCGTTCGCGGCGTTTGGCAGGGAACGCTTGAAAACCGCAGCTATCTGGCGGCGGTGGCGGGAAACCGCGTTTACGTCCGCCGGCCGGACGCCTCGGAACCCGAGGTTGATTTCTACCTGCAAACAAGCGAAGGCCCCGTTTGCTTTATTACATTGGGCGGCGTTCTGTTCCTGTTTGACGGCGACAACCTCTACCGCTATTCGGTTTCCTCTTCCACCTTTACCCTCTCCTACGGCTATGCCCCGCTCTACGGAACCAATTGGCATCCCACCGAAATGGGGTCGGTCAACGAACCGCTCAACATGGTGTCGCCCCGCATCCGCATCCGCTATCTCAACAGCGTCGGCTCCACCGATTTTGTCCTGCCCTACACCGCCGTTTCCATTGACCGCATGGATGTGGACGGCGTTGCGTTCGCCGACTATACCTTTACCCCGCAGACCAACACGTTCCGGATCCCCGCCGCCCGCGCGCACGGCGTTCTGACCGTTGCCGTCACGCTCTCCGGCGTGTTCAGTCAGCGGTCGCTCCTTGCTGACGCAAACCGCGGGTACGTCTACCGCGACGCCTCGCGCGAAACCCTGCTCCTCTACGGCGGCGACCGCGGCTACCGCGTGTTCGCTTCCTCGGCGGTTACGGAAGAAATGTTTGCGGCGTCCTCGGTCTGCTACCCGAACACCGACCCGCTCTATTTCCCCGCGGGCTGCGGCTTTTACCTTGGGGACATGCAGCACCCCGTTCATGTCCTCTGCCGCGACCGGAACCGCGTTCTGGCTTTGAGCGACCGCGCGATCTGGGCGATTGAATACGCGGGGGACGACCTTGTTTCCTACCCGATGGAAGGCGGCGTTGGCTGTTCGGCCCCGGGAGGCCTCGCGCTTTGCGGCGACGACCCCGTTGTGGTGCAGGAGAGCGGCGTATTCCGGCTGCATTTTCCGTCCGGAGAATCGGACGTTTGCGTAGCGTCCGCGCTCTCGGACGGCGTTTCGGAGTTTTTCTCTTCCTCTCTCCTGCGCCATGGGATCCTCGCGTGGTTCCCCGACCGCAACGAGCTTTGGCTCCGCGACCCCACCGAAACGGAAGAGGGGCTGGTTTGGGTGTGGAGCTCCGTGCGGCGGGAATGGTACTGCTTTGACAACCTCTATGCCACCGCTTTCTTCGAGCTGAACGGCACGGTGGGCTTCGGTACGCCGGACGGTCGTCTCGTCCTGCCCGACAACGACGCCGACACCGACGACGGCGACCCCATTGCGGCCTATTACCGCAGCCATTTTCTCGCCTTTGCCCACCCCGAGGTTCCCAAGCGCGTCTACCGCGCCGCCGTTTGCGCCGATACGGGCGGCGAAACTTTGACCCTGACCGTTACCACCGACCGCCATACCCGCGCGTTTTCGGCAACGGGCACGGTCTCGGACAAACCCTCGTACTTCGAGTTTCGCGCCGGAATGGGGCGTTTCCGCTTCCTGCGCTACGAACTTGCGGTATCGGGCGGCGTCCGCACCCGAATCTACCGTTTCTCGGTTTTTGCAAATCCGTAGGAACGTTTCCCGAAAATTCATCTGTCCGGAGGTATTATGAACGACCAAACAACCCCTGCATGGCAACTCTACGAGGCCGGCAGGGAATACAACCGAAAAATCGATTTTTATGAATCCGCCCGCCGAAACGAGCGGTTCTACCGCGGCGAGCAATGGCAGGGGCCGGACCGCGATTTGCCCCGCCCCGTGTTCAATCTGGTGCGCCGCGTGGTGGATTACCTTGTCGGGTCGCTGACCCCCGAAAACCTCTCCATCCGCTATTCGGACGACCGGCTGCCCTACTTGGAATCGGCCGCCCTGCGCGAAAGCGTTTCCGAGGGGCTGCGCCTGCTCGACCGGAACGCCGCCTACCGCTGGAAGAACGACCACATGAACGAGGCGGTCTCCCGCGTCCTGCTGGACGCGGCGATCTCGGGCGACGGGGTTTTCTACTGCTGGTGGGATTCGTCCCGCAGCGGGGATCGCCTCTTCTCGGGCGACATCCGCACCGACGTTGCGGACGGCGGCAATCTGTTTGTCGGCGACGTTAACAATCCCGACATTCAGTCGCAGGACTACGTGATGCTTGCGGGCCGCGCGTCGGCGGCATCGCTCCGCCGCGAAGCTCTCGCCGCCGGCGTTCCCGAAAAGGACGTCGCCCGCATTCTGCCCGACGACGGCGACCTCGGCTCCCCCGAACGGTCCGGCTCGGACAAAGCGACCTATCTGATCCGCTTCTGGCGGGAAAACGGCGGCGTTCTGTTTGAAAAGTCCACCCGCTCCTGCGTAATCCGCCGCGCCGAAACAGGGCTGAAATACTACCCTGTGGCGCTCTTCAATTGGTTCCCCCGCAAAGGCTCCTACCACGGCTCCTCTCCCGTTTGCGAGATGATTGCAAACCAGAAATACGTCAACGCCGCTTACGCGCTTGTGATGAAACACATGAACGACACCGCGTTCTCCAAAGTCGTCTACGACAAATCGCGGATTCCCGAGTGGTCCAACGAGGTGGGCGAGGCGATTGCAATGGTGGGCGGCGGAAACGTTTCGGACGCCGTTTCGGTGCTGGGAACGGGACACCTGCAAGAGGGCTACCTTGAACTGATCCAAAACGTGATCGACACCACCAAAAACCTGATGGGCGCGACCGACTCGGCCCTTGGCGACGAGCGGGCAAACAACACCAGCGCGATCCTCGCCCTGCGCGAGGCTTCCATGGTCTCCCTGCGGCAGGTGGGCGCGCGCTTTACCCGCTGCCTCGGCGAGCTTGCAACCATTTGGGCCGACATGCTCTGCGCGTACTGCCCACCCGAGCGGCTGCTCCCCGTTGCCGAGAACGGGACCGTTTCCGCCCGCCGCGCGGATTACGCGCTGCTCTCCCGCGAGTTGATCCGCGCCACCGCGGAATGCTCGGATACATCGCGCTTTACCCCCGCGGCAACCGTTGCCCTGCTTGGGAACCTGCTCTCGGGCGGCCACATTACGGTGCGGCAATACCTGCAACACCTGCCCGACGGCTGCATTGCCGACCGCGGCGCGCTCTTGCGGGAGTTGAATACGGAAGGGGGAGAGGTGGATGCCGGATGAAACGGAATCGGTTCTACAACCTGAAAATCCGCCTGCGGTGGATCCTGCGCGGCCTGCGCCGGCGGAACCCGACCCCAACGGCGGGAACGGACCCGAAGTCCCCGTGGAAGCTCCTGCGAACGCTCCTGATCCGCGCGGCGGAGCTTTGGCACCTGATCCGCCTGCTGATCTCGCTGATCCGCAGGAGCGGGAACGGCTCCGCGAAGAGCTGACCCGCCTGCGGGAAGAGATTGCCGCAACGCGGGATTCCTTCCGCAAAATGCGCGACGATCTCGCGGAGTTCCGCGACCTTTACCCCGACCGCTCGCCCGACTCCCTTCCCGACGCCGTTTGGGAGGACGTTCGGAACGGGATCCCGCTCTGCGCCGCCGTCGCTCTTTCGGAACGCCGCCGCGCCCGCTTGGAAGAAAAAGCCGAGGCGGCAAACCGCGCCAACGCTTCCCGCGCCGCAGGTTCGGTGCGGGAAGCGACCGACGGATTTCTCTCGGCGCGCGAAGTGCGCGCCATGTCCCCCGCCGAAGTGCGGGAAAACTACAAACAGATCATGCTCTCCATGCCCTCGTGGCAGTGAGCGAATCTCCCATTTTTTCAAAATCAGAAAGGATAAACAATCATGGCTATTTCCAATTTCATTCCCACCATCTGGAGCGAAGCGCTTCTCCATTCGCTCGATAAAAAGTACATCGGCGTTGCAAACTGCAACCGCGAGTTCGAGGGCGACATCCGCGAAAAAGGCAGCTCCGTTAAGGTCTGCGGCGTTGGCAGCGTAACCGTTTCCAACTACACGAAAAACACCAACATGTCCGCGCCCGAAACCCTTTCGGACAGCGTTGCGGAGCTGATTATCGATCAGGCGAAGTACTTCAACTTCCAGATTGACGACATTGACCGCGCGCAGAGCATGCCCCGCCTGATGGAAGCGGCAATGTCCAACGCGGCCGCCGCGCTCGCCAATGTGGCCGACAAGTACGTTTACGGCCTCTACACCAACGCGGGCTACACCGTTACCAACGAGAACGCCACGCCGGAAAACGTGGTTAACACCCTGCTTGCCGCCCGCACCCGCCTTTACAAGCAGAACGTTTCCGACCCGAACGACATTGTGTTCGAGGTTTCTCCCGAGATCGGCGAAATGCTCCTCAAAGCCAAAATCGACCTCTCCACCGACAACGCCTCGGCGCTTGACGCGGGTTGCATCGGCAAAATTGCGGGGTGCAACGTTTATGTTTCCAACAACATTTCGCAAACCGGCGAGGATGAAGGCACCGCGCACCACTGCCTTGCCCGCACCCGCCGCGCCATTGCGTTTGCGGAACAGCTCTCCGAAATTGACGCCTACCGCCCCGAACTGCGGTTTGCGGACGCGGTGAAGGGTCTGCACCTCTACGGCGCGCGCGTGTTCTACGCGCAGGAGCTGATCCACCTGAACTACATCATCGCGGAATAATCGGGGGGAGAATGCCTTGACCAATCTGGACATTTGCAACGCCGCCGTGCGGCTCTCGGGGGAGCTTGCCCCCGAGACCCAGCCGGATTACCTTGCCCGCTCCGTTTCCCTTCTGGCCCTCGTTTGCACGGAGTGCCTGCCGCTTGACGACGCCTACCGCGCCGCCAACGGGCTGGAAGCGCGCGATTGGTCGCCCCGCGTTTCGATTCTTCTGACCGATCCGTTTCCGCTTTGCGACGTTTTCTCGGCCCCCGCCGCCTACGCGCTCGCCGCTCTGCTGACCTTGGATGAAAACGGCGAATTGAGCGCCGCCATGTACGCCCGTTTCGCGTCGCTCCTCGCCGACATTCGCCGCGGTCTGCCCGCAAAGTCCGAACCGATCGCCGACGTTTATCGCGTGCTGTAACCGCCGCTCCAAATCCGCCCCGCGGGGAGAGCCTCTCCGCCGCCGGAAAGGTTCTCCCCGCACCTTTGCGGGCATAGCAAAAAGGCGGGAGCCTCGCTTCTCTTGGCAGAGAAACGGGACTCCCGCCCGATTTTTTGTTTTCGTTCGGCCGGAGTTTCCGCTCAAGGGGTCGGGTCGCCCGCAAATTCCACGGCGGCGGCAATCAGGCCGTAATTGCGCGGCGCAATGGCAATGCGGTCCCAATCCTCGGCGGCTCCTTCATAGCGAACGGTTTTCAGGTTGACGCAGCGGTAAAACGCCATTTCGCAAATGGTGGAAACGCTCGCGGGGATCACCGCGGGGTTCCCCGCCCGCATGGTGGGGTATTGGATCAGCACGCGGCGGTCGGCCGTGAACAGCACGCCGTCCACATCGCAGAAATAGGCGTTCGCCGCGCTGACCGAAAGATAGACCAGATTGGGGCAATCGGCAAACGCCATGGAGCCGATCTCGCGCACCGTGGCGGGAATCTGAACGGCCGTTACCCGCTCGCACCCGTAAAACGCGCGCGAAGCGATTCTGACCACCCGCTCCCCCGCCGGCGAGGCCTCGGGAATAATCACGCAGGCGTCGGTCAAACCGCCCATACCGGCCACGGCGCAAGTCCCGTTCCCGAGGCTTTCAAACAGCAGGCTTTCGGCGGGCGTTTCGGGTTCGGTCTCGGGCGCGGTCTCGGTTTCGCTCTCCGGCGGGTCGGGAGCGGCGTTGACCAGTTGGGCTTCCTGCGTTTGCGGCGCGTCGGCCGTATCCTTAACGCTTGTCCGCACGACGGACATACTGACGACCATAATCGTGAGCGCAAGCGCGACCGCGAACAGCACTGCCGCCGCGACCGCGAGCAATTGATTCCGGACTTTCATGTTGGCTTTCCCCCCCAATGGTTGGTTTGCCTTCATGATACCACATCCGCGCGCGTTTTGCAACGGCTTTCGGTCGGGGGAAAACGACGGCGAACCGCCCGCCGCGACGGCAATCGCCCAAAGTCCCCGCGCAGGTTGGCGAAACGGGCGCGCGGCGGGCGAAATCGGGCGAACGATTTTTCCGCGCGGCGGGAATATTTCCGAACCGTCTTGCAAAAACGGGGAGAATATGCTATAATAAACGCGGAAACTTTTTTGGGAAAGTTGCCGGAAAACCCCATTCTTGGCAGATTGACGGCGTTCGCGGAGAACGGAAAAGACAGAAAAACGATAAGACTCCTTCCGTCAGGCTTGCTCCGCGCGCCTGCCACCTCCCCCAAGGAGGAGGTAAAGTAACAGCCAATTGGAAAGGTAATATCGCTTATCTTTTCAAGCAGAGTAACTTTGAAACCTCCATCACAGAGGGAGGGGGACCACGAAGCGAAGCGAGTGGTGGAAGGAGTTTTAACGGAGATTGCCTGAAAAATTTCCGTTGGAGAAGCGATTGCGCAAAGCGCGGCGGGGGGTTTGATAAAGTTTGTGACTTCGACCCTCTCACCCTCGCTATGCTCGGGAGCTCCCCCCAAGGGGGAGCCTTTCAAACAGCAAACCATTGAAAACCCGCCCGCCGGACAATTCGGGCGGGAAATCAAACAGCGGAAAGGAAGGTTGCTTCATGGTAAAAATCGGGTCGGCAACGCTGAAACACGGCGTTTGCCTCGCGCCGCTCGCGGGCGTGAGCGATTACGCGTTCCGCCGCATTGCGCGTCGGTTCGGGGCGGAATACACCGTTAGCGAAATGGTGTCCGCCAAGGCCCTTTGCTACGAGCAGGCCTGCCGCCGCGAACCAACCGCCAACCGCATTCGCACCGCGCCCCTTGCCGCCGTTCGGCGCGAGGAACTGCCCATGGCGGTTCAGCTGTTCGGCGCGGAGCCGAGGTTTCTGGCCGAGGCCGCGCGCCTGCTCGAATCGGGCGACTACATCGGCGCGTGCGGCGAGGTCCCCCCAACGGCCATTGACATTAACATGGGCTGCCCCATGGCGAAAATTGTGGGGAACGGCGAGGGTTCCGCGCTCCTGCGCGACCCCGACCGCGCCGCGGCGATCGTTCGCGCCGTGGTTTCGGCGGTCTCCCTGCCCGTCACCGTGAAAATGCGGATCGGATGGGACGCGGAACACATCAACGCCGTGGATTTTGCGAAACGGATCGAGGAAGCGGGCGCGTCGCTGATCTGCGTTCACGGTCGCACCCGCGCGCAGATGTACGCTCCCGCCGCCGATTGGGAGAGCATTGCCCGCGTGGCGGAAGCGGTGTCGATTCCCGTTTTGGGCAACGGAGACATTTTTTCGGCCGACGACGCGCTCCGCATGATGCGGGAAACGGGCGTGGACGGCGTGATGATCGCGCGCGGCGCGCAGGGCAATCCGTGGATCTTTGCCGAAACGGTTGCCATGCTGGAAAACCGGCCTTTTTCGCCGCCGTCGGCGCGGGAACGGCTCGCGCTGGCCATGGAACACGCTTCCCTGCTCGTTCGCGAGAAGGGAGAGCGCATCGGCATTGCCGAGGCGCGGAAGCACCTTGCATGGTACACCCGAGGCATGCGCGGCTCCGCCGCCGTTCGCGGCCGTCTGGTGTCCGTGAACAGCCTTGACGAGGCGGCCGGATTGTTGGAAGAATTGGAACAATAAAAAAACGGGCGGATCTTCACCGAAATACCGATAGGGAATTTTCAGTAAGGCTGTCCTTTGAGAATCAGGCGTGGCGTGATGCCACGCCTTTTCTCTTGCTCTTTTTCAGTCGAAGTCGGGGATTTCAACGGCTCCAACAAAGTTGTAAATGATTTCGATTGTGTGTCTGTAATGTCCGTCAACTTTTTGCTTTTCGTAAATCAGAACCTTATCTATGAACGCACGCAGAATTTCAGGTGTCAGTTCTCCAAAGTCACTATATTTATCCACGAGCAAAATAAACCTTGAAATATCGTCGGACTTGCTTTTGGATTTCTCTATGTCCGTTTTAAGTATGGACACCTTTTCCATTAGCAACCTTTGTTCGTTTTCGTAGTTCTCGCTCATCCTCATATAGCGATCTTCAGAGAGTTTGTCTGCTACCTTATCTTCATAAAGACTTTGAATAATCTTATCGAGCGTTTTGATTCTCGCTTCGGATTCGTCTATCTCTCTCAAAGACGCTTTCAGTTCTCGTTTGGATTTGGCTTCATTTCTGCTTGTCAGAATTGACAGGAATTGCTCCTTGTTCTCACTCGCATAACGGATCGTAAACTGCAAGTCGTTTTTAATCATTTCTTCGACCGCACGAACGGTGATTTGATGAGATGAACAAGTCCGTTTCAAATTTTTACGGTAACCCGAACAGTTGAAATATTCCGCTTGTTTCATTGTAGTACAACGGCAAAGATACATTTTCCGTCCACAGTCGGCGCAGTAAAGCATTCCGAACAACACACTCATTTCACCCATTCCCGTCGGGCGGCGACGGCTTTCTCTGATTTTTTGAACAATATCGAACGTTTCCTTGTCAATGATTGGCTCTTGCGTGTTTTCAAAGATAACCCAATCTTCTTTCGGAGCATCAATACGGCGTTTTGCCTTGTATGACTTCTTATACGATCTGAAATTGACCGTATGCCCAAGATATTGCATATCTTCAAGAATACCTGCCACTGACTTATAGTCCCAAATTTCGCTTTTTTCATTCAGTTTGTGCGGACAGGGCATCTTTTTACGAGCACGATAGACTGTCGGCGTTTCCACTTTGTTTTTTGTCAATATTCTCGCAATTTGCGATGGACCGTAGCCTTTGACACACAGGCTGAATATTTCTTTGACGATTGCCGCGCCTTCTTCATCCACAATCCATTTTTCCTTATCGTCCGGATCTTTCATATATCCAAGCGGCGGGATAGTCGTGATGTGCTTTCCCGAATTGCCTTTTGCCTTGACTACCGCCTTAATCTTCCGACTGCAATCTTTCGCATACATCTCGTTAAGAATGTTCTTGAAAGGCGTAATATCGTCATCGGGATTGGTTTCGCTGTCCACTTGGTCGTAGATGGCGAGAATGAAGGGCTGAATTTTGATTGTCTCACCCTCAACAGTTATTTCGCTGATTTTTTTGAATCGGTTTTCGGATGATCCTCCAAAAACGGATCAAACGGTTCCAGCGGATCATTATTGACATATATTTTGAACGGTTTGAACTTGTTCGACAAAAACCGGTGAAATACCAAACGCAAATGCTTTTCAGCATCGGTCATTTCATCGGACAAGTATTCACGTACTCTGCCACCACTTTTCTTGTATGCAATATCAAAATTCTGCCACACAACCAGCGTTCCCATCTGCATAGTGGAAAGCAGGTTGAAGCATGGTACATCAGCCAATTCCTCGGATTCGAGCTCAATACAATCCCACTTTTTGTCCTGAATGACAGAATCCAGATTCCATTGAAAAGCAGATATTTCGGAATCGTTTTTTGATATGACAGTCAAGACCCGGCATTGTGACAACGATGCAGATTTCAGCCCCAAGCCAAATCTGCCCAAATCAGCAGCCGTATACTCTCTGTCGCTGCCGTACTTCATAGCGTTGAAAAGATCATCTCGTGACATACCTTTCCCGTCGTCGAGAATCGTAACATACAAATCGCTGTCGTTTACAGGAATGGTGATATATACATTTTTTGCGGAAGCTGAAATGGAATTATCAACTATATCTGCCAATGCTGTTTTGAATGTATATCCGATAGATCTCATTGAATTCATCAAAACGCTGGGTGATGGCGCGTTTTCAATTTTGAAAGACATTGCTACATCCTCTTAATCTTTTTTCTTCAAACAGTATCCGCCATTACTGCGTGACCCCAAAAACTCACAATATTTCGCAAGGTGCCGCTTCAATGCGTTTTTCACCTTGTCAATTGTCGCGTCGGGGTATTGGGTCAATATTCTTTCAAGCAATTTCGGTGCGTTTAATCCCGGCGTTTCTTTGATGATTTTTAATAGTGCAAGTTCAAAATCGTTCAATGGGTCAAGTATTGGGTCATCTATTGGGTCAATCAATGGGTCAAAGTTAAAAGTCAGATTCGGAAGCGTCAATTTGAAAAAGTTTTCCGTCGGATCGAATACCGGCTGTTTTTCTTCTTTGTCATAAGCGTTCAGAATTCTCGGAATACCCGTCCCGAAATTTTCCACGTATTTCAATTTGCTTAAAATTCTGACAAGCCCCGGATTGCGATATGTCTGGATGCCGTCCATGATTTCTTCGAGCGTTGCCCGATAAATGCCGCCCGGATTTGTGATTTTTACTTTGTCTTCATAGAATTCCACTTTGATATTTGACCGTATAAAATAATCGGCGTGAGCAAAGGCATTGAGAATTGCTTCTCGGAGCGACGCTCCCGGATACGAAACTTTTTCGATCCGTTTGAATGATGAACCGTCGATGACGGCAGAAATCTCATTATAATTGCCGGCGTGTTCCAGCACGTCGTTCAAGACTTTTAATAACGATCCTTTGTGTTCGGATTTGACGATAAAATTCAAGTTTTTATCGTATTTCGCAAATTTGACAACAATGGGTGATTGATCCGATAAGAGCAAAGCAAGGTTTGTGTAATTACCGTCTTTTGAAATCAAGTCAAGAGATTTCAAGTGCCTTTTATCGTGAGCGATATTATTTTCCTCGCAAACGGAAAAAAAATATTTGAATGATAATTCTTGCTCTTCGGAAATATCGCGCTCGTAGGAGTAGTTTTTAGACTCCATGATCATAGAGAGTATTTCTTCTTCGGTCGCTTTTCTTTTGCTTCTGCCGACTCTTTTATATATCCCGCTCGGTTTCGGTCCTTTTTCACGAAGATAATACGGCTTATCTGTTCCTTCTTTTACTTCAATGACCAAAACGTTATCTTCATTGAAATAATGCTTGATCAGATCGATCGGCATAGGGAAAAAAGCATCTCTGATCCAACTGCCGATTTTAAGATCGGCGTCGTCTTTTGCTTTTTCATCGGTAAAAGGTATAACCGTTCCGTCATCTGCAACGCCAACGAATATTGTTCCGCCTTTTGTGTTCAGAAAAGCATTGATTTCATTTTTGACTTCATCCGTCAACTGTTGCTTTAATTCAACCAAATCGGTTTCTCTGTACATACCAAAACCTCCGCTTCGGGTCATATATGTATAGATTATACCATAAAAAGACCCAATAGTCAATAGTAATGTCGATATTTAAGATAAAAAATAAAAAACAGGAACAAATCATCAATCCCTGCTTTATAACGAACTTGCTGTCATTAGCATTATGTAATAAAACAAAAAGGACTTGGAAATCTCCAAATCCTTAATGTTGGCCGCTTGAAAGTGCAATTACCATGAAATTTTAGTTTTTGAAAAAATCCCTATTAGTATTTGCCTTCTGCGGAAGCCGCCCGTTTTTTTATTGTTTTTTGTTTTGAAGATTTCTGAAAAAATTGATTAATAGCACAACGGTCAGAATCAGCGACAGTATATCGGCCACCGGCGCGCTCCAGAGTAAGGTTTCCACACCGCGCTCCGCTCCGCCGATCGACGCAAAAATCAACAATGCGGGAATCAGAAATACAATGTCGCGCGAAAGAGCGACGGCAACAGCGGTTAACGGTCTCTCAATGGACTGGAAAAAGATTGCGGTTGCCTTGGTCAAGCAGGTTACAAGAATCAGCCCCATATATATACGGAACGAGAGAACAGCATACTGAATGTACAGTTCGCCACCGGAACCAAACCAACCAATTATGATATGCGGAATCAGCTCAACAAGCAATGTTGCCGCAAAACCGACGATCACATCGCAAATCACAATTTTCCGATAAGTCTCGCGCACACGGTCAAAACGCCCCGCGCCATAATTATAACCGAGGATCGGCTGGCCCCCGATGGAAACGCCAACCGCAATGGAAATAACAATTCCGAACACCTTGAACACAATTCCGATAACCGCAATGGGAATATCCGCCCCGTAAACCGACGTTGCACCGTACCGCGCAAGCAACACATTGGTAACAACTGAAAGCACAACAGTGGAAATGTTGGTTAAAAACGAGGAAAGCCCCAATCGCGATGAACCGACAACCAACCGCGCGTCGGGTATCAATGCACGTAACGAAAGACGAAATGTTTTATATCGGGGAATATATGCCATCATATAGAGGAAGCAGGTTAACTGGCCGATAACCGTTGCCAGCGCGGCTCCGCGCATTCCCATTCCCGCACCGTAAATCAGCACGGGATCGAGAATGAGGTTGACAATACAGCCGGAACATGTTGCCAACATGGAATAACGCGGCGAACCGTCCGCCCGAACAACGCTGACCAACATGGTTGCCACCAAATAAAAAGGAATCACGAACAAAAGTGTATACAGGTACTCCCCGGCATAATTCAGAGTTTCGCCGGACGCGCCGAGCACAGAGAGAAGCGGCTTCGCAAAAATGGCGCAAATCGCCGCAAGAAGCAATCCGATAACAGCAGAAGCCGCAATACAACCGCCAATGGCGCGCGACACTTTTGCGGTATCCCGCTTGCCTTGGCAGATGCTTAAATAAGCGGCGCAACCGTCTCCCCACATCAGCCCGAATGCCAGCACAATAATGGTAATGGGATAAACAATGGAAGTTGCGGCATTCCCAAGATAGCCCAGCTCGCTGTTTCCGATAAAAAGTTGATCGACGATGTTATAAAGCGCGCCGATCACCATGGAAAGAATACAGGGAACGGAAAAACGTACCAACAGTTTTCCGATTCGCTCGGTTCCGAGATCCATGTTCTGCGATTCCATAAAAAATCCTCCGAAAAAGAAAAATACGAAACATGAGCAATCGCAACACCGTAATCAGATTTACGCGCAAATGCACCACATGTTTCGTCGTTTCCCGCAAGCGGGACAATTTATGGAATTGTCATGTCTACCTTTATATTGTACCACTTTTTTGACCGTTTTGCAAGGGGCAAAACGGAGAAATCAGACTTTTTACGTCGTCTGTTTTCGGCGTTTTGCCCCTTCTCGGCCCCATGGCCGCTCCAAAAAGAGCCGCGTTTTTTTATTTCAGATATTTGCGGAAAAACGCTTCGAGTTTATCGAACGGAATGATGTCTTTCCGGTCGTACAGGTCGGTATGAACGGCGTTCGGAATGATATAAAGTTCCTTGTTGTCGCCCTTCAATTTTTCAAACGCGCCCTCGCTGAAATACTTGGAATGCGCCTTTTCCCCGTGGATCAGCAGAACCGCGTTCCGGATTTCTCCCGCATAGGAGAGAATGGGCTGGTTGATGAACGAAAGCGCGGACGTCCGGTTCCATCCGCCGTTCGAGTTGAGCGAGCGGAGATGGTAGCCGCGCGGGGTTTTGTAGTAGGCATTGTAGTCCTTGACGAAATCGGGCGCGTCCTCGGGGAGCGGATCGACCACGCCGCCGCCCAACGCGTACTCCCCGCTTTGGTAATCGGCGGTTCTCTGCGCCGCAAGCGTCCGCTTGGTTTCATATCGGCCGTCCTCGTCCACGCTGTCAAAGTACCCGCGCGCGTTGACGCGGGACATATCGTACATGGTGGAAGCGACCGTTGCCCGAATGCGCGGGTCGATCGCCGCAGCGTTGATCGCCATGCCGCCCCATCCGCAAATGCCGATGATGCCGATGCGATCGGGGTCAACGGTCTCCTGCACGGAAAGAAAATCCACGGCGGCGCAAAAATCCTCGGTGTTGATGTCCGGCGACGCGACATTGCGCGGCTCGCCGCCGCTCTCGCCCGTATAGGACGGATCGAACGCGAGGGTCAGAAACCCGCGCTCGGCCATTTCCTGCGCATAAAGCCCCGAGCATTGCTCCTTGACCGCGCCGAACGGCCCGCAAACGGCAATGGCGGGCAGCCTGCCCGCGGCTCCCTCGGGCGCGTAGAGGTCGGCGGCAAGGGTAATGCCGTAACGGTTATGAAACGTGATTTTTTTGTGATCGACTTTTTCGCTTTTGGAGAACACTTTATCCCATTCTCCCGTCAGGTTGAGTTTCTGTTCCTGAAACATGTCTGATTTCTCCTTTGATTCAAAGGTCCTTCGGGATTTTCCGGTTTTTGAAATAGTACGCCCGATCCCGCTCTCCGATCTCGCGCAGAACGCGGCAGGGGTTGCCCACGGCAACCACGTTTGCGGGAAGATCCTTGGTGACAACGCTCCCCGCGCCAACCACCGTGCCAAACGAAATAACGTTGTCAATATGGGTGTTTCGGTAAGGAATTTAGGCGCAACCTGACGAAAAATCACGCCAAAGCATCAGCCGCGAGTTGTGCAGAATTGACTTAATCCGGTCGGTATACAACCGTAATATATTTGGTAGTGGCAAGTGGAACGCCGAGCGCGTTCCACTCCTCTTCCGTGCCACGGTAGGTCACGGTGACGGAATTGTAAAGGTATTCAAAAACCGCGTGCCCCACAGAAGTCAGGCTATGTGGAAATGTGATTTCTTTAAGAGCCTCGCAGTTCCGAAACGCGTAATCGCCGATGGTCGTGACCCCTTCCGGCAGGTTGACGGTTTTCAACGCCTCACATTGGGCAAACGCCCATGCCCCGACGACACGGAGACCTTCTGGGAGAACAACCGTGGTCAAAGCCGTACACCCCTGAAACGCCCCTTTGTCGTTCGAGTTGGTAGAGGAACCGCCCTTGAGTTCCTCAAGCGCCGTTGAGGTCAGTATAACTTTTTTCAGCATGGTGCAGCCGGAAACGCCGGGGAACACATCTCCCGTGAAGGTGAGCGTTTTCAGAGATTTCGGAATCCAACGCCCGTTGCAATTGATGAAATCGTTGTTTCCATATAAGTCGGAAGCGGCAAAGAAATACCCGAGATTGCTCTGGTTGGTCGCTCCTTCCCCGAGGAACGGCACCGTAAGGCTTTGCAATGGGGACCCTTGAAACGCATATTGCTCGATTCGTGTGACGGTCGGTGGAATCACGATTTCCTTGAATGCCGAGGTACGGGAAAAGATATATCGGGAAACCGTTTTCACATTGGCAGGAATCGTGACGGAAGTAATGTGTTCTCCATTGATATAAACTTGACATCCTGTGAAAAAGCCCGGGGCGTCGATAGTCGTTCCCGAAAAGCGGAGTTTATATATCTGCCCAAAATCCTTGATATTGACGCGCGGCACTCCGTTTATGGCGGTGACATCGACATTGGTCAGACTTTCGGGCAATGTGATTTCTTTGAGCTTGTCACAATACGAAAATTGCGACGCTCCCATATGCGTCAACGTTTCGGGAAGCCGGACAGATTTCAAATTACTGCAGTTGAAAAACACTTCATTGCCGATGCGGGTTACACCGTCGGGAATATAAACCGATGTCATGGAAACATTTTTCGGCTTTCCGTTGCCGGAAAAAGCAAAATCCCCGATCTCTGTGACGGCAATTCCCTGGTAGGTCGCGGGAATAACAACGTCGGCGTCCCCGCATGTTCCCCTTCCTTTGAGGGTATAGGTTCCACCCGTGTTCTTCTCGAACGCCAAACCGACCGAGTCCCCACGGGTCTCCCCACAACGGGAGCAAGTCAGCGTTCCACCATAGTCATGCCCCAGCGCGTCGGTTGTTTTTGCCTGTATCTGTCCGCAGATCGTGCAGGTGCGCCGCATCCCGCCCGCATGGGTGCAGTCGGGGTTCAAAACGGTCTCCCACGGGGTGTAGGTATGAACGTGGATTTCTGCCGTCGTTTTCTCGCGCCCCGATCCTTCGGTCGTCTCTTCCGACACGGCAGGTGCGGCTGTGGTTTGATCAGAATCGGCGATATCTGTTCCGATGGAAATTACAGCATCCCGGCAAGCTGTAAGGAAAAAGATCGCCATTAGCACAACAACGATTAAAAAACAAAAACGAACTTTCATAATTCAAACTTTTCCTCTTCTCCTGTGGCTTCAATTTCTTGCAGGGTCATCCTTTTTCCCATTTCCTTGGAAAATTCTCCTTGCTCCGTCGCAAAAAGGTAGGTCTCCTGCGGCTACTCTTTCGGGCTCAAGTTGATCTTCCTGTCTTTAAAATAATATTCCCGATCCCGCTCTCCGATCTCGCGCAGAACGCGGCAGGGGTTGCCGACGGCAACCACGTTCGCGGGCAGATCCTTGGTGACAACGCTCCCCGCGCCAACCACCGTGCCTTCCCCGATGGTAACGCCCGGAAGCACGATTACCCCCGCCCCGAGCCAGCAGTTCTTCCCGATGCGCACGGGCATGTTGTATTGGTACCCCTGCCCGCGCAATTCGGGCAGAACGGGATGCCCCGCCGTTGCAACCGTTACGTTCGGGCCGAACATGGTGTTGTCCCCCACGTAAATGTGCGTGTCGTCCACCAGCGTCAGGTTGAAATTGGCGTACACGTTCTTTCCGAAATGAACATGTTTCCCGCCCCAATTGGCATGGAACGGCGGCTCGATATAGCACCCCTCTCCGATCTCGGCAAACATTTGCCGCAGGAGCGTTTCCCGCTTTTCGGCTTCATGCGGGCGGGTGGCGTTATAGTCGCAGAGCCGTTCGAGGCACTCAAACTGCTCTTGCAGAATGGCGGGGTCGCTCGGCAGGTAGAGGTCGCCCGTGTGCATTTTTTCGCGTTGGTTCATTTGCTTGCCCGCTTCATCAGGTCCTTTCCCGCGTTCCACGCCCGACCGACCTGCTCGCCCGAAACATAATAGCCCGAGCGGAATTGGTCGAAGATTACGGCGTTCAGCTTGGAAGCGTCCACCTTGCCTTTTTCATCGAGCACGGCTTCCTCGGCGACCACGTTGACGATCTTCCCCACAACGGCGTGGAGATGCTCCGTTTCCACCACCTCGGCAAGCTCGCACTCCATGGTAAGGGGAAATTCGTTGATTACAGGGGCGTTGACAAACGCGCTTCTGGTTGCCGACATGCCGCTTTTGGCGAACTTATCGGGCATTTTGTTGCCGGTGGCAATGCCGAAAAAATCGGCTTCGGCCATGTGGTCGCGGTCGGCAAGGGCAACGGTGAACGCGCCCGTAGCGCGGATGTTTTGAACGGTTTTATGCTCCTCGTCGATGATCAGCGCGATTTTATCCATATCGCAAATCGTTCCCCACGCGGCGTTCATAACGTTAACGGTTCCGCCCCCATCGTAGGCGGCGACCATCAGCACGGGCATGGGATAAAGGGCGGGCATGGCCCCGAGATTCTTTTTCATAGGTTCTGTTTCTCCTTGATTTTTGAAATATGATAAACGGGAATTATCCCTTTTTATCCTCTAACTCTTTGGAAAGCTCGCGCTGCTCCGCGGCAAAGCGATCCGCCTCTTTTGCCTGCCCCGAAGTGTGCGATTCGCCCTCGTTCGGCTCCAAGCGGCTGACCGTGACCTGCGGGAACGGAATGTTGATGCCGTTTTCATCGAACACCAGCTTCAATTCGCGGTTCATGGCGCGCTGCACGCCGTAAAGGTCCTCTTCCCGACACCGCGCGATGAACAGCAGATCCACGCTCGATTCGGCAAGCGCGTCCACGCCTTTATAGAACGGCCCTTCCACAATTTCGGGAATGGCGTTGCGGATGCGCTCCAAATTGTTTTTGATCACCAATTCGACCTGCGGGATGGATTGGCCGTACTCAATGGAAATATACGCTTTTGCAAGCGAAAGCTCCTTGGTTTGGTTGATTACCGAGGAAATTTCACTGTTGTTGATGATTTTGATATTGCCGCCCGCGTCCATGATCTTGGTGGTGCGGATGCCGATTTCGCTCACCGTTCCGCGCCAACCGTCGATTACGATGATGTCGCCGACCTGAAACTCCCCCTCAAACACGATGAACACGCCCGCAAGGATGTCCGCAATCAGGCTCTGCGCGCCGAGGCCGATTACAAGGCCGAGAATGCCCGCGCTCGCAAGCAACGCCCGCGGGTCGGCTCCCCACGCCGCAAGAATCATCAGAATGGCAACGATAGCGATCAAATATTTCAGAAAGCTCGTTACCAACGTTGTTATCGTTTTACCGCGGTTGGAGCGCGCGAGGAGCCGGCGCAATAGAACATGAAGCCCCCAATTCAACAGATACGCGATGGTAACGATTTGCACGGTGTTGACCAGCGCGGGGATCTTCTGATACAGGGTGTTGATGAACACATTTTGGGTAATGTTGCGGTAAAACACCGAGTTGATACCGTAAATATAGCCGGACAGCACGAACGCCGCAACCGTAATTGCGCCGAACACCGCCAGAAAAATGATGGTCCCTTTTCCGATTTGCCGCTTCTTTTCCATGTTTGTTTTTCTCCGTTTTCGTTTGATTTGAAATTAGCCGTTTGTTCCGGTCGGGTCGCCGTTGGTGGAATTGTTTTCGTTCGAACCGTCGGATCCCTGCTCTGCTCCGTCTGCCGTCTCGGTGGTCACTTCTTCGCTGATCAAAAGGGTATCCCCGTTTCGAATTTCAATTATGTAAGTCGTTTCGTATTGGAGATCGCCAATCTCACCATATACGACCTGCTCTTCCACTTCCACTTCCACTTCCTGTCCATACTCTTCGGAAGGTTCGGATGGGTTATAAGCTTTGACCGAAAGAATATTGCCTTGGGCTTGGGTATAATACTCTTCATTCAGTTCGATCCAGAAAGAAACGCCCGTTCCCCCAACCTCGAAGCCATGATCCTGTACCAAGTTTGGTTCGGGATCCGTCGACTCGGATTCTTCATATGGTTCCTCGGTCTGGTCGGGCTCCTCAACGGGAGTCGGTTCCTCGTAAGGTTCCGGCTCAATTTGCGATTCTTGGGTCGTTACTTTTTTGCGGAGCAGAATGCTGTTCCCGCTTCTTACATCAACCGTGTAGGTCATATTCGGTTTGAGATCGAATACATCCCCCGAAACGGAATGATCCTCAACCTCTTGCCGGTACCGGAAGAAATCGTTATAAACTTCCACCGAAAGATCGTCGCCCGAGGTGTAGTTGTCAAATTCGATCCAATAAAAAACCGAGGTGTCGCTAGCTTCAATGCTGTAACTCCGCACGGAAGCTCCCGACGGCGGCGATAAACCGACCAGATCGAACGCCACCACCGCAACCGTTGCAACCGCCGCAATCAGGATCCGCTGCCATCGGGTCGTTTTCCGCTTGGCGGGTTTCGCGCGCTCCGCGCGGCTCTCGGGAATTTCGGCGATCCGTTTGGTTTCGGAAACGTTTGTAAATTCCCGCGGTTCGGCATACTCGGAATAGCGCGGAAGCTCGTCCTGCCTGACCGCGTCGTTTTTCAGCCGGATCTCATTGGATTCGTTCGCCATCGGTTTCACCCCCCTTTTTCTACTGATTATCTTACCATATTTTCCCACGTTTGTCAAGCGTTTGAGCGGAAATACCACGAATTACCGTTTCAGGGCGACGGTCGTTTTGCAATTTCTTCCTCGCTCTCGGCAAAACTGCGGCGGATCCACTCGCGAACTATGCCGTCAATGCCGCCGATGAATAGCCGGACGGCGTAAGAGAGCGTCCGCGAACCGAATGAATAATGGGTTCGGGTCGCGGGACGCTTTTCGGGTGATTCATCGGCTCCGGCAATCGGGGGCGGCCGCCGCATACGACCGGATGCCGGAAAACCGGCGACAGACGGATTCCCCGCCCTTTTTTTGTTTTTTTGCGAAAAAGACTTGCAAACGGGCAAGAAATGTGATATAATAACAACGTTGCGGCGGGAAGCCCGCCGAAAACCGGACAACGGAATACGGAGAAGTACTCAAGCGGTCGAAGAGGCGTGACTCGAAAGCGGCTCGGTTTCGTCGCTCGGTATATTCCGCAAACCCGCACGGCAAGGCGATTTTCTCGGATTTTTGACGCACGCCGCACGGACGTCATCTGACAGTTTTCTATCAAAATCCGAAACAATTTTATATGGAAGCGTATCGAAGTGGGGAGTCCTGCGAGCGCCGCCGGGGGCGGATGAAGCGAGCAAGGACGAGTGGCAGCGGTCGAAATTCGGCGAGCGAACAGCGAGCAACGAATTTCGGGCACTGCAACAGGATCATAACGGTTCGGCCGTCCCCTCAAAAATCAAAGTTACACTCACAAGTTGAGTTTAACGATATATACGGAAGCGTATCGAAGTGGTCATAACGGCCCTGACTCGAAATCAGGTAGCCCGCAAGGGCTCGTGGGTTCGAATCCCACCGCTTCCGCCAAAATCAAGTCTGCAAGCGGTTTTCCGCTTGCAGACGCAAATAAAAAAACAATGGTCACCGGAGGCAGAGTGCCGTAGCACTCATATTGCCGGATTAGGTGCCGAGTGCGCTCGGTTTTTTCGCAACAGTCGTTGCGATGAAACCGAGCGATTCTTTTTTGGAGGTTTTATGAATTCCGAACTGTTTGCCAAATTGCCGCCGACCAAGTTGTTCTTCCGCTGTGCAATCCCCGCGGTCGTGACGTCGGTTTTCGGCGCGCTCTATTCTGTTATCGACGGGATCTTCGTGGGCAGGTATCTGGGCGAGGACGCTCTGGCGGCGATCAATCTCATCATGCCGATCATTATGATCGTTACGGCAATCTCGAACATGATTGCCACCGGCGCGTCGGCCAATATGTCGATCCTGCTCGGAGAAAAGAAACGGGAAGAAGCATCACGCGTGTTTTCTTTCTCGGTCAAGTTCATTCTCCTGTTTTCGGTCGTGATCAGCGTCCTCGGTTTCTTCTTTGCCAAACCGTTCGTCACGCTGATTGCGCCAGGCGCAACAGAACAGGCGATCGGTCACGCAACGGAATACCTGAAAGTCTTTTCGCTGTTCGGTCCTCTGGCGCCGATTTACTTTGCCACCGACAACTATCTGCGTGTTTGCGGAAAAGAAAAGCACAGTATGGCGATCGGCGTCGTGACGCAGGTGCTGAACGTGATCCTCGATTTCCTTCTGATCGCCGTCTTTCGGCAGGGCGTTTGGGCGGCCGCGGTCGCGAGTTGCGTATCCATCGTGCTCGGATCGGTCATCACGCTTTCCATGTTTCTCGGAAAACGCATGGACGTTTATTACACGGGGAAAAACATTCCGATGTCTCGGTTTTTTCGGATCGTTGCCAACGGTTCGAGCGAATTTTTCAGCACGATCGCTATATCGGTCATGAGTGTGGTGATGAACCTGTTTCTGCTCAAATACGGCGGCACGACCGCCGTTGCCGCATTTTCGATCGTGATGTACGTGGACAGTATCGTGGGAATGCTGAATTTCGGAATCTGCGATTCGTTGCAGCCGGCGATTAGCTACTGTTACGGGGCGGGATTGGTCGATCGAATGAAAGCGATCTTCAAGCGCGTCGTGCTCGCTACGGTCATCACTTCTGTTGTTGCGTTCCTGTTTATGCTCTTTTCCGGTCCTTATGTGGCAACGGTGTTTATCAAGCCGGACGACCTTGAACTGCGCCGCGTCAGCGTCACAGCGATCAAGATCTTCTCGTTTTCCTGTCTCGTGGGTTGGATCGATATGTGCTTTTCTTCCTTCTTCACGGCGCTGGAAAGGCCGGTGCGGTCGCTCATTGTTTCGCTATTCGGCACGCTGGTATTTCCCGTAGCGTTCCTGTTCATCCTGACAGCGATATGGGATCTGAACGGCGTTTGGCTCATGGCGAGCGCGGCAGGACTTGCCAGCGGCGCGCTGACGCTGATCCTTGCCAAGACTTTGAAAATTGACAGTCGCGGAATTACAACAGAAGAAATATAAAATGCGGAAACCCCCACCGCCTTCATTTTGATAGGAGCCGATGCGGAAGGAGATCCCATGCGGAACGGGACGACTGCCTGACGAGGCGACAAATGAAAAATCGCACCCATACTTCCCCTGCGCCCAAGTTGGATTTCCAATCCCACCGCCCTGCCTGCTCGTTTTGTTTGCTGATCCCCCTTATTCCAACGCTTCCCCAATGGCGTTGGCGCAGGCGATCTTGCTGTGGCTATTAGGATTTCCCATATTGATAACAAAAGGAATCTGCTCTTTTCCGGAGCAGACTCCTTTTTATTGGCTTTGACAGTTTGTTTGATGGCGTTATGCTGACTGCCAAAAACCGGAGACGCGCAAAGGGTCAGACCTGAAAGGCAGAAATTCTTTGAAACAGGTCCGTGAACAACGCGTCCCGTTGGATCCGGTATACATACCGCATCATCGGGGTGCGCGGATCAAAGGACCATCGGTGATCGTACTGCGGGATGGGCGCGTGGGTGAGATAGGACGACATAAAGCGGTCGCGGTCGTTCAAAAGCCACCCAACCGCCGTAACATCCCAAATACAGCGGCTCCACGCCTTTCCCTTTGCATAGGACTCCGCTTCGCGGATCGCATTATCAGAGAGGTAGGTTGCCAACGGATTTTTCCCTTTGAGCCAATATTCCAATTCGGGGCGGGTGGTTCGGAATTCGCTGACCACC
>CADBKZ010000003.1 GCA_902795355.1 uncultured Ruminococcus sp.
TTCGTAGAGTGGTTTGTGGTGATTCTATTCTACCAAATCTCAATCACTTTTTCTATTTCTTTTTTCTCTTTCAGTCTCACATCTATTGTAACACTACACCTTTCTCGCAAAGTTTGAAAAAAATGTCTTGACAAACGAAGCGTTTTGCGCTATAATAGGTTGAATGTCGTTTTTACGGCGTCTTAATTATGAAAAATTCGGAGGATTATCCCCATGTTCGAAACACTGAAAAACATTTTGGTTGAAGAATTGCAGCTTGATCCCGACGATATTAAGCCGGAATCCGAACTTGTGAACGATCTCGGCGTGAACTCGATTGAGCTTGCCGACCTGATTATGCTTTGCGAAGATAAATTCGGCATTGAGATTGAGGACGAGGACATTCATAAGTTCGTTACGATCAACGACGTTGTTACCTATCTGGAAGCGCACAACCAATAATTTTTCGCAACCATCCCCATTATATCCGATCGATCGGATTTTGTCAAGTGGAAAATCGGAAAAGCCCGCGGATTTCTCCGCGGGCTTTTCCGATGCGCAGCGCCGTTCCTACGCCTTTGCGAGCTGCGACCGCGCGTAGCCGATCTGGCTTTCGACCGACGCGACCGACGTTCCGCCCTCGCTGGTTCTGCGGCTGACGCAACGGTCGAGGTCAACCGCTTCGTAAACGTCGCTGTCGAAACTCGGATCAAACGTCCGGTAGGTTTCAAGCGGCAGCGTTTCGAGCACCTCGCCAGACCCGATGCAATGCGCCACGATCCGTCCCGAAATTTTGTAGGCGGTCCGGAACGGCAGACCCTTCCCCACCAGATAGTCGGCAAGGTCGGTGGCGTTGATAAAGCCTTTCTGCGCCGCCCGCCGCATGGAATCCTCGTTTGCCTTCATGGTTCCGATCATGCCCGCCATAACGTCAAGGCACATTTTCGCGGTATCGCAGGCGTCGAACACGCTTTCCTTGTCTTCCTGCATATCCTTGTTATAAGCGAGCGGGAGACCTTTCATCAGCGTCAGAAGCGTTGTCAGATCGCCGTAGACCCGCCCCGTTTTGCCGCGCACAAGCTCGGCCATATCGGGGTTTTTCTTTTGCGGCATAATGGAAGACCCCGTGGTGAACGCGTCCGAAAGCTCCACAAAGCGGAACTCCCAGCTTGACCACAGCACCAGCTCTTCCGAAAGGCGCGAAAGGTGCATCATCAGCACGGCGAGCGCGGAGAGGATTTCAATGCAGAAATCCCGATCCGAAACGCCGTCCAGCGAGTTGCGGCAAACGTCGTCAAACCCGAGCGCGCGGGCTTCCGAAACGCGGTCGGTTGGGTAGGTCGTCCCCGCGAGCGCGCAACAGCCGATGGGCGAAACGTTCATCCGTTTCGCGGCGTCCGCAAGGCGGTCAAGATCGCGCAGCAACATCATTACATAGGCCATCAGGTAATGCCCGAACGTAACCGGCTGCGCCCGCTGCAAATGCGTGTATCCCGCCATAATCGAGGCCTTGTAGGTCTCCGCTTTGTCGGTCAGCGCGGCGGCAAGCGTTTTGATTTTTTCGCGGATGGCGGCAACCTCGCCGCGCAGGTATATCCGCACGTCGAGCGCGACCTGATCGTTGCGGCTCCGCGCGGTGTGCAGTTTTTTCCCCGCCTCGCCGATGCGCTCGGTCAGCGTTTGCTCCACGAACATGTGAATGTCCTCGCAGGACTCGTCAATCGCGAGCGCGCCGCATTCAAGGTCGGAAAGAATCCCTTCCAGCCCCGCCAGAATTGCGTCCGCGTCCGTCTGCGGGATGATTCCCTGCGCGGCGAGCATGGAAGCATGCGCCATACTGCCCGCAATGTCCTCGCGGAACATCCGTCCGTCCACGCGGATGGAAGAATTGAAATCGTCCGCCAACCGATCGGTCGCGCCGTCGGTGCGTCCGGCCCACATTTTTGCCATGGCTTTATTTCCCGAGCTTTTGCTTCAGGCGCGCCTGAACGGCGATGGGAAGTCCGTACAGGTTGATAAAGCCAGCGGAATCGGCTTGGTTGTAAACGTCGTCCTCGCCGAAGGTGGCAAGCTCCTCGGAATAGAGCGAATAATCCGACCACACGCCGGCTTTGATGATGTTGCCCTTATACAGTTTGAGCTTGACCTTGCCGGTTACGTTTTGCTGGGTGGACGTTACGAAGGCTGAAAGGGCTTCGCGGAGCGGCGTGAACCACTGGCCGTTATAAACCAGCTCGGCAAAGGTAATGGAAAGCTCCTGCTTCTTGTGGGCGGTCATCTTATCAAGCGTGACCGTTTCAAGGTAATTATGCGCGGCATAGAGGATGGCTCCGCCCGGGGTCTCGTAAACGCCGCGGCACTTCATGCCGACCAAGCGATTTTCCACAATATCGAGCAGGCCGATGCCGTTCGCGCCGCCCAATTCGTTGAGCGCGAGAATAATCTCCTTTGCGGTCATTTTTTTGTCGTTCAACGCCACGGGTTTTCCCTGCTCGAAATCCAGCGTGATATAGGTGGGTTGATCGGGCGCGTCGATGGGAGAAACGCCCATTTCCAAAAAGCCTTTCTTTTCGTAGAGAGGCTCGTTGCCCGCGTCCTCAAGGTCAAGCCCCTCGTGGGAAAGGTGCCAGAGGTTCTTATCCTTGGAATAGTTGGTCTCGCGGTTGATTTTCAGCGGAACGTGATGCGCCTCGGCATAGTCGATCTCCTCATCGCGCGATCTGATGCTCCATTCCCGCCACGGCGCGATGATGGGCATATCGGGCGCGAACGCCTTAATGGCAAGCTCAAAGCGCACTTGGTCGTTGCCCTTTCCCGTGCAACCGTGGGCAATGGCGTCCGCGCCTTCCGCAAGCGCGATCTCCACCAGCTTTTTGGCGATCAGCGGCCGCGCGAACGACGTTCCGAGCATGTACTGCTCGTAGAGCGCGCCCGCCTGCACCGTTGGAATGATGTAGTCGTTCACAAACTCGTCGGTCAGATCGGCAATGTAGAGCTTGGAAGCGCCGGTTTGAATGGCTTTTTCTTCCAACCCTTCCAATTCGTCCGCTTGGCCCACGTTGCCCGAAACGGCGATCACCTCGCAATTGTTGTAGTTCTCCTTTAACCACGGAATAATAATGGACGTATCCAGCCCGCCGGAATAGGCGAGAACAACCTTTTTGATGTTTTCTTTTTTCATGATTCTGCCTCCGATGCAATCAGTTTACCCGTATTATACACTTTTTTTTGGCGTTTGTCAAGGGAAAATGAAAAAATATTCAAAAATTTTTGCTTTATTTTCAGAAAAATGAATATTTTGTGTTTTTATGCACAAAATTATACGGTTTTGACAGTTTTCGTTTCACGGAACCGCTTTTTTACATAAAAATGCAGAATTTTAACAAACTAAAATAAAACAGTTGACAGAAAGAAAAAAAGCTGATATAATATTGTAAAAATAGATTTTCAGGCTTTGAAAATTCTGATGCAAAGGAAGATCGGATATGAAAAACACGGTTTTTGAAGGCGTTGCAACCGCAATCGTTACCCCGCTGAACGAAAAAGGGGTGGACTACGAAGCGTTCGGGCGGTTGATTGATTGGCAGATTGCGCAAGGCGTGGACGCCATTGTTGCGGCCGGAACCACGGGAGAAGGCTCGACGTTGACCGACGAGGAGCACCGCGAGGTGCTGAAATTCTGCGTGGAACGGGTTGCGGGGCGCGTTCCCGTTATTGCGGGAACCGGCTCGAACGACACGGCCTATGCCATTGACCTGACCGAATACGCCTGCGGGATCGGCGCGGACGCGATGCTGTTGGTAACGCCCTACTATAACAAAGCGACGCAGAACGGGCTGATCGCCTCTTTCCGCGCGATTGCCGACCGCTCTTCCAAGCCCTGCATTCTCTATAACGTCCCAAGCAGAACGGGCTGCAACCTGCTCCCTGCAACCGTTGCGGCGTTGGCCGAGCACCCGAACATCGTCGGGGTGAAAGAGGCTTCCGGAAACATTTCGCAAATCGCGCAGATCGCCGCTCTCTGCGGCGACAAATTGGATATTTATTCAGGCAACGACGACCAGATCGTTCCCATTCTCTCCTTGGGCGGAAAGGGCGTGATTTCGGTGCTTTCCAATCCCCTGCCCGCCGAAACGGCGGCCATTTGCCGCCTGTGGCGCGAGGGGAAAACCGCCGAGGCCGCCGCGCTCCAATTGAAGCTCCTTCCGCTGATCGACGCGCTGTTTACGGAAGTCAACCCCATTCCCGTCAAAGCCGCGATGGCCGCCATGGGTTACGGCGAAAACTATCTCCGCCTGCCGCTCACACCCATGGAAAAAGCGCATGAAGAAGTCCTTCTGAAACTGCTCCGCGAAGCGGGCGCGCGTCTTGTTTGAGGTGGCTCCCGTGAAAATTCTGATCAGCGGCATTGCCGGCCACATGGGGCAAGAGGTGGAACGCTTGGCGCGCGGCGGCTATCGGGGCGCGACCGCCTGCGCGGGCGTTGACCGGATTCTGCCGGCCGAGGCCGCCGTTCCCTGCTTTACGTCTTTTGACGACGCGCCGACCGACGCGGACGTGATTGTGGACTTTTCCCACCCCTCGGCGTTGGCGCCGCTCCTTGATTTTGCGGTTTCCAACCGCATTCCCGCGGTAATCGCCACCACCGGATACACGCCCGCGCAGCGCGACGACATTGCCAAAGCCGCCCGCAAAATCCCGATTTTCTATGCGGCCAACTATTCGGTGGGCATCGCGGTGCTGATTGAGCTTGCCAAGCAAACGGCGGCCGCTTTTCCCGACGCCGACATTGAAATTATCGAAAAGCACCACCACCGCAAGGCCGACGCGCCGAGCGGAACCGCGCTGGCCATTGCCGAGGCGATCCGCGAAGTCCGCCCCGCCGCAACGCTGAACCTCGGCCGGAGCGGCGTTGGAAAGCGCGCGCCCGAGGAAATCGGGATTCACGCGGTCCGCATGGGAAATATCGTCGGCGACCACGAGGTGATCATCGGCACCGAGAACCAAACGCTGACCCTGCGCCATGAAGCGCACAGCCGCGCCCTCTTTGCCGAAGGCGCGCTCACGGCCGCGGCATTCCTTGTCGGACAGCCGGCCGGACTTTATGATATGAAAAGCATGTTGTCCTCTAAATCCAAAAAGGAGATCCCCACTGTATGAACATTGCAATTTACGGCTACGGCAACCTCGGCAAAGGCGTGGAATATGCTGTTCGCCAAAACCCTGACGTAACCCTGACCGGCATTTATACCCGTCGCGATCCCGCGGCGGTACATCCCGTCGGAAACGTTCCCGTTTACCACGTTTCCGACCTTCTCAAACGGAAAAACGAGATCGACGTTTTGGTGATCTGCGGCGGCAGCGCGACCGATCTGCCCGAAATGACGCCCGCCCTTGCCAAGGATTTCAACGTTGTGGACAGCTTTGACACCCACGCGAAAATTCCCGCGCATTTCGAGGCCGTGGACGCCGCGGCAAAAGCGAACGGACACACCGCGCTGATCTCGGGCGGGTGGGACCCCGGAATGTTCTCGCTGAACCGCCTGTACGCTTCTGTGATTCTTCCCGAGGGTCGGGACTACACCTTTTGGGGCCGCGGCGTGAGCCAAGGACATTCGGACGCGATCCGCCGCATCAAAGGTGTGAAGGACGCGCGGCAATACACCGTTCCCGTTCCCGCGGCGGTCGACGCCGTTCGCGCGGGGAAAAATCCCGTTTTGACCACGCGCGAAAAGCACACCCGCGAATGCTATGTGGTGGCCGAAGAGGGCGCCGACCTTGCCCGCATTGAACGCGAGATCAAAGAAATGCCGAACTATTTTTCGGATTACGACACGACCGTAACCTTCATTTCCGCCGAGGAGATGGCCAAGAACCACGCCGGCCTGCCCCACGGCGGCTCGGTGATCCGCACGGGAAAAACCGGCGACGGGTCGCATACGCATGTAATCGAATACAGTCTGAAATTGGATTCCAACCCCGAGTTTACCGCGGGGGTTCTGGTTGCGCTTGCCCGCGCGGTGGATCGGCTGAACCGCCGCGGCGACGTTGGCTGCAAGACCGTTTTTGACATTGCCCCCGCCGACCTCTCCCCCCTCTCCCCCGCCGAACTGCGGGCAAAAATGCTTTGAGATGGATACCCGGAATTTTCGGAACGATCTGATTTGTGAAAACCTCTCGGTAAACGAAGCGGGGCATCTCTGCTTTGCCGGACAGGATACGGGCGACCTCGCAAAACAATTCGGCACGCCCGTTTACCTGATGGACGAGGACCTGATCCGCGCGCGCTGCCGCGCGTATCTTTCCGCCGTTGAGAACGCGTTCGGCGGCCGCGGGCGCGTGCTTTACGCTTCCAAAGCGGCTTCCTACAAGCGACTTTACGAGATCATGCGCGAAGAAAACATGGGGATCGACGTGGTTTCGCAGGGAGAAATTTACACGGCCGTTCGCGCCGGATTCCCCATGCAAAACGCGTTCTTCCACTCCAACAACAAAACGGACGACGACATTCGCGCCGCGATGGACGCGGGCGTTGGCTATTTTGTTGCCGACAACACCGAGGAACTGCTCGCGATCGACCGCGAAGCCGCAAGCCGCGGGATCCGCCAGAACGTATTGCTTCGGCTGACCCCCGGGATCGATCCGCATACCTATGAAGCCGTTGCAACCGGAAAAGTGGACTCCAAGTTCGGGTTTGCCATTCCAACGGGACAGGCGGAAACCGCAACGGCGTTCGCGCTTTCGCTGAAAAATACCGCGTTATGCGGGTTTCATTCGCATGTCGGTTCGCAGGTGTTCGACGCGGAAGTGTTTCTGCGCGCGGCGAACATTATGCTCCGTTTCATTGCGCAAAGTAAGGCAAAATTCGGCTTTGAAGCGCAAATTCTCAACCTCGGCGGCGGGTTCGGCGTTCCCTACACCGCGCGGAATCCGAAGCTCGATATTGCAAAGAACATCGGCGAAGTGGGCGAGTTTATCGTCCGTCTTTCCGCGGAACTCGGCATTGCGCAGCCCGAGGTTTGCTTTGAGCCGGGGAGATCCATTGTTGCGGACGCGGGAATCACGCTCTACACCGTCGGTTCCGTTAAGGAAATTACGGGCTACCGCACCTATGTTTCGGTGGACGGCGGCATGACCGACAATATCCGCTACGCGTTATACGGCGCGTCCTACACCATTCTGCCCGCGCTGAAAATGGGCGAGCCGCGCAACCTGACCGCCGATGTGGCGGGCCGTTGCTGCGAGAGCGGCGACATTCTGCAAAAGAACGTGCCTCTCCCCCGTTCCACCGCGCGCGGCGATCTGCTTGCCTGCCTGACAACCGGCGCCTACCACTATTCCATGGCGTCCAATTACAACCGTATTCCGCGTCCGCCTGTTGTGATGCTCCGTGGGGGGAAAGCCTCGGTTGCCGTCCGGCGGGAAACGGTGGACGATTTGATCGCTCTCGACATTTGACATAAAAGGAAATCAAAAAACAGGTCTCGGACGGTTCCGAGACCTGTTTTTTGCGGTACTTTCTATGGCTTTTACCGTTTTTTCAAAACGATTTTGATAAAATTCAAATATTTCCCGCCGCCCGCTTCCATGGCCTTGCGGTCGCCCACGGCATATTCATTCTCCTGCTTTAACCAATCCGCCCAAATCTCTTCGTTCGACTCCATCTCCGAAACGGTCAAAACCTCTGCTCCGCGGCACCGACCGACAATTGCCGACCAATAGGCAACGTCGTGTAAATAATCAAGTTGCTCCGGCGTCCACGAAAGCAGAAGCTCCTGTGGCAGAGCATTGTGGCAATCCTTCCTCATTCCCGGAACGGCAATATAAATATAGCCGCCCTGTTTTACAAACGGAAGCAATTTATCGTCGAGATAGTCCGGATCACGGCCGAAATAGTTATAGGAATCGGTGGAGACGATCGCATCGAAAAATGATTTTTCAAACGGAAGCATCGTTGCGTCGGCCTTGATCGGAAGGATTTGCCCGTCGGTCAGACCCATTTTCCGAAAAAAACGGCGATTTTCATCGGGATCGCTCCACAGATCGGCGGCATAGACCCGAAACCCATATTCTTTTACCAAAAAAACGCTTGTCAACCCCTGCCCGCTTCCGAGATCGCAGACCGTGCCGCCCGCGGGGATCCGATGCCCCTTCAACAGCTCCTCTTCGAGTTTCAACGGGTTCGGTCCCATAATCTTTGCCATCAGTTCGGGGGTATCATATTTTTTGCTGACCGGATAATTCATGGTTTTGCTCCTTTTCAATGTTAAGCGGTCCGTTATTCCAAGATCTGTTTCCGCTTTCGAAAATAGCCGATTGGAACCAAAGCAAAGGCAAACGCCATGCAAAGATAAACGAACAAATTTCCAATGCGGCTGTAAAGCGTGCGGGATGATGTCAGGCCCACGGTTTCCACGAGATACCCTTCCGCCAACGGCGCAACGGTTCCTTTCGCGTCCCCGCGCGGCGTGATAACCGAGGAAATCCCCGTGTTGGCCGCGCGCAGGAACCATCGCCCGCTCTCAATGGCGCGCAACCGCGCCTGCGCCTCGTGCTGGTATACGGCCGCGGAATCATAAAACCACGAATCGTTGCTCGAAATCACCATCAAGTCCGCGCCGTCGCGCACGCTTCCGATGGTCAGCGCTTCATAAATCGAATCAAAACAGATCAGGGATCCGATTTCGCCCCATTCGGTTTCAAAGAGCGCCGAAGAAGTCCCCGCGGAAAGATCGTCGTCCAGCGCGGAAAGTTCGGCAAGCGGCGGAATCAGCGTCACGAACAACTGCCGCATGGGAACGTACTCTCCGAACGGAACCAAATGCCGTTTTGCGTAAACGGTTTCGGAAATCGACCCGTTCGGGAGAATTTCGTAGAGCACGTTGTATTCCCTGCCCGCCGCGTCGTGGTACAGCGCGCCGACCAAAATGGTGGCGTCGCATTCTTCGGCAAGATCGGCAACCCAATTGCGCAGCGCGCTGCTCTGGTTCAGTACGTACGGAACGGCGGTTTCAGGCCAAACGATCAATTCGGCTCCATCCGCGGCCGCAGCGCGGGTCATGTCGCCGTAAACCGTTTTGGTGCGGTTCAGGCTGTCGTTCCCCCATTTTTCATACGAGCTGATGTTTCCTTGCAGAACCGCGGCCGTCACCGTTTGCTCCGCTCTCGGCTCGCGGTTGTACCAAACCAGACCGAACCCGAGATTGCCGACGAACAACGCGGCCGCAACAATTCCGCAAACAACGGTTTTTTTCGGAGAAACCGCAATTTCGGCGATTAACGCGTTCACGGCAACGATCAGAAACGTGACCGCGTAGGAGCCGAACAGCGAGGTAACGCCGAGCATGGGCTTCATTTCAATCTGCCCGAGCGCAAGACGCCCCCACGGCACACCCATCCACGTTTGCGTGGTACTCCATTCAAAAACCGTCCAAAGCGCGGCGAACGCGAACGGACGCAAAAGCGGGATCCGTTTGAAAATTCCGCTTCTGTGCATAGCGCAAAACAGCAAAAAAGCGAACCCGCCCGCAATTCCGTTGAGAACCGGCAACCCGAGCCATCCCGCCGCGATCACGGCGATTGAGGCCGCGTTGTTCATTCCGATGAAATCCAACGGGTAAAGGTTGACAAGCCAATGATAGAGGACGAAATAGAAGCAGAACGCGGTCAGAAACCCACTCCGGAAGGCGGAGCCGAGGCTTGTGCGGTCATCCTCGCAAAGGCGGATCGCCGCCCAGACCAAGGGAATCATGGTGAACCATTCGAGAAACCCGATCTGCGGGAAAACGAGCATCAACGCGGTTGCAACCGCGCCGAGCGCGAGCATTCCGCGCAACTTCCAAGTGCGTTTTTTCATCGCTTTCCCCCGTTCTGTTATGGAATTTTCCGGAATTTCTTCAAAAACCAGACCGCGTCTTCCGGCAGTTCCGCGGAGCGGCCGTTCAGATAGCCGAGCAGGCCGTTTCCGTTTGCAAAGCGAAACTCAACGCGATAGGCGTAAAGCGCCTGATACCGATACCCCCGTTCGCGGTCGCGGCGGTTGACGCCGTACTTTCCGTCCCCGAGGAGCGGATGCCCGATGTGCGCCATGTGGGCGCGGATCTGATGGGTTCTGCCCGTTACCAACTCCACTTCAAGAAGCGATAGCCCGTCCCGTTCGTCAATCAGGCGGTATTTCGTAATAATTTCTTTCCAACCGTCCTTTTTCGTATCCGAAACCGAAACCAGATTATCGGCGCTGTTCTTTTTGAGATAGGCGCGGAGCGTGTCCGCCGGTTTCGGCATATGCCCGTGGACCACGCAATAATAAAACTTCCGAACCTCGTCGTTCCGGATCTTCTCGTTCATCTCGCGCAAGGCCTCGGCGTTCTTGGCGGCAATCACAATGCCGCCCGTGTTGCGGTCGATGCGGTTGCAGAGCGCGGGCGCGAACGATTGCTCCGCGCGGGGATCGTACTCCCCTTTTTGCGCCAGATAGGCCTTGACATGCAGGATCAGCGTATTCTCCCCAGCCGTTGCGTCCTCGTGCACCAGCACGCCCTGCCGTTTGTTGAGCAGGAGAATGTTTTCATCCTCGTAAACGATCCCGAGCTTCGGGACAATGCGGTAGAGCGCGTCAACATCGGCCTCCGGAGAGCCGAAAAATTCATCGCGGATAAAAAGGTGAATCTCATCCCCTTCCGCAAGCATATAGCTCGGTTCGGTGCGCGCGCGGTTGACCTTGATTTTTTTGAGACGGATGTATTTATACATCATCGAGGCCGGAAGCCCTTTTACGGCTTTGGAGAGGAATTTATCCAGCCGCTGTCCCGCGTCGTTCCGTTGAACGGTTAAAATCCGCATAGAATCAAACGGCGGAGAAACCGATTTGTTTCTCCGCCCTCCTTACCGTTGTTTTCAAAGTGTGCCGAAAATGCGGTCGCCCGCGTCGCCAAGCCCCGGGACGATGTAGGCATGTTCGTTGAGATGATCGTCCAGCGCGGCGGTGTAAATATCAACGTCGGGATGCGCTTCCTGAACCTTTTTCACGCCCTCGGGCGCGGAAACGAGGCACATAAACCGGATCTGCTTGCAACCGCGCGCTTTCAGCATGGTCAGCGCGTCAACCGCGGAGCCGCCTGTTGCCAGCATGGGATCGACCAGAATTACAATGCGCTCGTCGATGTCGGGCGGGAGCTTGCAATAGTATTCCACGGGCAAATGGGTCTCCGGATCGCGGTAAAGGCCGATATGGCCGACCTTTGCAACGGGAATCAGGCTCAACAGCCCGTCCACCATTCCCAAGCCCGCGCGCAGGATGGGCACAATCGCAAGCTTTTTGCCCGAAATCACCTTTGCCTGCATTTTGCAGAGCGGGGTTTCAATAGAAATTTCTTCCAGCGGAAGGTCGCGCGTCAGTTCATAGCCCATCAGCATGGCAATCTCTTCCAGCAGTTGGCGGAAATCTTTCGATCCCGTCTTTTTATTTCGCATAATGGAAAGTTTGTGGGTAATCAGGGGGTGGTCGATCACGTGCAGTTCACTCATGATAATTCTCCTTTGATTTCTTGTGGGCAGGCGGACCGTTCCGCGCCCACCACATAGATTATACAACTCTTTTCCGTTTTTTTCAAGACCAAATTGCAAATTCTCCCGTTTTTTTTCGATTTTTTCTTTACATTCGGCAAAAAGAATGGTAAAATAAAGAGAGAACGTCCAACGAAAAGCAAAACAGAGGTTTTCATGATCCATCCCCATCCAACGGTCGGCATTTACACGCTCGGCTGTAAAGTCAACCAATATGAATCCGAGGCGATTGCCGAACGCTTTGCCGACGAGGGCTTTGACGTTTGCCCGCCGCAGGATGTCTGCGACGTTTACATCATCAACACCTGCACGGTAACGGGCGAATCGGACCGAAAGGCAAGGCAGTTCATCCGCCGCGCAATTCGCCGGAATCCGGCGGCCTACATCCTTGTAACCGGCTGTTTTTCGCAAACCGCTCCCGAAGCGGCGGCCGCCATTGCGGGGGTGGATTTTATCTGCGGCAACGCCGATAAACAGGCGGTGGTGGGCGCGGCGAAAGCCCTTTTGGAAAACGGACGGAAGAACGACCGCCCCGACCTTTTTACCGAGCCGCCGGACGCGCACGGGTTTGAAACCATGCGCATCCGCCGCTTTGACCGCACGCGCGCTTATGTGAAGATTGAGGACGGGTGCGAAAACCGCTGCACCTACTGCATCATTCCCGCCGCGCGCGGAAGCGTTCGCTCCAAATTGCCCGACGATGTGGTTGCGGAAGTATCGGAACTCACGGCGGGCGGCTGCCGCGAGGTGGTGCTGACGGGCATTGAAACCGCGTCCTACGGCCGCGATCTGCCCGATTGCACGCTGGCCGACCTGCTCGAACGTGTGGATAAAATTCCGGACGTCGGCCGCGTTCGCCTCGGCTCCCTCGATCCCTCGCTGATGAAGCAACTTTTTGTGGATCGCATCGCCCGCCTCCGCTCGCTGACGCCGCATTTTCACCTTTCGGTGCAGAGCGGATCGGACGCGGTTCTCGCCCGCATGAAGCGGAAGTACAATTCCCGCATGGCTTTGGAAGGAATGGAACGCCTGCGCCGCGCGATTCCCGATGTAATGTTCACCACCGACATCATTGTCGGCTTCCCGCAGGAAACCGAGGAAGAATTTTCCGAAACGCTGGATTTTATCCGCCGCGCGCGGTTTCTGACGATCCATGTTTTTCCCTACTCCCGCCGCAAGGGAACCGAGGCCGACCGCATGTCGGGGCAGATTCCCGAAGCGGTCAAGCACGAGCGCGTCCGCGTTCTTGCCGAGGAGCAGGCGCGCATCCGCCGCGAACTTCTCGGTGAAGCGTCCGGTCGCCGCGCGGAAGTGCTGTTTGAGACCTTTGAAAACGGGACCGCCTACGGCCATACGCCGAATTTCATAGAAGTCGGGTGCCCGTCCCCCGTCCCGCTTCGCGGCGAGCTTCGTCCAGTTCAAATCGGGGGAAACGACGGAACCGTTTGCACCGGAGAAATTCTCCCGTCAGGCGCGAACGGAAACATGGATCCATCGATTTCAACACACGGAACAAGGAGCTGATTATGACGGAAATTCACTCGAACGATGTCGTCCGGAATTTTGAAAAATGCCGCGAAGAGCAGTTCGCGAAACTGCGCGCCGACCTCGGCATTTCCCTTTCCGACGCCTGCCTTTCCCATTGCGCCGCGCATTTTGCAAACCAACGGCGGGAACCGCGCGTCGGCGAACTCCGTTTGTGGGATCGCCTCTCCGCGCTTCCCGCCCCGCCCGCGGCCGTTTGCTTTACCCGATTGGACACCAACGACGCCGCCATGGCGGAAACCTTTGCCGACATGATGAACAAACGCCGCGAGCTTCGCCCGACCGACGCCTCGCCCGTTTCGGCCGGAGAGGCGCTTTCGCTCGCCGGAGCGGCGTTGGCCCGCGGGGGAAAACGCCCAGCGCTCCAAGGAACGCCCATGTGGCTCTCGGACGCGGGAACCCAGCGCGCCGGCGAGGGGCGGCTGATCGGCGCGGGCGGTTCGTCGGCCGTTCTGCGGCTTCTCGGAAAAGACGCGATCGCCGGCCCCGCGGAAACGGGCGATGTGTTCCTGCTGATCCGCCGCGGAACGCTTACGCCCCGCGCGTTCAGAAAGGCCGTTCGGGAGTTGCTGGACCGCGAAGCCTTCGCGCGCGAACTGCGCGGCGCGGTCCCGATTTCCGAGGGCGGGATCCTGCCCCTGCTCCTCTCGGTTGCGTCGGGGCTCTATATCGACCTTTCCCGCATGGGTTTCGGTCGGGAAACTTCCATTGAAATGCTCGCGGGCGAGTTTGCGGGGGATTGGATGGTAATTCTGCCCAAGGACCGCTCCGAAAAGGTGCTGGGCATGATTGCGGAAACCGGAATGCGCGGCGCGGTTTTCGCCGCGATCACGGCGGGGGCGGAAACGGTCGTCGTCACCTACGAAAAGCAACGCCTGACAACCGAAACCGCCTTTCTGCGCGGCTTCTTCCGAATGCCCGCGGCCGCCGTTGTTCTGAAAGACGAAACCGAGGCCGATCCGGTCTTGCGCGGCTCTGTTACGCGCGCTTCCTGCCGGTATCTGGCAAATCGGGAACCGCCGCGGGCGACCGTTACCGCGGGCGACGCGACGGTTGCGACCGCCGCGACGTCGCCCGCCTCCGCGCCTTTCCGCTCAACGCTTACCGCCGCGCTCTCCGCGGTTCTGACGTTGGCGACCGCCGGCGGCGACTATACCGAGGCGCGCTTGGCGATTGACCTTGCGACCCCCGAAAGCCGATCCGATTGCGGAGAAACGCTTGCCGCCATTCTCGGCGTTTACCGCGCCGAGGCCGAGCTCGGCATTCCCGCCGCCGCGCAACGAATCCGCCCGACGGCGGCTGGGCATGTTACCGCAACCGTTTTCGCCGTTTCCAAGCGTCTTTCCGCACCGCCCTGCCGGTTCGCGCGCGCCGGATCTTCCCTGTTTCTTGTTTCCGTACCAATGAAAGAAAACGGGATTCCCGATTTTGCCGCATTCCGCTCCATGCTGGGGGCCGTCCGCTCTCTGGCACAGAGCAAAACGCTCCTTTCGGCACATGTTCTGGCAAATGAGACCGTTACCGACGCTCTGCGATCCATGCGCACCGACGCGCTCTCCGCGCGCCTGACCGACGCCGAGGCCGCATGCGGCGGGAAAATCCCGCTCGCGTTGCTGATCGAATCCGACGCCGAACTGCCGTTTGCGCGCATTGCAACCGTTGCGGAAGTTGCGGCATCTCCCGAAGCCGCTCCCGCCGAGCCGTTCCGCTTTCCCCGCGGGAACGGGTTGGTATTCCGTTCGGAGCCGGAAATCGCCATCCTCGCCGCCGCGGAAGATCCGGACGCGCAGATTCTGGCCGAGTCTTTCTCCGATCTCGGGGCCGCGGTAACGCTTTGCTCGGGGGCGGAAACCGGTCGGTTTTCCAGAGCCATGCTGACCGCCAACGCGGCGTTCGTTTGCGCGGGCGCAAAATGGCCGCGGGATGAACAAACCGCGCTTGCGCGCTCGCTTTTGGAGCGGAACGGCGGCGTTCTTGTTTCGCTTGGGAACGAGGACGCGATCCCCGCGGAAATTGCCCATTGCTTCTTCCCCAACGGCATTTCCCTGCCCATTTGAGAGAAATTTTCAAAAAATCGGCAAAAAATTCAAAAAAACACTTGCAATCCGTGAAAATATATGTTATAATAAGGAACGTTGTGATGTAGATTCTGCCCCGTGCCCGTTCGGTGCGCGGTGAAGCGTTGTGGTAGGAGGTGTCTCAAAATGGCAAAATGCTGCATTTGCGGTAAAGGAGTTGTGTTCGGTCAGAACGTTTCCCACTCCCATCGGAAAACCAACAGAACTTGGAAGCCCAATATTCGCAAGGTCAGACTCGACGGTGAGAAATCGATCAACGTTTGCTCCCGTTGCCTTCGCACCCTCAGAAAAGCGTAATCGCTCGGGTGCAAATAAAGAAAGCGGCAGGCACCCTTTTTCGGTGTGTCTGCCCTTTCTTTTTCCCGAAAAAGGAGCCTTTTATGGAAAAAGAAAAACAACTGCGCATCAACGCGTTGGCAAAGAAAGCGCGCGAAGAGGGGCTGACGCCCGAAGAAACCGCCGAGCAGAAGCAGCTCCGCGAGGAATACCTTGCGGAGTTCCGCGCAAATTTCCGCTCCGTTCTGGAACACACCGTAATCGAGGATCCCGACGGAACGCGAACGCCCCTGCCCGACTACCGCAAAAAATGACCGCGAATCGCAGAAAATGCGGAAAAAAGGTTTACAAACCCTTTTTGATGTGCTATAATTATTGTGTAGAAATCAATTCCGAAAGAGGGCAATTATGGAACCGACGGTAACGGTACAAACATCATCCGTTTCGGAAACCGAAGCGTTCGGCGCAAAACTCGCGCGCCGCATGCTTGAGGATCCGTCCCTGCCCCCTTTTGTGGCGTTGTTCGGCGACCTCGGCGTTGGGAAAACGGCGTTTGTGCGCGGGTTCGCGTCGGCGCTGTCGCCAACTTCCGCGGTTCGCTCCCCAACCTTTGCGCTGGTGCGCGAATATCCCGCGCGGCCGCGGCCGATCTTCCATTTTGACATGTATCGCGTGACCGACGAGGACGAGCTGATTTCCATCGGTTACTATGATTACCTCGCGCGCGACGGCATTTGCTTGGTGGAATGGAGCGAAAACATTGCGGACGACCTGCCCCGCGACTATTTGCGGATTCTGATTGAAAAAGACAACGCCGACGCGCCCGACAGCCGCCGGATTACCGTTTCTCGAATGGGGGGCGACGCATGAACATTCTGGCATTTGAAAGCTCGGCGGTCGCCGCGTCGGTCGCCATCATGCGGGACGGCCGCCTGCTTGCGGAAAGCGCCTGCAACCGCGGAAACACCCATAGCGAAACCCTGCTCCCCATGGCCGAAAATTTGCTTGACCGCTGCGGCCTCTCCACGGCGGATGTGGATCTGTTTGCGGTTTCGGTCGGTCCCGGGTCGTTTACGGGCGTTCGCATCGGGGTGGCCACCGTAAAAGGGCTGGCGTTCGGCAAAGGAAAGCCCTGCGTCGGCGTTTCCACGCTCGAAGCTCTGGCCGAAAATCTCTC
The DNA here is from genome assembly GCA_902795355.1 of uncultured Ruminococcus sp. Lineage (GTDB taxonomy): Bacteria > Bacillota > Clostridia > Oscillospirales > CAG-272 > UMGS1865. The sequence continues at coordinate 16,621 of CADBKZ010000003.1, forward strand.
GGTCGTCCCGAACGCGCGGATCTGCCCTGTGATGAACGCGCGGCGCGATCAGGTTTACACCGCGCTGTTCCGGAACACGGAACACGGCTTGGAACGGCTTTTGCCCGATTCGGCAATTTCCGTTTCGGAGCTGGAAGCCGCGCTTGCAGACGATCCCGCACCCGTCTTTTTCGTTGGCGACGGGTATGATCTTGTTGCGGGGCGGATCCGGCACGACTTCTTCCCCACCCCCGAACGCCTGCGGCACCAAAGCGCGGCCTCGGTTGCCGAGGTTGCCCGCCGCGCGTATCTTGCGGGGCGTTTTACCACCGACGCCGCGCTCGCGCCCGTTTACCTGCGCCCCTCGCAGGCGGAACGCACCCGCGCGGAACAGTTGAAATCATCACCGAAAGGATGCTGAAACCATGAAAAAAACGATTACCATCGGTTCCGACCATGCCGGATATGCCCTGAAAGTCAAGGTGATCGGCCATTTGAAAAACGACCTCGGCTGGGATGTGATCGACGTCGGCACGCACGACGAAAGCAGCTGCGATTACCCTGACTTTGCGGACGCGGTTTGCAAGAACATTCAAAACGGCACAACCGAGCTGGGGATTTTGATTTGCGGAACCGGCATCGGAATGTCGATGGCGGCCAACAAGCACCGCGGGATTCGCGCGGCCGCCTGTTCGGACGTGTTCAGCGCGCGCCTGACCCGCGCCCATAACAACGCGAACATCCTCTGCTTCGGCGAGCGCGTGGTGGGCTACGGCGTTGCCTGCGATCTGGTGGACGCGTTCCTTGCCACCGAGTTCGAGGGCGGCAAACACCAACGCCGCGTGGAAAAGATGATGGCGTTGGAAAAGACCGAGTTTTGACCCGATTTTTCGAGCGAAGGGAGGATCCCGATGAAAGAGGCCGTTCAGAAAGCGGTTGACATTTACGAAGCCTACCGAGATTTCAACGAGAAAACATACACGGCCGCGCTGATTCTTGCCGCGGGTTCTTCCTCGCGCATGGGCGGCAAAACATCCAAACAGTTTTTGCCCGTTGGCGGAATCCCCGTGCTTGCGCGGTCGCTCCTTGCCTATCAGAAATGCCCGCTGATCCGCGAAATTGTAGTCGCCGCGCGCCCCGAGGACGCCGACGAGGTTAAAAAACTCGTGAAAAAATATGAAATTTCCAAATTCACAAAGCTCGTTTCGGGCGGCGCAACCCGCGCGGAAAGCGCGAAAAACGCGCTGAACGCCGTCAGCGCCGACGTTCAATATGTGGCGGTGGCGGACGGTGCGCGCTGTTTGACCACTCCGCTTGAAATTGCCCGCGTTTGCGCCTGCGCCTACCGGAACAAAGCCGCTTCGGCGGGCTGCCGCGTGGTGGACACTGTCAAGCGGACGGGCGCGCTCGGAAACGTGAAAGAAACGGTGGATCGCGAGAACCTTTGGACGGTGCAGACCCCGCAGGTCTTTCATTTGGCGCTCTATGCCGCCGCGACCGCCCGCGCGGAAGCCGACGGCCTTAAACCGACCGACGACAACGCCATGATCGAACACCTCGGCTATGGGGTCCGCTTGGTGGAATGCAGCCGCGAAAACATGAAAATTACCACGCCCGCGGACATTCGGCTGGCCGAAGCGATCCTTGCCGCGCGCGGAAAGGAGCCTTCCGATGATTGATATGCGAATCGGCCACGGATACGACGTCCACCGCTTGGTGAGCGGCCGCCGCCTGATCCTCGGCGGGGTGGAGATCCCCCATGAAACGGGGCTTCTCGGCCACAGCGACGCGGATGTGCTCGCCCACGCGGTGATGGATGCCCTGCTCGGCGCGGCCGCGCTCGGCGACATCGGCCGTCTCTTCCCCGACACTGACCCCGCATGGGAAGGCGCGGACAGCCTTTTGCTTGCCCGCGAGGTTGCCGCGCGGGTCCGCGGCGCGGGTTGGGAGATCGGGAACGTGGACGCAACGGTGTTGGCGCAGGCCCCCAAGCTCGCGCCCCATATTGCCGCCATGCGCGAAAACCTTGCCGCCTCGCTCGGGATCCCCGCGGATCGCGTCAGCATTAAGGCTACCACCGAGGAAGGCCTCGGTTTTACGGGCGAAAAGCTCGGCATTGCCGCGCATGCGGTTTGTCTGCTCGGCCGCCCATGAAAAAACGAGGGAGCCGGAAAGCTCCCCCAAAAAAGCGTTTTCCCGCCGACCTGTTTTTCTCCAACGTCCGGTCGTTTTCCATTCCCTGCCGGCATTCCAACGCGATTCTTCACGACAGAATATGACAGATTTCCCCATTTTGACCGTCTGATAACCCCGAAATTTTTACTCGGAGGACCATTGCCATGATTTATGTTGCTCCCTCTCTTCTCGCGGCCGATTTCGCCAACCTTGAAGCAAGCGTCAAGCGCGTCACCGACGCGGGCGCGAACTATCTCCACCTCGACGTAATGGACGGGGCGTTCGTTCCCAATTTCAGCTTCGGAACGCCGGTGATTTCGGCGTTGCGCCGCCACAGCAAGTTGATTTTCGACGTCCATCTGATGATCAACGACCCGATCCGCTACATCGACGATTTTGTGAAAGCGGGCGCCGACATCATCACCTTTCATGTGGAGAGCTGCGACGACCCCGCGGCCGTGATCCGCGCGATCCGCGCCCGCGAAGTTCGCTGCGGCCTTGCCGTTTCTCCTGCAACCCCCGTGGAGCGTCTGCTCCCCTACCTGCCCGATATTCAAATGGCGTTGATTATGACGGTTGTTCCCGGGTTCGGCGGGCAATCCTTTATGCCCGAAATGCTCGAAAAGGTGCGCGCCGTTCGCAAGGTTGCCGACCGCGACCGCCTGAAACTCGATATTGAAGTGGACGGCGGGCTGAACGCCGAAAACATTGGCCAAGCGACCGCCGCGGGCGCAAACGTGATTGTTGCCGGCTCCGCCATTTTCAAATCGAAAAAGCCGAAACTGACCATCAGTTCCATGCGTTCCGCCGCCGTTATGAACCCATACAAAGGATAGTTGGGGAAAGACCTTGAGAGGGGCGGGAACCTTTTTCTTCCGGAAGAAAAAGGTTCCCGCCCCTCTCAAACTCTCCCCGCCCTTCCAAAAAGAACGGATAAAACCGGAAAAGGCGCTTTTTTCTTTTTTATACGACTATTATGAAAATTTCTGTTGACAAAAAACGAAAATTATGGTAAAATGATAGTGCCACACAACGAAATAGCCCTTTAGCGAAAAGTGTGCTTTTTTACTTTGGTAAAAAACGCATGCTCGTTTTTGGCATATTTTTCGTTGAAGTGCTGAAAGTTGTGTGGCAGCAATAGGAGTTCATGCGTTTTTTCGTGTGTGGCTCCTTGCCGCACACTTTTTTTATTTTCATTTTGAAGGAGAAAGAAAAACATGAAACGCAAAATCACCCTAATCGCATTGCTTCTCTCGGCATTTGTCCTGCTCTTTTCGTCCTGCGGAGAAATTGCCGCCATGGTCGGAACAGAAACCGACAGCGGTAACGCAAACTTGAAATGGTCAATCTCCACCGCCTATAAACGGGCGCAGGATCTCGGCTTTGAAGGCACGCTCGAAGAGTTTCTTGCCATGGTTCAAGGAGCAGATGGGAGCAATGGAGCGGATGGGATCGGAATCGTCTCCGCACATGTCAATGGCGCAGGCGATCTGATTCTGACTCTGACAAATGGCGCGGAAATCAACGCGGGGTCAGTTTATCCGATCCCCGACCCTGCAAACGGGCTCGCTTATGTTGTCGATACAGACGATAATGCGGTAACAATCAAAGGACGCGGGCTCTGCACATCCACCAATGTTATCATTCCGAGCATATTGGAAAGCACTCCCGTCCGGTACATTGCAAAATGCGCGTTTGCAGGCGATGAAAATTTGAAAGCCATTTCCATTCCAAGCAGTATGGAAAAAATAGACGACTATGCGTTTGACGGTTGCTGCAATCTGAAAAGTATTCGCTTTCAAGGCACGAAAGCGGAATGGGAGGCAATCGAAAAAGAGTCGTATTGGGACTATGGAACTGACACCTATGTTGTTTACTGCACCGACGGAAATATCTCAACGGACAATTCCCTTCAACAGGGCGGCTTGGACACGGATTCGAGCTGGGGTCAACTCCATCCGATTCCATAATCACAAAAAACAGGAGCTTTCGGAAAAGCTCCTGTTTTGTTGTTTAACCGTTGGTCTTTCGTTTATTACTCCGCTTCGGCGAGCGAGCCGAACACGTAATTTTCCACTTTATCGTTGGGAATATTAAGCACCAAGGAAAGCTCGGTAAAAAGGTTCCGTTTGGCCTCTTCCCCGTAGGATCGCTCGGTTTCGGAGAGCCGCTGTGTACGGGAAACCTTGGAAAGGCTGTTTGCCCGTTCGTAAACGGTTTTGATTACGCGCACCCATTCATGCGGATCATGCGTTTTCATGGCCTCGATATACGCCGCGCGCAACGCTTTCGCGTCCCCCGCCTGCAAGCTTGAAAGCGCGGGAACCTCGCTGACCAGCTCGTTCGCTTCCTCGCGGCTCAACAGCGGCCGCAAAAACACCGCGGTGCAATCGGTTGGCAAATAGATAACGCCGTTCGGATCATGCAAAGAACGCAGGACATAATAAAGCCGGTCGGTCGGCATTCCGGCCAACGGCGCATATTGCAGATCTTCCACGCGGCAAACGCCGCCTGACGCATGATAAACGTAATCACCTTTCCCAAACATTTTAATCTCCATCCTTCGCGGGTTATACGGGGTCAATAAGGCTTTATGATGCTCTTATTTATTTATATTATACCACAAAAAAGCGAAAAATGTAAGTGATTTTTCAAAAAAAATTTTTAATTTGTTAAAAAATACCCACGGGGACCGTTCGGTTTCCCGTGGGTATTGCGGTTAGGATGCGGAGGTTTCGGATTCTTCGTCCTCGTCCGCCTGCGCATTTTGTTCCATTTGCGCCTGCACCATCATGTCCTTGACTTTCATCAGCCGCGTGGTGTTTCCGCGGTCGTTTTCTTCCAGCCGCATCCGGATGGTCCGGATGATTTCAAGGTACTGCGGCATCAGGATATATTCCAGCGCGTTGACGCGCCGCCGCGTGCGCTCGATCTCCTCGGCCAGCAGCTGCGCCGTTTTTTCAAGCTCGGCCATGCGCATCAGGTCCTCCATAACGTCGGCCAGCGCGCGCAGGGCGGAATCCAATTCTCCCGAGGTGAACGCCATGCCGTAGTTATAGCGGTCGGTGTTCCCCGCCGCCTGCACCTGCAAACGGAATACCGGAACGTTGACGCTCATCAGATTTTTGTGATCCACTTCGAGCGCGCCCTCTTTTTTGGGGCAGATCAACGCCTCTTGGAGCATTTTCGGGCTGCTGACCGCGCTTGCAACCGTAAACCCGCCGTAAACCTCTTTCAGCGCGGCTTCCACGCGCTCCCGCAGGGCTTTATCCTCGCGCACCACGTCAAGGAAAAGGCGCATCAGCTCGTCGCGCTTGTCTTTGAGCAATTTATGCCCGCGCCGCGCCGTTTGATACCGCGTTTGATAGCGTTTCATTTCCATGCGCGTGGGGTTGACTCTGATCTCCGCCATAGGGGGTCTCCTTTCCGGTTGTTTTTTCGGGAATTACGCTTCGGTTCCCTGCTGCCAATACTTTTCGAGGAATTTGGGTTTGATCCGCTTCATTTCGCCGCGCGGCAGAATGGAAAGCAGTTTCCAACCGAGGTTCAGCGTTTCCTCAATGGATCGATTTTCGTAAAATCCTTGGTTGATATACTCCGCCTCGAACGCGTCCGCGAATTTGGCGTAAAGGCGATCCACGGGCGAGAGCGCTGCCTCGCCGAGCACCACCATCAGCTCCCTTGCCTCTTTTCCGCGGGCATAAGCCGAGAACAGCTGGTTCATGGTGTCGGCATGGTCCTCGCGGGTCTTTCCGTCGCCGATTCCCTTGTCCTTCAAGCGGGAGAGCGACGGCAGAACGTCCACCGGCGGCAGGTATCCCTTGCGGTACAGCTCGCGCGACAGGATGATCTGCCCCTCGGTGATATACCCCGTCAGGTCGGGGATCGGGTGGGTTTTATCGTCCTCGGGCATGGTCAGGATCGGAATCATGGTAATCGATCCCTCGGAACCCATTTTGCGTCCCGCGCGTTCATAGAGCGTTGCGAGGTCGGTGTAAAGATACCCGGGGTATCCGCGCCGCCCGGGAACCTCTTTGCGCGCGGCGGAAACCTCGCGCAGGGCCTCGGCATAGTTGGTGATGTCGGTCATGATTACCAGCACGTGCATATCGCACTCAAACGCGAGATACTCGGCGGCGGTCAACGCCATACGCGGCGTGGAAATACGCTCGATGGCGGCATCCGACGCGAGGTTGATGAACAGCACGGTGCGGTCGAGCGCGCCGGTTTTGCGGAAGTCGGAAATGAAGAAGTCCGCTTCCTCGAACGTAATGCCGATGGCGGCGAACACCACGGCGAATTTTTCGTTGCTCCCCAGCACTTTTGCCTGCCGCGCGATTTGCGCGGCGAGGTTTGCATGCGGCAAACCGGAGCCGGAGAAAATGGGGAGTTTTTGCCCGCGCACCAAGGTGTTCAGCCCGTCGATGCTCGAAACGCCGGTCTGAATAAACTCGGACGGATAATACCGCGCGGCGGGGTTGATGGGCGTTCCGTTGATGTCAAGCGATTTTTCGGGGATCAGTTTTGCGCCGCCGTCGATCGGCTCGCCCATCCCGTTGAACACGCGGCCGAGCATATCGGGCGAAACCGGAAGCTCCACCCCATGCCCCGAAAAGCGCACTTTGCTGTTGGAAAGATTCAATCCCGCGGCCGACTCGAACAGCTGAACCAAAACGTTTTTGCCGTTGACTTCGAGCACGCGGCAACGGCGCACTTCCCCGTTTGCAAGCTCGATTTCGCCGAGTTCGTCGTATTTCACGCCCTCGACCTGCCGCACCAACATCAGAGGACCGGCAACTTCTTCGATGGTTCTGTATTCCCGCATCATTGTCAGTTCTCCTCCTTTGCGCTTTGAATCAAATGGTTGATCTCGGATGTGATCTCCGCCTCAATCTCGGCAAACTCCGCTTGGAACGTGCTTTCGGGAATGCTCTTGGCGCGGCCGATGCTCTCGTGAACGGGCAGATTGCAAATATCTTCCACATCCACGCCCGCGGCGATCGCGCGGTTGCCCTCGTCCGCAAAGCGGAAGATCATGCGCAGCATGGCATGCTGCTTTTCAAGCGAGGTATAGCTGTCAATATCCAAAAACGCGTTCTGTTGCAGGAAGTCCTCGCGGATCGACTGCGCAACGTCAAGTTTGAGCCGGTCCTCGGCCGAAAGCGCGTCCATACCGACGAGCTTGACGATTTCCTGCAAGTCGGATTCTTCCTGCAATACGCGCAGGCAACGGCCGGTCAGGGTCGTCCAATCCTTGGAAACATGCTCGGAGAACCAGCTTTCAAGCCGCTCGCGATAGAGCGAATACGACGTTAACCAGTTGATTGCCGGAAAATGGCGGCGGTAGGCCAACGAAGAATCCAACCCCCAGAACACCTTTACGATCCGAAGGGTTGCCTGCGTAACGGGCTCGGAAATGTCGCCGCCCTGCGGAGAGACCGCTCCAATGGCCGAAAGCGCGCCCTCGCGGTCGCCCTCGCCAAGGCAAACAACCTTTCCCGCGCGTTCATAGAACTGCGCCAAACGCGAGGTCAGATAAGCCGGATAGCCCTCTTCCCCGGGCATTTCTTCCAAACGCCCCGACATTTCGCGCAACGCCTCGGCCCAACGGGACGTGGAATCGGCGATAACGGCGACCGAATAGCCCATATCGCGGAAATACTCCGCAATGGTGATGCCCGTATAGATGGACGCTTCGCGCGCGGCCACGGGCATATCCGATGTGTTTGCGATGAGAACGGTGCGCTCCATCAGCGATTTTCCCGTTTTGGGGTCCACCAACTCGGGGAACTCGCGCAGTACGTCGGTCATCTCGTTGCCGCGTTCGCCGCAACCGATATAGACCACGAGATCCACGTCGCTCCACTTGGCAAGCTGGTGCTGCACCACGGTCTTGCCCGAGCCGAACGGCCCTGGAACGCAGGCAGTGCCGCCTTTTGCAATCGGAAACAGGGCGTCGATGGGTCGCTGACCCGTAATCATCGGGTCGGCGGGCGGGAGCTTCCGGCGATACGGCCGCGCAATGCGGACAGGCCATTTCTGCATCAGCGTAATATCCTGCACGGTTCCGTCCGCGAGTTTCAGGTGTCCCGCGGCGGCGGTAACGGTGTAGTCCCCTTCCGCAATGTCCAGAACGACGCCTTCGGTTTTGGGCGGGACCATCACCTTATGCAGGATTACTTCGTTCTCCTGCACGGTTCCGTAAATATCGCCCGCGTGAACCGCGTCGCCCGCTTTTTTTGCGGGCACAAAATGCCAGACCTTGCTTCTGTCCAGCGCTTTTTCGTCAATTCCCCGAATCAGATTCGAGCCGTATTTTTCCCGCATGGTTTCGAGCGGGCGTTGAATCCCGTCGAAAATGTTGGTCAGAAGCCCCGGGCCAAGCTCCACCGAAAGCGGCGCGCCGGTGGAAACCACGCGGTCGCCGCGGCCTAGCCCCGCGGTCTCTTCATAGACCTGAATGGATGCGCGGTCGCCGTGCATTTCGATGATCTCGCCGATCAGCCGGTTGGCTCCCACGTGCACCACGTCAAACAGGTTTGCCTCCCGCATTCCCTCGGCAATCACGAGCGGCCCCGATACCTTGCGAATTTTTCCTTCGACCATGTTAGGGTTTGTTCCTTTCTTCTTTTTCCGTTTGCGCCGGCTCGTTATTCTTAAAGAGAATATCCGCGCCGACCGCTCGCTCAACCGCGCGGCGCAGGTTGCTCATGCCGTAGCCGGTGGAGCCTTCCTGCCCCGGGATGGAAACAATGGCCGGCAGGGGCAGATCCCTGTACCGCGCCGTTTCGTTTTCCAACTGCACGGCGTAATCTTCCGTCAGGAAAATAACGCCGTACTCCTGTGAGCGCGCCATCATATGCAATTCTTTTGCGGCTTCTTCCACCGTTGCCGCCTCGTGAACCGAGAAGCCGAGCGCCATAAAGCCAAGCACGGCGTCCCGCTTTCCGATGATCCCGATCTTATACATAGCTCATGCGGATCCTTTCTGCGACGGTTTTCGGCGACAGCCCCGCCTCGATTCCCGCCAGCACAATGCGCAGGTTGCGCACCTCGTACTCGGTTGCGGCCAGATATGCCGCGATGGGTTCGACGCCGTAGGGGATCATTTTCGCGCGCCGCACCGACAGCATCCAGCAATTGTCGGCCGCCCGTTCGATTTCGGTGAGCGACGAGGCGACGCCCGCCTCTTTGGCCACCGGTTCCAAATCGGTTCTCGCCGCCGCTTTCCAAAGGGCTTCCTCGCCCTGTTCATAGGCTTCCGAGAACACGGACGGTTCCACCGTTCCCCCGTCGATCATGGCGTCGCGGAGCATCATCTTCCCCGCCTCGCCGCTCTTCATGCGCAGCAAGCGCACGCACGTGAGCAGATTGGTCAGGTCGATCCGCAGGCGGACCAACTCCGCAACGAACGCCGCTCCCGCCGCGGACGCGTCGGCCAACATGGCCGCATAGCACGCGCGATCAAGGATCAGATCCACCCATTGCGGGTTGCCCGTTTTGGCAAATGTTTCGGTCGCTTCCCGCGCGGCGGCGGCAAACGGTTCCCCGAACGCCGAAAAATCGTTCTTTTCCACGCCGGAAACCACGTCGTCCGCGTTGAGATTTCCGAAATCAAACAGCATTCCGGCGGGAGAAACGCCCCGTTTGAAGCATTTGACGGCCGCTTTGATATTGTTGCAATCGTACTGCCAACGGAACACGCGCGTCCACGGCGCGTTTCCGGTGGTTTTTTCGACCTCTTCATAGGCCGCGCGCAACCGGCCGAGCAGAGTCTCCTCGCGCAGAAACGCGCCGGTCTGCTCGTCCCGCCGGACCGCAACGCCGAACTCGGCAAGCAGATCCGCGCAACGGTCAACGCCGGAAGCCGCCAACAGCCGCTCCAGCTTTTCCCGCCCGATCAGCCCGTTTTCCAACACACGGACACGGGCGCTCCCGAACAGATAGTTTTCCATAAGTCGCCCGCCTTTCCGTTAAGCGTTTTCGCCCGCCGCGAAAAGCGTTCGGCTGACGTCGGTTTCCAATTCGCGCCGCAGCTGCGAAAAGATCATTTCCAGCGAACAATTGGACTCCACGTCGCCATACCGCAAAAGAACGCCGCCGTTGATCTGTGCGGTATCGCCCGCGAGCACGATCTTGTTCAATCTCGCTTCGCTGACCGTTCCTTTCAGCTTTTTCTTGGCTCCTTCCACAACCGCTTTGCCGATGGCCTCGCGATCCTTTCGGTTCAGCACGACCTCATACGGCAGGGCGGCGGATTCGTCCTCTTCGCCATAGAGCGCAAGGTTTCTCTCCTCGGTTTCGGATAGCTCGCGGATGGCAGCGGCCAAAAGACCGACAACAAGGTCGGTATATGTTTTTTCCGATCCGGTTTCAATTTCACGGAACGCATCCTCGAACGCCCGTTCGATCAGTTCGCTTCGCGTTTTCCCGATCCGGTTTCTTCTTTCCATTGCCACGGACGATTTTGCCCGCGCAATCAGATCGGCGGCCTTTTGCGCGGCCTCCTGCTCGTTTGCGCGGCGGATCTCCGCGGCGCGGGCGGCATATTCGGCGCGGATGCGCTCGCAATCCGCTTTCGCTTCCGCAATGATCTTCTCCGCGCTCGCCTGCGCCTCGGCAAGGATTTTTTCGGTAATTTTATTCAGTCCGTTCGTGTTTGACGCCAACGATCCGGCCTCCTTTCCGTTTGGTATTTGCGCACCTCTCCGATCTTACGCAAAGAGGATGAGCAAAAGCGAAACCAGAACCGCGAAAATCGCGTAGGTTTCCACCAAGGAAGCGGAAATGATGGCTTTACCGGTGGCTTCGGGACGCTTGGCAAGCACCGAAATACCCGCCGTTGCAACCTCGCCCTGCTTGATGGCCGAAAACAGACCGCCGAACGCGATGGGGAGCGACGCAACCAGAAAATACGCGCCCTGTGCAACCGTTAACTGCTGCGCGGCTCCGCCGCCGAGCAGACCCATTTTGAAGATGATCATGAACGACGTTACCAAACCGTAAATTCCCTGCGTCATCGGAAGCGCCTGCAACAGGAACGCCTTACCGAATTTGTTCGGGTCCTCGCTGATCAGCCCCGCGGTCGCCTTTGCGACCATGTTTACGCCCTTTGCCGAGCCGATGCCCGCGAGAAGCGTTGCCAACGCCGCGCCGAGAAGCGCCAAGTTGTTGCCCGAAAAGATCTCTTTCCAAATTTCACCCATGATTTTCAATCTCCTTTTTGTTTTTGTATATCGAAATTTAATTGGGTACCGTCCGTTATGTTCTCCGAATATTCTTCCGTCGGCATGGCGGGTGTGAACGGCTCTCCGCCGTCCTCATAGAACTTGCCGAAGAACTCGATATATTGCAGCCGCGCCGCGTGAACAAACGTTCCGAGAATGTTGATTGCAATGTTCAGCCCGTGCCCCACGACAAGGATCACGAGCATTACCAAAAACCCGATGGGGCCCTTGGTCCCGAGCGCGGTGATCATGTTGATGACCTTTGCGATAACCCCCGCCACCATTCCGAGCGCGAGAATGCGCGAATAGGAAAGCAGGTCGGAGCCGTAGCTGATCAGCCCGTACAGGCCGCCGAAGCCCTTGATTAACCGTTGGAACGGGTTCTTTTGCCCATAGCCGTTGAGCAAGAGGATCATAACAACGCCCGCAATGCAAACGCCGGCCGCCACGCCGGACGGGATTGTGCCTTTTGCCGCGACGTTGACGATCAGCAACCCGAACCCCGCAAACAAGACCCAATACGGCAGGATGGTGCAAACGGCTTCCCCCGCCTGCCCGTTCCGGCATAGGACGACAAACTTGATTGCCATGCCCGCGATGATATGCGCGGCGCCGACCGCGAGAGAGACGACCAAAAACATCATCGGGTCGTCCAGCGGGTTGAACCAGAGTCCGCCGCTGAAAAAGTGTCCCGCTTCGGAATCCACCGCGTTCGGGGCGATCTGCGCCATAATCGCGGTGGGCAGGTCTCCGAACCATCCGCCGAAGATCGCGCCCATAATCGCGCTGGAAATGCCGCAGAAGCCGAACATCATCAGCATTCGCCGCATGCCCGTTCGCGGGTTGAGCAATTTGATTCCCGCAAAGCAAAGGATCGCCAGCAGCAGTCCGTAGCCGAAATCCGCAAACATCAGCCCGAAGATGATGAAGTAGAAAATGCTCATGATGAAAGTGGGATCGAACGTTCCGTACTTGGGATAGGCATACATTCCGATTACCCACTCGAAATTGGCGGCGAACCGGTTGTTATGCAGCAGCACGGGCGGCTCGTCCCCGGGCGCGGGATCTTCCAGCTCATAGGCGCATTCAAAGGCTTCCAACGCCTCGCCGACCTGCCGCTTCATGGAATCCGGCACCCACCCGTCGAGGATGGCGCAATGTCCCGTTTGCGCCAGCTTTTGTTTGAGCTTGGCGGCGGTCCGGTTGGTCTGCTCAATGTCCGAAAGAATCTCAACGTCGTCTTTCTTCTCCGCGAGGTCGCGGAGCGTTTCCTCGGTTTCCCGATACCGCGTTTGCAGTTCGTTCCATTGCGAGCGCGCGTCCGCGGCGACCGCCTCGGCGGTTTTCTCTTCCCTCGGCAGTTCGGTTTTCAGGAACCCGCGCTCGGTAAGAAACCGATTGGCCTCGGCCTCTTCCGCCCGCAGATACGTGACCGCGCAATAAACGCCGTCTTTCTCCGCCGCGACCGATTCCACGATGATGCCCGCCTCGCCCAAGGCCGAAACCTTTTCGTCAACGTTGACCGACGGCGGGAAAACGCCGAGCGACGTTACCGTTTTTGCCGTTTCGAGCGCGTTCAGCGGAAGATCCAGCCCGCGCCACGGCACCAGCGACTCCGCGAGCGCCTGCAAGCGGCTTTGCTCCGCCAAAACGGCGTGCAGCGTCTCTTTGCAGCGCAAAGCCCGCTCCGCGGTTTCCATGGCGGCATCCGCCCGTCCGTCCCCCGCAAAGGCTTCCCGATTTACGCGCAGAACCCGCCTTGCCAGCCCCTTTTTTCGGGTGGCATACTTTGCGAGAACGGGGAGCGCCTCGCCGATTACGGCAAGCCTTTTCTCGGTTCGCGCCAGCTCTTCTTCCGCGTTCAGATACGGAAAAACGGCCGCTCCGCGTTCGGGATCGGCAGTCCGGACGTCCACGCAGCGCAAATCCATCAGGCGGCGAACAATGCGGTCGGCATCCTCGCGGAAAGCAAACACGGTGAGCCTTTGCATTTTGCTTACCGACATTTCGCTTCCACCCCTCCGATTACGATATTTTTTGCGGCGGTCTCCCGCTCCGAGGCCGCGCGGGCAATGGCTTCCGCCTCGTTTTGCGCCGCCTTTTGCGCGGCGGCGGTCAGCCGCTCGGCTTCCGCGCGCGCTCCCTCGAGCGCGGCGGCCTGCACGGACGCGGCTTCTTCCTCCGCGCGGCGGCAGAGTTCCCGCCCCGCGGATTCGGCTTCGGAACGCAGCTCGGCCGCGCGCGCTTCCGCCTCGGCGATCAATCGATCGGCCTCGGCTTCCGTTTCCCGAATCCGGTTCATGGTTTCCTTTGACATAAGACCTCCCGTCCCCGCGGATCGGCCGCGACCATTGCGCTCCGGCCCGCGGCAAGTACCGCGAACATATAAACTGAAAAATATGATACCATACGCGCCGTGTGATTTGTGCGAACAACACTTGGCGCGAACGGAGCGGCTCGCTTCGCTCCCCGCTCGGCGTTTGTATTTTCTATCTATTATACCATACTTTCATTCCGATTGCAAGTCTTTTTCTTTGTTTTTTTGGGATTTTGTTAAATATTTTTCAATCTCTTTCCGTATTTCGGAAAACGGCTCTCCGCGGTGCGGATTCCGAAAGAAAACCACCCCGCCGTTTTCGGGATAACAACCGTCCGCCCGACACCCGAAATCTCCCGCCTTTTTCCCGCCGAACCACCGCCGCAGGATCTCTTTTTCGGGCAGGAAGGTATTCTCCGCCGGATTCCATACCTGCGCCGACCGGCGGTGTTCCCCGCTCCCGTCGCCGCGCGTCAGGGTCAGGTCGCAAACAACCGCAAGAAAACGGTCGTCGATCTCCCGCGCGCTCCCCGAAAGGCGAAGGACGCTCGGGCGAAAGCGGGATCGCTCCCAAATATCGGACAGGGCAAGATACGCGGCCCGCTGACGCGCCCCCTCGACCTCTTCGGCCCACCGGACAACGGTTTGGATCATTTGCCCGTAAAAGCTCCGCATGGCTTCATTTCCCCGCGGGATCGCGATGGTCGCGTCCGCGCGGACAAGCGTTCGGTATTCTTCGCGCAAAACGGCGTGCGCCGCGCATAATTCGGTCTCCATAAAATCACCCCCTGCTTTCTTTCTATTCATCCGGAAGGGATTTTATGAACCGATTCCGACGGGTCTCTCCCGAAAAATGTGTTTTTGCGGCGCAAAACCGTTTTGCCGCGCCGGAAAAAATGTTTTCGGAACCGCTTTATGAAAAAAAGGCCGCAAAGCGGTCTTTTCTTCCGTTGGACGGTTCCGTTAATTCTCCGTTGTTTCCATGTACCGTTTCAACGCTTCAAACGTGATGTCGCTGATGTCGTGTTCCATCCGGCAGGCGTCGTCGGTGGCGATGGGATCCTCTACGCCGATTTGTTTCAAGAAGGCGGTGAGCAGTTTATGCCGCTCGTAAATTTTAGCGGCGACGTTCCGGCCTTCGTCCGTCAGCGTCAGGTACCCTTTTTCATCCACGGTCAAATAGCCGCCGTCCTCCAACAAATGGATGGCGCGGCTTACGCTGGGCTTGCTGAACCCCATATGGTCGCACACGTCAATGGAGCGGACGATCCCTTTCTTTTCGGAAAGCACAAGGATCGTTTCCAAATACATTTCTCCGGATTCCTGCAGATTCATGGGGGCCTCCTTTTTTCGTCCTTTTTCCCATTTTACCATAAAAATGTGAATAAATCAAGTATTTTGCGTTTTTTATCGGGGCGTGGCCTTGTTTGAGAAAACCGCCCGCCGGTTCCGGATTGCGCGGATCGGCGGGCTTTTCTTATTCGTTGACCGCGAGTTTCATTTCCTCGGATTCGGCGGCATGGCTATTGATTTCATCGGGATTGCGGAAGGTGGGAATTACGCTTCGCATCGCCTCTTTTACGGCGGGAGAATTGACCTCGCCCTCGTGTTCTTTCACCACCCGCGAAAGCAGGTTGAGTTTGGCTTGAATTTCGGTACGGGAAAGCGGCTGATCGCGCTCCACGAAAATCATGTTGTTTTCGGTTTTATCCAGATTTTCGGTTTTGATCAGCAATTCCTCATAGAGTTTCTCTCCGGGGCGCAGACCGATTTCCTTGATCATAATATCCTCGTTCGGAACAAAGCCGGAAAGCCGGATCATGCTGGTTGCAAGGTCGTAGATCAGAACGGGTTTTCCCATGTCCAGCACAAATAGTTCCCCGCGCTTTGCCATGGCTCCCGCCTGCATCACCAGCTGACTTGCTTCCGGAATCGTCATAAAATAGCGGATGATCCGTTTATCGGTGATGGTGACGGGGCCGCCATGCTCAATCTGGCGGCGGAACAGCGGGATAACCGACCCGTTGGACCCCAACACGTTGCCGAACCGAACCGCGGCGAACGCGGTTGCGCTGTCGGCGCGGCTTTGCACGATCATTTCGCACATCCGCTTGGAAGCTCCCATAATGTTGGTGGGGTTAACGGCTTTATCGGTGGAGATGAGAATGAACTTTTTCGCTCCGTATTTTTCGGCCATATCGGCGGTGTTGTTGGTTCCGAACACGTTGTTTTTGATTGCCTCGCAACCGTTCTCTTCCATCAGCGGGACATGCTTATGCGCCGCCGCATGAAACACGATTTCGGGGCGGTGTTCGGCAAACACCGCGTCCATTCGCTCGCGATCCCGCACCGAGGCGATCACCACTTTCAGATCCAGCTCGGAACCGTAGGTGCGGACAAGCTCCTGCTGAATGTCGTATGCGTTGTTCTCGTAAATATCGAGGATGATCAGCCGCTTCGGTTTGCAGGCGGCGATCCGGCGGCAAAGCTCGCTTCCGATGGACCCGCCCCCGCCCGTAACCAGCACAACCTTGTCCGCGTAAAAGGCGCGCGCCGATTCGTCGGTCACATTCAACGCCTTGCGGAACAGGAGATCCTCAATGGAGAAATCGCGCAGGGTTCTCCGAACGGAAGTGTTGTTTCCGACATCCCGCAGAGGTGTGTCGTAAACCTTGATCTTGCAGGAAGTGCGGCTGTAAAAATGATACAGATTGGTGGCTTTTTCGTTATCCAATCCGGCCAGCGCAATGAAGATCTCTCCAATGCCCTGCTCGCGGATTACATCGAGGGTTTCATCGTTCTCGGGGTACACTTTCAGCCCCGCGACGCGGCTTCCGGCCTTGGAAAAGTCGCTGTCGATGAAAAACGCGGGCTTATAGTTGGCGGCGCGGCCGTACTGCAACTCGTTGGCGAGAAGCGACCCGATTTGCCCCGCGCCCACAATGACAACGGGAATGCGGTTCCCGCCGTCCCGATTTTCGGAATTCCGGTTGAGAAATTTATAAAGCAGGCGATAGCAAAAACGCGAAGAAAGCGTTAGCAGCGCGTTGAGCGCGGCAACGGTGACGAAAAACCAAACCCCGCGGTAGAGCCCCGCCAATTTGCTGACCAGCATGGCGAACACACCGCCGATCGCGTCCGCCACGATCAGTTTGAGAAGAGATGTGGTATTGGTATATCTCCATACGTTAAAGTAGATCCCGCCCCCCAAACGGAACAGCAAGATGCAGGCGATCAGAATCAACGAATTGAGGAGATATTCGGAGGTTTGATAAGTCAGGCTACGATCGACCAGATACGTTGCGGCAAGATAGCACCCCGCAACAACCGCAAAACAGAATACGTCGATCAAAATCAAAAGAAGTCTCCGATACCGAAACCGAAGCGGTTTTATGGACATGAGAAAGCCCTTTCTTTTTTTCCGGCATTCCGCCGTGATTCGCAAACCTTTTCCACATGGTGGGTCTTGTTTATTTTATCATAAAAAAAACAGTTTGTCAAGAGGATTTCTTTGGTTTTTGGACAATTTGAAATCTTCTCCCGCAAAAAAACGCTGAAAATTATGGGAAAAGGTCCGATTTTCGGGCAATTCGGAGCAAAAAAAAGGCCTTTTGAACGCGGGATTGCCGATTGCGCAATCCCGCGTTAACGGTCTATCGCCATGCGGATCAGGATTTCGCAGAGCGCGTGGTAGGAGATGCCGACCGTTGCCGCTTCCAGCGGGAAAAGGCTGGTCGGCGTCATTCCGGGGAGCGTGTTGGCTTCGAGGCACCAAAGGCGATCCTCGGCGTCCAGCAGAAAATCGAGCCTCGCGTACCCGCGCAGTCCGAGCGCGCGGAACGCGCGCCGCGCATATTCCGAAAGGCGCGCCGCGACCTTTGCGGGGATCGGCGCGGGGCAAATCTCTTCCGTGTCGCCCGCGTATTTATTGCGGTAATCGTAAAATCCCTGTTTCGGGCGGATCTCCACAGGCGGCAGAACGCGCTCGCCGAGGATCCCCACCGTGAGTTCCCTGCCCGTAATTTTCGTTTCCGCCAGCAAACGCGACCGGCCCGCCCCGACGGTCAGCGCGGATTGCAGTTCATCCTCGGTTTCCGCAAAACGGACCCCGACGCTCGATCCCCCGTCCGCGGGTTTCAGAACGCACGGAAGCCCGACCGCGGCGATCACCTCTTCCGCGCGGGTCGCGCGCCCGCAAAGCGTCCACGCCGGCGTTGGAACGTTCGCTCCGCGGAACAGGCTTTTGGCAAGGTCCTTGTTCATCGCGAGCAGACTGCCGCCGTAGCCGGAGCCGGTGTACGGGACGTGATACAGATCGAGGAACGCCTGCAGCTGCCCGTTCTCGCCCGCTCCCCCGTGGAGCGCGAGAAAAACGGCGTCCGCATACCGGCAGATTTCCGCCACGTTTGCGCCGATGAGAACTTCCCCGTTTCCGGACCGCGCCCGCAACGCTTCCAGATCGGGAACCCCGCCAACGGCTTCTGGCATTTCCGGCGGCTCCCGAAGAAACAGATCCGAAAGGTCCGGCGGCGTTTCCGCGCGCCCGAGATAGGGATCGAGCAGGCAAACGCGATGCCCGTTTTCGACCAGCGCCCTCGCAACGAGCGCACCCGAGGTGCGCGAAACTTCCCGCTCGGGCGAAAAACCGCCCGCCAAAACCGCAATCTTCATATTCGTCTCCCCCTCGCATATCCGAAAGAGGAGAACCGAACGGTTCCCCTCTTTGAACAGGTTATGCGGTTGGGTCCCGATCTGCCCGTTGCAACTCGGCAACGCGGTCGTTTCCGCCGTAATCCCGCAGGATCGAACAGGTAAAACCGTTCTCGGCGGCCATGCGGCGCAGGTCGTCGGCCTGATCGTATCCGATCTCGAACAGGCAAAAGCCGTCCGGCTCCAACCACTCCCGCGCAATGCGCAGAAGCGCGCGGTAGAAGCGCAACCCGTCCTCTCCGCCGTCGAGCGCCATGCGGGGTTCGCTCCGCACCTCGGGAGAAAGCGTTTCCAACTCGGATGTGCGAATGTAGGGCGGGTTGGAGAGGATGGCCGCAGGGCGCGGATATTCGGGAACAAAGTTCAGAACGTCCGCGGCGCGCAAGGTCAGGCGGTCGGCAACTCCGTTCCGCGCGGCGTTTCGCGCGGCCAAGGACAGGGCGGCTTGCGATAGATCAACGGCCAGCGCGGAGGCATCGGGCCTCTCACAAAGCGCTGAAACGGCAATACAGCCGCTTCCCGTGCAGAGATCGGCGAAAAACGCGCCCTTCGGGAGCCGCGCTACGGCGCGCTCCACCAGCGTTTCGGTATCGGCGCGCGGGATCAGGCAAGCGGGCGATACTTCGTAGATCTGCCGGTAAAACGGCCATTCCCCGAGCAGATATTGCAACGGCCGCCGTTCCGCTCTCCCGCGCACGGCGTGTTCCAGCGCGGAGCTCGGGTAGTCGCGCTCCGGTTGCAGGGGAACCGACGCGCGATCGGTTCCGCAAAAATGTTCAATCAGGCATGCGGCGTCCCATTCCGGCGCGTCCACACCCGCCTGCCGCAAAAGCGCGACGGCGTTCCGATAGGTCATGGCGCGATTCCCCCTTTTCCGTATTATTCTTCAATATCCTACCACATTTTTGCCCGAAAATCAAGCGAAAATCGTTTTTTTCGGCAAAAAAAGGAAAAAAGTCGAAAAAACTATTGTAATTTCCGGAAATGCGTGATATACTAATGTCAGAAGTTCCATCGAAAAAGAATGGGGGTACCAAACATGAAAAGCAAAAAATCCCGCATCGCCGTTTTCATCTCGGTTGCTCTGGCAATCGCCGCCGCGGTATTTGTGATCGTGAAACTCTGCCGCAAATTCGGAAAAAAGAAAGACGCGCTCGAGGAGTCGGAAGAAGCCGATATGATCGAGGGCACGGCCGAAGAGACCGAAGAACCCGTCGGCGAAGAAGAATCGCCCGCACCTGCCGAAGAGCCCGCCGAACCGACGGAAGCTCCCGTCGAGAAAGCCGCTCCCGCCGAGGCGGAAGAGCAGGCGTAAGCCGGAATACGCAAAAAAGCGGCTTTTGCCGTTTTTTTGTTCGACCGAAAAAAAACAAAGATACCATTGAAAGGCGCCGATATGGGAAAATACAGAAGAGGACGCATCAACGAAGAAATGCAGAAAGAGCTGATGAACATTCTGCGAACGGTGAAAGACCCGCGCGTTCAGAACGCGTTTATGAGCGTGACCGCCGCCGACGTGACCCCCGATCTGAAATACGCGAAAATCTATTACTCCGCCCTGCAAGGCGACGAAAAAGAGCTGCAGGCCGGATTGAAAGCCGCCGCCGGCTATATCCGCCGCGAGTTGGCGCACACGCTGAACCTGCGCATTACCCCCGAGCTGACCTTCCTGCGCGACACGTCGATTACCTACGGCGCGCACATTGCCTCGATCCTGAACAACCTTGAAATTTCCGACCCCGATCCCGAGGAAACGGACGGGCAACCGTAAAGCCGACGCGCCGCGCGGCTTTGAAAAAATCTTTGAAAAACTTTGAAAATACCGAATAAAATTCTCCTTGCGGGTGAAAGATGGAATCAAACGCCCGAAAGGAGAATTTTTTATGAAGAAAATAACGGCGGCCGTATTGATCGGCGCGGCGCTCCTGCTGATTGTGGGTCTCGCGCCCGTACATGGAGAAGCGGAAATTTACGATTCGGTGGTGCGCCTGCACGTACTCGCCAACTCGGATTCGGACGAGGATCAGGCCTTGAAGCTGGACGTTCGGGACGCGATTCTGGAAGTTGCTTCCCCGTTGCTGGAAACCTGCTCCGACCGCGCGCAGGCCGAGGACGTTCTGCGGGAACATCTGGACGACATTGCCATGGCCGCGCAGGAAACGGTGCGGAACGCGGGGCATTCCGAGGTCGTTTCGGTGGATTTTGACGAGGAGCCGTACCCCGAACGCAGCTACGACAGCTTTTGCTTCCCCGCGGGGACCTATCTCTCGCTCCGCGTGATGATCGGCGAGGCCGAGGGACACAATTGGTGGTGCTGTCTCTTCCCGCCGCTCTGCAAGGGGGCCGCAAGCGTATCGCCGAAAGAGGCCGAGAACGCGTTCATTTCGGTCGGTTTGACCCCCGATCAATATAAGATCATTACCGAGACCGATTCCACGGTTTATAAAGTCCGCTTCAAAATTCTGGAACTGTTCAAAAAGAAATAAGCCCTGCGCCGCCGAGAAATTTTTTCTCGGCGATTTTTTAATTCCATAGAATTTCATATTGACAAACCGAAAGAGATATGGTAAAATATACTTGCCACACAATCGAATAGCCCTTGCAAAGTATGTTTATTTTACTACGGTAAAAATGCATACTCTTCTTTCGCGTACTTTGCAACGGTGAAAGATTGTGTGGCAGCAATTGGAGTCATGCGTTTTTCGTGTGTGGCTCCGTGCCACACACTTTTTATTTTGCGGAGGAATTTACAATGGATCTTTTTGAAGAATTGAAGCGCGCGGTTGGGTGTGATTACATCAGCGATCTGGCATGCGGCGCGCCTTATAACGAAACGGCAAAAAAGACGCTTGTTGCCGCGATGGCGCTGTCGGATTCCCTGTTTGATCAATATCCGACGGCGGAATGGATCGGCCTGTATTGGTATCTGACAGGAAATGAACCCGTTTCCCGCGACCGACAGGACGTTAAAAACGCATTGCGGCGGTTGACCGGAGAAAAAATCAATCAACAAGACAACAGATAAATTTGAGAAATATTCTCAAATTCTATTGACAAACCGCTCGAAATGTGGTACAATAGGGATTGCAAAATTGAGAAGCATTCTCAAATGATACCGATTCAGGAGCGTAACAACGGATGAAACCATACAAAACCGCGGGGCGGGAACGGCTGCTGGAGTTCCTCTCGCGAAACCCCGACCGGCATTTTACCGCCGAGGAAATCTGCCGCGAGGTCCACGGCGGCGAGGCGGGACAAAGCAGCGTTTATCGCCATCTTTCCGAACTTTGCGCGAAAGACGTCGTTCATAAATTCCGCGACGAGGAAACCGCCCGCACCTGTTACCAATATGTGGGGGAACATTGCGATTGCCGCAACCATTTCCACGCGAAGTGTCTCCGCTGCGGCCGGTTGGAACACATTGATTGCGGCGATTCGGTCGGGTTTGCCGACCATCTGCTTGCCGAACACGGTTTTTCCGTGGATTGCGGGCAATCCATTCTCTACGGCGTTTGCGCGCGCTGCCGCGCGGCGGGGGGACAGGCATGACCGACGTGATCCTTGATACCCTGTTGGACACGGCCAAACTCCTGCCGTTTCTCTTCCTCGCCTATTTGCTGATGGAGTTTCTGGAACACCGCGCGGGCGGCAAAACCGAACGGTTGCTGACGCGCTCGGGAAAGGTCGGTCCCCTGCTCGGCGGCCTGTTCGGCGTGGTTCCGCAATGCGGTTTTTCGGCGGCGGCGTCCGAGCTTTACGCGAGCCGCCTGATTACCGCGGGCGCTCTGCTTGCCGTCTATCTTTCCACCTCGGATGAAATGCTCCCCATCATGATCTCGCACGGGATCTTTCCCTATAAACTCCTGCTTGCCAAGCTGGCCGTTGGCGTTCTGGCGGGGTTTGCGGTGGATCTGATTGCAAAATTGTTCTCCAAAAAACGCCCCGCCGCCGAAACGGCGAACGTTGGCGACATTTGCGAGCGCGAACACTGCCAATGCGGCGACCACATTGCCCTCTCCGCGCTCAAACACACCCTTCGCATCGCGTTTTTCCTTCTGCTGATCACCTTTTTGCTCAACACGGGCATTTACCTGCTCGGCGAGGATCGGCTTGCGGCCGCGGTGGGCGACCGTCCCGTTCTTGCAAACCTGTTGGCGGCGGTCGTGGGGCTGATTCCGAACTGCGCTTCGAGCGTGGTTCTGACCGAATTGTATCTTTCCGGCATCGTCAGCGTTGGCGCGTTGCTCTCCGGCCTGCTCGTCAACGCGGGCGTGGGGCTTCTGGTGCTTTTCCGCAACAACCGCCCCGTCCGCGATTCGTTCCGCGTTCTGGCAATCCTGTTTGCGGTCGGCTTCCTCGCCGGATTGCTGATCGACCTGACACCGCTCGCGGCATTGCTTTCCTGAAACCCAAAAAGGCCGCCATCCCGAAAGATGGCGGCCTTTTTGACGTTTTCGCCCTTATTTCAGGGTGTAGCCCGCGTCGGCAACGGCTTTTTCAAAGACCTCGCGGGCGGTGTGCGCGCTCAACGTTACGATCGCGGTCCCTTTTTCGTGGCTGACTTCGGCGTTCTCCACGGTCGGGATTGCTTCCAAGGCCTTTTTGACGTGCGCTTCGCAGTGCGTGCACATCATTCCTTCAATGTTCAGCGTTTCTTTCATGGTTTTCTCTCCCTGTTTGATGGAATCGGAATGGATTTCCGTTTTTTCGGGTTCGGTTGCCGCGCGTTTTGCGGGCTTTCGGATTTTTGCAAGGTTGAGCCGCAGCGCGTTTGTTACCACGCAGAAGCTCGAAAGGCTCATGGCCGCCGCGCCGAACATGGGATTGAGCAGCCAACCTTTGAGCGGATACCAGACGCCGGCCGCCAGCGGAATGCCGATTACGTTATAGAAAAACGCCCAAAACAGGTTTTCATGGATATTCCGCAGAGTGTATTTCCCAATGCGGATCGCCGCGGGAACATCGGAAAGGCGGCTTTTGACCAGCACCACATCCGCCGCGTCAACGGCAACGTCGGTTCCCGCGCCGATGGCAATGCCAACGTCCGCGCGGGTGAGCGCGGGGGCGTCGTTGATTCCGTCGCCGACCATGGCGACCTTTTCCCCGCTCTCCTGCAACCGCCGGATGGCGGCTTCTTTTCCCTCGGGCAGAACGCCGGCAATCACCTCGTCCACGCCCGCGAGCCGCCCGATGGCGTTGGCGGTTCGCTCGTTGTCGCCCGTCAGCAAAACCACGCGCAGGCCCATTCCGCGCAGCTCCGCAATCGCCTCGGCGCTATCCTCTTTAAGAACGTCGGCCACGGCGATAACCCCGACCGGAACACGGTCTTCGATGAAAAAGAGCGCGGTTTTTCCCTCGTTTGCCCATGCGTCGGCCTGCTCCAACAGCTCGGGGGAAACCTCGGCTTGCTCCAACGCGGTCTTGCGGTTCACGCCCCAAAGCGTTTTTCCCGCGAGTTTTCCGGTTACGCCGCTCCCCGCAAGCGCGCGGAAGTCGGTAATTTCCAATTTGGCAACGTCGCGCGCGTCGGCTTCCCGCAGAACGGCTTCCGCCAGCGGATGCTCGCTTCCCCGCTCCAACGCGGCGGCAAGCATGAGCAAATCGGTTTCGGTATACCCCTTGGCGGGAAGAAGATTCGTTACCGTGGGATGGCCTGTGGTAACGGTTCCGGTTTTATCGAGGACAACGGTCCCGATTCTGCCCGTTTGTTCCAGCGACGCGGCGGTTTTGAACAGAATGCCGTTCCGCGCGCCGACGCCGCTGCCCACCATGATTGCCACGGGCGTTGCAAGCCCGAGCGCGCAGGGACAGCTGATTACCAGCACCGAAATGGCGCGCGCCAGCGCGAAGCCGACGGCTTTTCCCGCGATCAGCCAGACGACGAGCGTAACCGCCGCCACGCCGAGCACCGCGGGCACGAATATGCCCGAAACGCGATCCGCCACCTTGGCAATGGGGGCTTTGGTGGCCGACGCGTCGCTGACCATTCGGATGATCTGCGAGAGCGTGGTGTCCTCGCCAACGCGGGTCGCCTCGCATTTGAGATAGCCCGAGCGGTTGGACGTTGCCGCCGAAACGCGGTCGCCCGCCGCTTTATCCACAGGCAGGCTCTCCCCCGTCAGCGCGGCTTCGTTCACGGCTCCGCTCCCCTCGAGAACCACGCCGTCCACGGGTATATTCTCGCCCGGGCGAACCACAAAAACGTCGCCCACGCGAACTTCCGCAACGGGAACAACGGTCTCTTTGCCCTCGCGCAGGATCGTGGCCGTTTGCGGCGCGAGCTTCATCAACGAGCGCAGAGCGTCGGTCGTTCGGCCTTTGGCCTTGGCTTCCAGAAGTTTTCCGAGCGTGATCAACGTTAAGATCATGCCCGCGGACTCGAAATAAAATTCGTCCATATAGCGCATTACGCCGTCCATATCGCCGACCGACATTGCATGGGACATGGCAAACAGCGCGTAAACGCTGTACCCGAACGCCGCCGCGGCCCCGAGAGAAACCAGCGTATCCATATTCGGCGCGCGGTGGATCAACCCGCGGAAACCGCTGATGAAGAATTTTTGGTTGATCACCATAATGATCGCCGCAAGCAGAAGCTGGATCAATCCCATGGTGACATGATCGCCCTCGATGGCGGGCGGGAGCTTCCAGCCCCACATCATATGCCCCATGGAAAGATACAATAAAAGCAGCAGAAACGCCAACGAGGCGATCAGGCGTTTGAGCAGGATCGGGCTTTCGCGGTCTTTGAGTTCGTCGGCCGGAACGTCGTTTTTTGCCGCGGATCCGGAGCGTTTGAGCGACGCGCCGTACCCCGCCGCCACAACCGCGCCGATAACGGCCTCGGGGCTTGCGCTCCCCTGCACGCCCATGGAGTTTGTGAGCAGGCTGACCGAGCAGGATTCCACCCCCTCGACCGCTCCCACGGCTTTCTCCACGCGCGCCGCGCAGGCGGCGCAGGACATTCCCGTTATCCGGTATTGTTCCATAAACGTAAATCACCCTCTCTTTCCGGAAGTTAGCTTTTGCTAATTTGTTAGGAAAGCAACAGCCATGAATCGCTCGCGGTTCATGGCTGTATCTTTGGAATCAACCGTCGGTCCGGTCGGATTCCGCTGGTTCCGCAGCGGTCTTTTCCGCCTCGGCATAGAAATTGGAATAGGCCTGATATTTGCCGTATCTCGCGTATTTATGATAGTAGCCGTACTTGGAATACTTGGAATACCCCTCGGTATGCTCCAAACGCACATCGGTGAGCACATAGCCGTAGATCTTGGCGTTCTTGCTCTCCACCACCTCGGCGGTATCGCGCAACAGGCGGCTATCCATATAGCCGGAGCGGATCACAATGATATAACCGGAAATCAGGCCGGAAATGGCGAGCGCGTCCGAAACCTCGCCGATCGGCGGGAGATCGATCAACACATAGTCGTAATTCCGCTTCCATTCTTCCGTCAGCTCTTTCGTGCGCGGGCCGGAAAGCAGATCGATGGGGTTGGGCGGGAGCGTTCCCGAGGTGATTACATCGAGGCTTCCGAACGAATGTTTGATGGCCGCGGCGTCCTCGACTTGGTTGGCGATGAGGTTGCTCAACCCTTTTTTGTTGGGCAGCGAGAAAATTTTATGGATCATCGGGCAACGCATGTCGCCGTCGATCAACAGCACCTTTTTATCGTAGAGCTTGGAAAGCGAAACCGCAAGATTGGACATTACAAAGCTCTTGCCGCTCCCCGCAACCGACGAAATAACCCCGATGGTGCACCCCGTTTCCCCTGCCGCGCAGAACGTGATGTTCGTGCGGAGTTCGTGGAACGCTTCGGTAATGCGGAACGGAACATGATCGCGCAAGAGGAGCTTCTGATCCACATTGAGGCGGAACACGTCGGCGTCGCGCCGCTTGTTCGGGCGGCGGAGCTTCTTTTCCCCTTCCAGCGGCCAATGGGCAATGGCCCCCACCACCGAATACTGCGGAGCCTTGGTTTTCAGGTCTTCCACCGAATAAATGGTGGTGTTTGTAATGGCGATCAGGAAGAACACCGCATAAACCGCCACCGCCGCGAGCAAAGCCGCGAGAACGGGATAGCGATAGAGATTGGAGCGGTTGTCCGCAAGTTGGTCAAGAACGCTTGTGCGGATTACTTTGAGCGTTTTGGATTCGTGCGAAGCGTTCAGCGCGTCCACTTGGTTGTTGTAATAATCGCAGTACGCGGGCAGGTACTTCTCGAGCGATTGGGAAACGCGATAGTTGAGCGACGCGTTGGTTCCCGAAACGGTGACATAAAGGATTGCGCCGTCGCTCTTGGCGGAAATCAGTTTGCGGAGTTGATCGCGGGAATATGCGTTCAGCCCCGTATCTTCCCGAACTTCGTCAATCAGTTTGTCGGCCTTAACAAGGTTTACAAACGTTTTTGCCATGGCTTCCGCGCCCTGCGTTTGGCTGCTGGAATACAAACTTGTGGTTTCGGCAATGTTCGAGACATAAAACTCGGACGTGGAAGAATAAGCGGGCGTATAAACCAGCTTGTACAGGCCGAAAATAACGACCCCCACAACAACCGCCCCGAGGAGCATCCAATACCAACATCTTCGCAGAACGCTCCAAAGCGTACCGAGGGAAACCGTTGCGTAGCTGTTTTCGTTCTCGTTATGATCCATGGAAAAATTCCTTTCTGCCGGCTGATCGGGAAGAATTGACACGTTTCGGAGCGATTGCCCCCACATTCCTTATTATTCTACCATATTTGCCGTATTTTGTCAATATATTTTATCCAAAAAGCGTTTTCCGCGCGATTACGGCGCGCGGAACTCCACAATGGCCTTGAACATTTCGCGAAAATCCGCATAGGTGTTTTCGTTGTGCGTTTTCCCGTAAATATAGGGTTGCGTCAGCAAAATCAACGTATCCTCGGGCAGAACCCGCACCACCGAATAATAGCGGTAAAACGCGGTATCCCCCAACCGGACGGTAAATTCATCGGCGGCGGATTCCGGTTGGCTCCCGAACACATCGGCAAGCGGCGCGGCGAGCAGCGAGAGATTATAGGTTTCATAAACATACGGGCTGACGAACCAAACGGCGCACTCCCCTGTTTTTACGTAGGTGGAAAAAGAGGTCCCCTCGTCAACGCTCTGCTTTCTGGCGTTGCCATACGCGAACTGATCCACCACCCGCACCCCTTCGGAATTGACCGAAGAATACAGTTGCAGAAGCTCTTCCTCGGTGAAAATGCCGTAGGTGACGAGCTGAACGGCTTTGGCACCGTTTCCGTCAAAATCCGCGGGCATAACGGCTTCCAGCGCGGAGCAAAGCCCCTCCTGCTCGGTGTTGTTGAGGATCTTCGCTCCGGCGAACGTGATGTTGACATCGTACTTCTGCCGCGAGGAACACTGCGCCAAGCAGACCGCCAACGCAAAAACGGCGAACGCCCCGATGATGATGGGCCATTTATAATGGTACCAAAGGTTATCGAGCCAGCGCAGAAAGCGGGATTGACCCGCAATTTCCGGCGCTTCCGGCTTTTGGTCGTTCCGGTTGTTCATGGCTCAACCTTGCGTTCTGGTAACTTCCAACACCTTGATCCGCAAACTGCCGTTCGGCGTTTCGATCTCCTTTTCGTCTCCCTCGCGCATGTCAATCAAGCCCGCCCCAATCGGGGAAAGGTCCGAAATTTTCCCTTCGAGCGGGTTCGCCTCGTTGGAACCGACCAGCGAATAGGTCACTTCCTCGCCGAGGCTGTAATCGTAAATTTTCACCGTGGATCCCAAGCTGACAAGGCTGGTATCGATGGCGGATTCATCGATGATGGTGGCGTTTTCCACCAGCTCTTCCAATTCTTTAATGCGCGCCTCGTTCTTGGCTTGCTCGTTTCTCGCCTCGTCGTATTCGGAGTTCTCGGAAAGGTCGCCGAAAGACCGCGCAACGGCAATGTCGTTCTTGATCTGTTCCCGTTTTTCCCCTTTGAGGTAGTTCAGCTCGTTAATGAGTTCCTGATACCCTTGTTGGGTATAAAGCATCTTTTTTCCTTTGGCCATGGTCGGTTTTCTCCTTGTTTTCGGTAAAATTTTCAATGAAAATTCAATTTTATTCTCCAATCGCCGTCAGTTTGGAAACGGCGGTTTGCAGCTGAATGTCGTCTTCCCACGGCAGCGCGGACGCCGCAACCGATTCGGTTCCGGCCAAACGGTCCACTTCCGCGTCGGGCAGAATGCCAACGCCGTGGTAGGATTCCCCGTCGGGGTACCCGCTTTTCGTGACGTACTCGTAGGTGGTCAATTTGATATAACCTTTGATTCCGCGCAGCGGAATCTCGAAAATGGATTGCATAATGCCCTTTCCGAAGGTCTTTTTTCCAACGGTTGCCTTGGAAAGGCCGTAATCGCGCAGCGTCGCGGTAAAAATTTCGGCCGCGCTCGCGGTTTTTTCATTGCAGAGCACCACAAAATCGAGGTCTTTGTATTGCCCGATCTGTGCGGCGGTAACGCTGCAATCCGCGCCGTCCCCTTCGTAGGAGACGACCGCGCACCGCGTTTCGGTCTGCTCGCTCATTTTGCCGTCCTTATCGCGCGCGGCAAGAATCAGGTCGCCCTCTTCCAGAAAGTTTGAAAGAACGGCGCGGATCGAGCGCAGGTCACCCCCTGGGTTATCCCGCACGTCGAACACGAATCGGGTGGCTCCCGCCGAGAGGCACGCTTCCACCTCGCCGCGGAACTGCGCCGGCGTGTTCAGCCGGAACTCCGAAATGCGGACGACCGCAACCGTTGGGTCCGCGGCGAGGATCTCGCTCGTGACCGACTTGTTGTCCAGCCGTTTCCGCAAGCAGGAAACCGTATGCGTTTCGCCGTCCCGCAGGATCTGCAGCCAAACGGAAGTTTCCTCTTCGCCGCGAATTCCGGCAACGGCTCCGGCATACTCCAACTGCGTTACCGTTTGCCACGCCCCGTTCACCTGAACGGAAACAATGTCGTCCCCCGCGCGGATGTCGGCTTCGGCGGCCGGAGATCCTGCCTCGACGGACTCGACGCGCAGAAAGATTTCTTCCCGCCCGTCCACCGTGCGCGTTTCCTGCCTGACCGTTACCCCGATGCCGACATACTGCCCGCTCGACTCTATGTTCATGGCCAAGTACTCTTCCTCGGTATAATACGCGGCATAGCGGTCGCCGCTCGCCGCCACATAGGCTTTGAACGCGGCTTGCAGCATGGCTTCGGCGTCAAGCGAATCGGCATAGAACGAGTTTTCCGACAGTACGTTTTCGAGAATGCGGAAATTGACGGAATCCCGCGCGGCGGTACTCTGCCCCGAGGAGTCGCCCATCAGCTCTTCCAACGCTTGGAGATAGAATTTCCGGTCGGTCGTGCTGGTGAGATGAAAGGTGAGCAGAACCGCAACGGAGAGAAGAAGCGCCGTAATCGAAACCCACAGGGCATAGAAGATCGGCGGCGCGTCCATGCGTACCACAACGCGCTCCCCGCTCTCCGGCTTTTGCTTTTTGGCGGTTTCCGGCGGGTTTTCCGCGCCGCCGATTTCGGGCGGCGCAGCGGTTTCCGGCGTCGGCTCCGCTCCGGTTTCCTCGGGCAGAATCGGTTCCATTCGGTTTTCATTCGGTTCCATGGCGTTCCCCCCTCGGCGGTAATACAGTACACAAGCGAAATGTGCGTCGCATAAAGTCGGGCGTACATTTCGCTTGTCGGATACGGAAAATCGGAATCAGAACTTCATGGGCTTGGAGTTCAGATACTTCTTGACCATGAGCGCCACCTTGAAGGTGATGGCATGTTCGAACTCGCGCAGGTCAAGGCCCGTGAGTTTGCGGATCTTTTCGAGGCGGTAAACCAGCGTGTTGCGATGCACAAACAGTTTGCGCGAGGTTTCCGAAACGTTCAGGTTGTTCTCGAAGAAGCATTGAATGGTGAGCAGCGTTTCGCGGTCGAGCGATTCGAGGCTCCCGCGCTTGAACACCTCTTGCAGGAACATTTCGCACAGCGTGGTGGGCAACTGATAAATCAAGCGGCCGATGCCGAGGTTTTCATAGCTCAAAATGCTCTTGTCGCTCTCAAACACCTTTCCCACGTCCAGCGCGATCTGCGCTTCCTTATAAGCGCGCGCCAGATCCTTGATGTTATCCACCACCGTGGAAATACCGATGGAAACCTTGGTATAGAACTCGGTGGAGAGCGTATCGGCGATGTTGGTGGCAATCTTTTCCGCGTCGCGGCTGTCGGTTCCCTGCTTGATGTACTTGACCAGAACAATGTCGTGTTCGCCGACGCTGATCACATAGTCCTTGGTCTTGTCCGGAAACATGTTCTGCAGCATTTCAAACGGCATCATGTCGGTTTTGCCGTAGAACTTGATGAGAAATACGATGCGCGACTCCTCGGTGTTGAAATGCAGCTCCTTGGATTTGATATAAATATCGCTCGGCAGGATGTTATCGAGGATGATGTTTTTGATGAACGAGCCTTTGTCGTATTTTTCATCGTAAAGGTTCTTGATATTCCCGAGCGAGATCGCCAGCAACTTGGACATCTTCTCGGCCATCTTGTCCTCGCCCTCGACAAAAACAATGTAGTCGGCTTTCGGCCCCGACGAGAGCGACCGGTAAGTATAGCCGTCCACGGCGATGACCTCGCCCGCGTACCCGAGCTCCTCGCGGACGCCCTGACGAACCTCGCCGATCTTGACCAGCTCGGAACAGGAGATGATAACGCCGTTTTCATCGAGCACGCCGATAACGCGGTCAATAGCGTCCTTCATTTGGTGGATAACGCCTTGGAACAATTTGTTGGACATTTTAGTTCTCTCCTCTACGTTAAAATGGGAATGTGAAAAACCAACTATATTTTACACCATATTTTGTGATTTTTCAATAGGTTTTTCAATATTTTTCCTAATTTTTCGAAAAAATTTTCATGCAATGTGTAGAAAAGCCGTTGGGCAAACCGCACAAAGAGAAAATGATTCTCCGTTCTTCAAAGCTCCCATGCGAAGGAAAGCCCCGCCAGCGCGAAAACCGGCGCGGTTTCGGTTCGCAGAATGCGCTTTCCAAGCCCCACGGGAATCCAGCCGGCCGCCTTTGCCGCCTCGGCTTCCCCAAGCGAAAAGCCGCCCTCGCTCCCAACCATGAGCGCAACCGCGGGCCGCTCCGGCATCCGGCTCTTCGCCGCCGCCAGAACGCTCGGCAAAGGGGTTGTCCCCTCTCCCTCGTAGCAGATCAGCGCAAGGTCGAAACGCGCCGCCTCGGCCACGGCCTCGCGGAAAGGCTTTGCGGGGTCCACCGCGGGCAAAATGCCCCTGCCGCATTGCTTTGCGGCCTCGGCGGCAATGCGGTTCCGGCGCGCGTTTTTCTTTTCGCCGTCGCCGTCCCCGATCCGCGCCACGCACCGTTCGCTTTCAAACGGGACGATCCTTGAAACGCCGCACTCCACCGCTTTTTGAATTACGTTTTCCAATTTATCCGCTTTCGGGAGTCCTTGGTACAAAACCGCGATATACGGCGGCTCCCGATCGGTGGGGCGGCTCCGCTCCACGCGGGCGAGTACGCGGTCGGGGAGAAAGTCGGTCAGAACGCATTCATAGTCGGTGCCTTCCGCGTCGCATACGGTCACGCGCTCCCCCGCCGCCATTCGCAACGCGCGGGAGATGTGGTGCGCGTCCTCGCCCGAAACGGTCACTATCCCGTTCCGGATGTCCTCTTTTGCAACAAAAAAACGAGGCATTGCGCAATCTCCTTCGCGTTTTTTATGGAAATTGATTTGATTATACATCATTTTCACCAATTTGTCAAGACCTATTTTGTGATAAATGCCGATTTTTTTCGATTTTTTTAGAAAAAGCCTTTTTCAACGCCCAAAAATGCGTTTTCGGCGTTGCGGAGAACCGGAAAATCCGCGCGGCAACAAAACGTTGCCGCGCGGATGCGATACCCGCCCGTTCGGGGTCAGTTGCGCAGAAAGATCCGGAACGCAAGCACAACCAGAGAAACCAGCCAGATATCATGCAGAATGAAAATGATGCCCGCCAACCGGCTGACGCGGAAAAAGCAGACGGTTGTTAAAACGGCGAGCGCGGCCGCGATTACGGCTTCCAACAGCGCGAGCAGAACCAACCCGCCCGCAAAAAGCGACGGATACCAAAAAAGCTCGGTTGCCGCCATTAAAACATAAATCATGCACCCTTTGTACTTTTCCGCGGCGCATCCGAGCGAACGGAACCCGAGAACGAACCCCGCGGCGCAGCCCGCCGTAAACAGCGCGAGCGCGGAAAGCAGAGAAAACAGCCAAACAGGCGGTATCAGATCCGAAATGCCGAGTTCGAGCATGATGCGGTATGGGTTGCCGCAGAACGCGCGCACGGCCAGATAGCAGAGCGCGGAAAGGATCCCCACCGCGAGCGTGGAAAACAGACTTGTTTGCGCGGCTTCCCGCGAAATCCAAGCTCCGGCCGTTGTTTTTCCGCATCTTTTCCCGAACATCGTTTCCTCCCGCGGGCCGCCCGACGTTCGCGCCCCGACATTCGATATTTATGCGCGGAGCGAACGGTTTATGCCTCGTCGGTCTCCTTTTTCGGCGGCAACGCCGCGTTCTCCCATGGGAGCGGCAGGCGGGCGGCGGGTTCTTCCCACGGGGCCGGAGCGGCGGGAGCGGGTTCATCGGTCGTCTCTTCGGCGGTTCCGGTGTGAACGGCGCAGGAGCGGTTAAACGGGAGCTTGGTTGCGCTCCGGCCGCAGTAATCGCCCAAGCCCGCCTCGAAATACGCCTCGGAGGAATGGGCGTTCGGCGCATAGGAATACGGGACGCCGCGAAAGACATACTGCGCGTCCGAAACCGTGACCTGCATGGGGAAATGGCGGGTGACGCGCAGGAGCGAAACGGTTTTTCGCTCGCCGACCGGACATTTACCATGGCAGACCCCGCCGCCCTGATCGACCTCGACGGGGATATGGCGATCACATGAAGCGGACGGCTCGGTTCCCTTGACGAACCACCCCGCTTCCCCGCGATTCCCGCGCGGGTCGAGCGCGCAGGACGCGGCGGGCAATTTCCCCGAATCCTTGCAATAGGCGCATCGGATCACGTTGTTGGGAACCGCGAAAGCGGTCCGGCCGCCCCGCAACTCCACCACGCGGTGCATAACCCGATTCCAGATCGCCGTACAGGGATTGTTGCCCTTGACGGGCTCCGGATATTCAAAGCCGCACCAAACGCCGCAGATTACGTCGGGAGTATACCCGATGAACCAACGGTCGCGATCGTCCTGCGAGGTGCCGGTTTTCCCCGCGCATTCGCAGATTTTATCGAGCGTGACCGAAGAGGACGTCCCATGCTGAACCACGCCCTGCAACAGCTTGGTCATAACGGCGGCGTTCCCCTCGGACAATACCGCTTCGGCGCGGTCGGGGCATGAAAGAAGCGTTTTCCCGTTCGCGTCGGTCACGCGGAAATAGGAGCGGTAGGGGTGGTACACGCCCCCGTCCGCAAAAACGGTATAAGCGGCCGTCAATTCGCGCAGGGTGGTTCCGTATTGCATTTGCCCCAGAGCCAGCGCGGCGGCGTTGCAATCGGTCGCTTCCCCGTTTTCCAACAAACTCTCCAAATGGAATTTTTCTCTGGCGAAGCGGAACGATTCCCGCAATCCCACGTCCTGCAAAACGCGGACGGCAACCGTATTGACCGACTGCGCCACCGCGAACGAAATATTGGTCAGCCCGCGGTAATACCCCGAACCGTTGCGCGGCCAAGGGCGGTTTCCGTTCTCCCCGAACTCCACGGGAACGTCGTCGTATACGCTCGACCATGTGATCTTTCCGAGTTCGAGCGCGGGACCGTAAACCGTGATCGGTTTGATGGCCGACCCCGGGGGCCGCTTGGTTTGCGTTGCGAAATTTTGCAGGCGGTTGGCGGTTTTCTCACCGACCGCGCCCGCAACGCCGAGAATGTCGCCCGTTTTTGCGTCGATCACGATCAACGCTGATTGCGCGGATTCCCCTTTGGCGTTTTTCGGCGTTTCCACGGCGGCGCGATAGTAATTTTCCACGTATTTCTGAATTTCTTCATCCATGGCGACGTCGATCCGCAAACCGCCCGAAAGTGCCTTTCGGGAAGCCGCCTCGCGGGTCATGCCATAGGTTGCGGAAAGGTCGGCGATCACATCGTCGATCACCATGTCGAGATACCACGAGCGAATCGGTTCCCCTTCGGTTTTGCCGCTCTCCGCGCGCAGTTCCAGCGGGGCGTTTTTGGCGGCCTCGCAGGCATCCGCTTCCAAATACCCCTGCCGTTCCATTTCGGTCAGGATCAGATTGCGGCGGGCGATGGCATGGTCTGGGTGGCGGAACGGGTTATAATAGCTCGGTTGGTTGGTAATGGCCGCTATGGTGGCGCATTCGGGCAAAGTAAGCTCGGAAACCGACTTTCCGAAATAGCGCAAAGCTCCCTCGGAAATTCCGCGGCACCCGTCCGAGAGCGGGAGAATATTCAGGTAGCGTTCCAGAATTTCGGTTTTATCGAGACTGCGTTCGAGATCGCGCGCGAAAAAGACTTCCTGCACTTTGCGCCGCACCGAAACCTCGTTTTCCCCCGTTACGTTCTTGACCAACTGCTGCGTGATGGTGGACGCGCCGAAGCGGTCCGAAAACCCCAGCACGTAGTTCAGCCCCGCCGCCGCGGTGCGATACCAATCCACCCCGCGGTGCTCGAAAAAGCGTTTATCCTCGATTGCGACAATGGCGTGGATCATATCCTCGGGAATTTCGCGGTAGGGCGCGTAGGGCGCGGTTTTCGCAACGGAAACGCCCTCGGTGATCTGCTCCTCTTCCCCAACGCGGTTGGCGCGGTCGGTAAACCGGTAGCGGTAAAATACCGGCGGGGCGTTCGCGGCTTCCGTCGCCGCGAAACGTTCAAGGTCCACATCGGCGGCGAACGCCTTTTCCATCCAGAGTCCCGCGGCCGTGATCGCGACCGCCAAGCCGAGCAAGACCACGCAGATTGCCGCCATAAAGATCCGCCAAACCGTCCGCAATTTTCGTTTCATTGTGTTTTTCTCCGTTCTTCCGATCGTTGATTCATAGTGTTTCCGAAAAAATGCGAATATCGTCACCGCGGGCGGGAAAAACTATGATTACCCGAATTTCTAAAAATTGAAAGGAAAGGCAAATGAACATCGGAAGAATTTTTGCCGCGCTTTGCGGAATGCTTTTAGCGGTCGTTCTGATCTTTTCCGTCAGTACGCTGGCGGTTCTGCGCGGCACGGTTGCGGAAGCAAACGACGTTCGCGCCCGCGCCGAAACGGTATTGGAAGAACTCCGCGCGGAAATGGACAAGGCCGAGGCAATTGCCGTTAACGCCAAGCCCTCCGCCCCGCCGCCCGCGGAAAACGGCGACCAACGCGACCCCGCCGCAGCCGAAACCGCGGGAACGGCGCATGTGTTCGTTCTGCGCGCTTACGACGGGAAAATCGGCGTTTTTACGGAAGAGGGCTACCTGATCCGCACGGTGGACGCCGACCTTCGCCTGCTCCCCGCCGCCGACCGCGCGGCTTTGGAAGAAGGGATCCGCACCACATCATGGAAAGAGTTATTGGCGCGGATCGAGGATTACGAACCATAAAAAAGGACGGGGACGCAATGCGTGCGTCTCCGTCCTTTTTTCGGTTTTGCGCTTACTCCGCCCAGCGAAGCGAACGCTCCACGGCGCGGTGCCAACCGCGCAGCAGGGCTTCCCTGCGGGCGGGTTCCATTGCCGGCGTGAACCGACGCTCGGGCTTCCAATCGGAGCGGATGGATCCGGTATCGGAATAATACCCCACGCCAAGCCCCGCCAGAAACGCCGCGCCGAGCGCCGTGGTCTCCACGCACATCGGCCGCATGATCTCCAAGCCGAGAATGTCGGCCTGAAACTCCAAGAGGAAATTGTTTGCCGATGCACCGCCGTCCACGCGCACGGAACGAATCGGAAACGGCGCGTCCTTCTGCATGGCGTCCAGCACGTCGGCCGTTTGATAAGCCATGGCTTCGAGCGCGGCGCGGACGATATGCTCCGACTTGACGGCGCGCGTCAACCCCTGAATGCTTCCGCGCGCGTAGGCGTCCCAATACGGCGCGCCGAGGCCGACGAATGCCGGAACAAGATACACCCCCGCGCTATCCGCAACCGAGCGCGCCATCGCCTCGGTGTCCCGCGCGTGGCGGAAGAGCTTCATGCCGTCGCGCAGCCATTGCACGATTGCACCACACATGAACACCGAGCCTTCCAGCACATATCGCGTTTCGCCGCCGATCTTCCAGCCCACGGTGGTCAGAAGCCCCTGCGAGGAGTTGATGGGGCGGTCGCCCGTGTTCATCAGCAGGAACCCGCCGGTTCCATACGTGTTTTTAACGTCTCCGGCATCGAAACAGCATTGTCCGAACAACGCCGATTGCTGGTCCCCCGCCACGCCCGCAATCGGAATTTCCTTTCCGAACAGGTTCGGGTCGCTCACGCCGAACATGCCCGACGACGGACGGACTTCCGGCAGCATGCAGGCGGGGATCCGGAACAGGCGCAGCAGCTCTTCGTCCCATTGCATGGTGTGAATGTTGAACAGCAGGGTTCTCGCGGCGTTGGAAGGGTCGGTTCCGTGAACTTTTCCCGCCGTCAGATGCCAGATCAGCCATGTGTCGATTGTCCCGAACAGAAGCTCTCCCCGCTCGGCACGCGCCCGCGCGCCGTCCACATGGTCGAGAATCCACGCGAGTTTGGTGGCGGAAAAATAGGGATCGGCCAAAAGGCCGGTTCTGGCATGGATCTCCGGCTCGACGCCCCGCCGCTTCATCTCGGCGCACTCCTCGGCCGTCCGCCGGCATTGCCAGACGATGGCGGGATGGATCGGCTTTCCCGTTTCCCGCTCCCAAACGATCACCGTTTCCCGCTGGTTGGTAATGCCGATGGCGGCAACATCCGCGGGTCCGATGCCCAATTTCAGCATGGCTTCCACGGCAACGCCCATTTGGGACGCCCATATTTCGGTGGGGTCCTGCTCTACCCAGCCGTCGTTGGGATAATATTGCTTAAATTCGCGGTTGACCTGCGAACAGATCGTTCCCTGCCGGTCAAAAAGAATACAGCGCGAACTTGTGGTGCCTTGGTCCAATGCCATCAGATAAGATTGCTTCATGGTTCCGTTGCTCCTTTTTTACGGAATTGAATGGAATTTGCGGCATTGCGCGGAAAAGGTTTCCGCGGCGTGCCGCGCTTCGCCGCAGAGTTTCGCAATTGCGCCGAAGCGCATTTGCCGCCCGTTGCGGTCCAGATCCGCCGCTTCGGCCGCTCCTGTGAAAAACGCCCCGATTACGGCCTCGGAAAATTCCGCCACGCGGGCGGAAAGCGTTTCCGCGCGGGCAAAAAACGCCGCCTGCCGGTTTTGCGCGGCGGCAACTTCGCCCATTAAGGCTTCGTCGCCGAGAACGGCGGCAACCGTTTCCACGCGGTGCGTTTGGAAACGCTCCTCTTCCCAGAACGTGGAAATTGCAAGCAGCACGTTGCCGAGCGCGGTTTTCCGCTCGTTGAGCCACTCGAACAGCATTCCGAGCGGAAGGATGAACGCGCCGCCGTCCCCGCTCCCGAACAGGCTTTGCGGAAGCGTTTGCGCGAAAGTCTCCATCCGTTTCCCCACCCCGTCGGCGATCTCGGCGCAGGTTGCGGCGTAAACCCGCAAGCGCGCCTCGCGGCCGGCAATTGCCTCGTTCTGCTCCGCAAGGAGTTTCCCCGCGGCCGCCCGAAACCCTTCGGGGTTCGCGGCAATGTTCCTGCGGAGCCGTTCTTCCTCGGGAAAGAAAACGAAAGAGGACTGCTGCAAAGGGGAATTTGCCACAGTCCTGCTCTCGCGCGGGTCAGCGGATCTCGACATTGATTTTTTTGCCGGTTCCCGCCGCCGCGGATTTGATCACCGTGCGGATCGCTTTCGCGATTCTGCCGTGTCTGCCGATCACCATGCCCATATCGTCCGGAGCGACGGTGAGCGTGAGCGTAACGGTGCGGTCGTCCTCTTCTTTGGTTACGCGCACTTCATCGGGAGAATCAACGATCGCCTTTGCGATGTCCGCCAAGGTTTGTTCCAATCCAGCCATACCGATACCCCTTTCGGAGATCAATCCACAATGCCGCTCTTTTTCAGCAGCGCTTTGACGGTTTCGGTGGGCTGGGCGCCGTTGGAGATCCACTTCTTCGCCTTCTCGGCGTCGATCTTGATCTCAACGGGAGAGGTAAGCGGGTTGTAATAGCCAATTTCCTCGATAAAACGTCCGTCTCTCGGGGAGCGGCTGTCCGCTACGATTACGCGATAGAACGGCGCCTTTTTCGCACCGATTCTTCTGAGTCTCATTTTTACTGCCATGGTTTTCTTCCTCCAAAAAAGATATAAAAATTTTATAAATGAACGGTTCAGAATGGCATTTTCATTCTGCCGAGCATTCTCTTTCCCTGTTTGCCCTTCCCCATATCGGAGAACTGCTTCATCATTTTGAGCATCTGGTCAAACTGTTTGAGCAGTTTGTTCACATCCTCGACCGTGGTCCCCGACCCCTGCGCAATGCGTTTTTTCCGCGAGGCGTTGATTACGGACGGATAGGTGCGCTCCCGCGACGTCATGGACTTGATGATGGCCTCGTTGCGGGCAAACGTTTTTTCGTCCACTTTCACGTCTTTGAGCGCGTTGCGGTTCACCCCCGGCATCATACCGAGGAGCTGTTCGAGATTCCCCATTTTCCGCAGCTGCGCCATTTGCGCAAGATAATCGTCCAGCGTAAAGGTCTGCTTGCGGATCTTCTCTTCCAACGCCGCCGCCTGCTTTTCGTCGTAGGCCGCCTGCGCTTTGTCAATCAGCGTCAGCACGTCGCCCATTCCGAGGATCCGCGACGCCATGCGGTCGGGATAGAACGGTTCAATGGTATCGAGCTTTTCGCCCGTACCCACAAATTTGATGGGTTTTCCCGTTACATACCGAATGGAAAGCGCCGCGCCGCCGCGGGTGTCGCCGTCGAGTTTCGTCAGGATAACGCCGGTAATATCGAGCAGGTTATTGAACGTTTCCGCAACGTTGACCGATTCCTGACCGATCATGGCGTCCACGGTGAGCAGAATTTCGGCGGGGTTGACCGCCTTTTTGATGTTCTGCAATTCTTCCATGAGCGCTTCGTCGATCTGGAGACGGCCGGCCGTGTCGATAAACACCATGTCGAAGCCTTTTTGCTCGGCGTACTTGACGCCCTGCTTCGCGATTTCCACGGGGGAGACCCGATCGCCGAGGCTGAACACGGGAATTTCGAGCTTTTCGCCCACCACCTCGAGCTGTTTGATCGCGGCGGGGCGGTAAACGTCGCCCGCCACCAGCAACGGGTGTTTGCCCTGCTTTTTATAAAGCCCCGCGAGCTTGCCCGCATGGGTGGTTTTGCCCGCGCCCTGCAAACCGACCATCATAACCACGGTGGGGGGCTTGGGGGCAATGGTGAGCTTGGACTGCGTTCCGCCCATCAGCCGCGTCAACTCCTCGTTGACGATTTTGACGACCTGCTGCGCCGGAAGCAGGGATTCGAGCACCTCTGCCCCCACAGCCCGTTCGGACACGATCTTGATGAAATCGCGCACGACCTTGAAGTTGACGTCCGCTTCCAGCAGGGCGAGCTTGATCTCGCGCATGCCCGCTTTTACGTCGGCTTCGGTGAGTTTTCCTTTATTCCGAAAACGCTTGAACGCGTTGCTTAACTTCTCTCCGAGACTTTCAAACAAGGGCTTCCCTCCTTTCGGTGCGCGGCGTTACCGAACCGCTTTTGCAAGATCTTCCGCCGCTTTCCGGACCTCGCTGCCGACCGCTTCCGCATCCAACAGCGAAAGCAACCGCTCGGCGCACTTCTGCGTTTGCTCGAAGCGCGCGGCAAGGCCCAGCTTTTCTTCGAGGAACCGAAGCTCCTCCCCCGCTTTTCCGATCAGCTCCCGAACCGCCTGACGGCTGACCCCGAGCTCTTCCGCGATCTCCGCGAGGGAGAGATCGTCGTTATAATAATAATCCAAAACGGTGCGTTTGCGTTCGGAGAGCACGTCTCCGTAAAAATCGAGCAAAAAGCCGATTTTCAAATCCTTTTCAAACATTTCGCGCACCTCGCAGCTGTAAAGCAAAACGCTTTACACATATTGTATC
Source organism: uncultured Ruminococcus sp. (assembly GCA_902795355.1). Taxonomy (GTDB): domain Bacteria; phylum Bacillota; class Clostridia; order Oscillospirales; family CAG-272; genus UMGS1865. The sequence continues at coordinate 57,200 of CADBKZ010000003.1, forward strand.
ACGTTTCATCCGGTTTGTCAAGTGTTTTTTGATTTTTCTTCCCGTTTTTTTCGTTTGGCAGGAATTTTTCCCGCAAACGGCAGAGCAGGCCCGAGAGCGGGCGGAACAGGAGCGGAAACACAACCGCGTTGCATGCGATTTGAACCACATAGAACCATGTTCCCCGCAGATAATAAATGCGGAACCGCCGCCAGAAATCGGTCAGAAAGCCCGTAAACAACCCAACATCCACCAAAGAGGTCAGAACGCCGAACCAAACGGTGAGCGCAACGGCAACCGCCGTTAAAACAACGCGATTGCGCACATTCCGCTTTCCCAACAGCATGAAAACAAAAGCCACAAACGGCCAATACAAATAATAGGACAGCACCCATGTATTGTACCCGTAAATCAATGGCTCTATGGTAACGAATATAACGGCCGACAGCACGCCCGACCAGCCGAAGCAATAGCCGAACAGGGCTGTCAGAAGCGTAACGCCCTCAACATTCGGCAGGAACGCAAGGGCGAGTTTAACGGCTTCGATCAGCGCGGCGCAGATCCCCGTCAGGGCAATCCGGAAGATTACGCCGCGCGTTGCGGATCGTTTGGAAATCATCAATAGGAAGAGAGGGCGATGTAGTACACCGCGCCGTTCTCAACGGTCATGGAAGAGGCGCCGAGGCCGGACGTTACCACCTTGGTTCCCTTGTATTCCTTTTCGGTTTTGTATTCCGAAACGTCAAAGTCCTTCTCCACGGAGGTCATCAGCAGGATAAAGCCGTTGCTCACCGCGGTGGCATCCAGCGAGAGAACTTTGGTCAGGTAAGCTCCGTAGGTACTGTCTACCATTTCGTAGGTAAAGTCTTTTTCATTCTCTTTCAGGTATTCAAGAATGGAAACCAAGCCTTGATCGACCGTTACTTTATCCAGATCGACCTTATACTCGGTTGCGGGATCGGTTGCTACAACCACGGTGCAGTAGCCGTTGACGTTCTGCGTTTTCTTGCAGGACGCGAACGGGATTACCACCATGCAGAGAACGAGGATCAGGGTGAGCAGTCTTGCAGTGTTTTTCGTGCGTTTCATGTTGTTTCTCCTTGCTTTTTCGGGAAATTTATCGTAACTCCGAACACAAGGAAAAAACCTCTTTCAAAACGCCGTTTCGAAAGAGGGGGACGCCGAAAAAGCAGACCCCTGCCCTGCGGGTTCCGCGATTCGCACGACCTGTATCCCCCTATTGTCCGGAAATACCGATCCAACCAAACAACACGGCAGGTCTTCCGACTTGCGGCGCGCCCGCGCGCCTGATCCGCCCCCTTTGCGGGTCGGATTTTCTTACGGTAATGACTGTTGCCTCGGCTTTGCACCGAAATTTCCCTGTTGATCAGCCGGCGATCTTTGCTGAACCCGTGTTGCCTATGAAATTGTTACTTCTATCTTACCACATTTTCCCCGAAATAGCAAGAGTTTCGGGGAAAATATTCGAAAAAAATCAGAAAAGGACGGTTTTCGGCGCGGCCGTGAAGGACGCAACGGTCACTTTTCCGCTTTCCAGCGCGAAAATTTCGGTGTTGCCGTCGCCCGCCCGATACATGGCTTTCAGCTCGGGGTAGGCATTCAGCATATGCTCCTGCGCCGCAACGCGGGGATCCTCTTTGGCAACGGCTTCCACGCGGATCCACTCCGCGCCGTTGAACGCGCAGATCTCAATTTTTGGGTTGGCATGGATCTGACGGGAGACCTCTTTTGATTTGCCCGTTTGAATCGTCAATTTGCCGTCGAACAGGTCGATGGTTCCGAACGGGCGGACGCGCGGTTGGTCTCCGTCCGCCGTTGCAAGGTAGTACGCCCCGCATTTTTTGAGAAATTCATAGATTTCGTTCATATCCGTCTCTCCTTTTATGAATATTTTTCGGGAAATACCGCGCGAGCCGCGGCAACGCCTGAATCGGTCGGGTGAAATTCGGCCGCGCGGGCAGCGTCCGCGGCAATTTGCTCACGCAGCGCGCTCTCCGATGGGAACGACCGCTCGGGCCGCAGAAAGTTCAGGAACGCCACGCGCACGGTTTTGCCGTACAGGTCGCCCCCGTACCCCAAAAGATAGGTTTCGCAGTTTGCGGGGGTTTCGGGAGAATCCACGGTTGGGTGAACGCCAACGTTCGTTACGCCGCGGTAAACGCTGCCGTCCACGGTGCAATCGGTGATGTAAACGCCGAAACGGGGGATCACCGCGCGCGGGGGAAAATTCAGATTGGCGGTCGGAAACCCGAGCTTGCGGCCAAGCTCCTTTCCGTGCCGTACCTCTCCCGAGACGGCATACGGCCGGCCGAGCAGGCGCGCGGCGTCCCGCGGTCGTCCTTCCGCCAAAGCCGCGCGGACGCGCGTGGAGCTGACGGGCTCTTCCCCGTCCATTACGGCGGGGCAAACGGTTACGGGCGCGCCGAGAAGCTCCCGAAGCGTTTCCGCCGTTCCGGCGGCCCCGTTTCCAAACCGATAGTTAAACCCGCAAACCGCGCCCACGCACCCGCACGCGCCCCGCAGCACGCGGCGGACGAAATCCTCGGGCGACCACGAACGGATCGAGGCAAAATCGGCAAGCAACACGACTTCCGCCCCCGCCTCGGCAAACAACTCCATCCGCTCCTCGGGGGTGGTCAGGTGGGCGGGCGGGTCCGGAAGCAGAACATCGGCGGAAAGCTCGCGGAAGCAGAACACGCCGCAGACCGCGGTTGGGAAACAACGGTTGCGCAGGGCGGCCGCCTCGGCGATCAACGCCCGATGCCCGCGGTGAACGCCGTCGAAATTCCCGAGGCACAGAACCGTTTCCCGCGGAACGGGAACGGTTTGCCCCGTTGCAAGCGAAACGCAGGATAATATCGGCGTTTGCAGGGTCGGTTCATTCCGCATTGCAAATGCTCCTTTCAGCAGAAAAAAATCAGGAATCGCGCGCGATTCGGAGAAGTTCATCCTTTTGCTCTTGGGAAATACGAAAGCTCTCGCGGGCTTTTCGGATTGCCATGGCTTTGACGACGGGATCAAGGCGGTTTTCGCGCAAGTACGGCAGAATCGCTTGATACCGTTTTGCCAACGCCGTTGCGAAATACCACGCGACCATCATGCGGATGTAGTACTCCTCGGTTTGAATCGCCGCCAATCGGGCGAGATCGTCGGGCGAAAATTCATCGTCCAGAAACTCGTTCATCAGCATTCGGATGGCAAACCGGACGGCGTAAACGTGGGGCGAGGCAAGCCAGCGGTCAATCTCCCGCCGCAATTCGGAACGGTGGCGGCGGAAACACTTGGGCGACATGGAATCGCAGGTCCCCCAATTATCCACATACGGCAGAAATCGGTCCAATTCCGCAACCGTGGCGTTATAATCCCCGATCCGCTCGATCAGAAATGCATGCAGGTTGTTTTCCTCGTAGTATCGGTGCGGCAGTTCGGCAAGAAAAACCGCGGCCTGCGGGCTTCCGGCAATTTCTTTCGCGATGGCGCGCAACCTCGGTGTGCGAACGCCGATAACCGTTTCGGGGTTCACGGTTGGCAACAGGCGACTGTTGAACGCGCGGTAGGAAAGATCCTGTTCGGCGAACAGACGCGTTTGCAGGTCGGTCATAAAGGCAATCCCTCCGTTCGGATGCGTTCCAGAACGTTCTCATCCGCGGGGCAAAACGCAAACCCGGAAATATCGGTTGGCGTGACCCATTGCAGATCGTTGTGTTCAAGCAATTGCGGGACCCCTTCTTGGATCTCGGCACGGTAAATCGAAAGACGGACGGTCAGATCGGGATATGAATGAACCACTTCCATATACTGTTCCCCGACAGCAACGATGACGCCCAGCTCTTCCCGACACTCGCGCACAAGCGCTTCCTGCGGTGTTTCGCCCGTTTCCACCTTGCCGCCCACAAACTCCCAAAGCAGTCCGCGCGCTTTTTTTGCCGGACGTTGACAAATCAGCATTTCGGTTTTTTCGGCATTCCGCCGCAGGATCAACGCCGCAACAACGTTTATCATTCGATCGGATCCGTTCCTTCCGTTAAAATTACAGTTTATTTTACCATAATTCATTCCAAAAAGCAAGTCTTTCCGAAAAAATGGTAAAAAAGCTTGACAAAATCGATAAAAAATAATATAATAAAATATACGTTGATCGAAACGTATGATAATTTAATTCCCCAAAAGGAGAATGAAACATGAAAACTCTTGGCAACATCATTTGGTTTATTTTGGTTGGTTTGGCTTCGGGAATCGGTTGGTTTTTGCTCGGCGTGCTATGGTGTATCACCATTATCGGGATTCCGTTTGGAAAACAATGCTTTAAAATTGCCAAGTTGACCTTTCTTCCGTTTGGAAAAGTTGTTAAATCCGATTTTGGAAAGCACCCCATTGCCAACATCATTTGGATCCTTTTCGGTGGATTGGAATTGGCCGTTGGCTATTTGCTCGCTGCTCTTCTCTTCTGCATTACAATTATCGGAATCCCGTTTGGAAAGCAATGCTTCAAATTTGCAACGCTTGCAATTGCTCCTTTCGGCGCAAAAGTCTGATTTTTAAAAAACGCAAAAAATACCAACCGTTTTCGGTTGGTATTTTTTCTTGCAATCGGTATTTCTCAACGGGAGATTTTGCGTACTGTTATTACCGCATGACCAAGTCCCCATCGTCGGGCAACGCGAACGGCAGGGATTTCGGCTCGGCTTGATACCAATATGCAACGGTGGTGTAATCATCGTATCGCGGCCCCGTCCATCCAAGATTATCCATTACCATTCTGAACGACCGATGAAAATATATGGGGTCTTTTTCATGCCACCGATACAGCAAAAAACGCTTTTGACTGTTATACTGTTCTTCCAGATTACCGTATATTGTATACATTCCGACATACAATCCGGAAAAGGTTTGATATTTTTTTCGGTAAACATCATTCCCGAACGCATAGGAGCCGCAAAAATAGTCCTCTGTTCCCGTGTAGTTCAAGGTTGGATAAACATCGCCGTCCAGATAGATTTTGGCCTCGCCCTCTACCCAGCAGGTATTGTTTCCGTTCACACCGACAGCCATGGTGAGACCGACAAAACGGCCCGTGCCATCCACACCGTCCAATACAACATACGAGCGCCCTTTGCAAACGGGATGCTCCTGCCGATAAACCGCATGGAAATAACCGCTGTTTTGCGGAATTTCCCCATGCCACCCCGATATCATATAAAACAGCGAATTTGTTTTTTCACTTCGGTTCTCCACCGTGATCCGACAATGCTTTTGGAAAGGCATTTCAAAATAGCTGTTATAGCCGCGCCCAGGAGCAACCAGGATCCGCGAAGAATTCAATGTCGGATAATTGCCGTCCTCATCCACAAAATTTTCATCATACGCGCATCCGAAAAACGCGGACAGCGGTGCCTCCACGGACGGTTCCGCACTATTATCCCAATAGATCCGAAGAATAAAGGAATGCCCGATATATCCCGTAAACCACATGTGCGTGATCATTCCGGGGCCATCGATGTTGCAAAGCTCTGCTGTTGCATACGGCTCAATGCGGATCCGCGGATTTAATTTTTCGCAATCTTTTCCCTTTGAACCACCGTTTGGCATCCCTGTCGGATTCTCCGCGGAAAACGCAAAAGACGTTCGATCTGACCGAATCAAATACATTTTCGACACCTCTCAATTCCATGGTTAACATACTTGAACACAAAGAACCGCTGAAACAAATGAATCAGCGGTTCCTTGGCATCGAACGCGAGAATCCACTGTTCGATCGTCATGCTTGGAAAATCAATCCTGTTTTTCCTCAGCGGGAGCTTCCTCTGCTTTGGGCGCTTCCTCTGCTTTGGGCGCGGCCTTGCGCGTGGTGGTTCTCTTTTTGGGAGCCGCCTTTTCCTCGGTCGCTTCTTCGGCTTTCGGAGCCGCTTTCTTTGCGGCCGGCTTCTTCTCCCCTGCGGGAGCCGACGCTTTCTTTGCCGCGGGCTTCTTGGCGGCGGGTTTCTCCTCCGCTTTCGGAGCCTCTTTCACGGCTGCGGCGTCCTTCTCGATCAAACGGACGATGGCCATTTCGGCGGCGTCGCCGCGGCGTGCGCCGATCTTGAAGATCTGCGTATATCCGCCGTTGCGGTTTGCATACCCCGGGGCGATCTCGTTGAACAGTTTGCTAACGACATCCTCTTTGGTGATATATGCAAGCGCCGCGCGGCGGCTGGCAAGCGTATTCTTCTTGCCGAGCGTGATCATTTTTTCCGCCATAGAACGGACCTCTTTCGCTCTGGTGAGCGTGGTTTCGATCTGTCCGTTTTCCAGCAGCAGCGTTACCATGCCGCGCAGCATCGCAACGCGGTGCGCGGTCGGTCTGCCGAGTTTTCTTCTTCCGGGCATTTTGAATCCCTCCTTCTGCTATTTACGAATAAGTTAAAATGCGATTTGGATGTTGGGAGAATTACTCCTCTTCTCTCTTGAGGTCGAGCCCCAACGAATGGAGCTTTGCGATAACCTCTTCCAGAGACTTTTTGCCGAGGTTGCGCACTTTGATCATGTCTTCCTCGGTACGGTTGATCAGGTCTTCCACCGTGTCAATGCCCGCGCGCTTCAAGCAATTGAAAGAACGCACCGACATGTCAAGTTCCTCAATGGTCATCTCAAGGACCCGTTCTCTCTGGGTCTCCTGTCTTTCAACCATAACTCTCTGCCCCTTCGTCTCCTCGGAAAGGTTGATGAAGAGGTTGAGATGCTCGTTGAGAATCTTGGCCCCAAGCGAAACCGCGTCCCTTGCGGAAATGGTTCCGTTGGTGAGCACTTCAAGCGTCAGTTTATCGTAGTCCGTAATGTTACCGACGCGGGTGTTATCCACCGAATACTTCACGTTATAAACCGGCGTGAAGATGGAATCGGTATAAATGGTTCCGATGGGTGCGGAAGTTCCGCCGCCCAACGCCGCGCTATGCAACAGCTTGTTTCTCTCCTGCGAAACATATCCGCGACCGGAAGAGAAGGTCAGTTCCATATAAAAGCGGTCGTTCTCCCCAACCGTTGCAATGTGATGCTCGGGGTTGAGAATTTCAATGTCGGAATCCGTTTTGATGTCTCCCGCAGTGACGTCGCGTTCGCCCGTAACGTCGATTACAACCGTTTTGGGGCCTTGCACGAAAAGTTTCGCCGTAATGCCCTTCACGTTCAGAACGATTTCGGTAACGTCCTCTTTGACCCCGGGAATGGTGGAAAATTCATGCAGAACACCGTCGATCTTGATGCTGGTAACGGCAACGCCGGGAAGCGAGCTTAAAAGCACGCGGCGCAGGGAGTTGCCAATGGTGGTGCCGTATCCGCGTTCCAGCGGTTCCAGCACGAAAATACCGTGCGTTTGGTTATCATCCAAATCCTGTGCGGTGATTATCGGCTTTTCAATTTCTATCTCGTTCATTCCAAATATAACCTCCTTAAATTGATTTTTGGATCAGGCTGCGTTGTTCGATGCGGTCGGTTTCCAAGTACCTGCCGTATCGGGGGCGCGGGGATTACTTGGAATAAAGTTCGACGATCAGCTGTTCGTTGAAATCAAAGTCCACATCTTCTCTTGCGGGCAGGCTTACAACCTTTGCGCAGAACGCGTCGGCCTTTACATCGAGCCACTTCGGAGCGGTATGGGTTGCGGCAGCTTCCGCCAGATCCTTGAATTTCGCGGACGAACGGCTGGATTCCTTAACGGCGATCTCATCTCCCGCTTTGACGATGAACGAGGGAATATTGACCTTTTTGCCGTTGACGGTGAAATGTCCGTGCAAAACGAGCTGACGCGCTTCCTTATGCGAAGAAGCAAAGCCCATTCTGTAAACCACGTTGTCGAGACGTCTCTCCAACAGGCAGATCAAGTTTTCGCCGGTCATGCCCTCTTTGCGGTCGGCTTCCTCGAAATAGTTAACGAACTGTCTCTCCAACACGCCGTAGTAGCGTCTGGTTTTTTGCTTCTCGCGAAGCTGCATGCCGTACTCTCTTACCTTTTTGTTCGCAGCTCCATGCTGACCGGGAGCGGCGCTTCTGCGATCAAGCGCGCATTTGCCGCTTGTGCAGCGGTCGCCTTTCAGGAACAGCTTTGTGCCCTCTCTGCGGCACAATCTGCAAACGGGACCTGTATATCTTGCCATGTTTCTTTTACCTCCACCAAATATTAAACACGTCTGCGCTTCGGCGGTCTGCAACCGTTGTGCGGGATGGGCGTTACGTCCTTGATGAGCGTGATCTGAAGTCCGACGGTTTCCAGCGCGCGGATCGCGGATTCGCGGCCTGCCCCGGGACCTTTGACATACACTTCAACGGTTTTGAGCCCATGCTCCATCGCCGCCTTCGCGGCCGTTTCGGAAGCGGATTGCGCCGCATACGGGGTGGACTTTCTGGAACCCTTGAAGCCAAGCTCTCCGGCAGACGCCCAAGAAATTGCGTTGCCCTCGACATCGGAAATGGTGACGATCGTGTTATTGAAGGTTGATTGAATATGAACCGCGCCTTTTTCGATGTTCTTTCTCTCGCGGCGCTTCTTAACGACCTTCTTGGTTGTTGCTGCTTTTGCCATGTTCGTTTACCACTCCTTTACTTCTTCTTGTTTGCAATGGTCTTTGCGGGACCTTTGCGGGTTCTTGCATTCGTTTTGGTTCTCTGCCCTCTCACGGGAAGTCCCTTTCTGTGGCGGATGCCGCGATAGCAGTTGATCTCCACCATTCTCTTGATGTTCATTGCAACATCGCGGCGAAGGTCGCCCTCAACGGTGTAAGAATTTTCGATCTCGTCACGAAGTTTCGCAACCTCGTCCTCGGTCAGATCCTTTGCGCGGGTATCGGGATTGATACCGGTTTTCGCAAGGATGTCGTTCGCGCTCTTCCGCCCGATGCCGTAAATATAGGTAAGGGCGATCTCAACGCGCTTGTTGTTGGGAATATCAACACCAGCAATACGAGCCATTCTTTTTATTCACCTCTCTGTTGAATTTTCGCTCTGCAACGGTTTGCTCAACCCTGTCTCTGCTTATGCTTGGGGTTTTCGCAGATGACCATTACTTTGCCTTTTCTTTTGATGATCTTGCATTTCTCGCAGATCTTCTTTACGGATGGTTTCACTTTCATTGTGTCGTTACCATTCCTTTCATGCGTTATTTTGCCCGCCACGTGATGCGCCCTTTGGTCAGGTCGTAAACCGAAACCTCAACCGTTACGCGATCCCCGGGCAGGATTCTGATATAGTTCATTCGGAGCTTTCCCGAAATGTGGGCGTTTACCATATGCCCGTTCGGGAGCTTGACTTTGAAGTTGGCGTTGGGGAGCGCCTCAACCACCGTTCCTTCAAACTCGATTACATCATCTTTTTGAGCCAGAATAATCCCCTCCAATCTCCATTCAGAAGTCTTTTTCCACTTGCGTCAGGATCAGAACCCCGTTGCTGGTAAGAGCAATCGTGTTCTCGTAGTGCGCCGAAAGGCTTCCGTCCGCGGTTTTCACCGTCCAGCCGTCCGCCATCTCCCGCACATCCTCTCTGCCGGCATTCACCATTGGTTCAATGGCAATGGTCATTCCCGCGCAGAGCCGCGTTCCTCTTCCCGCCGTTCCGTAGTTCGGAACATCGGGCGATTCGTGCATCACCTCTCCGACCCCGTGGCCGACATACCGTTTCACCGTGGTGAACCCGTTTGCAACCACCAGACCGTTTATCGCGGCGCCGATGTCGCCGATGCGGTTTCCGACCTTGACCTGCTCCACGCCTTTGAAGAAGCTTTCGCGGGTCACGTCAATCAGTTTTTGCGCCTCGCTGCTGATCTTCCCGACGGGAATGGTCCTCGCCGAGTCGCCCACATACCCATGGTAGGTGGCGCCGGTGTCGATTTTTACGATGTCGCCCTCTTTCAACACCCGCTTTTTGGACGGAATCCCGTGGATCACTTCATCGTTGACGCTGATACATGCGCTTGCGGGAAAGCCGCCGTACCCGAGAAATGTGGGTTTTGCCCCGCATTTCTCGATATACCGGCGAATAGCCTCGTCGATCTCAAAGGTCGTGACCCCCGCGCGCACCATATCGCGGGCAAGCAGGAGCGCTTCTCCCGTGATACGGCCGGCGTCCTTCATTGCCGTGATCTGCGCGGAATTTTTCAAGTGGATCATTGGTTCGCCTCATAAGGACGAAGCGCCTCAAACACGAGACGGGTCGTGTCTGCAACTTCTTCCTGTCCCTGCACCGTTACCAAGTTGCCTTTTTGAGCGTAATACTCTTTCAAAGGTTCGGTTTGCGCATGGAAGGTTTCCAGCCTTTTCTGAACGGTCTCCGCGGCATCGTCCGCACGCACGTAAAGCGTTTGGCCGCATTTGTCGCACACGCCCTCAACCTTGGGGGTTTTGTAGACCACATGGTAGGATGCGCCGCAGGAGCAAACTCTGCGCCCGCTCATGCGTTCGACGATCTTTTCATCCGGAACCTCAATGGAAAGCACAACGTCGATCTTCACTCCCATTGCGTCCAACGCTTCCGCTTGCGGAATGGAGCGCGGGAACCCGTCGAGAATGAAACCGTTGCGGCACGCGTCGGATTTCAGATATTCCTTGATGATCCCGATAACAACCTCGTCCGGAACAAGCTTGCCCGCGTCGATATACGACTTGGCGGCCTTGCCCAACTCGGTTCCGTTCTTCATTGCCCCGCGGAGAATATCTCCCGTTGCAATTGCCGGAATGTTGTATTTCTCGGAAATGTTCGCGGATTGGGTACCTTTCCCCGCTCCAGGGGCTCCCAGCAAAATAAGATTCATAATCGGTATCCTTTCTGCGATCAATCAAGGAAGCCCTTGTAGTTCCGCATCGACATTTGCGCTTCAATATCCTGTGCGGTTTCCAGCGCAACGCCAACCACGATCAGAAGCGAGGAACCGCCGAACGTTGCCAGTCTTGCAAAATCGGGGATCGTTGCGCCGATGATCATCGGAACGCCCGCAACCAACACAAGGAAAATGGCTCCGAGCGTAGTAATGCGGTTCAGGATCTTCTTAATATAATCCGAAGTGGGCTTTCCGGGGCGAATCCCGGGGATGGAACCGCCCTGACTTCTGATGTTGTTCGCCACTTCCACGGGGTTGAACGAAATCATGATATAGAAATAGGAGAACAGGAAGATCAGAATGATATAGGCGATGATATACGCGGGCGTGCCCGAATCCAACCACGTATTAACGAATTTTTTGAACCCGCCGCCCGTGAAGTTCGCGATGGTGGGCAGGATCGAAACGATGGAGCTGGCAAAGATGATCGGCATAACGCCGGCCATGTTGAGTTTCAGCGGCAGGTTGCTGTTCTGTCCGCCGTACATCTTGCGCCCGACCACTCTCTTTGCGTATTGGATCGGGATCCGACGCTCGGAGTTCGTGAACCAGACGATGATGCCGACCAGCAGGATGAACGCCGCCAAATAGGCAACCACTTCCACAATGCCGATAACAAGCTCTTTTCCGGTTGCCCACGCGGCTCCGCCGCTGATGGTGTACTCGGTGCTGCTTTTAAGCAGGTTGATCAGCTCCGTTACCATGGTTGCTCCGCGCGAAATGATGTTCGCGAAGAGGATAATGGAAATGCCGTTGCCGATTCCCCGCTCGGTAATGCGCTCCGCCAGCCACATGATGAGCGCCGCGCCCGCGCAGAAGCTCGCAACCATCACCACCATACCGAAATAGTAAGCGGCGTTTTTGTTGGAACTGCTGATGAGCAACAGGTCGTAGCTATCAAGGAGCTTCACATATCCGTATGCCGTGACCAACGCGAGGATGACCGTTACAATACGGGTATATTGGGTAATTTTCTTTTTGCCTTCTTCGCCCTGCTTGGAAAGCCGTTCCAACGCGGGAATGGCGATCGTGAGCAGTTGCATCACGATGGATGCGGTGATATACGGCGAAACCGAGAGCGCAAACAGCGTTGCCTGCTCGAACGCGCCGCCCGAGAAAAGCGAGAGCATACCGAAGATACCCGAGGTCATATTCGAGTACGCGACATTGGATTGGATGGCTGTGACGTCAACGAACGGAACATAGAGGTTCGCACCGATACGGTACAGAAGAACGATGATAAGGGTGAAAAGCATTTTTTTCCGGAGGTCGGGAATTTTCCACGCGTTCTTAAACGTCTGAAACATCCTTATACCTCCTCTGCCTTACCGCCTGCCGCCTCGATCTTCTCCTTTGCGGCCGCGGAAAACGCCGCCGCTTTGACAGTCAGTTTCTTGGTAAGAGCGCCGTTGCCGAGGACTTTCACGCCGTCCATCGGCTTGCGGATGATTCTTGCCGCGAGAAGGACTTCGGTATCCACTACCGTTTCATCCACGAATCTTTCAAGGTCGCTCACATTCACGGTTGCGTAGTTGACCGCAAACCGGTTGTGGAAACCTCTCTTCGGGTGCGTTCTGTAAATCGGGAACTGTCCGCCCTCAAACCCGGGTCTCACACCGCCGCCGGAGCGCGCGTTCTGTCCCTTATGACCCTTGCCGGCGGTTTTTCCGTTTCCGGAACCCGCGCCTCTTCCCTTGCGCCAAGCGGCTTTCGCCGAACCCTCGGCAGGAGAAAGTTCATGAAGTTTCATTCTGCATACCCTCCTTTAAGCGTTCTCTTCCACGGTTTCCACCGCGACGAGATGTGCGAGAACACGAATTTTTCCGGCAAGCGCGGCATCGTCCTTCTGAACGGTGCTGTCGCCGATTTTTTTCAGCCCGAGGGTCTGCGCGGTGGCCTTTTGTTTCGGCAGCGCGCCGATCAGGCTCTTTTTCAAAGTTACCTTTTTCATGTTCCGCACCTCCTCAAGCCTTTTTGACCTGCTCCACCGGAATGTCGCGGATTTTCGCAACTTCCTCGGCGGTGCGCAGCTCCTTCAAGCCTTCCATCGTCGCTTTTACAACGTTGGTGGGGTTGTTGGAGCGCAGGCACTTCGCGCGAATGTTCTTGATGCCGGCGGCTTCGAGGACCATACGAACCTTGCCGCCCGCAATGATACCGGTACCGGGGGCGGCGGGTTTCAGGAGAACCTTGCCCGCTCCGAACACGCCGATCACCTCGTGGGGGATCGAAGTTCCTTTCAGCGAAACCGTTACCATATTCTTCTTTGCGTCCTCAATTCCCTTGCGGATCGCCTCGGGAACTTCGGCCGCCTTACCGAGACCGACGCCTACGTGACCTGCGCCGTCGCCGACGACCATCAGCGCGGCGAAACGAGCGATACGACCGCCTTTGACCGTTTTGGAAACACGGTTCAGAGAGATCAGTTGCTCTTTCAAGTCATGCTCGGCCGGATTGAATTTTTCTGCCATTGTTTTTCCTCCAATTTGTTCAATAAAATGATTGAACAGTGTATAAACCGGAAAATCAGAACTTCAGGCCGCCCTCGCGAGCGCCTTCCGCCAGTTCCGATACACGTCCGTGATACAGATAGCCTCCGCGGTCGAACACGACCTCGGTAATGCCTGCTGCGATCGCTTTTTCCGCAATCTGTTTGCCGATCTCTCTTGCCGCGGCCTTGTTGCCGCCGTTTTCCGTAAAGCCGTTTCCGAAAGTGGAAGCGCTGACCAACGTTACGCCCTTCACATCATCAATGATCTGCGCGCTGATGTTCGCGTTGGAACGGTAGACGGCCAAGCGCGGACGCTCCGCGGTTCCGGAGATTTTTGCTCTGACTCTCTTGTGTCTTTTCAGACGAGCCTTGTTCGCGTCTTTTCTGGATACCATGTCACTTCACTCCTTTCGATTATTTGCCCTTGCCGGCCTTACCAGCCTTGCGGCGGATATGCTCTTCGGCGTATTTCACACCCTTGCCGTGGTACGGCTCGGGCGGTCTCTTCCCGCGGATCACCGCCGCGGTCTGCCCAACCAGCTGCTTATCGATTCCCTTTACGATAATCGTGTTGGAATCCGGTACGTCAAAGGTGATTCCGTTCTCCTCGGTCAGGCAGAATTTTGCCTGCGGGAGACCCGTGGACACCAGCGAGTGGCCGAGATAGAGCTGAATGGTTTTGCCCTGTTTCACAACCTTATAGCCGACGCCGACAATTTCGAGCTTCTTCGAGAATCCTTCGGTTACGCCAACCACCATGTTGTGGAGCAGCGCGCGGGTGAGCCCATGAAGGCTCTTGTCTTCCTTTTCATCCGTGGGGCGGGTGATAACGATCTCCGCTCCCTCAACCCGAATGGTCATGCGGGGGCTGAACGTTTCGGTAAGCGTTCCGAGCTTGCCTTTTACCGTTACAACATTGTTCTCGGCAACGTCAACGGTAACTCCCGCGGGGATCGCAATGGGCATTCTTCCGATTCTTGACATTTCAGTTACCTCCCATTCCGATTACCAGACGAACGCAAGAACTTCGCCGCCAACGTTGAGTTCGCGCGCTTTCTTGCCCGTCATGATACCCTTGGATGTGGAAACGATCGCAATGCCGAGGCCGTTCATCACGTTGGGCATATCCTCGCAGCCCGCGTAAATACGCAAGCCGGGCTTGGATACGCGGCGGATGCCGCGAAGAACCTTCTGCTTGCCGGGGAGATATTTCAGGGTAACGCGAATGGTTCCCTGCTTATCGTCCTCGATCACCTGATAGGACTTCACATAGCCCTCCTCAACGAGGATCTGGGCAATTGCTTTTTTCATGTTGGATGCCGGAATGTCCACTGTCTGGTGCTTCGCGTCGTTCGCGTTGCGAATGCGGGTGAGCATATCGGCGATTACGTCTGACATTTGCATTTTTCTTTCCTCCTGATGCAAGTTATGTTTTCTTGCTGCCCTTTCGGGGCGGCATATCGGCGGTTAAACCGGATCGGCGTTCGCCGGTTTCCGATTTCCTGCCGATAGGTGGGGGTTGCGGTTTACCAAGAAGCCTTCTTTACGCCGGGAATCTCACCCTTATAGGCGAGGTTGCGGAAGCAAATGCGGCAAATGCCGAACTTGCGAAGGTAGGCATGCGGGCGCCCGCAAATTTTGCAGCGGTTGTATTTTCTCGAAGAAAACTTCGGGTCTTTCTGCTGCTTGAGAATCATGGATCTCTTTGCCATCGTTATTTACCTCCCTGATTATTTCGCGAACGGAGCGCCGAACAGCGTCAGCAGCTCGCGTGCTTCTTCATCGGTGTTTGCCGTTGTAACGAAGCAAATATCCATGCCGCGGATCTTATCCACCTTATCGTATTCGATTTCGGGGAAGATCAACTGCTCTTTCAACCCGAGCGCGTAGTTTCCGCGTCCGTCGAACGCGTTGGGGTTAATCCCCTTGAAGTCGCGCACTTTCGGGAGCGCAAAGTTGAAAAGTCTGTCCATAAACTCGTACATTCTGTCGCCGCGAAGCGTCACTTTCGCTCCGATCTTCATGCCCTGACGGATCTTGAAGTTCGCAACCGATTTCTTCGCAGTGGTTGCGATCGCTTTCTGACCGGTGATAATCGCCAGATCGTTCAGAACCGCATCCAGAGCCTTGGAGTTGTCTTTCGCTTCGCCGACGCCGACGTTGACAACGATCTTGTCGAGCTTCGGAATCTGCATCACGCTCTTGTAGTTGAATTTCTTCATGAGGGCGGGGGCAATGTCGGCCTTATAAAGTTCTTTCAGTCTTGCCATTGTTCATTCCCTCCTCAATCGAATTTGTGTCCGCATTTTGCGCACACACGGATTTTTTTGTCGCCGCTCACATCGTTTTTGGTGCGAACGCCTTTCTTGCAATCGGGGCAATAGAGCGCAACCTTGCTTGCGTAAATCGCGCCCTCGGCGTCAATAATGCCGCCGCTCTCGCCCTGCTTGCGGGGCTTGACATGCTTATGAATGATGTTTGCTCCCTTCACAAGCACTTTGCCCTCTGCGGGAGAGGTTGCGATAACCTCGCCCGTTACGCCCTTGTCGTCGCCCGAGAGGACCACAACGGTATCGCCTTTTTTGATATGCAGATTTGCCATTGTTCGTTACCTCCTCAAAGCACTTCGGGCGCGAGAGAAAGAATTTTCAGATATTCCTTCTCGCGGAGCTCTCTTGCAACCGGCCCGAAAATACGGGTTCCGCGCGGGGTTTTATCCTCGCGGATGATCACGGCCGCGTTTTCATCGAATTTGATATAAGAGCCGTCCGCTCTCTTCATGCCGTGCACGGTTCTGACAACCACCGCCTTTACGACCTCGCCTTTTTTGACGACGCCGCCGGGAGCCGCTTTCTTGACCGCGCAGACAACAACATCGCCGATATTGGCATATCTTCTGCCCGTTCCGCCGAGGACTCTGATGCACATCAATTCCTTGGCGCCCGTGTTATCGGCAACTTTCATTAAACTTTGTTGCTGAATCACTTTTCTTTCCTCCTACTGATTCAATACGCTACGACGTATCTACTATTCGTGAATAAGTGAACTTTTTTCATCATCGTCCGGCGGAATTACTTCGCCTTTTCGATGATTTCGACCACGCGCCATCTTTTGGTTTTGGAAAGCGGTCTTGTTTCCATGAGGCGAACTCTGTCACCAACCCCGCAGGCGTTTTCGTCGTCCTGCGCATGCAGTTTCAGGGTTCTCTTCACGATCTTGCCGTAAAGAGGATGCTTCACGTTATCCTGTACGGCAACCACAACGGTTTTGTCCATTTTATCGCTGACGACAATTCCGACTCTGGTTTTTCTCAATGCTCTTTCTTCTGCCATAACCGGTTAAGCCTCCTCTTTCTTCATCTCTTGAAGAACTGTCATGACACGCGCGATGTCATGCTTTACTTCGGTCATCTTATGAGGGTTATCCAACTGATTGATCGCATGTTGGAAGCGAAGGTTGAACAGCTCGGTTTTGAGCTCTTTCAGCTTTTCTTCCAGCGCCTCGACAGACATTTTTCTGAGTTCCGCTGCTTTCATCGTTTCAGCCCTCCTTCTCTTCGGATGCCTTGGTGACAAACTTTGTCTTGATGGGCAGTTTGTGCCCCGCAAGACGCATTGCTTCCTTTGCAACATCCTCGGCTACGCCGTCCATCTCGAACAGGACGCGCCCCGGCTTGACCACGGCCACCCAATACTCGGGCGAACCTTTACCGGAACCCATTCGGGTTTCGGCCGGTTTTTCCGTAATCGGCTTATCGGGGAAGATTTTGATCCAGACCTGACCGCCGCGGCGGATATAACGCGTCATAGCGATACGCGCCGCTTCAATCTGGTTGCTGGTGATCCATGCGGGCTCCAACGCCACGAGACCGTAGGAACCGTTGCTGATGGTGGTTCCACGGGAAGCCTTGCCCTTCATTCTGCCGCGCTGAACGCGACGGAATTTGACTCTTTTCGGCATTAACATAACTTACTTCGCGCCTCCTTCTTTCGGCGTTCTCTCGCGGCGTTCTCCGCCGTTGCCGCGCGGCGCGCCGGTTCTTTGACCGTCGCGGCGTCCGCCTTCACGGCGATCGCCTCTCGGGCCGCGATTGTCGCGTCTGTCGCCGCGGCGATCGTCTCTGCGGTCGCGTCTTTGGTTGCTTCCGGGGCGGTTGACCTCGTTGAGGATCTCGCCCTTGTAGATCCAAACCTTAACGCCGATCTTGCCATACGTGGTGTTTGCTTCCGCAAAGCCGTATTCAATGTCCGCGCGCAGGGTTTGAAGCGGAATGGTTCCCTCGTGGTAATGCTCGCTGCGCGCGATGTCCGCGCCGGCGAGACGCCCGCCGCAGTTGACCTTGATTCCGCGCGCGCCGAGGCGCATGGTGTTCCGGATGGCCATTTTCATGGCGCGGCGGAACGCAACGCGGTTCTCGATTTGCTTTGCGATGTTCTCGGCAACCAGCTGCGCGTCGAGGTCGGGCTGGCGGATCTCAACCACGTTGAGCGCCACAGGCATTCCAACCATTTTTTCGAGCTGCTGACGGTACTTCTCAATCTCGGAGCCGCCGCGCCCGATCACCATGCCCGGTTTCGCGCAATTGATGAACACACGGACTCTATGCCCGTCGCGCTCGATTTCGATTTTGGAAATTCCCGCATCGTACAGGGTCTTTTTGAGATACCTGCGGACGTTATAGTCGGAAACAAGGGTATCGCCGAACGTTTCGTCCTTGGCGAACCATCTCGAATCCCAGTTTTTAATCACACCCACTCTGAGACCGTGGGGGTTTACTTTCTGTCCCATTCTGTTGTTTCCTCCTTTCAGTCTCTTTCTTTCACAACCATGGTAACATGGCTGGTTCTCTTCAAGATGCGGTCTGCGCTGCCCTTCGCGCGGGGCATAATCCGTTTCAGGGTCGGGCCCGCGGTTACGAAGCATTCGGAAACATACAGTTTGGATGCATCCATGTGGAAATTGTTTTCCGCGTTTGCAATCGCGCTGCGGAGCAGCTTGATCAGTAATTCCGAGGCGGCTCTCGGTTTGTTTTGAAGAATCCCCATTGCGGCTGCCGCGTCCTTACCACGGATCAGGTCGAGCACGACCTTTACCTTGCGCGGGGAAATTCTTGCGTATTTCAAATATGCTTTTGCTTCCATGTTGAAATGAACCTCCCTTTACAATTACTTACCGTTGTTGGACGTTTTGGAGCCGGCGTGTCCCTTAAAGGTGCGCGTGGGCGCAAACTCGCCGAGCTTGTGGCCGACCATATCCTCGGTGATATACACGGGGATGTGTTTTCTGCCGTCGTGAACGGCAATGGTGTGTCCCACAAATTCGGGGAAAATGGTGGACGCGCGGGACCAGGTTTTGAGAACCTTTTTCTCGCCGTTGGCGTTCATAGCGCTGATGCGATTGAAGAGCTTTTCTTCAACATAAGGTGCTTTTTTCAGGCTTCTGCTCATTTTACATTCCCTCCTTATTTCGCGTTTCTGCGCTTAACGATGAACTTATTGGTGCGCGCCTTCTTGTTGCGGGTCTTATAACCCAAAGCAGGCTTGCCCCACGGCGTTACGGGGCCGGGGTGGCCGATGGGCGATTTGCCCTCGCCGCCGCCGTGCGGGTGGTCGCAGGGGTTCATAACCGAGCCGCGGACCGTCGGGCGGATGCCCTTGTGTCTCGTTTTACCCGCTTTGCCGACCTTTACCGTATCATGCTCGACGTTGCCGATCTGGCCGATGGTCGCCTTGCAATCCAACCGGATGAAGCGGACTTCTCCCGAAGGAAGCCGTATCTGCGCCATGCCGTTGTCCTCTTTGGAGATCAACTGCGCCATGGCGCCCGCAGAGCGAACCAGCTGCGCGCCTTTCCCGGGGTAGATCTCAATATTGTTGATCACGGTACCGACGGGGATATTGGCGATGGGAAGCGTGTTTCCGGGTTTAATGTCGGCTTCGGGGCCGGAGTACACCACATCGCCGGTTTTGAGTCCCTCGGGGGCGATCACATAGCTCTTCTTCCCCTCGGTGTCCTCCAACAGGGCGATATACGCCGTTCTGTTGGGGTCGTACTCAATGCCGAGAACCTTGTTTGCATTGGGGTTCTGGCGTTTGAAATCGATGATGCGGTACTTGATCTTGTTGCCGCCGCCTCTATGGCGGACGGTGATGCGCCCGTAGCTGTTACGGCCGGAGTGTTTCTTCTTCGTAACAATCAGGCTTTTCTCCGGAGAGAACTTGGTAATTTCCTCGAAAGAAGGAACGGACATGTTTCTTCTCGCCGGTGTTGTGGGTTTATACTTTACCGTTGGCATTTCGTTTCCCTCCTTCTGTTAGTTCAAGCCCTCGAAGAACTCGATCTCGCCGGAATCGGGAGTCAGCGTTACGATCGCTTTCTTCCATTCGGACGTATATCCGGAATGGACGCCGAGTCTCTTGGGTTTCTTCTTCATGTTGATGGTGCGAACGCTCGCAACCTTGATTTTGCTCGAGGCAAACACTTCCTCAACCGCTTTTGCGATCTCCGGTTTGGTTGCATCCTTTGCAACTTCAAACACGTAGGTTTTGCGGGGGAGCAGATCCATTGCCGCTTCCGTGATGATCGGCCGGATGATAATATCTTGAGCGAATTTCATCACGCGTACACCTCCTCGAGTTTCTTAACAGCCTCAACGGTCAGAACCACCTTTTCGGCTTTGAGCACCTCGTAAACGTTGAGAACGCCTGCCTGCGTGGTTTCCACCTGCGGGATGTTGTTGCAGCTTCTGATCACGTTCTTATCGTTGCTATCCAGCACAACCAGCGCGCTTTGCGCCTTGACGGCCTCGCGGGTCTCGGTGCCGTGCTCCACCTGACCGTCCTTCACCGCAATGGTTTTGTAGGTCTTGGTGTAGGTCTTTTCAAAGCCGAGCGCCTTGAACATGGCAACCATGGCTTTGGTGGAAGGTTTCTCTTCCACTTTAATGCTGTCGATTACAACGAGATCGCCGTTCGCGACCTTATCGGAGAGTGCGCTGAACAGCGCCGCTCTGCGAACCTTCTTATTCAGCGCGAGGCGATAATCTCTCGGTTTCGGGCCGAGCGCCACGCCGCCGTGCGTCCACTGGGGAGAGCGGGTGGAACCCTGACGGGCTCTGCCGGTTCCCTTTTGTCTCCAAGGCTTTCTGCCGCCGCCGGAAACTTCCGTGCGGGTCAGCGTGGACTGCGTGCCTTGTCTTTGATTCATCAGATACGTTCTGACCGCGGCATGGAGAACAGCGCCGTTGACATCCGCACCGAAGATTTTATCATTCAGTGTCAGCTCGCCGACTTCTGCGCCGGACATATTGACGATTTTTACGACTGGCATTGTTGTTTTCCTCCTTCCGCTTATGCTTTCACCGAATCGCGGATGAACACGATCCCGTCTTTTGCACCGGGAACCGCGCCCTTGATCGCGATCAGGTTCTTTTCCGTATCGATCTTCACCACTTTCAGGTTCAGAATCGTTACCTGCTCGTTACCGTATTGGCCAGCCATCTTCTTGTTCTTATAAACGCGGGACGGCGTGGAGTTTGCGCCCATGGAACCAACCTCGCGGTGGATCGGGCCAACGCCGTGGGTGGAGCACAGGGTGTGGTGGTTCCAACGCTTGACGGCGCCCGTGTATCCGCGGCCTTTCGTCATACCGGTTACATCGACCTTATCGCCTGCGGCGAAGGTATCGACGGTGACGAGATCGCCGACGTTTGCGGAGCAATCCTCCAAACGGAACTCCTTCAAGTGCTTCTTTGTGGGAACGTTCGCCGCGGCGAAATGTCCCTTTTCGGCCTTGGTCAGGTGCTTTTCCTTAACCTCTTCGAAACCGAGCTGCAATGCGTTGTAACCGTCGTTCTCAACGGTCTTTTTCTGTGCGACCACGCACGGGCCGGCCTCGATAACCGTAACCGGAATAACGTTGCCGATTTCATCAAAAATCTGCGTCATACCGATTTTCTTACCGATAATACCCTTTTTCATTTTGTTTTTCCTCCTGTAAATGATTGGTTGACGTGCAAAACGCCAACATGATTTACAAAGTTGCCGAACGCTTCGTCGGGTTAAGCCGAAGCTCGACTGTTGTCTTTGTGCCGCTCTGGCTGCGATGGAAGCGCTTGATACCAAGCCTGTTACAGCTTGACTTCGATCTCAACGCCGGCGGGAAGTTCTACGTTCATCAGGGCATCAACAACCTTTTGCGAGGGCTTGATGATGTCGATCAGTCTCTTGTGCGTGCGGTACTCGAACTGCTCGCGGCTATCCTTGTTCACGTGGACCGAACGAAGGATCGTAATGATCTCGCGCTCGGTGGGAAGCGGGATCGGCCCCGAAACCTCGGCTCCGTTTCTGGTTGCAACCTCAACAATTTTCTTTGCCGCGGTGTCAATCAGAACGTGATCGTAGCTTTTGAGTCTGACTCTGATCTTCTCTTTGATCGCCATTTTTGTTGCCTCCTTATCAGATTTCGCTTGCCACGGACGACCCTTATATAAAAGGAAGTGATTCGCCGTGAACCGCGTATTCGGCAAGGTTGGCATTTCCTTCAACACTGTTCCGTGCGTTTCTTTTATCCCCTGAAAAATACGGAGTTTGCCTTGCGCATCAGCATCTGCCAAGGCAAATTCCGGGGAATTCAAAGAAACAAGCATGGAGCTTCGCCGCACGTTTGCGCCGTTTTGGAGTGTTTCAGTGCATACCTTTTCGCCCGGTTGACGGACATACTCCGCGAAAATTCCCTTTCGGGGCGTCCCCCAAAAGCAACCTTTCGCTTCATCGCATATCAAGCTTTTCTATTATATCAAAACTTTCCTTTTTTGTCAACACTTTTTCGGAACTTATTTGTAGAAATTTCAAAAGTTTTTCAGGATAATATTGTTTATAACAAACAAAAATCGGGGCTTTTTCAGTCTTTTTGCACCTTCGATGCGTCTTTTTCGGTTTGTATCAAGCCGAAAATTTCGTTCAAAAGAGAGATTATTTCAATTTTTCTACAACACGCGTCCGTGCGTTTTCTTCGCTCGGCAAGATACAGAATACCACATTTTCGCGAATTTGTCAATTGTTTTTGATTCTTTTTTTCATTCATAGGCAAATTGTCACATTTTATTCACATTTGTGCGTTATAATAGATAGGATAGATCGGTTCCGGCGCCGCCTTGCGGCAACGGGACCGCAAAACCGAACAGAGGAACTGCCTATGAAGTTATCACGTCTGTTGCTTATCGCCGTTTTGCCGCTTGCGGTCGTTTCGGCGGTTTTCATGATCCTCGCGTTTTCCGCATACGATCCGGCTGTTTCCAATTATTTCCCGAACGGCTCCCCGCTCCCGATCCTATCGGTTGTGTCCGCCTTCCTCGCTTTTGCGGCGGGTGCGGTCTCGGCGGTCCTCTCCCGCAAAAAGTCGGAGCCGTTCGCCGTTCCGTCGGTCCCGTCCTTCGCGCTTCTCCCCGCCGCCATCGGAAATCTTGCCGGCGGAGTATTGCTTTTGACGACCGGAAAGACGCTTTCCGGCGTGCTGTTCCTGTTTGGGGTGGCGTTCTTCGCTTTGCTTGCCTGCCCTTTTGCCAAAGCCCGCGCGCCGTATATCACATGGCTCGGCTTCGCCGCGATCGCCGCGCACATTTCGTTGGTTGCCACTTACTATTTTGACATGACCGTTGAAATGAACGCGCCGATAAAAGTGCTGCTGCAAATGGGGTTGCTTGCCGCCATGCTGGATTGCACGGTGGAGATCCGCCTGCTGATGGATCGGTCCCATGCCGTTATAACTCCGATAATAATCGCCTTTGCAATCGTTTTTTGCGGGCTATCTTCCATTTCGCTTTCCGTCGCGTTTCTCGGCGGAAAAATTCCGGAAAAGGACTATGCGGCGGCGCTTCCCGTGCTGCTCGGCTTTACCGCAACCGCCGTTTGCCGCCTTGCCTCGCTCCTGCAAACGCCAAAAGAAAACCTTCCCGCAATCCACAGCGCATCCGAACGCTCCGAAAACGACCATCCGAATGGGGGAAAAGACGAATGAACGCCAATACACGCATTCAATGGCTGCACAAAAAGCTGGTGAGCAAAAGCTACCCGAACTCGCATCGCATCGCCGAACGGTTCCGCATTTCCCCGAGGCAGGCGCAGAGAGACCTTGATTTTTTGCGCAAGAACCTCGGCGCGCCCATCGCCTACGACACCGCGCGCCGTGGATTCTATTACACGGAGCCTTTTCAATTGCCCCTGCTTCTGACGTCCGACAACGACGACCTGTACATTCCCGAGGTTTCCGCGGTGCAGAACAACGAGGAGCTGGCGGCGGCCGAATCCATTATTCAAATGCAGATCCCCTACACCGCAACTCTGGAAATTGCCGACAAGCTCGCGGTTATGGAGATTACCCCCTACATTACGGAGCGGCATGGAAAAGGCCGTTTTACATGCGAATTTCACAGCATTGAAAAGTTTTTGGGTGCGTTGATCGCCATGGAAGCCGAATTTCGCATTATCGAGCCGGAATGGCTTCGAGAGCGGCTGATCGGCTCTGCAGAACGCATTTTGAAAAGCCATAAAATAAATTAAAACTTGGTTTTATTCTAAAATCCAACCATTTTCCGCATTTTCCGACGCTCCGTTTCAACCGTTGGTAAACCGACAAAAAAACAGGAAAGTTTCCCCGCCGTTTTTTTGCGGGGACTTTCTTTTTTTGTCTCGCATGTTATGCCGCGAACGCAGGTTTGCTGGATTCCCCGCGCCGTTCCCGTTTCCGCTGCGAAAAAATAAAAATGTTTTTTTGAAAAAACGCTTGACAAAGAGGGCGGATTGTGATATAATACCACTGTTATCCAAAGACAGCAGGTTTCGGTAAAAGCATGGCTTTCCTGCCGAGGAAACGATTTGAATCCTTTCTTTATATATTGAGAGGGAGGGTGTTCGGGTCTTTCTTTGCGGCGCCATGTTTGCCGAAAGAAAGATCTTTTATTTTTCTCAACTTCACATTGGGAGGTGAAACAAATGCCCAGCAATTCCATTCTTGCGCAAAAGCAGCAGATCGTTGCAGAGCTTGCGGAGCAGATCAAGAATTCCGCCGCGGGCGTCGTGGTCAACTACCAAGGCATTACGGTGGATAAAGATACCGCGATGCGCAAGGCGCTCCGTCAGGCAGGTGTGAAATACGTGGTTATGAAGAACACCATGACCGGCAGAGCTTGCGACGAGGTCGGCTACGGCGAACTGAAACAGTATCTGACCGGCATGACCGCGATTGCGATCAGCGAAAGCGACCCTGTTGCGGCCGCCAAGGTGCTGAAAGAATACGCCGAGAAAGTGGAATCTTTCCAGATCCTTGCGGGCTATGTGGACGGCAACGTTATTGACGCCGCGTCCGTAAACGCTCTTGCAGAGATTCCCTCGAAAGAAACGCTTATTGCGAAACTCCTCGGCTCCATCCGTTCTCCCCTTTACAGCTTTGCATACGCTTTGCAGGCTGTTGTGGATAAGAACGGCGAAGCCGCTCCCGCGGAAGAAGCCCCTGCCGAGGCTCCCGCAGAAGCGTAAACCGCAAATCCGGCAAACGCGCGGGACGTTCTCCCGCCGGTTCCCGATCCCGTTTGATCGGTACATTGAAAATCAAAATTGATTTTGGAGGTAATTAAAATGGCATCCGAAAAGATTACAAACATTCTCGAGGAGATCAAATCCCTCACCATTCTGGAGCTCTCCGACCTTGTTAAGGCCGTTGAGGAAGAATTCGGCGTTTCCGCCGCCGCTCCCGTTGGCGTGGTTGCCGCCGCAGGCGCCGCTCCTGCCGCCGCTGCCGAAGAAAAGACCGAGTTCGACGTAATTCTCGCCAACTTCGGCGCAAACAAGCTGAACGTGATCAAAGCTGTTCGCGAGATCACCGGTCTTGGCCTGAAAGACGCGAAAGACCTTGTTGAGGCCGCTCCGAAGCCCGTGAAAGAGGGCGTTTCCAAGGACGAGGCCGAGAAGGTCAAAGCCGCTCTCACCGAGGCAGGCGCAACCGTCGAGATCAAATAATCTCGCCCCCATATTTCATCTGTCTGCGATAACGGAAAAACGGCCGCCGATGCTTCGGCGGCCGTTTTTCTTGTTTCCATTTTTCGGAATAAATATTGTTCTTTTTCTTCTTTTTTCGACAATATCCACCTAAAAACAGATGAAAAGTCGGTGTTTTTAAAGATTCATCAGCAGTGTTTTCATTGCTCGCGCCATTGCGGTTGCGTAATGCTCCAGATCCAGAACGGAGAAAAGGTAGCGATCCGACGCGGGATCCGCCTGCCAAGTTACATGGCCGTCGAGCGAGCATTCGATCCGCACGGGCGAAAAACCGAATACCGCGTTCGGGTCGCCCGCTTCTGTCAGGTTTCCGTTCCGATCCACGCTTTTTTCCG
The DNA here is from genome assembly GCA_902795355.1 of uncultured Ruminococcus sp. Classification (GTDB taxonomy): domain Bacteria; phylum Bacillota; class Clostridia; order Oscillospirales; family CAG-272; genus UMGS1865. Next base: position 82,919 of record CADBKZ010000003.1, read on the forward strand.
ACGCCGGAAAGAATCCCCGCCGTTGACCACATATTGCGCGGCATTGCGCAAAAATGCTCCAACAGCGCGGGGTCAACCGGCCGGTCCAGAACATCGAGCCAATTGGAAGCGGTCTCCCGATTCAGCATGGAAAGAAAGAAATTTTGCATGGCGGGCGAAAGGTCCCGCAGGATCTCTCCCATTGTAAAGCTGTAAAAGGTCCCGTATTGCGAAACGATCCATTGCCCGCCGTGGCGTTCGTTGGCGCGCTCGAAGCACGGACACCAATATACCGGACACGGCGCAGAGAAAATATCATGGTAGGAGCGGGGATCGAGGCAAACGTTCCATTCCAAAAAGCCGTTTTCAATGCCGGACCCCGCGTTGAGGTAAATTCCCGCGCATTTTTCGCGGAACAAATCGGGATCCTGCCGCAAAGCAACGGCAATATCGCGGCTGGAACCGACGATGTGAACGTTGACTTTTTCTCGGCTTGCGAGCAGCGTTTCCCGCAACAAAGCCGAGCCGCCGGACAACGCCTCGGGATGGGAATCGGGCGCGCCGATTCCAACGGGAACGCAACCGCCCGTCAGCAGGTTCAACTGCGCAACCGAGGAAAGGTCGGGGTTGCGGCCTTTCCCGCGCTGTGCCGCCGGCGGCATATCGATCATGATGCCAGCGAGTTTGTGTAACCCCATTTTCTGCAAAGCAAACTGACAGGCGAGGTCAAAATGGTCGTCGGGGTCGTTATGCGGCCGAAAAAGATCGGTTTCATGAATGGTCAGCACGGTGAATCTCCTCTTTCAAAAGCTGATTTCAATTGCTTCATGGATGGCGACGCGGTCAACGGTCAGCTTCAAAAGTCCGTTTTCATAGGTAAACGGCAGCTGCTCGTTTTTCGGGAGCAACCGCGCCGAAACGGGCTTGCGGCCAAGGCGGTATTCCACCGCAATCGGCCCGACCGGCGGAATTTCATCAAACGTTTTGGTTTTTCCCTCGGCGCGCTTGGCGTTTTTCTCCGCGCGGTGTTCGCCCGCGGTGTTCAGCAAATGAAGATAGGTTTTTCCGTCCTTCTCCATCAGGGCGACGTCCACATAGCGGGTGCCGTGAACCGAGAGTTTCCGGTTTGCCCGCGCCAATGCTTCGCCAACAAACGAGCGCAGCTGCGCGGTGCGGTCTCCCTCGTATTCCTTGCCGATGTCGAACGGCGCGGCAACGATCCTTCCTTTTCCGTAGGATACCTCGATCAGGCTCGGCACATCCGGCTCCGTCACCTTTTGCGGCGGCGGGTTGGCAACGCTCGGGTCACCCACGCTCCGAATCGGATTCATAACATTCAGAACGGTTGCGGACGTGGTCAGTTTGCAGAACGGCTGCATCATCAGCGCGCGCAGTCCGCCGCCACGGATTACGGCGAAATCGTCGGTTTCCATTGCCGAAATTCCGAGTTCCTCGCGGAAAGCGGAAACCGTTTTCATGCCCGAAAGGAACAAAGTTCCCCCGTTTTGGGCATACGCAAGCAGCTGCGCGCGAACATCCGGCTCCAATTCCGCGCATTCGGAAAGCGCGAGCATGGAAAACGAATCGAGATCGTTCAGGCGGGACGGCATCAGCACTTCCACAGACGCCTGATTATCGAGCAAAGCGCAGGTCAGGCCGCGCAAACTCGTCAGATAGTCGCAATGCGGGCCGAAAACAGGCTCGCGCCCATGGTAATACGACGCTTTGGAATACACCACGCCGACCTCGTGGATCGGGCTTGCCCGATGGCAGAACGACCGCCGCTCGCGGCAAAACTCCGCAACTTCGCGCAGCACGGGAACCACCCAATCGTTTTGGAGCGTTTTTTTCGCTTCCTGCATGTGGTAAACCTGAAAACCGCCGCCCAGCATGATAACGGCCGCCGCTTCCTGTTTGAGCTGTTCGGCGGGCTTGACATAATGCACGGGATAGCTGAACCCCCAAGCCATCAGATCCCACGGGCGGCCGAAGGAAGCCACCGCGCGGGCGTCAACGCGCGCGTGGTCCACCGCGTCGTTCGGGGAAAGATCGCCCGAAATAAAGTCGGTAATGGCAACATCTTCCGGCATTTGAAGCGTGTTGCACCAATTGGACGTAATCTCAAAATTCGGCGCGACCTCTTTCACCGCCCGAATATACCGGCCGACGTAGCGCGCAAACTCTTCCCGCAGAAACTGCCGGAAAGCGGGAAAATCGGGGTCGTTCGGCTGGGGAATCTCTTTTCCGTAGGCTTTTTTCGCCCCCTCGGAATAATCGGGGTTCACGCACCAGCAATCGCCGTCGATCCACGCGCCGTCCAACCCGTAATCCGCGGCGATCTCGCGCAGCTGCGGAATCAGGAGTTTTTCCTCGTAGTCCCCGAAGAAGGACATAAACCGCGGGTCCGGCGCGCCGTTCTTTTGCACAATTGCCCATTCGGGGTGCTTTGCGGCCTGATAGCTGTCCCAAACGCCGCTGTAATGCGCGAAAAGCGGAATTTGATACTCTTTTGTAATCTTTCGCCAAGCCGCCAGAATATCGCTTGCAATCTCCGGCGCGGGTTGGCCGATTTTGGTGGGATAACTGCTGTACCCGGGGTGCCCCTTGCTATCCACCTGAATAAAATCGGGCTTCACTTCCCGACAAATTTCATGAACCAACGACGCGTCAAACGCTTCCCCGATGCCCGTGGTTCGCTCGTTGGCGTGCATATCGAAATGCAGGCCGAAAAAACAATCCTTGCGCGATTTCATATCACTTTCCCCCATACGGAATCCCCTCCGGAAACCGACTCCCGACGGCTTTTGAATCGGACATTTCAATTATAAAAGAAATCTTGTTTTTTGTCAAGCGGAAAATGAAAAAAAGGAACTTTTTGCTAACCGAAATTCCTTTTTTGTGAAAAGGGGTCAAAAAAAACGGTCGCCCCGCCGGATTTTCCGGCGGGGCGACTACTTTTTGCTTTTATCGGTTCAATCAGCCTTTCAGGGCTGCCTGTGAAGTACTCCCCGTTGAAATGCGTTTTTACCAACTTCTTCAACTTCCGTGAAGTACTGATTATGAAAAAAAGTAGGTAACACCTCATTATCCTGAATGCTTTTTACATCCAACGATAATGTATTTTTCCTTCCGACTATCGAACAAAAAGTTTGGTGATAATTCTCGTCGTCAAGTGTAAGATACCAACTGAAGCGCCTTCCGTCTTCCTCGGCAACGATTGCCGCGACAAGCTCTTCGATAATCTCTTTTGGAACTTTTCCTTCTTTAAACGTGGTCAGCTGATTCAGCCTTGACTCTATTCTATTTAGATCGATAATTGTTCTTGTTTCAATTTTATCATTATCTGCGACAGAAGTTAAGTCTTTTTGAATTGAAGCTATCTCTTTCTCACATTTCTCTTTTAAAACCAAATATTCGTCTTTCCCTATCTCTCCATCTGCTCTCATACAGATAAGATTATTCAGTCTGCCCTTTGCTCTTTCAAGTTTTCCTTCTAACCCTGCAATCTCTTCTTTGGAAACAGCAGTGTCTGAAACATAATTCCTGTTAACCATATCGTATGCTTGTAAAACGGCATCTTTCTTGTCAGTCCATATCCTACTAAAAATCGATGAAGCCATAACATCAAACTTCCAATCGCAAACCATGTGACCATCACAGTATCCTTCCGGATCAAGACCGTTTTCTATACGCTTCGTTCGTGTGCCGTTATTGACCGCATTATAGCATCTATATCCATAAGACCAAGTTCCATCTTTCCGTTGATGCCATCTGTTCTTACGGAATTTTGAGCCGCAGACACATCTTAATTTGTGCAAAAAAGGATCGTCAGTTTGTTTTTTACCAATATTACGTGTTCTGCCATTCAGGTTTGTATATTTCAGCGATTTACTTCTTCTGAGTTCGTTACAATAATTCCAAAGCTCCTCAGACACGATTGGCTCAAAATCTCCTTTGATATAGAGATATGAGTTCTCATCGAGGTTTTTGATCCTCTTTTGATCAAGGTAATTATTGCAGAATGATTTCAAATAGCATTTATATCCTTTATAAGTTGCATTTCTTAAAATCCGACTGACTTTAGAGCAAGACCAATTCACATTTCCTATCCCGCTTGATCGCCTGAATGCTTTCGTTCTCCAAGCTGTCTTTGACCGCGTTCAATTTTTCAAACAGGTCGCCCGAAAACTTGTCGAGCGTTACGGGACGGTCGATTTTCACAATCTCCGCGGACTGCGTTCCGTCCAAGAGCTTCAAAGCGTTTGCGAGGTATTCGATGTCGATGTTCTGTTGTATCACGTCCTCGATGCCGAAATTCTTTTGCCCGATCTTGATCACTCTTCCGTGGAAGCCGTTGTTGTAGTCGATCAGACCGTTATCCTTGACGTCTTTCAGCCCGAAAAGGCTTTCGACTCGTTCTTTTTCTTTGCTTGCCGTTTTTGTGTATTGCTTTTTAGCGAAAATAAATCGCACGTTTTCAAACAGGATCGAATATAAAATCCCGTCCTGCGTGGGCATGAACATCACGACTGCGGCAAGCCCCATTATGACTGCTATCGCCCACTTCCCTGCGGTAATGCTGACAAAGATAATTGCAAACACGATCAGCGCGACGATGATGTCCTTCATCGAATAGCATTTCCACACGGTGTTTTTGACTTTGATTTTTTTCGGAATGATCCTCATTTTATTCCTCTTTTTTAAAAATATTGTACGAAACCGTTGACAAATTCGTACATAAATGATATAATAATAGTGCATAATAAGGCAAAGGAGGTGCCATGCCATGTCCATTACTGCAACTGAGCTGAAAGAAAATTTGAGTAAATACCTTCTTCTTTCAGTTACACAGGACATTTTCATCACAAAAAACGGAAAGGTGATTTCCAAGCTCACTAACCCTTTTCAGAACAGAGTCGATATTGCAAAATCCTTATTTGGCTCAGTTCCGGATACCGTCTCTTTAGAAGAAACGAAACGTGAGAGGATTGAAAATCTATGAGAGCTTTGATTGACACCTGCGTAATCATTGACGCGCTTCAGGACAGAAAGCCATTCTCTGATGACAGCAAGCAGATTTTCCTTCATGCAGCAAACAACATTTTTGGCGGCTTTATCACAGCAAAATCCGTAACCGACATTTATTATCTAATCCACAAAACAACTCATGACAATGTAAAAACGAGAGAAATTATCAATAAGTTGTTTTCCTTGTTTGACATTCTGGATACCACAGGAATGGATTGTAAAAAAGCAATCCTTTCGGATACTCCTGATTATGAAGACGCGGTGATGATTGAATCTGCTTTGCGCGATGAACTTGACTGTATCGTCACCAGAAATGAACGTGATTATGGAAAATCCCCTGTAAAAATCTATTCCCCGAAGCAATTTATTGAACTGCTTTCCCAAGATCTGTGATCTTTGCCCCTCGATTTCGAGGGGCTTTCTTTTATACAGTCAGACCTTCTTTATCCGTGCTTTCGCTTTTCTCCTCAACGTATTTTTCATTACTGTCATTTTTGCTCCCGCCATCGCCCTTTCCTTTATGATGATGTGCCGCGTGAGACGCGCCACGGATCAGTTTGGTCGCCGCACCGATTGTCATCGCGCTGGCAATTCTTCCGCCGTAGAACGCGCTCCGTAAAAAGCCTCCGCCTGCGTGCATATCGTCTGCCTGACCGAACAGTCTCGCAAACAGATGTTGCCCCGCCGGGATCATCATTGCGCCGCCGATAATCATAAAGATTAAAAACAGCCCATTCCCGAACCCGGATATACCGTCAATCTTCATCTTCGTTATGATCGGCAGCAAAAGAATAAAGACGTTGACTGAGAACACTGCGCCGTAAGCAAGCACGATCTTCGTGATGAACGATTCTCTCCATACCTTAAACCGTGCGCCGTCGTCAAGCGGCAACGTTGACATTGAAACGGGCATGACGATATACAAGAAAATGATCTCGTACACGCGCTTTGCCAGATTCAAGACCGCCACAAGAAGCGAAATCATCACGCCGACAGACGCAACAAGCGACGGAACGTATAAAAATTTGTCGGGGTTAATCATGCCGGTATTCTGCCAATCAACAGGCCAGATACCGAACGCCGCCGTGCTGTAATCGCCCATAATTTCTCTGACGGTCAAGGTTGATACGTCCGCTTCCGCGATGGAATAGCCGTTGATCCAACCGTCGCCAACGCAAGCATTGAAAAGCGCGTTCGAGAGTTTCGTTGTGTTTTCGATCTGGAAGATCCTCGACACCAGAACGAGAACCGAGTTGGAAATCAGAATTCCCAAGACGACCACCGCGAGCATTGCCATCGTACCGAGAAGCGCCAAAAAGAACTTCCCGACGATCGTGGAAAGATTGCGGTTGTTCGCGATCATATTCTTGATGATCGCCGCTATCGTGAAAATAGCCGTCAGCCCTACCGCCAAGATAAACACGCACCAGAAGATAGTCCCGACCGACGTTTGCGCCGCCAAGTGTTCGATGATGTTGACTTTCTGACCGTGGTACGTCACGTCCGTTACGCCTGCGACTGCCGAGAAGATCTCCATCAAGCCGTCACACAATCGCAAGAGCCATAGAAACAGCTGCAATACGATTTCCTGTAAAAAAATAATCATTTTCCTGTTCTCTCCTCTATACCGCCCAAACGCTCAATCCTTTTATGAGAAGCGGTAAACCGACCGCAAAAACGAACATGACAAGAATGCCGATGACAAGGTGTTTCACCATTTCCTTTGCGTTGATTTTCTCTTCGTTCTTTTTCGCGATTGCAACGCGGATGCCGATATATGCGCCCCAGACGATCACGACCGACGCCATACCGATAACGAGATAGATCCAGACGGAATCCACCAGTTCGGAAAGCTTTTCCGTGATTTGCCCGAAGTTGTCCCGCATTCCTTTCTGTTGCCGCATAAGACCGACGATTTCTTCGTCCGTCATCTCCGACGCGTTCAACGTGTTATAGCAAGCAAACTGCGGCGGCAGGTATGCCGTATTTCCGTCCGGATCGGTTACGTAAAAAACAAACGTGAAATCGAGACTTGTGTTCTTTTCTAAAATGCCCACGATAGCCGTTCGGAAGATCCTTCCTTCCGGCGCTTCCCGCGAAGTGCTGCCGACAACGTTCAGGATCGCGACGTTCTGCTCCGCAAACGCGTTCATATAATCGCCGTGAACGTTGAATTTTTCCATGTATTTCTTCGGAAAGATTGCCGTTCCGTAAGTACATCCGCTGTCATAAACGGTATTCGGAACAAAAAACATTGCCACGATATACCGACCTCTTGTTTCGTTTTCCCCTTTTCGGTACCCGAAGAAAAACGACTGTTCTATGATTTGTTCGGCTTGCGTTTGATTTTCTTCCGCTTCCGCCGCATAAGCCGTAGTCGGAACTCCAAACGCAAACCCGAAGAATAGCGTCAGCGCCATTATGACGCCGAAAAGCGAATACTTTCTGTTTTGTGTTTGTTCCATTTTTACCTCTTTTCTAAAAGCCATAAGGCGGCAGGTTTCCCCACCGCCTTACCCTTTTTTGACGCTTCTTGATTAAGCGCCGATACCCACCCAAGCGGAAAGACCGTTGATGAGAAGCGGTGCGCCCATTGCGACGACGAAGATGATCACGATACCGATGATGAGGTTCTTCACCATATCACGGGCGTTGATCTTCTCTTCGTTGCGGTGCGCGATGGCGATTTTAATACCGACATACGCGCCCCAGATCACGACGACTGCCGCAAGCGCCATAACGATGTAAATCCAAAAACTGTCCATCAGGGATTTCAGGCTCGTTACGATCTGTTCAAGACTTCCGTTGAGAGTGGTTTCTGCCAAAAGATTACTGTTCATTCTGTTTCACCTCCTTCCTTTTCCGATTAAGCACCTGCTCCACCCCAAGCGGAAAGACCGTTGATGAAGAGCGGCGCACCCATAGCAACGACAAAGATAATCACAATGCCGATGATGAGGTTCTTGACCATATCTATCACATATTTCACTTGTTCATCCGTCAAACAAGTATGTAATGGCAAAGTTATCTCGTTAGCAAAATGTGCATAAGCATTGGGATAAGCATTGATGTCGAAGCCAAGCTTCTTATATGCTGTATGCATAGGCAATGGCTTATAATGAACATTACAAGCTATTCCCCTCTCTGCCATTTTTACGATTATCTCTCCACGTTGGTCATAAGAAATATCAGGAATTCTCGTTATATATAAATGCCCGGACGACTGATGATTTTCGTTATAATGCGGTATTGTTTCAACACCCAGTGGTTTAAACGCATCATCGTATCTTTCTATTATTTCTTTTCTACGTTTAAGCATTTCGGGGTACCGGACAAACTGTCCAAGACCGATAGCAGCCATAATGTCTGTCATATCCGAATTGTTTACGAACCACTCGTTTCTTTTCGTTATTGCCGCCTTATAATGGACGTTGTATAATTCTTGCGGATACCACACCTCATCGTAATATTTTTCCATATCGTCCATATCGGCAATCGGGTATGGCAGTACGAGAATCAGAGAGTTGTTTGAAGTGCCATAATCTCGTTGCGCCATTTTAATTACCGACGCTACCATAATATCGAACTCGCCGTTCCTGCCAACGTAGAACTCAACGTACTCTTTTGTCTGGATCAATTCTTTTACAATATCTTCTACCTGCTCTTCGATAAAGCGAAAGTTTTCTACTTCCCGGTGACCGATAAAAGAAACTCTGTATGTATCAAGCAATTTATGACCTCCATAGGTGATAAAAACAAAAAGGATTTGTTCATCTATTGGTGTAATAGATGAACAAATCCCGTTTTTTAACCATCAAAAAATAAAGATAATGAAAATTTCTCCTTCACTTTCCTTCTTGAACATTGATTTTTCGGTTTCAATATGATATAATCTTGGTAGTGATAATCCCCTATTACACCAATAGGTGGTAATATTAAAGCAGCTTTCCAAGCCGATTCATCATCTCTTTTTTGTGTTCCATTAAAGAGTGAACGTAACGATTCAACGTTACTGTCGGAGACTTGTGTCCAAGAATATCGGATAACGTTTTAACATCCATACCGCACTCCAACGCGCTTGTTGCGAAAGTGTGCCGAAGTGAGTGAAATCCCCTGTGGGGGATTTTTAGTTTTCTCTGCAACAAATCGAAACTGCGTTGATACGATCTGACAGACAGCGGGTTTGCATTTTTTGAAACGACAAACTCCGACCTGCTTTTCTTTCTCGCTTCCTTGATAAACGGTAATAATTGCCGTGGCAAAGGGATCACTCTCCGCGACGAGGAGGTTTTCGGCGTATCCTCAAACCTTACGTAATGACCGAACCGATCTTTCCCATCGTGACAGGATTTTGAAACAGTCAGAATCCCTTTCTGCAAGTCAATATCTTCCCACTTCAAAGCAAGCAGTTCGCCAACACGAAGTCCGGTATAAAGGCAGAGCAATATTCCGAACATCTTGTCTTTTTTACTGTTCAATACCGCTTGCTCGATCTGCTTTTGTTCCTGTGTCGTAAAGCAATTTACGGCTTTTTCTTGTGCTTTCGGGCGCTTGATTCTGTCTGCCGTAAACTCTTTCACGTAGCCAAGATTAAACGCTGTTCTGAGCGAATTCTGAACGACGTTTATAATGCCGCCGACTGAATTAGCCGACAACCCTTTCCCCGTTTTCAAATTCCCGGACTGCAATAGTTCGGTTATGTAATGTTGCAGAACACCCGGCGTTATCTCGTCTAACTCGTAATCGCCAAGTCTGGGTATAATATGTTGCTTAATGATCTCCGAATACCTGCTGAACGTTCTTGTTTTCGCCGTCGGCTCGATATAATTCTCAAGCCATTCTTTTAACCATTCGTGATACTTCATTTTTGTTCTCCTATTCCCTTTCTTTTTTTATAAAAAAATGCTGTACGAAAAAACTTCATACAGCATTAATAAAAAATATATGTAATTGTAAATATCCGAACGCCTTATTTGCCGTCCGTTTTCATTTTTGATTTTAAGATTTTGACATCAAACTCATATTGCTCTTTTGTTAAAAGTTTTTTCTCAAAAAAGATCCTTAACGTTTCTAACTGTTTTTCAAGCAAATATTGATTGTTTATAATCTTATCTTCGCTTTTCATAGTATTCCTCACTTAAATATTATATCATATAGAAACATAAAAGTAAAGTAAAGGAAAGCCGCCATATCAATCCGATATGGCGGCTTAGTGTTTCATAGATATACATCAACAAATATTTCTTCCCATTGAGATTCTCGCGTTAGGACATTCAAATATTTGCGACGATACTGTTTGGCTTCTTCAAAGGAAATCGAGAACGACCAAAACGGTTTATTATTTGTTCTCCTCGCTTTGTTTAATAGCAGCCTGCGCCGCGGCCAATCTTGCAATCGGAACGCGGTAGGGCGAGCAGGAAACGTAATCCAAACCGATTTCATGGCAGAACTCAACCGAGGTCGGGTCGCCGCCGTGCTCACCGCAGATACCGCAGGAGAGTCCGGGACGGGCTTCACGGCCGAGCGTAACCGCCATCTTCATCAGCTTGCCGACGCCGATCTGGTCGAGCTTGGCAAACGGATCGTTTTCGTAGATCTTCGCGTCGTAGTACGCGCCGAGGAACTTGCCCGCGTCGTCGCGGCTGAAACCGAACGTCATCTGGGTCAGGTCGTTGGTGCCGAAGCAGAAGAACTCCGCCTCTTTCGCGATCTCATCCGCGGTCAGAGCGGCGCGCGGAATCTCGATCATGGTGCCAACCTGATATTTCAGGTTGCTCTTGGCGGCGGCGATTTCCTCGTCGGCCACCTTTACCACAACGTTCTTGACGTATTTCAGTTCCTTGACCTCGCCAACCAGCGGAATCATGATCTCCGGCTCCACATTCCAATCGGGATGCGCCTTCTTGGTGTTGATGGCCGCGCGAATAACCGCTCTGGTTTGCATAGCGGCGATTTCAGGATAGGTGACGGCCAGACGGCAGCCGCGATGGCCCATCATCGGGTTGAATTCATGGAGACCCGCGATGATCGCCTTGATCTTTTCAACCGGCTTGTTCTGCGCCTTGGCCAGAAGCTCGATGTCCTCTTCGGTGGTGGGAACAAATTCATGGAGCGGCGGATCGAGAAAACGGATTACCACGGGATAGCCTTCGAGCGCTTCATAGAGCTTCTCGAAGTCGCCCTGCTGCATGGGCAGGATCTTGGCCAGAGCCGCTTCTCTCTCCTCAACGGTGTCGGAGCAGATCATCTCGCGGAACGCGGCGATGCGGTCCGGCTCGAAGAACATATGCTCGGTGCGGCAAAGGCCGATTCCCTCGGCGCCCAGCTCGCGGGCTTTCTTCGCGTCGCGGGGCGTGTCGGCGTTGGTGCGCACTTTGAGCTTGCGGTATTTATCCGCCCAGCCCATGATGCGGCCGAAGTTGCCGCCGATGGTGGCGTCAACGGTTGCGATGGCCTCGCCGTAAATGTTACCGGTGGAGCCGTCGATGGAGATCACGTCGCCCTCGTGGAAGGTCTTGCCCGCCAGCGTGAACTTCTTGTTCTCTTCATCCATTACAATGTCGCCGCATCCCGAAACGCAGCAGGTACCCATACCGCGGGCAACCACGGCCGCGTGCGAGGTCATACCGCCGCGAACGGTCAGAATGCCCTGCGCCGCTTTCATGCCGGTAATGTCCTCGGGCGAGGTTTCGAGACGGACGAGGATCACCTTCTTGCCGGCTTTCTTCCAAGCCTCGGCATCGTCGGCGGTGAACACGATCTGCCCGCAGGCAGCCCCGGGAGAAGCTCCGAGACCGCGGCCGAGCGGCTTCGCGGCTTTGAGAGCCTTTGCGTCGAACTGCGGGTGCAGGAGCGTATCAAGGTTGCGGGGATCAATCATCAGAACCGCTTCCTTCTCGGTCCGCATGCCCTCGTCAACAAGGTCGCAGGCAATCTGGAGCGCGGCCTGCGCGGTTCTCTTGCCGTTGCGGCATTGGAGCATGTAGAGCTTGCCGTTCTCAACGGTGAACTCCATATCCTGCATGTCGCGGTAGCGGTTTTCGAGAATGCCGCAAACTTCCACGAACTGTTTGTAAGCGTCGGGGAACTGCTTCTCCATCTGCGCGATGGGCATCGGGGTGCGAACGCCTGCAACAACGTCCTCGCCCTGCGCGTTGACCAAGAACTCGCCCATCAGCTTCTTTTCGCCGGTGGCGGGGTCACGGGTGAACGCAACGCCGGTGCCGGAATTGTTATTCAGGTTGCCGAACACCATGGGCATAACGTTAACGGCGGTGCCCCAAGAGTACGGAATGTCGTTATCGCGGCGGTATACGTTGGCGCGGGGGTTGTCCCAAGAGCGGAACACCGCGCGGATCGCTTCGTAGAGCTGTTCTTTCGGATCGCTCGGGAAATCCTTGCCGAGCTGTTTCTTATATTCGGCCTTGAACTCGATGGCAAGCTCTTTGAGGTCGGCGGCGGTGAGTTCCACGTCGAACTTCACGCCCTTCTTCTCTTTCATCGCGTCAATCAGCTGCTCGAAATACTTCTTGCCCACTTCCATAACCACATCCGAGAACATCTGGATGAAGCGGCGGTAGGAGTCGTAAACGAAACGCTCGAACGCGGGATCGGGGTTGCCCTTGATCATTGCGGCAACAACCTCGTCGTTCAAACCGAGGTTCAGAATGGTGTCCATCATTCCGGGCATGGAAGCGCGCGCGCCGGAACGAACCGAAACGAGCAGCGGGTTTTTCAGGTCGCCGAACTTCTTGCCGTTGATCTCCTCCATTTTCTCAACGTTCTTCATGATCTCCGCCATGATTTCATCGTTGATCTTTCTGCCGTCCTCGTAATACTGCGTGCAGGCCTCGGTGGAAATCGTAAAGCCCTGCGGAACGGGCAGACCGATCTTGGTCATTTCCGCGAGGTTTGCGCCCTTGCCGCCGAGCAGTTCGCGCATGTTGGCGTCGCCTTCGGTAAAGAGATAGCAATACTTCTTTGCCATGTTTGGTAATCCTCCAAAATTTGTTTTTTCTTTGACATGATACTCCAAAGGCACACCGAAAAGACGTTCCATCGTTGTTCCATGTCACATACGTTTGATATTATACCATATTTTTTGTTTTTTTTCCATACTTTTACAGGCAGAAACCGCCCTCAAAAATGTAAACATTCTGTGAACGGCAAAAAAACCCCCGTTTCCGTTTGACAAAACGGCATTTTTATAGTATAATAATGGAGCAATGTCGGATACCGTCCGTGCGGCGGATCTCGTCGGCTCCCCGTTTCCGAACGGGGGGGCGCGGCGCGGTCGGGCGCCTTTTCGCGTATCCCCCGCTTTTCGGAAGGAGTTTTTCCCTTTTTATGGCTGATATTTTTGATTTGTTCCGCAAAATCGCAAAAAAAGAACCCGCAAACCGAGAACCCGTTTCATGGCTGATCGTGGGGCTTGGGAACACGGGCAAGCAGTATGAAAACACCCGCCACAACGCGGGCTTTCTCGCGTTGGACCGATTTGCCGCCGCCGTTGGGGCGAAGATTGACCGCGCCAAATTCCATTCTCTGGCGGGCGAGGCGGAAGTTGACGGGCGGCGCGTTTTGCTGATCAAACCGCAAACGCTTATGAACGCCTCGGGACTTGCGGTGCAGGAAGCGGCCGATTTTTACCGGATTCCCCCCGAAAATGTTCTGGTACTCTCGGACGATATTTCCCTGCCCGCGGGTCATCTGCGCGTTCGCAGAAAAGGGAGCGCGGGCGGGCATAACGGCCTGAAAGACATTATCGCCTGCCTCGGTTCCGAGGATTTCCCGCGCATCCGCATTGGCATCGGTGCGAAGCCGAACCCCGAATACGACCTTGCCGCGTGGGTGCTTTCCCCGTTTTCCGAAACCGACCGTAAGCGTTTGGAAGTCGCTTTTCCGGCGGTTGAGCGGGGCGTCCGCATGATTCTGGACGGGGACATTGACGGCGCGATGCAGGTCTGCAACTCCGTAAAACCCGAGGAGAGCGAAAACGCATGAGCATTCTGACCGCTTCTATCCGCTCCGACCCCGAATACGCGCAATTGCTCCAAACCGTGGAGCGCGATTTTCGGGTGGAGCCGCTTCCCGTGGCCGTCTCCGGAATCTGCGACGGGGCGTCCGACGCGCTTCTGGTCTCGCTCGTTGAGGACACCGCAAAAGTGCGCAAAGGAGAACCCGCTCTGCTGATCTGCCCCGAAGAAAAGGAATGCGTGCGTCTGCTTTCCCTGCTTGAACGCTTCGGCCTGCACGCGGGGTTCTTTATGGGGCGCGACCTCACCTTTTATTATATGACCGCCTCGCATGAATACGAGCATGAGCGGCTGAAAACGCTCTCAGGGCTTTTGGGCGGTGACTATGATGTGATCCTGACCACCCCCGACGCCGCGGTTGGCTACACCGTTCCGCCGGAGAAGCTGATTGCTTCGACCCTGACGGTCTCCGCCGTCGACCGGATTGACACGGCCTCGCTCGTCCGCCGGTTGTTGGACGCGGGTTTTGTCCGCGTGGAACTTGTGGATAGCCCCGGGCAGTTCGCCCTGCGCGGCGGGATCATCGACATCTACCCGCCATACGGCGTGTTCGCCGATCCGGACGGCGGGGAGCTTCGCGGCCCGTATGCCCTGCGCTTGGAACTCTTCGGCGACGAAATTGACCGCATGGGGCTGTTCGAGCCGGATACGCAAAGAATGATCCAATCGGTCTGCCGCGCCGAGTTTCAGCCCGCCCGCGAGCTGCTCTGCGAAAAGGAATCGCTCGAACGGATCGGAAAAGCCGTTGCGGCGCAAATCAAGGCCGCCGCGGGAGAACCCGCCGCGGAAGAGCTTGCGCGGGAAGCCGCCTCGGTGGAAAACGCCCTGCACGGCAACGGGGATATTCCCTTTCTTGATAAATATATCAATCTGGTATATCCGGAAAAAACCTGTCTGCTCGATTATTTCACGGGCAGGCGGTTGGTAATCATCCGCGGGACCAACGCCGTTCGCGAACGCGCAAAAGCCTCGGAATGGCATTTGCACCAAACCGTTACCGAATTGCTCGAAGCGGGAACGCTTGCGGGGCGGTATGCCGAGTACGCCAAGCCCGCCTCGTCGCTCTCCCTGTTCTGCGACGCCAACGTGACCGTTCATCTCGATTCCATTGCCTATCAGCTTTCGGAACGCCGCTTGGCCGGTCTCTTCGGGTTCCGCACGCGGCACACCGCGAGCTATGCCGCCAACGAGGAGATCTTTTTGGAAGACCTGCAAAATTATCTGCGCGGCGGCTACCGCTGCGCGGTGCTGGCCGAAAACGAACCGGCCGCAAAACAGCTCCGCGAAAAGCTGATCGGCGCGGGCTGCGTGGTGGTGGAAGAACCGGCTTCCCCCGCGGAGTTTCCCGCCGGAACGGTTACGGTGATCCACAAGGATGTTTTCACCGGCTATGAACTACCCGTTCCGCGATTCGCAATCCTCTCCACCAATCCCGAAATCCGTTCCGCGGCGCTCGGCATCGGCGGCAAGTCCACGCTGAAAAAGAAGCGACGGAAGGATACCAAAAGCATTCTTTCCTATGCCGAGCTGGAAGCGGGCGACTATGTGGTTCACGAGCATTACGGCATCGGGCAATATACGGGAATCGAGACCCTGACCGTGGACGGCGTGACCCGCGATTATATCGGCATCCGGTATGCGGGGAGCGACCGCCTGTTTCTCCCCGTGGAACAGCTGGATAAGGTTTCCAAATATATCGGCGCACACGCGGACGACGGCCTGCTCAAACTCTCCAAAATGGGCGGGGAAAGCTGGCAGAAATCCAAATCCCGCGCAAAAAAGGCCGTTCGCGAAATGGCGAAAGACCTGATCCGGCTCTACGCCGAGCGCATGCGGCTCCCGGGGCATGCCTTCCCCGCCGACGACCGCTACCAAAAAGCCTTTGAAGAGGCGTTTGAATACACCGAAACCGAAAGCCAGATCGCGGCGGCGGACGAAATTAAGGCCGACATGATGCGCGCCGTTCCGATGGATCGCCTGCTCTGCGGCGACGTTGGCTACGGCAAAACCGAGGTCGCCCTGCGCGCCGCCTACAAAGCGGTGCTCGGCGGCAAGCAGGTGGCCGTTCTCGTTCCAACCACTTTGCTCGCGCTGCAACATTACCAAACCATGGTCAGCCGCATGCGGAGCTTTGCCGTAAACGTGGAAATGATCTCCCGTTTCCGTACCGGCAAGCAGCAATCGCAAACGCTTCGCCGCCTCGCGCGCGGAGAGATTGACATTCTGGTGGGCACCCACCGGTTGCTCTCGTCGGACGTGAAATTCCACGACCTCGGTTTGGTGATCATCGACGAGGAACAGCGGTTCGGCGTGGCGCAAAAGGAGAAGCTGAAACAGATCGCCTCGGGCGTGGACGTTCTTTCCCTTTCGGCAACGCCCATTCCCCGAACGCTCAACATGGCCATGGGCGGCATCCGCGATATTTCCATTCTCGACGAGGCCCCCGTGGACCGTTTGCCCGTGCAGACCTACGTTCTGGAAGAGGACCCGCTGATCATTGAGGAAGCCATCCGGCGCGAGCTGCGCCGCGGCGGGCAGGTGTTCTACCTGCACAACGATGTGGAAACCATCTATTCGGTCGCCGCGCGGGTCAAGGAAGCCGTTCCCGAGGCGCGGGTCACGGTCGGGCACGGAAAAATGGACAAGGACGAGCTGGAAAGCATTTGGGAAAAGATGCTTGCGGGCGAAATCGATATTCTGGTTTGCACCACCATCATCGAAACGGGCGTGGACGTTCCGAACGCCAACACGCTGATCGTTTCCAACGCGCACCGCCTCGGGCTTTCCCAGCTGCACCAGATCCGCGGTCGCGTGGGGCGTTCCTCGCGCCGCGCCTATGCATATTTCACTTTCCCGCCCATGCGCGCCCTCTCCGATATTGCCCGCAAGCGGCTCGAAGCCGTTCGCGAATACGCGGAGTTCGGCGCGGGCTTCAAAATTGCCCTGCGCGATATGGAGATCCGCGGCGCGGGAAATCTGCTCGGAGCCGAACAGCACGGGCATCTTGACGCGGTGGGTTACGACCTCTATATCAAGTTGCTCAATCAGGCCGTTCTCGAAGAGCGCGGCGAGAATCGCGAACCCGAGGTGGAATGCGCCGTCAGCCTTGACTTTGACGCGTTCCTGCCCGAAAAATACGTTCCCTATCCCGCCCAGCGCATGGCTTTGTACAAAAAAATCGCTTTGATTGCAAACGAGGACGACCTGCGCGACGTAACCGACGAGCTGGTAGACCGCTACGGCGACCCGCCGCCGCCCACGCAGAACCTGCTCCGCATCGCCCTGATTCACAACATTGCCGTTTCGGCGCGGATCACCGCGATCCGCCAATTCGGCAACGAGATCCACATTTATCCGCAAAAAACCGATATTGACCGTTGGTCCGAGGTTGCGGACGGATTTGACGGAAAATTGCGCATGCTGATGTCCGGCGAGCCGCACCTTTGCCTGCGCGTCCAACAGAAATCAACCGCGTTGAGCCGTTTGCGGGAATGCCTGCTCCGCTATCTCGCAACCGCGCCGCAATCCCCTGCCGAAGAAAGGAAACTGCCATGAAACATGTTTTTCGCCCGCTTGCCTCTCTGCTTGCGCTTTTGCTGCTGATCCTTCCGCTCGCCGCCTGCGGGAACCGGAATAGGAAAACCCTGCTGACGCTCGACCGCGACGGGACCAAGGTTTCCCTTTCGGTCAACTTCTACCGTTTTCAGCTCTCCCGCCTGAAAGGCTCCTTTGTGGGCTATGGCTACACCAACGCAGGCGGCGACGCTTCCGACGACGCGTTCTGGTCGCTCCAAGACAAATTCGACGGGGGCGACAAACTGCAAACTTGGGACGAATATTACCGCGCGCAGGTGTTGGAGACCTGCAAAATCTATTTGGTGGGGCTTTGGGTCTTTGAAAAAAACGACCTGAAACTTTCGGAAACCGCCAAGCAAAATATTCAGGCGGAATTGGACGACCTTGTAAACGACTACGGCAACGGCTCCAAAACCAAGCTCAACGCGGTTCTCGCGGCCTACGGCGTGAATTACAGAATGCTGAAAGACGTTTACGAAACCGAGGCAAAGCTCGAAACGGCGCAGGATTTCCTTTACGGCGCAAACGCCTCGGGCCTCGGTTCCACGGTCAAGGAAGAATACCTTAACGCGCATTACCTGCGCTTTAAGCAGATCTTCTTCGCAAAATACGACTACGAGTATATCACGGACGGAAACGGCGACGTTGTGTATTACGACGCCGACGGCAATATCCTTTATAACACAAAAACGGGCTACCCGAAAACCGTGAACGGAAAAACGGTCTACTATCTCTCCGCCGATTCCGCTCGGATCGCCTATGATTACGAAAACGGCTCCCCGAAATACAAAACCGACGCGAAAGGGGATGTGATCCGTCGGGAGCTGACCGCGGACGAGGCCGCAAACGTGCTTGCCGAATCGCAGGCCGCATACGAACAGGTTCGGGATGGAGCCGAATCGGTTTTTGAAACCGTTCTCGCGAACGAAAACGGGACAAGCGAATTTTCCGACGGCTATTACCTGCTCCGCGGGACCGACTACGCCTCGGTTTCTTCCGATCTTGCCTACCTCTCCGAAATCGAGCAGAAGCTCGACGGAATGGAAATCGGCGCGGTGGATTGGCTCGCGTCGGATTCGGGCTACCATATCATCCGCCGCTACGCGCCGACCGAGGGCGCATACAACATGGAAGTGAACGAAGTCTGGTTTTCGTCGTTTGCCGACGGGCTGATGGCCGAGCTGTTCCTTGCGGAATGCGAAACCTATCTGCCGCAGATCGCGGTGGACGAATCGGTTCTCGCCGCCGCGCCGTCGCTCGCGAAAACCGAGGCCAACCTTGAATTCTGAAAAACCTGTATTTTTTCGGAAAAAGGGGTTGACAAAAAGCAGAAAACATGCTATAATCTTTCCCGTAAAACCGCATAAATCGGGGGTGCTGTTCCAAAACGGCTGAGACGGCGGATTTGCCGAACCCTTTCCACCTGATACGGATAATGCCGGCGTAGGGAGATGTTTGGATTTCGGACAACCTTTGTTCGATCCGTTTTGACCGCGCGACGATTCGTGCGGTCAAAATTTTTATGCAAGGGGGTCCTTATTATGACCAACAACAACGCGCACTTTGAACGAAACCGCAAACTTGTGGAAAGCGCTCTGCTCGTGGCAATTGCCACGGTGTTGAGCCTGATCAAGCTTGCGGAACTGCCCTACGGCGGCTCCATTACCTTGGCTTCCATGCTCCCCATTGTTCTGATCGCCTATCGGAACGGGCTGCTCTGGGGCTTGGGTTCGGGGTTTGTTTACGGCGTGATCCAACAAATGCTCGGCCTTAAAAATCTCTCCTACTTCACCTCTTGGAAATCCATTCTCGCCATCATCCTGCTCGATTATCTGGTGGCGTTCATGGTAATGGGGCTTGGCGGCCTGTTCCGCAACGTGTTCCGCAAGCAGAGCTACGCTTTGGCGGCGGGTTCGGCTGTCGGCTGTCTGCTTCGCTACATTTGCCATGTAATTTCGGGAGCCACGGTTTGGGCCGGCCTCTCCATTCCCACGCAGGCGGCGCTCGGTTATTCGTTTATCTACAACGCGACCTATATGATCCCAGAGACCATCATTCTCGCCCTGCTCGCGTTCTATCTGGGCGAGCTGATCGATTTCCGCAAAGAACGCCCGACCCGCCTCTCCCCCGAGGAATCCACGCTGTCCGCCCGCGCCGACGCCATGGCGATTCTTGCGGGCGTAATCGGCATGGGAGCGTTGATCTTTGATATTGCCGCCGTTTTCAAGAACCTGCAAAACGGAGAAACCGGCGAGTTTGACATTACGGGGCTTGCCGTAAACGGCTCGTTTGTTAAGAGCTTTTGGCTCTCCGTGGTGGTGGTTACGGCGGTTGCGCTGGTTGTGATCGGCGCGTTGGTTCTGATCCGCCGGAACACGGTAAAAAAGGAAAACGCCGCCGGAAATCCCCCCGCAGAGGGTTGACAAACCGCCGCTTTCATGGTATAATTTTCATGCAGGCTCGTTGAACGGCCGCGCGGTATTGCGCCGAAAGGTATTACCGTGAGGAAAGTCCGGGCTTCAAAGGACAGGATAGCTGATAACGTCAGCCACGGGCAACCGTCGGGAAAGTGCAACAGAAACAAACCGCCGCGCTCCGGCGCGGTAAGGATGGAAAGGCGAGGTAAGAGCTCACCCGTTCCCATGGCAACATGGGTCCGCTGTAAACCCTATCCGAAGCAACACCCCATGGGGCGCCTGTCCGGCGCATGCCCCGAGGTGGCACGGGAGTATTCCCGAAGCGCGTCGGCGACGACGCGCGAAGATTGATGGCCGTTCCAGACAGAACCCGGCTTACAGACGAACCTGCAACACAAAAAAAGACGCCCTCGCGGGCGTTCCCTTGAACGGAAGTTCTCCCTTCCGGAACAGGCAGTACGGCATTTTCCGTACTGCTCTTTCTTTTTTCAAAGTATTTGCTTTGTGAACTCCTTCAATTCGTTTTTCTTCACGCAGGGTACGTTGCGCTTCATGAAAGATTGTTACCGTTGAGATTTTTCATAGCCAATACTGACATAATCCATTATTTTCTGATCGGAGAGCGTGTCGTCCATGATCATCACAACCCAATTTTTATTCTTTTTTTGGTACGGATGATAAATTCCTTTTTCCCCGATATACAAATCCGCCTCTTCTTTGAAATTCAAGCTTAAAGATTCCACCTTTTCTTCGGAATCGCCGATAATATTGCGCTTTTTGCCATACATAACAAGGCCGATCCATTTCCGAGTTACCGGATTGCGGAATACGCTGTTAGACGCGCTGCCGAACTTCATAATTTCCGGCAACACTCCGTATCTGTTTTGAATGGATTCGGCAATTCGGTTTGTTTGAGGAAAAATAAAGGATTCTTTCTTAAAACATTTGTCTCTGATATTCAAAAGAACTTTTCCGCATTCTTCTTTCAGCGAATTAATAAATCCGCCCGTGGATTCCATGTTGATTTGGGTATATTCTTCATGAAACTCTTTCTCAATGAGCTTGGCACTGATTTTTTGATTTTTGATAACAATCTGAAGTTCAAATTCATCATTGTGAATCAAAGAATTATAGAAATATAAATCACCGTCTTTTTGGAACCCATATGGCAACAGCGTATTCTCTATCAATGTATGTTTTATAAATAATTCGTCCGCTAACTTCATTTCAGCGCTCCAAAAAATATGCAGGAAACTGCCAATGGTTCTTCATTTGGCACAAAACAACATGGGACGATCTGCTTTTTTACAAAAACAGGCGTCAGTATTCTTCGAACATTTGCTTTTGACTATTTGAATATGTGTGTTTCATTGATCTTTTTAATTCAAAACGAAACTGTGCCGAAATGTTTGAAACCACAAAAAATCAGTAAAGCGAGCCGCTCTTGCGGTTTCTCGTTGCGTATTGGAACAGAATGAAGAACAGCGTTACGCCGGCCGCCACCCAAAACGCGGCTTTCTGCTCGCCGAGCTGCAAAAAATTCGCTTTCGGAATCAATTCCCCAAGGTACATAACGCCCGCAAAGCCGCCGATCGCCGAGCTGATCACGATAAAGGAGAAGCGCACCACCAGCGTGGAAAGCAATGCCAGCACCACCGCGCCCGCAACGGCGAGCAACGCTCGATCCGGCAGATAGTAGGCGGTAAAATTATAACCGATCAGCGCAAACATGGCAAACATGGCATAGGAGAACTTGGAAAAGCCCAGCGACATAAACACAACCGCCAGAATCGCGCCGATTACATAGCCGATCCAATCCGGCGCCTTGGCGATAACGGATGTGTTTTCCTGCAAGTAAACAAAAAGCTCCACGCCCGCAAAATATCCGACCGCGCCGATCGCGATTCCCATGATCACCTTGATCAGGCGATAGCCGATCAACCCGATGATCAAGGCAAGCGCCGCGCCCGCGATGAACATGGACGTTTGGGAAACATCCAGCTTTCCGGCCGCTTCGGAAGTTCTGGAGATCAACCCCTTCAACAACTCGTAAACATTATAGGATGACATACGCACGCTCCTTTGAACTACACTACCCTATATTATAATCTATTTTTACACCCGTTGTCAATAGCAATTTCGATTTTTCCCGAAAAAACTTCTTCCGGAAACGGGAAATCGGGGAAATTTCGTTTTTTTCTCTTTACTTTTCCCGAAAAGAGTAGTATAATAGGAGTAGCTTGAAAAGAGCCTGACGGCGTCGCTTTCCCGCGTCTTTCAGGCTGCCGAATCGACAAACATCGATCCGAAAGGAAACAAACCATGAAACCGAACAAACCCGATGAAAATATCGAATACCTGATCCGCGGGATTCTGACCCTGCAAACGCCGGAAGAATGCCTCGGCTTTTTCGAGGACCTTTGCACCGTTTCCGAATTGCAGGAAATGTCCCGCCGCCTGCAAGCCGCCAAGATGCTCCGCAACAACCGCATTTATTCCGAAATTGCCGAGCAAACCGGCCTTTCCACGGCCACGATCAGCCGCGTGAACCGCTGCATCAAATACGGCAGCGACGGGTATTCCACCGTTCTCGACCGGCTGGCAAAAGCCGAGCGGCATTGACCCGTGGGCTGCGAGGGATATTCCGCCATTGCGCGGGTCTACGACCGCCTCGGCGCGGAAATCGACTACGAAAAGTGGGCGGATTTTGCCGAGGCCTGCTTTGATCGCTTTCTGCCGAAACGCCCCGAATTGGTTCTGGATCTCGCCTGCGGGACCGGCAGAATGACCCGCGCGCTCGCCGCGCGCGGCTATGATATGATCGGAGCGGACGGCAGCGCGGAAATGCTGGCCGAGGCCTGCTCCCGCCCGCACGACGGCATTCTGTACCTGATGCAGGATATGCGGTCCTTCGAACTTTACGGAACGGTGGGAGCCGTTACCTGCTGCCTTGACAGCGTGAACTACCTGCTGACCGAGGCCGACCTTGACGCATGCTTTTCGCTGGTCCACAACTATCTCGACCCGAACGGGCTGTTTTTCTTTGACGTTAACACGCCCTATAAATTTCAACACATTTACGGCGGAAACGCCTACCTTCTGGAAGAGGAATTGCGCGATTCCGACGGCTCGTTTTCCGTTTATTGCGGCTGGCAGAACACCTTTTGCCCCGAAACGGGCATATGCGATTTCGACCTTTCCCTTTTCGAGGAACTCCCGAACGGGGATTACCGCCGCTCGGACGAACACCAGCAAGAGCGTTGCTACTCCTTGGAAACGCTCCTTGCCGCGCTGAAACGCGCCAAGCTGGAACCGCTCGGCGTGTATTCCGATTTTCGCTTTTCCGCACCGACCGACACCGACGAACGCTGGTATTTCTGCGCCCGCGCCATAAAAGATTGAAAGGACGCCCCATGCAAAAATCCGCCATTTTGCGCGCCATGACCGCCGACGGCAGCGCGCGTATCCATGTGATCAACTCCACGGCTATCGTCAACCAAGCCATCCGCTACCACCACACAACGCCAACCGCAAGCGCAACGCTCGGGCGGTTGTTAACGGCCGCATCCATGATGGGCTGTATGCTCGGGGAAAAGACCGACAGCATTACCGTTACCCTCGGCGGGGACGGCCCCGCGGGCCGCGTAATCGCGGTTTCGGATTACCTCGGCAACGTGCGGGGCTATATTCAGAATCCGAACGTCGATCTGCCGCTCAAACCCAACGGGAAATTGGATGTGGGCGGCGCGGTTGGAAAAGGGCTGCTCACCATCATCCGCGATACGGGCGGCGAGGAGCCATACAACGGGTCCATCCCGCTGGTTTCGGGGGAGATCGCAGAGGACATTGCCGCGTATTTCGCCCAAAGCGAGCAGGTGCCAACCGTGTGCGCGCTCGGCGTGCTGATCGACACCGACGGTTCCTGCCGTGCGGCGGGCGGCGTAATTCTGCAATTGCTTCCCTTTCCCGACCCGAAGATCATTGACGCCATCGAGAGGAACGCAAAAGACCTGACCAATGTTTCCCGCCTGTTTGACGAAGGAAAAACCCTTGAAGAGATTGCGCAAATCGCCCTGCGGGACATTCCGTTTGACGTGTTCGACGAGATTGACGCGGCGTACCGGTGCAATTGCAGCCGCGAGCGGACAACGCGCGCGCTGATTACGCTGGGGAAGGACGAACTGCTGAAAATGCTCGATGAACAAGTCAAAGAGGGTAAGCCCGAGCGGCTGGAAGTCAACTGCCGTTTCTGCGACCGGAAGCAATATTACAATCGGGCGGACATTGAAAAGATGTTTTAAGGCGATACCCGCTTCCCGAACGAAGCGGGTTTTGCCGATTGAAAAGTTCTGTTTCCGGTTTCGGGAGAAACTTTCAAAAAAAACAAATTTTTTCGCAAAAAGGGCTTGACAAAAGCGGCGGTTTGTGGTAAGATATATGGGTACGAAATCAGGAATGCGGCGTTAGCTCAGCTGGATAGAGTGTTTGGCTACGAACCAAAAGGTCGGGGGTTCGAATCCCTTACGCCGCGCCACAAAAAGGCACCTATCAGTTGATAGGTGCCTTTTTGTGGCGCGGGATAGGTGTGTTGAGAACCCTCTTACCATTGCCATGCCGTTCTCCCCGTTTCCGCCCGCGTCCGCAATGGGATACGCAGGGCGAAGCCCGCAGTTGGGTTCTGAATCCCTTACGCCGCGGCGGCGTATGGTGTGTTGAAAACCGCCTTACCATTGCCATGCCGTTCTCTCCGTTTCTGCCCGCGCCCGCAATGGGGTACGCAGGGCGAAGCCCGCAGTTGGGTTCTGAATCCCTTACGCCGCGGCGGCGTATGGCGTGTTGAGGAACCCTCTTACCATTGCTACGCTTTTCTCCCCGTTTCCACCCGCGCCCGCAATGGGATACGCAGGGCGAAGCCCGCAGTTGGGTTCTGAATCCCCTCCATTTTTTAAGAGAGGTAAATCAAAATAGAGATTCGTGAGATCAAAAAAGATAAGAAAAAATACCTTGATCTGCTACTTTTAGCGGACGAACAGGAATCTATGATCGACCGCTATTTGGGACGCGGAACGATGTACGCATTGATTGACGGCGACACCAAAACGATATGTGTTGTTACTGCGGAAGAAAACCGAACGCTTGAAATCAAAAATATTGCCACGAAGGCGGAATATCAACGCCGTGGGTACGGAAGAAAGATGGTTTCCTTTTTAGAGGAGACCTATCGTGGTTCCTATCGATTTTTGAAAGTCGGAACAGGAGACAGTCCATATACCGTTCCGTTTTATGAAGCTTGCGGATTCCACAAATCATACGTTGTAAAGAAATTTTTTACGGAAAATTACGACCATCCGATCTTTGAGGGCGGCAAACAATTGATTGATATGGTTTATTTTGAAAAAAATATTTGAAGGAGACTTTCCATGAAACTCAAATATCTCGGAACCGCGGCGTCGGAAGCCATTCCCGCGCTGTTCTGCCAATGCGACGTTTGCCGAAAGGCGCGCGAAAAGGGCGGCCGGCATATCCGCTCCCGCTCGCAGGCGTTGGTGGACGATTCCCTTTTGATCGACTTTCCCTGCGATACCTGCTGGCATATGGTGCAAAACGGGCTTTCCCTGCTCGATTTTAACCACTGCCTGATTACGCATGTTCACGACGACCATTTCTCCCCCGAGCAAATCGCCTACATCCGCCGCGGGTACGCCTCGGTTCTCCCCGAAAACTACGGCGGTTTCCACATTTACGGGAGCGAGGACATTGCCGCGCCGTTGGATTCCATTCTTCAAAGCGCTCCCGATCGGCTTTTCTGCCACCCCGTGGAGCCTTACGCGCCGTTTATGGCGGGCGACTACCGCGTTACCGCCCTCAAAGCGCGCCACGGTACCCCGCACCCCTACAATTACCTGATCGAGCGCAACGGCAAAGCCCTGCTCTACGCCCACGATACAGGGCATTTCTTCCCCGAAACTTGGGACTACCTCGCCTCGCACCCCGTGCATATCGGCCTTGTTTCCTTTGATTGCACCTTTGCAAACAGCACCCGCGGCGACGCGCCCCGCACCGGCCACATGGGGATGGGCGATAACATTCTGATGCGCGATAAACTGTTCTCCCTCGGCCTTGCCGACGCGAACACCCGCTTTGTCCTCAACCATTTTTCCCACAACGGCCCCGACGTGGACTATGATGCGTTCTGCGCCATGGCCGAAAAGGAAGGCTTTGCCGTTTCCTACGACGGAATGGAATTGATCTTTTAATCCTGTTTCCGCCGCATATAAAAAGCGCGCCGCGCAAATTTCTTTGCGCGGCGCTCCTTTTTTATGTTTCTGATCAACGGCGTTTTTCGGCCACTTCCAGAAGCGCTTCCGAAAGAAACGCTTCCACCGTTTTGGAAACGGTTTCTCCCGCGCGGTTGCGGACCGATACGGTTCCCGTTTCGATCTCCTTGGCGCCGATCACCAGCATATACGGCACCTTTTGCGTTTGCGCGTTGCGGATCTTATAGCCAATGGTGTTGGAGCTATCGTCAAGTTCCACGCGCAATCCCGCGTCGTCAAGGCGTTCTTTCAGCTTCTTCGCGTATTCGATATGCTCGTCGCCGATCGGCAGAATGCGCACCTGCTCGGGCGCGAGCCAGAGCGGGAACGCGCCCGCATAGGTCTCGATCAGATAGGCGAGCGTGCGTTCATAGCACCCCAAGGACGTGCGATGGATGATATACGGCAGTTTCTTTTCGCCGTCCTTATCGGTGTAGTACATCCCGTAACGCTCGGCGAGAAGCATATCGATCTGGATCGTAACCAACGTATCCTCTTTGCCGTAAACGTTGCGGTACTGAATATCGAGCTTCGGGCCGTAGAACGCCGCTTCGTCGATTCCAATGGTATATTCCAAGCCGAGGTTATCCAGAATCTGCCCCATGGTCGCCTGCGCCTTTTCCCATTGTTCCGGCGTTCCCTCGTACTTGTTCTTCGGGTTTGCGGGATCCCATTGCGAGAACCGGAAAGTGCATTTATCCAGCAATCCCACCGTTCCAAGGAAGTATTTGCAAAGCTCCAAGCACCCGCGGAACTCTTCTTCGAGCTGGTCGGGGCGCAGGATATAATGCCCCTCGGAAATCGTGAACTGCCGCACGCGGATCAGGCCGTGCATTTCCCCGCTATCCTCGTTCCGGAAGAGCGTGGAAGTCTCCGTCAGGCGCATGGGAAGCTCGCGGTAGGAGCGGTTTTTGTTCAGGTAGACCTGATATTGGAACGGGCAGGTCATGGGTCGGAGCGCATAGCAATCCTTGGTTTCGTCGTCGGGGTCCCCCATGATGAACATTCCGTCCCGATAGTGGTCCCAGTGACCCGAAATTTTGTAGAGATCGCGCTTTGCCATATAGGGGGTTTTGGTGAGCAGGCAGCCTTTTTTCTGCTCCACGTCCTCAACCCACCGTTGGAGCAGTTGAATTACGCGCGCGCCCTTCGGCATGATGATGGGCAGACCCTGACCGATGGAATCCACGGTTGTGAAATAGCCGAGGTCGCGGCCGAGCTTGTTGTGGTCGCGTTTGAGAGCCTCTTCCTGCGCCGCAAGATAGGCGTTCAGTTCGTCCTTCGAGGGGAACGCCACGCCGTAGATCCGTTGCAGAACCTTGTTGTTCTGGTCGCCTTTCCAATACGCGCCCGTGCATTGGGTGAGCTTGATTCCCTTGACCGCGCCCGTGGAAAACAGATGCGGGCCGACGCAGAGATCCACAAACTCTCCCTGACGGTAGAAGCTGATCACTTCCCCTTCGGGCAGCTCGTTGATCAGCTGTACCTTATAAGGCTCTTCGCGCTCGGTCATCAGCTTTACGGCCTCTTCGCGCGGCAGCTCGAACCGCTCGATTTTCAGGTTCTCCTTTACGATTTTTTTCATCTCGTCCTCGAGCTTTTTGAGAACCTCGGGGGTAAACGCTTCGTCCGAATCGATGTCGTAATAAAAGCCGTTCTCCACCGCGGGGCCGACCGTGAGCTTTGCCGCGGGGTAAAGACGCTTGACCGCCTGCGCGAGAATATGCGAGGCCGTATGGCGGAAGAGGTGTTTCCCCGCTTCGTCGGCAAAGGTCAGGAGCTTTACGGCGTCGCCCTCTTGCAGTTCCTGCGTCAGCGCAACCGTTTTGCCCGCGATCTCGGCCCCGATTACCTCGCGCGTAATCAATCCCGCTTCTTTGGCGGCGTCGTACACCGTTGCGGGCGCGTTGATTTCCAATTTCTGATTTTGAATCTGAATATTCATTTCCGTTTCTTCTTTCTGTAAAATCCGTATTTGTTCGGAACGTCAACCGTTCAATTTGCGAAGGAAGGACATGCACCGTCCCGCTTCTTCGATTCCCGTTGGGGTAAGCGATTCGCTTTCCACCACCATGCGCAGGCCGTGCTTCTCGGCGTATTCATGCACAAGCTCCACCGGCGCGTGTCCCTCGCCGAGCGCCATTCCGCGGCCGCCGATGAACCCATCTTTAAGGTGGATCACATGAACGCGGCTCCCCAACCGCTCCAACAGGATAATCGGGTCCACGCCCGCGTTGAACGCCCAATATGTGTCAATTTCGAAATGAATCTTGGTGCGCCTTTGCAGCTCGGCATGGATGTTGGTTCCCCAATACATGGGCTGAAACTCCACGCTGTGGTTATGATAGCCCAATTGGATTCCCGCCGCTTCCAGCTTCGGCTGCGCGTACTCGATAACCTTCACAAATTCGTCAATCAGGGGCAAGGTGGTGAGTCGGGTCCCGGGGATAATATAATCGGTGTTTCCGATCGCCTTGTGGTAGGCAATGGTTTCATCCAGCTTATCGGGGTAAAGGTCCGCGAACGCGCTGTGCGTTCCGCTGATCTCCACGCCTGCTTCCCGCACATAGGACTTTACTTCCTCGGCGGTGTGGTCGAAGAACCCCGCAAGCTCCACATATCGGTAACCGAGCTTGCCGACCTCGATCAGGGCGCGGCGCAGATCGTCCTTTGCCATATCGCGAACGCTGTACATTTGCAATCCGTATTCGTTTTTCATTTTTTGTCTCCTCTTCCAGTGATCTTTTCAAAAAAAACCGCACCCCGCCGGCCGCAACGGTCGGTTCGGGGTGCGGAAAATTCCACACGGTTCCACCCAAACATTTTACTTCATTCATCGGGTATCGGTAATGGCGGGAGAGCGGTACCCCGCGGGCGGTGCCGGATCCTTTCAGCCGAGAGACCCGTCTCTTTTTCGCACCGTGTTCCGCGGAACATATCTTTCCCACAAACGGTTTTTTATTTCAATCTTCTCGCCCGTTTCGCGTCCGCTTTGACGATCTCGCGCCAATCAAGGTCGCCCCGATCGAGCGCCATAATCAGAACTTCCGCGGTTGCAATGTTGGTTGCAACAGGAATATTGTACAGATCGCAGAGGCGGAGAATCTCTTTTTCCACATCGTCGGAATCCGAATTCGGCCGCGTATCCTTGAAATACAAAAGAAGATCGATTTCGTTATAAGCGATGCGCGAGGCGATCTGCTGCTCGCCGCCCTGCACGCCGGAAAGCAACCGCTCCACTTCCAACCCCGTGGCCTCGGCGATGTACTTTGCCGTGATGCTGGTTGCGCAAAGATCATGTTTGCTCAAAATACCGCAGTACGCAATGCAGAATTGGGTCATCAGTTCCTTTTTCATATCATGCGCGATGATGGCTATTTCCATGGAGAGAGCTCCTTCCTTTCGGCTTTCGGGATTCGCTGGCGCGGCCTTTTGCAAAACCGCTTTATATTATTATAACACTATATGGCGGCAATTGTCAAGAGCAAATCGAGATTTTTTCACCGTATTGCCGAAAATATATTTTTTTACGACATTCCGCGCCCGAAAAAGGCGTTGCGCCAACGAGCCGTTATTCGTAATGCGCGCGTTCTCCGCCGATCAGCTTCGGGCGGGTGCGGGCGCACAAAAGGATTGCGTTTCCGATTTTTGAAACGGAAAGGCGAACCGGAACCGCTACCTCGCGCAGGTGCATACCGACGAGCGTTCCGCCGATGTCAAGCCCCGCATGGGCGCGGATATGCTCCACGGCAACCGGAGCCTCGAAATGCCGCCACGCGGCCGTGGCAAAGGAGCCGCCCGCTTTCGGGTACGGAACCACGCAAACCGGATCCAGCCCATATCGCTCGGCGCACGCGCGCTCCACGATGATGGCGCGGTTGAGATGCTCGCAGCATTGCGCCGCAAGGTAAATTCCCTTTTCCTGCAAAAGGGGGTAAATCGCCTCAAACACGGCGTTTGCGGTCTCGAAGCTCGAACCGTGGCCAATCGTCTCCCCCACGATTTCGGAAGAGGAACACCCCACGACAAGGATCTGCCCCGCCGAAAGTCCGGACGCCGCCAGCAGCTCCGTTACCGCCCGCTTCGCCTCGTTTTGAATGGTTTCCAACATGCCTGTCAACCTCTTTTCAGATATGGTCGCTCCCGTCCTCCGGGATCACTTGCTTCAACGCCGTAATCGCGCATTCGATCATGCTGTCGTCCGGCTCGTGGACCGTAATGCGTTGGAGCCAAAGCCCGGGGGCGGAGATGATGCGGGTTATAAGATTATCATGCCGGCCCGCGAATTTGATCAGTTCGTAACCGATGCCGACCACAAGCGGGATCAGAAGGACCCGCACGACCACGCGCCAGAGCGTTGGCAGCACATGCCCGCTGACGGCGATGGTGACGGGATCGATGAAGAACGAGATGAAGATGCTGACCAGCACCATTAAGATCAGGAACGACGTTCCGCAGCGCGGATGGAAGCGGCGCATGGAGCGAACGTTCTCCACCGTCAGCTCCTTCCCCGCTTCGTAGCAGAAAATGCTCTTATGTTCGGCGCCGTGGTACATGAACGTGCGCCGGATGTCCTTTTCGAGCGAGATAAGAGCCATATAGCCGACCAGCAAAACGACCTTGACAACCCCCTCGAAAGCCGATTTGATCAGCGAATCGAGCGCGGCGTGGCCCGTGCTGCCCGCGGCGGGGACCAGCCAAAGAAACACGCGGTTGAACAGGAATGTCGGCAGCCAGACAAACAGCCCGATTGCAAGCGCAACGCCGAGAATGATACTGACCACCATGGTTGCCGTCATCACCCACGCGGGCAGTTTTTCCTCGCTCTTTTCGTCTTTCTCTCCGGCGGATTTTCCGGTATTTTCCGCGGTTTGTTCCAACGGTTCTTCGGCCTGCTCCGCGGCGGGGGCGGTCGCTTCCGCCGGAACCGGCGCGTCAGTCGCTTCCGCGCTCTCGGCCGACTCTGTTGGTCCGGCCGCCCGCTTTTGCTCCGCTTCCCGCGCAAGACGCTTTTTCTTCTTGCGCTCGCTCTCTTCCACAACGTCTTCCAGCCCCGCGATTTCGGCCGAGCGCATCAACGCCCGATAACCGACGACCATGGAGTCGATATAGCCGAAAATGCCGCGAATGATCGGCAAACGGCAAATTTTCGGACGTTTGACGCCGCGGGTTTCGGATTCTTCCAGCACGATTTCGCCCTTGGGGTTGCGAACCGCCATGGCGGTTTTCTTCGGGCCGCGCATCATAATGCCTTCCATGAGCGCCTGCCCGCCGATGGACGTGCGGATCGCGCAGCTGTTTTTGGGTTCTTTCTGTTTCAATGCTCTGTTCCTTTCGGGAAATCTCAACGATAATGATAGGGGGTTCCGATAAAGCCGACTTCCGAAAAATCGGCGGGGTTCTTCCGGATGATCCAATCCACATAGGAAGCCATTACCCGCGCGGTGAACGCATAGCCCATCGGGTTCATATGCCCGCCGTTGAAAAACATTTTCTTAAATTCCGCGCCGTACACGGGCGCATACCTGAACAAGTCGATTACGTAGGTGTTCGGAAAGATCTTTGCAAAATCGCAAAGCAGATCGCGGAGTTCTCCGTTGACCCGTTCGTGCATTTCCTGATCCTGCTTCCAGACCTCGTTCGGGCAGGCGACAAGGAAAAACTTGGCTTTGGGTTGAATCTCGCGGTAACGCTGGATGATGGCGGCATAATACCCCGCAAACGTTTTGGAGTTGTTGCGCCAATCCGAAAGGTCCGCGTCCTTCGCCGAGCCGATGGGCGTTTTGCCCGACAGCAAATCGGGGCGGTTATGCAGATCGTTGACCCCGAGCGCAATAAAATAGGCCTGCGCCGCAAGGTCGGGCGACCAGAAGCCCTGTTGCTCGGCAAAGGATTCGCAATAGCGGTCCGCGGTCATTCCGCCCTTGGAAAAGTTATAGACCTTGGAGCCGCACATTCTGCCGAGGAACTGCCCCCAAGAATAATCGAACATATCGATATACTGTTTTTTGCCCGTCTCGTCGAACGCCTCGAACTCGCCCGAGGAAAGGCTGTCGCCAACGCAGGCAATCGTGCGGAAAATGCCGCAGTAGCCGCCGTCGGACACGAGACGGTCGAGCGGTTTTTCGTCGGCGGCCTCAAAAAGCGGATTCCATTCCATGTCGTCCCCCATCGGATCAAAAAAATTCAATACCTATTATAGACTCTATATGTGAACTGCATGTTAACGGAGAAAAAATTCTTATAAAACCGGTTGGCAAAGACGCCCGCCGATCCCCGCCGCGGCAAGAGTTTCGCAGGCCGACCTTGCGTCCGCTTCGCGGAAAAACACGCCGAACACCGAAGGGCCGCTTCCGCTCATCATGGCGTGCGCCGCCCCCGCCCCGCGCAGGATCGTTTTGATTCGGTTCACAAAAGGATTGACCGACGGGACAACGGACTCGAAGATGTTTTCCATACCGGCGCAGGCGTTTTCCCAATTGCGAATTTGCAGGGCGTGTATCAGTTTTTCCACTTTTCCGGCGGTTTCGGAAGCCGGAAAAAGGCCGCCCGAACGCGCGTCGATCTCGGCATATGCCCAAGGGGTGGAGACCCCGTTCCCCGCGCAAGCGACAACGAGAAAACAGCCGGAAAGTCCCGCGCAGGGGGTCAGCCGGTCTCCGATTCCCTCGGTGCGCATTGCGCCGCCGCGAACGCAGAACGGCACGTCCGCGCCGAGCGTTGCGCCCAAGCGGCAGAGCGCGTCGGTTCCGAGGCGGGCGCCGGAAAGCCGATCCAGCGCGCGCAGAACGGCCGCCGCGTCGGCGCTCCCGCCAGCCAGCCCCGCCGCCATGGGAATGTTCTTCTCAATGCCGATGGAAACCGAGCCGCCGATGTTCGCCGCTTCCAGATACCGTTTTGCCGCGCGGCAGGCAAGGTTGTTCATGTCGGTCGGCATGGCGTCGTTTCCCCGCGCGGTCAGCGTAATTCCGATTTTTTCCGCCGGTTCAAAGCCCACTGAAACGCGGTCGGCCAAGGTCACGGTCTGCATAACTCCGTCAATCAGATGGTAGCCGTCGGCGCGGCGGCCGATCACATCCAGAAACAAATTGATTTTGGCGTTAGCCTGTTCCACGCAAGTGTTCATTCCGTCTCCGTTCCGCGGAAAGCCCGTTTTGTCGGTTCCGCCAAATCTCTGCTTTTATTTTATCACGAAACCCCATAATTTGCAAGAATATTTTGAAAATATGCAAAATCTCTTGACGAAACGGTAAAAATGGTATAAAATATAATATATGATATGATCGCCCCCGCGCGTGAGAAAGGAGAATGCCGCATGGAAAGAGAACCCACCGCCACGAACCGCCGCCGCTTGCTTCGCGGGATTATTGTTTATCTGATCCTCTTTTCCGCCGTTTTCCTGATTTCCAACATCAAGGCCGTAAACACATGGGTTTCCTCGGTTCTCGCGGTGATCCGCCCCGTTACCATCGGGCTGATCATCGCCTATCTGGCCAACCCCTTTTTCAATTTTTTCGAGAAGAAACTGCTCTCCCGCATTCCCTACCCGTATCTCCGCCGCACGCTGGCGCTGATTCTGACGTATGTTCTCCTGTTTTTGTTCGTTGCGCTGTTGGTAATGCTGATCGTTCCGCAGCTGGCGCGCAGCATTCAATCGTTCATCGCCAATTTCGACAGCAACCTGACCCGCCTTGTCAGCCCCGTGAACGGGTTGATCAACCGCGTCAACGGCAGGCTCCCCCTGCAAGAGGACGGCTCGGGGATTATTCCGTTGGTGGATAAAGAGCGCATTTCCGAGGCGGTGAACAACCTTTGGGAATATTTGGTTTACCTGTTCCGCGAGCAGATCGGTTTTTCGAGCATTACGCGGCTGTTGGATTTCCTTTCGCGCGCCGCTTCCGGCCTGACCAACTTCATTTTCGGGCTTTTCCTTTCGATTTACCTGCTCTTCTCCAAAGAGAAACGCTATGCGCAGATTATGAAATTCCGCCGCGCGGTGTTCAAGGATTCCGTCAACCGCCGCATCACCCATGTTTGCACGGTGGCCGACCGCTCGTTCGGCGGGTTCCTGCGCGGGAAAATATTCGACTCCCTGATCGTGGGCGGCCTGACCTACCTCGCCTGCCGCGTTTTCAACGTACCCTACGCGCTGTTGGTTTCCACCATTGTGGGAATTACCGATTTCATCCCCGTAATCGGTCCGTTCATCGGCGGCATTCCGACGGCCGTTATCATTCTGATCGCCGACCCGATCAAGGTGATCTTCTTTGTGGCGAGCATTATTGTGATCCAGCAGATCGACGGCAATATCATCGCGCCGAAAATCCTCGGCGAGAATACCGGCGTCAGCTCGCTCTGCGTTATGGTCGCCATTATTCTGATGGGCGGCATGTGGGGCTTTGTGGGAATGCTTGTCGGCGTTCCCCTGTTCGCAACCGTTCTCGAACTGCTGGACTATTGGCTCGAACGCCGCCTGAAAGAGCGCGGACTGCCGAACGAAATTGAAAACTACTACTCGCCGAACACGGTGGTCCGGCGGTCGGAAACCGCGTTTGAACGGCGGCGCAGGAAGCGCGAAGAGGCGCGCCGCCTGCGCGTTTCGACCGCGGACGATACCGGAAACGGCGACCTGAACCTGCGCGAACGCGTGCGGCTGCGCACCTATCACCTCGCCCGCAAATATCACCTTTTCTCGGATGTCACCGAAGAGGATCTGGAAAAGTTTGCCGAGGAAGAAAACGCGATGATGCGCGAGCATTCCGAGCCGACGGAACCGGAAGCGGAATTTGCGGAAGATCCCGCCGCTCCGCCGCCGGATGAAACCGCGGAAACTCCCGCCCCCGAACGCGGGGACGAGCTCCCCGCCGACCAAGGAAAGGAGAGCGACGCATGAACGACGAGAACAAGAAAACCGGCATTGACGAAGAGCGCGAAGCCGAAACGCAGGCTTCTGCGAAAAAGCCGCGCCTGACGCGGAAATGGCTGACCGTTGCGGGGTGGATCCTCGCGGTTCTGATCCTGCTGATCTTTATGATCTCCAACTCGGTTGCCATTAACAAATGGCTTTCCTCGGTGATTCGCCTCTTCCGCCCGATTCTGATCGGCCTGACTTTGGCGTATCTGCTCAATCCCGTTTTCCGCTTTTTTGAGAGACGGGCGTTCCGCAACGTTCACCCGCTCGGCCTGCGGCGCGGACTTTCGCTGGTCTGCTCCTATCTGTTCCTCTTGTTGATCTTTGCCCTTTTGGTGGTTCTGATCGTTCCGCAGTTGGTATCGAGCATTGCCTCGTTTGTGGAAAACTACCCGAGCTATCTGAACGGGGCCGTGGAAAAATACAACGGGGTCGTTGCGTGGATCGACGGAATGCTCGAACGGTTCAACGCTTCCCAATCCTTCCTGCAACAAACCTCGGCGGATGAGATCAACGACTACCTGAACAGCTTTCTGAAAGACACGGAAAAGCTCGTTGCCATGCTGCGCCGGTGGGTCTCCGCGGAGAGCGCGGGAAACCTGATTGACGCGGTTGGCGGCGTAATCGCCGTTGTTGCCGACATTGTGTTCGCGTTCTTCATTTCGCTGTATCTGCTGGCAACCAAGGAACGGCTTTACGCGCAGATCATGAAGCTGCGCCGCGCGGTGTTCGGAGATCGCGTCAACGCGTATATCACGCGGGTCTGCACGGTGGCCGACCGCTCGTTCGGCAGCTTTCTGGAAGGAAAATTCTTCGATTCGCTCATCATCGGGATTCTGACGTATGTGGTTCTGGTAATCTTCCGGATTCCCTACCCGCTGCTCAACGCCGCAATCATCGGAATTACCAACATTGTTCCCGTAATCGGCCCCATCTTCGGCGCAATCCCAACGGCGGTTATCGTTCTGCTTACCGAGCCGGCAAAGGTGATCCCGTTCCTGATCATCGTATTGGCGGTCCAGCAGATTGACGGCAACATCATCGGCCCGAAAATTCTGGGGAGCAGCAACGGCGTCAGCTCGCTCTGCGTGCTGATAGCCATTACGACCCTCGGCAATATTTGGGGCTTGGTGGGCATGCTGCTCGGCGTTCCGCTGTTTGCAACCGCGCTCGACCTGCTCGACACCTTTTTGGAGGACCGGCTGCGCGCCCGCGGACTCCCTTCCGCAACCGAGAACTATTACCCCGCAAACAGCCCCGTGGATCCCGCCACCGACATGCAAAGCGGCTCCGAAAAGAACCTGCGGCGCATGGAGAGAAAGGTTCTCCATCTCCGCATTCTGATTGCGCGCGGCGAAAAGATTTCCGCGTGGGATCGCTTTGTACTGCGTCTTTACGAGCGCGCGCGGAAGCTCTCCGTAATCCCCGAAATTTCCGCCGAGGCGCTCGCGCAGTTCGCCATTGACGAAGCCGTTCGCAACGAGGAACTTGAAATGAAGCAACGGCAATCGGAAGTCAAATAATCAATTCCGTATGTTCCCGCACAGAGGCGCCCTTTCGGGTCCGTCCCGCACGGCGTCTCTTTTGCGTGGATCATGCGCAAAAACAGGAGGTATATCATCATGGATCAGAACATCAAAACGGGCGGTATTTCGGTGCAAACCGAGCATATCTTCCCCGTTATCAAAAAGTGGCTTTATTCGGAAAAGGACATTTTCCTGCGGGAAATCGTCTCCAACGCCGCCGACGCGGTCACAAAGCTCCGTCGGCTCTCCTCTCTCGGGCAATACGAGGACAACGGCGAGACCTACCGCGTGGACGTGATCCTCGACAAGGACGCGGGAACGCTGACCGTTTCCGACAACGGCATTGGCATGACCGAAGAGGAGCTGGACCGCTACCTTTGCCAGATCGCCCTTTCCGGCGCGCTCGATTTCATTCAGAAATACGAGGGCGATAACCAGAACAACGGCATTATCGGCCATTTCGGCCTCGGGTTTTATTCGTCGTTCATGGTCAGCGACTCGGTGGAAGTGATCACCAAATCCTATACCAACGCTCCCGCCGTTCATTGGACCTGCTCCGAGGCCGGAACCTACGAACTGACCGCGGGCGAGCGCGAAGGACACGGCACTACCGTGATCATGCACATTTCCGACGAGGAAAAAGAGTACCTCGAAAAATTCAAGCTCGAAGGGATTCTGGATAAGTACTGCTCTTTCATGCCGGTGGAAATTTATTTCACCGACGTTGCCGAAGAGGAGCAGAAGAGCAAGAAAGAAAAGAAAAAAGAGGAGAAAGAACCGCCGAAGCCGATCAACGATACCACGCCGCTTTGGCTGAAAAACCCCTCGGATTGCACGCCCGAGGAATACAAGGAATTTTACCGCAAGGTGTTCCGCGACTATCGCGAACCGCTTTTCTGGATCCACATCAACGCCGATTACCCGCTCAACTTCCGCGGAATCCTGTATTTCCCGAAAATCACGAACGAGTACGAATCCATCGAGGGGCAGGTCAAGCTCTACTATAATCAGGTGTTCGTTGCCGACAACATCAAGGAAGTGATTCCCGAGTACCTGTTAATGCTCAAAGGCGTTTTGGATTGCCCCGAGCTGCCGCTGAACGTTTCGCGGAGTTACCTGCAAAACAACACGTATGTTTCCAAAATGTCGGCGCACATCGTCAAAAAGGTAGCCGATAAGCTCAACAGCCTTTGCAACACCGAGCGCGAGGAATACGAAAAGGTATGGAACGACATCCGCACCTTTGTGGAATACGCCTGCATGCGCGACCGCAAGTTCTACGACCGCGTGAAGGATTCCCTTTTGCTTGAACTGACCGACGGAAAGTTCGCCACCGTTAAGGATTATCTCGAAGCCGCCAAAGAATCGCACGAAAACAAGGTTTACTACACATCCGACAAAGCGGCGCAGGCGCAGTATATCTCCATGTTCGAGGCGCAGAACATTCAGGTTGCCGTGTTCGATAAGAACCTCGACACGCAATTCCTCTCGCAAATCGAAACCTACGACGCCGATGTAAAATATCTCCGCATCGACGCGGATGTTTCCGACGTACTCAAAGGCGACGAAGCCGCGGCCGAGGACCCCGCGCTGAAAAAACTGTTTGTTAAGGTTTCGGGCGACGAAAAGTTGAAAGTGGAGTTTTCCGCGCTCAAAGACACGAACGTTCCCCTGTTGCTTACGGTTTCCGAGGAATCCCGCCGCATGGAAGAGATGATGAAGCTCTACGCCATGAGCGGCATGGGAATGATGGGCGCGTTCCCCACCGAATCGAAACTGACGGTAAACACCGCGTCGCCCCTGATCGCAAAGCTCGGCGCAATGGATGGGGAAAAACAGGAAAAAACCGCGGCGTATCTCTATCGTCTCGCCCTGCTCTCGCAAAGAAAGTTGACCGCCGACGAGCTGAAGCAGTTCCTTGCCGACGGCTATGCCATTCTGGAAATGGTCTGATCGTTCCCGTTTCCAAAAAAGATACCCCTTTTACCCCAACGGAGGATTGCAGATGAATTACCGTGAAGAATACGAAAGATGGCTTGCCGAACCCTTGGTCAGCCAAGCGGAAAAGGAAGAACTCCGCGCCATTGCAAACAACGAAAAGGAGCTGGCTCTTCGCTTTTCCAAAGGACTTACGTTCGGAACCGCCGGCCTGCGCGGCGTTATGAAAACCGGTTGGAACGCAATGAACGTCCACACCGTTGCCCACGCAACGCAGGGGCTTGCCAATCTGATTCTGGCCGAACGCCGCGCAAACAACGGCGTTGCAATCGCCTACGATTGCCGCGTCAATTCCCCGCTGTTTGCCGAAACGGCGGCCTGCGTTCTCGCTGCAAACGGAATTCGGGTTTATCTGTTCGATTCTCTCCGCCCAACGCCGGAGCTTTCCTTTGCGCTCCGCGAATTGGGCTGCGTTGCGGGAATCAACATTACGGCTTCCCATAACCCCAAGCAGTACAACGGTTATAAGGCCTATTGGGAGGATGGCGCGCAGTTGCCGCCCGACCATGCCGCAACCGTTCTTTCCGAAATTGAAAAGCTCGATATTTTCCGCGATGTGAAGCGGATCGATCTGGAAACCGCGAAGGCAAGCGGTCTTGTTACCGTGATCGGCGCGGAGATCGACGAAAAATACCTTGCGGCCGTACAGGCGCAGGCGGTCAATCCGTCCGCAATCGCGGCGGTGGCCGACGACCTCAAAATCGTCTACACCCCGCTCCACGGAACGGGACACCGGTTGGTCCCCGAAATTCTGCGGCGCGTCGGGCTGAAACATCTCTTCACGGTGCCGGAGCAAATGGCGATCAACGGCAACTTCCCCACCGTGGAAAAACCGAACCCCGAATATCCCGAAGTGTTTGAGCTGGGGATCGCCCTTGCCAACCGCGAGGGGTCCGACCTGATTATTGCCACCGACCCCGACGCCGACCGCGTTGGCGTGATGACCCGCACGAAAAACGGCTCGTTCCGCACGGTAACAGGCAACCAGATGGGCGCGCTGCTCCTCGATTATATCATCACCGCATACCGAAAAACCGGAACCATGCCGCCGGAACCTTACGCTGTGAAAAGCATTGTTTCCACCGAGCTTGCAACCCGCGTTTGCGAGGCGAACGGCGTTCGGATGTACAATGTTCTCACGGGCTTCAAGTTTATCGGCGAGGTAATCAAAAAGCACGAGGAAGAGGGACACGGCTCCTTCCTGTTCGGATTTGAGGAGAGCTACGGCTACCTCAAAGGCACCTATGCCCGCGATAAGGACGCCGTTGTTACTTCCATGCTGATCGTGGAAATGACGGCGTACTACCACGCCATGGGCATGACCCTTTCCGACGCCCTTGAAAAGCTCTTTGAACGCTACGGCTTCTGCTATGAAACCAACGCGGAAATTTACATGGAAGGATTGGACGGAGCGGAGCGGATGGCCGCCTTGATGAGCGGCCTGCGCGAAAAGCCGCCCGTGGAGTTTGCCGGCGTGCGCGTAACCTGCGTGGGCGACTATCTCCGCGATACCGTAACCGAAAACGGAACGGTTCGCCCCACGGGGCTTCCCCGCTCCAACGTGCTTTCTTATCGCTTGGAAAACGGCGATATTCTTGTGGCGCGCCCCTCGGGAACCGAGCCGAAAATCAAATTCTACTATCTGCTGCGCGGCAAAAACGAGGCCGAGGCGCGGCAAAAAGCCGACGCCTACAAAACGGCGCTCAACCGGATTGCAAATATCTGACCCGCCGCGGCTCCCGCGCGGAAAGGAGGCTGAACCATGGAAGAAAACGAGAAGTTCGACCTTGAAGAGCTGACGGAACTTTTTGATACCAAACAATATTCCGCGTTGATCCGGAAGATTGACGAACTCCCCCCTGTGGACGCCGCGGAATTTCTGGCGGTGCTCCCCGAGCATCGCGCCCCCGTGGTGTTCCGCATGCTGAAAAAGGACTCCGCGGCCGCGATTTTCGCGGAATTGGAGCCGGATCTGCAAACCAAGCTCGTCAGCTCGCTGACCGACCGCGAGGTGAACGACATTTTTGAAGAGCTCTATGTGGACGACGCGGTGGACATGCTGGAAGAAATGCCCGCAAACGTGGTCAAGCGGATCCTGAAAAACGCCACGCCCGAAACCCGCGCCGAGATCAACCGCTTCCTCTCCTACCCCGAGGACAGCGCGGGAAGCGTTATGACCAGCGAATTTATTGACCTGACCAAAAATCTGACCTGCGCCGAAGCGATTGAACACATCCGCAAAACCGGTATCGATAAGGAAACCGTTTATGTGGCGTATGTCACCAACGCCTCGCGCGTGTTGGAAGGCGTTGTCCCGCTCAAACAACTGCTCTTCTCCGAGCCGGATCAGATCATCGGCGACATCATGAACCCCAACGTGATCTACGCGCATACGCAGGACGACCAAGAAACGGTGGCAAACATGATTTCGCACTACGACCTGATCGCGCTTCCCATTGTGGATAAGGAAACACGGTTGGTCGGCATTGTGACGGTTGACGACGCTCTGGACGTTCTGGAAGCCGAGGCGACCGAGGACATTGAAAAAATGGCGGCGATTCTGCCGACCGACAAGCCGTATCTGAAAACGGGTGTGTTTGAAACGTGGAAAAAGCGCATTCCGTGGCTCCTGCTCCTGATGGTTTCCGCCACCTTTACCAGCACCATCATCACGCATTATGAAACCGCCATCGGCGCATACGCGATCCTGACCGCGTTCTTCCCCATGCTGATGGATACGGGCGGGAACGCGGGCGGGCAAACGTCCGTCACCATCATCCGCGGTCTCTCGCTCGGCGAAATTCACCTGCGCGACGTTCTGCGCGTGGTCTGGAAAGAACTGCGCGTTGCCATGCTCTGCGGCCTGACCATTGCCGCCGCCACGTTCTTAAAAGTGTTCTCCGTGGATTTCCATTTCAAGGCAAGATCCATGCTCGAAAGCGGCGCCATGCAAAACAACCTGCAAATTTGCCTGATCATTTGCATAACGGTGTTTTTTGCCATTGTGGTTGCCAAGCTCGTTGGCGCGTTGCTCCCCATTGGCGCGAAACGCCTCGGGTTTGACCCCGCCGTTATGGCAAGCCCGTTTATTACCACCATTGTGGACGCCGTAACGCTGATGATCTATTTTGCCGTTGCCTCGCATATTCTTCATTTCTGACCGCAAAGCTCCCGATACACCGCCGCCATCCGGTTTGCCATACCGGCGGCGGTGTATTTCTGTTCGTAACGTCGGCGCGCGTTTTCTCCCATGGCGTGCGCCAATTCGGGACGCAGAGCCAATCGGCAGAACGCCTCGGCAAGCGCGGGCGCGTTCCCCGCGGGCAGGCAATATCCCGCCCCGCTATGCCCGAGCATGGCGCGGTTCCCGCCGAAATCCGAAAGAACGGTGGGAAGCCCCGCGCTCATCCCCTCGCTAACGGCAAGGCAGGAAGTTTCGGTTCCCACCGAGCAGTTTACATGCACGCGCAAAAGACGATAAAACGGGGCCACGTCGGGCTGAAACCCCGTAAAGATTACGCGCCTTCCAAGCCCCGCCTCGGCGGCGAGGCGTTCCAACTCCAACCGTCGGCTCCCGTCCCCGATCAAGAGGAACCGGAACGGAAATTCGGGCATGGCGTGGGTGGCCAACCGCGCGGCGCGCAAAAAAACATCATGCCCTTTGCAAGGCTCCAACCGCGCGCAAATCCCAATGCAGAAATCCGACGGCTGAATTCCGAGCCGAACGCGCCAAAGCGTTTTCTCTTCCTCGCTCACCGGCCGCACAGGCTCGCTCCCGTTGAGAATTACCGCAATTTCGCGGTCGCGGATCCCGTCCCGCCGCAGGTCTTCCGCGGCGGCTTCCGCGGTTGCAACGGCGCGGTCGCAAAAAAATCGGTTCGCCATGCCGCGAACGGCGCGGATCGGGAGCGGCCGATTGGCGTTTGCCTCGGCAGGAAAACAGCAATGGCGCGTGTAAACCACCGTTCTGCCGCAAAGCCTGCCCGCCACGCGCGCGCTCACGGCGGCGTTGGCATGAACGATTTCCGCGTTCGTTTTCCGGATGGCTCCCGCCAATTCCCCAACCGATCGGAGAGAGACGCGGTCGCAGGGCGTTTCCAATTCGACCACGGGAACGCGCAACGCCAGCACGCGCTCCCGCAGCATGCTCCCGCGCGGCATGGCAACCGCGCTCTCCACGGCATTCCGGTCGAAATGCCGCAACAGATTCAACAGCAGAACGCCCGCCCCGCCGATATTTTCATCGCTGATCACATGCAGAACCCGCATATCCACCCCCGCGGCAAAAAAAGTCTGTGCATAGTTTGCACAGACTTTTTCGTTTCAATTCCAAAAGGCGAGCAAGTCCCCTGTCGGGTCGATTCCAAACGCGATCAGGAGCAGATTCCGCAACACCCAAAACGCAACCACCGCAACCGTTAAAGCCACGGAAAGCGGCTTTGGAATGGGAGCCAACAGCGTTTTTCCGCGAAACAGACGGACCCACGCGAGGATATAATAGACCAGCGCAACGCACGCAAAAAACGGAACGAGCGGGTGGAAGCGGAACGCTTCGGAAAACCGGAACCGCAACAGCGCGTCCACCGAACGGGTGCCGCCGCAAAGCGGGCAATAGAGGTGCATCCAATCGTGCATCAGGCAAAACGGAATCAGCGCGAACAACGCGGCCGCGCCCACGCGATAGAATGGGAACAAAAGGATCCCCGCAATTGCCGCGAGATGAAAACCGACGAACCAAATTACCGAGCTTCGCCGCACCGCCATATCCGCTTTCCCCCTTTTTCCGAAACTGTTCCCTATCATTTTATCATAAATGAACCGATTTGAAAAGATTTTTTTGAAAAAAGATTGAAAAAAACACAAAAACATGATAGAATATATAAAAAGGACCCCGACAAACGGAAAGGAGAAGTTTGTTTTATGAATTACGATTATCAATTTCAGAACGACGGGAACCAAAACGGCGGCATGCCGCCGGTCAATCTCG
Source organism: uncultured Ruminococcus sp. (assembly GCA_902795355.1). Taxonomy (GTDB): domain Bacteria; phylum Bacillota; class Clostridia; order Oscillospirales; family CAG-272; genus UMGS1865. The sequence goes on from CADBKZ010000003.1 coordinate 126,693, forward strand.
GCGGAACCCCCGCAAAGGACGGGCGGAGCATGGCGGTGGCCTCTTTGGTGCTTTCCATTGTGTCCGTCGCTCTGCTGTTTTTCGGGTGCTGCTGCGTGAACCTGATTCCCGCCATTCTCGCAATTGTGTTTGCGTTCGTTTCCAAGAAGCGGGACGGAAAAATGTCGGTTATGGCCATTGTGGGACTTGTGATCGCCATCATCTGCCTTGTTTTTACCTTGGTTTTGTTCGGATTTGCGGTTTATATCGGCATGGAGCTGGTCAACAACCCCGACGGCGAAATTGCAAAAGCAATGGAAAAAACGCTGGACGGCTATTTTGAACAGATTTACGGCATGGGCTTCCGCGAATTTATGGATCAGTACGCAAACGAATCGGCCGTGAACTGACCGCCGACGCACACAAAAAGGACATTGCAACCGTGCAATGTCCTTTTTGTGTGTTCAAATCGCGTGAACGCCGAGCTTTGCGTCGGCATGGTCGGCGTCAAGGTTGTATTTTTTGGCCTTGCGATATTCAAAAAACTTTTTGGAAACCTCGGGGAACAGCGCGTAGGAAAGCACGTCCTCGTCCTGCTCCATATAGGGCGCGATCTCGGCGCGGAGCTGTTCCAGCTCGGGTTTGAGATCGTCCGCGGGGCGGTAGGTAATCGGCTTTTCGTCGCCGATGATCTTTTTGACGAACGCGGGGTCGATCGGAACCGGCGTTTTGCCGTACTCGCCTTTCACAATGCCGCGGAACTCCTTGGTGGTGGTCTTATACCGCTCGCCCATGATCACGTTGAACACGGCCTGCGTGCCAACGATCTGCGAGGACGGCGTTACCAACGGCGGGTAGCCGACGTCGGCTCGGACGCGCGGAACCTCTTCCAGCACCTCGGTCAGCTTATCCGACTTCCCCGCTTGCGCCAGCTGGCTCATCAGGTTGGAGAGCATGCCGCCCGGGACCTGATAGCGAAGCGCGTTGACGTCCACTTTGAGCGCCTTCGGGTTGAGCAGGCCGCTCGCAAGGTATTTCTCGCGCAGGGGCGTGAAATACTTGGTAACGGGGTCGAGCTTGGCAAGGTCGATGCCCGTATCGTACTCGGTCCCCGCCAACGCCGCGACGATGGATTCGGTGGGCGCCTGCGAAGTTCCCATTGCCATGGGGGAAATGGCCGTGTCGATAATGTCCACCCCCGCTTCCACGGCTTTGAGCAGCGTCATGGAAGCCAGACCCGAGGTATAATGCGTGTGGAGCTGGATCGGGATCTTGACCGTTTCTTTGAGCGTTTTGACAAGATCATACGCGTCGTAGGGTTTGAGCAGGCCCGCCATATCCTTAATGCAAATGGAATCTGCTCCCATTTCTTCAAGCTGTTTCGCGTAGGCCGAATAATAATCAAGGGTGTAAACGGGTCCGGTGGTGTAGGAGAAGGCCGCCTGAACGTGTCCGCCCTCTTTTTTGGTGGCGTTGATGGCGGTTTTCAGGTTACGCGGGTCGTTGAGGGCGTCGAAAATGCGGATGATGTCGATGCCGTTGGCAAGGGACTTCTGAACGAAGTATTCCACCACGTCGTCCGAATAATGCCGGTAGCCGAGGATGTTCTGCCCGCGGAACAGCATTTGCAGTTTGGTGTTCTTCACCCGCGCGCGGATCTTGCGCAAACGCTCCCACGGATCTTCATTGAGGAAGCGCATGCAGGCGTCAAAAGTTGCGCCGCCCCATGCTTCGAGCGAATGGTAGCCCACCGCATCCATGGTTTCGAGGATCGGGAGCATCTCCTCGGTGGTCATTCTCGTTGCGATCAGGGATTGGTGCGAATCGCGGAGAACGGTTTCTGTAATCTTCACTTTTGCCATTGTTAAAACCTCTTTTCAATCAACCGAAATAGGAGAGCAGAACGCCCGCGGCAACCGCCGAACCGATTACGCCCGCCACGTTCGGACCCATGGCGTGCATCAGCAAAAAGTTTCCGGGGTCCTCTTCCTGCCCCACTTTTTGGCTCACGCGCGCCGCCATGGGAACCGCGGAAACGCCCGCCGAGCCGATTAAAGGATTGATCTTGCCGCCCGTGAGTTTGCACATCAGCTTCGCCGTCAGCAATCCGCCGAGCGTGGAGATGGAGAACGCGACCAGCCCCAGAACGATGATCAGAATGGTTTGGAGTTTCAGGAAGTTATCCGCGCTTGCCGTTGCCCCGACCGTAATACCGAGGAACACGGTAACAATGTTCATCAGCTCGTTCTGAACGGTTTTGGAAAGCCGCTCGGTAACGCCGCAAACATTCAGCAGGTTGCCGAACATCAGGCACCCCACCAGCGGAAGCGCGTCCGGAACGATGAGCCCGACCACCGCCGTTACCGCAACGGGAAACACCACCTTTTCCACGCGGGAAACGGGGCGGAGCGCCGTCATGCGGATCTGTCGCTCCTTTTTGGTGGTGACAAGCCGCATAATGGGCGGCTGGATGAGCGGGATGAGCGCCATGTAGGAATACGCGGCGATCGCTATGGCGCCGAGCAATTTCGGCGCGAGCGTTTTGGTAACGAGGATGGCCGTTGGTCCGTCCGCACCGCCGATGATGCCGATGGAAGCGGCCTCGTTGCCCGTGAACTGCCCCGAGAGGAGCGCGCCCGAAAACGCCACGAAAACGCCGAGCTGCGCGCCCGCGCCGATCAGCAGGCTCTTCGGGTTGGAGATCAGCGGGGTAAAGTCGGTCATCGCCCCGATGCCGATGAAGATCAGGCAGGGGTAAATGCCGAGTTTCACGCCGAGGTAAAGCAGATCGAGCAAACCGCCGTTGTGGAGAACCAGATCATAATCGACCGATTCTCCGATGAAGAAATCCAGATGGAACATTCCGCCCCCGGGAAGATTGGTGAGCAGCATGCCGATTGCAATGGGAAGCAGGAGCAGCGGCTCAAACTTCTTTACAATGGCAAGATAGACCAACAAACCCGAGATGGCAAGCATAATCAGCGTTTTCCACCATTCGGTCTCACCCGTGAACAGCTTTGCAATGCCCGTGGATTCCAGAAAATTTTTGATTGCTTCTATCATGAAGGGTTGGTTCCTTTCTACAAAATGGGGGATTCGCGGAAAGGGATCAGTTAAAGGTTACGAGAACCGCGTCGGTGGCAACGGTGGTTCCGGGCGTTACTTCCACGGTGGCAACCGTTCCGTCGGCGGGAGCCATAATCTCGTTTTCCATCTTCATGGCTTCCAGAATGCAAAGCACCGTTCCCTTTTTAACGCTGTCGCCGACCTTGACGTTGACTTTCAGAATATTCCCCGGCATTGGTGCCTTAACGGCGTTCGCGCCCGCGTTTGCGCTCGGAGCCGCCTTTTTGGGCGCGGGAGCGGCCGCCGCTTTGGGAGCCGCGGGGGCAACGGGAGCCGCCGGCGCGCTCCCCTCTGCAATTTCTTCCACCGTAACGTCGTAGCCGACGCCGTTGACGGTTACATGATAGTTTTTCATAGTGATTTACCAAACCTTTCTGATTTCAATTTCAAAATGATATGTTTCATTTTTTTAACGGGTTGTTCTGCGGAAGGACACCACGCGGAAGCCTGTGGAATTGCCCTCTTCCGCGCGGGCGGCCGTTATGGCCGCGGTGATGGCGGCAACAATGGCGCCGTCGTCGGTTTCGGCCGGTTCGTCGACCGCGGGCGCAACCGCCTCAACAAGGGGAGCGGACGCCTCGGCTTTTTTCGCCTTTCGTTTTACGGGCAGGTTGAACGCTCTGTGAAGAATTTCAATCACACCCCACAAAATTGCCAGCACCGCAAAGATCGCAACCATGCCGAGCAGGGTTACGATGCCCGCTTCTTTCGCGTTTTCGGCGAACGTGCGGTTGTAATCCATCATCATGGCAAGCATCATCATGGCAGTTCCCCCTTACAGCGGCAGGTTGCAATGCCGACGCGCGGGGTCGCCCTCATTCTTGACCAGCAACATGTACACCGCCGCGCAAATGCGCTGGCGCAGCTCGGCGGGGTCGATTACGTCGTCGATGCTTCCGTCGCAGGCCGCCGCCTCGGGCGAGGCGCACTCCGCTTTCCATTTTTGCACCAGCTCGGCGCGGCTCGCCGCCTCTCCGATCCGGTCGTTCCAAAGGAACGCGACCGCCGATTCGGGAGCCATGGGGCTGATTTCGGCCGCGGGAAGCGCATAAACCGTGTCCGCGCCGAGGGCTTTGGATCCCATCAGCGTAAACGCCGCGCCGTAGGCCTTTCCCGCAACAACCGTAATTTTCGCGGTCGCGGCGGCGGAGTAGGCCATGGCGAGTTTGCCGAGCGATTTGGCAAGAGGCGTTCCCTCTTCCGCGGAGCTGACGGCAACGCCCGTGCTGTCGGTCAGGGTAATCACCGGCATTCCGAAGCTATCGCTGAAATTGACAAATTTCGCGGCTTTTCCCGCGCCCTCGGCGGTCAGCGCGCCGCCGTCTTTCGCCGCGTTGTTGGCAACGATCCCGCAGGGTACGCCGCCGAAACGGGCAAGGCAGGTCAGCATTTCATCGGCATATCCGGCCCCGAGCTCCAGAACCGATCCCGCGTCCGCAACGGCCTGAATGTTCGCGCGCATGTCGTCCCCGACGGCAACGGTGCGGTTGACATTGTCCGCGCAGTTCTCCGCGGCAACACCGTCCTCGGCGTTGGCGGGAAGCAGGTCGATCAGCCGGCGAACCGTTCCGATCGCGTCCGCTTCGTTTGCGGCGGTAATCGAGGAAAGGCCTTTTTCGGCCACGTATTCCGCGCTTCCCACCTCTTTCCCCACAAGGAAAGGCGCGTTGACATACCATTGAGAGGCTTCCTTGACCGTTACCACCACGTCGAACATGGCGGCCGCGGTTGCGGCAAGGCCGGCGCAAACGCCCGTGATTACCGCGATTTGCGGGATCGCCCCCGACGCGCGGCTGACGTTGGCGAGCAAGGAGCCGTAAGCGGACATTGCCGACGCGCCGTCGGTCACATAAGCCCCCGCGCTATCGAACATGCCGACCACAGGCGCGCCGTTTTTGCGCGCGAGGTCGTAAAGCGACGCGATTTTCTCGGCTTGTACGCGGTCAAACGCGCCTTTTTGCCGGTCGCTGTCCTGCGCGAACGCGTAGGCAAGTTTCCCGCCTATCGCGCCGTAACCGCAAACCGCTCCGGTCATGCTGCCGTCCGTTCTTTTCCGGTATGCGCCGATCTCAACGAAGGTTCCGGAATCGAAGAGCGCGGCAATCTTTTCCGTACCGGCCGTTGTGTCTTTTTTCATCAGGAAAATCCCCCCAAAAACATAGAAAAAATAGGTTCTCTGCAGGGCAAAAAACAGCTTGCCTGAAAACAAACCATCCTACCCCACTTTACTAAAATTTTATCACAAAACGAACACTTTGTCAATCTTTTGGCAAATAAAGTTATGAACGATTTGTAAATAGTGCAAAAAAATAAATCTTCTGTTCGTTTTTCGATTTTTTCTTGACAGGGGAATGACCGTATGCTATAATAAGGTAGAGCAAGTTTTTCCCACGCCCCCAAAAAATATCAGGAGGACATCCGTATGAAAAAGTTGTTTTTAATGTTTCTCTCTCTTGTTGCGGGACTACTGATTCTTTCTTCCTGCTCGCTGTTGGGAAATTTCCCGTACAATTCTGCAACGACAGACTCCGCCGAAACAACCGAAATACCGGAAACGTCCGTCACCGATGATCCGTCGGCTCCCGTTACCGCCGTTGAAAAGGCGCGAATTTCCGTAAACGACTTTTTAGCCGCGCTTGCAGATGAAAATGCCGGAACGGGCGCCGACCTGTTCTCCGAACTCCGCTCGGTTTCGTTCTCGCTGACCGAGGACGGCGCAACCGAGCCGTTTCTGGCCATGCGCGACGGGCTTTTGTACCTCTCCGACCCCGATGAAGAGGAACGCTCGGTCTATTTACTCCCCTTTACCGAAAAGGGGTACGCGCTTCTGAACAGCGTTGGCGATTCCTCTGCGGTGGTAAAAGCGGTTCCCTTTTCGTTTGCGGATTTGGCCGGCCGGCAGAACGCGGATCTACGCTTTGAAACGGGCGAGCTTTCCGCAACCAAAACCGCGGGAACGTTTGAGATAAACCGACTGTGGTTCTCCCGCATGGGATGGATCGACTCCACATCGCAATCCGCGAAATACAGCGGACAGGTCAAGCTCTCCGAAACCGACGGCGTTTTCTCTTTGGCTCTGAACGCAAGCACGGACGCTTTCACGGTCAATCTGTCGGTTACGGGAAATCCGGAAAAACCCGATATTACGCTGAAATTCTATCCGAACGGCAACAACGGAACCGTAAATTCCACAAGACCAATCATGCTTTCGGTTCATCGGACGACGGGCGAAGGAACGGAGACGGTCAATCTGAATGTCAGCGCGTCCCTTTACGACGACAAAACGCGGATAACCGCGGACGCCGAAATTGCCTATGAAGTCGGCCCCGCGGGACAGCCTGCATCCTTTGCGGGAACATGCACGCTCACCGTTGGGGACGAGCCGATGATTTTGGAAATTTTCCGATTTGAACCGCCGGAGAACGTTGAAGCGGACGAATCGTTTCTGACCGGTCGCATTACAGGGTCGGTTTTCGGGCATGAAATCGAAACGCTTTCCTTTACCGCCACGGCAACCAGCGGTTCCGACGACAAAAAAATTTACCCCTTTCACTTTGAGAACACGTCAGAGAAATCGGATGTCGTTCTGGAAATTCCCGCCCGCGCGTTTGAACTGACCAAAGCCGAGCAAACCCTGCTCTCGCGTGTGAATTACTACTACGAAAACATGGAAACCGTGAACGAACAGATCCGGCGGATCAATGAAAACGCGACAACCTATTTTTCCAGATACCTCAATTCATCCACGCCCCGCCATTTCTACACCTATGATGAAAGCGGAACCTTGATTTTGCTGACATTGGTCAGTGGAAATCAGGTGCAAACGTCCTGCGTTTTTGATGAAAAGCCGATCGTACCGATCGCCTGCCGCCATTCGGGAAATTTTGCCGATTATGAGCTTTCCCCCGCTTATCGCGCGGCGGAACAGCTGAAGCGGGATTGGAATACGGCGATCAATCAGGTGGAAAAAGAATACAGCCGCTCTGTACATGCCTATTTCTGCCGCTATCTGGAAGATTATGATCTGACCGTCGGATTTTACGGCGGCGCCAATGATACCACGCCGAATTTTGTGTCGGGTCGCCAAATCGCCATCAATAACATTGCGGCAATTTATGTTCCCGAGGGTGCGTTCAGTCTGCTCGACCTCTGCACCGAAGGGCCAATATACGACGAACAATGCCACCGGATTCTGACCACCCCTGTTCCCACCGCGATCCGGTTGACTTCTTGGGAATCCGTCCATAACACCGACGAATCGCAGGTTCTGCTCTCCCCCGCGGCGAATCGCCTCGGCGCAACGCTTATCCGGTGCGACCGTTGCAATAAGGCTTATCTGCAATTCGAGAACGAGGGCGGAACAACCCGTTTCCTTGCAACCTTGGAGCAATTCGGCAAGTATCGCTCGAACGACGGGCAGATTTCCGGCCTGATTCCGCAGGAGCGCGATTCCGACTGGGTTATTACCTATATTGATTGGGAACAGTACGACGGGAATTTCCAAACGCCCGATCTGGCGGTTCCCGCGCTTCCCCCCGAAATGGGAACGTTGATCGGCTGGTTTGCGGGAACCGACTCCATCGTTCAATTTTACGGGACCGTGGAATTGCCCGAGGGCTTCCTGTTTTTGGGTAACTCCGCGCTGGAAAAAATGCATCCCAAGGGAATCCGGTTGCCCGAAAGTTTGCTATATATCGGCTACCGATCGCTTTATTCCAATTTCGCCGAAGAAATTACCGTTCCCGAAAACGTGGTTTACATCGGCAACCACGCTTTTCGCTCTTCGACTCTGAAAAAATTGACGGTTGACGCCAAACACCTGACCGAGTTCGGCGCGCAGGAGCTCCCCGCACTGGAAGAGCTGATTTTTCACTCCGAATCAATCGGAAGCTATTACCCGCCGAACGCACCGAAGCTGACGGCCGTTGCAATTCCCGAGGGGGTGCGGAAGCTCCTGTATAACAATAGCGTTACGTTCTCGGGACGGGTGGTTCTCCCCTCGACCCTGACCGAGATTGACGGGAACTTCTTTATGGACAACAAGGATCTGACCGAGGTGGTCTTGCCTGCCGGCCTGACCATAATCGGCGAATACGCGTTCTGCAATTGCACCTCGCTTGCGCGGGTTTGGGTTGCTTCCAACGGCGCAACCGAGGGAACCGACGGAAAATTGGAACTTCCCCTCGGATTGCAAAAACTCGGCCTCCGCGCATTTTCCGGCTGTCCTCTGCTCAAATATGTTGAAATTCCGAGCGGCATAACCGTTCTTCCGCAAGGTGTTTTTCTCGAAAGCGGTTTGGAAACCGTTGTTCTTCCCGATGAAATGGTCGGCATCCATATGGGCGCATTCAGCAAATGCAAGTCGTTGCGCTCTGTGAACCTGCCCTCCGCACTGACGTGGATCGGGCAAAGCGCGTTCTCCGGCTGCGAATCGTTGGAATTTGAAACGATTCTTTTCGGGAACGGGATGAAGCAGATCGACGCTTTCGCGTTTCAGAACTGCAAAAGGATCCAACGGGTAGATCTTCCCGCTTCATTGACTCGGATTCAATCCACTGCTTTTGAGGGCTGCGAAATCGGGGAGATGAACGTATACTGCGATCTTTCAAAAGATACCTCTTCACCGGGCGGTTCCGTAAATGTAATCAACTATTACGGAAAAATCGGCGTCTTTATTTGGAGATCGGGGAAAATCATTAATATTCACGCAACCGAGCTTCCCGAATCGGTCGCTGTTGTTCACCAGATTCCGAAATCGGTGGTGGAAATCAACTTTGCGGGCGATCGGGAAACATGGAACGCCGCAGGTTACAGGATCCCATATGATTCCCAAACCGTGGTTCATTTCAACGTGGATTTCGGAGACAATACGCCGCCGGAAGATTGAAAACATATAAACAAGGGGCTTCCCGAGCGGGAAGCCCCTTTGGCTTTCTTACATTTTTCGGACGCATTTTTTTCAGAAGCACTTGCCGACGCGCCCCGCGCTCCGGCAGGATTCGGTTTTTCCGCAACGGTAGCACAATTCGTTCCGGCACATGCCGTCCCGCGAGAGGTCGAGGATGTTTTGCACCGTGGTTTCGGCAATGTTGTTCAATGCCTCTTCGGTCAGAAACGCCTGATGCGACGTTACCAGAACGTTCGGCATCGTAATCAGGCGCGCCAAAACGTCGTCCGCCATGATATGCCCCGAAAAGTCCTCGAAAAACACGTCGGCTTCCTCTTCGTAAACATCGAGGCAGGCCGCGCCGATCTTGCGCTCCTTAATGCCTTCCAACAGCGCGTCCGCGTCGATCAGCGCGCCGCGCGAGGTATTGACGATCACAACGCCCTTCTTCATCTTCGCAATGGTTTCGGCGCGAACGGTGTGGAAGGTTTCGTCGGTCAGCGGGCAATGCAGGGAGATGATGTCGCTTTGCGCAAAAAGTTCGTCCAGCGAAACATAGTCGATCCCGCTATCGGCCGCGGGAAACTTATCATAGGCGATCACGCGCATGCCGAACCCTCGGCAAATATCAACGAACACGCGGCCGATCTTCCCCGTTCCGATCACGCCAACGGTCTTTCCGTGTAGGTCGAAACCCGTTAACCCGTTGAGGCTGAAATTGAAATCCTTGGTTCGGATATAGGCTTTATGGATGCGGCGGATCGAGGTCAGGAGCATAGCCATGGCATGCTCGGCCACCGCATAGGGCGAATAGGCCGGCACATGCACCACATGGACCTTTCCGAACGCATGGCGAACGTCCACATTGTTGTAACCCGCGCAACGGAGCGCAACCGCGCGAACGTCCATTTCCGAAAGGCGATCAATCACCTCGGCGTTCACCGTGTCGTTGACGAATACGCAAACGCCCTCGGCCCCGCGGGCAAGCTCCACGGTATCGGGGGTCAGCTTGGTCTCGTAAAACCGAAAATCGATCCCCGCCTCGCTTCCGTATTTTTCAAACGAGGGGCGGTCGTATGATTTGGCATCGAAAAACGCGTACTTCATGGCGGCTCCTTTCGGTTCAATCAAGAACGGGCAACGCCCAGCAAAGCTCTTTTCCGCAGGCGGCAACGGCGGCGTCGGCTTCCCTGCCGCTCATCGGGCGGCTGATGAAGAGAAACGCGCCGTCCCGCAACAGGAAATTTTCATAGCCGAAATAGGTCTTGGTCGCCTCGGCGCAGCGCGCGCACCCTTTGAACAGAAACGCGCGGCGGCAAACGCGGTCGGCTGGGTCCGCGATCCTATCGGGCGCGGCGGGCGTCCATTCGGGCAGGCGAACATTCCCCGCGGCGGCGTTCAGGATGTCGGAGACCACGGCGCTCGCCGTTGGCAATTTTCCCGCGCCCGCGCCGTAAAAGAAGGTTTTTCCGAGCATATCGGCGTTGACGAGGATGCCGTTGAACACCCCCTCCACATGGTGGATGGGGCTGGACGCGGGCACCAGATGCGGCGCGACCAACGCCAGCACGCGGCCGCCGACGCGCTCGGTATGCCCGATCAGCTTTACGGCGCAGCCGAGCGCGTCGGCGGCCGCCGTTTGCTCGGCGGTAATGCCCGTGATCCCCTGCACGGAGATTTCGGAAGGCGAAATCAGAACCCCGAACGCGAGCGCGGCGAGAATCACGATCTTGCGCGCCGCGTCCAGCCCTTCAATATCGGCGGTGGGGTCGGTCTCGGCATAGCCGAGCGACTGCGCCTCTTTGAGCGCGAGGGAAAAATCGGTCCCTTCTTTTTTCATCTTGGTTAAAATATAGTTGGTGGTTCCGTTGAGAATCCCGCTGACCGAAAGAATTTCGTTGGGGGCAAGGTCGTCCCGCAAGGGGCGAATAATCGGGATTCCGCCGCCCACGCTCGCTTCAAAGAGATAGGAAACGCCGTGTTCCCGCGCCGTTGCGAGCAGTTCCGCTCCGTAATGCGCAACCACCTCTTTGTTGGAAGTTACCACGCTCTTCCCCGCTTCGAGCGCGGCTTTTGTAAATTCATAGGCGGGGTGGGAACCGCCCATCATTTCGGCAACGACCCGAATTTCGGGGTCGGCGAGGATAGGATCAATGCTGTGGACCACGCGGCCGCCGAGCGGATGATCCGGAAACTCCCGCAGGTCGAGAATGTACCTGATGTTGAACGCTTCGCCGAAACGTTTTTCGATAAGCGCGCGATTTTCCGTTAATACTTCGGCGGTTCCGCTGCCGACAACGCCGAAGCCGAGCAATGCGATCTGGATCATAATTTGTCGTTCCTTTTTTCGGATAGGTGATTTGCTGATATATATATCATACCACAAAACTTCTCAAATTGCAAACAAAACTATTGAAAAATCGAAAGAAATGTGATAAAATATTCTTGTAAAGCGAAAAAACAGGCAAAATCGGCCCTGCGCGCACCGATTCGGAGAGGAGAAGCATTGTGAAAACCCCCATCAGCAAACTCAACGACATCAATATTTTCATCCTGCATCTCATCCACCGCATCAACCGCCCCATGACATACGTGGAACTGAACGAGATTGTGGAAGTGACCGAGCATGTGAAATACATCGACTTTGCCGAGGCTTTCCCGCAAATGATCGAAAACGGGTATCTGGACCCCGTTGGAAAAAATTTAGAGGACGACGAAATGTATTTCGTCACCAAAAAGGGGATCCAATACGGCGAGGACATAAAAAGCGAGTTCCGCGAGGCGATCCTGCGCGAAAGCACTGTTGCCGCGCTCCGCTTCATTCGGTTCAGCAAGGACAAGGGGCTGACCTGCGATTGCGAAATCCACCGCAACGAAGAAGATAAAACCTACGACGTTACCTTTGTGATCCGCAACTACGACCGCGAAACGCTCCGCACCACCATCAACGTGGAATCCGAATTTCAGGCGCGGCAAATGGCCCGCAACTGCTACGCGAACCCCGACGTGATCCTCTCTGGCATGACCTCGCTGTTGAGCGGCGACATCAACTACATCTGGGGAACGCAGGAGCCTAAAAAAAAGGACGAAACGCCGTAATCCCTTCATTTTTCTCTCAAAAAACCTTAAAAAATAATTCACAATCTTTTTCCGCTCAAAATGGTAAAAATAGACAATCCGAGGGGCCTCGGTTGGACAATTTTACTATTTTGGGTGGTTCTTTTTTGTGCAAAAACGATACTTTTCTCGAATATTGTAAAAATAGGGCAAATTTTGTGTAAAAATTGCTCTTGACATTGTGCAAATTTGTGGTAAAATAGTATATGAAGAAATGTAGATATTCCCATGAACGCGGCGGTTCCCCCCGCGTTCGCAAAAGCGTTGTGACCTGCGTTTGACACCGGATTTGTTGTCAAGGATATGCGGCAAAACGGTGGATGGGACGCGGGTTTTCTTTGGCTCCGGACCCGCGGTACGGAAAGGCGCTTACGGCATGAAACAGAAACCCGAACAGAAAACGCCGGAAGAGATCAACGCTTTGGTTTTGCAGGCGCAAAGCGGAAACGAGGACGCTTTTTCCGAGCTTTTGGGGCTTTATTCTTTCCTGATGGAATCCATGGCCGCCCGCTATGCGGCGGGGCTTTCGGAAGAGGATTGCCGCGACCTGCGGCAGGAAGCCGCCATTGCGTTTTGCCGCGCGCTGGACCGTTTCCATGCGGATGCGGGCGTCGGGTTCGGGTATTTTGCAAAAATCTGCATTGAAAACCGGTTGATCGATTGCCGCCGCAAATGGGTGCGCGAGCCTGCGGGACGGGCGATTCCGATTGAGGATCCGAACGCGGTTGCGCAAACCGCCGACGACCCCGCGCGCTACATTCTGGAAAAAGAAAACTACTTGGCGCTTTGCGAGCGCATTCGCGAAACCCTTTCCGAATACGAAAACCGGATTTGGACGTTGGTTATTTCGGGTCATACCGCTTCCGAGATCGCCGCCGAAACCGGCGCCGACCGGAAATCGGTGGAAAACGCGGTTGCGCGCGTCCGCCGCAAATTGAGAAAAAATCTGCCTCTCCGTTGAGGCAGCGCATGCCCACCGTGGTTCAAAGAGAACGCGGCACGGCCGAGGTATCGGTGCAATTCCGATCGGGGGCAAAATAAATTTTCATCTTGAAAAAGAGGAGATCGAAAGATGTACGAAGAGGAAAACATCGGTACCGCAACACCCGCAGAGGAGACAGAATTTGTTGACGAAACATTGATCTGCAAGGACTGCGGAAAGGAGTTTGTTTTCACCGCCGGCGAGCAAAAGTTCTATGCCGAAAAAGGCTTCCAGAACAAGCCGAAAGCATGCAAAGCATGCCGCGACGCGAGAAAGAACGCGAACAAGGGTCCCCGCGAATACTTCACCGCGGTTTGCGCGGATTGCGGCGGCGAGGCGCGGATTACCTTCCAGCCCTCGGGCGACAGACCCGTTTATTGCAGCGCCTGCTTTGAGAAGAGAAAGAACGCCCAAGCCTGATTCTCTTCCCCCGTTTCCCCCCGCAAAAATCCCCGACGCCGAAAACGTCGGGGATTTTTCTGCTTTTCGGGGCTTGCGGCGTTACTCCGCGCGCATCAGCTCCACCAGAACTGCAACCATTTTGCGCATGGACTCCACGGGGATATATTCATGCACCCCATGGAAATTCGCGCCGCCCGTGGAAAGGTTGGGGCACGGAACTCCCATAAAGGAGAGGCGCGCGCCGTCGGTTCCGCCGCGGATCGGGACACAGACCGGCTCCACGCCGACTCTGCGCATGGCCGCCTCGGCATTTTCAATCAGCTCGTAATGCGGCAGGATCTGCTCTTTCATGTTGTAGTAGCTGTCGCGCAGAGTCAATTCAAAGCAACCGTCGCCCCAAACGCGGTTCCCGAACGCGGTCAGGTCTTGCAAAAAGGCCTTGCGAGCGGTGAATTTCGCCATGTCGTGGTCGCGAACGATCAGCGAAACGGTCGCTTCGGTCTCGTCGCCGTCCATGTGGGTCACGTGGTAGAAGCCCTCGTACCCCTCGGTGTGGGACGGAGCCTCGGCGGCGGGTAAACGGCCGATCCATTCGTTCGCCATCAGAACGGCGTTTTTCATTTTGCCCTTTGCGCTCCCGGGATGGATGTTGACCCCATGCACGCGCAAGAGCGCGGACGCGGCGTTGAAGTTTTCGTATTCGATCTCGCCGATCTCGCCGCCGTCCACCGTATAGGCGAACCGCGCGCCGAAATGTTCCACCGAAAACCGATCCATTCCCGCGCCGATCTCCTCATCCGGCGTGAACGCCACGGCAATGCGCCCATGCCTGATTTCTGGATGCGCGACCAGCTCGGCAACCGCCGTTACAATTTCGGCAACGCCCGCTTTGTCGTCCGCGCCGAGCAAGGTGGTTCCGTCGGTTACAATCAGCTCCTGCCCGACATAGCGGGAAAGAGAGGGAAACACGGCGGGATCCAGCGTTTTGCCGTTGCCGAGCGGCAGTTCCCCACCCTCGTAGCGAACGGTGCGCGGCCTGACGTTTGCCCCGCTCGCGCTCGGGGACGTATCCATGTGGGAGAGAAAGCCGAGCGCGGGGATCGATTCGCACCCCTTTGTTGCGGGCAGATACGCGTAAACATAGCCGAATTCATCCATGCGGGCATCCGAAAGGCCGACAGACGTCAATTCCTCGGCCAAAGCGGCTCCGAGCAGTTTCTGCTTCTCGGTACTCGGCGCGGCGGTTGACGCTTCGTCCGATTGCGTATCAAACGAGACGTAGCGCAGAAAGCGTTCGATCACGTCCATTTCCGACCCCTCAAAACGCCCAGTTGCCGTTTTGGAAGATGGGAACGCGGCGGCCATCCTTGGTAATGCCCGTAATCGAGAGGTCGCGCGTGCCGATCATAAAATCAACATGGATCATCGAGTCGTTGATGCCGCGGGCGTAGCACTCCTCGGTGGTGTATTGGTCGTAGTCTTTGAGAACGTTGGTAAATCCGTGGCCGAGCGCAAGGTGGCAGGCCGCGTTTTCATCGAACAGCGTGTTGTAGAACAGCACGCCCGATTGGCAAATGGGGCTGTCGTAAGGAACCAGCGCGCATTCGCCGAGATAGGCCGCGCCCTCGTCCATCGAGATCATCTCACGGAGCAGGTCCTCGTTCTTCTCGGCATGAACTTCCACCGCTTTGCCGTTCTCGAAGCGCACCGAAAAGTTTTCAATCAGTTCCCCGTGGTAGGAAAGCGGCTTGGAGGAATACACAATTCCCTCGGCCTTGCCGCGGCGGGGCGAGGTGAACACTTCCTCGGAAGGAATGTTCGGGTTATAAACGATCCCGCTTCCGAGCGCCTTTTCCGCGCCGCCCATAAAGAGGGCGTCCTCGTGCAGCCCCACGCGGAGATCGGTGCCGTTGGAAGCCTTGTATTCCAGCGTTTCAAGGCCGAGACCGTTGAGATATTCGCAGCGCGCGGCAAGGTCGGCGTTGTGCGCCTTCCATGCTTCCACAGGGTCGCCGTCCTCGCTCACGCGGGATGTGTAAAGGATCTTCTCCCAGAGCTTTTCAACGGCACGCGATTTGATTTCGTTCGGGAACACCTTTTTGGCCCAAGCAACCCCCGGGGCGGCTGCAATGCACCATTGGTCGCGGTTCTCGATCTTGTCGCGGTAGGGCTTAACGATCTTGTATCTCGCCTGCCGCGCTTTGGACGCCTTTTGCTGGTTGATGCCTTTGAGGCCGTCCGGATCGTCCGACTCGATAAAGATGCGGGCGGGCAGAACTTTTACGCGATGCTCCAAGCGGGCGATTTCCCAATCCTCCACATGCGAAAGGGTGGAAAGCGAACGCTTCTGCATGTCGAGCTTGTCGAGGGGCTGATAGGAAAACTCGGTAATCACGGCCTTTGCGCCGAGCCGATAGCATTCCTCGGCAACCATGCGGGCAAACTCGGGCTGTTCCACCGAGGCGTAAATTAAAACTTCCTGCCCCTTTTGCACGTTGATCCCCATTTCGGCGATCAGGCGAGCATACTTTTTCAAAACGGTCTTTTTCATATTCAAATTCCTTTCGTTGGAACAATTTACCTGTTTATTATACCCCCGATTGCGCGATTTGTCAATCGGTTTGACGAAAAAAGCGAAAAACAACCGCCTATTCCGAAACAGACGGGTTTTCGTTCCTGCCAAGCAGGTAATCCACCGAAACATGAAAATAATCCGCAAAAGCGAGCAGGGTATCGTAATCCGCCTGTCGGCTCCCCGTTTCATATCGGCTGATCGAATTTTGATTCATGTTGAGGTCCAGCGCAAGTTTTAACTGCGAAATGCCGCGTTTGCGCCGCAATTCCCGCAAACGGAACGTTGTTTTTCCCATTTTCTCCCCCTTTTTTCAAAAATATTTCTTGACATTATTATACCAAAATGGTATAATATAAATATCCCGTTTTGGTATACAAAAGGAGAATTTACAAAATGGAATTTTTCATCAAGTGCGCATCCCGCGATTTGGGTCGTGTTGACCGCGGTAAGCAGAAACAACGGATTAAGAACGGAAAACGAGCCCGTATCATGGGAGTGTGTCTGGCTCTGCTATGCGCTTCCCTGCTTGCCGGTTGCGCGAACGCACCGCAACAGGAAATCCGAAATTATCCGGAAACGCAAACAACCGAAGAAACAACCGCTCCTTCGATTTTGCTGAATATGGAAAATTATGATTATTATCTTACCGTTGAGCGTACATCCATTTCATCAGGGATGAGAAGTTATCCCCGATTCACTTTTCACGGGGCATATTTCGGAATCTATCAGGATGTGATAATCACATGTACCATAACGGACAACAGTTCCTACAATTCAAGCAAACCAAGCACAACCGAAAAGCAGATAAAGCTGAACGCCGCAGGATACGGAATAATCAGCGGAGAGCTCGGAAAAGGGTTTGAAATTACAGATGTAAGCGGAAGAATTATTCCGTATTAATCTTTTCGAGAGAAAAAGTCAACCCATTTTTCAAAAAAGGGTTGACTTTTCCCGATTTTATGGTATAATTGAGAGGTCGGTAAATCTTGGGGTGTAGCCAAGCGGTAAGGCACCAGACTTTGACTCTGGCACTCGTCGGTCCGAATCCGGCCACCCCAGCCAAAAAATCCTCTTTTGTCTACCAAAAGAGGATTTTTTGAATGATGTGTTCCGCTTACGCGGAACGTGATGTGTCCTTCGGACGTGATGTGCGCTTCGCGCATGATGTGTCCCAGCGGGACATAAAGGGCAAACGTCGCATCATTTCGAGCAAAGCGAGCGACATCATTTTCTTGTTAAAGACTTGAAAAAATCATACTTTTCGAGTATAATGGAAAAAGAGATTGAAAAATCGGGGATGAATGAGGGTAAATCGTGATATGATCCGCTTGGAAAGAATTGATTACAAAAACGTATGGGATATCATTGATCTGAAAGTATTCAAATCGCAAAAAAACTTTGTTGCAAGCAACACCATCAGCATTGTTCAGGCATACAGTGTGCTCGGCACCGAAACTTCAGCGTTTCCATTCGGGATTTACGACGGCAAAAAACCTGTGGGATTCCTGATGGTCGGCTTCAATGAAGCTGCGGAATATGACGCATTTGATAATGTTGAACCGCCGAAGTCCCTCATAAATAACTACAGTATCTGGCGTTTGATGATAGACAAACGATATCAGAAACGCGGTTACGGAAGGGATGCCATAAAACTCGCTCTGGATTTTATCAGAACGTGGCCGTGCGGCAAAGCGGAGTACTGTTCTCTATCCTACGAGCCGGAAAACGAAGTTGCCGCAAAGTTGTATCGCTCATTCGGTTTTATCGAAAACGGAGAACTGGATGGCGATGAGATCGTTGCCGTATTGAAATTGTAGAATGTTTCCTGTTTTTGAAATGATGCGTTCCGCCCATACGGAGCGTGACGCGCGCTTCGGCGTGATGTTAAAAGATGGCAAATCGAGATTTACAGAGAGAAAAACAGGATGATTGGCGATAAAATTATTGTTTTGGGATGTCCCGGGAGCGGAAAAAGCGTTTTTTCCAAAAAGCTCCATGAACTCACGGGCTTGCCGCTGATACACTTGGATAATATCTGGTGGAAGCCGGACAAATCCCATATTTCCAGAGACGAATTTGACAGGGAGCTTGAAACCATACTGCGGGGCGGCAAATGGATCATCGACGGCAATTACAGCAGGACTTTCGAGGTCAGATTCCGTTCATGCGATACGGTGATATTTCTTGATTTCTGTTTGGATGAATGCATGAACGGAATTGTTGAGCGAGTTGGTAAAAAACGCACGGACATGCCGTGGACGGAGCAGGAGCTTGACGCGGAGTTGGTGAAGCTGGTTCAAAATTACGGCAGGGATAACCGACCCCTTGTTTATTCTCTGATTGAAAAGTATCCGAATAAAAATATATTGATTTTCAAGAGTCGATCCGAGGCTGACGAATGGATCCGTTTGGCGCGAGCGGAAAGAAAACCGCACGCGAATGATTGATTGGAGAAAACAATGGATATAAACTCTTTTTGGAACGACGTGTTGTCGAAAAACCGGAAATCGTTGCCGCATTATTTTTGCAGCGACGCCGCCATCCGTTGGCATTGCTCCAATGAGCAGTTTACCGTTTTGGAGTATATCACGGCAAACTGCGAGTACCCCGACGAATGGAACGGCGAAATAGAACGCGTTGAAGAAAGCGAAAACAAGGTTGTTTTGGTCGGTCGGGTCTATCCGAAAGATCAAAACGTTTCCTTTCATGTAGTGAGCTTTCTCAAATTGGAAAAGGACAAAATCTGCGAGATGGACGAATATTGGGCGGACGACGGAGACGCGCCATCTTGGCGAAAAAAGATGAATTTGGGAAAACCAATTCGGTAAATTCCCTTTTCTCAGTGCGGAAGCGACCGTATTTCCCACGGATCAATTCCCAAATTGCCGAGGATTTTCCGGCAAGAAAGGATTTTACCGCCGCCACCCTTGACAAACGGAAGAAAATATGGTAAAATAAAACGGTTATGCGGGCGTGGCGGAATTGGCAGACGCGTTGGATTTAGGATCCAATACCTTTGGTGTGCAGGTTCAAGTCCTGTTGCCCGCACCAAACAGGAATAATCCGAACTTCGTCATCGCGTATGGCGTGTTCGGATTTTCTGTTTTCTTTACCTATCCGAACTTCAACAGCAAGAAAGGC
>CADBKZ010000004.1 GCA_902795355.1 uncultured Ruminococcus sp.
GGTGGAAGGAGTTTCCGATGGTAAGATCCTTCAAGGCTCCCCCTCGGGGGGAGCTCTCGCGAAGCGAGTGAGAGGGCAAAAATAGCGATTGCCGCAACAGCCCTCTCCGTCAGGCTCCATTGTCGCCTGCCCTCGTAATCGGCTTGCCGATTTTCCCAAGGGCGAGGCGAAGTAACAAGCGAGCGGAAGCCTCATCCGGCCGCTTCGCGGCCACCTTCCCCCAAGGGGAAGGCTTCAAGGCTCCCCCACGGGAAAATCGGCAAGCCGATTATGAGCTCTCGCGAAGCGAGTGAGAGGGCAAAAATAGCGATTGCCGCAACAGCCCTCTCCGTCAGGCTCACAAGTTCGCCTGCCACCTCTCCCCGCGGGCGAGGCGAAGCAACAGGCGAGCGGTGGAAGGAGTTTCCAATGGTAAGTTACTTCAAGCCTCGCCCTCGGGGAGAGGTGGATTGCCGCAAAGCGGCAAGACGGAGAGGGCCGCCAACCGCGCCCCCGCGAAACCCCAAAACAACCCCATTGTTACCCCAAGCGAAACAATTAAAAAAACAAAACAAAAAAGGAGAAAAACCCATGAAAAGAAGTTTATCCATGCTCTTGGCTGTATTTATGGTTCTGTCTCTTGCGTTCGTTGGCGTTGTTTCCGCAACGGCGGCGGACGTACCCGACGGATTCACGGGAATCAACAGCCTTTCGCAAATCACCGACCCCGCGGGCAGCTATTATCTGACCGCCGACATCGGTGACGCGGAAAACCCCAATACCACCACGTTTGAATCGTTCTCGGGAACGATCGACGGCGGTAACCACACCATTTACACCTCGGTCCCGTTGGTTGCGGCCCTGAACGGCGCAACGATCAAGAATGTAACCATTGCGGGCGCGATTACGTCCACGGGTACAAACATTGGCGTTATTGCCAACACGTCCACGGGCGCGGTCAGCTTCGATAAGGTGATTAACAATGCCACCGTTACTGCCACTCAAACGGGTGCAAATGCGGATTGCCCCGGCATTGCGGGCTTCGTTCAATTGGCCGTCAGCGGCACGGTATCCATCACCAATTCGGTCAATAACGCAAACCTTTCCACCACCAATACGGCAAGCGTTCCCACCTATTCGGGCGGCTTTATCGGCTACCTGAAAAACGACGTTACGAAATTGACGCTTACCAACTGCGCGAATACGGGCAATGTGTATGCGAAAACCCAGAACGCGGGCGGAACGTCCAGCACCGTAACGGTTGTGGGCGGACTTGTCGGCTATGATGCCGCTTTGGCCAACACGGTGGCGGATTGCTCCAACAGCGGGCACATTCAAGCGGACGCTCCCGCCGCAAACAGTTGGAGCAAGGCTGCGGGTCTGATCTGCTATTTGAACGCCGGCGGTACGTTTGATCGCTGTGTGAATACGGGCAGGGTTGAAAGCCTTTGCATGTCGGGCGGTATTGTCGCCGATACACGCAAAAACACCACTTGCACCGATTGTATCAATACGGGCGTTATTTACACAGAGAACGAGCATACCAATTCGGTGAAGGATGCAAACGATAAAATCACCGATAACGTTGCCGCTTCTGCGGGCGGAATCGTTTGTCAGGCATATAACAACACAAACACCACCTTTATCAGATGTGCGAACTACGGCGATGTAACGGGGACCAACGGAAGCAGCAACAACACGTTTGCAGGCGGCATTTGCGCCACGACCAACAAACATTTCTCCGCGACCGATTGCATTGTTTACGGCGATGTAACGTCCAAGTATATCGGCGGCGGCATTGTTGGGAAATGCCAATTGCAAACCGCGTGGTTCGAGCGTTGCATTGTAACCGGAACCGTAACGGGGAGCGGCTATTACGGATGCGGCATTGCCGGCAACATTGGTACAACAAACACCGATGAAAGCAAGTATATTACCATTAAGGATTGCTTTTGCAGCAAAGCGTATGCGGTCGGTATTTATGCCAAACCTTCTCAAACCTTGGGCAATGTTCGCTATATCAACACGGCAACCGGCTACGATGTTACCGTTGTGGGCGGAACAGGCGAGGTTGCAACGCAAACCAACGAATGGAACGTAATGGTGTACTATAAGAACAAGTTTGTAGCAGGCGGCGGTCAAATTGCCTCTGCCGCCGAGGCTACGGGCGCAAACGCCGCCAAAAAGTTTGCCGCGTTCAATTTCGGCTCCGGAACTTGGATCCTTCGCGAAGGTTATCCCGAATTGGCCGTTGCCGAAACGCTTCTCGGCACAAGTGAAAAACCTGCGGGCGAATATACCGTCAATCTGGAAGGTCAGCAGCAAAGCCTTGCGGTTGGCGAAACCTACGCGCTGCGTTTCGTTTCGTCGGTCACATCCACCGCGTATGATTACGTCGGCGTGGAAGTCCTCGTTGCAACGAGCGGCAACGCAACCGTGAAAACCGCGGGCGAAAAGAAGAGCGCGTCCGTCTGGGAGCAGATTCTCGCGTCCGCGGACGGCGTGAACAGCGCGTACCCCGCCGAACCTGCGGTGGGTACCTATTACTCCGCGTTGACGCTTACCGACATTCCCACAACCGGAACCTATACGTTCATTGTTACTCCTTACACGGAAAAGGACGGCGCAAAAACCAACGGCGCAACCGCCGCAATTGTTTACAAAGACGGCGCGCTTGTAACGTCCTATTGGTTTGCTGCTCCCGCTCGCTGATGGAGGTGCGATATGAAACAGTATCAGGAACCTTTGTTTGAGTGCATTCCTATCTCCCGCGAGGATGTGATCGCCACGTCCGACGCAACGGGCATGTTTGTCGATTGGGGCGACTTGGAAGTGTACGGAGAATAACCCGATTTACGGGAAAGACGAACGATTCCCGAATTTCGGAAAACAAAAAAGCCGCCGCCCATCGGGCGGCGGTTTTTGCATACAGGTTGCGAAAACGGGGAATTTGAAGCCTTCCCTTTGGGGACATGGCGCCAAAGCCGCAAGCGGCTTATGGATGAAGCCTTTGAGCCTTCCCCTTGGGGGAAGGTGCCGAGCAACGCGAGGCGGATGAGGCCTTCCAATGGGAACGAACTTAAAACCTCCACCTTTGGCAAAACCGGCAAAGCCGATTTATTGAGGGGGGACCGCGAGCGAGAGCGAGCGGTGGAAGGAGTTTCCGATGGGAAGTTACTTCAAGGCTCCCCCTCGGGGGGAGCTGGCACGCGTTAGCGTGACAGAGAGGGCAAAAATAGCGATTGCCGCAACAGCCCTCTCCGTCAGGCTCACAAGTTCGCCTGCCACCTCTCCCCGCGGGCGAGGCGAAGTAACAGGCGAGCGGTGGAAGGAGTAGAAAAAACTCCTACCGACTTGTCGCTCTGCTTCAAGCCACCTCGTTATCGGCTTGCCGATTTTCCCAAAGGGCGAGGCGAAGTAACAAGCAAGAGGAAGCCTCATCCGGCCGCTTCGCGGCCACCTTCTCCGACAGGAGAAGGCTTCAAATAACTTTCTGTTGGAATATAACCCTTTTCTGCTATTTTCACACTGTCAGCGAACGCCGCGAGCCTTCCCCTTGGGGGAATGGTGCCAAAGCCGCAAGCGGCTTATGGATGAGGCCTTTTACCGGATTGTAACTTAAAAGGCTCCCCCTCGGGGGGAGCTCTCGCGAAGCGAGTGAGAGGGCGGTTGAATGTATGTGCTTTTTAACCCTCTCCGTCTTGTCGCTTCGCTCCAATCCACCTCTCTCCATGGGCGAGGCTTGGGGTAACTGCCCGCCAAGAATAACCCACCACGGATGGAAAAGAAAAACCAATTTCCGTAGGGAACAACCTGCGGTTGTACGGGGCTTGCTCCCGCCGAAAAACAAACGGGAAAAGAAAGCAACAAATATGCGGATATTCGCTACCATTTATTTACAAAAACTTGCGCTTTCGGCGGGAGCAAGCCCCCGCCCTACAATAGGAATGATTTCATTCTTTTTTTGGAACATCCTTGGGGGAGCGAGCGCCATACAACCGCAGACAAAGAGAGACCGGCTCGCGGCGTTCGCGGTCGGCGGCAAGGAAAAAACCGCCGCCCATCGGGCGGCGGTTTTTTGCATACAGGTTGCGAAAAAAGCGTATTCAAAGGGTCAATGCCGCGAAACTACGGCTTGTTCGTCGGGAGCGTTTTCGGGTGGCGGAGCGGCCTGCGCGTCGGACGGTTTTTCGGTTGGTCCGTCTTTCGCAACTTTGTTCTTACCGAACAGCTTGAACCGAGGCTCCTTGCCATGCGCCAAGCGGACAAGGTTCGGCTTGTGCCGCCAGAACAGCAGGATGACCGAAAGCACGCAACAAACCATAACCACGGGGTGCGCAAACCCGAACAGCGCAAGCGAAACGGGGCAGGAAAGCGCCGCCGTAAGCGACGAGACCGACATGATTTGCACCGTGAACAGCAACAGCAGGAACACGCCCGAGGCGATCAAAGCCACGCGCCAATCAATGAACCAGATGGCGGAAGCGGCCACCAAAAACGCCTTGCCGCCTTTGAAGCGGTACCAAACGGGGTAGGCATGCCCAAGCATGGCAAACAGCCCCGTAAAGGCCGCGCCAAGCTGAAAATTGCTACCCGTAAACGCCGAACCGGTTTGATATTGGGCTGTATCAAGGACGCCGATTTCACGGAATGCGATCGCAAATCCGAGGCAGGGAAGAACGGCTTTGGTTACGTCGATGAAAAGCACAAGCCAAGCGAATTTCCAACCGTAAACGCGCTTGAAGTTCGTAAATCCGGGGTTTTTGCTCCCAACGGTGCGGATATCCTGTTTGTAGATCGCGCGCGAGAGCAGGATGGCGGGGTTGACTCCGCTGACCAGATATGCCGCGACGGCGGCGATGAACCAAATGGCAATGTTCATGATGGCCCCCCTTTATTGCAGGATCAGCAGAAAATCGTAAATTTCCTGCTCGCCGTCAATTTCGTAAAGTTCCATATTCGGGTATTTCGCGCTGATCTGTGCGCGAAAATCGGCCTTTTGCGCGTTGGTGACATCCGCGCCGTAAATGGCGATCAGAAAATCGTGTTCCGCGGCGTTCAGCCGTTCCAGCAGGGCAACGGCCGTTTCCGCGTTCTCGGCGCGCGAGGCGAGCATGTGTTTGTCGGTAAACCCGATGTAATGCCCCTCTTCGATCTCCACGCCGTCAAGGTTGGCGTTGCGGATCGCGCGCGTGACCATTCCCGTGGTAACGCCCTGCATGGCGTCGCTCAGGTCGGAAGCGATCGCGTCCGCGTCGCCGCTGTCGTAGGAGAGCATCGTCAGCGCGGCGTACCCGTCGCCGATGTTCTTGCTTTCAACCACGCGAACGTCCGCTTTTTCGTAAAGTCCGGCCGCCTGTTTGGCCGCCATAACGATGTTCCCGTTGTTGGGAAGCACGAAAATGGTTTCGGCGTTCACGGCGTCAAAGGCTTCCACAAAATCCTCGGTGGAAGGGTTTTTGCCCTGCCCGCCGTCAATTACGTAGTCCGCGCCAAGCTCTTCAAATGTGGACTTGATCCCCGCGCCCGTTGCCACCGTTACCAGCGCAAACGGCTTTTTCTCCTCGCTCTTGAGGGGAGAGAAGCGGTTGCGGATTTCGGTTTCGTGGTGCTGCAGGGTCATGTTCTCAATTTTGAGCGTCAGAAATTCGCCGTATGCTTGGCATTGGTTCAGCACCACCCCGGGGGTCATCGTGTGGATATGGACTTTTACGATGGTTCCGGTCTGGAAGCAGACGATGGAATCGCCGAGCGTTTGCAGCAGCCCGATGAATTTTTCCACCGAGAACGACGGAATATCAACCTTGGAAGTTTGCAGGCGAAGCAGAAATTCGGTGCAGTAGCCGAACTGCATCACCGTGTTTTCATCGAATTTGGAAAGGTCGAGGTCGGAAGCGGGGGAACCGTGCGGAACCGCGCCGTGGGCGGGTTCCTCGCCGTTCGCCGTGCGGATTACGCCGTCGGCAATGTAGTAAAGCCCCGCGCCGCCGCTGTCAATCACGCCCGCTTCTTTGAGCGTTGCGAGCAGCTCGGGCGTGCGGTCGAGCGAGCGTTTCAGCTCGGCAATGTAGTCGCTGCTGAACGATTGGAAGGTGGTGTCCTCGCCAATGCGGGCGGCGGCATAGTCCGCGGCTTCGCGCGCAACGGTGAGAATGGTGCCCTCGGTGGGGTTGATAACCGCCGCGTAGGCGCTTTTAACGCCCGCTTTCAGCGCGTCGGCAACATCCTGAACCGTTGCGGTTTCCTTTTCGGAAAGGCTTTCGGCAATGCCCGCGAAGAGCTGGGAGAGGATCACCCCCGAATTGCCCCGCGCGCTCATCAGCATGCCGTCCGCGAGGAGACGCGCCGCCTTGCCGATGGAGCTTTCCTCTTTTCCCGCAAGGTTGCGCAGGCCGCCGCCGATCGTCAGGCTCATGTTCTCGCCCGTGTCCCCGTCGGGAATGGGGAACACGTTCAGGTCGTTCACGATTTCGGCGTTGGCTTCAAGGCTCGCCGCACCGCCCGAAATCAGCTTTGCAAATGTCTGTCCGTCAAGAACCTGATCGGTCATGGATCAGCCCTCAAACTTGTAGGTAACTTCTTTGCCGAAGCCCCAAACGCCGATGGCCTCGGGGCCGACGGACGCGCCGATGATCGGGCCCATGTAGCCAACGTAAATATGCTTGCAGGGGATCTCTTTTTCCACCAGCGAGCGAACGAACTCCACCTCTTCGGGCTTGCAGTCCGCATGGACGATGTAAACGCTTTCCTCGGGGTCGGTCACTTTCTCTTTGAGCATGGCAACGATCATTTCCATGGATTTCTGGCGGCCTTTCGCTTTGGCAATCGGAACCTGCGCGCCGTTGGCGTCCGCAATCAGAATCGGTTTTACGCCGAGCAGATTCCCGAAGAACGCCTTGGAAGCTTTTACGCGACCCGCTTTTTTCAGGAACGTGAGGCTGTGAACGGTGAAGAACTCGTTAACGTTGTTGCGCTCCGCCATGATCTTTTCGGTAATCTCTTTTGCGGAAAGACCCTGATCGCGGTATTGCGCCGCGTGAACGGCAAGCAGAGCCTCGCCCGCGCTGGCGTTGAGCGGGTCAATGCAGTAAATCTCGGCGTCGGGGTATTTTTTCAGCAGCTCCTGCGCAACCTTTTCGCCCGTGAACACCGAGTTGGATTGCTTGGAAGCGCAAGCGATGTAAACAATGTTATAGCCTTCGTCGAGGTACTTGGTGAAAATGCGCTCGAACTCGGCGGGGGGAACCTGCGTGGTCAGAATGCGGTTGCCCGCGCGCATAATGTCGTAAAGCTCCTTCGGGGAGTAGTATTCAAAGTCGAGGCTGGCCCATTGCTCCTTGCCCTCGTAAACGGTTTGCATTCTCGCATAGTCAATGTCGTATTGATCGCGAAGCTCCTTGATCAGGTCAGAGCAGGAATCGGTCAGAATTTTGACAGGTCTCATGGTTTTTTGATCTCCTTTTTTCATTTCATGTTCGGCGCGGACGGCCGAAACTTACTTTATTATACTTTCCGTCCGGTTTTTTTACAATAGACAAAAAACAATCATGTAAAATTTTTTGACACTGTATGAAATTTGTCAAAAAATTCCGTCGGAAACCGACGGAATTTTCGAGGAAACGATTCATTTTGAGAATTTCAGCAGCAGGGCGTTCACGCTTTCATCGAGGATCAGGCAATATTTGGAAAAGCTCGCTTGGAAGGATTCCGGCATTCCCGATTCCACCCAGCGGAAAAGCAGGGCGGACGCGCTGAACGCGTAAAACGACACCAACAGTTCCACGTCTTCGGCAGAAACGAGATGATAGTTTTCGTATGCCTCGATTCTGCGTTGCAAAATAGGCTCCGTTGCGTCGCGGAAAGCGGTTTCGTAGCGGATGCGGAGCGAGGGATTGTAGGCATGGCGCACGAGTTTCGTGTTTTGCTGGCAGTAGCGGAAAAGCGCGTAAAGATAGCCGCTCAAATCGGTCGGCGCAATGCGTTCGCTGTGAAAATACGAAATAATGTCCCGCCGGACAATCCAGAACAACAGGTCGTAAATGTCCTGAAAATGGTAGTAGAAAGTCTGGCGGTTCAGGCCGCAGTCGGCGCAAACGTCCTTTACCGAGATTTGCGCGATGGGGCGGTCGCGGAGCAGTTTGATCAGGGAAGCGGCAATTGCCTGTTTGGTCAGATCGTTCATTTCGGTTTCCATCTCCTTTCCCGTTTAAGGGCGGTCCGGCGCGGAAGTCCGGTCGGCCGCTTCGCGCTCTTCTTTTCTTGCGCGGATGATTTTAACATTGCGAAGGGTGTACAGAACAAAGGAAAGAACCATCAGCCCGAGGCAAGCGGCGATCATGGCGAACGACGCGGCCGCGGGAATGTCTTCCCAAACGAAATGGGCAAAAATGGTTGCGTAAAGCAGAACGGTGGTGGCTTTCCCATGCCATTGGGAGTCGAGCGCCTGACGGTGATAACGGAGCATCACCAACGCGATGATCCCGTTTGCCAGCTCTTTTGCAACCAGAACCGCCAGCGGAACCACCAACCGCACATAGCGCACGCAGAGGCAGGCAAGCGTGGCAAGCTGGGTCAGTTTGTCGGCAACGGGGTCGAGGATCCGGCCCACATTGCTCACCATGCGGAAATGCCGCGCGATGAACCCGTCCACAATGTCGGTAATCCCCGAAACCACCAACAGGATCGCGGAAATCAGATACTGTTGGCGGGCAAGCGCAAACCAGAGAATCACGGGAATCAGCAACAGGCGGAAAACGGTCAGAATATTCGGAACGGTCAGAACGCGGTTTTGCGGTTCGGTATGCGGGGCGG
This sequence comes from uncultured Ruminococcus sp., assembly GCA_902795355.1. Lineage (GTDB taxonomy): Bacteria > Bacillota > Clostridia > Oscillospirales > CAG-272 > UMGS1865. The sequence goes on from CADBKZ010000004.1 coordinate 8,791, forward strand.
GGGATTCCATACGTCGGCTCCTTTTTTCTTCATTAACAATTATCTGAATCTATTATAATCGATTCGGAGGATTTTGTCAAGACAAATTTTTTGTCTCTGTCAAAAAACGAAAAATGTCCGACCGCCAAATGCGAAAAAACCCTTTACAAATCGGAAAAAAACGTGTATAATAGAAGCGATATTTCCATGAACAGGGGGATGATGAAGCAAATGTTGGAAAAGAATGTTCTGGTTGTGGGCAGCATCAATGTGGATTACGTAATTCATACGGAGCGGTTGCCCAAGCTCGGCGAAACGCTGACGGGAAGCGGTTTTTCCATGAATTTCGGCGGGAAAGGCGCCAATCAGGCAATTGCCGTTGCAAAGGCGGGGTGCCATGTCAGAATGCTCGGCGCGGTTGGCCGCGACCATGGCGGCGACCTTGCGCTGCAAAACCTTGAAACCTTCGGCGTGGATTGCTCCCCCGTTCTGCGGTCGGACCGACCCACGGGAGCCGCGGTGATTACGGTTTGCGGCGGTGATAACCACATCATCCTCGACGAGGGCGCGAACCGGACGGTTACGCCGCAATGCGTGCGGGATGCGGAAGAGCTGTTCGCATGGGCGAAATTTGTGGTGTTGCAGTTGGAAATTCCCGTGGAAACCGTTTGCGAGGCGGCGAAACTCGCCAAGAAAAACGGCGCGAGCGTAATTCTCAATCCCGCGCCCGTAAAAGAGGTTCCGGCGGAGCTGTTTCCGTTTGTGGATTGGGTGATTCCCAACGAGTTTGAGGCGGAGATTCTGACGGGGATCGCGCAGAACAACGACGCCGACGTTCGAGCCGCCATAGACGCGTTTCGCGCCAAGGGGTGCGGAAACGCGCTGATCACCCTCGGCAAACGCGGCTGCGCATACCTTGAAAACGGAGAGATGCGCCGCTTCGGCGTGTTTTCGGTTCCCGTTGCGGACACCACAGCCGCGGGGGATAGCTTCATAGGTGGATTGTGCGTCAAGCTCTGCGAGGGGGCAACGGTCGGCGAGGCGGTGGCTTATGCCACGGCCACTTCCGCAATTACCGTCAGCCGCCGCGGGGCGAGCGCGTCCATCCCGACGGCAGAGGAAGTTCGGGAGTTCCTGAAAGCCCACCGGATTTAAGGCGACGGCTCGCAGCGGCGCATGCCGTTGCGCGGCGTTTGTGAATTGAATTTGCAATACAGGTGTGCGAAAAACGGCTTTTCGCCCGATTCCGGCATATTTCTTCAAAAAAGAGCAAATTTGCACACCGTGTAGCGAAAAAACGCATTTTTTACCGAAAAAAGGAGACGCAACGGAGCATGCGAAGAATTTTGGTTGCTTACGCCGGCGTCAACGGGATGACGCGCAGTTGTGCCGAACGGCTTGCCAAGGAGCTAAAAGGGACCGACGTTACCCTTTGCGATCTTGAAAAGGAAATTCCGTCAATTTCCGATTATGATGTTTGCGTGGCGGGGTCCTGCGTGCGGAGAGGAAAACTGCGGCCGGCGGCAAAGCGATTTTTGGAAGAGACGATTGCGGGAGAGAGCGATTGCCCGACAGGGGTGTTCCTCTGCTGCGGATTTGCCGACCGGTTCGAGGAGTACCGCGACCGGTTGATCCCGAAAGCCGTTCGGGAAAGGGCGTTTCTGATTTCAAATTTCGGGGGAACGCTGAACCCTGCCGGAAAGCCGTTTTGGGATCGCCTGTGGCTGTTTTTCGCGCGTTTGGGCGTTGTGGAGAGCGAGATTGACGACGGGGAATATACGCCGACGCTTCCCGCCATGAACCCCGAGAATATCGGGCAGATGGCGTTCCTTGCGAGAACCCTGCCTTTGGTGCAAAAATAAGCAATTTTGCACAATAAAGCAGGGAAAAGCCGCGCTTCATTCTGCTAAAATAACTTTTTTGGAAATCTTGACAAATCGGAAGAAACGTGCTATAATATTAAGGTGCCGAAAAAAGGCGACCCATTAGCTCAGAAGGTAGAGCACATGACTTTTAATCATGGTGTCCGGAGTTCGACTCTCCGATGGGTCACCAAAAAGAACGCCCCGCAACCGCGGGGCGTTCTTTTTGGTGACCCATCTCTGAAGAACACCGCTCCCGCGATGCGGGAACGGAGGGCTGTTCAAGCCGCAAGGCGGCGCAAACTGCACGACATGCAACGCATGTCTGTCGACATCTCCGATGGGGCGTGGCATCACAAGGCACGACCGCGAACGTTTTTTCATCGTGCGCTTGCAAAAAAGAGAAAAGAAGAGATTTTTTTGTTCCGAATCTTCTATGGAAGGCGCAAAAATACATTTTTTTCATGGATTTTCTACAAGAAATGAGGTTTTTTGCCGAATTTTACGAAAAAGTATTGTATTCGGTATATTTTTGTGTTATAATATAATAGATTATGATATAAACATCTTTCGCGCCCGCGCGTTTTTTTCAATGGAACGATTCCGTTTGGGAGTCCCGTTTTCCGGAGGTGTTTTCATGCAAGCAAAACAATATCATGATGCCGACAGCAAAACACGCGGTCTGTCGGCATATGTAATCCTGTTGCCCGCCGTTGTGCTGATTCTGGCGTTGTTTGTCGTTATCGCGGGTGCGTTCGTAAAGTTGGGGCAGGTGAAAAACCGTCTGTTCGAGGTGTCCGCGAATCAAATAGCGTATTCGCGCATCTGCGGGGAATACCGCGATTATACCGACGCGCTTTCCGCGCAGGCGGGATTGTACGTCACCTCGGGCGATGCGGAATGTCTGGGCGCTTTCTTTGCACAAGCGAACGCCGCGCTTCCCGCATTACCGTCCGCCGCGGCGGCGCGTCTCGATGCCGCCGATGTTGCAATACTGCGCGAAGCCGATGCTGGGGTTGGGGAGTTGATCCGGCTGGAATCGGTCGCCATGAAGCTCTACGCCACCGCAATCGGCCGTGCGGGAGACCTTTCGGCCTACCCCGCGTTGGAAGCGGTTGAGATCCCCGCGGAGTATCTGGCGCTTTCGGCCGACGAACAAAAGCTGAAAGCGGGCGAGCTGTTGCTCGGCAGGGATTGTAAGGAATTGGAACAGCGGATCGTTGACCTTGCGAACAAAGCCGTGAACGCGCGTGCCGCCGAAACCGAGGCCGAGTTTCAGAGCCTCTCCCTGCGGTTAAGGCGGTATACGCGCACGCAGGGGCTTTATACCGCCATTGTCTGCTTGGTTTCGGTTGTGGTCGTTATCCTGTTTTACGCGCTGTTTCTGGTTCCGCTCACCAACGCTTCCAAGCGGATCCGGAGCGGGAAGAAAATCGCGTTCCGGCATGGACTGCGCGAGCTGAAATACTTTTCCTCGCTGTACGATCGGCTGATCGACAAAAAGGCCTTGCTGGAGGACGACCTGCGCCAGAGCGCGCGGCTCGATCCGCTAACGGGCTTGCCGAACCGCCTTGCCGAAAAGCATTTCATCTCTTCCATCCGCCGCTCGAAAGCCAATCTCCCCATCGCCGTTCTCTCGCTGGATGTCAACAACCTCAAACCCACCAACGATACCCGCGGGCATGTTGCGGGCGACGCGCTGCTGCAAACCGCGGCAAAGTGCATCCTCGCATGTTTCGGGGATGAAACGGGCCGCAACTGTTTCCGCACGGGCGGCGACGAGTTCGTTGCCGTTTTGCAGGACGTTACCGAAGCCGAAGTGCGCGAAAAGATTGCAAAATTCGAGCAGATGCAGCGGGAAGAGAACATCAGTGTGGCGGTTGGCTACGCGTATTCGGACGACGTTCACCCCATGGATGTGGACGATCTGTTCCCCGAGGCCGACCGCTTGATGTACCGCAACAAATCGGATATGAAACGCCAGATGGCAACCGATCAGCTCGCAATGCCGCTGGACGCGGCGGAAAGCGTTTCGCGGGAGACCGTCCGCGCCGGAGAGAACGCTTCGCGAATCGGAGACCATGGGAGCAGAGACGCATAGCCTATGCAATATGTAATTCAATTTGATATTGCCGCGATGTTCATAACGAGCGTTCTCATTGCCATGTATATCATGCGCCGAGGCTACTCCACCGTTTCGGGGCGGCTGTTCGTGGTACTTATGATCGTAACGCTCGCGGCCGCCGCGTTCGATGTTGGCACCGCCTATACCATTTCCTATGCGAACCGCGTCCCGCTGCCGATGAATTATCTGATCAACAGCCTCTATCTGCTCGCAAACAACGCAAGCGCGATCATTTTCTATGTTTATGTGCTTGCCATTGCCAAAGGCAAACATGCGGAGCCGTGGGAGCGGGCGATCTGGCATGGCGCGGCTATTCTGGAAGTGGCGTTGATCGTCGTTTCTCCGCTGACCACATGGATCTTTTATTTCGATGATGACCGCGTGTACCGCCACGGATCGTTTTTTGCGGTTCTGTATGTTCTCGCGTTCGGAATGCTGTTGTTTTCCATGGTGCAGATCATCCGCTACCGGAAGCGGCTCAACCGCGCGCAGGCAATTGCCGTCTCGCTTTATGTGCTGGCCGTTATTATCGCGGTTTCCATTCAGTTTTTCCACAGCGATTGGCTGCTGACGTCGTTTGCAAGCTCGCTGGTGCTGATCGTGCTGTATGCTTCGCTCGAAAAACCGTCGGATTTCATGTACCGCAATACCTATTGCTATAACGACGTCGCGTTTTACGATTTTCTCTCCAACCACATGGGCAAGTCGAATTTCACGTTCGTAATCGCCGGACCGGAGAACGTGGACTACCTGAAACGGCTGTTGAGCGACAGCGCGTGGGATTCGCTGATGGAAGGGTTCATCGCGCGGATCCATGAACTGTTCGGCCGGAAAAACGTGTTCTATGTTCACCGCTGCCATTTCGCCATTCTGACGTCGGGCGACCCGCAAACAACGGTAATTGAGCCGTTCTTGGCGCAGCTGCCCGAGGACGCGCACTATAAGGACATTGACATTTCGCTTTCGTACTGCTTCCGCGTCCTGCGGTTTCCCGAGGTTGCCGCAACGGTGGAGCAGGTGCGAACGGCCGTGGATTTTTCCCTGCGGCAGGAGTATGAAGGCGACCGGATTATTGAAGTGACCGACAACGAACTGAAAAAGATGACGCGCGAGGTGGATGTGCTCAACTGCATCCGGACCGCGTTGCGCAACGGCCATTTCAAGGTCTACTACCAGCCCATTTTCGAGGACGCGAGCGGGCGGTTCCGCTCGGCCGAGGCGTTGCTGCGCCTGAAAGACCCCGAACTCGGCTTCATTCCGCCCGATGAATTTATTCCCATTGCCGAGCGCAACGGGTTGATTACCCAAGTGGGCGGGTTTGTGTTGGAATCGGTTTGCCGCTTTTGGAACGAACATCACCCCGATCTGCTCGGAATCGAGTATATCGAAGTCAACCTTTCGGCCATGCAGTGCATGCAAAAGGACCTGCCCGAGTGGGTTTTCTCCATCCTCGAACAGTATCAGGTTCCGCCCGAGCGCATCAACTTGGAAATTACGGAAACCGCCGCCATCAACAACCAAGAGGTTATGGGGCGGAACATGCGCGAGCTGGTGGGGCGCGGCGTGGCGTTCTCGCTGGACGATTACGGAACGGGCTATTCCAATGTGGATCACCTTGCGGGGCTGCCGCTCGAAATCGTTAAAATCGATAAAAGCATCATTTGGAAAGCGGTGAAAAACCCCGCGTCCAATATGATCCTGCACCATTCGTTCCGCATGATCCGCGATCTGGGCATGAAGTCGGTGGCCGAGGGCGTGGAGACCGAGGCAATGGTTTCCATGCTGCGCGAGATGGGCTGCGACTATTTCCAAGGATTTCTGTATTCGCGCCCGATCCCCGAACACGACTTTTTGCTGTTCTTAAAGGAACACCGGAAATAAACGCCCCCTTGATTTGCTCGGGAAACGCCGTTTGAAGCGTTTCCCGAGCGGGGAAAACCCGTTTTCGAAAAAAATTCGGAAATTTGGAAAAAATTTTTCAAAAAACTCTTGACAAACCGAAAAAAAGGTGGTATAATACACTCGTGTTCGGGGAAAACAGCTTTGGAACCGGACCGCCGGAATTGCATATACTTGATAAGGGCAAAGCAGTCGAAAGGCTGTGACGCAAAGCTATAGGGGCTTCATTTTAAGTTCGCCAGCTGCAATCGTTCTCCCGCGGGAGAGTGTTGCAGGTGGTTTTCTTTTTTGGGACCATCCGAATCTGCCGAAAGGGGAATTGCCATGCAGAACAACGAAACAACCGATCTGCATGCGCAGTATGTCCGGCAAACGGTGGAATCGGGCGTTCCGCCGCTGGAACTCCGCTATACGGCGATCAACGATTGCTATTCCAAAATGCCGGTCGCATACCGCACCGCAACGTTTGTGAACAGCGTGGTTATGGGCGTGCTTCGGCAAGAAGAATTTTCCTTTGCAACCAACGTTACCGAAACGGGCGTTCGCTTGGCAAAATGGAACATTCTCGAAGCCGTTCGCCATCTGGAAGCGTTCGCAAACGCGGGGCGGCATGTGGAGTGGATCTCGGTCCGCTGTCCCATTGCGCTCGCCATGAACGTGGATCTTTACGAATGGATGCAAGCGGTAATCGCCGAATCGGGGTTAAAGGATCCGTCCAAACTTTGTTTGGAGTTCCCGCAATCGCTCCTGTTTTGCAAGGAATCCAAAGCGCGGCTTTCGGTGCTGGATATGAAGTTGCTGAAAGTTCGCACCATGCTTTCGGGCGTTGGCGGGGTGGATTGCCCCACCGCGCGCCTGACCGCGATTCCCGTGGACATGGCCTTGCTCGACGAAGCCACCACCGCGCTGACCAACGACCGCAACAAGCCCAACGTGGTTCCAACCATGGTGCAGTATCTCAAAAGCATGCGCGTGGACGTAATCGCCAACGGCGTTTCGGACGACGACCAGATCCGCACATTGAACCGCGCGGAGTGCATCGGCTACACCACCGCAAAAGACTACCGCGGAACCACGGAGCAAGGCGCGCGCCGCATGACGTTGGCGCAAGCCATTGAACAGAGAGAGGAAGAGAAGTATTGAAGCGAGAAGCAAAAAGCGGGACTTCCATCCTGCGCCGTTCCGCAACGGAAATCAAGCGGTATCGCATTCTGCTCCGCTTAACCCCGATCATTCTCGGGATCATCGCGTTGGTGTTGATCATCACGTATATTGTCACCATCCTGTATGACCGTTACGGCAGCTTTTCGGTCTCGGTCAATAAATTTGCAAATGTCCGCTATGCCTTAACGCTTTCGGAAACCACCGATTTTTCATCGCCGGTTTCGCGGCTCAATTCCAAAGCGTCGGTCGATATTACCAACATCGACGGCTCAACGCTCCCGCTCGATCTTGATTCGCAGGACGGCGAACACAACGGCAAAAACTACCTTGCATATACCTTTTATTGTAAGAACGCGGGGCAGGAAGCGGTAACCTACCGCTACACGCTGGCCATTAAGAACGCGTCGCAGGAAATTGAGCGCGCGGTGCGGGTTCGCCTGTATATCAACGGCGAAGCGACCACCTACGCGCGAACCGCCACGAACGGGTCGGGTCCGGAAATGGACCTCGATAAGGACGGGAACCGCACCGTTCCCACCACCGAGTTCTGGAAAGGAAGCACGATCGCCACGGGAGATTTTGAAAACTTCCAAATTGGCGAAGTGACCAAATATACCATCATCGTTTGGCTCGAAGGCAACGACCCCGACTGCACGGACGACATCATCGGCGGCGAGTTCAAAATCGATATGGAAATGGAAATCCTCGAAACCGACGAAGAAAAAGTCGCGGAGTAAAATTGCCCTTTCCAAACGGCAGTAACTTGAAACCTCCACCTATGGCAAAACCGGCAAAGCCGGTTTATTGAGGGGGACCGCGAGCGAAAGCGAGCGGTGGAAGGAGTTTCTCCGCGGAGCTTCTCCCAAAGGAGAAGGCTAAAACAAGAATTACCCACCAAAGGCGGCGGCCGGCGGTGTGTAAGATACATCAAAAAATTTTTCTTAAAAGGAGAAAAAGACAATGAAAAAATTGATCCCCGCCCTTTGCATGCTGCTGATCGCGGCCGCTATGCTGGGCACCTCGACCTACGCGTGGTTCTCCATGAACACCACCGTTACTGCAACCGGTATGCAGGTCAAAGCGAAGTCTGATGCGAAGTTCCTTCAAATCGCACAGACCGCCACTGCTTGGAACGATTCCGATCCCTTTACCTCTGCTGAAATTTCTGCGGCAAGCAAAGAGGTTTACCCGACCCATGTTTTCAAAGCACTGGTTGATAGTAACAGCGACAGCAAGTATGAGGCCGGAACTGCTTTTGATGGCACGACCGTTGTTTGGGCTACCACCTACAGCACCGATCCCGACGCTGCGAAGACCGGCGTTGGAACCTCTAACTTCTATACGGATGTTACCGCATCCGTCACTACAAATTACGCACTGCTGACGGAGTTCAAAGTTCGTCTGAAACCCAATTCTGGTGCTACTTCTGCAACCAATCTGAAGGTTACTAACGTAGCTTTCGCGGCTGTTACACAGTCTCCTGATGATGTTACCGACGATCTTGCCGCTTCTCTCCGCGTACTCTTTGTGTGTGGCGATAACAAGGTTGTTTGGAAGAATGGTGCGCGTGTTGAAGGAGAGTTGCAGAGCTTGCTCGCTTCTACTGTTACCACAAGCGACACCACAGTCAACGTATATGTTTATTTCGATGGTGAAGATGATGCCTGCACCACGAACAACGCTCTTACCCCCGACGATTATACGCTCTCCTTTACGCTGGGTATTGACTAATTGTAAATTTAGTTGATTGTTATAGAACGGTGCCGTTCTCCGCATCAGACGCAGGTGCGGAAAGGATGCGGCGTGCGTTACCGTTCCGAAACCAAACTCTAATAACAGAGGTCCGATGGGAGCGATCTCCCATCGGGCTTTCTGTTTTGGGATGTTTGATTGTTACTTCGCCTCGCCCTCGGGGAGAGGTGGCAGGCGACGTTGGAGCCTGACGGAGAGGGTTCAAAAGCCCTCTCACCCTCGCTTCGCTCGGGAGCTCCCCCCGAGGGGGAGCCTTTCAAGGTAGTTTCCCATTGGAACCGCCGAGGGAGCTTTTCAGCAACTGCCATTTGAACAGAACGACCTGAAATTTGCTTTTCGTTTGATTGTCACTTCGCCTCGCCCTCGGGGAGAGGTGGCAGGCGACGTTGGAGCCTGACGGAGAGGGTTCAAAAGCCCTCTCACCGTTGCTTGCAACATAAGCTCTTCCCCGAGGGGGAGCCTTTCAAGGTAGTTTCCCATTGGAACCGCCGAGGGAGCTTTTCAGTAACTGCCATTTGAACAGGACAATCTGAAATTTGCATTTCGTTTGATTGTCACTTCGCCTCGCCCTCGGGAAAATCGGCAAGCCGATAACGAGGTGGCAGGCGACGTTGGAGCCTGACGGAGAGGGCTCAAATGCCTTCTCACCGTTGCTTGCAACATGAGCTCTTCCCCGAGGGAGAGCCTTTCAAGATAGTTTCCCATTGGGACGATCAAAATCGAGCTTTTCAAAAGTTCCCGCAAGGCAAAAATCGAAGGGAAAAACGCTTCCTTTTATTATATATAGGCGCGATACGGCCGAAAAAGCAAAAAAATTCGCATTTTTAAGCATTTCCTTGCAAATTTTTGTTGACAAATCGAATGAAATTTGATATAATGGAAAATGAATATCTGTCTCCCGCGTAATTCAACGCCATTTTGACCGACAGAAAGGATTTTTCAAAACAATGAGCGAAACAAATGTGGAAACAAAAAGCTGGAAGAAAGTACTTAAAATTGTACTGAACGTTTTCTTGTGGCTGTTCGTGGCTTTTGCCGTGGTGGTCACGGTGCTGGCGTTCGCCGCGCAGCGAAGCGCGGACGGCATTCCAACCATTAACGGAAAATGCTACTTGACCGTTCTTTCTCCCTCTATGTCGCCAACTTTCAAAGAGGGCGACTTGATCGTTTGCAAAAAACTGTCCGTCCAAGGGCAAACTTCTCTAAAAGAGGGAGACATTATTTCTTTCCACGCGATGTTGGATATTAACGGCGACGGGGTTGCGGAAGATGTGATCAACACGCACCGTGTTGTTGCGGTGGAAATGTCGCCGGATGGTTCGCAGGCTGTGCGTTATACCACGCGCGGTGATAACAACGCAATGAACGATACAGGTTCCGTACATTATACGGATGTGGTTGCCAAATATACGGGAACACGTTTCCGCGGATTGGGAAATTTCCTTTCCTTCCTGCAACAGCCGAAAGGATTTTTGATTGTAATCGTTTTGCCGTTGGTGCTGTTCTTCCTGTACGAGGTGTTTGTGTTCATTAAAACGTTCCTCGGCATTAAGAACGCGGGCAAGAAGGTGATCAGCACGGCCGACGAGGAATTGATCAAGCAAAAAGCGGTGGAAGAGTACCTCAAACAGCAAGCCGCGCAGCAGGCCGCGCAACAAGCGGAAGAAAAACCGTCCGATCCGAGCGACCCGCCAAAGGATTAACGAACGCTTTCCGAACGAACAACAATTCCCATGCATCGGGAACCCAAAACCGAGGAAAACTCGCAGATGCGCGGACGTATCTGCGAGTTTTCGGTGAAATACAGACCCGCAAACGCCCGAAAGGAGAACCGGAATGGATGCTTTTCTGAAATGGTTTTTTGCGTTTATGACCGCCATGCTCGGCGGCGTATGGCAAATCATTTCCAACATATTTTTGGGATTGGTCCAAATTTTCAACTTCCCGTTTTATTTTAACCAGATTGCCGCGTACAAAGCGGAATTCGGGTTTATCGGGTGGGTGTTGGCCGTCCTTTCGTTTATCCTGACTTACGCAATTTGGGGCGGGCTGATCTTTTTGATCGTCCTGCTGATCCGAAAATATATCCGCTTCCGCCGGACGCTCGTTGGGAACGAGGATTTGCTGGAGGAAATTGCCGACCTGCACCGCGACGTTCTCAAACTTACGCAGGAAAAAGAGCGCATCCTTGCCATGAAAGTTGGCGCGGGCGGGCTGAATATGGAAGAATTGCAGCAGCTGATGTCGCCGAACGGCGAGGGATCGCCCGCGGGCGGCGGAGAAAACGGCGAGGGCGGAGAAGTTGCCGACGACGGAAAACGGTTCTTCCGGCTTTCCGCGGTGGACGAAAAATACACGTTCTACACCCCGCCGGATTACAACAGAACCATGTCGCTTGCGGAAATTTGCGAGGATTTGCGCAATTTCGCCTGCTATCGCGCAAAACTTTATTATGAGATCCGCACCATCCGGCTGATGTTCGCGGGGCTGGCGTCCACCAAAATGATCCTGTTGCAGGGTATTTCGGGAACGGGTAAAACTTCGCTCCCGTATATCATGGGCAAGTATTTCAAAAACGATACCACCATTGCGTCGGTTCAGCCGTCGTGGAGAGACCGCACCGAGCTGTTCGGCTATTTCAACGAGTTTACGAAAAAATTCAACGAAACCGAGGTTCTGCGGCGCATTTACGAATCGTCGTACACCGACGACATCAATATTATCGTGCTTGACGAAATGAACATCGCGCGCGTGGAATACTACTTTGCGGAAATGCTTTCGGTGCTCGAAATGCCGGACCCCGCCGAGTGGAAAATCGAGCTGGTTCCCGCCGCGTGGCCGACCGACCCGAAAAAACTCGTGGACGGCAAATTGCAGATTCCGCAGAACGTGTGGTATATCGGAACCGCAAACAACGACGACTCCACGTTCGCCGTTTCGGATAAGGTTTACGACCGCGCGCTGACGATCAACCTCGATAGCAAGGGCATGCCGTTTGACGCCCCGCCCACCGACGCGAAGAACATCAGCTATTCCTATATCGACGGGCTTTATCAGAAAGCGATTGAGCAATACCCCGTCAGCGAGGAAATGCTGGATAAAATCGGGCAGTTGGATCTGTATGTAATCGAAAAATTCCGCGTTGCGTTCGGAAACCGAATTATGAAACAGCTCAAATTGTTCGTTCCGGTGTATATCGCGTGCGGCGGAACCGAGCTGGACGGCATTGACTACATTCTTGCCACCAAGGTTTACCGCAAGTTCGAGGGGTTGAACCTTTCTTTGATCCGCGACGAGATCAAGGGATTGATTATGTATATGGATAACCTCTTCGGCAAGGGCGAAATGAAAGAGTGCATTGCATATTTGCAGAGACTGCAGAAAATGTATTAAGGCGATACCGCGCAATTCCGGCGGCGATGTTGCCAAAAAGCAAGTAACACGGGAAAGGGGGAGTACGCGTGGAACATTACGAGAACGATCCGGCTAAAAAAGCGGAAAACGGCGCGGGTACTCCCCCCGAAACGTTTTCTCCATCCGGCGGGGCCAGCGAGGTAACGCCGGATGTTTCCATGCCCGAAGGGGTTCGGACGATTGACGAAATTACCGTTCCCGAGCGGCGCGCGCCGGAGTTTTTTTCCGCGCCCGACCTTGGCGAAATTACCCAAACCGATGCGGTGGAGCAACCGCACCTGAACCCCGCAACCGCAAAACAGTTCCACGAAGTTTATGATGAAACGCTCGCGTTTTTGCACGACGTTGCGCATAAATACGCGTTCTATCCCGATGTGCTCGGCGCCATGCGCGATGGCGAGGCAACCGTGGAGCTTCGCAAACGGTTCATGCTCAAAGCGATTGACGAAACGTGGGTGCGCGTAATCGAGGATTCGATTACCGCGTTGGATGAGATCATCCGCAAACCCGGGCGGTTCATCGAGGAGAACGAGGAAATTCTGCCCATCGAGCTTTCCCGCCATATTTCCAGCCGTTCCGTGCGCCACCTCGCGCAGCATACCGACTTTATTTCCAGCGTGGAAGGCGACACCATTACGCCGTCGAAGATTTTGAACGTGTTCTACGACGAAACGATGATGACCTACGAGAACAAGTTCATCAACACGTTGATCAACCGGTTGTACGGGTTTGTCAGCCGGCGGTATACCACGGCGATCGAGCAGGGAAAGGACGAAAAGACCACTGCGCTCGAAATCAAGCAGACGTTCGAGCAGGGCGGCGTAAAAGGGAAGATCGACTTCCACATGGAAATTTCCGAGGAGCCGAAAGAGGGCGACACGGTCAAGAACTACACCTACACCACCGACCTTTGGCAGCGCGTAATCCGGCTGAACAACATCTGCCGCGCTTACGTCAATTCCGAGTTTGCGAAAAACATGGGCAAGGCGTTCATTCGCCCGCCCGTTATGCGCACCAACCCGATTCTGAAAAACCGCAATTTGCGGCAGTGTCTGGCGCTTTGGGAGTTCATTGAGAGCTACGAACGCACAGGGTGCGAAATGGTCGTCCACGAGGACCTCGAAAAGCTCGACGCGCGCTATGTGGAAGAACTTTACCAGAACGCGGCGTTGCAGTATTCCATTTTCCGCTATCAGGTGCGGAACGCGTTCGAGCCGGAGAACATGCTGGCGGAAAACGCGTCGGACGGCGCGTTGCAGCCCGAAATCAAAGAGGAGCTGAAACCGCTCGAATCGTCGGATTTCGACGTCACGTTGGAGCGGAACCTGCCCATGCCCGGGGATTTCGGCATGGATCCGAACCTGACCGACCACGATTGGGATTTGCTCGAAGCCATTGAAATTGCGCTGGAAGCCGCAGGGTTCGAGGCGCACCCGCTCAATCGGGAAATCGAACCGGCGGTGGAGCTGGAAGAGCCGCCGCAGGAAGAAATTGAAGAAGAAATTGTGGAAGAGGAGCCCGAGGCGAACGATCAGCCGAAGCCGCTCGGTCTCCAACTCACCATGGAGCAATGGCGGTCGTTGCTGCTCCGCAACGCCATCAGCACGGGGTTGATCACCGCCGCCGCAACTTTGGCGGCTGCCGCCGCGATCGGGCGGATCGATTCCGGCTACGGCAAAGAGGCGTTGGTCAGGGAAGCGGAGCGGGTCATTTCCGCCGTTCCCGAGCTGCCGCAGGTCGTTCCGGAAGCGGTTTTGCAAATGGGCGGGATCGACGCGTACCCGTTCTATTTCCTGCGCGCCAAGGGAAAAGGCTTGGCGGAAACCATTGCCATGTTCGGCCTTGCCGCGTGGAAAACCGTCCGCGACGCGCTCCCGAAGAACGAGAAACAGGACGACGCGCGCATTTTGCCGCCGTTCAACATCGGAAACGGCAAACATGCGCCGCGTTTCAGCATTACCGAAATTCCCGATACCGCAACGGCGCTGGATCACGTCCTCGGGGAGAATACGAAGGCGGGCCTGAAAAAATGCGGCGCCGTTTTGAAGCGGAAAGCCGCGGATTTTGCCGCAACGGCCATGTTCGGCGTCATTCTGCTGGATAAAATGGCGGAGCGGAAACCGGCCGCAAAGCAAACGAAAGGGAAATAACCGTGGAGAACGAACAAACCGTAATAACCGGATCCGCGACCCGCAAAAGGAAGATCGGCAGTATTTTGCTTTATATTCTGCTTGCGTTGCTGGCGGTGTTTGTGGCGTTTCTGATCATCGGCAGAATGAGCGGGAAAACGCCGTTTATCGGGAAATACACCGCGCTTTGGGTGCTGACGGACAGTATGGAAAACACCGAGAACCCCAAAGAGGGCTTTCCCGCCAAATCCTATATTTTAATTGAAAAAGTCGACCCGAAAGAAATCGAAGAGGGCGATATTATCACCTTTTATTCATCCGACCCTGCCATTGCGGGCAGTCTGAATACCCACCGCGTTATGGAAGTTGTCGGGGATCACGCGGAGTTTCGCACCAAAGGCGACCACAACCTTGCCGCCGATCGCTATACCGCCAAAGCCGAGGACGTTGTTGGTCGGTATGTTCGCCGCCTGCCTGTTTTATCGGCGTTGGGGAGACTGTTTCTCTCGGGCGCGGGGCTGGTGGTTGTGTTCGTAATTATCATCGCTGTAACCGCGGCGGCGTTCATTCCCGACATTGTGAAAACCAATCGGGAGAAGAAAGCGCGCGAGCAGGCGGAGATCGACCGCCGCGTGAAGGAAGAAGTGGAGAAACTCAAAGAACAGGATCAAAGCGGCAACCCGCCAACCGAATAACGCCGTCCCCGATCCGGAAAGGAGAGAGAACCGTTATGCCGTTCCGAAAAATGAAATTGCGCCGCGAAATTCGCCGGTGCAAGCGGAAAATCGAACTGATTGAGCAAAGGCGCGCCCGTTCGCAGGCCGCGTTGGTTACGGCCATCCTTTCCAACGCGCATCCCGACGACCGCGATGTGGATTATTTCAACCAATTTACGCAAATGATCGACCGTGAGCGGGAAAAAATGCACGCGTACATGGATGAATTGAAGAAAAAATAAGGGGAAAACCGCGGAAAGCGAACGATCCCGAAAGGAGAGAACGGTTGTGAAGATCGGCGAATTTGTCCGAAAAAACAGCAAGGAAATTTCATTTGTTATCGTAATCGTGTTATGCCTGATCCTGATCCTTTCCACCGTCGCTCTTCTGAACGGGTATTCGGACAGTCTGGAAGAGCAGGCGCGAACGCAGGTCAAGGTTTACGCCTCGGATACCGCGGGGGCGCTTTCCGAACAGCTCGCCCGTTACGCGGGCATTGCGCGGGAAGTGGCGCACCGCGCCGAAACCTTTACATCCGAATCCGAATTGATCAACTACTTCCGTCTTGTGGATGATAACGCCGAGTACTACGGCGATGTGGAAATGATCCGCTTTTTCAAGCGCAACGCCGAAGGACGGTTTCTGGAATACGAGGACGGATACGAATTTGAAGGCGGCGAATCGGAAGCCGTTCTGGCGCTTTTGGGCAAGGACGACGTTGCCTGCTCGGGCGTTGCGTTCGACCATGATTCCGCCGACCGTTCGGTGGTCGGGTTCTATGCCCCCGTGAGCGGAAGCGACCTGTTGGATAGTCTGGTTCTCTTTTACCCCATCAGCGAGATCACCGCGTTTGCGGAAAAGGCGGATCAGGATATGCTCGCGCATTCCGAGTTTGTGGTGTTCTGCTCCCAGCGCAACCGCATTAAGGAAGTGCTGTACGATAGCAGGGATTCCTTTTCCAATCAGGTTCTTTCGCTGTTCAACCGAAGCGACGAGCTTTCCAAACATACGGACATTTTCGAGGTTCTCGGCGCGCAGATCAACAACGCCGAAACGCAGAAACAGCTGGAAAACATGATCGCGTCCGGCGAATCGGATGTGGTCTCCATTAAGATCAGCGGCGTTTCCTATGTGGTTTCCATCAGCGGCGGCGGGCAGTACGGCGGCGGTATGTATGTGGTCGGGCTGTATCTTTCGTCCCGCGCATACGAGAGCGGCTATCAGTTTGCAAACAGCATTCTGGCAACGCTGGTGATCTGCTTTGTGATTCTGCTCGGCGCGGTTCTCTACCTGTTCATCAGCCGACATCTGATCAACAAGAAGATTTTCGACCTCGGAACCGTTGACCCCAACCTCGGCGCGCCGACCATGATCAAGTTTGAGCGGCAGGCCAAGGAGATTCTGGAAACCCACAAGGCAACGCAGTTCGCCGCCATTATTGCCGAAGTCCGCTTCTTCAACTTCATTACCGAAAACTTCGGCGAAGATGCGTCCTTGGCGGTTCTGCAATACATGAAGCTGATTTACAGCAAATCGCTCCAAACCGACGAGGCCTATGCCTACCTTGCCGACGGGCAGTTCGTTCTGCTCTACCATTACCGCGAGCAGAGCGACCTGATCAACCGTTTGCGCGGCATCAGCGCGGTTGCGGATAAATACCCCGGGCTGCGCGATGAAAAGTACAGCATCCGGTTGCAATTCGGCGTTTACGAGATTGACCGCACGCTCTCGCAGCCGATCCAGAACATGGTGGATAAAGCCATTGTTGCCAAGAACTCCGCAAAGGAGTTCGGCACCACGGGCGAAATCAAATTCTACACCGAAAAGCTCCGCGAAAGCTACTTGCAGAGCGCGGACATTGAAGTTCGTATGGAGAACGCCCTGAAAAACGACGAGTTCAAGGTGTTCTTCCAGCCCAAGTATAACATTGCGCAGAGCCGGCAGGATGGGTGCGAAGCGTTGGTGCGCTGGTATGAGCCGGAAAAGAACTTCTATCGCCGCCCCGATACGTTCCTGCCTTTGTTCGAGGCGAACGGATTTATTGTGGAAGTGGATAAATACGTTTACCGCAAGGTTTGCGAATACATTCACGAGTCGGTGGAGCGCGGCGATTCGGTTTACCCCGTTTCGGTCAACGTTTCCCGTATTACAGCCATTCAGCCCGACTTTATCGAGTATTATTCGCGCATCAAGCGGCAGTATAAAATTGTGGACCGCTTCCTCATGCTGGAATTTACCGAGAGCTTCGCGTTCGAGAACTACGACGCGCTCAAAGAAATTATCAACGCCCTGCACCAAAACGGGTTCCTTTGCTCCATCGACGACTTCGGGTCGGGCTATTCGTCCTATAACATTCTCAAAGAGCTGCCGATGGACGAAATCAAGCTCGATAAGTTCTTTATTGAAAAGGGATTGGCCGAGGAACGCGACAACGCCATTATCGAAAGCGTAATCCGCGTTGCGAAATTCCTCGGAATGAAGGTTACGCAAGAGGGCGTGGAGCAGGTGGAGGACGTTCGCCGGCTGCGCTCGCTCGGCTGCGACGTAATTCAGGGATACTATTATTCCAAGCCGCTTCCCATGGTCGACTACATCGCGTTTGTCAACAAGAAGAACGTGGTGGACGAGCGGAAGCTGATGGAGAGCTGATTTTTCCGCTTTTTTCGGAAAACCGATTGACAAATCGGCTCCGATGTGGTAAACTAATACCGAACAACATTGAAGAAGAACCCGCGGTCGGGAGACTTCCAGAGAGTGCGCAAGCGGTGGGAGCGCATAGTCGGAACGGTCGCAAAGGGCATCGCTTCCGAGTTGGTCAGCCGAGCGCCAAGCGCGGGTAGGTTGATCCGTTTGGCCGCGTTAAGGCCGCCCGTCAAGCGCGTTGCCGCAATTTCCAGCGGCGGCGAACATGAGTGGTACCGCGGCGCAAGCCGTCTCATGGCTCCCATGGGGGAGCCGTGGGGCGGCTTTTACATTTGTTATTTTTTATGCGATAGGAGAATACCATGGCAAAGGACTACACAAACACATTAAATCTGCCAACCACCGAGTTCCCCATGCGGGCAAATCTGCCGCAGAGGGAACCCGAAATGCTGCAATATTGGGGCAATGTCAAACTCTATGATCTGCTTCAAAAAAACGGCGCGGGCAAGCCCCTGTTCAATATTCACGACGGCCCGCCGTTCTCCAACGGAAACATCCATATGGGAACGGCCATGAACAAGATTCTGAAGGACATCATCAACAAGTCCAAGGCGATGGGCGGCTACCATGTTCCGTATAACCCCGGGTGGGATAACCACGGAATGCCCATTGAATCCGCCATTATCAAGCAGAATAAAATCGACCGCAAGAAAATGTCGATTCCCGAATTCCGCAGCGCCTGCCATCGGTTTGCGCAGGACTTCGTTGAAAAACAGATGGAGCAGTTCAAGCGATTGGGCGTCGCCGCCGATTGGGACCATCCGTACCTGACCATGAACCCCTCTTTCGAGGCAAAGGAAATTCGCGTATTCGGCGAAATGTATCGCCGCGGGTATATCTATAAGGGAATGAAGCCCGTTTATTGGTGCCCGCACGACGAAACCGCGCTGGCCGAAGCCGAGATCGAATATCAGACCGACCCCTGCACGTCCATTTATGTCAAGTTCCGCGTCAAGAACGACCAAGGCAAACTCGCGGGCGTTTCCGACCTTGCCAACACCTATTTCGTGATCTGGACGACCACCACATGGACGCTCCCGGGGAACCAAGCCATTGCGCTCAACCCCGCGGAACCGTATGTTCTCGTCAAGGCCGGAAACGGCGAAACGTATATCCTTGCCGAGGCGCTTGCCGAGAGGACCATGCAGGCGGCGGGAATCGCATCCTATGAAACGGTTGCGTCCTTCAAGGGGCAGGATTTTGAGTACATGACCGCCCAGCATCCGTTCCTCAACCGCGAAAGCCTTGTGGTCGTTGCGGACTACGTAACAATGGAGAGCGGAACCGGCTGCGTTCATACGGCGGGCGGGTTCGGCGCGGACGATAACGTTACCTGCCGCCGCTACGGCCTGCCGCCGCTGGTCCCCGTGGATGATCGCGGATACCAGACCGAGGAAGCGGGCAAGTTTGCAGGGCTGCGCTACGATGAATCCAACAAGGCGATCCTTGCCGACCTGAAAGAGAGCGGCGCGCTGTTTGCGTCGGAAGAGATGCAGCATGAATACCCGCACTGCTGGCGGTGCAAGAACCCCATCATCTTCCGCGCAACGCCGCAGTGGTTCTGCTCGGTGGAAGCGTTCAAGGATGATGCAGTCAAGGCGGCGGACAAGGTGCAATGGCTGCCCGAATGGGGCGGCGAGCGCATGAAGCAGATGATCCGCGAGCGCGCGGATTGGTGCATTTCGCGCCAACGCCATTGGGGCCTGCCTATTCCGGTGTTCTATTGCGACGCGTGCAAAAAGCCGATTGTAACCGACGAAACGATTAACGCCGTTTCCGAAGCGTTCGCCGAGAGCGGCTCCAACGTCTGGTACGAAAAAGAGGCGGCCGAGCTTTTGCCGAGCGGCTTTGCCTGCCCGCATTGCGGCGGAAAGTCGTTTTTCAAGGAGACCGACACTTTAGACGGCTGGTTCGATTCGGGTTCCTCGCATTTCGCGGCGCGGGAAAACGGAGAGAACGCCGACCCCGCCGATCTTTACCTCGAGGGGGCCGACCAATACCGCGGCTGGTTCCAATCCTCGCTTCTGACGTCGGTCGGAGCCGGCAAACAGGCCCGCGCGCCTTATAAAACCGTTCTGACCCACGGTTGGGTGGTGGACGGCGAGGGCAAGGCCATGCATAAATCCCTCGGCAACACGGTGCTTCCGTCGGATGTGATTCCGAAATACGGCGCGGATCTGGTGCGTTTGTGGGTCGCGTCGGCGGATTATCGGGTGGATGTCCGCGTATCGGATCCCATCTTCCGCCAGCTTTCGGACGCTTACCGCAAGATCCGCAACACCGCGCGGATCCTGATTGCCGACCTGAACGATTTTAACCCCGACGCCGATTCGCTCCCCTTGGAATCGCTCCCCGAGATTGACCGTTGGATCGTTTCGCGCATGAACGACCTGACAAAAACCGTTCGCCGCGCGTATGATGATTACGAATTTCATATCATCTACCACGAAATCGGCAATTTCTGCACCAACGACCTCTCCAAACTCTATATTGACATTACCAAAGACCGCGTGTACACCGAGAAAGCCGAAAGCGAGGCGCGCCGCGCCGCGCAAACGGCCATGTATTTCGTCCTCTCGGGTCTGACGCGTCTGCTCGCGCCGATCCTTGCGTTTACGGCCGAGGAAATGTGGCAGGCAATCCCGCACCGCGCCGCCGATGTGAAAGAGAGCGTGTATCTCAACGATCTCCCCACCTACAACGGGGCGTTGGCGTTCCCCGAGGTGCGCGAGCGGTGGGATCGGCTCTTTGAAATGCGCGACGACGTGATGAAAGCGCTCGAACTCGCGCGCGCCGAAAAGCTGGTCGGCAAATCCTTGGAAGCGAAAATTACGCTTTACAGCGAGGACGACGAACTGCTGAACTTCCTCTCCTCGTTCGGGAAAGAGCTGGAAACCGTGTTCATCGTTTCCGGCGTTTCGGCGGTTCGGGGAACCGCGCCCGAGGGCGCGCATACCGAGGGGACCTTCCCGATCGGCGTTCTGGTGGAGACCGCGGACGGCTGCAAATGCGACCGCTGCTGGTCGTTCTCCACTGTTGGCAAACATACGGAGGACGGCGGCTTCCTTTGCGAGCGTTGCCGCAAGATCCTCGGCGAGTAAAGAAAAAAACGGGAACAAGCGGAAATCAAATAGAATCAAACTTGTTCTTATTCTAAAAAAGGAAAGGAGAATCGCATGATAACCGCAATCATTCTTGCCGCCATCATCCTCGGCGTTGTCGGGCTCGATCAGCTCACCAAGCATCTTGTGCTGGCGTATCTCGCAAACGGGGAATCGGTTCGCTGGATCCCCCATGTGGTGCATTTTACCTATGTGCGCAACGAGGGAGCGGCGTTCGGAATGTTCAGCGACCATCGGTGGGTGTTCATGGTTTTCTCGTCGGTGGCAATCGTTGCGCTCGGCGTTTATCTGTTCCGCTTCTGCAAGTCCGATATGTGGGTCAAGGTCTCGCTTGCCATGGTGATCGGCGGCGGCATCGGAAACATGATCGACCGCATTGCGTGGGGATCGGTGGTGGATTTCATCGAGCTGCCGTTTTTGTGGTTGCCGTTGCTCAACATGTATTTTCCGATTTTCAACGTGGCCGATTCGTTCGTAACGGTCGGAGCCGTTATTCTGGTCGTCTGCCTGATCCGCATGCAGGTGCGGGAGACGCGCGAGGAAAAAAAGAAAAAAGAGAACCCCGGGGAGCCGAGCGATGGCGGAGAACGTTGAGCGGGTCGGGCGTTTGACCGTAACGGCCGACATGGCAGGGAAGCGGTTGGACGCGCTGCTCTCCGACTTTGCGGGGATTACGCGTTCGGCGGCGGTCCGGCTTATCGGGGACGGAAACGTTACGGTAAACGGAGAACCCGCGCCCAAAAATGCCCGCCCGAGCGCGGGAGCCGTTGTTGCGTGGGAGTTGCCGGAACCCGAACCGACCGAAGCGATTCCGCAGAACATCCCGCTTGACGTTGTTTACGAGGACGACGACATTATCGTGGTCAACAAGCCCGTCGGCATGGTGGTTCACCCCGCGGCGGGAAATCCGGACGGAACTTTGGTCAACGCTTTGCTTTGGCATTGCGGCGCGTCGCTTTCGGGCGTCGGCGGGAAAATTCGCCCGGGCATCGTCCACCGGATCGATAAGGACACCGGCGGGCTGCTGGTCGTCGCCAAAAACGACCGCGCGCACCTTGCGCTGGCCGAGCAGATCAAAGAACACCGCGTTTCCCGCGTTTATACGGCGATTGCCATCGGGAACTTTCGGGACGACGCGGGGACCGTAAACGCCCCGATCGGCCGCCACCCGACCGACCGCAAGCGCATGGCCGTAATCCGAAACGAACGGGCGGTCTCCCGCGAGGCGATTACGCATTGGAAGGTTCTGGCGCGCGCCGAGGCCGAGGGCAGCCGCTTTACGCTGCTGCGCTGTGAGCTTGAAACGGGAAGAACGCACCAGATCCGCGTTCACATGGCTTCCATCGGCCATCCGCTCCTCGGCGATCCCGTATACGGCGGGGACCGGACCGCGTTCGAGGCGCGCCACCGCCCCTTGATCCACGGTCAGTGTCTGCACGCGGGAGAGCTGCAGCTGACGCATCCGCGCACGCAACAACCTATGATCTTTACCGCACCCCCGTCTGCCGAAATGCAAACGCTGATCCGAACGCTGTTCGGAACGGAGTTTTCGGAAACGGGATCTGATTCATAATCAAAAAAATAAGCCGGATTTTCGCACCGTGTATGCGAAAATCCGGCTGTTTTTTCAAAATAGAGCGAAAGCGACCCAAAGGGAATCGCTTTTTTTGGAAAAAAGCAAAAATTTTCGTACCGTGTGGTAAAAAAACGCCTGTCCGACCGAAAATCATGCGGTCGGACAAGGCGTTTATGCGGATGGCGTTTATACGGACGGCGTTTGCTCGCGGCTGGCGGGTTCCGCGGCGGTTGGCGGATTCGGCTGCGCGGTGGTTTCGCGGCGGATTCCGGCGTTGGTTTGTGGAGCCGCGGACGCGCCGTTTGTCGGGCGGTTCCCGCCGGAGCGGCGGCGACGTCTGCGCCGCTTGCGGCGCGCGGTTCCAGCGGCCTGCGCGGTCGGCTGTCCGGCAGTTTGCGGGTTGTTGCCCGCGCGGGGGCGGCGTTGCTGTTTTTGCGGTTCGGGGGCCGATTCCTCTCCCTTTTTCGGCGCGGGGGGAACGGAAGGAATCATGCAATCGGAAAAGAGCTTCGCAACGGTTTTCGGCGCAAGCCCCTTCGCCTCGCAAACGGCGCGGAAAAGGAGCATGGTGGCGTATGCGTCGCCGTCGCTGCGGTGCTGGTGTTCGGGAATTTTCCCACACCACGCTTCCACGCACCCAGAAAGCCCGCGCGCTTCCCTGTGGTCGGGGAACTTTTTGCAGAGCCGCTCCATATCAAGGCATTTGAAAACGGGCGGTTTCAGGCCGTAGCGTTCGCAATCGTGGAGCAGGGCGGCGGTGTCGTTGCCAACGGCAAACCCAACGGCGAGATCCGCGCGGCAGAGCAGCTTTTTCAGCCGCTTGTAATAGGCGGGAAAGGTGGAAGCCTCTTCCACAACGTTCATCGGGTAGGCGAGAATGTTTTTGCGGACGTAGTCGTTGAATCGGCATTCGGGGTTCATCAGAATGTCGGTTTGCGGTTGGGTCAAGCGGAATTTCCCATTGGTCTGAACATAGCCGAACGAATAGATCGAGCCTTGAATTTTTCCGTTTGCGAACTCCATGTCGAAAAAGAGAATTTTCATAAATGCGGGCGGGGCCTTTCTTTGTTGTCGTCCCTTCTATTCTATCACAAAATCGCGCGCGCTTCAAGAGATATTCGCGAAAAAAGAAAAAAATTCGGCAAATCTATTTACAAACCGCCCAAAATGAATTATAATAGAAACAGCAAAAATCGAGCGACTTTGCGCAAAACGGGGGAGAACGCCATGTATAAATGCGAACGCGAGGATGAAATTCTGGCTCTGTTGAACGATACGGAGTATGCCACGGTGGAGTACCTTTCCCGCAAAATGAACATCAGCCCGTCCAGCATTCGCCGCGACCTGAAAAATCTGGAGGAGCGGGGGCTTGTCAAGCGCAGCTACGGCGGCGTGAAAATTGCCGAATCGAGCGGGCGGCGGATCCCGTTCGACTTGCGGAGCCATGAAAACAGCGCGCAGAAAAAGCAGATCGCCAAAGCGGCAATGTCGTTGATCAACGAGGGAGACGTCGTTTTCCTCGACGGTTCGAGCAGCGCCTATTTCGTTGCGGAATTGCTTCCGTCGGTCAGCGGAATCACGGTGATCACCAACAATCTCGACGCGCTGAATTGGTTTTCGGGCTACGACATCAAGGCCTACGGAACGGGCGGCATGATCTCTCCCGAGAACCGAGCCGTTCTGGTTGGCGGCTACACGCAGGAGTTCCTGCAAAAGATCCACGCGGACGTTGCCATGATTTCCGCGCAGGCCGTCGACGCGGACGGGGCGTTCTACGATTGCTACGCCGAAGAGGTCGCGGTGCGGAACGTGATGCTGGCGAACGCGCGGCGGCGGGTTCTGCTTTGCGACAGCAGTAAGCTCGGAAAAACGTCCACGTTCTATCAGGGCAACGTTTCCGAAATGGATTACGTGGTCAGCAACAGCGACCTCTCGCGGTTCTTCAAAGAACCCACCCCCAAAAAATACATCATGGCATGATCCTTTTTTCGACAAGGACGGCGCGCCGGCTTCGGTTTGCCGTCCTTTTTTGTCGCAAAGGCGCGGAAAAGAGGGAAAAAAAGAGGTGATTTTCCGCAATTTCGAGCGGCTTTCCGCTTGACAAGCATTGCCGGAAATGCTATAATATAGTTGTATGATAATATTTCTTTCAAAACGGAGATTCCCATGACCCGAAACACCTGCAACCACATCCGAAATCTGGTGGACTACGCCGTTCAAAAAGGGTTGGCCGAAGAGACCGACCGCGTATATTTCACCAACCGCCTGCTGGACGAGCTGAACCTTACGTCCTACGAGCCGGACGAGCCCGGGGAAACGGATCCGCCCGCGTCGCTCGAAACCATTCTCAACGCGCTCTGCGAGGATGCCGCCGCTCGCGGCGTTATTCCCGATCAAAGCGTTACGCAAAAGGATCTGTTCGATACGCGCCTGATGGGGCTTTTCACCCCCCGCCCCTCGGAAGTGATCCGGCGGTTCAACGAACTGTATCAAACGTCGCCGCAGGCCGCGACCGACTATTTTTACCGGCTTTCGGGGGACGTGAATTACATCCGTACCGAGCGCGTGGCGCGCGACCTGAAATGGATTTACAGCGGGAAATACGGCGACCTCGACATTACCATTAACCTTTCCAAACCGGAAAAGGACCCCAAGGCCATTGCCGCGGCAAGATTGCAAAAGGCGTCGGGCTACCCGAAATGTGCGCTTTGCCGCGAGAACGAGGGCTTCGCCGGAAGCCTGACGCAGGCGGCGCGGCAGAACATCCGTCTGGTCCCCATTGTGATGGACGGAAAACAATGGTATCTCCAATATTCTCCGTATGCCTATTATAACGAGCATTGCATCGCCCTTTCCGCCTCGCACGCGCCCATGAAGATCGACCGGAGCGCGTTTGTCAAACTCCTCGATTTTATCACCGTTTTCCCCCATTATTTTCTCGGGTCCAACGCCGATCTTCCCATTGTGGGCGGGTCGATCCTCTCGCACGACCACATGCAGGGCGGCCGTTTTACCTTTGCCATGGAGCGCGCCCCCATTGAAATTCCGCTCACGTTCAAGGATTTTCCGAGCGTTCGTGCGGGAATCGTGCGGTGGCCGATGTCGGTGATCCGGCTGACGACCCCGAACCGCGACGACCTGCTTGCGCTGGCCGACCGCATTCTCCTTTCGTGGAGAGCATATTCGGACCCCGCCGCAACGATCTTTGCCGAGACCGACGGAGAGCCGCACAACACCATAACGCCCATCGCCCGCCGCCGCGGGGCCGATTACGAGTTCGATCTGGTCCTGCGCAACAATTATACCACTCCCGAGCATCCGCTGGGGCTTTACCACCCGCATGCGGACAAGTTCAACATTAAAAAAGAGAACATCGGGCTGATCGACGTAATGGGCTTTGCCATTCTCCCCGCGCGCCTGAAAACGGAAATGGCCCTGATCGAGCAGGCGTTTGCCGCGGGGAAGGACATTGGGGACGACGAACGGATCGCCAAGCACAAGGCGTGGTTCGGGAACATCCGAAGCCGTTATGAATTGACCCCCGAAAACATTTCCGAAATCCTGCGCCGCGAAATCGGGCGCACCTACGAAGCCGTGTTGGAGGACGCGGGCGTTTACCCCTGCACCGAGGAAGGCAGGGCGGCGTTCCTGCGGTTTGTCGCGGCGGTCTGAACAACATTTGCGGAAAGGAAACAGCCATGAGAAAAAATCTTCGAGCCTGCGTTGAACAACCCGTATACGGCGAGTCGCAATGCCTGATCGACATGAGCGATCCGCGCGTGGCGTCGGCAGGTATGCCCGCCGACCCCGTCCGGAGCCGCACCGCGGTCTGGCGGTTCGGCTCCGCAAAACGCGTGCGGATCCCCACCGATCTTTACGACCTTTCCGCGTTCCGGTTCCTGACCTTTTCCGCATGGGCGGTCAGCGGCGCGGGGGGAGCCTTCTCGCTGCTTTTCGAAAGCGGATCCCAAGCCGGTGGCCCGAGCGGCTACCTTTGCACCCTGCCCGTTACCCGCAACGGCTGGAACGATTACCGCATTGAGTTGCCGTTTCCCGCGGCGGTGGGGAACCCCGCCGGATGGGATCGGATCGGCGCGGTGGTGTTCGATTGTGCCGCAAGCGGGCAGAAAAACCGAGCGGAAACAGTTTTGTCGGTGGGGAACCTGACCTTGTGGAACGGGCTTGCCCCGTATCTCTACACGCGCCGCCCCGAACTGAAAGGCGCGGCCGTCTTTTCCAAAACGGGATCTTATGCCATTGTGGACCGGAAACGGGTTCCCATCGCGCCGGACGCCGATCTTTCGGTCAAACCGTTCGAGCGGGATGGAGAGCTGTGGGTCCCCATGGCGCCGATCGCCGCGGTTCTCGGGCATAAGGCTGTGGCAGATAACAAAACCGAAACCCTGAATTTTATCTACCGCAGAAAGAAATACGCGTTTTCCGCGGCGCGCGCTTCCTATGTTGCAGACGGCGAAACAGTGCCCATGAACGCCCGTCCCGCGTCCGTGGAGGGAACGCTCTTTTTCCCCGCGGAGTTCGTCCGTTCGTTTTTCCGTTGGCGGCAGCGGTTTGCCGACGTTACGGGGCTTGTTATTTTCTCCAACCGGAAGAATATTTTCGATCGTTCGTTGGAATCTCCGTTTCTTTGGAATCTTTGCGCCGAGGTCACGCTCCCGCACCCGAGCGGGCGGGATGTGCTGGACGACCTGCGCCGGAAATCGCCGAACGCCTCGCGCGGGCGGTTGATCCGAACGCATGAGGAGTGGATGTCCCGCCGCCGCACCCTCAAAGAAAACGCGGTTTTGGCCGACCGGTTCAAAGCGTTCAAAGATGTTTACGGAAAGTCGTCCGACGCGTTCCGCGCGCCTCCCGTGTTTGCCGGTTCCGTGGAACCGGCATCCGAGCGGTTCGCGCAGGCGTCCGAGCGGATCGCGGCATTTGCCGCGCTCTACCGGATTACGGGCGAGAAGCCCTATGCCGAGCGGGTTGCGGCCGAGGGAGACGCGTTGGCCGCTCTTCCGGCATGGAACGCGGAGAACGACCCCGTTGGCGCGGCTTCGGTTGCTCTTGGCATGTCGATCGGCTACGATTGGTGCCGTTTCGCTTGGAGCGAGGCCCGCAAAATGAAATGGGAGCGCGCCATTCTGCGCCATGCGATGCGCCCGTGGCTCGATGCCGAAACCGGCAAAGGAAAGGCTTGGCGGTCCGACCGTTCCGAGGCTCCGCAGATCCACGCGGGCGCGCTCGCGGCCGCTTTGGCCCTTGCCGACGCTTATCCCGAAACTTCCCGAAAAATATTGGATCGCATTTTTTCCGCGCTTGCCAAATGTTTTGCCGCGTATTCTCCAGACGGCGGGTATCCCGAGGGAGTTGCCGCATGGGAAAAGGCCACCCGCGCGTTGGTTCTGTCGCTTGCCATGGCGCAGAGCGCCTGCGGGAAAACCTATGGGCTCGACGCGCTTTCCGGCTTTGCCGCAACCGCATATTTCCCGCTTATGGCAACAACGAAAAACGGCGGATGGAAAACCAACGGCAGGGAAACGGACCTTTCCTTTTTGCCGTGGTTCGCGGAGCATTACGGAATGCCGCTCCCCGCAATCGACCGCCCGCGGGATGCGGAAAGCGGTCGGGCTTGCCCAACGGTTTGGAATCTGATTTTCGGTGCGGGAGTTAAGACCGAGGCCGGAAAGCCCGATTTGCCGCTCGACGCCGTTTGGCGGCGGGCGGGGCTGGTCGCTCTGCGCTCGGATTGGGGCGGCGAGGCAACCTTCCTTTCGATCCATGGTGGGAGCAATGTGTTCAACGGCTTGGCGGACGCGGGTTCGTTCCTGCTGGAAAGCGAGGGCGAACGCTTCTTTACTGAGAGCGATCCGATTGGGGCGTATAACATTTTCTCGGTTGAACCGTTGCCGGAAACCGCTCAATCGCAAACCGCAAACGCGGCTTTGCTGGCCGTTCGCGGATCGACCGACCGCGCATATACGGTGGTGGATACCACCGAAACCGATCCGAAGATCCTGCGCGGGAAACGGGGCGCGTTACTGACCGACCGCCGCCGCGTTGCGGTGATACAGGACGAGCTGACGCTTGCCGAGCCGGCCACCGTGCAATGGACGGCGTACACCCCTGCAAAAGTGGAAGTTTTGCGCACACGGTACGCAATTTTGGAGAAAAACGGCAAGCGTTTGCTCTGCCGGATTTCGGGAGCCGCGGGCAAATGGGAAGCCGAGCCCGTTGCGGGAACCGACCTGACCCGCCTGACCGTTCGCGTTGCCGCAAACGGGAAAATGCGGCTTGCCGTTGCGTGCCGCGCCTACCGCGAGGGCGACGACCGGAAAACGCCGTTTTACGACCTGCGCCCCATTGGCGCGTGGGATCGGATGGATCCATCCGAAGCCAAGACTTAAAGGCGGAAACGACGGACTTTTTTCCGAAAAAACAATTGACAATAAAATCGGAATGTGCTATAATAATAAGGATTTTTGAGTACATAGAGAAAGGAACTCTATCATGAATCGCATCATCCCCGTCGTCACGCTCCACAGCGTGGACGAGCGAACCAAAGTATTGAAGGCGCTGCAAAAGAAGGGCATTCTTTGCGCGGAAATTTGCTTCCGCACCGAGTGCGCCGCCGAGGCCATCCGCTTGGCGGTCAAGGAATTTCCCGAGATGGAGATCGGAGCCGGAACCGTTATCAACCGGAAGCAATGCGAAGAAGCGCTTGCGGCAGGAGCGAAGTTCATCGTGTCCCCCGGACTTTCCGAGGAAGTTGCGCTCCTCTGCAAAGAGAAGAACGTCCCGTATTACCCGGGCTGTGTAACCCCTACCGAAATCATGAAAGCGTTGGATTTGGGAATCACCGTTGTCAAATTCTTTCCGGCGCATATTTACGGCGGGCTGAAAGCCATGAAAGCCCTCGCCGCGCCCTTTCCGCAGATCAAGTTCATCCCCACGGGCGGCGTGGACAGCAACAACATTGAGGAATACCTCGCGTGGGAGAAGATCTACGCGGTGGGCGGCAGTTCATTTGTCAAGGAGGCATTGGAAGCATGGGAAGAGTAATTACATTCGGGGAAATTATGCTGCGCCTGTTGCCCGATAGCTATTTGCGGTTCGTACAGGCGGATCATTATGAAGCGTTGTTCGGCGGAGCCGAGGCAAACGTGGCGGTGTCGCTCGCCAACTTCGGGCTGGACGCCGCGTTCGTTACCAAACTGCCCGACCATGAGATCGGTCAGGCGGCAATCAATTCCATGCGGAAGTTCGGCGTGGATACCTCGCTGATCATCCGCGGCGGCGACCGCGTAGGCATCTACTTCTGCGAAAAGGGAGCCAGCCAGAGGCCGAGCAAGGTGATTTACGACCGCGCCCATTCCGCCATTGCCGAGGCAAAGAAAGCGGATTTCGATTGGGACGGCATTTTCAAAGGGGCCGAATGGTTCCACTTTACGGGCATCACCCCCGCGCTTTCCCCCGAAGTTGCCGAGATTACCAAAGAAGCCTGCAAAAAGGCGAAAGAGAAGGGGATCACGATCTCCTGCGATCTCAATTTCCGCAAGAAACTGTGGAGCAGAGAACGCGCGGGCGAGGTGATGGGCGAGCTATGCCAATATGTCGATTACTGTATCGCCAACGAAGAGGACGCGAAGGACGTGTTCGGAATCGAGGCGGACAATACCGACATCAACACTGGTAAACTCGACCGCAACGGCTACATCTCCGTAGCAAAGAAGTTGACCGACCGGTTCTCGTTCAAGGGCGTTGCCATTACGCTCCGCGAGAGCATTTCGGCAAGCGACAATCGTTGGTCCGCCATGCTCTATACGGGCGGTCAGGCATATTTCAGTAAGAAATACGAAATGCGGATCATCGACCGCGTGGGCGGCGGCGACAGTTTCGGCGCGGGATTGATTTATTCTCTTGTCACCGGAAAGGACGCGCAGAACGCCATCGAGTTCGCGGTGGCGGCAAGCTGCCTGAAACACAGCATCGAAGGCGACATGAACTGCGTATCCGTGAATGAGGTCGAAGCCCTTGCCGGCGGCAACGCAAGCGGAAGGGTGCAGAGATAAAGGATCCTGCCCGAGGCCGGAAAGAACAAAAAAACGCATGGGCGGTTGCCCGTGCGTTTTTTGTTTTTGGAATCCCCTGCAAAAGCCGCAGCCCGAAAAACGGCGGGGGCTTTTCCAAAGACTTTTTCAAACATAAGAAAGAGGCGCGGCGAACCACGCCTCTTTTTTGCATAGTCACGCCGGATTCGGGTTCAGCCGTTGCGTTTGGCGTTGTCAAACGCGGGGTTGATCGCGTAGAAGTTGCGGCAATCCGCGTGCTCTTGGGCGCGGCGAAGCGCGTCGCCGAAGCGTTGGTAGTGAACCACTTCGCGCTCGCGCAGAAAACGGATCGGGTCGGCAACGTCGGGGTCGTCGATCAAGCGGAGCAGATTGTCGTAGGTCACGCGCGCTTTCTGCTCGGCGGCAAGGTCCTCGTTCAGATCGGCGAACGGGTCGCCCTTTACGGCGAAAGCCCGCGCGTTGAACGGAGTACCGTCGGCCCCCTGCGGGTAAACGCCAACGGTGTGGTCGGTAAAATAGGCGGCAAAGGGACTTTTCGCAATCTCCTCTTCCGAAAGGTTCGCCGTCAGCTGGTGCAGGATCGCGCCGACAATTTCAAGGTGCGCAAGCTCCTCGGTGCCTACTGACGATACAAAAATGGCGCAAATTCCGATTTGGTCGGACAAGTTGAGAGCATCTTGTTTCCTGTTCCAAACACTGATTTCCACAGACCGCATTCTGAAATACGGCGAAAGGAATTTCTACGGAGTCAACGCCGATCCTCTTACCAAGCCGGACGGACAAGCCAGAACGATTCGTATTTACATACTTTTGAAATGAAGAACTTTTCGGAAATACCTTTACTTTTAACTCGATTTGTGGTATAATAAGTAAAGATAATAGAAAGCGAGGGAAAGAAAATGGTATCGTATGTCGGTTTGGAACGGTTGCTCGCGGCGAGGGAAATGAAGAAATCTGATCTGATAAAAGAATTGGGAATTTCGTCAAGGACAATCGCAAAATTGGCAAAGGGAGAGAAACTTTCAGGCGCGGTCGTGCGGAAGCTCTGCGCGTTTTTCGCCTGCGAACCGTCGGATCTGTTCCGCGAGGTCTCTTCCAATCCGATCCTGCAAACGCTTCGGGACGAAAAGGAAATGAAGATCTCTGGCGGGCTATACCACGAATTGCAGGTGCGGATAACCTATAACTCAAACCATATCGAGGGGAGTCGGTTGAGCGAGGATCAGACGCGCATGATCTTTGAAACCAACACGCTCGACGTCGGGGACGGGATCCCGGTGGACGATATTCTGGAAACCGTCCACCATTTCCGCGCCATCGACTATGTGATCGATGTTGCGGAAAAACCCCTGACCGAGGAGATCATCAAACATCTCCATTTCATTCTCAAACACGACACCAAAGACGCAATGCTTTCGTGGTTTGCCGTGGGCGACTACAAAAAGCGAGGAAACACCGTCGGCGGGATCGAAACCGCACGGCCGAAAGACGTTCCCTCAAAGATGAAAGCATTGTTGGATTCCTACAATGCAAAAGAAAAGATCACGATTTATGATGTCATCGCGTTTCATTCGGATTTTGAGCATATCCATCCCTTTCAGGACGGCAACGGCAGAGTGGGACGGCTCGTCGCGCTGAAAGAGTGTCTGCGGTTTGGGATCGTTCCTTTCTTCATCGAAGATTCCAAGAAGCAATTTTACTACCGCGGACTTTCCCAATGGAATGTTGAAAAAGGTTACCTGACCGACACCTGTCTGGATGGGCAGGACACCTTTGTAAAATTGTTGGATTTATTTGATATTCCGCACACTTAACTCGGAAAGGCATATCCTTGCGGGATCAATTGGAACACCGTATAATTATAGATGAAAAAAGGTGGTGACAACATGAAAACCCACAAAGAATCCGGCTGTGTTCTGAAACTGACCGATTTTGAGTGCCGCGCCCTTGTGGTTGTCGTCAATCAGTACCGTCTGCGCCACAAAGAGATGGGCGAGGACACGACCGTGGTATCGGATCTGCTTCTGAAAATCCTCGACTCCGAATAATCTTGCCTTCCATTACATATCAAATTGGCAAAAGCCGGTTTTATCTCCCGCAAGGGAAATAGGATCGGCTTTTTCTTTTCAAAGGAGGAAGCATGGAAGAAAATCAAGCAATCGAAATGGACAGGACTGCCGAGGTCAGCCAACCGAACGAAGTCAGGCGCGAGAAGGTTCGCGTGATTCCCATTCAGTACGTGGACGACTTTCCGAACCACCCGTTCCAAGTCCGCGAGGACGAGGAAATGAACCGACTTGTGGAGAGCGTCAAGGAATACGGCGTCCTGACGCCTGTGGTAGCCCGAAAAACCGCCGAGAATCGCTTTGAACTCATCTCCGGTCACAGACGAAAGCGGGCGTGTGAACTCGCGGGAATCAAGGTGATTCCCTTGATTTTGAGGGATATGACCCGCGAGGAAGCCATCATTGCTATGGTGGACTCCAACCTGCAACGGGAACACATCCTGCCCAGCGAAAAGGCGTTCGCCTATAAGATGAAGTTGGAAGCCATGAAACGACAGGGACAAAGGACGGATTTAACTTGTGTGCCAATGGCACACAAGTTAAAAGGGGAAAAATCAAGAGATATTGTCGCGGAACAAGCAGGCGAAAGTGCAGATCAAGTCCGTCGCTATATCCGGTTAACCGAACTTGTCCCCGAACTGCTGGACATGGTAGATCAGAACCGCATCGCCTTTCGCCCCGCCGTGGAACTCTCGTATCTTTCCGAAGAAGAACAACGCGACCTCGTGGAAACCATCGATAGCGAGGAAATGACGCCTTCGCTCGGTCAGGCGCTCCGCATGAAGCATCTGAGCCGGGAAGGAAAACTCGATATGGATACCGTCTTTTCCATCATGCAGGAGCAGAAGGGCAACCAGAAAGAAATCGTCAAAATTCCCGCCGAACATCTGGAAAAGTTCTTCCCGCGGGGAACTCCGCCCAAACGGATCATGGACGAGATCCTCGCGGCGTTGGAATATTACCGCAGCCGATCCGTTCCAACCGTTTCTCCCACCGCGCGCAACCGGGAGGAACGGGACGAACGCTGAACGGCAAAGAAAAACAGAATACACGACCGGACAAGGGGAAAGTCTGCCTGTTTTACCGCATGACGGACTTTTCCTTTTGCCCCCCTTTCCACACCTAACCCCCTTATTACCAGCCGATTGACCTACCGAGAAAGAAGAAAATAATATTTTATATATTTTTCCGAAACAAATCTGTCGGCCGCATCTTTGACAAATCGACCGCAATCGGGTATGATAAAGGCGAACCGAAACCAACCGAACAAGGAGGAGAACACCATGACCTACACGAACCGGAACGGATACCAACTCCCGAACCTGACGCTCCCGCCGCAGAAGAAACACCCGCTCGGCGAAGCGAAGCTCTCGGAGCATCTCTGGGAGATCGAGCAGACGGCGAAGGAGCAGGTCCGGCAGACGGTGGAACAGATGGCGGAGGAGCAGGGAATGAACGAGCAGATGAAGCGACAGAACCCGATGCTTTGGGTGCAGACGATGAACAACCTCAAAGCATTGGCGGAGGAGATCGTACTGAACCAACTGATCTTCGTCTGACCGAAAAATGATTTCAGTTTTTTGCCGGTTTCTCTTGACAATATAACGGTAAAGCGTTATAACATTATAAAAAAATCAACAGGGCGGTAATGACCGCTCTTTCTACATAGCCCTGCGGCAACTCCTCATGCCGCGGGGCTATTTCTATGAAAGGAGTTTTTCGGCAAGGTACAAGTGGGGCAAATCTTAGCAAGCACTGAATTGTGATATCACAATTCGCTTGTCAGGGGGTGTCCCCCTGAAACCCCTTGCCTTGACAACAGAAGAATGGCAATGAAAAAAGCATTTTTGATTCGGTTGACCGAAGAAGAATTTGACCGTGTAACGGCGCTTGCTAATGCGACCGCACTTTCCCGCGAGGCATTCGTCAGAGAGATTTTGCGGGGTGCAACCGTCACGGAAAAGCCGCCGGCGGAGTACGGAGAAATGGTAAGAGAACTGCGGCGCATCGGGAGCAACGTCAATCAACTGCTGGTCAAGGCAAGGGCGCTCGGATTTGTGGAAAGTTCCAAGTTGGAAGAAACGCTTGTTTTGCTCCGCCGTATGGACGACGCCTTCACCAAAGCGTTTGCGGGAAGATGAACATAAGAGAACATCGCCAATCGTGCGGGGGGCAGAGAGCGTGATGAATATCTTTTATAAATCAAGTATCAGGGTTCCGAATAGCAAGTAACTTTATGCAAATCTAAAATATAATTTTATTTTTGCATAAATATCTTGACAAATCCACTATTCTATTGTAAAATAATAATAGATTGGTTATCAGGAGGTCAAGATATGCTTTTTGAGAGAATGGTTCGGGAAACGATCCGGAAAACCAGCAATACCTTTCCGGTTTTGTTGGTTACAGGTCCGCGGCAGGTCGGGAAAACGACCGTTTTGGAAGGGTTAATAGAAACGGGACGGAAGAAGGTTTCCTTGGATAATCCAACCTTGCGCGCATTGGCACAAAGCGATCCGGAACTTTTTTTGCAGCGTTATGCGCCGCCTGTTATGATCGACGAGGTGCAGTACGCGCCCGAATTGTTTCCATATATCAAAATGATCGTGGATGAACGCAAACAAACGGGAGATTTCTGGCTGACCGGCTCGCAGATGTTCAAGATGATGAAGAGCGTAACCGAAACGCTGGCAGGCAGAGTAGGCATTGTTCCCATGCTGGGACTTGCCAACAGCGAGATCAACGGAAGTCTGTTTTTGCAGTTTGAGGTTGATCCCGCGGCATTGTTGAACCGCGTCGCCGTTGCCCGTTCCATGAATGTTTCGGAAGTGTTTGAGCGCATTTACCGCGGCTCCATGCCCCGCCTTTATGAGCGGCAGGATGTCAGTCTGGAAACCTATTTTGAATCCTATCTGGACACCTATCTCACCCGCGACATCCGGGACTTGAAACAGGTTGGAGATGAGGCGGCTTTTCTGAATTTTATCCGTGTCGTCGCGGCGAGAACCGCCACGAACGTCAACTATGATGCGCTGGCGCAGGAGGCAGGCATCACGGGACCTACTGCAAAACATTGGCTTTCCATTTTGATTTCCAGCGGGATCGTTGTTTTAATCGAGCCGTATTCCAATAATGCGCTGAAACGGATTATCAAAGCGCCGAGAATGTATTTTGCGGATACGGGACTTTGCGCGCACCTGATGGGATGGGGAAGCCCGACCGTTCTGGAAAACAGTTCCATGAGCGGGGCTTTCTTTGAAACATGGGTGGTTATGGAGATCTACAAGAGCTATTTGAATGTCGGAAAGCGGCCTCCGCTTTATTTCTATCGGGACAGTAACCGCAAGGAGATCGACCTGATTCTGTATCAGAACGGAACAGTCTTTCCGATTGAAATTAAAAAAGGGACCAATCCGAAGGATGCCGTTAAAAACTTTTCGGTCTTGACTCCCATTGAGAAAGAGCCGACCGAAGAGGATCGTTTCGCAGGGACAGCGCATCTGAAAACGAACATTGGAACAGGTGCGGTTATTTGCATGGCGTCGGATTTGATCCCGATTGACAAGAAGAACTGGTATGTTCCTGCATGGACAATTTAGTTTTTTTAACGAATGAATGAAAAAACACAGAGGGCGATTGCAAATTGCAGTCGCCCTTTGCGTTGGAAATATTCCCGTACACGACCATGCAGGATACGCTATGATATTCAAATTCTTTCTTGCTCGTATCCCCTCTATACATCCAAAGGGAAAAACGGTGGAGTTTATATTATGACCGGCTATCGCCTCGGCATGAAATACCTGACCGACGAACAATGCAATCTTCTTGAAAAACTATCCGAATCCCTTGTAGGAGAGGATTTGGTTCTGATGAAAGCGATTCTGAAAACCTTTCGCAGGCCTGCCTGACCTCGTATCGGGGCGGATGTCATAGACAACTGAATACCCATTCATCAGGCACATTACCTATGCCGACCGTAGCAGGTTAAGCCAGAGCAGTCGGCGCGCCAAGACCGTTCCAGACAGGAGCGCGAGCGAGAACGCTGATAATTGCGAGAACCGGGTTGCTCCCGGGGCGGCGAGGACAGGCATAGGGGACAATGATACTTCCGTAAGCGGCTGGCGGAGAACCCGGCAGAGGTGAGATTCCTATGAGGTTGGCAAGCAGCCAACCGCCTGATGATGTCCCGATTACAAAAGTAACCTTCACGAACCGTGTCAAAAGGGAACACACATATCGTGCGGTGCGGAGGAGCGCAGGCAAGGCAGTCTGAAAGTCAGGATTGCCGCCCCTGCGCTTCGGATACATAGAGAATCCTATTGATATATAGAAGGAATAGGAAATCTGTCAAGCGGATGCGGTCAACTCCTGCCGTGTCCGTTTTTACATAGTCGGAGTAACCGACAAAAAAGGAGGTTCAAATATTTGGACCTACAAAAAACGGACAAACAACGGACAATCCCGCCCGTGCATATTGTTTAGCGCGGGGGTGACGGTATGAAACACGAGCATCGGATTACAATGGTTCCAGAAGAAAACCATGTTTTCTCAAAGGCGGAGATGAATACCATCGGGAAATATCTGCAAATCGCTTTGATTGAATCGTTTTATCAAAAAGGATTCCTGACGCACATTGAACGGGAAGCTTGTTTGGGTAAGCTGGGAGCAGATCCGGCAAACGGGGTGCATCCTTGACGAAAAAACGATTCATGGTAAGATTAAATCGAGCGAAAGGAGGCTTTGCAAGATGGATTATTATGAAAGATTGATGGAAGAACGGAAAGTCACCAACCGGAAAAAGCGGGTCGCGGCATATTGCCGCGTTTCTACCGACCATGAAGATCAGGAAAATTCTTTTGAAAGCCAGCAACGCTATTTCAGACATTTTATTGAGCATCATAATGATTGGGAACTCTATCAGATTTTTGCAGACGAAGGATTGTCCGGCACGACCACGAAAAAGCGAAAAGAATTTAACCGCATGGTCGAGTGTGCCTTGCACGACGAATTTGATCTGATCCTGACCAAAGAAGTTACCCGATTTGCGCGGAACACGCTGGACAGCATCTACTATACGAGAATGCTGAAAAAACACGGCGTTGGCGTGATCTTTATGATTGACGGAATCAATACGCTGGACGGCGATGCGGAACTTCGACTTTCCATTATGGCGTCCATTGCGCAGGATGAAAGCCGGAAAACATCCGAGCGCGTAAAATGGGGGCAGAAGCGGCAAATGGAGCAAGGCGTGGTTTTTGGGCGTGATTTGCTTGGCTATGATGTCAAGGACGGCAAAATGTCGATCAATGAAGAGGGCGCGAAGATCGTCCGCCTGATCTTCCATAAATTTGTGGACGAGAAAAAAGGCACCCATGTGATCGCCCGCGAACTTCTGGAAGAAGGGATCTATCCCATGCGGATCAAACGATGGACGAACACCGTGATCCTGCGCGTTCTCCGCAACGAAAAGTATTGCGGCGATCTCGTTCAGAAGAAAACCTACACACCCGATTTTCTGACGCACGAAAAGAAATACAATCGTGGTCAGGAAGACTTTGTAATCCTGCGGAATCATCATGAACCGATCATCTCGCGAGACTATTTTGAAGAGGCGGCAAGAATTCTTGCGGAGAGGAACCAATCGAGAAAGGGACAGGAAAAGCACAGCAACCGATATGCCTTTTCGGGCAAAATCAAATGCGGCGTTTGCGGCGCGAGTTTTGTGGCAAGATACCGAACGCGGGGGGATGGAAGCATCTACAAAGCATGGAGATGCTATGAAGCCGCCGCGCACGGCCATCCGCATACCGATCAGGCAGGCAATTCGGTAGGATGTTCGGGCGTCAGTATCCGAAACGAGGATGCGGTTCATATCATGAAACAAGTTTTGGCAAGTTTGGCGGTTGATCGGCAGAAGATTTGCGACGAGTTGGTTTCGATGATTCAATCGGTAATCGGTCGCAGTGAACAAAAAGAGCAATTGGGGTTGGAACAGCAAAAGCAATGTCTGGAAGAAAAGCGGGTAAAACTGATCGAGCTTTATACAAGTGGATTGATTACCAAAGACGAGTTTCTGGCGGAACGCGAGAAAAGCGACCTTGCATTGCAAGCGGTTCAAAAGCAGACGAGAGGGATTGAAAATAGAATAAAACTAAATTCAAATCAAGATAATCTGATGTGTGAAATCCGAAAATCGGTTTCCGAAATGCTATCGGGTGTTCAGGAAGATGATTGCTTCTACCGGAACATTCTGGAAAAGATGGTGGTGTTGGATCGGAACCACATTGACGTTTATTTGAAGTTTCTGCCGAAAAAATGGAGTTTTATCATTGAAAAAGCCACCGAAAACCTGCCGAAAAAGGCAGAAAAACCGTTTTGCGGCATAGTAGATGCATCTATCCCAACGTCGGTCATAATGCCGGCAATGTCGCGGTAGGGCATGGAATAGCGTTGGTTAAGGTAGCGCATGCTGGCGCCGAGTTCTCCGTCGGGGCCGCCGAGCTGCGAGATGATGATGCTCGCCATTCGGGCGTTCGGCCGTCTGATCCGAACGGGATACTGCAATTTTCTATCGTAAATCCACATGGTGTGCCTTCTCCTTTCAGTTGTTTGCGGCAAGTTCCCACGGCCACGGGGTCTTTACCCAATCCCAAGAGGCATTGCCGCGGTTTCCGGTTGCCGTGAGCGGGCCGACCGTTTTTTCATACTGATCGACCATGCGGTTTCGCTCGCTCACAAGATTGCGGTAGAAAGCGAGCGCTTGCGGATTGTCGGGGTAAGCATCCAGATAAAGGATGGTTTCCACCAGAGCGAAGTCCGCCATGCGGATCCGCCCGAGCAGGTCGGATGGGCGGGTTTGTGCGTTGGTTTGGTTCATATCGGCGGTATCTCCTTTCATCTGCCGAGCAGTGTTTTGCCCTCGAAGGGTTTATCAAGCTCGCGGAACAGGGTCCCGCGGGAGAGCGCGTTCTCCATGGAATACAGTTCCTGCCATTCCTGCTTGGGGGAATAAACCATGGCGAGCGAGCAGGCGTTCATGCAGAAGGAAGAGGGGGCCGCCGCGCCGCCGTTGTCGCCGTTTCCGGATTGCGGCGGGACCGGCTCCATAACGGGGCGGGCATGCTGCGCCGCCGCGGGGCGGCGATTGCCGCCGCCGAAGAGCATCCGGCGGAGCATTTCGTCGTCCGTGCGGCGTCCGCCCGTTTGATTCTTGGATTCAAACATATTCGGTTTCTCCTGTTTCAGGTTAAGATTGACCGGTGAAAGATCGTTTCGACTCTCACTCCTTAAAAGGATATGTTTTTTTGACAGGGATTGACAGCCTTTTCGGAAAAAGAAGTAAATAGAACAAAAACTGATTTTATTCTAAAAATAAGGGGAAAAGCAAACCCCGCTTCCCGATGCGGGGGAAGCGGGGAGCATTGCGCGGAGCCGCGTTAGCTGAACAGGTTGATCAGGAACCAGCCGAGGTAGGTTACGGCGCCGCCCGTTACCAGAACGGTGAGCACGATTGCGAGGATCCGGACCGGCAGCGAATGCGTGCGGGCGGGAGACGTATGTTTGTTTTTTGCCATGGGAGATCCTTTCTGTTATTTCATTTCGTCCATCGGGACGCCCGTTGCGGGAATTTTCAGTTTCTTCAAGCCTTTTGCGCCATCCGCCAAAGAGGAGAGGTCGGCGGTTGCGGAAACGAGCTTTTGGCCTTTTTTCAGGGCGATCAGCTGAACGCCGCCCGAGGTTCGCGTTGACATTTGCGGGATCAGCGACGATTTGATAACGATTCCGCGGTTCTCGGAAGAGACCAGCAGAAGATCCATGGGCGTTTTTTCATAGAATGCGGCAACCGGCGGCGAGGTTTTGGAGAATACCGACGTCAGCTTGCGGCGGTTTCCGGTGGTAACATAGTTGGCGGCCGAAATGCGAACGCCCTTGCCGTTTTCAAACAGGAACACGAAGTTTTCTTTTTCGGGGTAGCTGTTCTGAATGTTCATCAGAATCGGCTTTTCATCTGGATCCATGCCGAGTTTTGCGGGCAGGTAATCGCCAAGGGCGGAAGCCTTGGTGGTTTCAAAATCGTCCGCTTTCGCGCGGTACATTTGCGCGCGGTCGGTCACAAAAATCAGGTCGTCCTTGTTTTCACCGTCCATAATCATTGCAACCTCGTCGCCTTCCTTGCATTTTTGCTCGTCGTTGCCGCGCAGGGATTGGAACGTGATTTTTTTGAAGTATCCCTCTTTGGTCAACACAAAGCGGGCGGGGTAGTTGACGAATTGGTCGGCTTCCTTGTACTCGGTAACGGTGTCGGCATGAACGATCAGCGACCGGCGCGGCTGACCGTATTTTTTCTTGATGG
The DNA here is from genome assembly GCA_902795355.1 of uncultured Ruminococcus sp. Taxonomy (GTDB): domain Bacteria; phylum Bacillota; class Clostridia; order Oscillospirales; family CAG-272; genus UMGS1865. The sequence continues at coordinate 49,723 of CADBKZ010000004.1, forward strand.
CGGTCAGTTGGTCAATGATCAGCGATTTCTGCTTGATCTCGTCCGAAAGGATGTCTTCCATTTCGGCGATCTCCTTTTGCAGGTCTTCAATGTCGGCGATGCGGTTCAGAATGTACTCGCGGTTGAGGTTGCGCAATTTGATGTCGGCAATGAAATTGGCCTGTACTTCGTCAATTTCAAACCCTTTCATCAGGTTGGGCACCACGTCCTCGTCCTTTTCGGTTTTGCGGATGATGCGAATGGCTTTGTCAATATCGAGCAGAATTTTTCCCAGCGCAAGCAAAAGGTGCAGTCGGTCTTTCTTTTTTTGCAGGTCGTAGGCCATTTCACGGCGCAGGCAGCCGAGGCGAAAGCGGATCCACTCGGTCAGAATTTCAATCATGCCCATGGTGCGCGGAACCGAGTCGATCAGAACGTTGAAGTTGCATTTGAAATTGTCTTCCAGCGGGGTCAGCTTGTAGAGCTTGGTCATCAGCTTGTCGGGATCCACGCCCTTGCGAATGTCAAGCGTCAGCTTAAAACCGCTCAAATCGATTTCATCGCGGAAATCGGTCACTTCTTTCAGCTTTCCGTCTTTATAGAGCGCGGTCAGCTTTGCCATGATCAGCTCAATGGTGGTGGAGTAGGGAATCTCCACAATGTCAATGCAGTTCGCGTCCTTATCGAATACATAGCGGGCGCGGATTTTGACCGAACCTTGCCCCGTTTCGTAGATCTGGCGCATTTGTTCGCGGTCGTAAATAATCGCGCCGCCGCCTGAAAAATCGGGGGCCTTAACGATCTCCATCATTTTTTCCACGGAGAGGTTCGGTTTGCGGAGCAGGGCAATGGTACCGTCGCAGATCTCTGCAAGGTTGAACGAGCAGATGTTCGAGGCCATACCAACGGCAATGCCCATGTTCGGCATTACCAGAACGTTCGGGAACGTGGTTGGCAGAAGGACGGGCTCTTTGAGCGTTGCGTCGTAGTTATCCACCATGTCCACGGCGTTTTTATCGATTCCCGAGAACAGTTCGCCGCAAATGGGGTCGAGCTTGCATTCGGTATACCGCGAGGCGGCATACTTCATATCGGAAGAATACTGTTTGCCGAACGAACCCTTGGAATCCACCAAGGGGTGCAGGAGCGTGGCGTTTCCGCGCGTCAGGCGCACCATGGTTTCGTAAATGGAAGCGTCGCCGTGGGGGTTGAGTTTCATGGTTTGCCCCACGATGTTTGCGCTTTTGGTGCGCCCGCCCGTCAAAAGCCCCATTTTGTACATGGTGTAGAGCAGTTTTCGGTGCGCGGGTTTGAGACCGTCGATCTCGGGGATCGCGCGCGACACGATCACGCTCATTACATAGGGCATGTAGTTTTTTTCAATGGTTTCGGTAATGGGTTGGTAAACAATTGGCGCGTAGTTGATTACTTTTGCTTCTTTTTTCTTTTTCGCCATGGATAGCCGGATTCCTTTCTGAATATGTACTGTGGGAAAGCGGGGAAAAACGAACCCGCGCGGTTTGCCGCGGGGCGATTTACGGAATATCGCGCACGGTATGCGCCGCGGCGCGGATCATGCGGTTGTAAAGCGCCAACCCCAACCCGTTTTCGGGCGGGAGATGGGCGTAGATGATTTCGGCGTCGGTGCGGTCGGCCGCGCGCAGGTTGCGAAAGAGCGTATGCGCCTGCGCGGCAAGGTCGCCCCGCGCGCCGACGGGAAAGAGCCGCTCCGGTTTGAGATAAGCGGTCTCCTCGAAATAGCAGAGGATCGCGCATTTTTCGCGATCCTGCGCCCGCATCAGAAACGCGAGCGTCGCTTCGGGTTCGCCGCGAAGCAGGACCACGGGAACCGACGGCGCGTAGTGGCGGTATTTCATGCCAGGGGAGAGCGGGCGTTCGTTTTCGGCGAGCGCATGCGTTACCGCGGGGGCGATATGCACCGTTCCGACGACCATGCAAAGCGCGTCGTAGGTGATTCCGCCCGGGCGGAGAAGCGTGACCTCGTCGTCGCCGTCCACCTTCACAATGGTGGATTCCAGCCCGATTTCCGAGGGGCCGCCGTCAAGGATCATGTCCACGCGCCCCGAAAGATCCTGAATTACATGTTCGGCGACGGTGGGGGACGGCTTACCCGAAAGATTGGCCGACGGCGCGGCAATGGGAACGCCCGCCAATTCGATCAGTCGGTGCGCCACGGGATGCGACGGGCAGCGGACGGCAACGCTTTCCAACCCGCCCGTAACCGATTTCGGAATGGTTTCGCGGCGGGGCAGGATTACCGTAAGCGGCCCTGGCATAAACGCTTTTGCCAAGCGGCGGTAGGTATCGTTGACCGCGGCGTAGCGGTCGGCGTCCGCGGGATCGGCGATATGGATGATCAAGGGGTTATCCGAGGGGCGACCTTTCGCGGCGTATATTTTTTTGGCCGCGCCGTCGTCGGTCGCGTTGCCGCCGAGGCCGTAAACGGTTTCGGTGGGAAAGGCGACCAGACCGCCCCCGCGGATGATGTCGGCGGCGCGGGCAAGATCGCCGTTTTGCGCCGACAGGTCGTTTATTCGGATGATTTCGGTTTTCAAAAAAGAGCACCTCAATTTTCGGTTTCTTCGGCTTCGGCCGCCAGCCGTTTTGCGGTTTCGGCGGTTGCGAGGGCATCGAGCATGGCCTCGATGCGGCCGTTGATGAACGAATCGAGCGAATGGAGCGTCAGCCCGATGCGGTGGTCGGTTACGCGGTTTTGCGGGAAGTTGTAGGTGCGGATCTTTTCGCTGCGGTCTCCCGTTCCCACCTGACCGCGGCGGTCGGCGGCAACCTGTTCGTCGCGTTCGCGTCTGGCGCGGTCGTAAAGGATCGTGCGGAGCATTTGCAAAGCCTTATCCTTGTTTTTGAATTGGCTCCGCTCTTCCTGACATTCCACCACGATTCCCGTGGGCTTGTGCGTCAGCCGCACCGCGGATTCGGTTTTGTTGATGTGCTGGCCGCCCGCTCCGCTGGACTTGCAGGACTCGAAAACGAGGTCGGCGGGGTTGATTTCCACCTCGATTTCCTCTGCCTCGGGCAGAACGGCAACGGTGGCCGTTGAAGTTTGAATCCGCCCCTGCGATTCGGTGCTGGGAACGCGCTGAACGCGATGCACGCCGCTCTCAAACCGCAGGCGGGAATAGGCTCCCTCGCCTTCCACGCGGAAAACGACCGCGCGAAAACCGCCGAGCTCGGTCGGCGTCTGGCTCATCATTGCCGTCCGGAACCCGTTGGCCGCGGCGTACATGCAGTACATCCGGTAGAGGTCGGCGGCAAACAGGGCGGCTTCCTCGCCGCCCGCGCCCGCGCGGATCTCCACCAACACATTTTTTTCGTCGTTCGGATCATGCGGCAAAAGCAGAACCGTCAGTTCACGGGAGAGCGACTCGGTTTCGGCGCGCGCCGATTTCAGCTCGGCCGAGGCGAGTTCGCGCAATTCGGGGTCGGACGTTTCATCCAACAGGCGCACCGCTTCCGCGGCGTTGGATTCGGCCTGCCGCAACGCCCGCAATTTTTCCATAACGGGCGTCAGCCGCCGGTATTCCTTCATGGCGGCGGCGTATTTTGGGGGGTCGGAGGCGACCGAGGGATCCGAGAGGGAGGCCTCTAACCCGAGAAAACGCGCTTCGGTTTGCGCAAGCTGTTCGGTTAAACGGTCAATCATTCGGCGCGGAACCGGTAGAACGCGCGGAACGCGCGGTAGCTTTCGTAGAGATCGACTTTGGAAATCACTTCAAACGGCGCGTGCATGGAGAGAACGCCAACGCCGAGGTCGATTGTGTCAATGTTCTGATTGGCCATATATTTGGCAATGGTTCCGCCGCCCCCGAGATCCACTTTGCCGAGTTCGCAGGTCTGCCATACCACTCCCGCCTCGTTCAGGCAGCGGCGCACCCATGCAACCAGCTCGGCGGAAGCGTCCGACGTGCCGGATTTTCCGCGCGCGCCCGTAAACTTGCACATGGCGACGCCGCAGCCGAGCATGGCCGCGTTGCGTTCTTCGAAAACGTCGGCAAAGTTGGGGTCGTAAATGGCCGCAACGTCGCTCGAAAGGCATTTGGAATTGGCGCGTACCGCGGCAACGTTGCCGCCGAGCGCACGCGCGATTTCGCCGATCAGGTCCACCGTGATGCTCGATTGCGCGCCGGTTACGCCATCGCTTCCCGTTTCCTCTTTGTCCACAAGAGTACACATGGTGGTGTGGAGCGATTCATCGGCGTCGATCATGGCGGTCAGGGAAGGGTAGGCGCAGCAGCGGTCGTCGTGGCCGTAGCCGCAGATCATCGAGCGGTCAAAGCCCACGTCGCGGGCGCGCCCCGCGGGAACCAGCGAAAGTTCGGCGGATTGGAAGTCCTCTTCGGTGATGCCGTAGGCGTCGTACAGGTAGGTCAGAACGCCGAGTTTCACCGCGTCCTTTTCCGCTCCTTCGAGCGGTCGGCTGCCCGCCAGAATGTTCAGTTTTTCGCCTTGGAACGCCTGAGTGACCGTTTTGGTCACTTCATTCTGCGCCAGATGCGGGAGCAGGTCGGTAATATACATCACGGGGTCGGTTTCATTCTCGCCGATCACGATTTTTACCGTTTCGCCGCTCTGCTTCACCACAACGCCGTGGAGCGCAAGCGGCATGGCAAGCCATTGATATTTGCGGATGCCGCCGTAGTAGTGCGTTTTCAGAAAACAGAGGTCATGGTCCTCATAAAGGGGGTTTTGTTTCAGGTCGAGACGCGGAGAATCGATATGCGCGCCCGTAATGCGGATGCCGTTGTCAATCGGCTCGGAACCGATGCGGAACAGGAAGAGATTCTTTCCGCGGTTGTTATAGTAGAGCTTGTCGCCCACTTTCATGGGGTTGCCGAATTTCCAAGCGCGGTAGCCCGCCGCCTCGGCAATGCGAATGCTTTCGGCAACGGCCTCGCGTTCGGTTTTGGCGGCGTTGAGGAAATTCACATAGCCGTTTGCGTAGTCGTATGCCTCGCGAACGATCTTTTCCCCCGCTTTTTCATAAACGGTTTTCTTTTGGTAGCGGAGCTTTTCCGCTTTGGATTCGGATTTCTTTTCCGGCATGGTACAGGGTCTCCTTTATTGTTCAATATTTTTTTCTGCGGTAAGATGGGGGTCGGCGGTCTCGGCGGAAATTCCAAGCTCCCCGAGCAGCTTGCGGACCAACGGGATCAACGCCTCGGGGTTGGTGTTGTTTTCCAGCACATAATCCGAATGGGTGCGGAAGAACGCGTCGGGGTATTGCGCCCGCATGCGGCGGCGCGCGTCGGCTTCGGAAATCCGATCGCGGCGCATGATCCGCTCCAAACGCACCGATTCCTCGGCAAGAACCGAGACCACCGCGTTGCAATCGCGGGCGGCGTCGGCCTCGAACAGTTGCGGCGCGTCAATCACAACGGCGGGAACGCCGCGCTCCCGCAAAGCCGCAAGGCGGCGGCGGACTTCCGCCATGATGTGGCGGTGCGCCGTTTGGTCAAGCCGCCCGAGCGCGTCCTTGTCCGAAAACACAATGGCGCCGAGCGCGCGGCGATTCAACGTTCCGTCCGGCGACAGAATCCGTTCGCCGAACGTTTGCACCAAATCGTTAAGGCAGGCGGAAGGCGGCGCCAACAGCTCGCGGTAAACCGCGTCGGTATCGATGCTGGGGATCCCGAATTGCCCGAAGATGGAACAAACCGTTCCTTTTCCCGCGCCGCTGGGACCCGTTAACCCGATTACAAACATACGGGCACCTCGGAAAGGACCCCGCGATTCGCCGCGGAGCGGTAGGCGGCGTCCATTACGCGCTGAACCGCGGCGCCGTCCGAGAACGACGGCGCGAACGGGCAATTTCCGGCAACGGCCGAAAGATATGCGCGCATGCTTTCCAGATGTCCGTTCAGCCAGCCGGCGGGAGCTTTTGGAGAGGGGAATACCCGATCGGGGTAGCGGTTGACGCATTCGATGCGGGTAAACCCGCGCGTCCCGCCCTGCGGCGCGGCGGGAGCGGAAACGTCGTAAAATTCCAGAAAGTTCGGCTCCATCAAGGAAAAACGGAGCGAGCCTTTTTCGCCGTAGATTTCAAACGAGAGGTCGTCGTTCGCCCCCTGCGTAATTTTGCTGACGGTAATCGTTCCGCAAGCGTCCGCTGCGGTGCGGCAGGTCAGGTAAAAGGCTTCGTCGGCGTTGGTCGCCCATTCGTTTCCGTCCCTGTCGGGGTGCGAGGCGTAGGCAATCTGCTCCATCCCGCTCACGCGGACGATCGGCCCGCAAAGCCACATCATCAGGTCGATCACGTGCGAGCCGAGGTCAAACAGAACGCCGCCCCCGCAAACGGTTTTGTCCTGCTTCCAGCCAACGCGGCGTTCGGGGTCGATGCAGCTGTTGTGCAGGTAGGCGGCATGGAAATGCAGAACGCGCCCCACGCGCCCTTCGTCCAGCAGCTGTTTGGCGCGCAGAACGGGCGCGAGCCAACGGTTGTTGAACACCATTCCGCAAACGCGGCCGCTTTGCGCGGCGAGGTTTGCAAGCTCGTCGGCTTGGGCGGGCGTTGTGGCCAGCGGCTTTTCGCAAAGCACGTGCTTTCCCGCCGCAAGCGCGACTTTCACGGCGTCGTAGTGGTAAATATTCGGCGTGCAAACGTCGATGATGTCAATGTCGGAACGGGCGATCAGCTCGTCCACGCGGTCGTAGGCTTCCGCAATGCCGAATTCCGCGCAAACGCGGCGCGATTTTTCCATTGTGGTGGTGCAAACGGCCGCGGTTTCGGCGCGAAAAGAAAGATTGCCGTAGTGGAACGGCAGATTGCGGACGGCCCAAGTATGCGTCCGCCCCATCGAACCGAATCCGAGCAGGCCGACGCGCAAAACAGGCTTGCGTGGTTGTTCCATTTTCAATCTCCTTTCGTCGCCGCAAGGCATGCAAAAAATACCTACTTTACATTATACACCCGATTTTCGGTTTTTTCAAGGGGGAAAAACGAATTTTTCGGTAAAATCTCGGCTGTTCGGCGCAAATTTGCTATTGCAATTCGGCGCAAAAGGGAGTATAATAGTAGTAACAGAGGAAAATCAAGGGGGCAACGGGCATGGAAGAACTCCGAAACGCGCTCCTGACCGCCGGAATTTCCGCGCGATCCGATTTTCCGTTGCGCACCCGATGCACCTTCCGCGTCGGAGGGAACGCCGACCTTGCCGTTTTTCCGGAGACGACCGATGAATTTCTGTTTACGCTGCGCCTGCTTTGCCGGCGGGGAACGAAGTTTGCCTCGGTGGGCAACGGGAGCAACCTGCTGTTTGCGGACGAAGGTTATCGGGGCGCGGTGGTTTTTACGGGACGAATGCGGGAGCTGACGAACGAGCCGGACGGGTTCTACGCGCTTTGCGGAACTCCGCTCCAGAAGCTTTCCACGGCCGCGCGGGATCGCGGGCTTCGCGGCGCGGCCTTTGCCTGCGGCATTCCCGCAACCGTTGGCGGCGCAGTGTTTATGAACGCGGGCGCGCACGGCGGCGAAATGGCCGATCTTGTTGCCGAAACCGACTGCTATGATATCGCCCGCGACAGTTGCCGGACGCTTCGCGGCGGCGAGCATTGCTTCGGCTATCGGACCAGCGTTTTTGCAGCCGAACCGAATCTGGTGGTTCTGGGAGCGAGGCTCCGCTTGAAAGCGGGGGACCGCGAGGCGATTGAAAACGAAATGCGCGCGAACATGGCAAAGCGGCGCGCAACGCAACCGCTGGAGTACCCGAGCGCGGGAAGCGCGTTCAAACGCCCAAAGGGGCATTCCGCCGCAAAGCTGATCGAGGAATGCGGTCTCAAAGGCTGTCGCGTCGGCGGCGCGGAAGTCTCGCGGAAACATGCGGGCTTCATCGTCAACCTCGGAAACGCAACGGCGAGCGACGTGCGGCGTTTGGTTGAGCGGGTGCGGCAAACTGTCCTTGAAAAAACGGGGATCGAATTGGAGCCGGAAATTCGTTTTTTATCGTAAATTTTCCGTGCGTGTGTGTAAAAATCGACAAAAAAGGAGACGAAAAGATGTCGTTTGCGGATGCGGTCAGGGAAGATCTGTTAACCGTTCCCGTCAAAAAGAACTGCTGTCGTCGGGCGTTGATCGGCGGCCTGTTCCTTTCCGCGGTTTCCGACCCCGCGGATCGGGATCGGGCGGCGGCGCGGTTCCGGACGGCGGAAATTGCCGATTGCGCGGCCGAGCAGCTGCGGGTTCAATTTTCCAAAACCGCCGAACGCCGCCGCATCGGTTTTTGCGGGAAATATTATGAAGAGGTTTCGTTCGCCTCGCCCGCGTTCCGCCGGCTGGTGGACAACCTTCGCGCGCCGCGGGAGAACGCCCTTTCGGAAACGATCGGGTTCCGTTGCGAGGAATGCCGCTCCGCGTTTTTGCGCGGGCTGTTCCTGTCGGTCGGAACGGTCAACGACCCGCATAAGCCCGTTCACCTCGAGTTTTCGGTCCCGCAGGCCGCCGCGCCGGTGGCTTCCGCTTTTTTCGGGGAGATCGGCTACCCTGCCAAAGCCGTTTCGCGCGGCGCAAATGTCGGCCTGTATTATAAGGACAGCGCCGCCGTGGAAGATCTGCTGGCCATGATGGGCGCGCACCGCGTGATCTTCGATATGATCAATACGCGCATCGAGCGCGAGATCCGCAACCATGAAAATCGCGTCAACAACTGCGATACGCGCAACATCGGGCGAACGGTTGCAGCGGCTGCCAAGCAGATGAACGCCATTGAACGCCTGCGCGAAACGGGGAAGATCGACAACCTGCCCGAGGAATTGCGCGAGACCGCGCGCCTGCGCTATGAAAACCCCGATTTTTCGCTCGACGCGCTTGCCGAGCTTCATCGTCCGCCCATCACCAAATCGGGCCTGAACCATCGTCTTCGCCGCATTGCGGAAGCGGCGGACGAGCTTTGAATTTTCGGTTCGTGTATCGAAAAAACGCCTTTTTCCGACAGAAAGGAGATCGAAATGAACGGTTTTGTTCATCTGCATTTGCATAGCGAATACAGCCTGCTTGACGGCGCCTGCCGCGTTTCGGAAATTCCGAAGCGCGTCAAAGAGGTCGGGCAGAACGCGGTTGCCATTACCGACCACGGGGTTATGTACGGCGCGGTCGCTTTCTGGCAGGCATGCCGCGCCGAGGGGATCAAACCCATCATTGGGTGCGAGGTCTATGTGGCGCACGGGTCGCGTTTTCAAAAGGTCAACACAGGGGACGGCTATGCCGACCATCTGGTTCTGCTTTGCGAGAACGAAACGGGCTACCGCAACCTCTCGGAAATGGTTTCCCTTTCGTTTACCGAAGGATTTTACAACAAACCGCGCGTGGACGAGGAGTTGCTCCGCACCCATGCCGAGGGGCTGATCGCGCTTTCGGCCTGCCTTGGGGGCCGGATTCCGAAACTGCTTGCCAAAGGCGACTTGGAAGGCGCGCGGGAGACCGCGCTGCGCTACCGCGACCTCTTCGGCGAAGATCGGTTTTATATTGAATTGCAGGACCACGGTCTGCCCGAGCAGAGAACCATGGTTCCCATGCTGGCCGACCTTGCCCGCGAATGCGGGATCCCGCTGGTTGCAACCAACGATTGCCATTATCTCCGCCGCCGCGACGCGAACACGCAGGCGGTGCTGATGTGCATTCAGACCAACACCACCGTGGACGCGGGACGCCCCGCCGCATTTGCCACCGACGAGTTCTACCTGAAAGACGAAACCGAGATGGCCATGGCCTTCCGCGCCTATCCCGAGGCGATTGCCAACACGCTCCGCATTGCCGAGCGCTGCAACGTCGAATTTGATTTTTCCAAAACCTATCTGCCCAAATTTCCCTGTCCCTTGGGCGAGACCGCCGAGGCGCACTTGCGCGACCTGACCGAAAAAGGGTACGCTAACCGCCTTGCTAACGGAACGCTGCTTTACGGCGCGCATACGGAGCGCGAATACCGCGAACGGTTGGAATATGAACTTTCGGTGATCAACAGCATGGGATACGCGGATTATTTTCTGATCGTGCAGGACTATGTTTCGTTCGCGCGCTCCAAGGATATTCCCGTTGGTCCGGGGCGCGGTTCCGGCGCGGGAAGCCTTGTGGCGTTCTCGCTCGGGATTACCGATGTGGATCCGCTCCGCTTCGATCTGCTTTTCGAGCGGTTTCTCAACCCCGAGCGCGTCAGCATGCCGGATATTGACATGGATTTTTGCTACAACCGCCGCGACGAGGTGATCGACTATGTTGCGAGACGTTACGGAAAAGACCACGTTTCGCAGATCATTACGTTCGGAACGCTCGCGGCGCGCGCTTCCATCCGCGATGTGGGACGCGCGCTCGGTATGCCGTATGCCGATGTGGATGTGGTGGCCCGCGCGGTCCCGCAGGAGCTGAACATCACCATTGCGGCCGCGTTGCAGGGCAAGGAGCTGAAAACGCTCTACGACAATTCCGAGGATGTGCGCCGTTTGGTGGATACCGCCATGGCGCTCGAGGGCATGCCGCGCAACATTTCGGTTCACGCGGCCGGCGTTGTAATTACCGACCGCCCTGTTTCCAGCTACGTTCCGCTGGCGGTCAGCAACGGAACGGTGGTCACGCAGTTCGATATGGACACCATCGCGCATCTCGGCCTGCTGAAATTCGATTTTCTCGCTTTGCGCTATCTCACCATTCTCCACGACGCGGAAACCCAGATACGGGAGAGGGAACCCGATTTCAGCGTTGAGAATCTGCCGATGGACGACGCGGAGACCTATCGCCTGATTTCGTCCGGAAAAACAAGCGGCGTGTTTCAGCTGGAATCGGCGGGCATGCAGAAAATGCTTGCGTCTCTCTCGCCCGAACGGATCGACGACGTAATCGCCGCGATCGCGCTCTACCGCCCGGGACCCATGGAGTCGATCCCGCGCTTCATCGAGGGGCGGCACCACCCCGAGAAGGTGCATTACGACACCCCCGAGCTGGAACCCATCCTGCGCTCCACCTATGGGGTCACGCTCTATCAGGAGCAGGTTATGAGCATCTTCCGCAATCTCGCGGGCTACACCTTCGGGCATGCGGACGTGGTTCGCCGCGCCATGTCCAAAAAGAAAGCCAACGTTCTGTTGGCGGAGCGCGAGGCGTTTGTGGCGGGAGCGCGGGAGCACGGAATTGAAACGGCCGTTGCGGAAAAACTCTTTGCGGACATGGAAAGTTTTGCCAACTATGCCTTCAACAAATCCCATGCCGCGGCCTATGCGGTAATCTGCTACCGCACCGCTTACCTCAAACAGCACTACCCGCGCGAATATCTTTCCGCGCTGATGACGAGCGTTCTCGGCAACCAGCCGAAGATCGCCGAGTATATTTCGGAATGTTCTTCGCGCGGGATCCGCGTTCTCCCGCCGGACATCAATGAAAGCCGCGCCGATTTCTCGGTCAGCGGGCAGGATATCCGCTTCGGCCTTCTTGCCATTAAAAATGTGGGCGGCAGTTTTCTCGAGCGGATTCTGGAAGAGCGGAAGCACGGCAAATTTACCTCGTTTGAGGATTTTGTCAACCGCATGCCCGCCGCCGACCTGAACCGGCGGATGGTGGAAGCGTTGATCAAGGCGGGAACGTTCGATCGGCTCGGCGTGTTCCGCAGCCGCCTGCTCGCGGCATACGAAACTTTGCTCGATCAGGCCGCGGAGAAGGGGAAGAACAACCTTGCGGGTCAGCTTGATATGTTTTCCATGTTTGCCGCCGCGGATCAACCGTCCTATTTCTCCTATCCGCCGCTCCCCGATTTGAGCGTTCGGGAAAAACTGATGATGGAGCGCGAGGCCGCCGGAATGTTTTTCTCCGGTTCCATGATGGAGAGCTTCTCCAAACATCTTGCCGCGCTGAATCCGCAACCGATCTCCGAATATGTCTCGGAAGATTCCGATGCGCCCGATCGCGCCCGCGCTTCCGTTGCGGGAATGATCACTTCCGTTTCGGTCAAAACCACGAAAAACGGCGAACGTATGGCGTTTTTCACGCTGGAAGATCAATATGCCGAAATGGAATGCGTGGTGTTTGCCAAGAGCTTTTCCGAGGCGGGACATCTCGTTCGGGCGGACAACGCCGTGTTTGTTTCGGGCAGCATTTCCCGCCGCGAGGACGAGCCGCCCAAGCTGTTGGTCAACCGCATGGAAGAATTGGTGGAAAACGCGAATTATCGGGATCCCGAACCGAGCGAGCAGGGCGGGTCCGACGCGCCGCAAGCCGCGGCGGCGTCCGCTCCCGCCGCAAAGCCGACCCCTCGCCGGCTTTTCCTGCGCGTTCCCGATTTTTCCTGCGAGCGGTATCAGAAAGCGAAAAACCTGACCGAGATTTTCGACGGCGCGTTTCCCGTGGTGTTCTACGACGCTTCCGCGAAAAAATACGATTTTGAGCACCGCGGCGTTATGTTGAGCGACTATCTGACGGCGCAGCTGCGCGAGCTTCTCGGCGCGGAAAACGTGATTCTGAAATAAGCGGATTTTCATAGCGTATAGCAAAAAAACGACCTTTTTCGCAAACCGAATCCGCTTATCCTTTGTTTGTTCTTTCCCTTTGGAAAAGTTTGAAAGGGGCGCTCCCTTTCCTCGCGGAAAAGGAGCGCCCCTTTCAAGGTCTTTGCCCGTTTTGGTTTTATTCTGCGTCGTGTTCGCCGCAGTGCGCGCAATCGCCCGCGCAGAACTCTTTTGCGTCGTAGGCAATGCCGTGTTTGTCGTAGTAGTCTTTAACCGCGGCGCGAACGGCTTCCTCGGCGAGAACCGAGCAATGGAGCTTGTGGGCGGGAAGGCCGTCGAGCGCTTCCACAACCGCTTTGTTGGAAAGTTCGAGCGCCTCGGTAATCGGCTTGCCCTTGATCATTTCGGTTGCCATGGAAGAGGACGCAATCGCGCTTCCGCAACCGAACGTATTGAATTTTACGTCGGTAATAATGCCGTTATCATCCACCTTGATATACATTTTCATAATGTCGCCGCATTTGGCGTTTCCAACTTCGCCGATTCCGTCCGCATCGTCCATTTTGCCAACGTTGCGGGGGTTCTGAAAATGGTCCATCACCTTTTCGCTGTAAAGCATTGCTGTAATCTCCTTTTTTTATTTAGCAAAGAAATGTTTGCGTTTGCCGCATTCAAGGTCTTCCCAAACGGGCGACATTCCCCGCAGGTAATTCACCACCTGCGGAACGGCTTCCAGAATATAATCGATCTGCTCTTCCGTGTTGGTTTCGTCAATCGAAAGGCGCAAAGAGCCGTGCGCCACCTCGTGGGGAATCCCGAGCGAGAGCAGCACGTGGCTCGGGTCCAGCGAGCCGGACGTGCATGCCGAGCCGGACGACGAGGAAATGCCGCGCATATCGAGCAGGAGCAGGAGCGATTCGCCCTCGATGCCCTCAAAGCAGAAATTCACAATCCCCGGTACGCGGCGTTCGCGGTCGCCGTTGAGGTGCGAGTAGGGAATTTTGCGCAGTCCGGTAATCAGTTTTTCGCGCAGGGGAACGACCTTTGCCGTGTTTTCTTCAAGGTGCGCCGTCGCTTCTTTGAGAGCCGCCGCCATTCCCACAATCGAGGGGGTATTTTCGGTTCCCGCACGTTTTCCGCGCTCCTGCGCCCCGCCTTCGATCAGCGTTGCAAGCCGGATGCCGCGGCGGGCGTACAAAACGCCAACGCCTTTCGGTCCGTGGAATTTATGAGCCGAGAGAGAAAGCATGTCAATGTTGTCTTTCGCAACGTCAATGGGGAGATGCCCCACGGCTTGTACCGCGTCGGTGTGGAACAGCACGCCCTTTTCGCGGCAGATCGCGCCGATTTCGCGAACGGGTTGGATCGTTCCGATCTCGTTGTTCGCGTACATCACCGTTACCAAAGCCGTTTCGGGGCGGATAGCCGCGCGAACATCGTCGGGCGAAACCACGCCGTTTTCATGAACGTCGAGCAACGTGATCTCGTATCCTTCTTTCGCCAATTTTTCAAGCGCGTGCAGAACGGCATGATGCTCGAACTTTGTGGAAATAATGTGTTTTTTCTGTTTTGCCGCGCCGAGCTTCACGGCTGTGAGAATGGCTTGATTGTCGGCTTCCGAGCCGCCGGAGGTAAAGGTGATCTCCTTTGCCGTGGCTCCGAGACATTCCGCAATCTCCTCGCGCGCTTTTTCCAGCACGACTTTCGCTTCCTGACCAACGGTATGCAGGCTGGAAGGGTTGCCCCAAACCGTGCGCATCGCTTCGGTCATGGCGTTGATCGCGGCTTCGCTCATTTCGGTGGTTGCCGCGTGGTCTGCGTAAACTTGCATGAATCAATCCCCCTAATTCCTATTATCAGCATAGGAATTATAACACATAATTCCTACTTTGTCAATAGGAATTTTTATTTTTCTTAAATTTTTTTTATACCTTCCGCTCGATCAGATCCGCAATGCTGACGCCGGAAAGGTAGTTTTCAATCAGCGCGTCCAGCTTTTGCCACATGGGAAACGTCAGGCAGAGCCCCGCGCGGTCGCAGGAAGCGTCTTTCAGCCCGTTGCAGGCAACGGGGGCAAGCGACCCCTCGGTAATCGACATCACCTCGGCAACCGAAATTTCATCGGCGGGGCGGGCGAGCAGGTAGCCGCCCTCTTTGCCGCGAACGCTTCGGATCAGTTCGCCGCGATTGAGCATGGCGGCGATGGCTTCGAGATATTTCATGGAGACCGATTGCCGCTCGGAAACCGCTTTGAGCGAGATCGCGCCCTCGTCGGCATGCTGGGCAAGATCAATCATCAGCCGGAGCGCGTAACGCCCCTTTGTGGAAACCATCATCTCAATTCCCCTCGCTTTTATAGGATTTCAAAGGATATTGTACCACTTTTTTCCGGATTTGACAAGAGAAAAACCGATTTTTTTGCATTTTTTCCGAAATTCGGGAGTTTGGAGCGGTCGTTTTTGAAAAAAGGATTGACAAAACGAGAAAAATCTGCTACAATAAGAACAGGCCTGTTTTCGGGTTCCAATTCTGAATGATTCAAATAAGGAGAACAATGAATATGAACGGTGGGTTGATCGGCGCGGCAGCGGCGCTGGTTCTGTTGCTGATTTCGGTGGCATGGGCCTTGATCCGCGGCGTAACGAAAGCGCGTATCCGTTTGATTTGCGTCCTGTTGTGCGCCGTTGCGGCGTTCGGCATTACCATTGCCGCAAGAGGAAAGCTTGACGACGTTTATAACGAATATGCTCCGCAGATTCAGCAATTTCTGGTGGAGAACGGGATGGAGGACGTTTGGAATTTCATCAACGATTCTCCCGCCGTAAAAGAGACCGTGGAAGAGAGCGGGGGAGCGATTCTGGCGCCCGTGGCGGCGTTATTGCTGTTTCTGGTCCTTCAGTTTGTAACATGGGTGGTCTACTTTATTGTCACCTTGGTGCTGCACGGTCCCATTAAACGCCGCGAGGAGCGGAGACATTTCCGCTTTATCCGCGCGCTGGTTTACGGCGCGGCGCAGTTCCTGATCATTCTGTTTGTGTTTTTAACGCCGCTGTTCTGCTACTTGCAATTCGCGCCCGCCATGGTACGCGCCGCAACGGACGTAGAGCTGATCCCCGCGGAAGCGCAGGCAACCGTGAACGAAGAGGAGATCCAGAAGGTTGCGGACAGCCCCGTTTTCCGCCTTTACGGGAAATTGGGCGGCGATAAGCTGAACCGGTCGCTGACCAAGATTACGGTGAGCGGAGAGACCACCTATCTCGCCGCCGAAATGGATTCCATCGCTTCCCTGACGGGAGACGTTGTGACGTTGAAAAAAGCGGGAGACATTGAAAATTGGAGCGCGAAAGAAGCGGAAGCGATCAAGTCGCTTGCCGCGTCGCTCGGCAACTCCAAGATCATCTCCGCGCTGATTGGCGACGTGGTTGGAAACGCCACCGGAAAATGGATCGCGGGCGAGGCGTTCTTCGGAATGGAGAAACCGTCCGTCGGCGAGTACCTCGATCCGCTCTTCAACCTGCTGTTGCAGGATCTGAACAAGGATTCCCAAAGCGTAAACGCCATTTCGGACGATCTGGAAACCATTGGAGACATGCTTTCCATCCTGATCCGCGACGGCGTTCTGACCAAGCTCAACGACACCGACAACCTTGTGGACCTGCTGACGAAGGGCACCACGGTCAAGGATATTATCGACGTTCTCAAAGCCAACGAAACCATGAGCAATCTGGTTGACGAGTTTACCAAGATCGGTCTGAAAGCCGTTGGCGACATGCTGCAGTTGCCCGAGATCAACCTTGACGACTACGAGCAGTTCTTCGACGAAGTGACCGATAAGCTCAACGAGGTTCTTCAGGACATCGACTTCTCCGATCAGGAGAGCGTCGACGCGGCCATCGATAACCTGACCGAGAAGCTCCAGACCGAGCTTGCAAACGCAAATGTGGACGTGGAACTCAACGATGAAATCATCGACCTTTACTCCGATGTTATCATCGAACAGTTCAAGGACAAAGAGGGCGAAGTCACAATCGACGACCTCAAAGAGTTGTTCGGCATTGTCGAAACTCCCGCGTCCGTCCCCGCGGAATAATCTTCAAATCCAATTCTTTCGGGCGGTCGCAACGCGGTTGCGGCCGCCCTGCTTTCCGGCAAAACGGCGGCAGGGCTTTCCGGAATCGTAAAATTTTGCAAAAACCTATTGTAAAATCCGCGCGGGTTTGATATAATAAATAGGTATTATCAGAAATCGGCGAAAGGAGAACGCGCATGGAGCAGAAACCGCTGCCCGATTTCCGCGCCGCGCGAACGGATGCGGGAGTTATTTTATCGAAAAACGGCAATCGCCTGAAATTGATGGAAGGGATTGCGGTTTGTCTGTTGTCCGTTTTTCTTTCGGTCGTTCTGGCCGAGCTTTTCCAAAGCGTGGTCGGGCTGGCAACCGAAAAGGAATCGATCCTCTTTTTTGCCGACGTAGCCGTTTTCTGCTTTTCCGCACTCTTCCAACTGTTTTTCACGTTGCCGCTTTTCGCGGGTCTGCTCGGCATGGCGGCCGGTATGGCGCGGGGCGAGGCGGTTCTGCTGACCGATCTGTTCGAGCCGTTCTCCGGCAAATCGTCCTATCGCCGCGCGCTCGGCTTGGTCGTTCGCCCGTTTCTGTTCACGGTCGGCATGATCCTTGCGGTTCGTTGGACGGCCGGAATATTCGGAGCCGTCGGCGGCGCGTTCTGGGTGGCGTTTCTTGCGGCGGTTGTAATCGTTGCGGAAGTAATCCTTTGGCTTCGGATTCTGGCGCGCGGGTTCTTTGCCGCCCTGTTCGTCTGCTTTTGCGGAATGCCGGCGGTGGACGCGTGGTGGAAAAACGACCGCATGGCCGGAACCGCGAAACGCGGCGGAACGGTTTGGCTGCTTTGCAACCTGCCGTGGATCCTGCTCGGGCTTCTGACGGTTGGCATCCTGCTCCTTGCCGACGTTTTTCCGCGAATGTGCGTTTCCTATTTTCTTTATGCCGGTCGGATGACCGACGCTGTTAATTCTTCGGAGGGTACGAACCATGAATGAACCTTACTATTTGACAACCGCCATTGCCTATGCTTCGCGAAAGCCGCATTTCGGCAATACGTATGAAGTGATCATGAGCGACGCAATGGCGCGCTACCAAAGGGCGCTCGGCAAGGATGTTTTCTTCTGCACGGGAACGGACGAGCACGGGCAGAAAATTGAAAACTACGCGAACGAGGCGGGAATTTCGCCAAAGGCGTATGTGGACGGCGTTGCGGGCGAGATCCGCGGCGTTTGGGACCGGATGAACGCGAGCTACGATTATTTCATCCGCACCACCGACGAGCCGCATGTCCGCGCCGTGCAGAAAATTTTCAGAAAATTCTACGATCAGGGCGATATTTACAAAGGCGCCTACGAAGGGTGGTACTGCACCCCCTGCGAATCGTTCTTTACGGCAACGCAGGCGGCAAACGGCGTTTGCCCCGATTGCGGCGCGCCGCTTAAACAGGCGAAAGAGGAAGCCTATTTCTTCCGCATGAGCAAGTACGCCGACCGCTTAATGGCCTATATCGAGGAAAATCCCGATTTCATCCAGCCGGAGCTTCGCAAAAAGGAGATGGTCAATAACTTTCTCAAAGCGGGTTTGCAGGACCTTTGCGTGTCTCGCACCTCGTTCCAATGGGGGATTCCGGTGGATTTTGACCCCAAGCATGTGATTTACGTATGGGTGGACGCGCTTTCCAATTATATCACCGCTCTCGGTTATGATCCCGATAAGACCTACGAGGAACAATCCGACCGCTTCCGCCGCTATTGGCCGGCCGACGTGCATATCATCGGCAAGGATATTCTGCGGTTCCACACCATCTATTGGCCCATCTTCCTGATGGCGTTGGGCCTGCCGCTTCCCAAAAAGGTGTTCGGGCATCCGTGGTTCAATTTCGGAACCGATAAAATGTCCAAGTCCAAGGGCAACGTAATTTATGCCGACGAGCTTGCCGACCATTTCACGGTGGATGGCGTTCGTTATTACGCGCTCTCCGAAATGCCGTTTTCGAGCGACGGCTCCGTAACCTACGAAGCGGTAATCAAACGGTACAATATGGATCTGGTGAACAACCTCGGAAACCTCGTCAAGCGCACGCTTGATATGGAGAAGAAATATTTCGGGCAGACCGTTCCCGCGCCCGCCGCGGAAGAGGGAACCGACGCCGAATTGAAAGAAACCTTTGTCCGCGCTTTCGCAAACCTGAAAACCTGCATGGACGATTTCCATGTTGCCGACGCGCTCGAAGGCGTTTTCGGGGCTTTGAGCCGCGCAAACAAGTATATCGACGAAACCACGCCGTGGTCGCTCGCCAAGAACGAGGCCGATCGGGAACGCCTCGGAACGGTTCTGTACAACCTGCTGGAAGCCATCCGGTGGGGCGCGGTTATGCTGACGCCGTTTATCCCCGATACCGCGGCGGAGATCCTGAACGAGCTGGGAACCGAAAAACGCGGTTTTGAAACGCTCGGGGATGTTTCCGCGTTTTGCGGAATGGCCGCAGGTGCGAAAGTCGGCGATTCCAAAGTCCTCTTTGCGCGGGTGGACGAAGCGAAAAAGCTCGAGGAGTTTGCCCGCCTGATCGAGGAGCGGAAAGCCGCCGCCGAAAAGGCGAACGCAAAGCCCGAAAAACCGGAAGGATGCGCGCAGATCGGCATTGACGATTTCGGAAAGGTCGAGTTGCGAACGGCGCGGGTCGTCGCTTGCGAGCCGGTTCCGAAAGCCAAGAAACTGCTGAAATTGCAGCTTGACCTCGGATACGAAAAGCGGCAGGTGGTTTCGGGCATTGCCAAATGGTACGCGCCCGAGGATCTGATCGGCAAAAAGCTGATCGTGGTTGCCAATCTCAAACCCGCCGTGCTCTGCGGCGCGGAGTCCGAGGGGATGATCCTTGCCTCGGGCGAGGAAACGGTTCGCGTGGTGTTCCTCGATCCCGAAACGCCGCTTGGCGAACGGGTTCGTTGATCGGGTGCAAAAAAACGGGGAAGGGGTCCGCTTCTTCCCCGATTTTCATTTCGGAGGAAAAAGAATGAATCTTTCCATGATCGGGTGCGGCCGCTGGGGGTCGTTGATCACATGGTATCTTGACCGCATCGGCCATAGGGTCACGCTGTACGGCAGGAGCGATTCCGAGCATTTCAAAGCCTTTGCGGAAACGCGGGGAAACGGATTGCTCACGCTTCCCGAAACGGTAACGCTGACGTCGGATCTGGAACGCGCGTGCCAAGCCGAAATCCTTCTTATCTCGGTGCCGTCCCAGAGGTTGCGGGGGCTGATGGAAGAATTGCGCCCGCTCGCATTGCAAAACCGCGTGTTTGTCCTTTGCATGAAAGGGATCGAAACCGAAAGCGGCAAACGCCTTTCCGAGGTCGTTGCGGAAACAACGCATCCATCCAACCGCGTGGCGGTCTGGCTCGGCCCAGGGCATGTGCAGGAGTTTTTGGCGGGCGTTCCGAACTGCATGGTGATCGACAGTTTGCATAACGACTTGAAAGCGCGTCTCGTAACCGCTTTTTCGAGCGATCTGATCCGGTTCTATTACGGGGAGGACCTGATCGGAAACGAGGTGGGCGCGGCTTCCAAAAACGTAATCGGCATTGCGGCGGGAATTTTGGACGGACTCGGCATGTCCACGCTCAAAGGCGCGCTGATGAGTCGGGGAACGCATGAAATCGCGCGGCTGATCGAGGCGATGGGCGGAAACCCGTTTTCGGCCTACGGGCTCTGCCACCTCGGCGATTACGAAGCCACGGTGTTTTCGCGGTATTCGCATAACCGGCGGTTCGGCGAATGTTTTGCGCGCGGGGAATCCTATGGGGAACTTGCCGAGGGGTATGCCACCGCGGCCGCCATGCAGGTCCTCGCAAAGCGACATGGCGTGGAGCTTCCCATTTGCACGGCCGTTTACCGCATCCTGTACGAGGGCGCGCTGCCCGCGGAGGAGATTGACCGCCTGTTCCGCCGGACGCTGAAACGGGAATTGGGCGCCAAGGCGGTGGCGGAATGAGCGGCGGATACGAGGGGATTTTCGATAGCCACGCGCATTATTTCGACGCGCGGTTCGACCGAGAATCCGAAGGCGGCGCGGACGCGATTTTGCATACCGTGTTATCGAAAACGGTCAAATATATCGTCAATGTGGGAACCAATCCGGAAACATCCCGCGCGGCGGTCGCGCAAGCGGCAAGGTATGCGGGAATGTTCGCCGCGGTGGGCATCCACCCCGAGGACGCGCACGCCCTTAACGAAACCGCCGCCATGGAAGATTTGTGCGGCCTGCTCGGCACCGCGGAAACGCGAAAACGCGATAAAATCGTCGCCATTGGGGAGATCGGGCTGGATTACCATGCCGGAAACTTCGGGCCGCATCCGTTGGATAAACCGTTGGAAATGCGGGTGTTCGAGGCGCAGCTCTCGCTTGCCGAGGAGCTGGACCTGCCGGTGATCGTTCATGATAGGGACGCGCACGGCGACATTTTTGAAACGGTTTTGCGCCATCCGGCCGCGCGCGGGGTGATGCACAGTTTCGGCGGGAGTCCCGAGCTGGCGCGGGAGTATGTCCGGCGCGGGTGGTATGTCTCCTTTTCGGGAACGCTCACCTTTCTCAACGCGCCGCGCGTTCGCGAGGCGGCGCGGGCAGTTCCGCGGGATCGGTTGCTGATCGAAACGGATTGCCCCTATCTCGCGCCGCATCCCATGCGGGGCAGGCTGAACCACTCGGGGCTTCTGGTCTATACGGCGGAAACGCTGGCGGAGCTTTGGAACTGCTCCCCGCAGGAAGCGATCGACCTGACCCGACAGAACGCGGAAAGACTGTTTTTCGGCGCATAATTTGTGCAATTTTGCCAATTTTCGGCGTTTGTTTTCTACATCGCGCTGCCCGAAAAGTGCGGCATTTCCCTTGAAAATTGCAAAAAACTATGTTATACTAATAATATCAATGTGTTTAATGTCCGGCCTTCCGTCGGCATTTGCATTTTTTCAAACACCGCAGAAAGGATTTCAGGGGAAACGAAATGGCAAAGATCGAGACCAAAAACATCAGAAACATCGCTCTTTTGGGTCATGGTGGGAGCGGAAAAACATCGCTCGCGGAGGCAATGCTCTATCTGACGGGCGAAACCGACCGGCTGGGAACCGTTGCGGCGGGGAACACGGTCAGCGATTTTGATCCGGAAGAGATCGCAAGAAAAATATCGGTTTCCGCGTCGCTGCTCAATATGGCGTGGAAGGACGTTAAAATCAACCTCATCGATACCCCCGGGTATCTGGATTTTGTCGGCGAGGTCGTGCAGGCGCTCCGCGTGGTGGATAGCGCCATTATCACCGTGGATGGCAAAGCCGGCATCGAGGTCGGTACCGAAATCGCGTGGGATCAGGTCACGCGGGCGGGTCTGCCTTGCGCGTTCTTCATCAATAAATTCGACGATAACGAGGCGCGGTTCGGCCGCGTGCTGGACGCGCTCCATGAACGCTTCGGAAAGCATGTTTGCCCGCTGACCATTCCCATGGTGAAAAACGGCGAGGTGGTGGGATCGATCGATTTGATCGACCGCACCGCGCATGTGTTCGATGATAAGGGCCGGCACAGCGTGGAAATAATCCCCGCGGAGAGCGAAGAGGCCTCCGCGAAATACCGCGACATGCTGATGGAAGCGATTGCAAGCACCGACGAAGAACTGATGATGAAGTACTTCGACGGCGAGGAGATCGGCCACATGGAAGCGGTCAACGCCGTTCACGAGGGCATTATCCGCGGCGAGATCGTTCCCGTGTTCTGCGGCGCCGCCACCAAGCTGTGGGGCGTTTGGACGCTTCTTGATAAAATTGCGGAGTCCTTCCCGCGCCACACCGCCAAAAAACAGGAAACCCTTGCGGACGGTTCCAAAACCGACATCAAACCCGAGGGCGGCGAACCCGCGCTCTTTGTGTTCAAAACGGTTGCCGACCCGTTTGTGGGAAAAATGTCGTTCTTCAAAGTTATGAACGGCGCGGTGAAGCGCGATCAGACCATGCGCAACAACACCACGGGCGAAACCGAGAAACTCGCGCACCTGTATGTAATGAAAGGGAAGAAGCAAACCGAGGTGGAAGAGCTGGTTTGCGGCGACATCGGCATGGTGGCGAAGCTCTCCGCCACCAACACCAA
This sequence comes from uncultured Ruminococcus sp., assembly GCA_902795355.1. Classification (GTDB taxonomy): domain Bacteria; phylum Bacillota; class Clostridia; order Oscillospirales; family CAG-272; genus UMGS1865. The sequence continues at coordinate 72,357 of CADBKZ010000004.1, forward strand.
CGATACGCTGACGTGGAACACCCCGTTTTCCTATTCCAAAATCGAGTTCCCGACCCCCTATTATGTAAAAGCCATGGTTCCCGCCGGAAAGGGCGACGAAGGCAAGCTCTCGCAGAGCATTGCCCGCATGGTGGAAGAGGACTACACGCTCCGCTTTGAGAACGACGCCGAAACCAAACAAATGCTGATCTACGGGCTTGGCGAAGTGCATCTCTCGGTGCTTTCCGCGCGGTTGAAGAGCCGCTTCGGCCTGAACATCAACTATGAAGTCCCGCGCATTGCCTACCGCGAAAAGATTACCAAGGCGGTGGACGTGGAAGGAAAGCACAAAAAGCAAAACGGCGGATCCGGCCAATACGGGCATGTGAAAATGCGGTTCGCTCCGTCCGAGACCGAGGGCCTGACCTTTACGGTTTCGGTGGTTGGCGGAACGGTTCCGAAAAACTTCTATCCCGCCGTGGAAAAAGGGATTCAGGACGCCATGGCCAAAGGCGCGGCCGGCTTCCCGCTCATGGGGCTTTCCGCCGACCTCTACGACGGCTCCTACCATGCCGTGGACTCGGATGAAATTTCGTTCAAAACGGCGGCGTCCCTCGCCTATAAAAAGTGCTTGGAAGAAGCCGCTCCCGTAATTCTCGAACCGGTTGGCGATATGAACATTACGGTTCCGGACGGAATGGTGGGCGACGTAATGGGCGATCTGAACAAACGCCGCGGCAGCGTAATGGGTATGGAACCCGCCGCCGACCGCAAGGGCTACACCACCGTGCAGGCGGTTGCGCCCAAGTCCGAAATTTTGGATTATCCCATTGTTCTCCGCGCGATGACGCAGGGGCGCGGATCCTTCAGCTTTAAGGTTACGGGCTACGACACCGTTCCCGCCAACCTTTCCGCAAAGATCAAGGAAGAATATAAGGATCGCTGAAACGGCGAAACCGCGGCGGCGGGGCGCAATGTTGCCAAACATTGCGCCCCGCCGTATTCTGTCGGAAAAACGCGTTTTCCGCCATATGGTATTCAAATTTCAGAAAAACGCGCACGATTGCTTTTTTTTGCCGAAAAACGGCGATTTTTGACGACACGGTACGAAAAAAACAGGTCGGTTGACCTGTTTTTTGTTTTCCGCTATACCGTTTTCGGCAATTCGGTAATCAACCCCGTCAAATGCCCGTCGTAACCGTACTGCACAATGCGCGGGGCGTCGGAATCGCGGTATTCCACCGTTGTTACCGACGCGTTCGCGCTCCACGGAACCTTGGCAACCTCTTTCAGCGAAAGCCCGTTCCAATGGCACCAAAGCACGCGCAAAGGGGTTGCGTGGCTGAACAGCGCAACGCATTTCCCGCGGTTTTCCGCAACGATCCGGTCCACGCAGGCGGCCGCGCGCCGATATACATCCGCAACCGATTCTCCCAAAGGGCAGGAAGCGTTTCCAAGGTCGTGGAGCCATGTGTCAAATTCCCGCGGATAACGCGCGGCAATCTCCCCAAACTCCATCCGTTCCCATGCCCCCGCTTGGATTTCCCGCAGGTCGGCCGCGGGAAGTATGGGAAGCCCGTGGTCTTCGGCCGTCGGCTCCGCGGTTTGCATGGCGCGGCGCAGATCGCTCGCGTAAATCCTGTCAATTGCGGCGCGGCGCAGGTATTCCGCGGTTCGCGCCGCTTGGCGAAGCCCGAGCGCGGTCAGCGGAACGTCGCTTTGCCCCGTAAAGGTGTTGGAAAGGTTGCTTTCGCTCTGTCCGTGGCGAACAAAAATCAGCGTGGTTTTCATAACGATTTCTCCTTTTTTCGCCCGATGCGCGTCAGCAGGAACAGGGCGACGAGTTCCAGAATCGGGAAGACCAGCGCAAACAGGAATCCGCGCCGCAAATTTCCCCCGAAAACGTCCGAGATCCAACCCGACGCCGTCGGCCCCGCGAGGCATCCCAGATCCCCCGCCAGCGCGAGAAGGGCGAACATGGATATTCCGCCGGCGGGAATCCGCTCGGCCGCCAAAGAGAGGGTTGCCGGCCAGAAAATGCCAACCGAAACGCCGCAGAGCATGCAGCCGAGCAGCGCGGCCCAAGCGGGGGCCGCCAACGCCGCGAGCAGATAGGCCACGATGCAGAGCGAGGCAAAAAACGCCATTTGCGCGGTTATGCGGATTTTTTCCGAGAGCCGACCGCCGAATACGCGCGTTAACGCCATGGCAAGCGCAAACAGCCCCGGGCCGAGCATGTCGCCCATGGTTTTGGGGATTCCGAGGCCCGATTCGGCAAAGCTCGATGCCCATTGGCTCATGCATTGTTCGGCCGCGCCGGCGCAGACCATCATCAGCAGGAACAGCAGGAACACGGGCATGGAAAAGAGCTTTTTCGCGGTCATGCCGCTCTCTTTTACGGTCGGTAACCGGTAAATCGGAACCACGCAGAACGCAACCAAGCCAACCAGCGGGATGATCGCCCAGATCAGGGGCAGATAATGCCAATAGGCGTCAATATCGAGCAGCAGGAACCAAAGGCCCGAAAGAAAGACCACGGCGGCCTGCCCCCAGCTGTAAAAGGAGTGGAGCATGGTCATGTTGCGGCTTTTCCCCTCGGTGGGGCAGGCTTCCACCAGCGGGCTGATCATCACTTCAATCAACCCGCCGCCGATCCCCGTGAGCGAAACCGAGATCATCAGAGCAGCAAACGGGTTCATAAGCCTCGGCAGAACCGAGAGGCAGACCAACCCGAGGAAAGCGCAAAAGTGCGCCAACAGGACTTGTCCGCGCACCGAAAAACGGTCGCCGACGCGCGAGGCGAGAAAGTCGATCGCGAGCTGAATCGAAAAATTTACGGCAATCAGGCCGCTCAATTGCGAAAGCGTAATTCCGAATTGCCGCTGAAACAGAACGAAAAACAGCGGCGCGAGGTTGATGCTGATCGCCTGAACGACATAGCCGTTATAGCAGGCGAGAACGGTGGAACGGTAGGAAAGGGACGAACTGCGCATGATAACCTCCAAAGAGAAAGCCCGCGGAAAAAGTTTCCGCAAACGATATTATTATATCACGCCGCGCGGCTTTTGTCAATCGGTCGGATTCCGGAAAAAGGGGACTTTCCGAAAAAAATCCCCTTTTTTAAGGCGCAGAGCGCGAATGGCGCGGCGTTGGCTTTCTGAAAGACTATTCGCAGGGCGGGCGTTCGAACAGCGCGTTGTAACGCTCGGCAATTTCGTTCCACGTTTTGCGGTCCGCCTCGCCGCTGCATTCCAAGCCGGAGCAGCATTCCTGAAAAGCCCGAACGGCTTCCTCGGTGGCGTCGTCGAACACGCCGTTGATTTCAATCGGAATCCCGTCGCCCGTTTTTTGCTGCAATTCCCGAAGCATGTATTGCAGGGCGGCAACCGAAAAATCGCGGCATCCGCGTTTGAGGCAATAGCGGTTCGGGTAAGGCGGGAACAGCGCAACGCGGCAGGGCATGGCGTTTTCGGCAAGGGAGAGCCGGTAAGCCGCGTAAAGCGCGTCCCATGTCGCGCGGTCGGCAACGCCGCTGACGGGCAGACCGCTTCGCTTTTGAAATTCGCAGAGCGAGCGGCGCGTTTCGTTGCCGAAGATCCCGTCAATCGGCGGGGGCGTTATTTCGGGGTCGTGGTAGGAGATCTGCCGCAGGTAGGTTTGCAGATTGCGAACGGCGGCGGATAAAGTTTGCGGTTGCTGCATGGAAAATCTCCTTTCTTACGCGCCCACTTCATACCCGGGGTATTGGCCGTCCCGCAGGCGATTTCCGAAATAGAGGGCGTCGTAAAGCGAGGTCAGGGCGGTCCATGTTGCGGCTTCGGCAACGCCGGTTTGCGTCAGCCCTTCCAATCGCTGAAAAGCGAGGATCGCCTGCTGGGTCTGCGTTCCGAAATAGCCGGTGGGCGTAACGGACGGAATTTCCGGATAATAGGCGGAAACATAATTCAGGTATTCCTGCAAGGTGCGCACCGATTCGGATTCGCTCCCGAGCCGCAGGGGAACGCCGCCGTAGGGAACCGTTTCCCCCTCGGTATATGTGGACGGAATGGTTCTCGCAATGCCGAGGTAAGCGTTGTAAATGCGGTACCATGTGGCGGGGCCGACGATCCCGTCCACGGGAAGCCCGAACGTTCGCTGCACCTCTTCCACGGCGCTGCGGGTCAGGGGACCGAACACGCCGTCCGGCCGGAGCGACGGAATGGTGTTGTAGTAGTTGGAAAGATAGTCGATATAGTATTGCAGGTTGTAAACTTCCACCCCTGTGGAGCCCTCGGCGAGCGCGCTCGGCAATTCCTGCGCAATTTCTTCCAGCCGGATCCCCTCGGAAGAAAGATCGGAGAGCCGCTTAACGCTGGTATAAAGGCTCTGAATGGCATACCATGTGGCTTTTCCGACAATTCCGTCCGCCGTAAGACCGAACACTTCCTGAAAGCGTTTCACGGCGGCTTCGGTGTCGGTGCTGAAAATGCCGTCGGTCAGCGCGATCTTCGGAATGGACGGAAAGTTGTTGGAAATGCGGTTGAGCCGCAGTTGAACGGTGCGAACGTTGTTGCCGAAGCTCCCGAGGCTCAAAGGAAACGGCGGCGCGCTTTCGGCGGGGCTTGCAATGGGGGTATTTTCCATCAGAACAATGTTGTCCCCATAGTAATAGCGAAGAATATCAAAGGGGGAATACCCGCTGTTCGCCAGCGAAACGCTGCCCCATTGGGAAAGGCCGTTGCAGGTTACTTCAATTCCGTCGCAGAACTGCGCAAAGAGCGGCTCCACGCTGTTTTCGCGGCGGATATACGTGGTAAACAGATCGCCGACCAATTGGCGGACGTTCTCGAAAATACCGCGGCCGCTGACGTATGCCTGATCGTAGGCGGTGGAGTTGGTAATGTCAAAATCGTAGCCGCGGGAGCGGTAATATTCGGTGTAAACACGGTTCAGCGCAAAGGAGACCTGCGCGATGATGTTGGCGCGCAGGGCGTTTTCGGGCCATGTGGGGTACAGCTCGCTGGAAGCCACGTTCGCAATGTAATGAATGAAAGGAACCGTAACGTTCTCGGCGGGGGCGGAAGGCGGGCCGAGATGAACGGTGATGTTTTCGGGAATGGTTGGGAGCGCCATGCCGTCAGAATCCCCCTTCGTTGATCTCGTCGGTCTCGGTGTCAAAATAGCGGGTTTCGGGCGCGGGCAGGCCGCTTCCGTTCTCGGGGAGCGGAATCAGGACCACGGGTTGGATCACGGTGATCCCCTCGTAAACGGGAATGCCGACGTGAACCTGATCGTAGTAGCCCTCGTGGCGGACTTCCGCTTGGTAGAGCGCATAGGGGCGGCCGGAATCGGGGCTGCCCGCATTGGAACAGGGCGGGGACGGCAGGCGGATGGTGGGGGTGTTCCCGTCGCTGTTCGTCGTCAGCGTAACAATCAGCGTTCCCTTGGTTTCGGGCGGCGGATCCACGGGATCATAGGTCAGAATATCCACTTGCGCGTTTTCCAGCGGGATCGCGCCGCGGGCGGTTGTTACCTGCACCACCAGAAAACCGTAGCAGGAGTCGGTTGCGGGCTCGTTGTTCATCGGGAAATCTCCTTTCGGAATATCGCTGCTACCATCCTATGCGGAAAGCCGGAAAACGGTGCAAAAAATCTGTCTTTTTTTCGCGGGCGGTGTTGACTTCCGCGCGCATTTGTGTTATAATAACATCGTATGCCGCCGTTTTTCTGTTTTTGGCAGAAAAACAGCTTTTCAAAAGCGCAAAACCGCTTCAAAACCTGCAAAAATAACCGATTTTGGAACCGGAAAGGAGAACGACCGATGGATGCGTTCCGCCTCAAAAGCGAATATACGCCAACCGGCGACCAACCGTCCGCAATCGCCGCGCTCTGCCGCGGCTTGCGCGAGGGGGAGCGGATGCAAACGCTCCTCGGCGTTACCGGCTCGGGCAAAACCTTTACCATGGCGAACGTAATCGCCGAAATGAACCGCCCCACCATCATTCTGGAACCGAACAAAACCTTGGCGGCGCAGGTCTGCTCCGAAATGCGGGAGTTTTTCCCCGAGAACGCGGTGGAGTTTTTCGTATCCTACTATGATTACTACCAGCCCGAGGCCTATATCCCCGGGAAGGATATGTATATTGAAAAGGACGCTTTGGTGAACGACGAGATCGACCGCCTGCGCCATAGCGCAACCAGCGCGCTGTTCGAGCGGCGGGATGTGATCATTGTGGCGTCGGTCTCCTGCATTTATTCGCTCGGCGACCCCTCGGAATACAGCGGGCTTGTGGTTGCCGTTCGGACAGGGATGCAGATGAGCCGCGATATTTTCATTCGCAAGCTGGTGGCCAACAGCTATAACCGCAACGATTTTTCGTTGGCGCGTGATTGCTTCCGCGTCAACGGCGACACGGTGGAAGTAATCCCGTCCAACATGAGCGAAAGCGCCATTCGCGTGGAGTTCTTCGGCGACGAGATCGACCGCATCACGGAGATCAATATCGTTACGGGAGAGGTCAAACGTCTGCTTTCCTACGCGGCCATTTACCCCGCGACGCACTATGCCGTTTCGGATGAAAAACGAGAGGCCGCCCTTGCCGAAATCGAGCGGGAAATGGAAGAACGGGTGCGTTTTTTCGAGTCCGAAAACAAGCTGATTGAAGCGCAGCGCATTCGGGAGCGCGTGAAGTACGACTTGGAAATGCTCCGCGAGATCGGCTTTTGCTCCGGCGTGGAAAACTATTCGCGCGTGTTGGCCGGCCGACCCGCGGGGTCAACGCCGTTTACCCTGCTCGATTATTTTCCGGACGATTACCTGATGTTTATCGACGAATCGCACGTCACCGTTCCGCAGGTGCGCGGCATGAGCGGGGGCGATACGGCGAGAAAGAAAAACCTGATCGACTACGGCTTCCGTCTCCCCTCGGCCTACGATAACCGCCCGCTCTATTTCAAGGAGTTTGAGCAGAGCATTCACCAAGCGGTGTTCGTCAGCGCCACCCCCGGGGACTATGAGGAAGCGCACGCCGAACAGGTGGTGGAGCAGATCATTCGCCCAACGGGCTTGCCGGACCCCGAAATTGAGGTGCGGCCGATTGAAGGGCAGGTGGACGACCTGCTCGGGGAGATCCGCGTTCGGGCAAAGAAGGGCGAGCGCGTGCTTGTTACCACGCTGACCAAGAAAATGGCCGAGGAATTGACCGATTATCTGGAAAACAACGGCGTGAAAGTGCGGTATATCCACTACAATGTGGAAACCATCGAGCGCATGGAGATCATCCGCGATCTGCGGCTCGGCGTGTTCGACGTTCTGGTCGGCATCAATCTGCTGCGCGAGGGGTTGGATATTCCCGAGGTTTCGCTGGTCGCCATTCTCGACGCGGATAAAGAGGGCTTCCTGCGCGCGGAACGGTCGCTGATCCAAACGGTCGGCCGCGCGGCGCGGAACGCCGAGGGCAAGGTGATTATGTATGCCGACACAATAACGGGTTCCATGCGCGGCGCCATTCTGGAAACCAACCGCCGCCGGAGCATTCAGCTGGAATATAACCGCGCGCACGGGATCGTTCCGAAAACGGTTATCAAGGGCGTGCGCGACGTTATTGAGATCGGAAGTCGGGAAGATCATAAATCCCGCAAGGGAGAGAAGGGCGGCGTCAACCGCAAGCTGAACGCGAGCGAGCGCGAAAAGCTGATCGAAACGCTGACGCGCGAGATGAAAACCGCCGCTTCCAAGCTCGAGTTCGAGCAGGCCGCGTACCTGCGCGACCGCATTAAAAAGATTCGGGAAGGCAAGGTTGACCATTGACCGAGGCCGAACCCCTTTGATTCAGATTCAGGAGTAACAAAATGCCAAAGAAAATTCAGATCCGCGGCGCGCGGGTCCATAACCTCAAAAACATCAATGTTGACATTCCACGCGATCAATTGGTCGTTTTAACCGGCCTTTCGGGTTCGGGGAAATCGTCGCTCGCGTTCGACACGATCTATGCCGAAGGACACCGGCGTTTTGTCGAGTCGCTCTCGTCCTATGCCAGAATGTTCCTCGGGCAGTTGGATAAACCCGATCTCGATTCCATCGAGGGCCTTTCGCCCGCCATCGCCATCGACCAAAAGACCACGTCCAAAAACCCGCGTTCCACCGTTGGAACGGTCACGGAAATTTATGATTATCTCCGCCTGCTCTACGCGCGCATCGGGATTCCGCATTGCCCCGTTTGCGGCAAGGAGATCCGCCAGCAGACCACCGACCAGATCATTGACCGCATCCTGACGCTTCCCGAAGGCACGCGCTTTCTGATTCTCGCCCCCGTGGTCCGCGCGCAGAAGGGTATGCACGAAAAAATCTTTGCCGACGCGAAGAAGCGCGGGTATGTCCGCGTGCGCGTAGACGGCAACATGTACGATTTATCCGAGCAGATCTCGCTCGATAAAAACAAGAAACACAACATTGAAATCGTTGTGGACCGCCTTGTGATCCGCGAGGGGATCGAGGCGCGCCTTTCGGATTCGGTGGAAAACGCGCTTGCCGTTGCGGACGGGCATCTGATCGTTCAAACCGCCCCGCGCGAGGGCGAGGGGGACGCGCAGGAGCTGGAATTTTCGCAGTCCTACGCCTGCGAGGAACACGGCATTTCGTTCGGCGAGCTGGAACCCCGCATGTTTTCGTTCAACAATCCCGTCGGGGCCTGCCCGCATTGCGCGGGGCTGGGGGAAATGCAGCGGGTCGCCGTCAATCGCCTGATCCCCAATAAAAAGCTCTCCCTGCGCGGGGGTGCCATCGCCGTCAACGGCTTTAAGACTTTGGAAGAAGAAAGCTGGAACGGCCCGCTGTTCGCCGCTGTGGGCGAGCGGTTCGGGTTTACCATGGATACGCCCGTCGAGCAGTTCACGCCCGAGCAGTACCACCTGCTGATGTACGGAACAGGCGACGAAATTTACGATATTCACCGCTGGTTCGGCAGGGAAGAACACCACCAGAAAACCAAGTTCGACGGCCTCGTTGCCATGATCGAAAATCGCGCGCAAACATGGGGCAACGAGTATTACGACCAATTCATTGAAGCCGCGCCTTGCCCCGAATGCGGCGGCCGACGCCTTTCTCCCACCATGCTGGCCGTTACCGTCGGGGGGCTGAACATTCATGAATTTTGCTCGCTCTCGGTGGAAAAAGCATTGGATTTCGTGAACCGTATGGAGCTGAACGACACCGAGGCGAAGATTGCGGCCGAAATTCTGAAAGAGATTCGCTCGCGGCTCGGTTTTTTGGTCAGCGTGGGTCTCGGCTATCTTTCGCTTGCCAACAAATCGGGAACGCTTTCGGGCGGCGAGGCGCAGCGCATCCGCTTGGCCACGCAAATCGGCTCCTCGCTTGTCGGCGTGCTGTATATCCTCGATGAACCGAGCATCGGCCTGCACCAGCGCGATAACTCCAAGTTGATCGCAACCCTGAAACGCCTGCGCGACCTCGGCAACACCGTTATTGTGGTGGAACACGACGAGGAGACGATGGAGAACGCCGACTACCTGATTGACATCGGCCCCGGGGCGGGGATCCACGGCGGCGAGGTTGTCTCGTCCGGCACCCCCGCCGAGGTGATGGCGGACCGACATTCGATTACGGGCGATTACCTTTCCGGCCGTCGCCGCATCCCCGTCCCCGCGGAACGTCGGGCGGGGAACGGCGCGTATCTGCGCGTCCGCGGCGCGGCGCAAAACAACCTGAAAAAGCTGAATGTGGATATTCCGCTCGGGTGTTTCGTGTGCGTAACGGGCGTTTCCGGCTCGGGAAAATCCTCGCTGGTCAACGACATTCTGTATCCCGTTCTGGCCGAGCAGCTCAACCGCGCCGTTACCTACGCGGGCGCATACGATGAAATTACGGGCGTGGAAAACCTCGATAAGGTGATCTGCATCGATCAAAGCCCCATCGGCCGAAACCCGCGCTCCAATCCCGCCACTTATACGGGGTTGTTCAACGACATTCGCGACCTGTTTGCGCAAACCAAGGACGCCAAGGCCAAAGGATTTACGGCGGGGCGGTTCTCGTTCAACGTCAAAGGCGGCCGGTGCGAGGCCTGCGAGGGCGACGGCGTAAAAAAGATCGAAATGCACTTTTTGCCCGACGTGTACGTCACTTGCGACGTTTGCAAGGGCAAACGCTACAACCGCGATACGCTCGACGTGCATTATAAGGGGAAGAATATTTCCGATGTGCTGGAAATGACCGTGGAAGAGGGTGTGAGCTTTTTCGACGGCCTGCCCGCCATCCAGCGCAAGCTCCAAACGCTTTACGACGTTGGGCTGGGCTATGTAAAAATCGGGCAACCTGCCACCACGCTCTCGGGCGGCGAGGCGCAGCGCGTGAAACTCGCAACCGAGCTTGCAAGGCGCGGAACGGGCAAAACCATTTATATCCTCGATGAACCCACCACGGGGCTGCACACGGCCGATGTGGAAAAACTGCTCGAAGTGTTGCAGCGGCTTTGCGACGGCGGCAATACGGTGTTGGTAATCGAGCATAACCTTGACGTAATCAAATCCGCCGATTGGATTATCGATCTCGGCCCCGAGGGCGGCGAGGGCGGCGGAACGCTGATTGCCGAGGGAACGCCCGAAGAGGTTGCGGCCGTGGAACGTTCCTACACGGGTCAGTATCTCAAAAAATGGCTGGCGCGCGCAAAAGCGGCACCGGTTCCGGCAACGGATCGGAGCTGAAAACGCAATAACGGTATAGAAAAACAATAAAAAAGAGCGGCGCGACCCCGCAGGGGGCCGCGCCGCTCTTTTTTATACGCGATTCTTCCGGATGAACTCGGAAGGCGTCATGCCGTATTTTTGCTTGAACGCTTTCACAAACGAGGAATATCCCGAATATCCCGCGCGGGTCGCCACCTCGCCAATGGGGAGCTGGGTGGAAAGCAGACAGTTTTCCGCGTAGCCGAGTTTCGTGTTCTGAATGTAGTCGCGCAGCGTCATTCCCGTAACCTTGCGAAACACGTTTGCCGTCAGATATTTGCGGCTGTACGCAAACTGTTTTGCAACCTTTTCCACGGTCACGTCCGGCAAATGGCGGTTGATATAAGTTTGAATTTCGGCAACCAGCGGCGCGCGCGGATCCTCTTGTTCTTCTGCGTGTTCTTCAATCAGAAGGTCCGAGGCCAGAATGTCCGAAAAGCATTTGGCAATCTTTTCCATTTTTGCCGCGCGATGTTCGGTATAAATCATATACCGAAACAGGTTTTTCAGCTCGGCGGCGTTTTTCAGGTGGTAAACGCGGTTGGTCTCCAAATTGAATTTGTTTTGCATTTCTATGGCGGCGTCGCCCTTCCAAACGCACCAATAAAGCTCCCAAGGGTCGTTTGCGTCGGCTTGGGTGTCTTTACGCGCTTGGGGGTGGATTGCGAACATTTCGTTCTCTCCGAAGGGCAAATCGTTGTAGGTGCCCTTGCCCGAAACAATGAAGTGGAGATAAAACCCCCGCGCCTTGGTTTTCAGCGTGTAGTTCGGAACCGAGCGTTCGTGGCCGCAAACAAACACGCCGTTGGAAAGGGTAACATGAATGTATTCGCTGAAATACGGAGTGGTGGGCAGGGGGAAGGGATGCGCGGAAAAATGCTTGATCGGATCGAGCTCGGGCTGCACGGAGCTTGTTCTCACATAACGAATGTCGGCCATGTCGGTGTCCCTTTCTTTGTCGGTTTTCCGAATTATAACCATATTCTATCAGATTTTTCCACGAAAGTCAATTTTTTATCCACATAAAAACGACATTTTTCCACATTCAAGAGACAATAGTGAATTGAAAACCGGCCCATCCCGTGTTAAAATGGAATAGGTAACGGGAAAAAGCGCGGAAGAGGAAACGCGGCGGTTTCCGTTGTTGCCCGAAAAAACTGACTTTTTTTCAGTTGGAAGTGACTTCCTGTGATTGACAAAAAAACGGGAGTGTGCGATAATTTTAATGGAAATTATTTTTTTGGAGAAAACCATGAAAAGAAAAGGAAAAAACAGGAAAGTTTGTTCATTTTCTCAGAAATCGGGGGAGGTGATTCTTTGAAACGAAATCGAATGCCAATCCGCGCGGCGTGTTTCTTTCTCGGCGGATGGCTGATGCTGTGCGGCCTGTTTTCCTCATGCGGGAAAGAAAGCAAGGAAAACCAAAAGGAGACGGACGAGGTTGTACAAACCGAAATGTTGCTCTCGTCCTGCGCCTTGGTGTACCCGAGCGGCGCAAACCAAACGCTCAAAACCGCCGTAACGAACCTTTGGCGGGAATTTTCCAACCGCTTCGGCGTTACTTTGGAGCTATCCGACGATTTTGAAGCCGCGTCTGCCGACGCGCCCGAAATTCTCATCGGCTACACATCGCGTCAGGAATCGCGCGAGGCCATGGAAGCAATCGGCTACTATGATTGGACGGTGCGCGTCGTCGGCTCCAAGCTCGTGGTCGCCTCGCATACCGAGGAATCGCTCTTCGCGGCCGTCGAGTCGCTCCGTACCGAGCTGCTGGCGGAAGGAAAGGACGAACGCGGCAATCCCGCGCCAATCCTGACCGCCGAAAAAACGCACCGTTCCGACACCTATGAATTCTTCTTCGATGAAAACCCGTTTTCGGCATATCGCATCGTTTATCCCGATGGGAACGACCTGCTCAAACAGAAAGCGGACCGCATGGCGCAACTTCTCAAAAAGCGGTTTTCCGCAACGATCCCCGTGGTCAGCGACGCCGAACCCGCGCAGGAATCCGAAATCCTGTTCGGGGTTACGAACCGCACCGCCTATTCCGCGTACTACACGGGCGCGGAAGCTCCGGACCGGCTGCATTATGTAATCTCGGCCGAGGGAAGCCGCGTGCTGTGCGTCGGTACCGACAGCCGGACCGCCGATTCTGCCTGCGAACGCTTTATAGAGCTGTTTTTCGGCGAGGTGGGATATTCCTATGAATGGAATCTGCCGGACGGCTTCTATCTTTGCGATGTTGCCCACGCCACTGATGCCGACCGCACCCGTGACAGCGGCGTTGACCTTCGGATTATGTCCTATAATATCCTGACGAGCGACTTTTCCGCCGAAACCGCCCCGTTCGGGGATCGGTGTCCCTATGTCGCTTCCGAGATCCTGTACTATCTTCCCGACGTTGCGGGCTTGCAGGAAGTTGGCGAAAACGAATACCGCCTGCTGGAAGCGGCCGTGGGCGACACCTACGCGTTCACCGATAAGCTCACATCCACCGGCGCGTACAGCTACACCACGCTCCTGTACAATAAAAACACCGTCCGCTTCGTAACCGGCGATAACACCCCCTATGTAAATGCGGGAAGCCCCCGCATCCGCCTGATGTCATGGGGGCTCTTCACGCACATCGAAACCGGCAAACGCTTCCTTGTGGTCAACACCCATTGGGAAGTTCACGAAAACGATAAGGGCTACCGCGTGAAGCAATCGCAGGAAATGGCCGCGTTCGTCAACGAGCTTTCGGCAAAGTACCATTGCCCCGTGTTCACAACGGGCGACTTCAACACCCCCGAAACCGCGGACTATTTTCAGGAATACCTGACCGTTTCCGCCCAAAAAGAGGCGCGCTACACGGCAAAACGCATTGCAAACGCGAAATCCGACGCCGTAATCGATCATATCAACTATACCCCGAATCTTTCCGGCGCCGCCTGCCTCGAAGCCTTAACCTTCAAACTGATCCGGTCGGGCGAAACCGTTCTCGGCTCGGACCACGACCCCATTTGGGCGGATTTCCGCTTTTCATCACCGTAAACCGAAAAGGAGACCCTATGAATTTACCAAACCAAATCATCCACCAAACCATTCCCCTCGCCGCGGGAACGGATGTCCGCATCCTTTCATGGAACATCCTCTCGGAAGAGCTTTCCCCCATCGCTCCCGACATTCGCGAGCGGATCGACCGCATTGCCGGAACCGTTCGCGCGCTTGCGCCGGACGCCATGGGCATTCAGGAAATTTCCGAAAGCGGCTATGCGCTGTTTGCCGAGAAATTGCCCGAGTATGTGTTTACCAACCCGAAAACCGCGGCGGGCGAATATAGCTTTACGGGGGTTGCCTACCGCCGCGACCGCTATTTGCTCACGGCCTCGGGCATTGAAAATTTCGACCGCGGGAACGCCCGCATCCGCCTGATGAATTGGATTCATCTGGAAGCCGTCGAAGGCGACCGCAAATTCACCCTTGTCAGCACGCATTGGGATCGCCATGCGCGCAACCGCCCCGCCGATTCGGACCAGATGGCGCGCTATGTTCTTTTGCTGACGGCGCGTTTCGGCGACCCCGTAATCTGCACGGGCGATTTCAACACGCGGGAGAACGCGGAAATTTTCCAATCGTTTCTTTCTGTTTCGGGGCAGAGGGACGCCAAATATCTCGCCCCCTCGGTGGTAAACCTTTGCTTTACGGGGCATCCCGTCGGTTCGTTTGTTCCCGAAAGCGAGGAAGAAACGTCCATCGACCACATCACGGTGGCGGATGGAATCCGCGTCCTGCAATATGAACAAATGATCAACCAAACGGTAGTGGACGTCAGCGACCATTTTCCCGTATGCGCCGATCTTCGCTTCCCGCAAGGGGAGATAAGATAAATTCAAATGGAAAAGAAAGGAGAATGATTTCCATGAGATTACCCGTTCGACGATGGCTTTGCGTTGCGTTTGCGCTTCTGTTTGCGGTATCCGCCTTTGCGGGATGCGGGAAGAAGCCAAAAGAAACGGCGGAGTCATCCCAAACAACCGAGCCCGTAACCAAAATGGAGTGGGGGGACGATCTGCCCTCGTCGCTCGATTTCGGCGGCACGGATTTCCATGTTTATGCGTGGCAGGAAACGCAGGAATCCGATTGGCAATCCGAAATGAGCTCGGACATTATCAACCAAGCGGTGTGGAGGAGCCGCGAGGAGGTGGCGGACCGCCTGAACGTTTCGTTTGACATTTCGTTCACCCCCGGAAACTGGGATAACCGCAACACCTTTGTTTCCAACCTCAAAACCTACATGATGAGCGGCATGCAGTTCGACCTTGTCGGGCAGTATACGCCAACCGCGGCCGTTGGGGCAATGGAAGGGCTGTATACCGACCTTTCCGCGCTCCCGTACCTGAATTTCCATTCGGTGTATTGGCCCGGGAACTTCCTCGAATCCTGCAACATCGGCAACCGCGTGTATTTCTGCTCGGGGGATATCACGCAGTCGCTTATCACGCAGCTCGGCGTTATGTATATCAACCTCGATCTTTGGGAGGACATGGGCATTTCGGAAAACATCTATGAATTGGTGGAATCCCGCGAATGGACCATGGAAACCATGCAGTCGCTCCTGCTCGGCCGCATTGGAATCTCGGACGACGTTGCATCCCAGAAATACGGCCTGCAAATGGAAGGGCGCATCGTGTACGATAACCTCTTCTATGCCGCGGGGCTGAATTGGGTCACGCACGAAGAGGACGGCACGCTCTTCCTTTCGGAAGAAATAACCGCAACAAAAGCGGGCGAATGGTATGAAACCTGCCATAAGCTCCTGTGGGAGAACGCCGACGTTTGCTCCCAGGACGACCCGCGTTACGGAGCGAACGACCCGCGTTACGGCATTACCATTGCGGATACGTTCATGGCGGGCAAATCCATCGCGTTCATGGCGTTGAACCTGAACAGCGCAAAAACCTATGTCCGCGACGCGTCGTTCGATTTTGCGGTGGTTCCGTACCCGCTCTATAACAGCGAGCAAACCGACTATCATTCCATAACGGGGTACAGCGTTTCCATGTTCAGCGTACCAACAACGTTCCAAAGCGCGTCCATGTCGGGCGCGGTGCTGGAAGCGTTGGGTTCGTCGGGCTACCGGAACATCACGCCCAAGGTATACGACCAATCGTTCCGTCAGCGTTTCCTGCAAACCGAGGAAAACGCGCGGATGCTCGATCTGATCCACGATTCCGTAACCTATGATACGGGCCGCATCTTCGCCGACGACATTGCCGTTTTCAACATGTATCGCAACGCGTTTTATAACACCTATTCATGGACGACGCTTTACACCGGCCGCCATGAAACATGGGAAGCGAACGTTGAAAAAGTGAACAACAAGCTCGGCGGTTAATCTTTCGGTTTTCCGCGCGGCGGAGCAAAGTGACAGGCAAGCGGAAGCCTCATCCACCGCTACGCGGTCCCCCTTCTCCGATGGGAGAAGGCTCGTGATGGTTGCGGATAGTGGAAATAAAGCAAAATGCGATATTTTCCAATGTGTTGTAACTTGAAGCCTTCCCCTTTGGGAAGAGTTCGTGCGGCAAGCGGCGGTGAGCGGGTTCTCCATTAGCCTTCCCCTTGGGGGAAGGTGCCGAGCTTGCGAGGCGGATGAGGCCTTCCAACGGGAACTTGCATGAAACCTCCACCTATGGCAAAACCGGCAAAGCCGGTTTATTGAGGGGAACCGCGAGCGAAAGCGAGCGGTGGAAGGAGTTTCCAATGGGCAGTTCCTTCAAGGCTCCCCCTCGGGGGGAGCTCTCGCGAAGCGAGTGAGAGGGCTTTTGAACCCTCTCCGGCTGCTTGCAGCCTGACCTCGTAATCGGCTTGCCGATTTTCCCAAGGGCGAGGCGAAGTGACAAGCGAGCGGTGGAAGGAGTAAAAAACTCCTACCGACTTGTCGCTCCGCTCCAAGCCACCGTCTTGCGAATGCCGTGCGCGGCATTTTCGCTCGGTCACGGCGCGGCTTGTCACTGGCGCCGCCGCTTCGCTACCCAAGGCGGAGATAAAGAAACAGCCAAACGGAAAAACCATGCGCGCGGCGCGCCGAAAGAACGCAATCCATTTCTTTTATCCTGTTTTATCAGTCGTGATCGCTTTTCGCGATCCAATCAAATTTTTAATAAAAAAACAAAAATCAAAAGGAGACTTCAATCATGAAAAAAGCGTTTATTCTGATTCTGTCGGTCGCAATGCTTCTCTCCTGTTTTATCCCTGTTTGTGCCAGCGCAGAGGAGCCGACGGCAATCTCAACTCGCGAGCAGTTTGAAGCAATTACTTCAACGGGCAACTATTATCTCACCGACGATATTGATTTCGAAGGGAAGGTCTACTCCACCTATGTTGCTCCCTGCGAGGACGATGCCAACAAACAATTCAAAGGCACTCTTGATGGCAGAGGACACACGATTCACAATTTTTCAATTTCCACATCGGAAGCAACCGGCGGTATTTTCAAGGATACCGCGAATGCAACGATTACCAACCTTAACATTGGAACCCAATCCAATCCCGTTTCTATTACGGGTGCGGCTACAACAACGGCTGTTGGAACGATTTCCAGCGCGGCATACGGCCCTAACGTTTCCAATGTAACCGTTTGGGCTAACATTTCGGTAACAGGCGTTACATCATCCGGCGGTTCCTATGGCGGATTTTTTGGAACACATAATAATATCAACGTAACAAACTGTGTTATGAACGGCTCTGTTTCCGTAAGCACTACTGCAAATGATATTTTTGCAGGCGGTTTTTCGGGCAAAACCCAAAGACAATGGCCGTATTACACCAATTGTATCAACAATGCGGATGTTACGGTTGTTTCCTGCGCGCGAACCGGATATGTCGGCGGTATCGTCGCCTTTGCCACCACTGCAAATAGTTACACCCCTACCATGACCTTTACGGGATGTATCAACAATGGGACTTTGGATACCAGCGGGGCAAAGAGAATGAATCGTTGCGGCGGTATCGTTGGCGATAATCAAGGCCACCAAAATACGGTTATCACAAACTGCTTTAACTTCGGAACTTTGAATGGCCGTACAACCGCGAATGCAAATAATGGTGTTGGCGGCATGATTGGTTATGCTTCTACTGCCGTTTCCATTACAGGGTGTGCCAACTATGGTACATTCAATGCGGCAACCGATGATTGCGGAGCAATATATGGAAACGGAGCTGGAACGATTACCGCTTCCAATAACTTTGATCGCTCCGGCACGCTCGATGTCGGCGACGTCAGCGCGAGCGTAAAAGTCAAAGGCGTGCAGTATACGGCGGTGAACGAGCATTACAAGGCGACCCCCGAAGCCGAGGAAACGTCCGTGTTTGATATTCGCTTTGTGGGTACCGTGGATTCGCTGGAATATGCCAAAGTCGGGTTCCTTGTGGAAGTCTACTACACCGCGGACGGCGAGGTGCAAAACCGCTCCGTTCCCGTGGAATGCAAGCATGTTTATGATTCCATCTATGCCACCGTTGGCGAAACGGCCGAGGAAATCGACGTAACCGACCTTGGCGAAACGGCGGGCGAGGCCTACATTGTGGCTCTTTCGGTCAACGCCGTTCCCGCAACCGCCGCGGCGGGCACCGTAACCTTTATCTTCCGCGCGTTCGCCGAGGACGCCGAGGGCGAAGCAATATACGGAAATGCCGCTATGTATGCGTTCCAAGCGGGCAGCCTTGTATTTTCCAGCGCGGTTCCTTGCAGTCTTTAACCCCGTATCGTGAAAAGGAGGAATTTTCAGATGAAACATTATCAAACCCCCGATATGGAGTTGATTTCCATTCTCCAAAACGATATTCTCACCTATTCCTACCAAGCCGGAGAAATCGGCGACGGAGATGTTGTGAATTTCTTTGATGTGTTCGAATAACCGAAAAGGAGGGATTCCTTTGAAGAAATTTTTGATCCTTGCGGCGTTGATCCTGACCGCGGTTTGCCTGCTCGCTTCCTGCGGCGGCAAGACCGGCGGCGCGGAAACGGCTTCCGCCGAGGAAAGCGGTACCGCGGAGCCGGAGAGCGAAACCACGCGTGCGCGCGTGACCCACTCCACGCTCCCCGCCATCACCACCAACGAGGGGAATGAACCGTCCGGCTCGTCAACGGCGGGGAACGTTACCACCCAGCCGGAAAAGAGAACCACCGCTTCGGTGGAGATCATCACCGACGGTTTCTTCGTCCCCGAACGCTCCACGGAAGAGGGCGCGAGCCTGTTTGTTACCGAGGACGCACGCGAGTATGAAACCTACCCGTTGATCGGTTTGAATTAAGGAGAAAGCAACCATGAAAAAAATTGTTTCCGTTGCGCTCTGCTTGGTTCTTGCGGCGTTGTTCTGCTTTGGCGCCGCGGCCGAGGGCGCAACCACCGCGCTGACCGCCTACCAAAGCGGAACGCTGACCTTTGCCGAGACCACCGCGGGCGCGGAAGCCGCCTTTGACGGCGACAACAAAACCGCGTTCGCAGGCTCGATTACCGGCCGCTTCGCCAAAAGAAGCGTTCTGATGGGCGTCAGCGTTCGCGCGGGCAAAAAAATCCGCAATTTGCGCGTCCTCGGCTCCGAGGACGGCGCGGAATGGATGGAGCTGTTCTCCGCGGAAAAAATCAGCACCGTGGCGGTTTTCGGCTACAACGGCGCGCTCGACGAGGCGGGAGAGGAAAACTACGCTTCCAGCAACCTTTCCCAAATGTTTACCTACGCGCTCCGGTATCTGCGCGTGGAGTTGGAGTACGGCAGCATTGCCGAGCTGACGCTCCGCGGCTATGAAACCGACGTAACGGGGAAACTTGCCCCGCTGGATCCGTCCTATGGCGACGGCAACGGCTGGACTTCCACAAGATCCTTTTATAACGACGGCCGCACGCGATATGTGTTCGACCATTGCGTTGGAAGCGGCGACCACGGCGAAGCGTTCTTGGGGGACGCTACCGCGGAGCAGCACGCGTTTATTGCCGCGAAATTTGCGCTGACAACGCCCATGACCGCCCTCGCACTCCTGCATAAGAGCGAGGATAAGAACTACAACCGTTGGAACGGCATGATTGTGGACGTTTCCGCCGACGGCGAAACATGGGTCAACGCCTACACGTTCCCGAGCAACGCGGCCGATACCATGGCGTCCACCATCGCGGGCCGCGAAATGATGTTCTTCTATTTTTCCGGCGAGAATAACTATCGTTATGTGCGCGTAACGGGCGCAAAGTATTCGGCGGTCGGCATTTCCGAAATTGACGTTTACAACGCCGAACCCGAGGGAACCGCGCCCGTAAACGTGCTTTCAGGGTGGAACGGCGACCCCTACCAAGGCGAAGCCGCACCCGCTGAAAGCACAGAGAAAACGACCTTTGCAACCGATCCCGTAACCGAGCCTGCCGCCACCGAGTCGGCGCCCGCAACCACCGCGGCGTCGGGCGGCAAGTCGTCGGGCGGGTGCGGAAGCATTGTAGGCGGCGCGGGCGTTCTGCTCGCGCTCGTCCCCGCCGCGTGCCTGCTCCCCCGCCGCAAAAAGCGGAAGTAAGCGCGCGCCGGAACCATCCGCGGCGGCAAAGCCGGAAAGAGCGGCGTTTACTGCCAAAGCCGGCAATGCCGCCGCGGATGAAACCGCAATGCCCCTTCCTTTCCCGCAAAAGGGCAGGGGCGGCATTTCCCGAAACATTCCCCAAACAGGATAAAAGAAAAATCGGCCTGCGCGGCCGGAAACTCAAAACACGAAAACAAAAAACAGACCGATACCACCAGAACCCCCTTGGCGGGCGCAAGTTCGTTTTTGCGGACTTGCATACCCGTCAAGGGGGCTTTTTTTCGGAACAGGTTGGCGGAAAACGCCCGATTTGCTACGGTTCCCGCGCGCCGACGCGGCGGACGTCCGCGCCGAGCGATTGCAGCTTCGCTTCCAGATCGGGGTAGCCGCGGTCTATGTGTTCCACACCCGTAATGCGGGTGGAACCGCCGGCGCAAAGCCCCGCGATTACCATGGCCGCGCCAGCGCGCAGGTCGGTGGCGGCAACGTCGGCTCCCGTCAATTTCGCGCCCCCGCGAATGAACGCGCACCGCCCGTCAACGCGAATTTCCGCGCCCATGCGGCATAGCTCGGGAACATAGCGAAAACGGCTTTCCCAAACATGTTCGCAAATGCGTCCGCCGCCCGAGGAAAGGCAGAGGAGCGGCGCGAATTGCGGTTGCATGTCGGTCGGGAAAAGCGGGTAGGGCAGGGCTTCAATGTCCGCGCCGAGCAGGGGAGACGTGCGGCAGAGCGTCAGGCGGTCGCCGGAGGCCGAGATCTGCGCGCCCATAGCGGTCAGCTTTTCGGAAACCGCCGCAAGATGGGCGGGGTCCACCGAGCGCAGCCGCAACCGCCCGCCCGTTCCGGCAACGGCGGCCATGTAGGTGCCCGCCTCAATCATGTCGGGAATGACGGCATGGCGGCAACCGCGCAATATTTTCGCACCGTGTATGCGAATTTCGGATGTTCCCGCACCGGAAATATCCGCACCGCATGCGTTGAGAAAGGCCGCGAGATCGGCCACATGCGGTTCGCGGGCAGCGTTTTCGATGACCGTGGTTCCCTCGGCCGTCGCGGCGGCGAGGATGCCGTTGAGCGTTGCGCCCACCGAGGGGAACGAGAGCCGGACGGCCGCGCCGCGCAATCCGCGCGGCGCGCGAACGCGGAGAAGGTTTGCATCCGGTTCGCATTCGGCGCCGAGCGCGGTAAAAATTCTGAAATGCTGATCCAGCGGGCGAACGCCGAAATCGCATCCCCCGGGAAGACCCGTAAACGCGCGGCCAAAGCGGCCGAGGCATGCGCCGAGCAGGTAAGAGGAGCCGCGCAAGCGGGTGGTAAGGTCCGGCGGGACAGCGTCGGGATCAAGGTCGGCGGCATTCACGCGCGCCGTTGTCGGCGAGAGCATATCCACGCGCGCCCCCATAGCGGCGAGAATGCGGAGCGTGGTCTGAATGTCGGTCACGGGCGGCAGGTTTTCAATCGTAACCGAGTCGCGGACCAGAATCGAGGCAAACAGGATGGGCAGGGCGGCGTTCTTCATTCCGCAAACGGTAATCTCGCCGGATAACCGCCTGCCGCCCCGAACGGTAATGAACGGGATCATGGAGTTTCCTTTCCCGATCTCCGCCGCAAAAATGAATGGAAACGACCGCTTTTCGCACATACAGTGCGCAAAAACGGTCGTTTTCTTTGTTTTTATCCTGTTTTTTGTCGAGGCGGAAACCGAATTGATCGATCATTACAGTTTATGCCTCTTGGCGGAAACGGGTTCGGAAAACCCGATGGTTATTCGGTTGTAAATTGCGGCCGGTAATAGGCAACGGCAAGGTCCACCACCATGTCGTAGCTTTTCGACCCCTCTTTCGCGCCCTGCGATTGCAGATAAGCGTTGTTGGTCTTTTCGCTGATGGTTGCGGCAACGTTTTTGCGGAACTGTTCAAAAAACACGGCATATGCCCGCTCTTCCGAAACGGCGTTTTCGTCAAGTTCGGCATAGGCGGCGCGGTAGAGCGTCCGGTCGGCGGAATAGAGCGCGCCCGCAACGTATTCGTAAACATTGAGCAAACCGCTGTAACGGATATAGTCGTCGTCCGATGAAACGCAGACCAGAAACGCGATGAAATTCGCCTCGTCCTCGCGGGCAACGCCGCGTTGGTGCGCGAGTTCGTGCGCCGCCGTAAAGGGGATGCAGTAATCGGGAAACGCCACATTGACGTTTGCTTCCCCCGTAAAGAACGAGTACACGCCCGTGATGTGCGTGTAGGACATGGCATGGCTCAACATAACGGGCTTCACGCGGCTGTGGAAGCGGTCGGGAAAATCGCGGTTTTCGGTGAAGGCGTCGTAGGCGGCCATCAGTTTTTCGTTCATTTCCGAAAGGGAATAGGGCATGACCGACGCGCCGTTCGAGGCGATCAGCAACCGCTCGGCCAGCGGGTTGATCTCCTCGGTCAGCAGAACGGCGGTCCGGTAAAGATCGTCGGCCGAGACCTTTTCGCGCGAAAGGCCGAGTTTCCGGTCCAGCGCGGTTCCGTAATATCCGGCCGCGAAACACCAGACAAACAGAATTGCCACCACGCAAACGGCCGAGAGGAGACGGCCGAGGAACGAAAGCACGGTTTTCCGGCTTTGGGAATAGTATCTGACGGCGAGAAAAATCAGAAATCCAAGAATTACGGGCAAAAGCAGGATCAGCATTTCCGCGGCGGAAAACGGGAACCACCCCGTCAGCGCGGCGAGCGCGCGACGGAACCAACGGCTGATCGCGCGGTCAAATCCGTCGGCAAACGCGGGACTGCGCGTAAAAATCGCGTAAATAACCGCGCTGACGGCCGTTAGCAGATAGATTACGACGCAGGCGCGCGGGAGACGTTCTCGGTTGCGAACGCGTATGTTCATGTCTGGCTCCTTTCGGGTTCGGAATCGGGATTGAAAAGCGGAAACAGGCCGGAGAGTAAGGCGGACATATCGGCGGGAATCGGCGCGGTAACGGCAACGGTCTCGCCCGTGGTCGGGTGCGGAAAGACGACCGAGCGCGCGTGGAGCATCTGGCGCGGCGCGCGGCCGTTCGGGATCCCGTAAAGGCTGTCCCCCGCAACGGGATGCCCGAGCGACGCGAAATGAACGCGCAGTTGGTGCGTTCTTCCGGTCAGCGGCTGCGCTTCCGCAAGCGAGCAGCCGTTTCCGCGCGCCAGAATGCGGTAGCGGGTGTATGCGGGCTCCGCGCCGGCGTCGTCCGGTCGGCAGGTCTGCCGGATGATGATGCTTTCGGCCGAGCGGCGGAGCGGGCGGTCAATGAATCCCTCGTCCGGCAGGGCGTCGCCTTCCAGAACGGCAAGATAGGTCTTTCGGATCAAACCGTTCTGCATCGCGGCGGTCAGGCGTCCCGCGGCGGGCTTGTTGCGCGCAATCAGCAGTACGCCGCTGGTGTCGCGGTCCAAACGGTTAACGGGGCGAAAGACGAACGGGATCCCGAGCGAGCGGTAGCGGTAGGCAAGCGCGTTCGCAACCGTGTCGCGGTAGTGGTCGTGCGAGGGGTGCGTGGGCATGAACGGCGGTTTGTCCGGAACCGCAACGTCGTCGTCCTCGTAGAGAACGGGCAGGGGAAGTTCCACAGCTTCCAGCGCGGGTTGGTCGACGCGGTCGGCAACCGAGATCGCCAGCGTTTCCCCCGCGCGCAGGACATGGCGAACGGTTACGCGCCGACCGTCCACAAGGATCCCGTCGTTGCGGTATTTGAGAAATTTCAGCATTTTGGAAGAGAAGTCGGCATGCGCGGCGAGAAACGCGCGAACCGTGGAGCCGTTGTCGGCTTCCGTAATTCGGAATTGCATGTCGTCCCCCTTTCCGGAATCGATGTGATGGTTTTATTATAACATTCCGGCCCACCGTTTACAAGGGAAAAGCGGCCGAATTTACAAAAAAATCAAAAAATGCTTGCAGAATGCGGAAATCTATGCTAAAATAAAGAGAGAAAAACGAAAGGGAGATCTTTATGAAACAGGTTTTGATCCTGCTTTGCGCTGTTGCGTTGTTGGCTTCCTGCGGCGCGGGACCGGCGGCTCCGGCAACCGACCCCGTCGGGCAAACCGCCCCGACCGCGACGCCGGACGTTCCCGATCCGACGCCGGATGACACCGACTATCCCGCTTTATTCGAGCGTTTGTTCGGGGATGTTCCGGTGAACGGCGAATCCGATTTTGCGTTTGCGGTGGAGAACGGAAGCGCGACCGTGACCGCGTATATCGGCGCAGGCGGCGCGATTCGTGTTCCCGATACCCTCGGCGGCGCGACCGTGACCGCGGTGGGAGACGGCGCATTTGCGGGAAGAGACGACTTGGAAACGCTGATTTTGCCGGATACCGTAACCGATTTCGGGAGCGGGGTCCTCGCGGGGACCGCGCTTGCGGCGTTGCGCACGCCGTTTCCGCTGTCGGTCGGTTATCTGGGCTTTTTGTGGGGAGCCGCGCAATATCTCGAAAACAGCCAGCCCGCGCTCCGTTCGCTGAAATATCTGGAACTTCGCACCCATCCGGATGCCGACGCGGCGTTCTGCCTGCCCCCGCACGCGCTCTACGAATGCAACGATCTGGTTGCCGTTCATTTGCCAAACGCGGCGAAGGTCGGAGAATACGCGTTCTGCCATTGCGAAAGCCTGCGTTATGTGAACGCGGGGGTGATCGCCGAAATCGGCGCGCACGCGTTTGATTCCTGCTTTGAATTGAGAACGCTGGCGTTCGGAGAGGGACTTTCCCGCATCGGGTTTGCCGCGCTGCGCGATTGCAGCAGCCTTACTGATCTGACCTTGCCGTTTCTCGGAGAAACGCGGGAAGAAAACACCTATCTCGGGTATCTTTTCGGAGCGGAAACGGTCGGGTTTTCAAGCGGGTTCTATTCGCCGGTTCTTCGCCGCGTTACCCTGACGTCGGGGTGCGCCGTGTTGCCGGATTTTGCGCTGTATGAATGCCGTTCCCTTCAAGCGGTATTCCTGCCCGAAACGCTGACCGCCGTCGGCGCGCGCGCTTTGAGCGGATGCACGTCGCTGACCTCGCTGGCGTTTCCCGCTTCCTGCGCGTCCATCGGCGACGCGGCTTGCGCGGGGTGTATCTCGTTGCGCTCGGTCACATACGCGCCGTCCGCCGAAATCGGCGTCAACGCGTTTCTCGGCTGCCCGCTCGATTCCCGAACCGCCGGCTGAAAAATGAAAAAAGAAAAACGGCGGGTCCGCATGGCGGAGCCGCCGTTTTTTCAACGGTTATTTGTTGATAATGGTAACGCCGGCGGGGGTGATTCCCGTGGTGGAGTACACAATCTCGTTGATCTGCGCGATCTGCGCGGGCTGTAACGCGTCCGATTTGACGATGATGCTCACGCTGTCCCCGTTGAGAACGGCAACGCATTGTTCAAACCCCTTGGCGGTGATCAGCGATTCCATGTCGGCCTCTTTGCGGATCTCTTCGGCAATGCCCGCAATGCCGGCGAGAGCTTCGTTTTTCATCTGCTCGCCCGCGTCAACGTTTTCCACTACCGATTGCAGAACTTCAAGGGCCTCGTCGCGGGCGCGCTGGCGGCTGACCTGCGTTGCGGAGAAGTAGGCGTCGGTGTTGTTGACCTGTGTGGCTTGGTCGGCGGTTTGCTCATCCGCAACGGTTCCGCTGGGCTGGTCGTAGCCTTGGTAGCCGGCGTTCTTGTTGCGGCTTCCGTTTGCGAAAAGCATCCAATTCAGCCAAACGGCGGCTCCGATCAGCAAAACCGACGCGGCGATAATGGCGTTGCGTTTGCCGATTTTTGCCATTACGCGGCGGAATTTATTCGGTTTCTTTTGCGGTTCTTCGGGTTGCGTCGTGGCGCTGATTTCGGTTTTTTCGGATTTCATGGGAAATTCCTCCTGTTTTTTCGTTTGGATTTGTTACACTATATGAAGCGGCTCGCGGGATTATTCCGTTTCCGAAAAAAAGATTCGGAACACCGTTTATTTTTTTGCTTCGGCAATGTAAATGCGGTTGCTCGGAACGCGGAATGCCGAGGAGAGCAGGGCGGTCAGTTCGCCGCGAATCGCAGGATCCCCGCCGCCGCGGCAGACCACGCCGATTCCCGCCACCTCGGGCGGTTTGCGCGAAATCACGAGAGCTTCGGCGTTCGATCCGCTCCCAACCGTGGCGTAAACCGTCGCGCCGTTTTTGGTTTCGGTGGCGTAAACCGTTTCAAATCCGCCCGCGAGCGTAACCGCCGCCCGAACGTTTCCCACCCCCGCAACCGAGGAGCAGAGCGCGGCGATCCGTTCTTCCAGCGAGGCGCGGTAGGCTTCCAGCTCTTCCTGCGTTGTTGGAATTTCCGCGCTCTCGGTCGCTTTTTTCGGCGAGGAGAACCACCCGCTGCCGATCAGGAGCAAGAGGATTCCCGCTCCCGCGCCGAGCAGAATGAACATGATTTTTTTGCGGCTTTGCTTTCCCGCGGGGGATCCGTCGTCGTTTTTCATAAGCGTTTTCCTTTCTTTTCCGTTATGCAATCGCGGTGTCGCAGGGACAGCCGAGCAGGTCGGCGACATACTGTTCCAATTCGTGCGGATCGCGGAATCGCGCGCTTCCCGAAAGAATGAGCGTAATTTTCGAGGGGTGTGCTCCGGTTTCGTCCCAGCGAACGGCACAGGTAATTTCTTCCTGTTTCAGCGAAAATTTTTGCGCGATGTTTGCGCGCAGAGCTTGCGCGAAATAGGCGCGCGAGGCGTCGTCCAAAGCGGTTTGCGAGCGCGCCTCGAACGGTTCTTCCCCCGCGTTTTCCGAAAGGCGGTCGGGCAGATCGCGCAAACCTGCGAACGCGCGCGGCAGGGGCGCGGCGATTACGCAGAGAACCGCCAAGGAAGCGAGCAAACGAACATAGCGTCCCGCGCCTCCCTCGGGGGTCAGAACGCCGACCGCCGCCGCGAGGACCGCCGCGCCGAGCAGGGAGATCAGATAAATTTTCATGTCCGCCCCCTATCCAACCGCCGCCCCGCATCGCACCAACAGCACGACCGAGAGAAACAAAACGGAAGAACATATGCAGGCGGCAGCCAAAAGATACCCGCAAAGCGAGGCGGTCTCGTCCAACAGTTTTTTTTCGGAAGAACAGCCGAGCAGGTCGGCAACCGAGGCCGCGATCTGCCAGCAGAATTGCGAGATCAGCAGATTGCCGACCATGGGGAAAAGGGAGAGAAAGATCAGCAACAGCGCGCAAACGCCCAGCGTTCCGCGCAGGTAGGAGACCCCCGCGCTGACCGTTCGCAGCAGCTCGGAAACCGACCCGCCCACCACGGGAATCAGGTTGCCCGCCGCAAATTTCGCGCCGCGCATGGCAAGGCTGTCCGCTCGGGCGGCAAGCGTGGTTTGAAAGCCGAGCATGGCGAGCAGGAGCGTCATCAGCCCCGCGAGGAAGGTGGTATAATGCTTTTTCAGCGAGGAGAGCAGGGAGCCGAGGCGCAGGTTGGGGTCCATTGCGCCAATTGCCGAAAACGCCATGCAGATCCCGCAAAACGGAACCACGCTGTTTCCCACCGCCTCTTCCGAAACGGTGAGATAAACGGTCAATCCGGCGGCGGAAGCGGTTGCGGCGGTCACATTCCCGCCCAACGCCCAAAGCGCCCCCGAAAGGGGGATCACCGCGCCCGTCAGCCGGTTGAGACGCTCAAAATAGGAAACGACCGCGCCGATCGCGCCATAGGCCTGTATCAAGAGCGAGGCAAGAATCGCGAGCGAGGACGCGAACGAAAACGCGCGACCGACCGATTCGCTCCGGAAAGCGGAGCGGAGCGCGCCGAAAACGGCGGAAAGCAGAAGCAGACCCGCCACACGGCCGAGCGTTGCAAAATTTTCCCCGAGCGAGGAACCGAGCAGGGCGAGAACAGTTTTCAAAAGCCAAGAAAAATCGCTGATTTCGCGCGCCCCCGCCGCAATGTTTTCGGTGTCGCCGGAAAAAAGGCTGTCCGGCAACAGTTCGGCAATGTCCTCGGGGATTGCGTCGAGAAAATCGGTAAATTCATCGGGCGGTGCGTCGGTTTCGGCGGGTTCTTCCGCGGCGGCCGGTATCGCCCCGAAAAACACAAACAACAATACCGCGCAGAGCAGAGCGGCAGCGCGGGCGATCAACCCGCGAGCGCCAGCAGCTCTTTCGCTGTGGAGAGCAGTTCGCCGATCAGCGGAATGCAGAGCAACAGGATTTCCGTTTTCCCCGCAAGCTCCACCCCGCCCGCAACTCCGCTCTCGCCCGCATCGCGGCAAATGTCCGAACAGCATTGCGTCAGGATCGCAATACCCAACGCTTTGACGAGGAACGAGGCGTAGGAAGAAATTCCCGCGGCGTCGGTCAGCTCGCGCAGGTAGGAAACCAGCGGAGCCGCGATTGAGAGGATTGCGCCGGCAAAGAGGACCGTTAACGCCAACCGCAACAGGGGCAGAAAATCCGACTTCCATTGCTTGACGATCACGCAGAGGCAAACGCCCGTTACCGCAACGAGGCAAATTTTCGCGCTGTCCATCCGTCGGTTTCATCCAACGCCGAAAACCGAGGTCACAAAGTCGAACAGCTCGCGGATCTGGCTGACAAGGAGCATCAACGCAACCAGAATCCCCGCCAGCGTTACGAACATGGCTTGTTCATCCCGCCCCGTTTTGGAGAGGATCTGCGCGGCAACGGCAACCAGAATGCCGATGCCGGCAATTTTGATAATCAAAGAAATATCCATTTTCTTCCTTTTCCTTTGCTTTATCGGAATTTGTTTTTACCAGAGCAAAATTGCCGCCATGGCCGCCATTCCAAGGCAAACGGCAACGGCAATGCGCGTTCGCGCGGGGAGTTCTTCCATTCGCTTGGAGCGGATCTTCCCGAGCGACGCGATGTAATAATCGCACCTGCGGAGCATTTCTTCCCGATACCCGCCGCCGATCTCGCGGACGAACGTGCAAAGCAGACGCTTGGTTTCCTTGTCAAGGTAGAGTTGGGACGCGTGGTAAACGTCCGTCAGATTCGGGCGGGTTTCGGAGCAGCCGCAGGCTGCGAGAAGAGAGCGGTCCGCGCCCGCTAAAATTTCCGGCAGGGGCATCAGGTAGCAGTCGATCTGCGAGCGGATGTACCAAATCAGATCCGACCACCCCGCCAGAACGGCGATTTTTCTTTTTTCGTAGCGGATCAACGCGGCGGCGGCAAACGCGCCGGCCCCGAGGATCAGGATTACCCCGAGAATTTTAAGAATCGGCATCGGCGTTCTCCCATTTCCGAAGATCATAGCGGAATCCGCCCGCGCCGTTGCGCGAAAGACCCGCGTAGGCTCCGAAAACCCGCGCGCGGTGCAGGCGGGCCATGGCGGGGCGGCGGAGCAGCTCGGGGAGCGTGCGGGCATGCGCCGAGGCGAGCAGGGGAACCCCGCGGTTCATCGCGGAAAGGATCGCGTGCGCGTCGGCGTCGGTGCCGATCTCGTCGCAGACGATCAATCCCGCGCCGAGGTTGCGAACGGCAATGTCGATTCCCGCGTCGTGGGGGTATCCCGAAAGAATGTCGAGCAGGAGATCCCGACCGTCAAGGCCCATGGAAAGTTCCTCGCGCGTGTCAACCACAACGGTGCGCCAACCCCACGCGGGAGAGGACGCGTCGCGCGCGGCCGAGCGGAGAAAGGTGGTTTTTCCAACGGTTGGCGGGGCGTACACCAGAATGCCGCCCAGCCCGCGCATTTCGCGCAGGCATTGCAGGATCGGAGCGGTGTCCACGCGGTGGACATGCGGCAAACGCACCACCAGCCCGTTCACATTCCCAACGCCGACGATATGCCCGCCTTCGGTTGCGGCATGGCCGCAGACCCCGACGCGGATTCCGCCGTTCAGCGTCAGGAACCCCTCGCGAATGCGGTCGCGGTAGGCATAGAGCGAGCCGTCGCACATGCGGTTCAGAATGTCGGATAGCTCGGCCTCGGAAAGCGCAACGTCGGTGTATCGGTTCCGGCCGCCGCAGGTCACGGTGCAAAAGCGGTCGGCGTGCAATCGGATCTCTTCGGGGCGTTCCGCGTCCAAGGCAAGAATCGCGGCGGTCAGGCGCGGCGGCAGGCAGCGGGTCAGAACCTCGGGAAGCGCGGAAACGGCGCGTTTCCGCTCCGTAATTTGCATTTTGCCACCCCCCTTTTTGGTTCAATATATGCGGACGGGCCGGACAATAGAACCGAAGAACCTTTTTTCGCAACGCGCATAGGATGGTTAATGGATTTTCCATCCGAAAACGCACAAAACGCTTGAAAAAAGGAGCTTTGCCATGAAGAAAACCGAAAAAAAAACGGCTCCCGCCGTTCGTACCACAGGGGAGGACGCCTACTTTGCCGCTTCCAACAGCGCAAAGGGATTTCATAGTTATTATGCCGCCTGTTTCGATAACGCCCGCGTCGGCCGGCTGTACGCGGTCAAGGGCGGCCCGGGGACGGGGAAAAGCCGCTTTTTGCGCGAGGTCGCCGTTTTCGGCGCGGAGCGCGGTTGGCATGCCGAATACATCTATTGCTCTTCCGACCCCGATTCGCTCGACGGCGTAATTCTGACCAAGAGCGGGGAACAGGGCGTTGCCCTGCTCGACGCGACTGCGCCGCACGTGTACGAACCGAACCGCGTTGGCTACCGCGAGGAGATTGTCAACCTCGGCGCGTTTTGGGATTCGGACGCGCTGCGCGCGAAAGCCGACGAGATTGCCGAGTGGAACCGCCGCAAGCAAGAGGCCTACCGCCGCGCCTACCGTTACCTTGCGGGCTATGGCGAGATGAGCGACACACGGGACGAACTAACGGCTCCCTTTCTCCGCAGGGACGCCATTCGCGCCTATGCCGAGCGGCTGATGAAGGACATTCCGGACGGCGAGCGGTTCTGCCCGCAAACCGCGCTGATCTGTTCGGTGGGAATGCGGGGCGTGGTGGCGTTCGACACGTTTTTTGCCATGGCCGAAAAGCGGTATCTGATTGAGGATTGCCGCGGAAGCGCGGCGATTCTGACGGACGCGCTTTACCGGATTGCCGAGAAAAAACGGCTTTCGGCGCGCGTTTCGAGAGACCCGATTCTGCCGGAGAAGATCGATGGCTTGTATTTCCCCGAGGCGGGGCTTGCGTTTGTGGTTTCCCGCGGGGGCGGTTCCGCGCTGCCGCATCGGCGCGTGGGCATGCGGCGGTTTGTGGAAACGGGAGCCATGCACGGGATTCGGGGAAAGCTCAACTTTTCAGAGCGGATGCGCCGCGCCATGTTGGAAGGGGCGGTGGAAATGCTCGGAGAGGTGCGGGAAGCGCACTTCAAGGTAGAGGAAATCTACATCCGCGCAATGGATTTCGGCGCGAAAGAAACCTTTACCAAAGCGTTCTGCGAATTGCTGTTCCAATCATAAGGCAAAAGAAAAGCGGGCGGATCGCCGGATCCGCCCGCTTTTCTAATGATTTTTTGAAAAACAATTGACAAAATCAGGAAAAAACGCTTTTGGCGTCAGAGCAATTTACAGGCAAACGCGTCCGATTTTTCCCCCTTGCGGCCTTTTTTATTCCGCCGGTTCGAGCTTCAGCTTGGAAATGATGGTTTGCGCCGCCTCGTCGAGGTAGTTGTTTTCCATCAGTTCAATCATGCCGCGATCCACCAAAGCCGAGAGCTTGGGATCCATGGGAATGCGCGCGAGCAGGTCGTAGCCGAACGACTTTGCAACGTCGCCAATGTGGCTTTCGCCGAACACCTTGATCTCCTTGCCGCAATCGGGGCATTTGACATAGGAAAGGTTCTCCACAAGCCCCAGCACGGGAATGTTCATCATTTGCGCCATGTTCGCCGCCTTGCTCACAATCATGGAAACGAGATCCTGCGGGCTGGAAACAATAATGATGCCGTCGAGCGGCATGGTCTGGAACACCGTCAGGGGAACGTCGCCCGTTCCGGGGGGGCAATCCACCAGCAGAACGTCCGCTTTCCAAATGGTCTCCTGCCAGAATTGCTGAACGGTGCCCGCAATCAGGGAGCCGCGCCAAACCACGGGTTTGGTCTCGTCGCCAAGGAGCAGGTTGACCGAAATCATGTCAATGCCGGTTTTGCTTGCGGCGGGGATCATGCCGTTCTGGTCGCCGTAAATTTCCACCTTTTTCATGCCGAACGCTTTCGGAATGGAAGGACCTGTAATGTCCGCGTCGAGAATCCCCACGCGGTAGCCCTCGCGGCGGAGCAGAACGGCGAGCATGGCGGTAACAAGCGATTTTCCAACGCCGCCCTTTCCGCTCACCACGCCGATCACGTGCTTGACCTCGCTCAATTGGTTTGCGGGAAGCCGCATGCTGTCCGCGCTTTGTCTGGATGCGCAATTGCTCGAGCAGGTGGAGCAATCGTGCGTACATTCTTCTGCCATTTTGGTAACTCCTTTTTCGTAGTCGCATTTATTATACACCCAAAGGAAAAAAAAAACAAGCCCCCAAAGCCATTTTTCGCCTTTTTTTGGGCAAAAGGTATTGACAAAAGGTTTCGCCGGATGATATAATATAGTAGCACATTCAAAAAAGGAGAGTTTGACCATGAAAAAATTTTTGGACGAAATTCTGCTCGGCTGCGCCGCTTTCTTTGCGGTTCTGACGCTGATTCTGATGAATGCCCCGGGCCTGACCGCCTCGGCGTTCGGATTGACCGCGAAATCCTCGGTTTACGATCTTTTGAGCGTCAACGGCGACGCGACCGTGGGCTTGATTTTCGCGCTGATTTTCGTGATCCTTGTGTTGGTTGCCTCGGCCTGCCTGCTGGTTTTGAAGTTGCTCAAAATCAAATTTGACTTTGCGGGCATTGCGGCGTTTGCCGCCGCGGTTCTTTCGCTGGTCGCGGGCATCCTCTATTTCAGCACAAAAGGGTTGGTTGGCGCTTCCGGCGCGTCGCTCGGCGTTGGCGCGGTGTTTTGCGCGATCTTTTCGCTGATCAACGCGGGCGTTCTCGGGTTCTACGGTTTCACCAAACTGCAAAAATAAGCGGTTACGCAAAAAAGAGCGTGCGGGAGCGATCCCGCGCGTTTTTTTTGAAAACATTTGCAAATCCTCTTGCATTTCGACGCGTTTTGACTTATAATATACATTGTGGAAATTTGCGCTCCCGCAGGGAGCAACCGGAGGTTATCAACATGAAAAAACTTGTGAAAAGCAAACAGTTCGAGGGCGTAAAAGGCCCTGTTCTTACCATTGTGATGGACGGCGTGGGGCTTGCGCCCGATACCGTTTCCAACGCGGTCAAGAGCGCCTACACGCCCAATCTGGACTACCTGATGGAAAACTACCCCATGGTCGCGCTCAAAGCGCACGGGACCGCCGTCGGGCTTCCTTCCGACGACGACATGGGCAACAGCGAGGTCGGCCACAACGCGCTCGGCGCGGGGCAGGTGTTCGCGCAGGGAGCAAAATTGGTGTCCAACTCCATTGAGAGCGGCAAAATGTTCGCCTCGGCAACTTGGCGGGAGCTGGTGGAAAACGTTAAGGCCAACCGCGGAACGCTCCATTTTCTCGGCCTGTTTTCGGATGGGAACGTCCATTCGCATATCGACCACCTGAAAGCGATGATCTCCGAGGCGAAAAAAGAGGGCGTCGCGCGCGTTCGCGTTCACATCCTGCTCGACGGCCGCGACGTTGGAGAAACGTCCGCGCTGGATTATATTCTCCCGTTCGAGGCGTTTCTGAACGGTTTGCGCGCCCCCGATTTTGATATTTGCATCGCTTCCGGCGGCGGACGCATGCAGATTACCATGGATCGCTACGAGGCCAATTGGCCCATGGTGGCGGCGGGGTGGAAAACCCATGTTCTGGGCGAGGGTCGGCAGTTCGCGAGCGCGGCGGAAGCCGTTGAGACCTACCGCAAGGAGCTTCGCGTGATCGATCAGGACCTGCCCGCGTTCGTAATTGCGGAGAACGGCAAGCCGGTTGGAACCGTTGAGGATGGCGACAGCGTGATCTTCTATAACTTCCGCGGCGACCGCTCCATTGAAATTTCCAAGAGCTTCGACGCGCCCGAGGGGGCGTTTGATAAGTTCGACCGCGTCCGCGTGCCAAAGGTGAAGTTTGCGGGCATGCTCGAATACGACGGCGACCTGCATATTCCGAAGAAATACCTCGTTTCGCCCCCCGAAATTACAAACACCATGGGCGAATACCTCGCGGGAACGGGCGTTCCCGTGCTCGCCATGTCCGAAACGCAGAAATACGGCCACGTCACCTATTTCTGGAACGGCAACAAGTCGGGAAAATTCGATGAAAAACTCGAAACCTACATTGAAATTCCTTCGGATGTGGTGCCGTTCGAGCAGCGGCCGTGGATGAAGTGCGCGGAGATCACCGATCGGCTCATCGAGTGCCTGCAATCGGGCAAATACAAGGTGTTGCGCGTCAATTTCCCGAACGGCGATATGGTGGGGCACACCGGCTCGCTCGCGGCAACGCGCTGCTCCATGGAAGCGTTGGATCTGCAACTCGGGCGCATTCTGCCCGTGGTGGATTCGCTCGGCGGCGTCGCCATCATCACGGCCGACCACGGAAACGCCGACGAAATGTTTGAGATGGACAAAAAAACCGGCCTGCCCAAGGTGGGGAAGGACGGCAAAATGAAGGCGAAAACCAGCCACACGCTCAATCCCGTCCCCTGCATCATTTACGACAATACCGACGCGAAAAACCACTATACGGTCAAGGAAAACGGCAAGTTCGGGCTTTCCAACGTTGCGGCGACCACCGTGAATCTGCTCGGCTACGACGCGCCCGACATGTGGGATGAATCCATCATCGAGCTGAAATAACGAAATCATACGGCCGCGGGGCGGGGAACGCCGCCGTCCCGCGGCCGGTCAATTTACCGAAAGGCAGGAAAACCAACGAATGGCAACGCTCAAAGAAGTATATACGTCCTGCGAAAACTGCCAAAAATGCGCGCTCGGAGCCACGCGGACCAACCTTGTGTTCGGCGTTGGCAACGAAAACGCGCGGTTGATGTTTGTGGGAGAGGCTCCGGGGGAGCAAGAGGATTTAACGGGAACGCCCTTTGTGGGAAAGGCGGGGCAGCTGCTCGATAAATTCCTGTTCGCCGTGGACATCCCGCGAGAGGACGTTTACATCGCCAACATTCTCAAATGCCGGCCGCCCAAGAACCGCGACCCGCTCCCCGAGGAAGAGGACGCCTGCATCGGGTATCTGCGCGAGCAGGTCAAGGCGATCCGCCCCGAGATCATCGTTTGTTTGGGGCGTATTTCGGCCATGCGGCTGATCAAACCCGATTTCAAAATTACCGCCGAGCACGGAAAATGGTTCCAGAAGGGCGGGTTTTGGATGACGGCGGTTTACCACCCCGCCGCGCTCCTGCGCGACCCCCGCAAAAAAGAGGACATGCTGGAGGACATGAAAGCCATTCGGCAAAAGCTGGAAGAGGGAAGCGCGGAGAAATGAACATTTTCCACTCCCTTGTGGGCATTATGATAACGCTCTTTCTTCTGCTTGCGGTCGGTTTTTTCAGCCGGAAAGCAGGGCTTTTGAACGACGCGTCGTCGAAAAACCTTTCCAAGCTGATCATTTGTTTGGGTCAGCCCGCGCTGATCATTGCCGCGCTGAACAACGCGGAGTGGAGCGAGGAGCGGCTCAAAATTGCGCTTTGGGCAACGGTGATCGGCTTCGCCATGCACACGTTCATGGCGGTTGCGGCGTTTCTGATCTGCCGCGGCATGAAGAAGAACGCCGACCACGCCAAAATTTTCGAGTTTGCCCTTGTGTTTGCCAATTGCGGCTTTCTCGGCTTTCCCGTGCTGGATTCGGTGTTCGGCGATGGCATGGGGAGCTTTATGGGCGCGTTCTACGTCATCAGCTGCCACCTTTTTATGTGGACGTGGGGCATTGCAATTCTTGCCCGCGGACGGGACGACATTCGGCTGACCCCCAAGAAGGCTCTGCTGAATTACGGGACGGTTCCTTGCGCCGTCGGGATTGTTCTTTACATGCTCAAACCCGTGTTTGAGCTGCCCGAACCCATTGGAAAAACGCTGAATTACCTCGGCGGGCTTTGCACGCCGATCTCGCTCCTGATTACGGGCGGATTGCTTGCCACAATCCCGCTCAAAAAGCTGTTCGGAACGCCGAGCCTGTATGCGCATAGCGCCGTCAGCCTGTTCGCGTTTCCAATGGTTGTGTGCGTGCTCACAAAACTGATGCGCCTGCCCGACCAATACATCCTGTTCTGCACGGTTATGGCGGGGCTTCCCGCGGCCAGCTCGGTTACCATGCTCGGGGAGCTCCACAACATCGATCCCGCCTACGCCTCGCAGATTGTCGGTATCACGTCGGTTCTGACCACCGTTACGCTCCCCGTTGTGTTCCTCTTTGCGGAGTGGGTGATCGGGCTGTAAAAAGATAATATAAGACCTTGCGGGCGGGGGCGCTTTTTCTTGCGGAAGAAAAAGCGCCCCCGCCCGCAAACACCCGCCCCCGAAAAAGAACGGTCGCGGGGAACACGATTGGCCCCTACCGCCCCGTTTCGGGGCGGTAGGGGCCGTGAATCACGGGCGATTCAGATCACCTCTATAATATTGTGGATGTTCACCCGATCGATGCTGCAATAGATTCTCCCGTTCTTGTATTCAAAATCAATACGTTTATTTTCCGGTTGAAGCAGGAGTTTTTCCGGCGGGGCGTCGGCTTGAATGGAGAGCGAAATATCCAATACCGGCGGTATGGAGTCCTCGGAAATACATCCGACGTCCGAATGCCCCCCGTTTGCGTTGATCAGCTGGATCATAAGACGGCCGTTCTTTTCCAAACACACCAGCTCCAATTTTCCGCAGGCCGATTCTATTTTTGCCAGCGGCGAATAAAGATCCGACGTGATTTGTTGGATCAATCTGCAATGCTGATATTGCCTTCCGATGAAATATTGAATCCCGAGGTCGATGCTGATTACCGCAATTTTCCCTTTTCCGAATCCAAAGCTCACGGCAAAGGGAACTCCTTCGGAGCGCAATGAATGGTGCAGCTCGCCGTATACCTTGGCGTTTTTGCTCCCCGCGGTTACTTTGCATGCGTCCGTTGTTACGCCGAAATCATGTCCGCCAAGCGAGAAATAGCAGGAACGATTCAGAACTTCGGGGCCGAGATCATGCCCGATGGAACGAGACGCCCAATTCGGAATTTCCATTTGTTCGCTGTATTTTTCAACTTCAAACCCAAACCCCTTTTCCGCAAAAAGACGGCTTGTTTTCGTCCCGATAATCAGCAGGCTCCCGCCGTTCAAGGCATATTGTTTCAAGTCGCCAACGGTTTCCTCGTCCAGCCCATAGTAAAGCTCGGGAACAATGATCAAAGGGTACTGATGGTAGTGGTCTTTTAACGTATACTCTCCAACCAATTCCAGCGATTGCCCCGCGTCGCAGAAAAGCCCTGTCAGCCCAATGAATTTGCTCTTTCCTTTTCTGTCGAAGGGCATGTGCAATTCATGATACCTGTCGTAGCTTGAAACGAGCATGGCGGCCTGGTGAATCTGTTTTCCTTGGAAGCAGTATGGCTCTCTTTCGCGCATGAATTTGGCAAGAGGAACGAGGTTTTTGATTTGTTCCAGATTATGTGTGGCGTCCGGAAATTGCGAAATGTTGTCCTGAAATGCTCCGCCGAGAGCGATTACCGACGCCGCTTCCTGCATGATTTGAACAGGGTGTTTTGGGGGAATCAAAAGCGAATCATATACGTGATACCTGAAGTTCCAAGACATCAGATCCCATGGCATATTCTGTTGGGCAATCATTCTTCCGGCGTATCTTGCGGAATTGACGGCGTTGATGGGGGATAAATCTCCAGACAGAAAGTCGACATTGGCACATACTTTTTCCGGCATGTGATCGGAAAACGCCCAATTGGAGCAGATTTGAAGTTCGGGGTGTTTTTGGTGCAGAATATCCGTATAATGCCGCAAGGACTTTCTGAACCGCTCTCTTGTAAACTCCAAATATTCATAGTAGTACGGGTCGCCGAAATTCTTCGGGGCTTTTCCGCCAAGATCGATCCCTGTTTGCAATTCAAATTCCGATAGCGTTTCGGGGCGGTAATCCAATTTTACAGACCAGCAGTCGCCGTCAATCCATACGCCGTCAATGTTGTAGTTCTCCGCAAGCTCCGATATTTGCGGAATAAAATATTCATCGTAGTATTTGCTGAAAGGCAGAACGGCCGATTCATAGTTTCCGTCGGCGTTCAGCACCGCGTCCTCGGGATGCTCCCGACAGTATTTTTCATCGTAAACGCCCGAAAAATGGCAATAAAGACCAATGCCGTATTCTTTGGTAACTTTTCTCCAGAGCATTAACGGGTCGGCCTTGAAAGAAGGCATAGCGTTGGACATTTTTGTTGGGTAGGAAGCCCACCCGAAGTGGCCTTTACAATCGATCTGTACGAAATCGGGCTTCAAACATTCGCATATTTCCCGAATGTCGCTTTCCTTCAGGGTTGCGCCAATTACAAGCCCCTCTTTGGGGATGGCGTGAAAATCGCTGTGTATGCCGAAAAAGCAGTCTTTTCGCCTTTTGATCTGCGGCTCTTTCGTCAGGTTCCCGTTGCTTTCAACCGAAATATTCATGGTGACGTTCCTTTCCGATATCTTGGGGTTTCATAATACGGAAATCGTATTATGTACCCCTATTATAATGGATGAACGCCCCCGTGTCAATGTCCGATTCGACTTTTTTGTGGTTGAACCGATTTTTTTGCGGATGGAAATTTCCAAATCTGCCGAAAGTTCTTTCGGGAGAAGAAAGAGGGGAGCGGGGAAACCGTTTCTTTCCGGAAATGGTTTCCCCGCTCCCCAAGGTCTGTTTTCAATACATTTTGTATTTCAATCGCAAATTATCGGCGATCATGGCGATGAACTCGCTGTTGGTCGGCTTGCCGCGGTTGTTTTGGATGGTGTAGCCGAAATAGGAATTGAGCGTATCCACGTCGCCGCGGTCCCATGCCACCTCTATGGCGTGGCGGATGGCGCGCTCCACGCGGCTGGTTGTGGTGGAATATTTCTTGGCCACCGAGGGGTAGAGAACCTTTGTTACCGAATTGATAATGTCGTTGTCCTGCACCGTCAGCAGAATGGCAGTGCGCAGGTATTGGTAGCCCTTGATGTGCGCGGGAACGCCGATTTGATGGATGATCTGCGTGACCTGCGATTCAATGTCCGGCGTTTTCTCCATGGCTCCGGCGGTTCGCGCCGCGTCGCTCTGGCGTTGCGCCAGCAGGCTTTCAATGTGGTTGCACAGGCTCGACATGCTAACGGGCTTGGGCAGGCAAATGTCCGCGCCCGCCTCGCTCGCGCGAATGAAGAGGCTCTGGTTTGTGACCGACGAAACGACAATAAAGATCGGTTTCGCCTCGTTCTTTTTGTCCTCTGCGTGGCAGGCGCGCAAAAGGCCGATGCCGTCCAGCTTGGAAAGCCATACGTCAAGTATCACCACCGAGGGCCGCGCCCGCTCGATTACGGAGAGCGCGTCCTCGCCGTTCGTCACCTCTTCCACATTCCGGTATCCCGCCCGCAGCAGCCCGTCGCGCAGTTGCGAACGGCTTGCGGAGCTTTCGTCGGCAATCAAAATTTTCGTGGTATATTCCATGGTAAAATCCTCCTGTATTTTGCTTGATTTCCTTGACAGGAATATTTTACCATATTTTGGAAAATTTTGCAAGTCCTTTTTGCTCGAAATGTTTACCAAAAATGTAGTCTGAAAAATGGTAAATTTTTACAAATTTGGGCGGAAACGGATTATTTCGGGGAATGTTTGCAGGGTTCGTAGAAAAAACCTGTCAAATCCACTTCCAATCTGCCCGCGGAATTTCGGGAAAAACCGATGGCTTTGACGAGCGTTTCGTTGTCGCAAGCCGCGTCGAAAAACGCGCGATGCACGCCGCAGAGGTCGATAAAGTTGAGAGCGGCGCGCCCGAGGATGAAAAAGGTCTGAAAATCGTATTTTTCGGGGACCCACGCAAAATCGGTAATCCGACCGCCCGCGGCGTCCATGGTGAATTGGCAAATGCCGCGGAAATCGCCGTCCACGGCGGCGCGGTAGGCGAGCGTTTCGGGGCGGTAGGGGACCCCGCAGAGCGCGCACAGGCGTTCCTGCTCGGATTTTTCCTGAATGGGCAGCACTTCTAACATGTTGGTTTCTCGCTTTCCGAATGTAATTTCCCGCCCGAACGAAGATAATCCAGCTCTTGCGGGGTCAGCTCGCGCCATGCTCCCGCACGGAGCGCGCCGAGTTTCAGTTTGCCGATGGCAACGCGGCGCAAACGGGCAACCGAAAGCCCCGCCCGCTCGCACATGCGGCGGATCTGGCGGTTGCGGCCTTCCCAAAGCGTCATTTCAAGCTTGTCCGCGCCGAGGGGACGAATGCCGACGGGGCGCAGGGAATAGTCGTCCAGCACCATGGGCGCGGAGAGGACGCGGAGCTGTTCCGCGTCGGGCGGGGTTTTCAGCGTGACCTCGTAAATTTTCGGGATCTCGTGGCTCGGGTGGGTCAGGCGGTTGGCAAAGTCGCCGTCGTCCGTCAGGAGCAGAAGCCCCTCGGAATCCATATCGAGCCGACCCACGGGGTAGAGCCGCGCGCCGTCAATGCGAACAAGGTCGGTCACGGGGGTTCGGCCTTTCTCGTCCTTTGCCGTGCAAACGATGCCGCGGGGCTTGTTGAGCAGAATATAGTGTTTCGGCGCGGCGGCCGGCAAAACGCGCCTGCCGCGGTATTCCACAACGTCGCGCTCGGGGTCGATTTTTTGCCCGAGCGAGGCGGGAACGCCGTTTACGCGGATCTCCCCCGCGGCAATCCGCGCCTCGGCGGCGCGCCGCGAGCAAAGGCCGCAATCGGCGCAATATTTCTGAATACGGATCGGATCCGGCATGGCGGCCCCCTTTCTGCTGAAAACGATGTGATTAATTGCGATTATTTGAAGATTTTTTCCCACAGGCGGCGGAACCAACCGGCCTTTTTCGGCGTTCCGACGTCCGATTTTGCAAGGAGCGCAACCTCGCAAACGGGAACTCCGTCCAACCGCCAGACCACGCGGCCGACCGCGTCGCCCGCCGCAACGGGGGCGTACAGAAAGCGGGGAAGCTCCACCGAGGCGGTGATCTCCCCGTGGCCCGACGGCAGGATCAGGCGTTTCGGCTCGGCGTTTGCAACCGTGACTTCCGGTTCGGTACCGCCAACCGCGGGGACTTGCAGGGAAATGCCGTCCGCGGCGCAGAGCGGGACCGAGACCAACGCGGCAAAGCCTTGGTCGAGCATGGTTTTGTGGTCGTTCCAATCGTTCGGCGCGTTCAGGGTAACGGCGATCAACGTAACGCCGTTGCGCTCGGCCGCCGAAACAAGGCAGCGGCCGCTCCGCTTGGTAAATCCGGTTTTCATGCCGATGGCGCCCTCGTACTGCCGCAGCAGCTTGTTGTGGTTCAGAAGCAGGCGTCGGCCCTCTTCGCCGTTGTGGGGAATGGCGGTTTTGCGCGTGGATACCATTTTGCGGATCAGGTCGTTCCCGAGCGCCGCGCGGGCAATTACGGCAAGCTCGCGGGCGGTGGTGTAGTGGTCGGGATCGTCCAGCCCGTTGGGGTTGACGAAATGCGTGTTAGTCAGACCCAGCGCGGCGGCCTTTTCGTTCATCAACGCCGCAAACGGTTCCACACCGCCCGCAACGCCATAGGCAATGGCAACGGCCGCGTCGTTGGCCGAGGCGAGCAGAAGCGCGTAGAGCAGCTGCTCCAACGTCAGTTGTTCGCCCTCGAACAGATAGACCGACGACCCTTCGGTTCCGACGGCCTCGCGCGGAACGGTGACGATGGTTTCGGGAGCGGCATGCTCCAACGCGACCAAAGCGGTCATAATTTTGGTGGTGCTTGCCATGGGCAGGCGATCATCGGCCGATTTTGCAAACAGGACCTCGCCGCTTTCGGCTTCCGTTAAAACCGCGCTCTGCGCCGAAACCGACGGGAAAACGCGAACCCCCGCAAGGAGCGGGACAGGCGTTTCCGCGGCCGCGGAGCGGGCGGCGCAAACGGGCAGGAGACCGACAAGCAGGGAAACCAGCGCGGCAACGGCCGCGAGACAAACCAACGGTCTTTTCATAAGGAACCTCCGGAAAAACATACCTTTGATTCATGTATATTTTTCCGGAGTTCGGATTATGCGGAAAAGCGGTCAGTCCTCGTCGGCGTAGTCAAAGCTGGCGCGGCGGCGGGCGGCTTCCTTTTTGGCGTTTTTCAATTCGGCAAGTTCTTTCTTTCTTGCCGCTCTCTGCGCCGCTTTTTCCTCTTTTGTCGGACGTTTTTCGGGTTCTTCCTCGGGTTCTTCCGCGCTTTCGGGGGCGGCATAGCCTTCATCTTTTGCCATGTCGGTCAGCACCTGCTCGGTCAGACCGCCCTCGGCTTTTACGGCAGACCGCTCCTCTTTTTTGGCCGGAGCGGCCGCGGTTTCTTTTTTCTCTTCGGGCTTTTTGCTTTCGAACACGTCCTTGATTTTTCCGAGAATCTCGGGGGTTCGGTTGAGAATATCGGCGATTTGCTCAATGGGGGAAGATTGCTCCTGTTTGAGCGGGAGCATCTCCACGCGGCCGTCCGGAAAAGCGGTCAAAAACCCGATGGGAACGACCGAAACGCCCGTTCCGCCGCCACCGCCGAAATTCTTTTTGCCATCCGGCTCGGCTTTGTTCGGCAGGTCGAGCCCGCCCGAGGCAAAGCCCATTGAAACCTTGGAGATGGGAATAACGGTTGCGCCGTTATCGAGTTTTACGGGTTGCCCCACGATGGTATCCGCGTCCATCACCGAGCGTACCTCTTCGAGCGCGTTGCGAATGATCTCCTTGATCGAGCTTTCGTTTTCCATAATGAATGAAATCCTTTCCTGTTTTCTATGTGGGAAGCATGATTTTTGAATGGGAGAAAAGCGGCGGTCAGACATTTTTGGCGGCATGCGTCCGCTTTGCGGCGCGCCGTCGCGCGCGTTTCCGCTCCGAAAAGTAGGCGCGGAGCATCCCGATGCCGATTCCGACCGCGCGGAAGAGACGAACCGAAATGCGAACGTCCACCTCGGCGGCGGATCTTGACGAAACGAAGTCCGGTTCCACCGTCATGTCGCCGTCCTCGCGGCGAACGCGGTTGAAATGATCCTCGGACCATTGCAGCAGATATGCCGCGCTCTGAACGACCACGCCGTAGAGAATGGCGGTTCCGGCGGCGTCGCCGGTTGCAACCCGCAGGTGCATTTTGCGGAAGCGGACGCCGATTTTTCCTTTGGTCAGGGTATATGCTTTTTTCAGAAGCGCGAGAATCATATCCAGATTCTCTTTCAGGTTCGGTGCGGGCGCGGCCGCTCCAGCCTTTTTTGCGGCTTTCTTCTGCTCTTGCTTCAGCCGTTTCTGTTCCGCTTTGGCGGCGGCTTTTCGCCG
Organism: uncultured Ruminococcus sp.; assembly: GCA_902795355.1. Taxonomy (GTDB): domain Bacteria; phylum Bacillota; class Clostridia; order Oscillospirales; family CAG-272; genus UMGS1865. The sequence continues at coordinate 116,006 of CADBKZ010000004.1, forward strand.
TCGTTTTTCCTCGCGGCGCAACAGGCGGTCGGGGTTGCGGCATTGCGAAACGTCCCGCAGGTTTTCCCGCGGCTTGGGGCGGGGAAGCAAACGCTTGCGGATTCCGAGAACCGAAACCGCAACCGTAACCTCGCCGTCAATCGAGAGGCGGACGCTTGCCGAACCGAGAAACAGGACGAGAAGCAGGAGCGCGAGAACGCCGCCGACCACCGAAAGCGCGATCAGCCATCCGTACATATCCGGTCTCCTTTTTGGGGAAATTATTCTGGCTCTTCTTCGGGCGGAAGCTCCGCGGCAATTTTCTCGGAGCCGTCGGATTCGGGCTCTTCCTCGGCGGCGGTTTCCGCTTCCGCGGGGAGCGGTTCCGCTCCGTTTTCAAAAATAACGTCGGTTTCTTCCGCGTCTATGGCCTCGGCGTATTCCTTCGGCTCCACGGGGGCTTCTTCCTCGGTTTTTTCCGCGCTTTCGGCGTTTTCGCCGATCTCGGCGTTCATGTTCAGCTGTTCCGCTTGCGCGGCGACGCTGAGCGCCTCGGTGGCGGGAAGCTCGTCGAGCGAGTTGATGCCGAATACGCGCAGAAATTTATCGGTGGTAACGTAGAGCATGGGGCGCCCTGGGGCGTCGAGCCGCCCCGCCGCCTCGATCAACCCCTTATCCAACAGGGAGTTGACGGCATAGGAACTGTCCACCCCGCGGACTAGATCGACGAACGACCGCGTGACCGGTTGGTTATAGGCAACCACGGCGAGCACTTCCATGGACGACGCCGAAAGGTTTCCGCCGCGGCGGATCCCGAGGGCTTCGCGGATGTAGGGCGCGTATTTTTCCTTGGTTGCGAGCTGGCAGGTGGAAGGATAGACCAGCAGCTGAATCCCGTGGTAGGTTTCATCCTCGCCGAATTTCTTTTGCAGATCGCGGACCATGGTTTTCACGTCCTTTACCCCAACGCCGAGGACTTCCGCCAATTTATCGAACCGGACGGGGTATCCTGCCGCGTAGAGAATGGCCTCGATTGCCTGCTCCACCTCTTTCGCGCTGCCGAGCGGTTCCAGAACGGGTTGTTGTTTCTTTTCTTCCATTATTTGTTATGATCCTTTGCTTTCAGTCTGTTTCGTCGGTATTTTTCGGGAAAGATTGCGCTTGCTTTGCCATGTGGGAGACGATCTCGTTCATATCGAGGCCGATGTCGTCCAACAGATCCTCGTCCTGCGCGGAGAGCTGATCTTCCAGCATTGCGGCAACGCGCTCCTCGGCTTCCAGATCGCTGTCGTCGGCGGGAACGGCGTTTGCGTCCGGTTGCCCTTCGGCGGCCAGCCGCGAGCGTTCTTCGGCGCGCGCGCGCTTTTGCTCGGCGAGTTTCTGCTCGCGCAGGATCCTGCGCTGTTCGCGGTGCATTTCGGCTTTGGAAGAGAGCGGGATGGGCTCGTTGCTGTCGGGCAGGATCCGTTTCGGTTCCACGCCCGCTTCGGGCGGCGGCTCGTCGTTGATGATAAAGACCGTGTCCGCGCCGTGGATGGAGTCGTCCGCGAACGCGTCCTGCTCGATTTTAATCTTTCGGACTTTCATCAGTTCCAGAATCCCGAGGAAAATGGCGATCAGGTCTGGCAGGGATGTTGCGTCCGAAAGCAATTCCTTCATGGACGTTGCAACGCCTTTTTTCTTTTTCTCCATGCGGTGAAGGATTCCGACAATCTTGATGTCAACGGGGATGATCGGTTTGGCGATCATGGGGGCGAACACCGCTTTTTCCACTTTCGGGCGGCTCTCGTTTGCCGCGATGATGCGGCGAACGGCAAGGCAAAGGCTTGTAACCTGCTGGTCGGCGACATAGGAAGTGTCCACGGTGATCTCATCGGTATCCTTCACCATGCGGCCGCTGTAAATCTTGTATAGCTCCGCCATTTTCACAGCCGCCTGTTTGGCTTGCTGGTAGCGGCGGAGCGCGTCGGCAAGGTCGGCGCGCGGGTCGTCCTCGTCCTCGGGAGCGCGCGGCAGGAGCATGCGGCTTTTAATGAGCATCAGCTCGCTCGCCATAACGATGAACTCGCCGGCGATCTCCATGTCCATGCTCTGCGCCTCGCGCAGGTATTCGAGATACTGATCGCAAATGATGGAGATCGGAATGTCCTCGATATTCACTTTGTTTTTCTGGATCAGCGTCAAGAGCAGGTCGAGCGGGCCTTCAAACTGATCCAAGCGGTAGGTGAGTGCTTCCATGCGGACTCCTTCGGAGATGATTTCAGGACAGAGCGCGGTACGTTGCGTTGGCAACGGGGTTGGCGATCAGGTCGGTCAGCTTTTCGGCAACCCACGAGAACGGGGAAACCGGCAAAACCGTTGCGCAAACGATCAGAACGGCCAGAACAACCAGCATAATCTGCCGTTCGTACCGCATCACCGAGAAATACGCGCGGGGCGGCAGAAAGGCATAGAGGATCCGCGAACCGTCGTAGGGCGGAATGGGGATCATGTTGAATACGGAATAAATAAAGTTGAGCATGGCGGCGTAAAAGAAGAAATTCACCGTCCAATAGAGCAGGGTCAGCGCAAAACCCGCGGTTCCCGCGGCGTAAACATGGGCGTAAACCGCAAAGAGAACGCCGTAAACCGCCGCGTTGAACGCGCCGAGCAAAAAGTTGGAGAGCGGACCCGCCAACGCAACCAGCGCAAACCCCCATTTCGGGTTTTTGAAATAGCGGGCGTTGATCGGAACGGGTTTTGCCCAACCGAACCCGAAGATCAGCAGAACGATGAACCCGACGGGGTCGATGTGCTTTCTCGGATTGAGCGTGAGCCGGCCGAGGTTGCGCGCGGTGGGGTCGCCCAATTTGAGCGCAACGAAGCCGTGCGCCGTTTCGTGGAGCGAGAGCGCAAAGAACATAATGGGCAGGGTCAGCAGCATGGAGATGAAGAACGAGCGGATGTCGGAACCGGTAAACAGGTAAAAAAGCATTCCGTTTCTCCTTTTTCGGAAAAGATGTAGGCCGATCCGCGCGGTCAGAGCTTTACGCCGGTCGCCCGCGCGATCTGCTGCCAGATCTCGGCTTTTCCCGCGCCGTTTTGCGAGGACGCAAAGACGATCGGAACATCGCTCGGGATGAGCGGATGGGAGCGGAAGCGTTCTTCCGCGGCGCGCCGCTCGGTTGCGTTGAGTTTATCGCATTTGGTGGCAACCGCAAGGAACGGCACGCCCGTTCGGATCAGATAATCCAGCATCGTTTCGTCGTCGCGCGTCGGCCCCACGCGGCTGTCGATCAACTGAACGGCCAGCCGGATGCGGTCCGCGTTGCGGTTGGCGGTAAAATAGCCGTCGGTCAATCCGGACCAGCGCGCCTGTTCCTCTTTGGTGCGTTTGGCAAAGCCGTACCCGGGAAGATCGACCAGCAGGAGCTGCCCGTCCGCGTCGTAAAAATTCACGGTGATCGTTTTTCCGGGAGCCGAGCTGACCCGCGCCAGCGATTTGCGGCCGATCAACAGGTTGATCAAGGAGCTTTTGCCAACGTTGGAGCGTCCCGAAAACGCCACCTGCGGCAGCGGGTCGGCGGGGAATTGCTTCGGCGTTCCCGCGCTGATGCGCAGGGATACGCGGTTGAGGTTCAACGGCATCGGAACGGCTCCTTTCTTCGGGAATCAGATGCGGATCTGCGCGCTCGGAGCGGGCTGAGGAATGAACACGGGAGCGGGCTGCGCCGCTTCCGCGCGTTCGGCGGGGCGGAGCAGGGGGTCGGCCGGCAGAAGCGCGGCGGAAAGCACATCGTCCGCGGTGCGGCAGGCGATGAAGCGCAGGTTTTCCCGCGCGGCCGCGTCAATCTCTTCAAGGTCGCGTTGGTTGTCCTGCGGAATCAGAACGGTTTTCGCGCCCGCGGTATAGGCGGCCATGGTTTTTTCTTTGAGACCGCCGATGGGCAGGACCTTGCCGCGCAGGCTGATCTCCCCCGTCATGGCGACATCATGGCGGACGGCGCGCCCCGTCAACGCGCTGACGAGAGCCGTTACCATGGTAACTCCCGCGGAAGGGCCGTCTTTCGGCACGGCGCCTTCGGGAAAGTGAATGTGAATATCCTTGGTTTTATAAAAGTCGGTCGGAATCCCGAACGCCGAGGCGATGGAGCGGACGTAGCTGACGGCGATATGCGCCGATTCTTTCATAACGTCGCCCAAAGAGCCGGTGGTTTCGATTTTGCCGGTTCCTTCGAGCACGGCGACTTCCACTTTCAGAAGCGTTCCGCCAAGCTCGGTGTAAGCCAATCCGTTCACCACGCCAACCTCGTCCTCGCCCACCGATTCGGGCAGGACCTTGCGAACGCCGAGGTAGTCGGCAATGTCTTTTCGCGTCAGAGAGAATTGCTTTTGCTTTCCCTCGATCAGCCGGCGGTCCGTCTTGCGGCAAACCGAGGCAATGGCGCGTTCCAGATTGCGGACGCCCGCTTCATGGGTGTAGTAATCGATGATCTCGTCGATCGCGTCGTCCGAAAATTTCAGCTGGCGGCGGGTCAACCCGTGCCGTTTGAGCTGTTTGGGAATCAGGTGATCCTTGGCGATTTCGCGCTTTTCGCGGCGGGTGTAGATGCCGAGTTCAATGATCTCCATGCGGTCGCGCAGGGGGCGCGGAATGGTTTCAAGGCTGTTTGCCGTGGCGATGAACACGCATTCCGAAAGATCGAACGGAAGCTCCACGAAATGGTCGCGGAAAGCCTTGTTCTGCTCCCCGTCCAACACTTCCAGAAGAGCGGAAGTCGGGTCGCCGTGCGCGTCGCGGGTCAGCTTGTCGATTTCATCCAGAAGGATCAGCGGGTTGCGGACGCCCGCCTGCGTGATCGCAGTGATCACGCGCCCCGGCATGGCGCCGATATAGGTTTTGCGGTGCCCGCGGATGTCGGCCTCGTCGCGGATGCCGCCGAGCGAGATCCGAACGTATTTGCGGTGCATGGCGCGGGCGATGGAAGATGCGATCGAGGTTTTTCCGACCCCGGGGGGGCCGACCAAGCAGAGGATCTGATTGCGGAGCGCGGGACTCATCTGTTTGGCGGCGATATATTCCACAATGCGCTCTTTCACCTTTTCAAGGCCGTTGTGGTCGTCGTCCAACACCTTTTGGACCGCCGCGGCGTTCAGCCGATCCTTGGAGGCCTTTGTCCACGGAATGTCAAGGCAAGTGTCAAGGTAGTTGATGATAACGGTGGACTCCGCCGAGCCGTAGGGCGTTTTGTCGAGCCGATCGGTTTCTTTGAGAAGTTTTTCTTCCACTTCTTCCGGCAGTTTTGCCGCCGCGATCCGTTCGCGGTATTCGTCAACGTCCGAGCCGCCCTCGCCAAGCTCTTCCTCGATTACCTTGATCTGCTCGCGCAGATAGTATTCGCGCTGATTCCGGTTCATCCGCTCGCCGGTGCGGCGGCGGATGGAAGCCTCTTCCGACATCAGCTCGGATTCCTGTTTGAGCAGGGTCAGAAGAACCTCTGCGCGCGCAAACGGGTCGAAGCATTCGAGAACGGCCTGTTTGTCCTCCGGGCGGACGAGCACGTTGGCCGCAATGAAGTCGGCCAGCTCCCCGGGGTTGGAATAGAGGCGGGCGGCGTTGAGAATATCGGCGGCGCCGGTTGGCATGAAGGAAAGATTCTCTTTCAGCGTTTCGAGCAATTCATGAACGCAGGCCTCGCCGCGAACGCCGCCGTAGTCGGGCAGGGAAACGGTTTTGCAAACCAAGTCGGCTTCAATGTAGCCGCGCGTTTTGCGGTACTCCGAAACCACCGCGCGGGTAAATCCTTCCAGAATCACGCGCGTGGCGCCCTCGGGCGTGCGGAGCATCTGCTTGATTTTTGCAACGGTTCCAACGCGGTAAAGGCGGTCGGGCTCCGGCGTTTGCCCCGCGGGAACGGGGACCGACGCGGACACCACAAAAACGAACGGGCTGCCGTTGCCGGCGGTGCGGATTGCTGCGTCGGAAGCATCGTCGCCGATCTCAAGGTTTACGGGAACCGACGGAAACGCCGTTGTTCCGCGAAGAAAGACCGCGGGAAGCGTAATTTGTTCTGCTGTTTCGATATAAGAAGACATTTCGGAATTTCGGATCCTTTCGGGGTCTCAACCAAGTGAAAACCATAGTTATCACAATATTATACCACATTTCTTCCTGAATTTCCATAGGTTTTCCGAAAAAAATGATGAAAATAAGGAAATAATTGATCCGGTTCCTTCCGGAACGCCGGAAAGACGCAAAAAAATTGCACACCATTGGTGCGTTCCTGCGCAGGAGATGTCATGAGTTTGGCATTTCGCAGAATCCGTAGCATTCGGTGTGCAATCGTTAAGGGAACCTGTCGGCGATCCGACAGCACAATCATTATACCAAAAATCGGGCGATTTGTAAATATCCGAAAGTCACAAAAATGAGGGCAAATTTTTGTGAAAAACATGGTGACATAGAAATTTCAGCCGAAAAAGCGGCTCTTTTTTGGAAGTTTTTCCGATAGACATCGTGTCGTACCAAAAAATGGAAGGAGATTTTTTGAAAAAATTTTGCAAAACTCTTGACAAACGGGGAAGATTGTGGTAAAATGGCAGGGAAAACAAAGCAGAGTTTCCGCTCTCACCCGCCGCAAAGCGCAAACGGGTTGATAACCGAACTTTTCCCCAACCCATGGGGAGCAGTGCCGCGCGGAGACGATTGTCTTTGTGCGGAATTTTTGTATTGTGAGGTGTTGAACGATTAGCGCGAAGGACAAAGAGACGTTGCTCAATGAGGCGATCACCGCAAAAGAGGTCCGTTTGATCGGGCCGGCGGGGGAGACCCTTGGCATCATGAGTTCCCAAAAGGCGTTGGAAACGGCATACGACCGCGGCATGGATCTGGTTATGATGGCGGCGCAGGCAACCCCGCCCGTTTGCAAGATCATGGATTACGGTAAGTTCTGTTTCGACCGCGATAAACGGGAGAAAGAGGCGCGCCGGAAACAGCAGACCGTGGAACTCAAAGAAATTCAGCTTTCCTGCCGCATCGATACGCACGACTTTGAAACCAAGGCGCGCCATGCCGTCCGGTTTTTGACCGAGGGCAACAAAGTGCGCGTGGTCATGAAGTTCAAGGGGCGCGAAATGAGCCACCAGCAGATCGGGCAGGAAGTCCTCGAAAATTTCAAAAACGCATGCGCCGAGGTCGGAACGGTGGAAAAGAAGCCGGTTCTGGACGGTCGGTTTTTGAGCATGGTCATTTCACCCGTCAAAAAATAACCGTTCATTGCCGCAAGGCGAACCGCAAATTGCATTCAAATCGTAATCAACAAGAAGAGAAAAGGAGTTTTCAAAATGGGAAAGATCAAAACACATAAGGCTTCGGCCAAACGGTTTACCGTTACCGCAAACGGCAAGGTGAAGATGTTCCACAGCTCTCACCGCCACAACACGGGCAACAAGAGCGCCAAACAGCTTCGCCACCTGCGTTCCGACGCGATGGTGCAGGGCAAAATGGCAAGCAACATCAAGGCAATGGTAAAGTGATCGGAAACGGAGGATAAGAGAAATGGCAAGAATCAAAGGCGCAATGATGACGCGCAAAAGAAGAAAATCGACGCTGAAAGCGGCAAAGGGATATTGGGGCGCGAAATCCAAGCACTTCAAGATGGCGAAAGAAGCCGTTATGAAGAGCGGCAACTACGCGTTTGCCGGCAGAAAGATGAAGAAGAGAGATTTCCGCAGCCTTTGGATTACGAGAATCTCCGCGCAGGCAAAGGTCAACGGCATGAACTACTCCACGTTTATGCACGGCCTGAAAAAAGCGGGCGTCAACCTCAACCGCAAGATGCTCTCCGAAATCGCAATTGCGGATAAGGAAGCGTTCGCAACACTCGCGGCGCAGGCGAAAGCCGCTCTTTGATCAAACAACCGAAAACCCGATGGTACGCATCGGGTTTTTGTCATAGATAGCGCGCTTCCAACGGGCGGCAAAGCCGCCCGAAAATCGCCTGAAAAAGGGGGAAAAACCGTGTTTTTTTCGTCCGAAACCATCCGTTCGAGGCAGAATCGAGCGGTAACGGAACTCGCCAAATTAACCGATCGGCGCGAGCGGGAAACCGTCGGGCGTTTTCGCTTCGACGGGGTAAAACTCGCGGAAGAGGCGATCCGAAGCGGGATTGAGATCCCGCTGCTGTTTTTGCGGGAAAGCGAGGCGGAAACCGTTGCGGCAAGACTCGCGGAGCGGATCGGCGGCGATCCGACCGAGCGGGTCGGGCGCGCGGTGATCCTCGAAAACAGCGTTTTTGACCGCATTTCGGAAGAAAAATCGCCCGAGGGCGTGATCTGTGTTGCAAAATATATTGACAAATTCCAAAAAAATGTTACAATATATAGTAGCAGCGAATTATCGGAACTCGCGGGGGAACGGATTGTTCTGCTCGAATCGGTGCGCGATCCGTCCAACATCGGCGCCGTTATCCGTTCGGCGGCGGCGTTCGGCGTGGATCGGTTGATCATCAGCGCGGATTGCGCCGATATTTACCATCCCCGCGCGGTGCGCGCTTCCATGGGAACGCTGTTCCGCCAGAAGATTGACCGGACCGACCGTTTGGGAGACGTAATCGGGCAGCTTCGCCAAGCGGGGCGGCGCGTGTTTGCCGCAACGCTCGACGCAAACGCGATGCGGCTGGGGTCGTTTCCCGTTGAAACCGGAGATTGCGTTGTAATCGGAAACGAGGGACACGGGCTTTCAGGGGCGACGGTCGCCGCCTGCGGGAACAGCGTGTATATCCCCATGGGCGGGCGCGCGGAGTCGCTCAACGCGGCGGTTGCCGCGGCGCTTCTGATGTGGGAGTTTGCGAAATAAAAGCATAAGAATTGGGACCGGAGCAGAAAAGAGGAAATGGGGGTGTCCGTCGGTTTGGAACGGAACGAATTGATCGATTGGATCCGCCTTGCAGAGGCGATCGGTCGCTCGGGAACGGTTTTTCGCAAGTTGGTCGGGCATTTCACCCATCCGGCGGAGCTTTTCGGAGCGGGCGAGGAAACTTTGCGGGCCATTCCGGAGCTGACCGGAAATAACATTCGCGCGTTGCGGTCGGGAGACCCCGCCGGAGCAATCGCGATTTTTGAAGCCTGCGAACGCCTCGGGATCCGGATTCTGCCATACGGGGACGACGATTTCCCGCGGATTCTGCGGGAAATTCCGGACCCGCCGCCGTTGCTTTATTCTGTCGGAACCTTGCCCGATTTTGCAAACACCTTTTGCGTGGGCATGGTTGGAACGCGGAAAATGACCGAATCGGGTCTGGAAAACGGCTATCGGCTGGCGTATGAACTTGCGAGCGCGCAGGCGTTGATCATCAGCGGGCTGGCCGAGGGGATCGACGGCGTTTGCGCGGTCGGCGCCATGGAAGGCGGCGGAAAAACCGTTGCGGTGATCGGCTGCGGGTTGGATATTGCCTATCCGCGCCACCACGGAAAGCTGATGAACCGTATTGTGGAAAGCGGGGGCGCGATTTTTTCGGAGTATCCGCCCGGCACGCGCCCGATGCATTATCATTTTCCAATCCGCAACCGCATCATCAGCGGCCTTTCGCAGGTGGTAATCGTTGTGGAAGCCGGAGCGGCCAGCGGCTCGCTGATTACGGCGAGGGAAGCGGTTACGCAGGGGAGAAAGGTGTTCGCCGTCCCTGCCGACGCGGAAGCCGAGGAAGCCGCCGGAAACAACCAACTGCTGCGGGACGGCGCGAGCGTTGTTCTGGAAGCGCAGGACCTTGTGGACCGCTACCGATACGTGTTCGATACGCGGCCGCTGGCCGAAAAGGTCAGGCCGCTGGTCGGCGGGGCGGATCGCGAAGTTCTGAAACGCTGTGGCGTTATCGCGTGGGATCGCCCCGAGCGGGAGCATCCCGCCAAAAGGCAACCGGTCGGCAACGGCCTGCCGCGGGAAAACGAACCGCGCGTTTCTCCGGCACGGGACGAGGAACAGCCGCCGCAACCGGCGAAAACCAAAATGCCGGACGAGGTTCTGCAATCGCTCACGCCGGTGCAGAGAGCGGTGTTGGAAGCCATGCCGGACGATATTCCCGTAACGTCGGAATCCATTCGGACGGAGTACCCGTTCGGCGAGGTTCTCGCGGCGCTCACCATGCTGGAAATCCTCGGCATTGTGCGCAAGCTCCCGGGATCCATGTACGGAAAAGTTTAATTGAAAAAATAAGAATTATTCAACAGATCATTTCATAGAAGCTGAAAGAGAAGAAAGGAACCGAAATGGCAAATAATCTGGTTATCGTGGAGTCGCCTTCCAAGGCGCTTACCATCAAAGGGTATCTTGGGAGCAACTATAAAGTAATCGCGTCCGTCGGGCATGTCCGCGATCTCCCCAAGAGCTCGCTCGGAGTGGACATTGAGAACGGATTCGCCGCGCACTATATCAGCATCCGCGGCAAAGGAGACCTGATCAAGGAGATCAAAAAAGAAGCGAAGAACGCAAACAAAATCTATCTCGCAACCGACCCCGACCGCGAGGGAGAGGCCATTTCATGGCACCTCGCGGCAACGCTGGATATTCCCGTGGAAAAAACCCAGCGCATCTGCTTCAACGAGGTCACGAAGAACGCCGTTCGCGCGGCGATCAAAGCGCCGAGACAGATCGATATGAATCTGGTCAATTCCCAGCAAACGCGTCGGATCCTCGACCGTATTGTCGGTTATAAATTAAGCCCGCTGCTCTGGAAAAACGTGAAGAGCGGGTTGAGCGCGGGGCGCGTGCAATCGGTTGCAACGCGCATCATCGTGGAGCGCGAGGAAGAGATCCGCGCGTTCGTTCCCGAGGAATATTGGACGGTGGACGCCGTTCTTTGCACCGACGACGGAAAAACCGTTCCCGTGCGCTTCTGGGGCGACGCCAACGGAAAGATCCGCCTGACCGACGAGACTGTTACAAACAAGATTGTCGGCGCGGTCAGCGGGAAGCCGTATGCGGTGTCGTCGGTCCGCCGCGCGGCCAAGCACAAAATGCCGGCTCCGCCGTTCACCACATCCACCATGCAGCAGGAAGCCGCGCGCAAGCTCGGTTTTCAATCCCAGCGCATCATGCGGGTGGCGCAGGAGCTTTACGAAGGAATCAACCTCGGCCCCGAGTTCGGCGGAACACAGGGTCTGATCACCTATATGCGCACCGATTCGCTCCGCGTTTCGGAAGAGGCGCAGGACGCGGCAAGATCGTATATTCTCGGGAAGTACGGCAACTCGTTCTGCCCCGAAACGCCACGCACCTATAAATCCAAAGCTGGCGCGCAGGATGCGCACGAGGCCATTCGCCCGTCCCGCGTCGATCTCGAACCGCAAAAGATCCGCAAAATGCTTTCCACGGACCAATACAAACTCTATAAACTGATTTGGGAGCGGTTCATCGCAAGCCAGATGGAGTCGGCCGTGCTCGACACCGTAACCGCCGATTTCTCCTGCGAGGGCTATCTGTTCCGCACGAGCGGGTATTCGGTAACGTTCCAAGGGTATATGGCGGTGTACGAGGAGAGCGAGGACGAAACCGCCGCGGACGCGGACGATCCCGCCGAGGTCAAAAACATCCGTTTGCCCGATCTGGCGAAGGGACAGCGGCTCAACGCTTCGGAAATTACGCCCGCCAAGCATTTCACCGAGCCGCCCGTCCGCTATAACGACGCGTCGCTCATCAAAATGCTCGAAGAGCAGGGCTTGGGGCGTCCGAGCACCTATGCAACCATCATTTCCACGATCTTGGCGCGCAATTATGTCAAGCGCGAGGGCAAAGCGTTCGTTCCAACGCCGCTCGGCGAGGTGACGAACAAACTGATGCGGGAGTATTTCTCCTCGATCGTTGATTATCAGTTCACCGCCGATATGGAGAACGAACTCGACGGGATCGAGAACGGAAAAGAGACGATGGGAGCGGTTCTCGAAGCGTTCTGGAAAGATTTTTCCAAGCAGTTGGAGGAAGCCGAAAAGAAAATCGGGGAAAATACCATCGAGGTTCCGCCCGAGGAAACCGACATCATCTGCGAAAAATGCGGAAGCCGCATGGTGGTGCGCAACGGCCGGTTCGGCAAGTTTGCCGCTTGCCCGAATTACCCGACCTGCCGCAATACCAAGCCGCTGGTAACGAACGCCGGAAACAACGAAGGCGGACCCGATGAAATCTCGGAGAACGGCGAGGAAAAAGCGGAAGAAAAAAAGACGACCGTGGCCGCAGACATGAAATGCGAAAAGTGCGGTGCGGATATGGTTCTGCGCACGGGCAAATTCGGCAGCTTCTGGGCTTGCAGCCGGTATCCCGAATGCAAATTTACCAAGGCGAGAGTGCGCGATACGGGCGTTACCTGCCCCAAATGCGGCGCCAAGATCGTAACCAAATTCGGAAAGAGCCGCACCGTGTTTTACAGTTGCGAACGCTATCCGGAATGCGATTTTTCCTCGTGGGATATGCCAACAAAGGAACTCTGCCCTTCGTGCGGGAAAATGCTGTTCCGCAAGAAAGGGAAGAACCTGCTGGTTTGCCATGAGCGCGACTGCGGCTATTCGCGCGAGATCGAGGCAACGGAAGAAGCCTGATGATGGGAATTACCGTTTACGGAGCGGGGCTTGCGGGGTGCGAGGCGGCATGGCAGGCCGCAAAGCGCGGAATTTCCGTGCGGCTTGTGGAAATGAAGCCGAGCAAAAAAACGCCCGCGCATCATACGGAGCAATTTGCGGAGTTGGTCTGCTCCAATTCGCTGCGCTCCGATAGCGTAAGCAACGCCGTGGGGCTTCTCAAAGAGGAGCTGCGGCGGTCGGGATCGCTGATTATGGAAGCGGCGGACGCAACCCGCGTTCCGGCGGGGTCCGCGCTCGCCGTGGATCGCAACGCGTTTTCCGCGTATGTCACCGAGCGCATCCGCTCCTGCCCGCAGATCGCGGTGGAAGAGCGGGAAGCGGGATCGGTCGCGGCGGATGAAATCAGCGTTATCGCCACGGGGCCGCTGACGAGCGACGCCATGGCGGCCTGTATTGCGAACGACCTCGGCTGCGGCGGATTGCATTTTTACGACGCCGTCGCCCCCATTGTGGAGTTTTCGTCCGTCGATATGAACGTCGCGTATTTCGCGTCCCGCTATCAAAAAGGCGACGCGGATTATCTCAACTGCCCCATGTCGCGCGAGCAGTACGACGCGTTTTATGAAGCGTTGGTAACGGCCGAGGAAGCGCCGCTCAAAGAATTTGACAGGGAGTCGCAAAAAGACCCGAAAGTGTTCGAGGGATGTATGCCCGTTGAGGTTATGGCGCGGCGCGGGAGAGATACCCTGCGCTTCGGCCCCATGAAACCGGTGGGGCTGACCGATCCCCGAACGGGAAAAGAGGCTTATGCCGTGGTGCAGCTGCGGCGGGAAAATCGCGAGGGAACCATGTTCAACCTTGTCGGCTTCCAAACGCACCTGACCTTTTCCGAGCAACGCCGCGTGTTCCGCATGATCCCCGCGCTGGAAAACGCCGTTTTCCTGCGGTATGGCGTTATGCACCGCAACACCTATCTCAATTCCCCCGAACTGCTCGCGCCAACGTATGCCATGCGGTCGCGCCCGAATGTCTTTTTTGCGGGGCAAATGACCGGCGTGGAAGGCTATGTGGAGAGCGCGGGGAGCGGTTTTGTGGCGGGAGTGAACGCCGCGAGACGCGCCTTGGGGGAGCGGGAACTGATTTTCCCCGAGGAAACCATGCTCGGCGCCATGGCGGCGTATGTCAGCCGAGGGGGCGTGGGCGAGTTTGTTCCCATGAACGCCAATTTCGGCATTATCAAGTCGTTGGAAGCGCGCGTCAAGGGCGGGAAATCCGCTCGGAACGAACGGCTCGCGGCAAGATCGCTCGAGGCCCTGTCGGCGATCGAATTATAAAAAGGAGTCGGCGAAAGCCGCCATACGGAATGAAATGAGGATCATTGTGGATGTCATGGGCGGAGATAAGGCGCCGGACGAAACCGTTAAGGGTGTTTGTCTTGCCGCCCGCGAATACAATGCAACATATATTCTTGTCGGCGACCGCTATGAAATCGAACGGGTCGCCGAGGAAAACGGGCTGGACATCAGACGCTTCGACATTGTGCACACCGAGACCGTGATCACCATGGAAGACGACCCGCTGTGCGTGGTGCGTTCCAAAACCGATTCTTCCATGGCAAAGGGACTGCGCCTGCTTGCAGAGGACGAGGGCGACGCGTTTGTCAGCACGGGCAACACGGGCGCGCTGTTTACGGGCGCGACCCTGATCGTTCGTAAAATCAAAGGGATCTCCCGCGCGGGGATCGGAACGGTGCTGCCGTTCCAAACGCCAACGCTTCTGCTCGATACGGGAGCCAACGTTACCGTTACCGAGGAGAATCTGCAACAGTTCGGTTCTATGGGGAGCGCGTATATGCGCAAAATGTACGGAATCACGGAGCCGCGCGTCGGTCTGCTCAACAACGGGAGCGAATCCTGCAAGGGGACCGAATTGCAGCAGAGGGCGTACCGACTGCTCCAAAATGATCCCGATATCAATTTTGTCGGCAATGTGGAAGGAAACATCGCCGTTTTCGGCGGGTGCGACGTTCTGGTTGCGGACGGATTTACAGGAAATATTTTCCTGAAAGCCGTCGAAGGCCTCGGGAAAATGCTGATGCTCAAACTCAAAGACGTGCTTTACAGCAGTCCGGCCGCCAAGATCGCGGCGTTGACCATTAAAAAGCCCCTGACCGCGATGAAAAAACAGCTTGACGCGAAAGAACACGGCGGCGCGCCGATCCTCGGCATTTCCAAGCCGGTTATCAAAGCGCACGGTTCCAGCGACGCGGTCGCGTTCAAAAACGCCATCCGGCAGGCCATCGCGTATGCCGATTCCGGCGTTATTTATGATCTTGCCGCCGATGCGCAGGCTTTTGCGGCGAAAAAGAAAGAGGAGCACGAAAGAGCCAAACTCGAACAATCCGGCGCGGAAGCCGCGCCGACCGAATGATTTCAAAAGAAGGAGAAGATCCCATGCCGTTGCCGCTTTCCGATCTGCAAATCAGAATCGGGTACACTTTTCGGAACGAACAGTATCTCGAACGGGCGCTCACCCATTCGTCGTATGCCAACGAAACGGGCGCGCATAACCACCATCTGCGCTGCAACGAGCGGTTGGAGTTTCTCGGCGATTCGGTCCTTTCGATCATCGCGAGCCGCTATCTGTTCCATCGCTTTCCCGACTACAAGGAAGGGGAGCTTTCGCAGCTGCGCTCCCGCATTGTTTGCGAGGGTGCGCTCTTCGGTTTCGCGCGGCAAATCGGGCTTGGGGATTTCCTGCTGCTTGGAAAGGGCGAGGCAAACCACGGCGGCGCGGAGAAGCCCGCCATTCTTGCCGACGCGTTCGAGGCCGTTCTCGCCGCCATCTATCTGGATGCGGGCGAAGAGGGTTTCAACCGCGTTTCCGATTTTCTTCTGCCGTTCCTTGCCCGCGCGGTGGACGCGCAGGACGGGCACGAATTGCTCGATAATAAATCTTTGCTTTATCAGTTCATCCAGCAGGACGACCGGCAGGAATCCGTGGCCGATCTGGAATACCGGATGGTGCGCGCGAGCGGCCCCGACCATGCCAAAGTGTTCGAGGTGGAGCTTTATCTCGCCTCGAACCGCATCGGGCGCGGAAAGGGGACTTCCATTCAGCAGGCCGAGCAGGAAGCGGCCGCCGCGGCGTTGCAGCTCTTCGGCATTCCCCATGGAATATGATCGCCGCACGCCACCGGAATATTCCGGTTTTCATCCCGCAAATGGGGTGTCCGCATGCTTGCGTGTTCTGTGATCAGGCCGCCATTACCGACGGGAGCCGGTTCAACG
Organism: uncultured Ruminococcus sp.; assembly: GCA_902795355.1. GTDB lineage: Bacteria > Bacillota > Clostridia > Oscillospirales > CAG-272 > UMGS1865. The sequence goes on from CADBKZ010000004.1 coordinate 131,824, forward strand.
AAGGGGAAGTCGCGCCGCAAATCGAGCGTGCGCTGGCAACCGTTCCCGCGGGGGAACCGCCCGAAATCGCCTATTTCGGCGGGTCGTTTACGGGGATCGACCGCGGCCTGATGCTTCGGTTGCTCGACCTCGCGGCGGGGTATGTCCGAAGCGGACGGGCGTCGGGAATCCGGTTTTCCACCCGCCCCGACCTGATTGACGAAGAGTTGCTTTCCGTTTTGAAGGGCTACCCGATTTCCGCAATAGAACTCGGCCTGCAAAGCATGGACGACCGCGTGTTGTCCGCGAGCGGGCGCGGGTATCCCGCGGAGCGGGCGAGGAGCGCATGCCGCGCCGTCCGCAAAGCGGGGTTCCCGCTTGTGGGGCAAATGATGGTCGGTCTGCCGGAATCCTCGCCGGTGAGCGAAATTGCCGCCGCGAGGGAAATTTGCGACCTCGGAGCGGCCGCGTGCCGTATTTACCCGACCGTGGTGTTTCGGAACACCGCGTTGGAGCAAATGATGAAACGGGGCGATTACCGGCCGCTGACCGTGGAAGAAGCCGTCGCTCGGAGCGCGGACGTTCTCGAAGTTTTCCGGAGCCGCGGCGTTTCCTGCCTGCGGATCGGCCTGCATGCTTCGGAGCAGCTTTCGGCCGCCGTTGCGGGGCCGAACCATCCCGCCCTCGGGGAACTGACGCTGGGGGAACTTTACTATCGGAAACTGTTTGCCATGGCGCGCGGACAATCCCTGTCCGGCCGAATGGCGTTGCGTGTCCCGCGCGGGGAAGCGTCCCGCGCCGTGGGGCAGCGTCGGCGCAACCTTTCCCGCCTGCTGCGGGAAACGGGCGTCGAGGTCACGCGCGTTTGGGAGACCGATTGCGCGGAGCCGGAATTGATACCGGAAAACGATCGACATCATGAACGGAGGAAAGAACAACCGTGTATCTGAAATCACTCGAAATGCAGGGCTTCAAGTCCTTCCCCGATAAAACCAAACTGCTCTTTGACAGCGGCGTGGACATCGCGGTGGAACCGGACGGCGTCGCCAAGGGCGTAACGGTTATCGTCGGGCCGAACGGCTCGGGAAAATCGAACATTGCGGACGCCATGCGTTGGGTATTGGGCGAAATTTCGTCCAAGAGCCTGCGCGGAAGCAAGATGGAAGACGTTATTTTCGGCGGCGCGGACAGCCGCCGCCCCATGGGATACGCGGAAGTTTCGGTCACGTTCGATAACAAGGACGATTTCGCCAAACTCGATTGCCCCTACGACGAAGTAACGGTCACGCGCCGCTATTACCGCGCGGGCGACAGCGAATATTTCATCAACCGCAAAGCCGTGCGCCTCAAAGACATCTACGAGCTGTTTATGAACACGGGTATCGGGCGCGACGGATATTCCATCATCGGTCAGGGCAAAATCGCCGAAATGGTGTCGCGCAAGAGCGAGGAGCGCAGAAGCGTGTTCGAGGACGCCTCGGGAATCGCGAAATACCGCCACCGCAAGGACGAAGCCGAGCGGAAACTTGCCGCAACCGAGGACAATATGGCGCGCGTCAACGATATTTTCGCCGAGGTCTCGGCGCAGGTCGGCCCGCTGGAAAAAGAGGCCGAGAAAGCCAAACGCGCCATTGAACTGATGGAGAACAAGAGGCGCGCCGACGTTACGCTCTGGCTCTACGATACCGAAAAACTGCATACGGAAATCGAATCGGCGGAAGAAGCCTACCGCCATGCCAAATACGATCTGGACAGCGCCGAGGAGAGCATTGAAACGCTCAACGCGCAGAACGAAAAACTGTTTGAGGCTTCCCAGAGCAGCAAGCTGGAGTCCGAGCAGCTGCTGAATCAGATCCGCGTGAAAACCGAGGAATGCCACAAGCTCGAAAACGAGGAAAACCTTGCGCAAAACACCATTGCGCATGCCAAGGAACTCATTGCAAATACCCAAGGGTCCATTGCCGGCGTGGAAAAATCCATGCAGGCCGAGCAGGCAACCGGCGCGGAGCACGCGAAAAAAATCGGCGAGCTTGAAAACGCGCGCGCCGATCTGGAGCGGGAACAGGACGAGATGAACGCCGAGCAGAACCGCCTTGCCGAGGAAGAGAACCGCCTTGCCGAGGCGGTGGATCGCGCGCTTTCGGACATTCGTGAAGCGGAAGCCGAGGCGACCGACGTTAAGGTTCGCATTTCGGTGCTGGAAAACGCCAAGGAGACCGACACGGGCAAAAACTCGTCGGTTTTGCAAGAGCTGCAAGGGTATCGCGAAACGTCCGCAAAGCTCGAAGAGCAATGCGGCGTCAAGGAGCGGACGGTCGCGGGCTACGACGCGGAGATCGCTTCCATCGACGCCGAGATCGTCGAGTGCGAAAAGAAGATCGAGGCGATGGACGAGCAGTTGCAGGCGGCAAACGCCGAGCGCAATAACGCGCAGTTCCGCCGCGATTCGGTTGCCCAGCGAATTTCCACCATGAAGGCCATGGAAGAACATTTCGAGGGGTATTCCGGCGCGGTCCGCTACGTTATGAACCAATATGAAGCGGGCGGAATTACCGACCGTTCCGGCGCGCCCTGCGGGAAAATTTACGGCCCGCTCTCCAAGGTGATTTCGGTGGACGATAAGTATGTAACCGCGGTGGAAATCGCGCTCGGGGCCAACCTGCAAAACATCGTGGTGGAAGATGAATCCACGGCGAAATCCGCCATGTTCGCGCTCAAACGCGGCGAGGCGGGGCGAGCCACCTTCTTCCCGCTGACCTCTATGCGCCCGTCCACGCCCACCAAGGAGATGAGCGACGCCGCGGGCTACGAGGGGTACATCGGCGTTGCCGATACGCTGGTCCGGTCCGATCCGAAATTCCGCAACGTCCTTTCTTCGCTGCTCGGCCGAACCGTGGTGTTCGATCAGATCGACCATGCCAACGTTATGGCCAAAGCGTCGGGGTACCGAGTCCGCGCCGTCACGCTCGACGGGCAGTTGATCAACGTCGGCGGCTCGTTCACCGGCGGCTCCGTCAAAACAGGAACCGGCGTTCTTTCCCGCGCGGGCGAGATCAAGCGGCTGGAAGAGGAATTGAAAACGCTGACCGCAACCGCGGAACAGCGGGAAAAAGAGGCGAACGAGTTGGCCAAGCGGCTGGAAGAGGCCGAGGACGAAAAAACGTCGGCCGAGGATCGCAAGGATCTCATCGCCGTATTGCGCGCAACCGAGGCGGCGGGGCTGGAACAACTCCGCGCCAAACTCGACGCAAACAACACCCTGCTCGAAAAGCTCCGCGAGGATACCCGCGAGCTGGAAGAGGCGCAAACGCGCTACGAAGAGGATCTGGCGCGGCTTTCCGCCGAGGAAAAGTCGTTGCGTAGCCGGATTCGGGAGCTGACCGATTTCCGTCAGGAAAAATCTTCCGAACATGGGGAAACGGTTCTGAAAAAGGACGAGGTCGGCCGCAAACTGACCGAACTGTATATCAGAATCAGCGAAACGCAAAAGGACATTGAAACCGAAACCACGCTGAAAGAGAGTTCCGAGGCGCGTGTTGCCGCGCTTTACGCGGAGTTGACCGACTACGCGGAAAAGATCCGCATGCGGAACGAGCAGATCGCCGCCAAAACCGAGGAGATCGAGGCCAACCGCGCGGCATACCGTTCGGCAAACGCCATTCTGGAAGAGCTGAACGCCAAGCGCGGAACGGTGGAAGAGGGCAACCTTGCTTTTGAGAAGAAGCTGAACGACCTGAACAACCGTTTGCGCGAACGCATGAACCACAAAGAGCTGGTGTTCCGCGAGTTCACGCAATGCGAGAACAAGCTCAACAACTTGCGCGAATCGCAGGATAAACTGTCAACGCGCCTTTGGGATGAATACGAAATGACCCGCGCCGACGCGGTCGCGCTCGGCTATCCGCCGCTCACCAAGGAGTCGCGTCCCGAAATGCTCGCGTTGCAAACCGAGTGTAAGAATAAACTCCGCGTAATCGGCCATGTCGACCTCGATGCGGTGAACAAGTACGCCGAGGTGCGCGCGCGCTACGACGCGATGAACGCGCAGATCACCGATCTGGAGAACTCGCGCAAGGACCTGAACGAGATCATCAATCAGCTCGAAACCGAAATGAAAACCTCGTTTGTGGATTCGTTCAACAAAATCAACGAAAACTTCGGCAGGGTGTTTTCCGAGCTGTTCGGGGGCGGCTCCGCGGAGCTTTCGCTCACCGATCCCGATAACGTGCTCGAAAGCGGCATCGAGATCAAAGCCGCGCCCCCCGGAAAGATCATCAAGAGCCTGATGCAGCTTTCGGGCGGCGAGCAGGCGTTTATCGGCGTCGCGCTTTTCTTCGCAATCCTGCAAGTCAACCCCACGCCGTTCTGCATCCTCGACGAGATCGAGGCCGCGCTCGACGAGGTCAACGTGGAGCGTTTGGCGCAGTACATCAAGCGGTATTCGCACGGAACGCAGTTCATCATGATCACGCACCGCCGCGGAACCATGGCGGCCGCCGATCGTCTCTATGGCGTTACCATGCCGGAGCACGGCATTTCCAAAGTGTTAATGCTGAATATCAACGATATTTCCAAGAAAGAGGGCGAGGATTGGGATGGCATTTTTGGGTAAGCTGTTCGGAAAAAAGAAAAAACAGACCGAAGAAGCCGTTGAGCAAGCGGCGGAGCCAGAGGTTCTCGATAGATACGAGGAACCGGCCGCGGAACCGCCCGTAACCGAAGCGGAAGCCGCAGAGATCGCCGCGGAACCCGCCGCGGTGCCGGAAGAGGCGGAGAACGTTCCCGAAACCGCCCCCGCAACGGATAACGGCGCGGAGATCACAGAACCCGCGGCCGAAGAACCCGCGGCCGAAGAACCCGCGGCCGAAGAACCCGCGGCCGAAGAACCCGCGGCCGAAGACCCCGCGGTCGAGGAACCCGCGGCCGAGGAACCCGTTGCCGAGGAACCCGCAGAAGAAAAATCCGACGAGGAACCCGCCGCCGAGGAGATTCCCGCCGAGGAAACGCGCAAAAAGGAGAAAAAGTCCTTTTGGTCCCGCGTGAAAGCGGGGTTGGCGAGAACCAAAAACGCCATTTTCGGCGGGATCGACGATATGCTCAAACACTTCCACCGGATCGACGAGGATTTGCTGGAAGAGTTGGAAGAGCTTTTGATCATGGCCGACGTCGGCGTAAACGCGACCGAGCAGATCATAGACGAACTGCGCGACCGCATCCGCGACGGGCGACTGAAAGAGAAAGAACAGATCACCGCCGCACTCCGCGAAATTCTCGGGGAGATGATCGGCGAAGGGGAGCCGTTGAAGCTCGAAACCAAACCGTCGGTTATTCTGGTAATCGGCGTCAACGGGGTCGGAAAAACCACGGCCATCGGCAAAATTTCCAATCAGCTCCGCAAGCAGGGCAAAAAGGTTATCGTCGCGGCCGCGGATACGTTCCGCGCGGCGGCTATCGATCAGCTTGCCGTTTGGTGCGAGCGCGCCAAGGTGCCGCTGGTGCGGCAAAACGAGGGGAGCGACCCCGCGGCCGTGGTGTTCGACGCCTGCCACGCGGCGAAAAATCAGAACGCCGACGTGTTGATGATCGATACGGCGGGGCGGCTGCACAACAAGGCCAACCTGATGAACGAGCTGGCGAAGATCAACCGCATCATCGACCGCGAATTGCCGGATGTTTCGCGCGAAAACCTGCTGGTGCTGGATGCAACCACAGGGCAGAACGCCATTTTGCAGGCCAAAGAGTTCCGCAACGCCGCGTCGCTCACCGGCCTGATCCTCAACAAGATGGACGGCACCGCCAAGGGCGGCATCGTTCTCGCCATTCGTCGGGAATTGGGGATCCCCGTCAAGTTCATCGGCGTGGGAGAGAAGATCGACGACATGCAGGAGTTCGACCAGAAAGAGTTTATTCAGGCATTGTTCGAGAATTGAGGGATCAGGTATGAAAATCGTTTTGGCATCGCGCAATCCGAAGAAGATCGGCGAATTGCGAACCCTGCTCGCCGAGTCTTTTCCCGCGCTCGAGGTGCTCTCGCTCGACGACGTGGGGCTGACGGATGAAATTGAAGAAAACGGCGATACGTTCGAGGAAAACGCGCTGATCAAGGCGCGCGCGGCCGCAAAATCCGGCTATATCGGCGTGGGGGACGATTCGGGGCTGACCGTGGATTTTCTCGGCGGCGCCCCGGGGGTCTATTCGGCGCGCTACGCGGCGATAGAGCATTACGCGGGCGGGCACGACGACGAGGCCAACAACCGCTTGGTGCTGCAAAAGCTCGAGGGCGTACCGGAGCGGGAGCGCGGCGCGGCGTTCGTTTGCGCCATCGGGTGCGTTCTGCCGGACGGGCGCGAATTTACCGTTCGCGGCGAGGTGCGCGGCCGGATTCTGACCGAGTACCACGGGAACGGCGGCTTCGGCTACGACCCGCTGTTCTTCTATGAACCCTACGACAAAACGCTGGCGGAAGTTACGCCCGCCGAGAAAAACGCGGTTTCCCACCGCGGGCAGGCGATCCGCGCGTTTGCCGAGCAGTTGAAACAACAAACCATTTGAAACCGAAAGAAAAGATGAAGTTCTCAAACTATTTTCATTCCCCCGCCGTTCGGGTGTCGGCGTCCGTTATCGGCATTTTCATCGGCGCGTCGGTCGCGCTGGCGGGAACGCTGACCGGATGGTATACGGGCTGGATCTGGGGCGTTCTGGCAGGCGCGGGAACGGCTCTGATTCTCACCGTTGCCATTCCGCTTGCCGTTTGGCGCGCGGACGCGCCGTATCGGCGGATCAAATCCACCATCAAGCCGCCGCTCCTTTTGGATCAACCGGTTCGCTTTATCGTAAAAAACGGGCTTTTGAGCGGCTATCTGGTGCTGACGAAGGATTCCATCGTTCTGCTTTCGCTCGACCGCGGCGACCACCGCATGGAGCTTTCGCGGGACGATGTGAAATCCATCCTGCTCGGCGAGGATGATAACGCCATCAGCATTTTTTTGAACAATACGCAGTACATCCGCATTTTTTCCGCCGCCTGCGAGGAGATTTTTGAAACATTCGAGCGGGAAGGTTGGAATTGACCGAAAGGAAGAACGCATGATAACATCCAAGCAACGCGCCTATCTGCGCGGGCTGGCGAACGACGCGCCCGCCATTTTGCAGGTTGGAAAAGGGGGATTGACCGAAAATCTCCTGAAAACCGTTTCGGACGCGCTCGAAGCGCGGGAGCTGGTCAAATTGCATATTCTGGAAAACAGCGGGGAAACGCCGCGCGGCGCGGCCGAAGCCATGGCGCGCGCGCTCGGGGCCGAGGTCGTCGGGGTAACGGGAAAGAAGATCGTTCTTTATCGGCAGTCGTCCAAAAAGCCGGTGATCGGTCTGCCGCTATGACGCGCATCGGCATTTACGGCGGCACCTTTTCGCCGCCGCATAACGGCCATGTTGCCGCGGCAAAAGCGTTCATGGAGCAAATGTGGCTGGATTTTCTGTTTGTAATTCCCGCCGCCGTTCCGCCGCATAAGGAAATGGAATCGCCGGTTTCCGCCGCCGACCGCTTCCGCATGGCTCAATTGGCGTTTTCGGGCATGGAAGGCGTTTACGTCAGCGATATGGAGATCAGGCGCGGCGGGAAAAGCTACACGGTGGACACTTTGCGCGAGCTTTCGGGCGAGGATCGCCGATTGTTCCTGCTCTGCGGCACCGACATGATGCTGACGCTGGACGAATGGCGTGAGGCCGACGAAATTTTCCGCCTGTGCTATCCGGTTTACGTGCGCCGCGAAAAAGACCCGCTGCTCGATGGGGTTATCGTCAAAAAAATCGCGTTTTTTCAACACACGTATGGAAAAATCGTGCGGAAAATCCAAACCGAACCGTTCGTGGTTTCCTCGCACGAAATCCGAAAAAAGATCGAAGCGGGCGAATCGGTGGAAGATCTGATTCCGCCGTTGGTCGCGCAATACATTTCTGACAATCATTTATATGGTTCAAAAGAACGGAGTTGAGGCAAAATGAAACAGAGCGACCGAAACGCGAACATTACCGAAGAAACGCTCGCGCAATTGCGGGAGCGCGCGATGTCGGCGTTGTCGCCCAAGCGGTTCCGGCATGTTGCCGCCGTAGAGGAAATGGCCGCGCGGCTTTGCGCGCTGTATTGCCCCGAAGAGAAGCCGGTTTTGCGCGCCGCGGCCTTGCTCCATGATATTACCAAGGAATGGTCGGTGGAAGAACACGTCGCCTTTTTGGAAAAACACGGGGTCTCCGTGGCGTTGGGGGATCGGCTTGCCCATAAAACGCTCCACGCGCGAACGGCCGCGCTGTTGATTCCCGAGGCCTTTCCGCAGTTCAACAACCCCGAAATCGTTTCCGCCGTTCGCTGGCATACCACGGGGCGCGCGGGAATGTCGCTGACCGAAAAACTCCTCTATCTGGCCGATTACATCGACCTGTCGCGCAAATTCAAGGATTGCGTTCTGCTCCGCCGCTTCTTTTTCGGGGCGGATCCCAAGCGGATGAACCCCGCCGAGCGCGCAACGCTCCTGCGGGATACGCTGATCCTTTCCTACGATATGACCATTGCCGGACTTTGCGCGGACGGTCTCCCCGTTGCGGAAGACACGATTCGGGCGCGGAACGACCTGCTTGTTGAGCGGGCAAGGGAAGAGATGGAAAAAGGCTGATTTCGCACATACGGTACATCAAAAAATGCAAGAGGTGCCGTATGAAATCGCGTTTTGCCTGTCTGGTTTTGTCCGTTTTGCTACTGTTTGCGGCCGCGCCGTTTTCCGCCTGTTCGGAAACGACGGAAAAAGACCCCGTGCGCCGATTCCTGATTTTCGGCTGCGATAAAGCCGCCGCTCTGACCGATTCGGTTTTTCTCGTGGCGCGGAACGGCAAAACGGGGGAGATCCGCGTGTTGCAGATCCCGCGCGATACCTATGCCGCGTACACCGAGGGGAGCTACCGCAAAATCAACGGCGCGCTCCGCGCCCTTGGAAACGAGGCCTGCAAGGCGTTTTTCTCCCGCGCGCTCGGCGTGCGCATCGATTGGTTCGCGGCGATGGACCTTGAATGCGTCTCGGTTTTGGTGGACGCGGTCGGCGGCGTGGATCTGGATGTTCCGATGGATATGGATTACAGCGACCCCGCGCAGGGGTTGGAGATCCACATTCCGAAAGGGCGGCAGCATCTGGACGGAGCCGGCGCGGAGTCCTTCATCCGTTTTCGCTCGGGCTACGCCAATGCCGATCTTGGGAGAATGGACGCGCAAAAAGCGTTTTTGAGGGCGTTCGCCGAAAAATGCGCCAATTTGAACGCGGCCGCGTTTTTCCGCATGTTTCTGCTCTCGGTCCCCCATATGCGAACCGATCTGCCGGTTCCCGAGGCGGTCCGCATTTCGCGCGGATTGAAGGATTGCGATTTTTCCGCCATTCCCATGGAAACCGCCGCGGGGGAAGCCGTTCGCGGCAAGAGCGGCGCGTGGTATTATGTGCTCAACCGGAAAGGAGCCTGCTCGGCGGTCAACCGGTTGCTGATGCCGCCCGAACCCGTTGCGGAAGCGAAGTTTGACCCCGACCGCGTTTTCGACCGTCCCGCCGACGCGGATTTTCATCGAATTTATATGTCCCCGTAACCATTCCGGTCGGGGAGAAAGGATATTCCATTTATGATGCAACCAACCGAAACCCCGCAAGAGGAGCGGAAGCTTCCGTCGCTTGCCGGCGCGGCTCCCGAAGAGCTTGCCCACGCCGTTTTCGACGTCCTTGACGCAAAAAAAGCGGAGGACATCAAAATTCTGCATGTCCACGACCATACCGTGATCACCGATTATTTCATTATCTGCACAGGGCGGTCGTCCACGCAGGTGCAGTCGCTCGGCGGCGAGGTGGAATTCAAACTCGGCGAACGCGGCGTTGCCCCCGCGCATTACGAGGGGCGCGACAACGGAAATTGGGTCGTAATTGATTACAGCTCCGTTATCGTGCATATTTTCAGCCGCGAATCGCGGGAGTTTTACAAATTGGAGAAATTATACGGCGATGCCGAAGAAGTGCGTTTTGCGGGCATCGACGAGAAAGCAGAGGCAGAAGCAGAATGAAATACGATTTTCGGACAATGGAGCCGAAATGGCAGAAAAAATGGGAAGAAGCGGAAGCGTTCCGCGCGATCGACAACAGCGAAAAGCCCAAGTTCTATGCGCTCATCGAGTTTCCGTACCCCTCGGGCGCGGGCATGCACGTCGGCCATATCAAGGCGTTTTCCAGCATGGAGGTCGTCTCCCGCAAAAGAAGAATGCAGGGGTATAACGTCCTGTTTCCCATCGGGTTCGACGCCTACGGGCTTCCAACGGAGAACTACGCGATCAAAACGGGCATACATCCGCGCGAGGTGACGGACCGCAACATCGTCAAATTCACCTCGCAGCTCAAACGCGTCGGGTTTTCGTTTGATTGGAGCCGCGTGGTGGACACCACCGCCGAGGATTTTTACCGTTGGACGCAATGGATCTTCTTAAAAATGTACGAGCATGGGCTGGTGTTCCGCGATCAGGCGCTCGTCAACTATTGCCCGAGCTGCAAGGTCGTCCTTTCCAACGAGGATTCGCAGGGCGGCAAATGCGACATCTGCCATAGCGACATCGTGCAAAAATCCAAAACCGTTTGGTATCTGCGCATCACCGAGTATGCCGACCGCCTGCTCTCGGGGCTTGACGAGGTGGATTACCTGCCAAACATCAAGCAGCAGCAGGTCAATTGGATCGGCAAATCCACGGGCGCGTTCGTCAATTTCCAAATCAAGGAGACGGGAGAAAAACTCCGCATTTATACCACGCGGTGCGATACGCTCTTCGGCGTAACCTTTATGGTAATCGCGCCCGAGCATCCCATCATCGAGGCGAACCGCGACCGCATCGCCAACATTGCCGCGCTCGACGCCTACCGCGAAGAATGCGCCAAAAAGACCGAATTTGAGCGCACCCAGCTGAACAAGGAGAAAACGGGCGTGCGCATCGAAGGGCTGACCGCGGTCAACCCCGTCAGCGGCAAGGAGATCCCCATCTATATTTCCGACTACGTAATGATGGGCTACGGCACGGGCGCCATTATGGCGGTTCCCGCGCATGATGAGCGCGACTATGCTTTTGCGAAGAAATTCGGAATTGACATCATCGAGGTCATCAAGGGCGGCGACATTTCCAAGGAAGCCTACACGGGCGACGGCGAAATGGTCAATTCGGGCTTCCTGAACGGATATACCAACAAAAAGGATTCCATTGCGCGCATGCTCGAATATCTCAAAGAGCAGGGTATCGGGGAAATGGGCGTGCAATATAAAATGAAGGATTGGGCGTTCAACCGTCAGCGTTATTGGGGCGAGCCGATCCCCATTGTTCATTGCCCGCATTGCGGCATCGTTCCCGTACCGTATGAAGAACTGCCCCTGCGCCTGCCCAAGGTGGAAAATTTCGAGCCGGGGGAAGGCGGGGAGAGCCCGCTTGCCAAAATCGATTCTTTCGTCAATTGCAAATGCCCCAAATGCGGGCGCGATGCAAAGCGCGAAACCGACACCATGCCGCAGTGGGCGGGGTCGTCGTGGTATTTCCTGCGCTATATCGACCCGCATAACGCCAACGCGCTCGCCGATCCCGAAAAGCTGAAATATTGGATGCCGGTGGATTGGTATAACGGCGGCATGGAGCATGTGACCCGCCATATGATCTATTCCCGCTTCTGGCATAAGTTCCTCTACGACATCGGCGCGGTCCCCTGCGACGAACCGTATGCCAAGCGCACCGCTCAAGGGCTGATTCTGGGGCCGGACGGCGAAAAAATGTCCAAATCGCGGGGCAACGTGGTGGACCCCAACGACGTGATCGACGTTTACGGCGCGGACGTACTGCGCACATACGTTCTGTTCATGGGCGATTACGCGAGCGCGGCGCCGTGGAACGATAGCTCCATTAAGGGGTGCAAGCGGTTCCTTGACCGCCTTGCCGACCTGACCGACCTGATTCGCGAGGGGGGGGGAAGCCCCAAGCTGGAAACGTCCTTCCATAAAACGGTCAAAAAGGTTTCGGAGGACATCGAGGAGCTGAAATTCAACACCGCCATTGCCGCCATGATGGCTTTGATCAACGAGGTTTACGAGGTTGGCAGCCTGACGCGCGAGCAAATGATGGTTCTGACGTGCCTGCTTTCCCCCTTTGCGCCGCACCTTGCGGAAGAGCTTTGGGAGAACCTCGGCGGCAAAGGGCTTTGCACGCTTGCCGCTTGGCCCGAATGGGACGAGGCCAAAACCGTGGATAGCGCCGTGGAAGTTGCCGTGCAGATCAACGGCAAGGTGCGCGCAACGGTCGAACTCCCGCTCAATTGCTCGCGCGAGGAAGCGATTGCGCTCGCCAAGGCCGACGCGCGCATTGCGGGGCAGCTCGCGGGCAAAACCGTGGTCAAGGAGATCAGCGTACCGAACAAAATCGTCAATATTGTTGTCAAATAACGGCGTTTTTCGGCAAAAAAGAGCAACGGAAACAGAAATTTTCATTCTGTTTCCGTTTTCTCTTGACAAAAATTTGAATTTATGGTACAATGAACATGCCACACAAATGAATAGCCCGATCTTAAAGTGTACATTTTTGGAATGTCAAAAATGTATACTCCATTTTCGTATGCTTTCGGATCGGACGCTCGAAAATTCATTTGTGTGGCAACAATGGGAGTTGTACATTTTTGAGGTGTGCAGGTCTCGTTGCACACCTTTTTTATTGTCAGGAGAAAAAGACATGAAAAAACATTCCGTCCGGTCCCTGCTTTTGGCGTTGACGCTGTTTCTTTTGCCGCTGGTTGCGGCCTGTACCGAGAAAACGCCGGAAATCAATCCCTACATCCGCGTTTTCGAAGAGGGAAACCTCTCGTTCGGCGTTACCGACGAAGCCGCCGGAACCTGCGCGGTCCTCGGCTTTGCGGGAAAAGAGACGGCCCGTGCGGAAATTCCCGCCTCGGCGGGCGGCTTCCGCGTTACCGAAATTGCTACAAGCGCGTTCTGCAATTGCGAAACGCTCGAAGAAGCGGCGATCCCCGCGGGCGTTGTCCGCATTGGCGATAACGCGTTCTACGGCTGCGTTTCGCTGCGGGAAGCGGTTCTTCCGCAAGGGGTCGAGCGGATCTGCTGGAACGCCTTTTACGGGTGCGAATCCCTGCGCCGCGCGGTCTTGCCCCCGAGCCTTGCCGCGGTTGAGCGCAACGCATTTTACGGCTGCAAGCGTCTTTCGCGCGTGGAGATTGCGGATCTTGCGGGCTGGTGCGCGGTTTCCTTTGAGTTTTACCACGACGAATTTTGCAGCAACCCGCTGTGGTACGCGAAGGACCTGACGGTTGGCGGGGAGTTGTTGACCAACCTTGCCGTTCCCGCGGGCGTTACCGAGATTGGCAACAGCGCGTTCTGCAATTGCAAAAGCCTGAAAACCGTATCTTTTCCGAGCGGGTTGACCCACGTTGGAAACTACGCGTTTGCGAATTGCGCGGAATTAACGGCCGTCGATTTGCCCGAAAGCGTTTCGGAAATCGGCGAGCGCGCGTTTTTCTCCTGCGCGGCATTGGAATCGGCAACGCTCGGGGGCGCGCAAAAAGTCGCTCCGTTCGCTTTCGCGGAGTGCGCGAAGCTGAAAAACATCAAATTTCCCGCCAATGTGCGGCAGGTGGAGCAGTTTGTTCTTGCCAGCTGTTCCGCGCTGGAAACCATCGATCTGCCGGAAAGCGTGGAGAAGATCAACATGGGCGCGTTCCGCCTTTGCGGAAACCTGCGGGAGATCCGGTTTGCGGGAACGGTGGAGCAATGGCGCGCCATCGACAAGGTGGTGTTCGATCCGGACAGCATTTATGCCGATCTGGATTGGGACTACGGTTGGAGTTTCAACACGAACGTTGATTATGTAATCTGTTCGGACGGGACCGCGAACTGACGCGGGATACAGGAAAAAAGCGGGGCGAAACGCCCCGCTTTATCTTTGTTTTTCAGCTTCCGGCCGTTTCATCGGCAACGCGCAGGGCAATTGCGGAGCAATCGTCGCGGGCTTCTCCCGTGGTCGCGTGGAGACAGATGCGGTTGACGATCTCTTCCGGCTCCTTTTCGCCCGCCGTTCCGAGGTAGCCCGTCAGCCATTCTCCGTCGGGGTCGTTCTGCAAGATCCCGTCGCTGATCAGAACCACTGTGTCGCCCGCTTGCAGGGCAAATTCCGAGGTCTGCGCTTCCGTGTTCCGCAAAATTCCAATGGGGGCGGCTCCCGCGCGGATGCCGTGAACGGCCGACCCGCGAACCACATAGCTCGGCGCGGCTCCGCTCTTGATGAACGCCGCCGTTCCCGTTACCAAGTCAATTTCCAGCAGATCCACCGTGGAAGAGCATTCGGCCGCGCTGTTGCTCTGCGTGCGGGAAAGAACCATGTTGTTCAGCATGCGCAGGGAAGTTCCCGCGCGGTTTCCCGCGCGAAGCATTTTTTCAAGGAAAACCGAGCAGATGTTCGCGGTCAGGGCGGCGTCGTGACCCGATCCCATTCCGTCGTTGATCAGCGCGTAAAAATAGTCCTTGCGGTTGGAGAAGAGCGACACCGCGTCGCCGCTCACGCCCTCGTCGGCCGAAACGCATTTCTGCGCCCCGCTCACCGAAATGCGGCGGCGCGTGTGCAGGGTCATGGTGCTGACGGACCCTTCCACTTCAAACGTCGGTCCCGAGAGTTCCAACCCGCACATTTCTCCAAGGTCGGTTCGCAGCGTCTCCGCGGTAACGTCGGTTTTGCCGATGTCGGCTCCGCGAACCATAATCTGCCGTTGCCGGTTGCCGTAAACGGTCACATTCTGCGCCGAGATGCCCGCGCTGGAAAGATACTCGGAAATGCGCGCGGCAAGTTCGGCGTCCAGCCGGTATTCGCCGTTGTCCTCTTCGAGCGCGTCGTTGATGATGTTTGCGGCGGCCTCGTAATCCATGGCGAAAATTTCGGTGCGGTTATCGCGCAAAAGATCTCCTGTCAACTTTGCGCAGCCACGGTTGATGTCCGCAAGGATCGCTTCCATCGAGGGGCATCGCCGCCGGAGCGCGGGCGGGAATTGCTTTTCCGTCACCGTTCCGCGCGTGTGAAGCGACGAGGCCAACCCGCCCAGAACTTCCAGCGTGTCGGCGTATTCCAATCCCCAACAAACGGTTTTGCTCGGGCAATCGGGGCAGAAACGGTCGAAAGAGGCGTCGCAAAGGCGGTGCAGGTCCAGCGTGGTCGGGCGGCGCAGGCGGTCGCTTAAATTATAGAACATTTCGGAAAGGGAAGAAAACGCGTCCGAAATGCCGCGCAGGCGGTCGTTGGCGTCCTCGTGGCGGGTTTTGACGTAGCGGAGCTGCGCGGCGGCGTCGTGGTCGTCCGGCGCGGTTTCCGCGCCCTCGCGCGCCGCGGAAAGCCCGCGGTGGGTCAGGAGCGTCAGAATCGCGCCGGCGGTCAGGTTCGCGATCAGAAGCGGCGTTAAAACCGACAGCCCGTGCGCGTAGACCGACCACCCGAGAGCCGCGAGAACGCCGACGGTGATTCCGATTTCCTGTTTTTCGCGCATGCGGAAGAGCGAAAAAATCAGAACGGCGAGCAGGTACGCGGGAATCGACATGGGGTCGTGCGCCAATCCCGCAAGGATCGCCGCGGCAATCCCGCCGACCGTTCCCGCGCGGTATGCCGCCCAGAGCGAGAGGAACAGCGCGAAAAACGCCGAGAGCGGCACAATGCCGAGCAGAAGCGAATCCGAAGCCCACACCAGCGAGAAGAGCAGACCGCCCGAGGAAAGCGCGTACAGCATCCGCAATTCGCGGCGTTGCTCCAACCGCACCGAATATACCATAACGGCGGCGGGAGCGGCGAAAACCGAGAAAAACGCGGCGAACAGGTCGTAATAGCGGAACCCGCCCGCAATCAGGCGGAAGAGCGACACGATCAGCATGCAGACCGCCGCCGTAACCATTCGCAATAAGACCCATTCCGAGAAGAGACTGCGGATTTCGTCGCGGAGCACGCCGAACGCTTCCGCGCCCGAGGATGCGGCGAGACGGGCGCGGAGCCTTGCAAAGCGGGATCGCGGTTCTTCGGTTTGTTCTTCGGCCGCACCCGCTTCCGGTTCCGGCCGCAATTTTTCGCGAATATGCGCGGGGAGCGGGTAGCGGTTCGGCTCCCGCGCGTCCGCAAGATGCGCCGAGACCGCGCGGATCAGAGCCGCGGCAACATAAGTAACGATCAGAAGCCAAGGCTGTTCTTCCGAGAATACTGCCCCGAGGATCAGCCCCGAGAGGATGGGCAGAATATGTCCGTTCGCGGCGCAGAGAAACGCGATCCCGAGCGGATTGGTCCCGAACAGCATGGAGCCCTGCCCAAAGAGAAATCCCGCTCCCAACCATAAAATTTCGCGCGCAACGCGCAATACAACCCGCAGCCGCGCCGCGGCGTCCTTCTTTTTCAGTTTATCGGTCAACCGTTCGCGTGTTTTTGCCTGCTCCTGCATGGCTTGTCCTCCCATCCTGCGTCGAAGTCTGCTTTATTTTACATCATTTCCCCCGCGATTCCTGTCAAAAGAGCGACGCTCAAAAAAGGCGGAAGTCGGTCGGAACGCGTGAGGCCGCGGCGAAGCGGCGCGACGAACCGCGAAAACGGTTGCAAAGATTGCCGCAGGCGGCCGAGAAACGTCGGCGCGGGTCGGATTCTGCAGAACGATTTTTTTGTCGGCGCGGCAAGACGGCGAATGGCGGGGAACCGTATAAAATGGAAAAAGAAGCGGTAAAATGATTGTTGACGGCAAAAAAAGCGACCGCACGATTTTGCCGCCGGTCGCGGATCGCCCGAACGGCGATATACCCACGGGAGCGGTTGATTCCGGCTTTTTGCAAAAACACGCCGAATCCGATCCGAAAAGAGCGTTTTTTCGCAAAAAATTAGCACTCGGCAAAGATGTTTACACTTTGTTCACAAATAAATTGCCGAAAACCATTGACAAATCCGGCGAAAAGTGGTAAATTATTAGCATGAGGTTAGCACTCGAAGCAATAGAGTGCTAAAACGGATTCCGAAAGAAGAGGGGGCGAGCTCCATGGCGGACGACAAACGGGAATTGAGCGAACGGAAAAAGCAGATTCTGAAAGCGATCGTGGACGCGCACATTGAGGGCGGCGGGCCGGTCGGCTCCAAGGCCATTCTCGCGGCCGGCGGCATGAACTGCTCTTCCGCAACCATCCGGAACGAAATGGCCGAGCTTGAGGAAATGGGCTATCTCGAACAGCCGCATGCTTCGGCGGGCAGGGTCCCGAGCGAACTCGGATACCGTTTTTATGTGGACGCGCTGATTGAACGCTACGCCATGACCACGCATGAGATCGCACAGATCAACAACCTGTTGCGGGCGAAGATGGGCGAGCTTGATCAGATCTTAACGGCCGCCTCGCACCTTGCTTCGAACCTGACCAACTATACGGGAATTGCCATTCGTCCCCGCGCGGGGTCGGCGAGCATTTCCAAGTTTGAGGGGATCTATCTGGAACCGGACCATTTCATTCTGGTTGCCGTTGCGGCAAGTGGAGCGGTGCAAACCAAGCATATCCACACCGAGTTCGGCATCCGCCCCGAAGCGGTGGCAAGGTTGACCGAATCGCTGAACGCCATGCTTGCGGGTCTTCCCGCCGAAAAGATCACGCTTCCGATCATTATGGAGCTGGAAACGCGGATGGGACCCGACAGCGGCATGGTCGGCCTCGTTATGAAAGTGGTTTACGACCTTTTGAGCGAGCTTGACGCGGGCGCTATGCAGGTTTCGGGCGTCGATCATCTGCTTCAATATCCCGAGTACAGCGATACCGCGCAGTTCCGCGAATTGCTCGGCACGCTGGAAAAGAAAGACGACATTCTCGACTTGGTGTCCATAAGCGACGGAGAGGGTGATATCAACGTTCTGATCGGGTCGGAAAGCCGCGTAAAGGTTATGAACAATTCCGCGTTGGTGTTCAAACCGATCGTAAAGGACGGAAAAACGCTCGGGGCAATCGGCGTTCTCGGGCCGCGGCGCATGGATTACGCCAAGGTGCTTGCAACGCTGGAAGGGTTGAGCGGGAACATTGAAAATCTGATTCAACCGAACAAACAACTACATGAAGGGGGAACACCTGATGGAACATCCGGTGGATGAAGTGAAAAACACGCCGGAAACGGCGGAGTCCGAGGTTCCGGCCGAGGAAAAAAACGAAAAAAAGAAACCGAAACGTCCGGAAGCGGAGCTGCGGGAACTGAAAAAACAGCTGGAAGCGGCCAGAACCGAGGCAGAGTCCGCAAACGATAAATACCTGCGGATGATGGCCGAGTACGATAATTTCCGAAAGCGAACCGCCAAGGAAAAAGAAGGCGTTTACGCCGACGCGTATGCGGATTGCATCGAGAACATTCTTCCCGTGCTGGATAATCTTTCCCGCGCGGCCGGCTCGGAAAACTTCGAGGCGGTGAAAAAAGGATTGGAAATGACGGCAAAAGCCTTTGAGGACGCGCTTTCCAAAATGGGCATTACCGAGATTGAAACCAAAACGTTCGACCCCAACCTGCATAACGCCGTGATGCACGTTGAGGATGAAAACTACGGAGACGGCGAAATTGTAGAGGTATTCCAGAAGGGATACCGCAAAGGCGATAAGATCATTCGCTATGCAATGGTCAAGGTCGCAAACTAACATTTGAAAATCAATCGAAAAGAGGTATATTTATCATGGGAAAAATCATTGGAATCGACTTGGGAACCACCAACTCCTGCGTGGCGGTATATGAAGGCTCGGAGCCTATCGTAATCCCCAACCCCGAGGGCGCGAGAACCACTCCCTCGGTTGTGGCGTTCTCCAAAACCGGCGAAAGAATGGTCGGGCAGGTCGCCAAGAGACAGGCGATCACCAACCCCGACCGCACCATCATCTCCATCAAGAGAGAAATGGGTACCGCAAACAAACGGACGATCGACGGCAAGGCGTACACCCCGCAGGAAATTTCGGCCATGATCCTGCAAAAGCTGAAATCGGATGCCGAGGCCTACCTCGGAACTACCGTTTCGCAGGCGGTCATCACGGTTCCCGCGTATTTTTCGGATTCGCAGCGGCAGGCCACCAAGGATGCGGGCAAAATCGCGGGTTTGGAAGTGCTTCGCATCATCAACGAGCCAACAGCGGCCGCGCTTGCCTACGGCATGGATAAGGAAGCCAACCAGAAGATCATGGTGTTCGACCTCGGCGGCGGTACGTTCGACGTTTCGCTCCTCGAAATTTCGGACGGCGTGTTCGAGGTGCTTGCCACCAACGGCGATACGCGCCTCGGCGGCGACGATTTCGACCAGCGCGTAATCGATTGGATGGCGGATAAATTCCTGAAAGAAAACGGCGTGGATCTCCGCAAGGACAAAATGGTGTTGCAAAGATTGCGCGACGCGGCCGAGAAAGCCAAGATCGAGCTTTCGGGCATGACCAGCACTTCCATCAACCTTCCGTTCATTACGGCAACGGCGGCCGGCCCGCTCCACTTTGAAGCGACACTGACCCGCGCCGAGTTCGACCGCATCACCGCCGATCTTGTGGAGCGCACCATGACGCCCACCAAAAAGGCGTTGGCGGACGCAGGCCTGTCGGTCAACCAGATCGATAAAGTTTTGCTGGTCGGCGGCTCCACGCGGATTCCCGCCGTGCAGGACGCGGTTAAGAAATTCATCGGCAAGGAACCGTTCAAGGGCATCAACCCCGATGAATGCGTCGCCATCGGCGCGGCCATTCAGGGCGGCGTGCTCGGCGGCGAGGTCAAGGACCTGCTCCTGCTCGACGTAACGCCGCTGTCCCTCGGCATCGAGACGCTCGGCGGCGTGTTCAACCGCATCATCGACCGCAACACCACCATTCCCGTCAAGAAGAGCCAAGTGTATTCCACGGCGGCGGACGGACAGACTTCGGTGGAAATCCACGTGCTGCAGGGCGAGCGCGAAATGGCCGCAAACAACACCACGCTCGGCCGCTTCATCCTCGACGGCATTACTCCCGCGCCCCGCGGCGTTCCGCAGATCGAGGTCACGTTCGATATTGACGCGAACGGCATTGTGAACGTTACGGCGAAAGACAAGGGCACGGGCAAGGAACAGCACATCACCATCACCTCTTCCACCAACATGAGCAAAGAGGACATCGACCGCGCCGTGAAGGACGCGGAGAAGTTCGCCGAAGAGGATAAGAAGGCAAGAGAAGCCGTTGATGTGAAGAACCGCGCCGAAAGCGTGATCTTCCAGAGCGAAAAGACGCTGACCGACCTTGGCGACAAAGCCGATCCCGCCGACGCGCAGGAAGTCCGGAACGCCATTGAAAAGCTCCGCGAAACGCTCAAAGGCGGCGATGTGGAAGCCATTAAGGCCGATACCGAGGCCGTGGAGAAGTCTTTCTATAAGATCTCCGAAAAGCTGTATCAGCAGCAGGGCCAGCAGGGCGCGGGTCAGGGCTTTGACCCGAACGCCGGCCAGAACGGCGGCTCCGACGGCACCTACTACAACGCGAATTACGAGGACCATTCCAACAACAATAACAACAACTGATCGGCGTTGGTTCAAAGCGGGAAAGGGCGCGGAGCGCCCTTTCCCGCCGGACGTATTTGTGTAACCGGAGAGTGAACATGGCGGAAAAAAGAGACTATTACGAGGTTCTCGGCGTTGATAAGAACGCGGACGCGGGAACCATTAAGCGGGCATACTATCAGCTCGCAAAAAAATACCATCCCGACGCGAACCCCGGGGACAAAGTGGCTGAAGAAAAATTCAAAGAGGCCAACGAGGCCTACGAGGTGTTGTCGGATGCCGATAAGCGCGCCAAGTACGACCAATTCGGCCATGCGGCGTTCGATCCTTCCATGGGCGGCGGCGACGGCGGATTCGGCGGCTTTGGCGGTTTTGGGGATTTCGGCGACCTCGGCGATATTCTGGGCGGTATGTTCGGCGGCGCGTTCGGCGGCGGCCGGCGGCGCACCGGCCCGCAGCAGGGCGACGACATCGGCGCAAACGTTACCGTAACGTTTGAGGAAGCCGCGTTCGGCGTTAAAAAGGACATTTCCTATAACCGCATTTGCCGCTGCCCCGATTGCAAAGGGAGCGGCGCGGCCGGCGGCACACAGACGGAAACCTGCTCGGTCTGCCATGGAACGGGTCAGGTCAAGCGCGTCCAGCGCATGGGCGGCATGGCGTTTCAAAGCGCCTCGACCTGCGAGGCCTGCCGCGGAACGGGCAAAATCATTAAAAATCCTTGCTCTAAGTGCCGCGGGAGCGGAATGGTGCGCGAAAACAAGCGGTTAACCGTTTCCATCCCCGCGGGCATCGATAACGGCGAGCGGATCGCCTTGCGCGGGCAGGGGTGCGACGGGAAGAACGGCGGACCCGCGGGCGACCTGATCATCAGCGTGTCGGTCAGGAAACATCCCGTGTTCGAGCGCAACGGCGTAACCGTTTCCTGCGAGGTCCCGCTCACGGTCGCGGAAGCCACGCTCGGAGCCGAAATCGACGTTCCAACGCTCGAGGGCAACGTAAAATACACCATTCCCGAGGGAACGCAGCACGGCGCAACGTTCACCCTGCGCGGCAAAGGGATCCCGTATATCAACAACCCCAACCGCCGCGGCGATTTGGTGTTCCGCGCAACCGTGGAAATTCCCAAGGGACTGACCGACAAACAAAAGGCGGCCATGAAAGCCTTTGCGGATAGTTGCGGCGAAACGAACTATACCAAGCATAAGGCGTTCTTCAAGAAAATTTTCGGGCAGAAGTGAGGGCTTCTATGGATCAGGATTACCTTTGCGGCGACTACGGAACCGAGACCGATTGGACGCAGGTGCGCGTAACCGTACATCTTGCCGACCTCGATCGGCTGACGGCCGTGATGAGCATGGTTTCCAACAACCTGCAAATCGAGGATTACAGCGACATCGACCTGAAAACCTGCTACGGCGACCTGATTGACGAATCCATTCTGAACGCCGATAAAACCATCGCTTCGGTGTCGGTTTATCTGCCGGCCGAGCGGAGCGTTCCGGAATGTATGGCGTTCCTGCGCGAGCGGTTCGCGGCGGAAAAGCTCGAACCCGTCAAGGTTGAGGCGGTCGGCGTTCGGGAAGAGGATTGGGCAAACGCTTGGAAGGCCTATTATAAGCCCGTCCGCATCGGTCGGCGGCTGGTTATCGTTCCCGCTTGGGAGCGTTATGAAGCCCTGCCGGACGATCTGATCATCCGTATGGACCCGGGAATGGCTTTCGGAACGGGAACGCATGAAACCACGCGCCTGATCATCGGCATGCTCGAAAAGTACACTCCAAAGGGCTGCCGGATGCTCGATGTGGGAACGGGGAGCGGCATTCTTGCCATTTGCGCTTCCAAGCTGGGCGCGGGCGAGTGCTTCGCCTACGATATTGACCCCATGGCGGTGCGCGTTGCCAGCGAAAACATTCGGGAGAGCGGATTGACCAATATTCATTGCGCGCAATCTGATCTGCTCCGGCAGGTGGACAAAACCAGACCCTACGATCTGATTTGCGCCAACTTGGTGGCCGACATCATCATCCGCATGGTTCCCGATCTTGCGCCGCTGATGAGCGAAAAAACCGTTCTTTTGGCGTCCGGCATCATCAACGAGCGCGCGCAGGACGTGATCGACTGCCTGACCCGATACGGCTATCGGGTCGTCGACCACCCAACCGAAAACGGCTGGTGCGCGCTGGCAATCATGAAAAAATAAGACGCAACCCTTCCAAAAAACAGATTAAGCGCGGTGTTTTCCCGAGAAAATACCGCGCTTTTTTCATTTTTCACCTGAAAACCGCTTTTTGCCGTAACCGTTCCCGTGTTTTGGCGACATACTGTTTGAACCGATTGAATTGATAGGGGGGCTACGCTGTGAAGAAAAGATTCTTTCTGTTGTTAACCGTTTTTTGCCTGCTGAATCCAATCGCTGTCGGCGTGTGCGCGCCGCGCGCCAACCGTGCGGAGAAAACGCCGTCTCCGTTCGGCGGTCGTATCGGAGATCACCCAAGCGGCAATTCGGCAACGGTTTATGCGCTTGGCGCTTGTATCGGCGACAACCCAAACGGCGATACGGTAACGGTTTACGCGCTCGGCGACGGTCTTGTTGCCGCTGTTCCGAACCCAGAGCCTTCAAAAACGGTTGAAGATCTGCATTTTGCGCTCCGCGGCCTTTCCTACCAGAAACAGGCGTTGAACGATGCGGCGGGAAGCTACCGGCTTTGCTTTGCAAACGGCGACTGTTTCGAGCTGTTGGAAATGCACGGAGAGGGGCCGGACCGGATCCGCCTTGCCAACGGTGCGGAAGCGGAATGTACCCCCGAGGCGCGTGAAATGATCTCCGCGCTCCTTGCCGAGCGCGTGGTTCGGATCCCCGAGCCTTTGGGCGCGGATACCGAGCGGCAAATGGCCGCGGATTACCTTGGAATTTACGGCGAACCGCTCCATTACAACGCCTGTTACGGTTCCTACGGCGATTGCGCGGTTCTCTATCTCGATTCCGTACTTTGCTCCATCGGGGAAATCACAATCGACGGTATTCAATTCCGAAACCACAATCTCTTCACGCTTCTGGTATGGCGCAATCACGCGTTCTGCACCTTGGAAGAGGCATACCGCAACGGTTTTATTTCCCGCTCCGACCTGCAAAAAATCGCGGTGATCCACATTCTGCACCATAACCAAATTACCGAGTGGAACACCGACCCGAATGATATTTACGTAAAATAGCGAATTTTAGAATAAAACCTGTTTTTATTATTAAAAATATCAAAAAAAAAGAGACGCCCGTTTTCGGTCAAACGGGCGTCTCTTTTTCGGTTTCCGGTTGCTCGGGGTCCGCCGAACGGCCCCGACTCTTTTTTCGGATCAGAAGGTGGAGCACGTTTTCCAGCAACGGAAACGCGATCTCCAAAATCAGCTCAATGCCGAGTAAAATCACATGTACATGCGCGTGGTGGCGGCTGGGTTCCAGAATCATGGTTGCGGAAAGAACCGTTACCACAACCGATTCCGCAATGTCCACAACGGCAAGGCGGTGGGTTTTAACGTTTGCCAAAGCCCGCGTCAGCTCGCGCCCCTCGCGAATGATCGACCAAACGCCCCAAATGATGCAGACCTTTACAATGTCGTCGTGCGCAAGGAAGAGCAGAACCGCAAGCACAATCTGAATTACGGATTCCGCCATGTCCGCCAGCTCCCGCCGCGCAATGCGGTAGGCAAACTCTTCCAAAGCGTAAGCCAGCACAACGCCGCCAACCAAAAACGCCACGTCGGGCATGATTTCGTCGTGAAAAATAAAAATCATGATCGCGGCGAGAATATAAAGCGCGGCTTTGGTGTATTCCAATATTTTCGGCATGGGCGCGGCTCCTTTCCGTTCGGATTCTTCGGGGATGTGCAAAAAAACAGATCGCCCCATAGAACGCAAAGCGGCGTTTTACGGGGCGATTTTCGGGTTGTCAGTCGGTCACAAAAGGCAGGAGAGCCATGTTGCGCGCGCGCTTGATGGCCGTTGTCAGCTCGCGCTGATGGAGCGCGCAGGTTCCGGATACGCGGCGGGGAAGAATTTTCCCGCGCTCGCTGATGAACTTGCGCAGCTTTGCGCTGTCCTTATAGTCGATAAAGGCTACCTTATCCACGCAGAAAATGCAAACCTTTCTTCTTCTGCGGTTCATTGCGGGGCGCGCCGGACGCACGACCGTTTCAGGGGCTTTATTATCCATGTTGTTCAAATCCTCCTTCATAGAATGGGGTGATCCGCTCAAAAGGGCAGATCGTCGTCGGCTTTGATCTCCTCAAACTTGGGAGCCTGCGCCGGCGGGGTGGAGTAGGATGGCGCGGCATAGCTTTCCGCGGCGAACTGCGCGCCGCCCGCGTTGCCTGCGCCGCCCTCGTTCTTGCTGTCAACAAACATCACTTCGTCGGCAACAATGTCGGTGGCATAGCGTTTTTGCCCTTGTTGATCCGTCCATGTCCGATTTTGAATGGACCCGACCACGCAAATCGCGGACCCTTTCCGAAAATAGCGGGAAACGAACTCCGCTTGGCTTCTCCATGCGGTAACATTAAAGAAGTCCACCGTGGGCTGCGCGGAAGCGTTCTCGTTCGCTTGGGAACGGAATCTGCGGTTAACGGCAATCGAAAAGGATATTACGGGAATCCCGCTGTTGGTTTGTTTCAATTCGGGGTCGGCGGTCAGATGCCCGCCGAGAATCACCTTGTTCAGGTTCAGACTGGACATTTCAAATGCCTCCTTTCAGATCTGCCGAAATCACTCTTCGGTTTCGGCGGGGGTCGCTTCTTCGGCGGGCGCCGCGGCTTCTTCGGCAGGAGCGGGCTCTTCTTCGGGCTCGGCTTCCGGCTCTGCGGCGGGAGCTTCGGCGGCAACCTTTTCGGCGTCGTACTCCAAGCGGATGGTCATCGAACGGATCACGGATTCGTCAATGTTCATCAACCGTTGGAGCTCGGCGGGAAATTCACCGTCGTTCTTGAACGTAACAACGGCGTAATACCCCTCGTTCATATCCTCAATCGGATATGCGAGGCGGCGTTTGCCCCATTCATCAATCTTAATCACCTGCGCGTTCGCGGCGACAAGATTGGTGAACTTGCTTACCGTGGTCTTTGCGGCTTCCTCGCCGTTTGCAAGACTCACGATAAACATGCTCTCGTAAGAATTGTTTCCTTTTTCCATGTTTTACACCTCCCTATGGACTATTCGGCCGTGTTGCAGAATTTACACGGCAGAGAGACGGGCTCTCGCCCGTATCAATACAAAATTATACCATGTTTCCCGCTCCCTGTCAAGCGATTTTGAAAATTTTTTTCCGTTTTTCTATGGTAAAATATCTTGCGAAAAGGTTTATATGCCTTTTCAAACAAAAATAAGCCCGAAAATGGGCAGAAAAGGAGGGCATCATCAAGATGTCAACAACGGAAAAGGTGACGGCAAAGGTCACGGAACAGGCAGAGGCAAAGGTACAGGAAATGGAAGCGGCAAAGGTCGCGGGAGCGGAAGGCGTGGATCCACTCGGATCGCTACGGGTCGGCAAAACATCCACAGCGGCAGATCGGCAGATCGAGGATCGGGACTTGGAAGAAGATGCTCTTTTGGAAAATGAACCGGATTCTTCCTCCGAGGATGATCTTTCGGACATGGAAGGAACCAATCTTTTTGTGTTTCGTAAGAAGTTCATTACGAAAGACAAAAAGAATCAGTATTGGGGCTATCATGTTTCGGGAACGGTTCGCGGCCGTGATGTACAAGTCAGCCTGAAAGCGTCGGACGCGGGCGGTTACGAGGTGATCGACATCGTATTTTTGGGAGCAAAGCAGGTTCCCTTGTACCGCGTTCCCTATACGATCAAAGACAATCAAGGGAAAGTTACCATGTCGGGCTACCGCTATTATGCGGTCAGCATGGATGAGGACGGAAGCGTTTATACAGCGAATCTGATCCCTTCCCGCAAGTCTGACGGAGCCTTGCTTGAAATGATGATCAAGAATCAAGCGCGGCTTGTGAACAAACAATCGGGGGGTGATCGGATTGCATCCGAGGGATAAAGCAAAGCGGTATGCCGCCGAGTTGAAGTCCCGAACCGGTCCCGACGGAAAGAGATTGACGGACAGTCAGATCAATTTCCGGATCGGGTATCTACGCGCCCGACAGGATGCAGGGGCGGCGTACCGAGCCTATCGGCAGGCACACCGTCAAGGATCCTTTGATACCGAAGAATTTTATCAAGCCGCATTGCAGCGGCCATTCAAAAATCAAAAGAAGTGAGGTAAAAAAACATGAATCGGAAAACAAAAAAAGTGTTGAGATGGGTTGGCGTGGTCGCGTTGGTCGCTGTACTGATCGTTCTCTCCTGCTCGGTGATGAAGCTGAACGGTGTGTTTGAAAAGAAGAAATGCAACGCAAACAACTTGGTCAGCATCGATGCAATCGGCAAAGCGAACTATGCCACAACCAGCGGCAACCTTGGGCACGGTTGGAGCCTTACGGTCGGCGATCTCGGGGAATTGAAGCTCCGCGGAAAAGCTACGGCAACTTCTACTTATACGATTTGCCAAGTGACCTTGACGGCGGGCGATTACATGCTGACATCGGGAGTTTCCGACGCCGCCCAAGAGGGGGTTTGCATCTATTTGAGCGATGGAACCACCAGCTATTACGGCGACTTCGGCGGCAAACTGACGTTAAGCGCGGGAACCTACACGCTGTATCTCCGTGTTGGGGAAGATCAGCAGTTGTTCCACACCATTCGTCCCGTATTGGTGAAAGGAACGACCGCAGGGGACTTTTACGCAAAGTAAAACACTTCCAAATCAAAAAGCCCATCTGTTCAATTGAATAGATGGGCTTTTTTAGGAGAGAGGACATGGAAAAGCGAAAATATATCCGACCGGAAATGGAAATTTTGAAAGGAAGAAGGAGAGAAAGATATGCGCAGAGGATGGAAGCGGATGCTACTTGTGATTCTCGCGATTGTGGTCTTTGCCGGAGTGTCGGCTATCGGTGTCAATGCGATCCGAAAGCTGCGGGAGAAACCGGCGGAAAAAATCAGAAAAGATATTGAAACGGCAGAGACTTCCAAAGGGCTGACGGTTTATGATGTTTGCCCCGGGGATGGCTTTGGCGAAATTCATCTGATCGGCAATTGAGGAGAAAAGGCATGAAAAGAATTTTGAAGATGATTGGACTGTTTTTGTTGTTGGCGATCCTTGCGGCGGGCGTGGTGCGGCTGTTGGATTGGAAGATCTTCCACGATCTCGGAACCCAGCAGCAAGCGGAAGAGGATACTACGCCATGGCCGCCTTCGATTGATTTTAATGATCTATGGACGCTTAACTATTGATGTGGAGTTTTTGCTCTATGAAATTATATCGAATTGAGGATGGCTATCTTTTCAAAACGGATCAGCCAAATGGAACGCATACTTATGCGGTTTATTATGATCGGCGAAGAAAAGAGTATTGCGCGATTCCCACCACACATTTATATAAGCCGGACATAAAACGCATGAAGCAAAAAGAAAGCGGCTATCTGATGCAGGCCAAGCTGCCGGGAATCGCACTCCCGTCCGGTGTAAAAAATTATGCCCATACAACCGATGTAAACGGCCGCAAAATCAATGTAAAGGATCCCCGTGTTCGGGAAGTATCCAAAAAGCATCTTCCAAAATTTTTATCGGGGAAAATATTGGATCATGCTTGCGGTCGTTATACCGTAAAGAAGCAAAAGAAAAAGGCACGGTAGATCCGTGCCCCCAAAGAATTTCTGCTTTGTTTGGTGCTTTTATTATATCACAAAATTTTGAAAAGTCAACCCATTTGGGTAAAAAAGAGAGGAAGAGACATGAAAAAACGAATTTGGAAGCGGGTCGGCGCGGCGGTGCTGGTTGGCTGCATGATCGTGCTGAACATTGCGGCGTTGCTGTTCCCTGCCGGAGCGGAAGAACCTATAAATCTGAAAGCGGCGGTGTTTGATCAATATGAAAATCTTTCTATTGACGAGGAAAAAAGTCTGCTTGCGGGATTATCGGCTATCACCGGAGCCATGGATTACGGTGAAACCCGAAACGATTAAGAGGTTAACGGGTACCATGTTGATCGGATCGTGATGGATCCGGACGGGATTTTCTCTTTACAAGTACAGTTGAAACCCGAAAGGTATTATGTTTTCAAAAGGGGGCCTGAAATGTATGGCGCATCTTTGGAAAACACATCGGGTGTCTTGATTCTTGACCGTTTGTATGATATTTATCAGTATCAGGAATATTCCTATGTTTTCTATACAGACGCCACGGCCCATTGCCTGTATGTTTCATGGCAAGGATCGCTGGATTTTGATCTTTATGAAGTAATATCTTTCGACACGGTCTATGATGCTTCCCGCACGGGGTTTCATCAGGACATGGAGCATCTTTTTCATAATGAAATTGATTTAAGCAAATACAGTACCAAAAGAGTTGACAAAGGAAACAGGACGGCCCCTTTTATCGATCTGATCGCTGTTTATTCGGATATACAATTCGATTGGACGAATCAGACCCGACAAAGCGGATATGATTATCTCTATTTCTATAATTGTTACGGAGAAATTCCGGTTGGCGGTACTGTGACCTGCGGGGGATATGAAGAGCCATTGACGGTGATTTCCGGCAATACCTTCTTTACAAAGTTTCAAACTGCTTTACCGAGAATGTTTGCAAACGGCGAGCCGAAAACACGGACGCCGATTGACAACGTTACTTTGAACTTTATCGATGGCAGTTCCAGAGTTTATCTTTTTTCAAATTTCTATGTAACAATTGAATACGCAAACCAAACCGATGGAGAAATGATAGGAGCATCTTTTTCCGGCAATCAGAAATTAATGTTAGACGTTAGCTATACTTATTGGCGGGAAGGCGACTTTTCCGATAAGGGCGCGAATTGGCATAACCAAGTGGATAGTATCTATTTTGGTATTCCAAACTATTTATTGGAGCATCAGGAGCTTGTCAACGTTACATTGGAATATCAGCAAGTAACCACAAAACCAATAGTAGTTACAAAAACCGATGAAAAGATCAATCAGACCTCTGTTTCCGAGTGGTTCCAGCAAACAGCCTCGAACCCACATAATGAATTAACCGCCAATTGGGGATGGACACGGTATCAAAAAGGCGTTCCCTATTTTATGGCAAATCGTATCCAATCTTCTCGCGATTATTTGGCCGATTACAGTTTTAATGTCCGTAACGGCTCCGGCGAGGGACCTACTTCTTTCTTTTCATACCATCCGCTTTATTCCATTTATTGGGCATTCGACGTTGAAGATCCGACAATTGTTTCTAAAAGCAGCTCTTTAACCAGCGGTGAGCTTGCGGATTCTCGTTCGTCGGTTTCTTCGGAGCGCATAGAAGAATGGATGTTGAATTATCCCTTGACTGACGCGGAAACGACTTATACGGCGGCAAATCCCAAACATAAATTCGATCCGGAGCAACCGGAAACGGTGGAAGTAAACGGGATTCTGTTTAGTGATGTAAAAGAGCGCGGCACGTTTGATTCCGATGATTTGACCGGAACCGAGCTTTCTACGTTCGGCAATACACACAATTTTTTCCAAAATCTTGCTGTCGGCCCTAATTATGCGTTTTCACATCTGATTGGAGCCGTGGAAAATGATGGGATTATTTCAAAGACAGTATGGAAAATAAATAATTTTTCTTTGATCGATAATATCGCAGATGCGGATACCTTGTTGTTTGCCGCTTCTGATTTGGAAGAGCTGCAAGCCAAGTTCTTTCAATGTCAGGCAAATGGAGAAACGCTGCATTTAGTTCATTTCAATTTGAGTCAGTATTACAGCGCGTCTTTTGACGAGGCAAAATACAAAGAGGGGCATGTGGATAGCGGAACCGAGAAAAACTTTGACGGCTATCTTGCCGTTATGGATGTGTACTTGGATCTGCAAGTGATCTCCTTAACCTTCCAAACGGATAGTGGAGCCATTGTGGTTTATCCGGCAGAATCCAATCATATCAATGGGATCGCGGATGTTACCCATGCCCCCGAAGAGGAACAGCTGAAAGATGCGGCCGGAGAGGCGATGAAAGAATGGATCAATAACCAGATCAGCGGCGGGCGAGACCGCTTTTCGGAAATGATTGATCTTTTGAAAAAGATCGGCATGGCGATTCTGATCACGGCTGGGATTGTGGCGGTTATATGGGTAGTAAGCAAGGTTGCGGGGATCTTCGGGAAGAAGAACACGATTGTGATCCGTGACGACGTTCCCCCGCGGGACAAGCGTCGAAGAGGTTAACCAATGCCGAACCGCAAGAAAAAGCCGGCTGTCAAGAAAAGGCAGCCGGGAAATGGAAAAATTCCGTGGGGCAGAACGTTAAGCACCCATGACAATTATCTTGGAAAATCCAACACGGAGTCCAAAAAGAAACGCCCTGTTGTAGTT
Organism: uncultured Ruminococcus sp.; assembly: GCA_902795355.1. GTDB lineage: Bacteria > Bacillota > Clostridia > Oscillospirales > CAG-272 > UMGS1865. The sequence continues at coordinate 162,832 of CADBKZ010000004.1, forward strand.
ATCGAAACAAATCAGCGGGACGAATTGGCAGTCGTTCCCCTTTCGTCAAGGGACGGACAACATCGAACACGTCTGAAAGGGTATCAGCAGGGGCAGTCCTATTTCAAGCACTTTGTTGAAATTGAGGACAATGAAGGAAAGCCAATCAAAGTTGATGGCATGAAGTTCCGGGCAAACCACCGTAATTTGGATGTTTCTCGTCGTGATGTTATGCTGATTCGTGATAAGGTTTTGTTTCATTCAAAACCGGCACCGGAAAACCGCAAAAAGATGAAGAAATTTCGAAAATAAAAAGTCCCCGAGATTAAACCACTCGGGGCACTGCTGGAATTGGTTTCAAAAGAAACCCACAGCGGGTGCAAGTTTTACCTTGCCTATGGTCTATTATACCACAAAAAATCAAAAAGTCAATACTTTTGAAGAAAAAAGGAGAACGAAACAATGGCAGCCAAAAGAAAACGTACAAAATACAGCAATTTGACTTTAAGTCAAATTTTCCACTTGAAGAAAGCAGATATTTGGGGAACAAAGGAGTGGTCTTTGTCAAATCGTCCCAATTCCAAAGAATTTAAGGATGCTTCAAAAAAGTGTTCGTATCATGAAAAGATGGTTTCTTGGCAACAGGAACATAGAGAAATTGCGCCAAAGGAAGTCAAAAAGAAGATTTGGGATTCTATAAAAGATTAAGCCCATTTGTCAAGACTTTTTTGAAAAAAAAGGGAAAGCGGAAGCCCCCTGCCGGAAGTGATTGATCTTTTGAAAAAGATCGGTATGGCGATTCTGATCACGGCCGGGATTGTGGCGGTTATATGGGTAGTAAGCAAGCTTGCGGGGATCTTCGGGAAGAAGAACACGATTGTGATCCGTGACGACGTTCCCCCGCGGGACAAGCGTCGGAGAGGTTAACCAATGCCGAACCGCAAGAAAAAGCCGGCTGTCAAGAAAAGGCAGCCGGTAAAGGAAACGCAGAAGATCGTCGGCGGAGTGTATCGCGGGCGAACGAAGTACATCGATCCAGAGCCGAAGCTGGAACGCAACTATGTGGCGGTCAAAGCGAACGGCAACAAGGTTTCGGTCGTCAAGATGAAGTCCTATAAAAAGGATCATGATCCGCATTTGGTGGAAATCGACCAAAAGAAATACGGTTTGAAAAAACGTACCGGAGTGGATCACGAAACGTTCTCGAAAAATCGAATGTCCGGTAAGGACTTGAAGATTACAGATCGGGATGCTTTTCCCAAAGGAAAACCGGAATTTCGGCTGACAAGCCATGATACACATCGGGTTTTAGAACACATAAAAACCGAAAAAAAGAAAAGATTGCAACAGAAGAAAAAGCCCAAACCGTAAAGGCTTGGGCGAGGTGTTCCGTCAGAAAAAGATAACTTTTTCATTGGCAGAGAAAACCAAGTTCTCTGAAAGATGCAGGTCGGATCGAAACCGACAGCCCTTTTCCATGTTAGGAAAGGTTTGCGACACCTCAACTGTATTATACCACAAAAAATCAAAAAGTCAATACTTTTGAAGAAAAAAGGAGAGCAAAACAATGGCAAGCAAAAGAACCTATCGCCCGCATAAGGCAAAAAGGCATTATTCCCCGCAGGAGAAACTTTCCTACCATACGAGTCGGGATCTTTCCCCTTCTCGATACGGCATAAAAGCCGGAAGCGCAAAGCATCTCTATTCATTCGGATTTACAGATGGCTTTGCCGGACGGAACAACGCGCGCGGAGTTGAGAGCGAGTTTGGAAAAAAAGCCGCCAGCGGTTATAGGCTGGGCCATGCCCGTGGGGAAAAAGAGGTGTGCAAGGATTTAACCGGCAAATACCCGCCGCCGAAGAAAAAGTCTGCAAAGAAGAAGTCAAATAAACGCCCGCAAAAGAAGGACGGTTATTCCAAGATGATCCGCGACATGGAAGATCGCAAGCAGGATCTTTTCTGGGACGATTTTGAACGGGACAGCAATGGCAGGATCAAAGGATCCTACACCGTGGATGGCTTTTTTGAGCCGGACTGACCGAAACCAAAGAACAGATCTTCGGTACTTTGAAAATGGTTAAGGATAAGGAAAGGGTTAAGGCCATGGAAGAAAAGGTGTATTTAGAGCAAGAAGTGCGGATCCGTATATATCTGGAAGAACAAGAGGATGATATTTCCGAAAATTATCTGGAATACATTGTCAATGTTTCCCCCATAGATCTTGTTTGGATGTATGTAAATATAGCGGAAGCGGCACGAACCGAGATGAAGGTCGAACAGGTGTGGTTGACTTCGCTTTCGGACGGATTGGATGTGTGCGTTCAAGCGAGCCGCGATCCTGCATTGGTTGACGCGTTCAAGCAACGAATGGATCGGTATTTTGGTAAAGGAAAGGGTTAAGGCCATGGAATCGGTATACATCGTTATTGGTTTGGATAACATGATTTACTATTTCGGCATGGATGCCGAGATTGCTGGGAAAGCGTTCGCCGAGGTATGTAAAGGGCAATACGGGGTCGGCCCGTTTTGCTTGCTTGTATACGAACGCGGAATCGAGCTGAACGCGTTTGCAACAGGATCCTATCCCCCGCCCGATCGGGCTTTTGGGATGGGTCAGGTTTGGGAAGCTGCCGACTATTGCAGGGAGAGAAGGAACCGGAAGAAGGAGAATGAACGTGACGTTGCCGAAAGAATGTAAACATTCCAGAATCACCGTTTGGAAGGTGTCGGATATCGGAAAAACTTCCAAGCTCGTTATGTGGGGCGCGAAGTGTTCAAAATGCGGAATCATGATGAGGGCACAGGTTCGGTTGAACGAATATTACAGCGATGAAAGGGCCGAAAAATCCATTGCGGAGCTGTTTCGGTTGACGGTAGGCCGACAATGAACAAGACTCTGCATCGCCTCGTCGCGATCCTGCTGGTGCTGGTCCTCTTGTTCCTGTTCGGATACATCGGGTATCTGATGCGGGTGATCTGATTTGAGCATGAAGAAGCGCATTGACTACCGCCATTTTCTATGCGGCGGGTTTCTTGCCGGATCGGTTGCCCTGACCTTTACCGTTTATCGGAACGCGCTTTTTCGGGCGGGACAAGCGTTTCGGAACCTGTGGCAATCCCTCAAACTCTTTTGGTTCTTCTTTATTGACCGCGAAACCGAAACGGAACCAACCGTTCTGCAACTGCAAAACATTCCGCTGCAAAGTTATTTGCCGTTCGATGCCGCCGAGCTGATCCGTAGGCTGCAAGCTCTCCCCCGCGCGTTCTTTCAAAAGGATCTCTTTTTGGAGTACGCCGAAAACGCTCTGAAAGGCTCGCTCCTGTTTATCACCACCGCTTCCATGATCATTTGCGCCATCCTGCTGTTGGTGCAGATCTGGAAGATGATCGCGCTTTCCCCCAACACCGACCACGGCAAGGATAGCAAGCCGCTGGCAATCTGGAAACGAACCGGTTTCCGCGCTTTCTGCGCCGTGCGGGATTGGATTCTGGCTTTTGTTGCGTTCCTGACCGATCACGCGTTTTGGTGGAAGCTGTGGCTGTTCGTCTGGGTCGTCAATCTCAATCTTGCAGGGCTGATCGTGGATGCCGCGGCATGGTACTTCTATTTTGCGGCGTCGTCCGATCTGTTTTCGCTCGTCACCTCGCAGGTGTTCAAGCTCGTGATTGATCTGATCGTCACGTTCTTTTCTTTGCCCGTAGTCTGCTGGATTGCCGTCTGGTTTGTTGTCTTGGAACTATGGCGGCGGCATATCGGTTACTGTGTGTTGGAACGCCACGAGCAGGAAAACCGCGCGTTTCTGGAAGATCTGCCGCTGGTTTTGTTCATCAACGGAACCATGGGGAGCAAGAAAACCACCACCATGACCGACATGGCTCTTTCCTATGAAATTATGTTCCGCGATAAAGCGTTGGAACTGATCTTGGAGATTGATCTGATGTTTCCTCGGTTCCCGTGGATCCTTTTGGAAAAGGATCTTTGCCGCGCTATGGAGAAGAAGCAGGTTTATAGTCTCGCGTCCTGCCGGAAGTGGATCAAGGCGCGGGAAAAGGCGTTCTGGAAGGAACCCGCCCCCGATCTGATCTGGGGTTATCACACCCATTCGGACCCGTTGGAATATAACAACGATCTGGAAGTGATCGGGATCTGGCAAGCCTTATCGGACTATGCCTGCCTGTATTTCATCTATACCATTCAATCCTCGCTTCTGATCTCCAACTATTCGGTGCGGGTGGACGGCGTTCTTGCCCACGCGGGGAACTTCCCTCTGTGGGATAGCGATCTGTTCCGGCGCGATCCCCGCATGATGGAAGCGATCAGCCGCCACGCCCACATTCTGGACTTCGACGTTCTTCGGATCGCCCGGCAGGTTGTAGAGGACAACAAACTGAAAGGCTCCTTTGAGTTCGGCGTGGTTCTGATCACCGAGATCGACAAGGAGAGAGGCAACCAGAAAATGCTGGAAGGGGTCAAGCGGATCGCGCTGGAAGCCAACCAGAAGAACGACGGCTTCAACAGTTCCTTTATGATGGGACGGCACCCCGCAACCGTTATGCACTATCCGTTCATCCGGTTTCTTTGCGACGCCCAGCGGGACGAGGCATGGGAAGCGGCGGGGAGGCAGCTCTCCAACGAGTTGTGGATCCGCGAGACCTCGCCCGTTCGCCTCGCCATGCCGTTCTTCGTGTTCTACGATATACTGTTCGATTGGGTCAAGGGCAAGTTTTCGGAAGCTTATCCGCAATACCGCTTTGATTGCGGCGATAACCATCTGATTGTCCGATGGCTGCACACGTGGGCGCATTGGATCGTGGGACACGGAGAACGGATCCACAACCGGTTCGGTTATATGTCTGTCGAAATGGAAATGCAGGTGGGCATGAAAGAGGGCGAGATCGAGACCGTTTCCTACTATATTTCCACCAAGAAGGTTTACAGCCGCCGGTTCTCCACCGACTGCTACCGCGCCTATTTTGAACACGGCTCCCTGAAATCCAAGAAGGGCTTGCCGGACTATCCGGAATACAAAAACACCGATGCCACTCTGAAAGAGCTGCACCGGCAGAACAGTTATTTTATCCGCGAATTGGAAGGGATGAAGGACGATGAGTAACGTTTTTGTCAAAGTATGGTTTCAAGATGGGTTCTATCTTGAAAGCAATCTGGAACAAGGCAGTGAATGGGGGGTGGACCCGTTGATCGAAAAGCACGGCTTAATTTCAGATTTAATCATTTATAACGACACTTGATTTTTTCAAAAATTCTGATATAATAGACGAGGATCGCCGCTATGAGTAAAAAAAAATACCTGCGAAAAAATGAATTTCGGTATGATACAAGCCCGAAAGTCCGAAGGAGTGATGGAAAAGGCCATAATGCTTATGTCAGCGCAAAGCAAGGACATCAGGCAAAAATCAATATTATCACGCATGCAAAAACTTTCTTTGACGAACCCACAGTTCCCATGCACAAAAATCCCAACCGATCAAAGCCGGATCAGCGACAATCTTATTTCAGCGTTCCACGGTGGGAAAGCGATAACTTTTTGAAAAACAAGTCCGAAGGGTCTTGGGTGTTACATAAGAAAGACCGCATCCAGATTAAAAAATTTAATAAACGATATGATAAGCGGAATGGAAAAAAGAAATAAGAAAAGAACCCGATCATAAAGACGGCGTTTCCACCAAGTTCCGAGTTTTTCATCGGCGTTCATCAGGTTCTTGCTTTTATTATATCACAAATTCCGCATTTGTCAACCCAAAAAGCGAAAATTCTTTTTCAAATTCAGTAGTCAATCTGTTTTTAGTCCCGATTACGTCAATATCTTTTTCGTCACGGAAAGGAGAACGCCATGAACACAACAGCCACGGTCGAGAAGATCCTCGACTACGATGTTCGGATCAACGCTTATGCGGAGATCATGAAAGTGATTCATGATGGTCAGCATTTTGTTGCCACTCCCTTGCAGAAAGCCCCTGAAACATCCCGCGTCCGCCATCAGAAAGACGGCACCGATCTGGCTTTTGAAGCAGCCTATTTTGCCGCTATGAGAACGAACCCCAGCTGGGAAGGCTTGAAGCGCGAAGTCAGACACGCGAAATTGATTCCGTGGATCAGCGATTATATGGTGAATCGGCTCGGCGACGTTTTCGGCTTGGATCTGAATTGGATCGCCGATCAGATCATTCGGTTTGAACATAATAAATACCTGCGCGAAAAGCGTTTCCGCAACAAGGCGTTTCTGAACGAGTGGAACTTTTTCGTCACCTTTACCTACGATGAAAAAAAGATGGACGCGGACACGTTTCGCACTTCTCTGCGGAAGTGCCTTTCCAACCTTCATTCCCGTCGCGGCTGGAAGTACATGGGCGTTTTTGAACTCGGCGAAGAGGGCGACCGCCTGCATTTCCATGCGCTGGTCTACATCCCAGAGGGACAGATGCCGGGAGTGCTGCATACCGTCCGCCGATACAGTACCAAACGGCGCCAATGGGAAGAAACGCTGGAAAACACCTTTTTTGCGGATCGCTTCGGCATCAATGAATTTGATCCGATCCGAAACCGGAAAGGGATCAAGGGCGCGGTGGATTACATTATCAAGTATCTTTTCAAATCCGGTGAACGCGCCATTTACAGCCGCGCGATTCCAACAGAGCTTGTTACAATGGTGCAGGACGAGCAGATCGCCGTCAAATTGTTTGATTTCGTCGGCAAATTCGTCCTTTTTGACGACGCCTTTGTGTTATGGAGCGAGGACGAAGAAGAACCGGAGGTGGAACAGACCGAATAGGAAACGGAAAAACGGAATGATGAAAGAACGCGGGGGAAGAACCCGCTTTTTCCCGTTCTGCCGGAAGGGACAAAACGGGCGTTTTTGCGGCGAAAAGGCCGCGTTTTCCGAGAAAAACGAGTAAAAAAACGAGCAAACCGACGATCTCCGAACCTTGTTCCGCCGGCGCGCCCCGCGCGCCGGCGGAACAAGGTTTCGTCTAATGCTCTCAAAGGTTACGGACAAGGTTAAGGACAAGGGGGTATATTACCATGCAAAAAGAACATTTTAGAAAATTTACAGCCACGGATCGGGCAAAGCTGGAAGCTCTGAACAACGCGGGAATCCCGATCCGAGAGATCGCAAGGCAGTTGAACAAACACATCAGTTCCGTTTATCGGGAATTGAAGCGCGGAGCATACGAACATCTGAACGGTGATTATACTTTTTCTATCCTTTATTCCTCGGATAAAGCGGAAGAACATCGGAAATATCTTTCCATCGGCATGGGCAGACCGTTGAAACTTGAAAACGATTATGCCTTTGTTCGGTTTGTTGAGCGAATGGTGAAAAAAGGATATTCTCCTTATGCGATTCTGAAAGAGATTCGTCGGCAGGGACTGTCCTTTCGGACAAAAATCTGCCTTTCTACACTCTACAATTACATTGACAAAGGATTGTTTCTGCACATTAGCAATAAAGATCTGATGCACAAAGGGAGCAGACGGAAAAAATATGGAACAAAAGAAACGATTAAACGCGCTCCGAGGGGCGAATCCATTGAATACCGTCCCGATCCGGTCAATAAACGGATGGAATTCGGGCATTGGGAAATGGATTCGGTTATCGGTAAACGCGAAAAAGGAAATACAATCATTGCTTTGACCGAACGTTTGACGCGGATGGAAATTATTCTTAAATCCAAGGATAAAAGTGCGGTCAGCACGGTGCAACTGCTGAATCGGCTGGAAAGAATGTTCGGAGCAACCTTTCGAAAGGTTTTTCGGACAATTACCGTAGATAACGGAACGGAATTCAGCCAATTCGAGCAGATGGAGCGATCCTGCCTAACGAAACAGAGGCGTACAAAGATATACTATTGTCACCCATACAGCAGTTGGGAAAGGGGATCCAACGAGAATCAAAACGGAATGATCCGGCGATTTATTCCGAAAAGCACGAAAATTGAACCGTTCAGCCAACAGGATCTGAACCGGATCGCAGATTGGATCAACGACTATCCTCGCGCCATCTTTGACGGTCGATCCAGCCGTGATCTTTTTACCGAAGAACTCCAAAAACTCGGTATTCAAAAAATTTTTTAATTTTTTTGGTAAAACTTATTGACATTTGCGAAATTTTTTTCCGTTTTCGGCTTTTTTTGCGAAAAAGAAGGGCAAAAACCTTGCAAAACGGCAAAATGTCTGCTATAATAAACAGGAAAACGACAAAAAGAGGAAAGCGGGGGAATGGACGGGATGAAGCGGGTCGCGGCGGTTTTGCTTGTTTTCGTGCTTTGCCTTTCCGTTTCCTGCCACGGGAGCGGCGAGCGGGAGACCGACGCGCTCCGCGCGTATTTCCTTGACGTCGGGCAGGGGGATTGCACGCTTTTGCGCACCGCAGGAGGCGATGTTCTGATTGATTGCGGCCCCGAATCCTCGCAGGAGTCGCTTTGCCGCAAGCTGAAAGCATGCGGCGTGGAGCGGTTTGCGTTGGTCCTTCTCACCCATCCGGACGAGGACCACATCGGCGGCGCGGACGCGGTTCTGGAAGCCTTTCCGACCGACCTTGTTTGCCTGAACGGAGCCGATTCCGCGAGCGAAAGCGCGGAGCGTCTGCGCGGGACGCTGTATGCGCGCTCGGTTCCAACGTCCGTGGCGCGCGCGGGCGACTCGTTTTTGCTCGGCGAGGTGCTGCTGACCGTTCTCTACCCGACGCAGGATGCCGAGGCGGCCGACGGAAACGGCGGGAGCCTTGTTCTGCGGGTGCAGTGCGGGACAATTTCGATTCTGATGATGGGAGACGCCGAGCGAGAAACCGAGAAATTTCTGCTTGCGGCCTACGGCCCGTCGCATTTGTCGGCCGATCTGCTGCATGTCGGCCACCACGGTTCCAACAGTTCGAGCAGCGAGGCGTTTTTGCAGGCAGTTTCGCCGAGCTATGCGGTGGTTTCCTGCGGGGCGGGGAATCGCTTCGGGCATCCTGACGGCAGAACGCTTGCGCGGCTTTCCGCGGTTGGTGCAACCGTACTCCGCACCGACCGCTCGGGCGACATTCTTTTTGCTTCAAACGGAGAGAATTTGCGCCCCGTATCATAAAAAATCGACCTTTTTCGGGCTTTTCCGTTCTTTTTTGCAATGGAACGGAAATTTGCGCCCCATATCATCGAAAATCGCCAATTTGGGCAAAAAAAGGAGAATTGAAATGGATCATGTTCTGATCACGGGTGGCTCGCGCGGGATCGGCGCGGCCTGTGTGCGCGCGTTTGCGGCGCAGGGCGACCGCGTGGCGTTTCTCTACCGCCGGAACGACGAAGCCGCGCGGCGCGTTGCCGCGGAGACCGGCGCGTTTGCCGTTCGGGCCGACCTTTCCAACCCATTAGAAGCGAAGCGAGCGGTGGGGGAAGCGGAAGCCGCGCTTGGCGGCGTCGACGTGTTGGTCAACAACGCGGGAATATCGCAGATCAAGCTCTTCACCGATCTGACCGACGACGATTGGCGCGGCATGCTGGCGACCAACCTTGACGGCGCGTTTTACGTTACCCGAGAGGCGGTTCGGGGAATGATTGCCCGACATCGCGGGCGGGTGATCAACATCGGTTCCATGTGGGGCAAGGTCGGGGCGTCGTGCGAGGTGCATTATTCGGCGGCAAAGGCCGGATTGCGGGGGCTTACCATGTCGCTTGCCAAGGAGCTGGGGCCGTCGGGGATCACGGTCAATTGCGTGGAAGCCGGCGTAATAGAAACCGAGATGAATGCCGGACTTGACGCAAAGACGCGCGCGGAGCTTGCGGACGCCACGCCCCTTTGCCGGCTCGGAACGCCGGAAGAGGTTGCCGCGGCGGTGCGTTTTCTCGCGTCCGACGCCGCCTCGTTCATCACGGGGCAGTGCCTCGGCGTTGACGGCGGCTACGCGATCTAAAAGATGGGAAAAGAATAAGGCCGTGAGAAAAGAATAAGGCCGCGGGAAAAGAATAAGGCCGCGGGAAAAGAATAAGGCCGCGAGGGGGAGAAACGTTTCTTGCAAGAAACGTTTCTCCCCCTCGCGCTCCCCCTCTTTCAAAGAACTTGGAAAAAGGGCGATTTTCGATGGCGTGTTGCTAAAATCCGTTTTCAAATAATTTCCAACTCGTTTTTATCGCCGAGCGGCTGCAAAGGCGCGATGGGAAGCGTTTGGTACCAATACGCGACCGACGCGATATCGCTTTGCTGCGGCAGATACCGCCTCTCGCTCCGCCATCCGAGGTCCTGAATGGTCACTTTCAGGCTTTCCTCAAAGCGCACGGGATCGGCGATATGCCAACGGTAAAGGCCGAACCGCGTGTTGGCAAAGTACAGCCCGTCGGGTCGCAAAACCTGCGGCATTCCGCTATACGGTGTGGAAAAAGCGGTATATCCCTGCGTGGGGACGTCAAAATTATAGGCTCCGCCGAAATAATCCTCGGTGCCCGTTCCGCAAATGCTGGGGAAATCCCGATCGCCGTCGAGGAAGAATTTGATCTCTCCCTCGCCCCACCATCCGTTGTTGTTCACCTGCCATGCAAGGTAGGTGCCCACATACTGTCCCTTCCCGCGAACGCCGTCCAGAATGGTATGCTCGGAGCCGACCGTCGGGTTCGACCGCCGGAAGGCTGCGCAGAAATAAGCGCAATCGTCCGTTACGTCCGCTTCCGCATAGTCGATCTGATAAAAAATGGAAATCGGCTCCGAGGAGCGGTTTTCAACGGTAATCAACGCCCGCTTGCGGTAGGGCATATTCCAATAGCAGTTGAACCCTCTTGCTGGATTGACGCAGACCGCAAGAGAATTGACCTGCGCGTAAACGCCCCACCCGTTGGCAAAAAAGTCCCCGATCGGAACTTCCACGGCGGGGGTCTCCATGCCGTCCCAATACATACGCAGGATCGTTTCCCGCCAATGCTCTTTGCTGATCGTCAACCAAATATGTTGGATCGCTCCCGCGCCGCGAATATCCGCAAGGGTAAGCATTTGGTCGGGTTCGATCACGCGCGAGGGGCTGATTTTCCATCCTTTCCCCAACTCGCGGGCAGCTTTTTTGCCCGTTCCGTCCTCGGCCATGCCGCCTTTGCCGCTCTCGCCCGTCGGGTTTTCGGCCGAAATGGAGCGCGTTTTTGCGTTGGAAAGCAGGTGCAGGGTGTTCATGGCGTTGTTCAATCCGTGAAACATTCTTTTTTCTCCTTTTTTTTACAGATACGAAAACAGCAGGTGTTTGCTGTGCGCGTCAAGGGATGTAACGTCGCGGATCTCGTAGCGGTTGTCGTTGCTGTCGCGAACGATCACGCGGTTCGTACCCCACAGGCGTTTGATGTCGCTATGGCGGTTTTGAATGCGGAAGGAGACTTCGCCGCGGTCGGTTTCCACGCGCCATTTCAGCGATCCGAATTTCTCCTCGCTTTCCAGCAATCGGGTAATCTTCGGAATCATGTAGTATTCCGCAAAGCATTCTTCCAAAGCGGTTCTGGATGGCGGGTCAAGCTCTTCAAGGTCGCGAACAAACCCGACCTCGCGCTCCTCGCCGTCCAGAAGCGTGATATACATGGAAGTGTTGGTAATGGGGAAGAGCCTGCGCGGTTCAAGCGGCTCGATCACCGTTCCGTCGCGCAGGGTCAGGCGCACGAGGTAAACGTCGGTGCGCTCGATTTTGCCCGTGTATCGGTCCACATAAATTCTGCCCATAGCCGCTGCCTCACTCAAAATTCTCCGCGCGGCGGGATTCGTTGACCTTATCCGACATGGATTGGATCTCCACCAAGCGGTAGTATTTTCCTTTTTGCGCCATCAGCTCCGCGGGGGAGCCGCATTCAATAATCTGCCCGTTATCCACCACAACAATCTTGTTGGCCTTGGAGAGCGTGGAAAGCCGGTGCGCGATCATAATGGTTGTCCGGCCGCTGATCAGGTGTTCGATCGCCTCTTGAATCAGGTGTTCGGTTTCGGAGTCCACCGAGGCGGTCGCCTCGTCGAACACCAGCATTTTCGGGTTCCGGAGCATGGCGCGGGCAATGGAAATGCGTTGGCGTTCGCCGCCCGAAAGCCCCACGCCGCGCTCGCCCACCACCGAATCGTAGCCGTCCGGCTGGCGGACGATAAATTCATGCGCGTTGGCAATGTCGGCCGCGTTGATCACCTCGTCCACGGAATATTGTTCGCCGCCGTAGGCAATGTTGTTATAAATGGTATCATGGAACATCATGGGTTCCTGCTGAACATAGCCGATGTGCGAGCGGTAGTATTCCATATCGATCTTGCGGATGTCCACGCCGCCAACGGTAATCTGCCCTTCGTAATGGTCGTAGTAGCGGAGCAGCAGGTTGATCAGCGTGGATTTGCCGGAGCCTGTGGTACCCACAATGCCGACAATGTCCCCCGGGTCAATCGTCAGATTGATGTCTTTCAGCACTTTCTTGGTGCGGTCAAACGAGAAATTGACATGCCGGAATTCGATCCGCCCGCCCATATCCGCGTTGGTGTTGCCCTTGCCGAAGTCGTGTTCTGGTTCGGCGTCCAGAATGTCCATAATGCGCTCGGCCGAGGCAAGCGCGTTCTGCGTGGAGTCCGAAAGGTTGGCAAAGAAGTTGACCGGTTCATAGAACATGCTGGCGTAGGAGATGAACGAAACCAGAACGCCAACGGTAATGGCGCCCGCGCCCGTTTGGATCGCATCAATCACAAGGTTGCCGCCGAGCGCCCAGATCACCACGCTTCCGCAGGCGATCAGGGTGTTGACAATGGCGGGGTAGGCGTTCAGAATTTTGCCCGCTTTCGAGTCGGTTATGCGCCAATCGTCCACGCAGCTTTCAAACCGTGCGGACGCGTTTTTCTCGTTGGTGTAGGACTTGATTACGCGAACCCCGGGAATCGTGTCGGTCAGAACCGATGTAACCGCCGAGGAACGCCGCCAGATGCGGCGGTAGAACGGCGCGATCTTCTCGCGGAAGATGCGGGAACCGACGACGATGACCGGAACGGGAAGCAGGGAGAAAATGGTGAGCTTGGGGTTGATGATCAGCATAACCACGATAATACCGATCATTTTGAAGAACTGCACCACCACTTCCTGCGTAATGCGGAGCATAAACGCTTGGAGCGTTGCGGTGTCGCCGCTGATGCGGTTGATGACCGAACCGGTGGACGTTTTGTCGTAGAACCGCATGGGAAGCCGCTGCGCTTTTTCGTAGACCTCGCAGCGGATGCGCGCAACGATCTTATCGCCGCTGACGCGGAGCATATAACCCCGTATTCCCCCAAGCCCGAAGCGGACAATGTTGATAACAACCAGCGCAATGGAAACATAAAGGAGCATGTCCCGCCGCTCGTTGGGGAGAATGTCGTCCACGAGCGTGCGCGTCAGAAGCGGGGGAACGAGCGCGAGAGCGGTTGTTACCACCGAAATAACGACCGATACCACCAGCACGACCACCTCGGGCTTCAAGTAGGAAACCAGCTTTTTCAGTAGCCGCCGCTTTCCCGCGCAGTTGATGCAGGGGACCCCGGGGGAAGAGAGCGTGCGCCCGCATTTGGGGCAAACCGAAAGCATTTTGGTGTAGGTTGAGGAAACGGCTTCAAGCGCGTCAAGGGGGTCTTCGCCGTCGCGAACGTCGGTCACATAGCCGAGAACCGCGTCGCAAAGGGTGGCAACGGCAAAATTAAAACGGAAAAGATCGATGCGTTTTCCGCCGGCCAAAGCGACGCGCATCAAACCGTTTCCGTACATGCGTTTATTATAGATGTCCGCAATTTCGCGTATGGGAACCTCGCCGGAAAGATCGCCGCTTTCCAGATTGATCGCCAAAAGACGGGCGGCGGTGCCCAACAGCGCGATTTTTCCGTATTTCGCCTGCTTGTCAATATCGCCGACAATTGCGAAAAACACCGGTTCTTCCTCGGTGGAGTGTGCAAGGATCCGCTTGCGTTCTTCGTCGGTCAATTTGCGGTTGATGAGCATTTCGGGGCAAGACGCCCCGCGCGGCATTCGCGGCTCCTGCTGCTTCAAATCTTCATATACAGTCGTGTTCACGGCTTCGACCTGTACCTTTCCTTTGGCAAACATCGGGGGAGAATCCGGCGCCAAATGATCGTTTTTCGATTTTTCTGCCCTCGGGTTTGAACATTATACCATGAATTGCCGAAAAAGTCAACGTTTTTCTAACCAATATTGACCATGAAATTTTGAAATATCCTGTTCAAAAATAACAAAAGCCCCGACAAACGGCAAAAAAATGCCTTTCATCGGGACTTTCTGCAAAAAAAGGAACGGGTCAGATTACGTAGTTGTCGGGAATTTCGGTTTGCGCGAGATCGGCGAGGGTCACGTTGTCGAGGCAATCCGAAATGGCCTTGGAGAGCTTCTCCCAAAGGGGAAGCGTGCGGCATTCGGCGGCACGGGCGCAGGGAGAGGTGTTCTCTTCCAGGCAGGCAACGGGAACCAGCGTCCCCTCGGTTACGCGGAGAATATCGCCAACGCGGTATTCGGATGGGTCGCGGTTCAGCCGGTAGCCGCCGCCCTTGCCATGCGCGGTGGCAACCAAGCCGCCCGAGGAGAGGAGAGACATTACTTGCTCCACATATTTCAAGGAGATCTCCTGACGCGCGGCGATCTCTTTCAGGGGAATATAGTTGCCGTCGCGGTGTTCGGCAAGGTCAATCAGGACCCGCAGGGCGTATCGGCCGCGAGTGGAAATCATCATGGGGAAGCGCAGCTCCTTTCGGTGGGTTGGTGAATCTATGTTTTATTATAGCAGATTCCGGAAATTTTTGCAAGTCTTTTTTGCAGAAAACCGACCGAGCCGGCAAAAAAACGCGGCTCGGTCGTGGGGGTTCGGGGCAAGGGATCAATCCGCAAACAGCGGGGTGGAGAGGTAGCGGTCGCCCGTGTCGGGGAGAAGGACCACAATCTTTTTGCCAGCGTTTTCGGGGCGCTGCGCCAACTGAATGGCGGCAAACGCGGCCGCGCCCGAGGAAATGCCAACAAGCACGCCCTCGCTCTTGCCGATCAGCTTGCCAGTGGCAAACGCGTCCTCGTTGGAAACGGGGATGATCTCGTCGTAAATTTTGGTGTTGAGAACGTCGGGAACGAAGCCCGCGCCAATGCCCTGAATTTTGTGGGCGCCGGCAACACCGGTGGAGAGAACGGCCGAGGTGGCAGGCTCCACGGCAACCACTTTCACGGCGGGCTTTTTAGATTTCAGATATTCGCCAACGCCGGTAATGGTTCCGCCCGTACCAACGCCCGCAACAAAGATGTCAACTTCGCCGTCGGTGTCGGCATAGATCTCGGGGCCGGTGGTTTCAAAATGGGCTTTGGGGTTGGCGGGGTTAACGAATTGCCCGGGAATAAAGCTGTTGGGGGTCGAATCGGCAATTTCCTGCGCCTTGGCAATGGCGCCCTTCATGCCCTTGGAGCCTTCGGAGAGGACCAGCTCCGCGCCGTAGGCTTTCATCAGCTGGCGGCGTTCGACCGACATGGTTTCGGGCATTACGATGATAATGCGGTAGCCCTTGGCGGCGGCAATGGCGGCAAGGCCGATGCCGGTGTTGCCCGAGGTCGGTTCAATGATCACCGAATCGGGTTTCAGCTTGCCGGACGCTTCGGCTTCGTCGATCATGGATTTTGCAATGCGGTCTTTCACGGAACCGGCGGGGTTGAAGTATTCGAGCTTGGCGTAGATTTTGGCGTTCAGAGCGAATTTCTTTTCAATGTGGGTCAGCTCCAAGAGGGGCGTTTTGCCGACGAGTTGATCGGCGGATGTGTAAATGGTGGACATGATAAAAATCTCCTTTTTTGATAAAATAAATAGAAAATAGTTGTTTTTTGAGCACACGGTACGAAAATTTCAGATTTTCAGAGCGAAGCAGATGGAGATCAACATCGCCAAGAGAGGGAAAGGAAGATAAAGCGTTGCATAGGCATTTCTCCAAGAATCGGATTCACCGCTTGTGCGGTTCTGCTACTATTATATACCTATTTACCCACTTTGTCAATAGGTTTTAAGAAAATTTTTGAAAAAATTTTGGGAAAGGCCGCGAGGGGGAGAACCGTTTCTTGCAAGAAACGGTTCTCCCCCTCGCGCTCCCCCTTTTTCAAAGAACAAACGCGGGATTAGAGAATGATTTGTTTGTTAAGCAAGGGGAATATTTGAATAATCGATATTATAAAATGGAGTTTTGTTTAGGCCGCTCAAGTGCAAAAATGTGCGTACGTCTTTGATATTCCATTCGCATTTCGGACCTATTATAATTGTGGAAAGAGCTTTCGAAAATTTTTCGGGATAAAAATGCATATCTATATACAGTTTGATCTTGCCGTTTTTTAAATCTTTGCCAAGTTCAGCTTCCGCAATTTTTAGGCCTTTATAAGTAAGAGACGTAGGATTCGAAAAATTCAAGTTCCAATGAACACAAGCTCGTTTTTCTTTTTCATCTTCGAAACAGGGGTGTTTACAAAAGACGGCTTTGAGAAATATGTTCTTAACATATTTGTCATAAATGGGATTGTTGTAATTAATATTTTCGCCTTTGTTTACTACTTCATTCAGCTTTTCAAAAAGTTGTGCTGTTTCTTTGCTTAATATGCTGGTATTACTGATGTCAACATAATCAACGGTTCCATATTGGAAACAATCTGAAGTACCAACCAAATTTTCCAAATATAAATCGTTAAAGCCAATTGCCACACCTTTCCCGTTGTCAGCATACCTTTCCCACATATTCAGAGAATTCTTTTCGTCGGAAAAACATGAAACAAAGTATGTATAAGGACTATATTCACCCCAATAGCGATTGACAAAAAGAGTTGTTTGTCGCTTAATAACCTTTTCTAATGGACATTTTCCTTTGAACTCTTCAGATTGCTTTTCATATTCTTTTGTGAGAGCAGATACAATAAAATTTACAATCCAAATTATTTCTTGGGAATCGTTCGATTTGGTTATATCCGAAAAACGAAGTGTTCTATTTTCAATAATTTTTTGAAATGTCTCCATAGAACAGTAGTGATAAACAATGGACATTTTATACCCCCTTAATTATTTCCGATACCAATAGTAATCATAGTAGTAATTGGTCAAATAGGTTGCATTTGTGTTTGCATCGGTTACAGTCATACTCCATCCGCCATCTGTATTATGTAGTTGACATGAATACCATCCTTTCGTGTTTGCAAAAGTAACGCTTGTCAAACTATTGCAACCTCCAAAAGCGGAAAATCCAATACTTGTAACGCTATCTGGAATCGTGATGCTCGCTAGATTTTTACAGCCTCGAAAAGCACTATCTTCAATGCTAGTCACGTTATTTGGGATTGTGACCTTGTCAAAGTTGCAATAGGAGAACGCTCCAAACCCAATGCTTGTAACGTTGTCGGGAATTGTGATGCTTGTCAGCCCGCTGCATCCATCGAACGCATAACCCCCAATACTTGTAACACTATCCGGGATAGTGATGCTCGTTAGATTTTTACAGCCTTGAAAAGTATGATCTTCAATGCTAGTCACGTTATTCGGGATCGTGATACTTGTCAAACCTTTGCAATAGGAGAACGCTCCAGACCCAATGCTTGTAACGTTGTCGGGAATTGTGATGCTTGTCAGCTCGCTGCATCCATCGAACGCATGATCCCCAATACTTGTAACACTATCTGGGATCGTGATACTTGTCAAACCGCTACAATACTGAAACATTGCATGCCCAATGCTTGTAACACTATCCGGGATCGTGATACTTGTCAAACCGCTACAATACTGAAACATTGCATGCCCAATGCTTGTAACACTATCCGGGATCGTGATGCTTGTTAGGCTACTGCAGTCGTAGAACGCCTGAAATCCAATGCTGGTCACACTGTCAGGGATGGTGATGCTCGTCAAACTGCTACAACCGTAGAATGCATATTTTCCAATGCTCGTCACACTGTTCGGAATTGCGATGCTTGTTAAATCACAACAATCACGGAATGCGGAATCTTCAATACCTGTAATTGTTATGCCATCAATGTGTTTCGGAACTTCGATTTCCGATAAGGTTTTTCCAAAATTAGTAAGTCCTGTAATAGTATTCCCGAAAAGTGTGAAGATTGGTTCAGACCAATTTGCATCGAGCGTTATATCCGAATCAACATTAAATCCAATAAACGACCACAATTCGCCTTGAAATGTCCAGCCTGTAAAATTATAGCCATTTTTTACGGGATCCTGTGGTTTGATTGCCTTTCCTCCTTTTTCCACACTTTGTGCAGGAACCTCGCTCCCGCCGTTGCTGTTAAAGGTAACAGTTACAGTTTGTGGTGCGGCGGTGTTGTTTTCAATTTCGTTTTCTGCCAAAAAACTGTTGTTTTCGCCCCCCCTTGTGAATTGTTTTCCCCGCACGCGCTCAAAACGATGATTGCGGCGAACAAAGCTACCAAAAGTCCGATGGTGGTGGAAATTTTCTTTTTCATGTGTTTTCATTCCTCCTGAAAGTGAAAATAAAAAAGTGCGCAGCCGAAGCCACGCACGAAAAACGTAGCCCCAATTGCTGCCACACAATAGAATTTTCATATACAAGATCAAACGACACGAGTGTACGAAAACGGAGCGTACATTTTTACCGATTGGCAAAAAAGTACACCTATGGCGTTTGATCAACGCAGATATTCTATTGTGTGGCACATTCATTTTATCATAAACGGAAGATTTTGTCAAGGGATTTCCCAACAAAAAAAGAAACGCCCCGCAGGAAAGCGTTTCTTTTTTTGTCCGTTATTTTTTCCACCCGATCAGATCCTTGATTACCTCTCCCGCGAGAATCAGCCCCGCGACCGACGGCACAAACGCGTTGGAGCTTGGAATGTCCCGCCGCTCGGTGCATTTGCGCTCGGTCTCCGGCGGGCAAATGCAGTGCGTCCGGCAACTGATGTTCCGGTCGTCGATTGGCCGGATCGGCTGCTCGTCCGACCACACCACCTTCAATTTTTTGATCCCCATCCGCTTCAATTTGTAGCGCATCACCTTTGCAATCGGGTCCATCTCGGTCTTGTAGATGTCCGAAACGCGGAAACGGGTGGGATCCGCCTTGTTGCCCGCGCCCATCGAGCAGATAATGGGAACGCCCGCCGCCTTGGCCGCCGCCACAAGCCCGATCTTGCCCGTTACCGTGTCGATGGCGTCAACCACATAGTCGTATTGCGAAAAGTCGAATTGGTCGGCGGTGTCGGGCAGAAAGAAGGTTTTGTAGGTGCGAACCGTGCAGTCGGGGTTGATGTCGTGAACGCGTTCCTCGGCAACATCCACCTTGTATTTGCCCACGGATTTGCGCGTTGCGAGGATCTGACGGTTGAGATTGGTCAGGCAAACGCGGTCGTCGTCGATCAGATCGACCGCGCCGACGCCCGAGCGAACCAACGCTTCCAAGGCGTACCCGCCGACCCCGCCGACACCGAAAACCGCCACGCGGGCGGCCGCAAGACGCTCCATGGCCTCTTTGCCGAACAACAATTGTGTGCGTGAAAACTGATTTTGCATGCCGTACCCCCGCAATACCCCACCGGATAACTTTCCAATTGAGAATATTATAGCACGGCGGAGCGGATTTGTCAAGAGCGGGAAGCGGGGAAGCGACGCATTTTGCCGCGGATGTTCATAAATGTATATTTGTCAATGATGTGAGACCAAAAAAGCAAGAAAAAACAAAAGGGAGAGAGAAAAGAAGAGAGCGAAGAATCTGCGGGGAGAAGGAGAGA
>CADBKZ010000005.1:0-134426 GCA_902795355.1 uncultured Ruminococcus sp.
TCTCCTTCTCCCCGCAGATTCTTCGCTCTCTTCTTTTCTCTCTCCCTTTTGTTTTTTCTTGCTTTTTTGGTCTCACATCATTGACAAATATACATTTTTTTCAAACTTTGCGAGAAAGGTCTCTTTTTTCTCGTTTTTTTGCATATTTTTGGACTCGCTCGGATTTTGAAATCGGGAAAGGAGATGAGATCCGTGGGCGTTTTTCGGAATCGTCCGTTGGCGTTCGCCTGCGTAATCGCGGCGTTGGCGGCTTTGTTTCTTTCGGCAAACGGCGTTTTGATCCGGTTGCCGCTTGCCGTTTCCTGCCTCGCGGCCGACGCGGGTCTGTTTCTTTTCTCGGCGATCCGGCGGCGGAGCGGAGGGAAGCAAACGGCGGCTTGCCTTGCGCTTTTCCTTTCGGGAATTTTGCTGTTTTCCTCGTGGAGTTTTTTTGATTTGCAGGTCCGCGACCTTGCCGCACGCGAGGGAAGCGCGGTTTCGGCGGAAGGAACGGTTTCCGCCCGCTTGGGAACGGGCGGGGCGCAAAGCCGTTTTGCGCTGGATCTGACCGAACTCGACGGCGCGCGGACTTCGCGCAGGGTTCTGCTCTCCTGCAACTATCTTTCCGCGCTTCGCGCGGGCGAGCGCGTTCGCCTGACCGCAACGGTTTCCTCGTTTGATGCCGAGGGGGACGCGGCTCAGGCAAACGCGTGGATCGCGGACGGTTACGCCGGCTTGCTGATCTGCTCCGATCCGGCGGATTGCGCGGTGATCTCCGCCGGAAAACGCTCTTTTCGCATGCGGCTTGCGGAGTGGAACGAGGCGTGTTCCGAACGCCTCGCGAACGCGGTCGGGGGAGAGAATGGCGGCCTTGCGGCGGCGTTTCTTCTCGGCAACCGCTCCCGCCTCTTCGCAACCGACTCCCTGAATTTCCGCCGCGCCGGCGTTTCCCATCTGCTTGCTTTGAGCGGCCTGCATGTCGGAATCCTGATTGCCGCCGTGGAACGCCTCTTGCGCCTTTTGCGGGTGCCGCGAACGGCAAGGGCGTTTCCGGTGGTCGGGCTTTCGCTCGTCTATCTCGGGCTAACGGGGGCGTCGCCGTCCACCGTCCGCGCGGCGCTTATGGCGGTTTTGCTGTATCTCGCGTTTCTCGTCAAACGGAATTACGATTCGTTCACGGCGGTTGCAACCGCGCTGTTCCTGATCCTTGCCGTTCATCCGTTCGCCGTGGCGGACGTCGGACTGTGGATGTCCTTTTGCGCGGCCGCTTCCATTGTGGTTTTTCTGCCTGCCATCCGTCGCGGGGCGGAGAAGCGCGGCCGGAACGCCGGCATAGGAGCCGTGCTGCTCGGAAAGCTGAAAAAAGCGTTGTTGTTCGCGCTTGCGGCGGGGTGCTTCGCCTTTTGCGCCACCCTGCCGTTGACCGCGAAATTGTTCGGCGAAGCCTCGGTCCTCTCGGTCCCGCTCACAATGCTTCTCTCTCCGCTTGTCGCGGCGGCTCTGGTCCTTTCGGCGGTTTCATTGATCGCCCCGCTCCCGCCGATCGTGTTTGCCGCTTCCCGCACGCTTGGCGCAATCCGCGCGGCGGTTTCGCGCGCGGCGGATTTCCGCGGGGTCACGGTGCGGATGGCAGACCGCCGGACGGTTTTGCTGTTGGCGGCCGCGGCCGTCGCGCTCCTGCTTTGCGCGGTCGTTCGCCTGCGGCGGCGCGTTCTGCTCGGAATACCGATTTTGCTTGCGATTGCCGCCATCGGCTCCGCGTATGCCGCCGTTCCGCCCCGACGGGCGGGCGTATCGGCCTCGTATACCAACGGTGGCGGGTATGAATATCTGACGTTCGCGGCGGGCGGGAAAGCGGTGATTGCCGATGTTTCCGCGGGGAACCGGAACTACGCGTCTGATGCGATCCGCGTCCTGCACGGCAACGGATGCACCGAATTGGAAGCTTTGGTACTGACGCATTACCACTCCTCGGCAACCTACCTGCTCAACACGTTCGCGGGCAAAATCAAGGTGCGGAGCCTTTACTTGCCCGTTCCGCTGACCGCCGACGAATCGGCGATTGCCGCGCGGATCTTTGAGGAAGCGGAGCGGCTCGGGGTGCGGTGCGTCCTTTCGGATACCTGCGCCGTTGACGGACTGACCCTGCAAACGACCCGCGACCGGACGGACGGGGAACCCGCCGTTCTGCTCTCGGCCGCCGCGGGGGAACAAACGGCGGTATGGTTCAACGCGAAAGCGGGGACGCCGGAGCGCGAAACGCTTCTGCGGGAGTTTTTGACGCGCGCGGATGTTGTAATCGTCGGGTCGCACGGGGTTTCGGCCGGAACCGTCTACCCCTTGCCGGAATGTCGGGCGGGAACCGTCCTTCTCGGGGCGGGCTGGGAGACCGTTTCGGGTCTGCCGCCCCACGCCGAAGCCGTTGTTCCGCCGCAAACGGCGGGATTCCGCATAAAATAAGTTTTGCAAACGGCCGCTTTTCCGTGACGAAAGGCGGCTTTTTATCATATTCTGTCAGTGTTGGAGAATGCGGACGCGCGCAAAGAATACGGCGCGCCGCGTTCCGCGTTGCGGCCGCGGGGAAAAACAGGCGGTTCCAACGGAAAGGCGGTCAATATGCCCATTTTGGCGATTATCGGCGGGGACGCGAGGCAGGAGCGAATGGCAAAAACGTTTGCGGAGCGCGGATATACGGTGCGTACATTCGGCCTTGCAAACGGAGAAAACCGTTCGCTCGGCGAAACGGTCCGGCAAGCGAACGCCGTAATCCTGCCCGTTCCCGCCACGCGCGACGGCGAGCGCGTTCCAACCTCTTCCGGTGGCGGAGTCCCTTTTTCGGCGTTGCTGCCGTTGCTCGACCCCGCCGCGCTTTTGCTCGGCGGAATGTTGCCGGAATCGTGGATCCGTTCCTTTGCGGCGCGCGGCGGCAGAACGGCGGATTATTACCGCGAGGAAACCGTTGCGCTGCGAAATGCGCTGCCAACGGTCGAGGGCGCACTGCGATTGGCCATGGAATCGCTTCCGGTCACGCTCTTCGGAACGCGGCTTGCGGTGGTCGGGTACGGGCGGATCGGCTCGCTCCTGACCGAAAAGCTGGTTGCGCTCGGGGCGCGCGTTGCGGTTCTTGCGCGCTCGCCGGCGGCTCGCGCGGCCGCGGAGCTGCGCGGGGCGAAAGCGTTCCCGCTCAGCGGGGAAGCGATTCGTGCCATTGCGGATTGCCGCCTGATTTTCAACACCGTTCCCGCCCGCGTATTCCGCGCGGAAGACCTGCGCGCGCTCCCGTCCGGCTGTGTGCTGATGGAGCTTGCGTCGGCGTCGGGCGGCTTTGACCCGAAGGAAGCCGAGGCGGCGGGCCTGCGTGTGATCCCCGCGCCCGCGCTGCCACGTTTTTATCCCGAAACGGCGGGGCGGATTCTTGCCGACGCGATCTGCGGGATCTTGGAGAACGGTACGACCTTGTAAGAAAGGAAAAACGAGAATGTTGGGTTATGCTTTCTGCGGTTCTTTTTGCACGCATCGGCGTGCGCTCGCGGAACTGCGGAACCTGCGGGAAGCAAACTTCGATGTGCTTCCCATAATGAGCGAAACGGTTTGGAACACCGATACGAGGTTCGGGCGGGCGAGCGACCTGAAACAGGCGGTGGAAGAGCTTTGCGGGCGGCCGATTGTGCATACCGTTGCGGGGGCCGAACCCATCGGCCCGAGCGGAAATCTGGAAGCGTTGATCGTTTCCCCCTGCACGGGGAACACGCTCGCCAAAATCGCCGGCGGAATTACCGATACGGCGGTTTGCATGGCGGTCAAGGCGCAGTTGCGGAGCGACCGGCCGGTGATCCTTGCGCTCGCTTCCAACGACGCAATGTCGGCCAACCTGAAAAACATCGCGGCGCTGCTTTCGCGCAAGCAGGTGTATTTCGTGCCGATGAAACAGGATGATCCCGTTTCCAAACCGCATTCCTTGGTTGCCGATTTCAGCTTGCTTTCCGAAACGTTGCGCGCGGCGTCGGACGGTCGTCAGTACCGCCCTTTGTTTCTTTGAACGCCGCGTCGGACGGTTCGTCGGTTTTGCGGAAGAGCGTGCGGATCCATGCGCGCTCTTCTTTTCCGATACTGCCCGAAAGCGTAACGAAGAGCAGATAAAAGCCCGCGCCGAGGAGCAAATGCGCGAAAACGGCGGATTTTCCGGCGGCAACGCTCCCGATCAGTTTCAGAACCCCGCGCGCGGCGAACGAGGCGCCGACGACCGAGCAGAGCGGCAGATAGACCCATTTGCACACTTTCGGAACGGTTCCGCTGACTTTCAGCAACCGGTGAACGCTCAAAACCGTGTTGAACAGTTCCGATACATAAATCGTGACCAGATAGCCGTTGATCCCGAAACGGGGAACCAGAATCCAGACGAGGACCACCGAAAGTCCCGCGTCGGCAATGTTGATTACCATGGAGCGGAACTGCTCGCCCAAGCCTTTGAGCATGGCGTCGGTCGCGGTGTCAACATACATGATCGGGATGAGCGGAGCGAGAATCCGCAGGTATTTTCCGGTTTCGGTCGCGGGGTAGAGAACGTTTCCGAGCTCCCCCGAAAAGCAGACGAGAATGCCCGCAACGCCAATGGAGAAGATCAGCGAGAAGTGCCACACGCGCGAGATCATGTAGCGGATGCGAACCCGACTGCCCAGAACGTTGCATTCCGCCAGCGCGGGGATCAGCAGCCCCGAGAATGCGCCGATGATCGCGGCGGGGTAGAGGATGATGGGAAGCGCCATGCTGTGGATGCTCCCGTAGGCGGCGAGCGCGGCGGCATGGGAAGCGCCGCTGTTGCGCAGGCCCTCGGGAATCAGAATGTGTTCCAAGGTCAAAAGCCCCGAGCGGGCGTAGGTCGTCAACGCCACGGGGAGCGTAATTTTCACGAGCCTGCGCCCTTCCGCGGAGGAATTTACGCCGCTTGGAGCGGGGAAATGGCGTTTGCGGTCGGCAAGATAGAGGCCAAACTCCAAGAGAAAGGAGAGAATTTCGGCGAGCGCGCCGCCGAGCACCAGCGCAATCAGGATATGCTCGGCGTCGTTTCCCGCGAAAAAAGCGAGCAGATACATGCAAATGCCAATGCGCAAGCCCTGCTCGCAAACCTGCCCCGCCGCGCTTTTCGCCGAGCGGCGCACCGCCGTAAAATAGCCGCCGAACACCGAGGAGAGCGACAGGAGAGGCAGCGTAATTGCGAAAAGCCGGAGCGAAACGGTCACGCGCGCGTCCTTGATCCAATAGCGGGCGATCGTTCCCGCGCCGCCCGCGAGCAGCAACGAGGCGGTAACGCCGAAAAAAAGCGCGTAAGCGACCGCGCGGCGCATCAGCCCCGTCACGCGTTCGGGATTCCCGCCGCTGACCGTTTCCGTTACCATGCGCGTGGTTCCGAGGTGGATTCCCGAGGTGGCAAAGGTCAGGGCAAATCCGTAAACGCCGGACATCAGGGAAAACAGCCCCATGGCCTCGGCTCCCGCGCGGTTGGAAATGGCAATCTGGAACCAAACGCCAACCGTTCGCATCAGCAATGCGGCTACGGCAAGCAGAACCGCGTCGCGGAAAATTTGTTTGGCTTGCTTCATGTTTTCCCTCGCTTTCCTACATTCCGTTTCATTTTATGCGCCGGAACGGCGGAATATGGTTGGCAAGTTGAATCAAACTGCACAAAACAAAGCGGATTATTTTTATGTAATTTGTTCACATAAAACGGAAATAAGGAAAAACGGAAAAATATTGAAAAAGCCTATTGACAAAATCGCGCTGTTGTTTTATCATATTATATGCCATTGCCGATGCGGTTTTGGCAAAAAGTCGGCTGCGGCGGTTCCTTCCCGAGTTCTTTGAAACAGAGAAACCGGACCGCGCCGATCCGTCAATTCGTTTTCTATTCCAAAAAAAGGAGAAGGACATTCATGGCAAAACACTACATTTGCGAGGTCTGCGGCTACGAATACAATCCGGCTGACGGAGACCCCGACAACGGGATTGATCCGGAAACCGATTTTGAGGACCTGCCCGACGATTGGGTTTGTCCGCTTTGCGGCGCCACAAAAGAAGATTTTACCGTTGAAGAAGTGGAAGACGACGAATGATTCGCGTCGAAAAAACGGCTCCGTGCGTTTGCACGGAGCCGTTTTTGTGTTTTTGGGTCAGACCGCGGCGAAAATATTGCGGTTGCGAAGGTCCGGGTCGGCGATCGCGTCGTTGACCGAGTAGGCGTGCTTTTCAAGGTCGCCGCAAACGGCTTTGGTCAGTTTTTGTTCCATCAGCTCGCCAATGATCATTGCGGCAACGTCCTCGATTACGAGATACTTGGTTTCGGGCAGATCGCCGGTATTTTCGGTAGTCAGGAGAAATTCAAGGGTTTCCGCGAGGTTCGGAAATTTCGGCAGCTCGCGCATGGCGCGGAAGCTCCATTTATAGTAGGGCATATGAACGCGGTTGAGCAGAAATACCGTTTGCATGGCCGCTTTGCAGAAGTCGATTGCGGCAAGCTGCGCCGCGCCGGTTTCCCCATGGGCAAGGCAGCGGTTGTAGTTGTATTGCCCCGCCTGCGCCATCAGGAGCAGATTTCCCGCAAGTTTCTTGCGCCGGATGTCCTCGGGCATGTTCCGAAGAGAGGCGCGGACGGCGGAAAAAAGCCCGAGGTCGTCGCGGAATATCTCGCCGTTGGTTGCCTCGGCAAGCGAATAGGAGGGAAGCGACAGCCATTGCGACGTCGTAAGCCGACCGTCGCGCGAGCCGGTTCTCGCTTCGTAAAAGTCCCCCATGCGGATCACGCCGTGGCGGTTGCCGCCAACGGGACCGATGCTCTGGCGTTGGAACCCGAGATATTCCTTGGGCAGTTTCGCATAGGCGCGTTCGAGGCGGAAACAAACCTGACGGTCCACAAGGTCTTCCTCGGGAAGAAAGAGGCAGAACCCGGGTTCAAAATCGTGGTCGCGGGAAATTTCGTCGTCGTAGCCGAAGCATTCCGACCCGCCGCCCGCCAATCCCACGGCAATAATCGGTTCCAGCTCGGGAAACTGTTCGCGGATCATCGGCGCGCCGTATTCCTCGTAAAACCCGCGCGCGAGTTCAATTCCGTTCATAAATCGCGTTCGCCCTTTCCGTCAGCTCCGCGGCATAGGCGAAGTGACCGTAATAGCCGAATGTCGGCGCGCATTTCTCGCATACAAAAGCATAATTCCCATCATGCGGGAGCGTCTTTGTTTCCAGCAGTTCCCGCGCCGCCGCAAGGCAGGCGTCAATCGCCTCGGAGCCGTTTTCAAGGCCGTTTTCGGCCTCTTCGAGGTTGGCGAGGTTGAGGTAGGTCACGGCGGCTTCCGGCTCGCCGTTCGCAATTCCGGACATAATGGAAAGGGCCTTGGCGTAAAGCTCCCGCGCTTCGGGGAAGCGGCCGAGGTCGGTCAATGCCAGCCCCATGTTGTTGCAAAGCCCCGCGAGCAGGGGATCGTTCGGCTTCAGGTTGGCTTCGTAGATCGCCCGTGCCTTTTCAAAAAAGGGAATTGCGGCGTCCGCCATGCCGAACGCTTTCCGAACGGTTGCGGCGTTGACATACGCGGTTCCCGCGCTGACCGTGTTTTCAATGCCGCATTTGCCGATCAGGGCGAGCGCGCGGTCGGAATTTTCCATGGCGGACTCCCGACGGCCGAGCTTGCGGTAAAGCCCCATCAGCTCGTTGCGCAGTTGAAATTCGCCGCGCAGATCGCGGTCGAGTCCTGCCTCGTTGACCCAATAAAGCAACAGCCGCTCCGCGCCCGCATAGTCGTTGCGGTCCAGAAACGCGTCCAGCTTCTCGATCACGCGCGTTGCGGGAATGGGGCGGATCGGCGGTTCGGCTTCGTATTGGTCAGTGCAGAACGGGCATTGCGGGTCGGTATAATCCTCTCGGTTCAAAGGCGTTTTTTCGTTCATAAAACTCTCCTTACAGAAAAAAGGTTTTCAAGGCCTTTATTGCAGGCCCTTCTTCGGTTTCCATAACCTCGCCGAGCGCGAAAAAGCGGTTGGACGCACTGCAAAGACGAACGCGCGCGCCGACGGGAAAATCGGTTTTCAGTTTCTTTTGCGCAACGGCGCAGCCGCCGCGGATCAGCTTTTCGTGAAAGGCTTGCAGGGGGACGGCGGGAAGCGACGCAAACAGGGATTCCACGGGGCGCAGGCAGGCAAGGCGGGTCTGCTCGTCCATTTCGGAAAGTTCGTCCGCCGTGTGCGCCTCGCCCAGCGAAAATCCGCCGGTCTCGATCCGGCAAAGGTTTGCCATAACGCCCCCGCACCCGAGCGACGCGCCGATGTCCTCGCAGAGCGTGCGGATGTAGGTGCCGCCCGAGCAGGTAACGTCCAATCGGTAGTCGGTCGGCCGATCGGTCGGAGCCGCTTCAAGGCGATAAACGGTAACGGGGCGGGCGGGGCGATCCACAGTTTCTCCGCGCCGCGCGAGGTCCACCAGCTTCCGGCCGCCGATCTTGATGGCCGAGTACATCGGCGGCGTTTGCATGATCTCTCCGCGAAAGCGGGGAAGAACGGCCTGAACGGCGGCGTTGTTCGGTATTTCGGCGGTTGTGGAGAGAACGGTTCCCGTGGTGTCGCCCGAATCGGTCGTAACGCCGAGGCGCAGGGTCGCCGCGTAGGATTTCCGTTCGCTCATCAGGTATTCGGACGCTTTTGCCGCACGGCCGACCAGCACCACCAGAACGCCGGTTGCCATGGGGTCGAGCGTTCCCGTATGCCCCACGCGGCGCGTTCCGAACAGGCGGCGCACTTTTCCAACGATGTCGTGCGAGGTTACGCCCGCGTGCTTGTTGACGATCAGAACGCCGCAGGGTTCCGGATGGTTTTCAAACATGTTGATTCTCCTTCGGGAAACGGACCCACGCGGAGCAGATCGGCGTTCCCTGCGACGAAAAATTGCGTTCGTACTCGGTCGTAACATTGTCCTTCGCCCATTCTTCGGCATGCAGATCGCGGGTTTCCCGCAAAATTTCCAACCCGCAGGCCGAAAACTGCTCCAAACTGAACTCAAAAAGCTCCGTGTTGTCGGTTTTGAATTTCAAAAGGCCGTCCGGAATCAGCAAATTGCGGTAGAGCGCGAGGAAATTCGCGTGGGTCAGGCGGCGTTTGGCATAGCCCGATTTCGGCCACGGATCGCTGAAATTGAGATAGATGGTGGAAAACGACCGCGGGGAAAAGATCGAGGCGAGATTCTGCGCGTTTCCGATCAAAAAGCGCAGGTTGTCGGGCCGGTCGCCTTTGGTGGCCATGGCTTTTTCAAGCGCAAGGCAGGCAACGTCGGGAACGCGCTCCATGGCAATCAGGTTTTCCTCGGGGCGTTTTGCCGCCGTTCCAATGGCGAAATCGCCCTTTCCGCAACCGATTTCAAGGGAGATCGGGCGGTCGTTTGGAAAACAGTCCCGAGGGTCGATCGGCGCGTCGGTCGGCGGGGAGATCAGGAGTTCGGCGCAGGCGGCAATGCGCTCGGCGCCGTGTTTTTTGTGTCTCATTCTCATGGTGTGTGGGCGTCCTTCTGTCGGTGATATATTCATTATACAGGATTTTTCCGCAAAATGCAAGTGCCGGACGCGGTTTCCTTCCGAAAAAATGCGAAAAATCCGGAAAAAGTCTTGACAAACCTTGGAAAAGGGGTTATAATAGGCACAAATCCGCAATGGAAAAAACGGGGAAAGGAAGCCGCCATGGGAGTTTACGCAATGGAAATGTGCATGTGCCGGACGCGAAACGGCGGCAAAGAACGCCCCTCGGAGTCGGTTCTCCGGATTCACCCGTAATCGGGCCGGATTTTCACGTGCGGCGGGGCAAACATACCCGACCGCGCTTTTTCTTTTCCGCACCTTTTCGGGGGGACGGTCGGGCATTGCAAATCAACAACGGAGGAAAACGGTATGCCGATTAAAATTCCGAAAAATCTACCGGCTGCAAAGGTTTTGCAGGGGGAAAACATCTTTGTAATGGACATTGAACGCGCCATGTCGCAGGAGATCCGCCCGTTGCGCATCCTCGTGCTGAACCTTATGCCGACGAAGATCGTTACCGAAACGCAGCTGGCAAGGCTCCTCGGAAACACCCCGCTGCAAATTGAAATGGAGCTTCTGACCGTTCACCGAACGCCCAAGAACACCGCGAAAGAGCATATGATTTCCTTTTACAAAACCTTCGACGAGGTAAAGGACTTCTATTTCGACGGCATGGTGATCACCGGCGCGCCGGTGGAGCAGATGGCGTTCGAGGATGTGGACTATTGGGAAGAACTCTGCGGCATTATGCGGTGGAGCCGTTCGCATGTTTACAGCACCTTTCATATCTGTTGGGGCGCGCAGGCGGGGTTGTATTATCATTACGGCGTTGAAAAGCTGCCGCTCGAACGGAAGATGTTCGGCGTGTTTCCGCACCGCGTGACCCACAAAGGCTCCATCCTGTTCCGCGGGTTCGACGACGTGTTCTACGCCCCCCATTCCAGACACACCGCGGTCAACAGGGAGCAGATCGCGGCGCGCCCCGAGCTGAAAATTCTCGCGGAGAGCGAGGAAGCGGGCGTTTACGCCGTTTCCACCGACGCGGGGCGGCAGATCTTTATTATGGGCCATGCCGAATACGACGCGGACACCCTTGCAAAGGAATATTTTCGGGATAAGGCCGCCGGTTTGCCCATCGACCTGCCGAAGAACTACTTTCCCGCCGACGACGACACGCGGCCGCCGCTTTCCACATGGCGTTCCGGCGCGAACCTGCTGTTTTCCAATTGGCTCAACTATTTTGTCTATCAGGCAACGCCGTACCGCGTAGACCGCATTCCGCCGATCTGACGCGACATCCCGCTTTCAAAACGACACTCCTATTTTAACTTCAAAGAGGTGACATTCTTATGAAAAAGACAGCCCTTGTTCTGCTGGCGACGCTTTCGTTGCTCTGCCTGCTTTTCCTCGTTTCCTGCGGCAAAGCCGGCGAGCAGATCCTCGCTTCTCAACCAACGGAGACCGACTCCGTATCGTCCCTGCCAACCGGATCCGCCGCGCCGGAAACGAAGCAAACGGAACCGGCGCAAACCGAGCCGGAACAAACCGAGCCGGAGCAACCCGCGGTTTGCGCGCATGTTTTCGGGGAATGGGAAACCGTAACCGAACCGACCTGCGAATCCGACGGCGTGCGTCGCCGTACCTGCTCGCTCTGCGGCCAAACCGAATCGGAGACCCTTCTCGGCGGGCATTCCTACGGCGCGCTCTTCAACGAGGTTCCCCCAACGCTCTTCCGCGACGGAACGCTGGCGCACTACGAATGCTCGGTCTGCCGGAAACTTTTTGACGAGGACAAAAACGAAATCGCAACCGCCGCCGTGCCGAAACGCTCGTCGGACCTTTCCATTTGCGTCAACGGAACGCCAACGCCGCTGAATCTCGTGGAAAAGAACGAAAACAGCATCGTTTGGTCGCTCTCCGGCCTGTCGGTTGCGAAAGGGGATGTAATCACCCTTTGCGAAACCGGAAACGCCGCGGTAACGTTCGACTATTTCGCGAGCGGAAACGTGGACGGGGAAACCGGAAAAATCCTTACCGCCGCGCCGTCCGCGGATGTCACCCTTTCCGCAACCCCGAACGGGCTGACGCTCTCTGTCAGCGGGTATCGGTACGAAGGGGTTGTGATCGAAATCAACGGCGAGCAATATCCGATGAACCATGTCCAATATTTCAATTCGGAAACAAATACCTATATTTACGGTTGGTACGAGTTCCAAGCGGGCGACCGGTTTGTAATTATTGATCATGTAAACGGCGTTACCTACGATTTTGACGACCTTTCCGATGATTCCGCATGGGATACTTGGGATTATCACCGCGGCGAAAACGGGGAATTTGTAATGGATGATTCCGCCCGCTACGGCGTTGAGTTCGACAGGGGCGGCAACGGGAAGATCGATCTGAACAAGACTTTCGCGCCGCTGGACGGAAATTCGTATCAGGTGACGTTCGCCGACGCGCAAAGCGAAAGCGTTGACATGAAGCAGACGGTGGTTCCGTCCGGCACCGAGGCATACGAGGAAGCGGTCTGGTATATCAACCACGAAAAAACCGTGAACGGGGCGGACATTTCCTCGTATATCGAGGAGAACGGCTACTGCTTCTATTCGGCAACCGTCTCCCTCGAAGCCGGAGCCATGTTCCAGATCCGCAACGTAACCGCCAATCTGACGGTTGGCGCGGAGCATCTTTCGGCAGTTTATGCGGCGCCGAACTGCGTTGCCGTTGACGGCGGGTATATCAAAATTCTCGCCGACGGGGAATATACGGTTCTGTATCTCCCGTCCTGCAACAGCATCAGCATCAGCGCGGGGCAGGAGCCTGCCGCAACCGACGGCATTGTGATGTATCTGGACGGGAATTTCATCCCGTTGGAAAAAGACGCGGACGGTTGCGCAACCTATAACAATCTGGCGGCAACAACTTCCACCAACGTTGCCTTTATGTCCGGCAGTTATACCACGTTGCCGCTCGCGTTGGATCCGGATACCCAAGCGGGGATCGCGCATGTGAGTTCCAATCTGTTGTTCTTTGACCGTGCGGGAACCTTCCATGTAAAATACAATCCGGAAACGGGTGCGGCAACTTTGGAGATTGTCTCTCTGGAACCCGTGGATGTAACTTATTCCTATTTTTTGAGCGTGGTGGATTATACCAACGGAAACCAAACGCCGAGCATGGCGAAGAACCCCGATAACGCAAAGGAAGTTTGCGTAAAGGGGCTTACCGTTGCGGAAAACAGCTATCTGATGGTTAGTGAAGTGGAATCGGATAATCCTTCAAATTCGAAACAATATGCGTCGCTTGCGGATACGGACGATTCGGTTGCGGTGAGTTACGGTACCCTGATCCTCGTCAAGGCCGCGGGAACATACGACGTTTTCTTCAACACCGAAACGAAAACCGTCCGCATTGCGGCAACGGTGCAGTCTTAAAAAACATCTTTTTTGCGGGGCGGCGTTTGCCGCCCCGTTTTCCGTCGAAAAAACCAACAAAAAAATTTTTGCACATTTCCGAAAAACCATTGACAACCAGCGGAAAACATGGTACAATGAAATGATAAGGATTTTGCGCGGAAAGGAGACGTTCCCATGGCCGATGAAACGAGAAAACAACCATCCGATCGCCGCGAACGGGAAGCCGAATTGGATCGCTTCTGGAACATCGATTCGCTGATTCCGTCGCGCCGCCCGTCTCCCGTCAGCCGGAACACCGATACCGTTGAAATCGAGGTAAACGTCGGGGACGCGACCAAACCCGAACGCGCGGGGGCTTCACCCGCCGCCGAGGTGATCCATCCCGCCGAAAACCGCCTGAATATTCCGCGCGGCGAGTGGTTTGTTCCGCCGCATTCCGCCAAAGAAGAAGTCAATCCCGTAAAACCCGTTCTCGAATACGAGCCGAGCGGCTATCTGCTTCGGGAAGTGCGCGTTTACCCGTGGCGGTCGGCTTATCGGTATTACGAAGAATTTGCGCAAACCGCCGAACATCTGCATTCTTTGCGCGGCCGTCCCTCTCCCGCCGTTCCTTTTTTCTCGTATGTTCCGCAGTATTCGCAGCTGCGCCGCGAGCAAATGGCGTTCTACCTCTGGTGGCGCGATTGCCTGCGCCGAGGCGAGCCGATCCCCGCGGATTACAGCTATGTGCTTTTGTATATTTACGAGCTGATCAATCTTTCCGAAAGTATCCCGCCCGAAGAGGTGCAGGCAGGGCTTCTTTCGGTTTGGGTGCATTATCGGAGCATTTATCCGCAGTTGCTCGGGTCGCTCTCCGAATGGATCTGCGACCATGCTTTGATCCATCGCCTCGGGCCGCCCGCGTGCGACGCCGCGGCGCGCTCCGAGCTGATCGCGAACTGCGCGCTCAAGGAGTTTTATGTTCCCGCCGGCGGGGAAGTCGGGTATGTCCGCTGCCTGCTTGCGTTCAACTCCGCCTACGATTTCCGGAAAAGCAAATTCTGCACCGCGGAAACCGAAAGGCTGTTCGAGCAAACCGTTTTCACGGTTCTCAAAACGGTGACTTCGGATGAAACCACGCGCGCCTTTTTCGAGCTTCCGTCGCCCGAAACCGCCAAACTGCTGCGCGACGCGTATTCCGGCGCGCTCTGCTCCTACCGCATCAAGCGGAAGCTGGAAGTTTCCTATTCCGCGTTTTTCCGTTCGCATCATCTGCGGGTGCTGGTGAGCGATGTGGTCAAGTATACCGAAAACCACATCCGCGCGCATCTCGGCGTGCGTTCGCGGTTGACCATTTATGCGCTTCCAACGCCCATTCGGGCGCGCATCGATGCGTATTTTGCCGCCAATCTGCCCCCCAAAAAGCGGGAACGCGCCGCCGAGCCGCAAGACCGCTCCTATGAAAAGCTCTACGATCTGCCGCAAAAAGAATTTTCCATTTCGGACGCCGCCGAGATCGAGCGGCTTTCGTGGAATACCACCAAGCGGTTGGTGGAAGCCTTTGAAACGCCCGAGCCGGACCCGATTCCGCCAATTTCCGAACCGCCTTCGGCCGCCGCTTTTCCAAGTCAGCCGCCCGCCGCCGATCCCAACGGGGAATTTTCGCGGTTCGCCCCGTTCGCCGCTTTTCTGCGCGCCGTTGCGGCGGGGAACGCGGCGGAGCAGCGGGAAGCCGCGCGCGCGCTCGGGAAACTGCCGGACGCGGCGG
Source organism: uncultured Ruminococcus sp. (assembly GCA_902795355.1). Taxonomy (GTDB): domain Bacteria; phylum Bacillota; class Clostridia; order Oscillospirales; family CAG-272; genus UMGS1865. The sequence goes on from CADBKZ010000005.1 coordinate 14,691, forward strand.
CGGATGAAATCAACCGGATCGCCGTTGATCTGTTCGGGGATATTCTGATTGAAGAGCGCGAAGACGGGTACGCCGCGATCGACGACTACAAACCCGAATTTGATCGCCTTCTGAAAACGCTTTAAGGACCGGAAAGGAGAACACAAATGGATATGCAGGAGAATCATTCCGAAATGCCGAAAGTACCGAAGCGGATCCTGTCGTCGCTGCTGGCGTCCGTCTCGGCGGGCGTTGTGCCGCGCGCCGGCGCGCCGTATATCGCCATTGGTCGGAAGGACGAGATCGCCGCGTTGCTTTCGGACCTTGAAACGGTCAACGAGGGCGGCGGAACCATGCGGTTTCTCATCGGCCGGTACGGGAGCGGGAAGAGCTTTTTGATGCAACTCATCCGCGGCTATGCGCTCGAACGGGATTTTCTCACCGCCGATGCCGACCTTTCCCCCGAACGCAGGCTGTACGGGAGCGGCGGGAGCGGCGTTGCCACCTATCGGGAGCTGATCCGCAACCTTGCCTCGAAAGCCTCGCCGGACGGCGGCGCGCTTCCCAAAATCATTGCCCGCTGGATCTCCGATCTGCAAGCCGAAATCGCCGCGTCCGGCGTTTCTCCCGAGAGTTCCGGCTTTGCCGACGCGCTCAACCGCCGCATTCTGGCAACGCTTCGGGAAATGGAAAACCTCGTCGGCGGGTTCGATTTCGCCCATGTGCTGACGGCCTACTACCGCGCCTATCTCAACGGGGACGACCTCGGCAGGAGCGCATGCCTGCGCTGGCTGCGCGGGGAATACGCCAATAAAACCGAGGCGCGCCGCGAGCTTGGATTTGATATTTCGGTGATCATCGACGACGACAATTGGTATGATTTTCTCAAACTCTGGGCGTCGCTCGCGCGATCCATGGGGTATCGGGGCTTGGTGGTGTTCATCGACGAATGCGTCAATCTCTATAAAATCACCCACCGCGTCAGCCGCGAGAACAACTACGAAAAGATTCTTGCCATGTTCAACGATACCTTGCAGGGCCGCGCCGCGGGGCTTGCGCTTGTGTTTGGGGGCACCCCGCAGTTTCTGGAAGACCGCCGCCGCGGGCTGTTCGGCTACGAGGCGTTGCGGAGCCGCCTTTGCGACAGCCGCTTCGCCCTTGAAGGGTTCAAGAACCTGATCGGCCCCGTTATTCGCCTGCGCCGCCTTTCGGACGAGGAGCTGTTCGCGCTGATCTCGCGCGTCACCGCGCTTTACGCGCAGAATTACGGACAGCAGCCGCGCGTTACCGAGGCGGAAATGGCCGAGTTTCTCAACATTTGCCTTGCCCGCGCGGGAGCGGACAGCATGATTACCCCGCGCGAAATGCTCCGCGACTATCTGACCGTGCTCAATATTCTGATGCAGAATCCGGCGGCCACGTTCCGCGATGTGGTCGGCTCGGCCGTCACGCTCAAAACCGACGCCGAACCGGATGGGGAACCGGACGGGGAGTCTGCGCCCAAGGCCGCGTTTACCCCCGATGATATTGATTTCTGATTTTGAAAGGAGAAGCCGCCATGACCGAGGCAGACCGCGTTTTCGAACGCTTTCCCGATTTCATCCGTGAGTTCATCTATTCGCATGGGTGGGAGACGCTGCGCGATGTGCAGATCGCGGCGGCAAAATCGATTTTTGAGACCGACCGCAACCTGCTCCTGACCTCTTCCACCGCAAGCGGAAAAACCGAGGCGGCGTTCTTTCCCATTCTCGCCGAGCTTTGCGAGGATCCGCCCAAGTCGGTCGGGGTAATCTATATCGCGCCGCTGAAAAGTTTGATCAACGACCAATTTTACCGCATTGAGGAACTGCTGGAAGAGAGCGGCATCCCCGTTACCCATTGGCATGGCGACGTTGCAGCGTCGCACAAGAAAAAACTGCTTGATAAACCCGCCGGAATCCTGCAAATTACGCCCGAGTCGCTCGAATCCATGCTGATCAACCGCAACAACGACATCGTGCGCCTCTTCGGCGATCTCCGCTTCATCGTGATCGACGAGGTGCATACGCTCACGGGGTCGGATCGCGGCAATCAGATCCTTTGCCAAATGGCGCGCATCGGGCGGCTCATCGGGCATCATCCGCGCCGCGTCGGGCTTTCGGCCACCGTCGGGGATATGGAAAAGGCCGCCGCGTGGCTCGGGGCGGGGTCCGGACGGGACACCGAAATTCCGCGCCTGCCCGTGGGCAAAACGAAATGGCGGCTCGGAATGGAGCATTTCTACATTCAGAACACGCGGGAAGAGCAGGCGGCCGACCCCAAGGACAACCCCGATCCAACGCCGCCCGCAAACGTGTACGACGCGGGATATTCCTTTATGTACGATTGCGTTCACGACCGCAAATCGCTGGTCTTTTCCAATTCCCGCGAGGAGACCGAGTATCTTTGCGCAACCTTCCGCCAGATCGCCAAAATGCGGGGCGACCGCGATGTGTTCCTGATCCACCATGGCAACCTTTCCGCGTCCATCCGAGAGGAAGCCGAGCTGAAAATGAAGCGGGAAGAGGAATTGTCGGTCACATGCGCCACCGTGACCATGGAGCTGGGAATTGACATCGGGCGTTTGGAGCGCGTTTTGCAGAATCAGTCGCCCAATTCGGTCTCGGGCTTTTTGCAGCGGCTCGGGCGGTCGGGCAGGCGGGGTCAGCCGCCCGAAATGATGATGGTGTTCCGCGAGGAAGACCCGCTCCCGAACACGCCGCTCCCGCATCTGATCCCGTGGGAGCTGCTCAAAGCCATCGCCATTGTGCAGCTGTATCTGGAAGAACGCTTCATTGAGCCGCCGAACGTGCGGAAACTGCCGTATAGTCTCCTGTTCCACCAAACGTTAAGCGTTCTGGCGGCTTCCGGGGAGCTTTCGCCGCGGCGGCTTGCCGAGCGGGTCCTGTCGCTTCCGCCGTTCGCAAACGTCCCCAAAGAGGACTATAAGGGAATGCTCACATCCATGCTGAACAACGAGTTTTTGGAGATGACCGATGAAAAGACTCTGATCGTGGGTCTTGCGGGCGAGCGATTGCTCAAAAGCTTCAAATTTTACGCTGTGTTCAAGGATAGCGAGGATTATACCGTTCGGGCCGGATCGGACGAAATTGGAACCATCACCACGCCGCCGCCCGTGGGCGACCGCTTTGCCTTGGCGGGGCGGGTTTGGGAAGTTGAGGAACTCGACATTCAGCGCAAGCTCGTGTATGCCAAGGGAGTTGAGGGCAAAATGGAAATTTCATGGCCCGGGGACTACGGCGAGGTACACACGCGCATTGTGGAGCGCATGAAGCGCGTGCTTGCCGAGGACGTGCAGTATCCCTATCTCAAACCAAACGCGCAGAAGCGGCTCGATGTGGCGCGCCACGTCGCCCGAAACACGGGAATGCTCGAACATTCCGCCGTGCATTTGGGCGGCTACACCTATTGCGTGTTCCCGTGGCTCGGCACGCGCTCGTTCCGAACACTCCGAAAGCTGATCCAGAGCGAGAAGAAGCGGTTTGACATAACGGGGCTGGAATACGAGGGCTGTTATTTCATCCAATTCAAGATGAGCAAAGGCAACGATTTCGAGTTGATCTCCGCGCTGGCCGATCGGGCGGAGCGGGGGATCGACGCCGAGGCGTTGGTCGCCTCGGGAGAAATTCCCGTGTTTGAAAAATACGACGATTACATTCCCGCCGACCTTTTGCGACACGCCTACGCCGTGGATAAACTCAACCCCGATGAGGCGGGACGGCGAATCCTTGAAATCAGAGGGGAATATTGAAAAAAGAAAGACCGCGAGGGGGAGAAAAGCTTTTCTCAAAAAGTTTTTCTCCCCCTCGCGGTCTTTTCGTTGTTTTTCCGCGGTCTTTCTGTTCTTTTTTTCGCTTTTCCCGCATAGAATGGAGCAAAAACGATTGGAAAGGCGGTGTTTTTCCTTGAAAATGAAATCCCGTTTCAAAGCGCTTTGTCTTGCATTGTCTGTACTCGTGCTGTTTGCCGTGCTTCCCGCGGCCGCCGACGCCTCGCCGAGCGAGGTTCCGGTCCTGTCCCACGGTCTGTCGGTCCTCGCAGCTGGAACCAACGTTGCCGTTTCCGCCATGGTCGGCAACGACATTCCGCTCTCGGCCGACCTTTTTGCGCGCGGCATGAACCTCTCCGAGGTGCGGTATCTGACGGTCAAATCCGTCCCGCCCGAAACCGACGGCGAATTGTTGCTCGGCTCCACCCGCATTGGCGCGGGGCAGAGCCTTGCCGCCGCAAATCTTTCCTCGGTCTGTTTCCATCCCGCGAGCGACGAAATTTCAAACTCTTCCTTTACCTTTACGGTCAACGGCGGCGCGATCCCCATGACCTGCAAGCTTTGCCTGCTTTCGGAAAGGAACTATGCGCCGTCGGTCAGCATGGCAACAGGATTAATGCTGGATCGCATGACCTACCGCGGCGTCGCCCTGCACGGTACGCTTGCCGCGCAGGATCCCGACGGCGACGACCTGACCTTTGAGATCGTCTCCTACCCGAAAAACGGAAGCGTGACCCTGACGAGTGCGGCCGACGGGACCTATGTCTACCGCCCGACGGGGAAATATGTCGGCTCGGATTCGTTCTCTTATGTGGCTCGCGACCCCTACGGCAATTACAGCGCGGCGGCAACCGTTGCCTTGCGCGTGGAAGTTGCGGGAACGTCGGTGGAGTATGTGGACGTAACCGAGGCGCAAACCGCGTCCGCGCTCGCCGTAACGGCGGCGGGCGTTATGAGCGGTTCGCAGATCGGCAACCGGTATTATTTCAATCCCGAGGGAACGGTTTCCCGCGTGGAATTTCTGGTAATGGCGATGAACGCCGTTGGAATTACCGACGTTCCCGCCGTGGAAAAGACCGATTTTGCCGACGACGCCGACATTCCCGCCACCATGAAAGGCTATGTTGCGGCGGGGCGAAAGCTCGGCCTTGCCGACGGAACGCGGACCGAGGACGCGCTGAAATATTTCCCGAACGAGGCGTTGACCCGCGCGGAAGCGGCGGTGATTCTCGAAAAGCTGCTGGAAATGAAGCCCGCAACCGACACCGTTCTGACTTTTGCCGACACCTCCGAGATCCCCGCTTGGGCAACCGAGGCGGTGGCAACGTTGAGTTCCGTCGGCATCATCACCCCAACGGGCGGCAACATTTCGCCGCTCTCGGCCATCACCCGCGCGCAAACCGCCGAGTTGCTTGCCGCGGCCATTCAATACCGCAAATAACCGTTTCGGAGGTCTGCCGCGGCAGACCTCTTTCTTGCTTGGAAAGCATAACCAACACATTTGAAGAGGCCTGCCGCTGTTCGCGGGCGTGGTCAACCGGCCATAAAGGCGGATTTTGCGAAAAAACAAGCAAAAAAAATGAAAAAAACGCCAAAAGGTATTGACAAGGGGGGAAAAATGTGCTACAATAATATGCCGCTTGAAAATGGCTCCTTTTAAGTGCGTCCGGAAAACGGTCGCCGCCATGGGTCAGCGAGTCTGGAAGAAAGAGAGGTGCTTTTCGTGTTTGCAGTGATTGAAACCGGCGGAAAGCAGTACAAAGTTACCGAGCAGGACATCATTTTCGTTGAGAAATTGGATGTTGCCGAGGGTGAGGAAGTTGCGTTCAACACCGTTCTTGCCGTTTCCGATAACAACGGAATCAAGGTTGGAACCCCCGTGCTGGAAGGCGCAAAGGTAACGGCAAAGGTACTCAAAAACGGCAAGGGCAAGAAGATTTACGTCTTTAAGTACAAGCCGAAGAAGAACGAAAAGAAAAAGATCGGTCACAGACAGCCTTACACCAAGGTTCAGATCTTGACGATCGAGGGCTGATTTCCGAAAGGATTCGGCAAAAAGACATGACGAAAATCGTGTTTTTCAGAAGCGATGGGATTTTTTACGGATTTGAGGAGCAGGGGCATACGGGCTACGGAGACGCGGGCGAGGACATCCTCTGTGCGGCGCTCTCGTCCATGACGATGTTCCTTGTCAACACCGTTGAGGTGGCATACGCCTCGCAGGTGGATTACGACATCAACGAGGACAATACCGAAATTCGGGTGCGCTGCAAAGCCGCGCTTCCCGAGTTTGAATCCGACGATTACAAGCGTTACGCGGTATCGGGGATCATCATGGGGTATTATTGCCAGCTCGGGGATATGCTGGAAGAATACGGAGATTATCTCGACGTTTCGGTTGAGGATCGCCCCTATGGGGATTGATCCGCACCCAATATTAAAGGAGGAAGAAAACGATGTTGAAAATCAGTTTGCAATTCTTTGCCCATAAAAAAGGCGTTGGTTCCACAAAGAACGGCCGCGATAGCGAGTCCAAACGCCTCGGCGTTAAAAAGTCGGATGGGCAGTCGGTTCTCGCGGGCAACATCATCATCCGTCAGCGCGGTTCCGCCGTGCGCGCGGGCGAGAATGTCGGCGTTGGCAAGGACTATACCCTTTATGCTTTGATTGACGGAAAAGTTAAATTCGAGCATTACAGCAAGGATCAGAAAAAGGTCAGCGTTTACGCCGATTGAGCAAAAGCGAAAACCGCGCCCCGCAATGTTGCGGGGCGCGGTTTTTCATCGGTTTGGGCGGTTGCCCGCCGTTGCGCGTCGGCATCGTTTTTAAGCTCTCCCGAGGGGAACGGTTTTCCATCTGCCGTTCCGCGGAACGGTAAACCCGCCGACTCCGCAGGATTTTGCGTAAAGCGCGGCGTCCTCAAACCCGAAAAGAATGTTTTCTTTCGCGTGCGCGTCGGCGGTAATGATCACCTTTGCGCCGTGCTGCGCGAGCCAAGCGAGAATATCGGGGGCGGGGTAGGGCGTTTTCCGATAGCCGCGGGAAACGGCTCCGGTGTTGATCTCGAAAACCGCGCCCGTTTGCAAAAGCGACTCCATGGCGTTCAGCGTTGCCAGCCGATAGCGCGTGTCGCGCGGGTCGAGCAGCGTTCCGTCCTCGTTGAATTTCTGAACGAGGTCAAAATGCCCGATGATGTTGCATGCGGTCTTTTCCGCAACGTTTGCAAGCGTTTCATAGTACCGCTGCGCCCAAAGGTACACATTGCCGCCGAAGTGCGCCGCAACGTCGGCTTCCACGCGCGCGCGGCTTTCGTCAATCGGGCAAATCGCGCCGTCGTCGGCCACAATATAGTGTACCGAACCGATCACATAGTCGTAGGGGTAGGGGTCGGGATCGGAATAAAAGTCGCGCTCGATCCCGAGCAGAATCTGAATCCGGTCGGCGTAGGCGTCGCGCAGGCGCAGAACTTCGGCGCGGTAGCGTTCGGTATCTTCCCGCGACATGCACCAAGAGGAATCAAAAGAGGTAAACGCATGCCCCGAAAAGCCCAAGGTTTCCACCCCGCTGGCAATTGCGGCGAGGACCATTTCCTCGGGCGTATCCTTGCCGTCGCAAAGGCAGGTGTGGTTATGCAGGCTGATTTTCGGGTATTTCATGTGTTTACCTCTTTTTTTGCGGTCAGGCGAGCGTTTTCAGGTGATCTTCCACCATGCCGCGCGTCAGCGCGGCAAGTTCTTCCATGGAAAGCGCCCGCACGGTTTCGCGATCCACCACGGCAATGATCTCCAAATAGACGTGCGTGCGTTTGAGGGGGAGCTGTTTTCCCACCTTTTCGGTGTTCCAAGCGGTCATTACAACAATGGGAGCGTCCGCCTTTTTGGCAAGATAGAACGCGCCGGATTTGAATTCCTGCAATTCGCCGGTTTTGGAGCGCGTTCCCTCGGGATAAATGCCGAAATCCACCCCCTCGGCCTTCATGCGGTCGGCCGCGTTTTTCAGGGTGCGGAGCGCGCGCATGCCGTTTTCGCGATCGATGGGCAGAAATGCCGCGCCGCGGATAAACGGCCCCGCAATGGGTGCCTTGAAGTTTTCGGGCTTGGAGATGAACAGCAGCTTTTTGCGTTTGAGCTTGGCAAGCGCCGTCATGGGGTCGAACGCGGAGCGGTGGTTGGAGACGAACACACAAGGCTCGCTCGGGAGGCGTTCCTCTCCCTTGACATGCACTTTCACATTCAGAACGCAGAGCAGCCAATTCAGAAACAGGCGAATGTTCAGGCGGCAGTATGCGCTCGATTTTTTCGGTTCCTTTTTCGGAAGGATCAGGGATACGACAAAGATGATCAGAACATAGACCAACGTGCAGCCGAGAAACAGGGCGGGAACCAAAGCGAACAGCCAGAACGGGCTGATCCCTGTTCCGAAGGCGATCCCGCACGCGCCGGAAACCGCGGCGGCGAGAAAAGAAAGAATCAGAACCATGCCGCGCGGTTAAACCTCGGCGGGAGCCGCTTCGGAAGCGGGCGCGGCGGGAGCGGGAGCGTTTGCGTGAACGGTGTATTCGGTAACGCCGAGAACGGTTTCGCCGTCAATCTGCAACGCCACGGGGCGATCAAACGCAACGGTAATGTCTCTGCCTTTGAGAATGGTGATCTGTTTTTCATGCTTGATGTGTTCGCCCTTGAAGATCGAGGGGAAGATCATCAGCGTTTTGAGCTTTCCGGAGCCGTGGAACACGACCAAGGAGAGCGTTTTGGGCTGCGCCAGACGATCCTGCGAGGGCGCAATGTTCATACCGCCGCCGTAGAACCGGCCGTTCATGGAAGGGGCGAGCCAAACGCGGTCAAATTCGCGGGTCTCGCCGTCAACGGTCACGGTCGCGTGCGTGGGCTTGTAATGGAAGAGAAGCCCTTTAATGGCAATTCCCGCGTAGTTGACGGGTTTATCCGACTTTTTGGCAAGTTCGTCGCCCACCTCGCAGCAGTAGCCGTCAATGCCGTAGCCGATTCCGTTGATGAAGCGGCGGGTCATGCCTTTCACTTCCACAATGGGAAGGTCCTTGATGTAGTCGTTCAGACGGATCAATCCCTCTTCGTTCGGGGCAACGTCGTTTTTGAAGTCGTTGCCCGTGCCGCCGGTAAAGAGGTATACGTTGTTTCGGATCGTCAGTCCTTCCACGTCGTTCACAAAGTGGTTCAGCGTGCCGTCGCCGCCCGCAACCACAACCGAATCGTTTTCGGTCAGCGCGGCAAAATAGGAAGCATAGTCTTTCACATCGCGAACGTCGGTAAATTTCACGTCCGCGCCGAGGAGTTCTTTGAGCTTTTCCACGCAATCGGCTCCGTGGCCATTGCCGGAAAGGGGATTGTAAAATACGTGATACATGGGTCCTTTACTCCTTGTTTCTATAATAAAATCGGTTGATTTTCAATCATACCGGATTTCATTTTACCATATTTGCGCGATGATTTCAATAGACAAATTCCGTATTTGTCGAAAAAAGACCGCTTACCAACGGGTTTTGCGCGCTTTTCGGGCCGTTTTGGCGCAAAAGACTTGACAAACCGAAGAAAAAAAGGTATCATATAAGGAGAATCACGAAACGGAGAATCTGCCATGCAATGCGCTTCTTGGAAAAATCCCGATCTTTCGATCCTTCGGGGGAAAAAACTGTATATTTTCGATATGGACGGAACGATCTACCTCGGCAACCGGGTGTTTCCGTTTGCCGTCCGGTTTATCCGAAGGCTGCGGGAAAGCGGTCGGCGCGTCCTGTTTTTCACGAACAACGCCTCGCATTCTCCGTCGTTTTATCTGGAAAAGCTGACTCGCCTCGGCTTTGAACCGACCCCCGAGGAAATTATGACCTCGGGCGACGTTACCGTTGCCTGCCTGAACCGCCACCATGCGGGTGCGCGCGTTTATCTGGTTGGAACGCCCGATCTGGAACAGAACTTCCGCGAGAACGGCGTTAACCTGCTTTCCGGCAGAGAAGAGACCGCCGACATTGTGGTAACAAGTTTTGATACCACCCTGACATACGAAAAGCTGGACAACGCCTGCCGCATGATCCGGAACGGGGCAAAGTTCTTTTCCACCCATCCCGATTTCAACTGCCCGACCGAAACGGGGTTCATTCCCGATAGCGGCGCGATCGCGGCGTTCGTAACCGCTTCCACGGGGAAAACGCCCACCTATTTCGGCAAACCGTACCCCGAAACGGTGCGGATGATCTGCGAGGTTACGGGCTGTTCCAAGGATGAAATCTGCTTTTTCGGGGATCGGCTTTATACCGATATTGCCGTCGGCCGTCGCCACGGCGCAACCTCGGTTTTGGTTTTGTCGGGCGAAACGCAGCCCGCCGATGTGGACGCCGCCGCTCCCGAGGATCAGCCCGATTTCCTCTTTCCCTCGCTGGGCGAGGTGGACGCCGCCATGTTCGGTTGAGCCAATTATACGAAAAGTACCGCGAAAACGAGCGTTCCGCGGTACTTTTTTGTTTTTTCGGTTATCTCCAAACAATGTCCCATTCCCAAACATCGCCCGCCGAAGCGGCGTCCGTGTAGTTCAGGCTGGTTTGCAGAATGTCGCCTGCCGAGAGAACGACTACGCGCATTTCGGGCGCGGAGTAAGGCGTTTTTGCGTTGAACGGAAAAACGGTTTTCAGCGGTTCCATGTAACGGTAAAACCTCCTTCCGCCGTTCGTGTCAGGATCATGGTGGACGCCTCGGTTGCGGATTCGCTGTTGCCGTCGTTTGCGTAGGCGGTTACGGCAAAGGAGAACGACGCGCCGACCGACATGGGAATATTCCGAATGGTTGCGGCGAAGAGATAGCCGCCCGAGCCGCGGAGAGATTCGGCGGTGTAGAGAACGGTTTCTTCGGCGGTTTGCCCCAGAAGAGAGGTGAAGAGCGTTTGGCAGGTATAATTGCGGTCGGCCGATTTTTCTTCGGCAATGTTCGTAACCGTTATGCGGAAGCCGGCTTCGGTGTAGGGGGTCTCGCGATCCAGACTTGCAATAAACCGAACGGAAACTTTGTCCGCTCCGCTGCCGTTGGAGAGCTGGACGCCGTGGAAGAGAACCCCGCTTGCGGGATCGGCGTTTTGTTGGCAGTTGTTGTCGGGTTCAATCGTGGTGCTGCTGCCCACGGTTCCGACATAATTCATGCCGCTTTCAACAGAAACGAAGTTGAGGACAATTCTAACGGTAATGTTACCGTCTGTTTGCTCTGTTTTGCCCAAAACGCTTCCAACAGAGCCGGTTCCCGTTATGTTTCCCGAAACACGGCAATTGGTGGCGGTAACTCTGCCTGTTGCCATTCCCACCAATCCGCCTGTCGCGGTTTTTCCGCTGACCGTGCCTGCGTTTGTGCAATCGGAGAGCGAAACGGGACCGCTTGAATCGGACGATCCGTTTACATATCCCACAATCCCGCCGCAGTAAGCACCGCCGCTCACAGGAGCAAGGTTCAGTACATTGGAAATAGTTGCCCCCTCTTCCACACGCGCCGCGAGGGCCGCGACGCAGGAATTGGAGTAATTGCCGGTGTAAGTAAAATTGCAACCGCTTCCTAAAACCACATTTCGGATCGTTGCGCTTTTTGCAACTGCGCCAAACAGGGAAATATAGGCGATTTTATTTGTATCGGAAGCGCATGGAGTTGGGGAAAGATTCTCAATAACATATCCTCTTCCATCAAAAACACCGTTAAAAGCTCTTCCGGGGAATGCAGAGTCAAATTTACTCATGCCATTTCCAATCGGAATAAAATCGGAAATGCTGTTCATGTCAATTGAAGCGCAGAGACAAACTTTTGTATCTTCGTCCCGAAAACCGAAATATGTGCTGTTGTTGATCAGCTCCGAAAAATGTTTCAGCCCAGCCGCATTATAAATTCCGTACCAAACGGTTTTATCAATGGATCGTTCGCCGTTTTGAAACGTAAAAGTGAGAATGTCCACCACGGTTTCGCTCCATGCCGTGTTTTCCCGTGCGTTCGCGGAGTCGTACCCGACTGCCCCGACCGGAACGCAGAACAGCGGGAGCAAGAGGGCGAGCAACAGAAGCCCCGTTGCAATCAAAGAGATGTGTTTCATGTTGTCTTCCTTTTCCTGATGATTTTTCCTTAAAATGGCGGAAACGTTGGTATTTTAACACATCTTTTTGTTCTTTGCAATATATAATTTGAAAAATCGGATGGTTCGACAATTTTCGACACAGAACAGAACGAAATATTTTGCAGTTTTAATAAAAAAGTATCTTGTATTTTGTTTGTTTTTATAACTTTTAATGCCAAAAGTTTCTTGTGTTTTGTTGTTTATATTTCACCCTTTTTATGGGTTTTCCTTCCCCCAAAATATAGTTGTTTTGGTCACGGATCCCCGTTCTTTTTCAAATCGTGATCGATCGCGTCGGCAAGGATGGCAAGCCCGACGGCAACGATTACCGCCGTTAAAAAGTCCGAAAGAGCGGTTGCCCATAAATCGTTTGCGAGAAGCACGTCCGCTTTCCGGTCTTGCAGATAGGAGATCAGAATGGCAATGCCTTCTATGGAAATCAGGGGCAGGGCGATCCGAAGAATCCACAGGGCGGGGCGAGAGGGCATATGTAGCTTGATTTTGTTTTTCATCGGCGTTCTCCTTTATGCGCATATTTTTTCATTTTCGGCAAAATGAATATCGTTCGGGACATATCCCGAAAAAGCCGCTTTTCGCTTGCTTTCCATTCCATTTTAACGGATTTCATGCAAAAAAGCAAGTGAAATGATTTTCCAATTCGCCCTTTCCAAAAAAACTTTTTTGGAATTTTTGCATAAATATAACAAAATTGTCGAAAAAATTCAAAATTGAGATCTTTTGGAGTGATTTTCACCCGTTTTTTTCGTCGGATTGTACGAAACCGCCCCGTTTTTGTTTGCATTTCCGGTTTTTGCCATCTGCTATAATGGAAGCGTAACACCCGAAAAAGGGCGAATTTTGAAGAAAGACGGTAAAACACCATGGAAAAGAAAGAACAGAAACGAATTTTAACCGAAGAAACCGTAGCGTTCGGCGGTATGCTTTTGCGCTATCGATTGGTCGAAACGAGCGACCCCGTCGCTCGATTCCGGCTTTGCGCGGCAAACGGCGCGGAGACGGCCGAAGCGCCCCTCGGAAACGACCTTTGCTTTGCGGCGGATTGCTATCGGGCCGCGCGGAACGGCCGCGCAATGCCTTGCACCCTCTCCGATATTGTGGAAGATTTGCGGCTGGAAGCGGCAAATTTTGAAAAACCTCTTTACAAATAAGGAAAAAAGTGGTATGATACTACATATAGGGGTCGCCATGCCCCAATGGGCGTATATTTTGCCTGTTCCCGAAAGGAGAGAGACCGATATGAAATGTCCCGCTTGCGGATTTCCCGAAAGCAAGGTGATCGATTCGCGGCCGATTGAAGAGGGAAACAGCATTCGCCGCCGCCGCGAGTGCCTTTCCTGCCAAAAACGGTTTACCACGTTTGAAACCATTGAATCCACGCAGATCATCGTTGTCAAAAAGAACGGCGAAAAAGAACTGTTCGACCGCCAGAAACTGCTCGGCGGCGTTCTGAAAGCAACGCAGAAACGCCCTGTGGACGCCATTGCGCTAGTTTCCGAAATCGAGGCCGAGTTGCAGAACGCCCTGCGCACGGAAGTTTCCTCGCGCGAGCTGGGCGAAATGGTGATGACCAAGCTCAAAGAGCGCGACGAGGTGGCGTATGTCCGCTTCGCCTCGGTGTATCGGGAGTTCAAGGACATCGACACTTTCTTGAAAGAACTCAACGCGCTGAAATCGCCCGAAGAGGAGAACGAATAAGACCTACGGTTGCGGCCGGAATCGGTTCCGGCCGCAACCGTTTTGTGTTTTTATGCGAAAAATCGGCGAAAAAATCAATTTGCCCCCGATTTTCGCTTGACAATCCGCGTTTTTCGTGTATAATAAAGGTAGATACCACGTCCCCCCAAGGAGAAGAAACCATGAATGAAAAAATGCGAGAGCTCGGCGCCCGTCGCTCGGCGATCCGCGAGCTGTTTGAGTACGGAAAACGCCGCAAGGCCGAGATCGGCGAGGAGAATGTGTTCGATTTCAGCATCGGAAACCCGAGCGTTCCCGCGCCGGAACAGGTGCGGCAGACCCTGCTTCGGCTTCTGACCGAGAAGGACCCCGTCGCGCTCCACGGCTATACGTCGGCGCAGGGCGATCCCACCGTTCGCGGCGCGATTGCGGATTATCTCAACCGCACCTACGAAGCGGGCGTTGACGCGGATCTGATCTACTTAACGGCGGGAGCCGCCGCGTCGCTCACCATCTCGCTTTCCGCGCTACTGAACCCCGGTGACGAGGTGATCCTTCTCGCGCCGTTTTTCCCCGAATACCGTGTGTTCGTGGAGCGAACGGGGGCAAAGGTGGTTTCCGTCCCCGCCGATCCCGAAACCTTCCAGCCCGATTTTGCCGCGCTCGAAGCGGCTTTTACCGAAAAAACGCGCGTTCTGCTCGTCAACTCGCCCAATAACCCCACCGGCGCGGTGCTGACCGAGGAGAGCGTGAAGAAGATGGTCCGTCTGCTCGAAATCAACCGCCGGAAACAGGGAAGCCCGATCTGGTTGATTTCGGATGAACCTTACCGCGAATTGGTTTGGGGGGACGCAAAGGCGCCGTATCTTACCCAATATTATGCCGATACGGTGATTTGCTATTCGTTCAGCAAGTCCCTGTCTCTCCCCGGGGAGCGAATCGGCTATGTGCTGGTGTCTCCGCGCGCGGAGAACGTTTCCGATGTGTATGCCGCCATTTGCGGCGCGGGGCGCGCGCTCGGTTTTGTTTGCGCGCCGAGCCTGTTCCAATACATGATCCCCGATTGCCTCGGGCTGACGTCCGACCTTTCGGTTTACCGCGCCAACCGCGCATTGCTCGCGGACGGATTGCGCGGCTGCGGTTTCCGCGTGGTTTCGCCGGACGGCGCGTTTTACCTGTTTGTGGAGTCGCCCGAGCCGGACGCGGGCGCGTTTGCCGAACGCGCCAAGGGGTTGGAGCTTTTGGTGGTGCCGAGCGATTCGTTCGGGTGCGGCGGCTTTGTCCGCGTTTCCTATTGCGTTTCCACCGACCAGATCAACCGTTCCATGCCCGCGTTCCGCAAGCTGGCGGAATCTTACGGGCTTTGCAACCGATCCAATTGAAAAGGAGAACGCCATGAAAAACACATTCGGAACCGCCGTAACGCTGACGTTGTTCGGCGAGAGCCACGGGGCGGGCGTTGGAGCCGTTCTGGACGGCATGGCCCCCGGAATTTCCGTGGACGAGGATTTCATCCGCCATCAGCTCTCCCTGCGCCGCCCGCAGGGGGCAATTTCCACGCCGCGGCGGGAAACGGACGATTTCCGGATCGTCAGCGGCGTTTACAAAGGAAAAACCACGGGAACGCCGATTGCGATTCTGATTCCCAACGAGAACACGCAGAGCGGCGATTACCCCGAGGGAATGGTTCGCCCCGGGCATGCCGACTACACGGCGCAATGCAAGTACCACGGGTTTCAGGACCCGCGCGGGGGCGGGCATTTTTCGGGGCGCGTAACGGCGGCGTTGGTTGCGGCGGGAGCCGTTGCAATCGCCGCGCTTCGGAGCAATGAAATTTACATCGGCACGCATATCCGCGACCTCGCGGGCTTGGAAGACCGCCCGTTTGACGACCTGACCGTGGATTTGGAAACCTTGGACGATCTGACCTTTCCCGTGCTCGACGAACGCATGGCCGAACGGATGCGGGAAGAGATTCTTGCCGCCGCAGAAGAGGGCGACAGCGTTGGCGGAACGCTTGAAACCGCGGTTACGGGCATGCCGTCCGGCGTGGGAGAACCGTGGTTCGATAGCGTGGAGAGCGTGCTTTCGCACGCGCTGTTCGGCGTTCCCGCGGTCAAGGGCGTGGAGTTCGGCGAGGGGTTCGGCTTTTCCCGCCTGCGGGGAAGCGAGGCCAACGACGCTCTGCGCGTGGAGAACGGCAAGGTCCGCCACTTGACCAACCGCAACGGCGGCGTTAACGGCGGCATTACCAACGGCATGCCGCTCCTGTTCCGAACGGTGATCCGCCCAACGCCAACCATCCATCGCCCGCAGGCAAGCATCAATCTTTCCACCATGGAGAACGTGACCCAGCTTTCGGGCGGCCGCCACGACCCCGCAATCGTGCATCGCGCGCGTCCCGTTGTGGATAGCGTAACCGCGCTGGTCCTCTGCGACCTGCTCGCCATGCGCTTCGGAACCGACTATATCGCGCAGATATAAAATAAGACCTTGGGGGCGGGGGCTTCTTTCTTCGCGCGAAGAAAGAAGCCCCCGCCCCCAAACCCTCGCCCCGAAGAAAGAAGGGATTCGGGAAAATAGAAAATCAAACGATAGCCCCGCCGAGAAAATTTTCTCGGCGGGGCAATCAATTTTTAAATATCGTACTCTGAAAAAATTTTTTAAGAAATTTTAAAAAACCTCTTGCAATTTGAGAAAGAATCGTTTATAATATAATCACGGTGGTGAAAAATGGAGCAAAATGGAGTAAAGTGGAGTAAAATCCGATCCGTGATCCGAATCCGCCGGAAATTCCGCGAAGAAAGGGGGAGCCGAACATGCTCTGCGGAGAATTCAAACACAATGTTGACGCGAAAAACCGCTTCTTCATTCCCGCAAAAATGCGCGATGAACTCGGCGCCTCGTTCGTCGTGGTCAAAAGCCTGCGTGAAAACTGCCTGAAAATGTACTCGATGGACGGTTGGGAAGCCTACCTTGCCCCCATTCGCGAGCAGAACCGCAAGCTCGCCGAGCGCGCCATGCGTTTTCTCAACGCTTCCATGGCGCAGGCGGAACCCGATTCGCAGGGGCGCATCGTTCTCCCGCAGGATCTTCTGACCTACGCGGGCATTGAAAAATGCGCGGTTGTGGTCGGTTGCGGCGATTACGCCGAAATATGGAGCGACGCCGCATATCAGAAGCTCAAAGAGGAAGAGGACGTTTCCGCAATGGTTGCGGAGCTCGAATCGTTCGGGCTTTGAGCGAATTATTCAAAAGGAGAGGGAAACAATATGGAAGAAACGATTTCGTTTTCTCACCGCCCCGTCCTTTTGGATGAATGCGTCGAGGGGCTTGCCATCCGCCCCGACGGAATCTATGTGGATGGCACGGCAGGCGGCGCGGGGCATAGCTCCGTGATCGCTTCCAAATTATCGCAATCAGGTCGATTGATTGCCTTGGATCGGGATGAAACCGCCGTTAAAGTCGCAACGGAAAGATTGTCGGCATGGGGAAGCCGCGCCACAGTGGTGCGCAGCAACTTCTGCGAGCTTGACAACGTATGCCGGATGCTCGGCGTGGGGGAGATCAACGGATTGTTGCTCGACCTCGGAGTTTCTTCCTACCAATTGGACACCGCCGAACGGGGTTTTTCCTATCAGGCGGACGCTCCGTTGGATATGCGGATGGACAACCGAAATCCGCTCACAGCCAAAGAAGTGGTCAATCGCTATTCCGAGGAAGCGCTCCGGCGCATCCTTTGGCAGTACGGGGAAGAAAAATTTTCTTCCCGAATCGCTTCCGCAATCGTGCGGGCGCGGGAATCGGCGCCGATTGAGACGACAGGGGAACTCGTCAAAATCATCAAAAGCGCCATTCCCGCGGCTGCGCGGGAGGGGGGGCACCACCCCGCAAAGCGTTCCTTTCAGGCCATTCGGATCGAGGTGAACGCCGAGCTGGACGTGATTGAACCGACCATCCGTCAGGCGACGGCTCTGCTCGCAAAAGGGGGCAGGATCGCCATCATTACCTTCCATTCTCTGGAAGACCGGATCGTCAAACAAACTTTTGCAAGCCTTGCTTCCGGTTGTACATGCCCGCCGGATTTTCCGGTTTGCGTTTGCGGCAAGAAGCCGATTCTCAAAATCGTCAACCACAAGCCCGTAACCGCGTCGGCCGCAGAGCTGGAAGCAAACCCGCGATCCCGAAGCGCAAAGCTTCGCATCGCCGAAAAACTGTGACGCGACCCGTCACGGTTTTTCCATACCGTGAACGACCGATTTTTTCGGGCGGCGGTTATAACTTCGCGTTTCTCTCCATAAAATAAAGGGACGGGCGATTCGCCCGAATCCGAACGTGGGGGGATTTGCGGATGAAACCGTTTTTGCATATCCGTCGGAGCGGAGATTCCGCATGGGAGCCGCCGTCGCCGAGGATCGCGCGCAGATCGTTTGTTCTTCTCGGGTTGGCAACCGCGTTGTTCGCGGCGTTGCTGGTCCGCATTCTGCTTTTGCAAACGGCGGGGTACGAACGGTACAGCCGGAAGGTGGCCGAACAGCTGACCACCGAAAGCGTGGTTCGCGCCAGTCGCGGAAAAATTTACGACGCCAACGGAACCGTTCTGGCAACCAACATTACTTCTTATCGCATCTTTCTCGCTCCGCACAGGATCGCGCTTGCGCAAAGCGAGGCAAACCGGAACGGGGAAGCGATCGACTATGCCGGAATCATTTCGGAGCGTCTTTCCGAAATTCTCGGGGTCAGCCGCGAACACCTTGCCGAAGAGATTGCAAAAACCAAGTATCTTGACCGGACCGTGGCGCGGGACGTAACCGAAGAGGTGGCCGACCGCGTGCGGGAAGCGATTGATCGATACGGCCTGCAAAGCATGGTCGGCATTGAGGCTGTGGACAGCCGGTATTACCCGTATGCAACGCTTGCGGCGCAGGCCATCGGGTTTACGGGAAGCGACGGGAAAGGCCTTTACGGCTTGGAATACTACTATAACGAGCAACTCGCCGGAGAGAACGGCCGCTATGTGACCGCTCGGGACGCGCGGGGAAACGCGATGCCGGACGAATACGAGGAATTTATCCGCGCCTCGGACGGCAACGCCATCCACACCACGCTGGATGTGTTCGTGCAGGCTGCGCTCGATGAACAGCTGGAAACGGCCTACACCGAATCCGGCGGGCAGAATCGGGCGGCGGGCATCGTTATGAACGTCAACACCGGCGCGATCCTCGCCATGTCCACCTATCCGAGCTTCGACCTGAACGACCCGTGGACGCTCGACGACCAATCGGTACAGACCCTTGCGTCCGCCAACCTTGCCGAGGATAGCGATGAATACGCCGCTTTGCGGCGGGAACTGCTGCTCACCATGTGGTCGAACAAAGCGATTACGGAATCCTACATCCCGGGGTCCACCTTCAAAATCATCACCGCCGCAATGGCCGTTCAGGAGAACGCCGTCCGGCTGACCGAAACCTTTCATTGCTCCGGTTATAAAACCGTTCTCGGGTTCAACATTCATTGCCATAAAACCACGGGACACGGAAACCTGACCTTTGTGGAAGGGATCCAACAATCCTGCAACCCCGTTCTGATGACGGTTGGTCTGCGGCTCGGCGGCAGCACGTTTTATCGATACCTGAACGCGTTCGGCTTTTTGGAGAAAACCGGAGTCGATCTCCCAGGGGAAGGCAACAGCGTTGTGATCCCCGAGGAAAACTTTACCGAACTCGACCTTGCGATCTATTCGTTCGGTCAGAACTTCAACGTCACGCTGCTGCAACAAATTACGGCGGTTTCCGCCGTGGCCAACGGCGGCTGGCTTGTAACGCCGCACCTCGTTCAATCCGTAACCGACCCCGACGGCAACACGGTGTGGGAATTCGACGCCGACACCCGTCGTCGGGTGATTGACGAAGAGACCTGCGCAACCGTTTCGAAAATCCTCGAAGAGGGCGTTTCGGGCGACGGCGGCGCAAAAAACGCGTATGTCGCGGGCTATCGCATCGCGGCGAAAACCGGCACTTCCCAAAAGAAAAACGCGGGTAGCCTCGGCCGGTATGTCTGCTCCACGGTGGCGTTCGCGCCCGCCGAGGACGCGCAGTACGCGGTGATCATCATTGTGGATGAACCCACCGCGGGCATCCTCTACGGAAGCACGGTCGCCGCGCCGTATGTGGGCGCGGTGATGGAAGCGATTCTGCCCTATCTCGGGGTAGAAGCCGTTTACAGCGAGGAAGAACTCGCCAACCGGACGGTCAGCGCGCCGGATTGCCGCAACCAAACGAAAGAAGCGGCCGCCGAGGCCTGCCGCGAGGCGGGCGCGGAATTTGAATTTGTCGGAAACGGAGAAGTCGTTCTGCGGCAGTCCCCCGAGGCGGGAACGGTGATGGAACGAAGCTCCGGAAGAGTGATATTGTACCTCGGAAACGAGGAACCCCCGCAAACCGCAACGGTTCCGAACGTGGTGGGCATGAGCGCGCTTGAAGCAAACCGCGCGCTGATCGACGCGGGATTCAACATCCGCATTCGCGGAACGCGAAACCACGATGCCGCGGTAACGGTTATTTCGCAATCCGTGGCGGCAGGGAACGAAGCGCCGCGCGGAACGGTTCTGGAAGTGGTACTCCGATCGCTGACGGACGATGATCTCGACGCGGCGGATGATCCGTAAAGCAATGCCTTGCAATATCGGAATTGCGCGGTGTTCCCTTAAAATGGCGCCCGACGCCGGAAGTGTAACAAACAAACTTTCGGGAGGACGCTATGAAATTGGAAGCTCTTTGCGGGGCGGCGAACATTCTTTGCCCCGAGTCCGTCGGCGGAGCCGAGGTCGGCATGGTCTGCACCGATACGCGCGCCGTAACGGAAAACAGTTTATTCGTTTGCATCAAAGGTCTGCACCATGATAGCCATGCGCTGATCTCCGAGGCGGTTTCGCGCGGAGCGCGCTGGGCGGTTGTGCAGAAGGGATGCGCCTATTGCGCGCCGCAAGGCGTTCCGATCCTCGTGGCCGAGGATACGCGCCGCGCGTGCGCCCGTTTATACAACGCTTTTTACGGGTTTCCGACCGAGAAATTGAAATTCATCGGCGTAACGGGAACCAACGGCAAAACTTCGGTAACGCATCTGCTTCGGGCGATCCTCGAAACGTCGCTTTGCAAATGCGGGCTGATCGGAACCGTGGGGTGCGAATCCGCCGGTCGCCGGCTGGAAAACCGCATGCTCAACCGCCTTGCCAATATGACCACGCCCGATCCGCCCGAGCTTTATCGCATGCTTGCGGAAATGGCGGGGGACGGCGTGGAATACGTTCTTATGGAAGCCACGTCGCATGCCTTGGCGCTCGGCAAACTCGACCCCATCGCGTTCGACGCCGCAATTTTTACCAACCTGACGCCGGATCACCTTGATTTTCACGGTTCCATGGAAGCTTACGCGCAAGCGAAAGCCGAACTGTTCCGCAAAAGTCGGCTTTCGGTAATCAACATCGATTCGCCTTTTGCCAATGAAATGCTCCGCGCGGCAACGGGACGAACCGTGACCTGCTCGCAAACCTACGCGGGCGCGGATTACACCGCATCAGAGGTCCGCATGCTCGGGCAGAACGGCGTGGCCTACACCATGGCTTCAGCCCATTCGCGCCTCTCGCTTCAATGCGGGATCGCGGGCGCGTTCAGCGTTATGAACTCGATGGAAGCGGCGATCTGCGCCAAGGAGCTGGGCTTCGGCGCGGCGGCCATTAAGGACGCGCTGGCGTCGGTGGGCGGCGTTCGCGGCAGAATGGAACGGCTGAAATTGGGGCCGTCCGCCGATTTTTCGGTTATCATCGATTACGCGCATACGCCGGACGCGCTCGAAAAACTCCTGCGAACGGCGGGCGAGGTTCGCCGCGCGGGCGAACGGGTGGTTGTTGTGTTCGGCTGCGGCGGAGATCGCGACCGCACCAAACGGCCGCTGATGGGAGCCATCGCTTCGCGGTTGGCGGACGAGGTGATCGTCACCTCGGATAACAGCCGGAGCGAGGATCCCGAAACCATTATCAAAGAGATTTTATCCGGTATCGATCCAAGCCGTCCCGCGCGCGTTATTCCGGACCGCGCGAAAGCGATCGAAACCGCCATCCTCACCGCCCGCACAGGGGACGTTATCCTCTTGGCTGGAAAGGGACACGAGGAATACGAAATTACCAAAGAGGGAAGAAAACCCTTTCACGAACGCGAAATCGTGGCGCGCGCACTTGCCGAACGGGAAAGGACGCGCAACGCATGAAAACCGCATTTGCGAACGGAAAAATCTCCCTTGCGTCCTTGGCTCGGGGATTGGGCGGAACCTTGCGGGCGGGCGCGAACGCTTCGCAAACCTTCGTTTGCGGGCTTTGCACCGATTCCGCCGAGGTCGACCCGCAAACCGCGTTTGTCGCTTTGCGCGGCAAACGGACCGACGGACATCTGTTCCTTCCCAATGCGATCGCCGCGGGGTGCCGATGCGTGGTTTGCGAACATGCGCCCGCGCTTTCCGGCGCGGCGGTAATCGAGGTTCCGGATTCCGAAAAGGCGATTGCTTCGCTTGCGGCTCACCGCCGTCGGGAAGTCGGCTGTCGGGTTGTCGGGGTTACGGGAAGCGTTGGAAAAACGACGACCAAAGAAATGATTTTCTCGGTACTTTCCCGCAAATTCCGCGTTTTTGCAACCGAAGGGAATCACAACAGCACGGTCGGAATGCCGCTCTCGCTCATCGGAATGCCAAACAACGCCGAATGGGCCGTACTCGAAATGGGTATGAACGCGCTCGGCGAAATCGAACGGCTTTCGCGCTGCGCGGAACCGGACATTGCCCTGATTACCAACATCGGCGCCGCGCATCTCGGCATGCTCGGGAGCCGCGAAAATATTCTCCGCGCCAAGCTCGAAATTCTTTCGGGATTGCGCGAAAACGGACTTTTTCTCCGAAACGCCGACGAGGAATACCCCATCGCGCGCGACGGAAAAAATTTCCGAACGATTTCCGTCTCCCGAAAAGGCAGAAAAGCCGACTTTTCGGCAAACAATATCCGTGTGGAATCCGAACGAACGCGATTTGATCTTTGCTGGGCGGGCGGCATGGAACGCGATCTTTGCATCCGCGTTGCCGGCGCGCATAACGTTTCCGCCGCGCTGTTCGCGTTTGCCGTCGGAATTGCGGCGGGCGTTGCTCCCGAAGCGATCCGCGCGGGGTTGTTTGCTTTCGAGACGAACGAGCTTCGTCAAAAGCGCACCGAAATTGCGGGCGTAACTTTGATTGAAGATTGCTATAACGCCTCTCCCGAATCCATGAACGCCGCGCTCGACGTTCTGGACGCGCTTTGCGCTTCTTCCGGCCGCCGCGGCATCGCGGTTCTCGGGGAAATGCGCGAGCTTGGGCGGGAAAGCGAAGAACTGCACCGCAGGGTGGGGGAACGCTTTGCCGCGGGAAACGCGGAATTGCTCTTTGCGCTCGGGCAGGGCGGCAGCGCCATTGCCGAGGGCGCGCTGGAAGCCGGCGTTTCCGAATCCCGCGTTCACCGCACGGAAAAGACCGACGACCTGACGGCCGCGGCCGCGCTCCTTTGCGAAACGGTACGGCGCGGCGACATTGTATGGATCAAGGCGAGCCGCGCGGTTGCCGCCGAACGAATGGGTTCCGCACTCAAACAGTTCCTTTCGGGAAAAGAGGGTCGGGATCATGCGTGAATTCGGGTTGGAATTTTTCATAACGGCAATCGGCGTGTTTCTTCTGACCGTTTTGGCGGAATGGCGGCTGATTCCCGTTCTGCGTTCGCACAAAGCGGGTCAGCGGATTCTGGAAATCGGGCCTCGCTGGCATAAAGCCAAAGAGGGAACGCCCACCATGGGCGGCATCGGGTTTATTCTCGCGGCCTTAATTGTTTCGGCGGTATACTTTATCGTCCGCGCGGCGCGGGGAACGGCACCCTTTGAAATTCCGCTTGCCCTGACGCTTGCCTTTGCCGCGGCGAACGGCGCAATCGGGTTTATTGACGATTACTGCAAGCTTGTGAAAAAGCGCAACGAGGGGTTGACATGGTATCAGAAACTCACCCTGCAAATCGCGGTTGCCGCCGCTTATGTGGCGGTTATGCGGTATACGGGGTTCGTTGATACCTCGGTGGATCTGCCGTTCATCGGCCGTTCGTTGGAGCTTGGGCCGTTCTTCTATCCGGTATCGGTCGTCGTTCTGGTCGGTGTAATCAACGGCGGGAACCTGACCGACGGGATCGACGGGCTGGCGTCGTCGGTCACCTTCGTAATCGGCGGGTTGTTCGCTCTTGTCGCGTTCGTGTGGCGCGATCACGCGGTGGGCCTGCTCTCCGCAATCCTGCTCGGCGCGTCGCTCGGGTTTCTGATTTACAATTTTCATCCCGCCAAGGTCTTTATGGGAGATACGGGTTCGCTCTTTCTCGGCGCGCTCGTAATCGGTGCGGCGTTCATGATCCGCGCGCATTTCGCGGGGTTGATCGTTTCCGGCGTTTTCATTTTTGAAATGCTTTCCAGCTTTCTGCAAGTGGCTTGGTTCAAGTTAACGGGCGGGAAGCGGCTCTTCAAAATGGCGCCTTTCCACCACCATCTTGAAAAATGCGGATGGAACGAATACGCGATTGTCGCGTTTTTCGCGGCCTGCGAGGTCGTCCTCTGCGCGGTCGGCTGGTTTGCCGTCGGCGCGTAAGGGGGTGGAGAACACGGAACGAACTTTTCCAAGCTCCGCCCCCGCTCGGCGGCAGGCGTCCGCAATCGGCGGGGTGGATGTTCCCATGCTGCTGATCGCCGCCGCGTTGGTGCTGTTCGGGTGCGTGATGGTTTATAGCGCGTCCTCGGTTTATGCCGAGCAGTACCACAACGACCGAAGCTATTTCATCGTTCGCCATCTGGTGTTTCTGGTGTTTGCCGTTGGAATCACGGCGGCCGCCGTCCGCTTTGCCACACCGCGTTTCTGGGCGGATTTCGGAGTGGTCCTCTACGCCGTTTCCATTATAATGCTTCTTTTGGTGCTTGCCGTTGGAAGCGACCTCGGGAGCGGAGCGAAACGCTGGCTGGATTTCGGTATTTTCACCGTTCAGCCGTCCGAAATCGGAAAACTCGCGCTGGTGCTGCTTTTGGCAAGGTACATGGCCGGCAGGCAGGATCGGATTCGTTCCGTCCGCCGCGGCGGCAGCTTCCGGTACGGCGTGCTTTACCCCGCGTTCATGATCGGCGGGCTTCTGATCCTCGTTGCGCTCGAAAAACACATTTCGGGCATCATGATCATCGGAATGCTCGGGATCACGGTGATGTTCCTCGGCGGGACCAAACCCGCGTGGATCCTTTCGATCCTCGGGGTTATCGCGCTTGCGGGCGTCCTGCTGATCGCGCTGTTTCCATACGCGCAGGCACGGGTGGACACATGGATTCACATTGAGGAAGCGGACCCGCTTGGAGCCGCTTGGCAGACCTTGCAGGGCTTAATGGCGATCGGCTCCGGCGGCCTTTTCGGCCGAGGGCTGGGAATGAGCCGGCAAAAATACGGCTATGTTTCCCAACCGCAGAACGATTTTATTTTTACCATTGTTTGCGAGGAACTCGGCTTCTTCGGCGCGTTTCTGGTGATTGCGTTGTTCGCGTTGTTCGTTTGGCGCGGGTTTTACATCGCGAGAAACGCCGGCGACCTCACATCCTCGCTCATGGCCTACGGGCTGACGTTCAAAGTGGCTCTGCAAGTCGCTATGAACATTGCCGTTGTTACCAACTCCATGCCGAATACGGGAATTTCGCT
This sequence comes from uncultured Ruminococcus sp., assembly GCA_902795355.1. Taxonomy (GTDB): domain Bacteria; phylum Bacillota; class Clostridia; order Oscillospirales; family CAG-272; genus UMGS1865. The sequence goes on from CADBKZ010000005.1 coordinate 40,066, forward strand.
TCCGTTTTTCAGCTACGGGGGGACATCATTGATGCTTCAGATCTTCGAGGTGGGAATCCTGCTTTCCATTTCCCGCTTCGGAAATCACCGAAAACTCTGATCGAACAAAATCCGACGAAAGGACGGGCGAACCGAGATGAACCGACGAATACGAACCGGCGGCGCGCCGCGGCGGGGAAACAGGCTATGCGTGTTTTACTGACGGGCGGCGGCACCGCGGGACATATCAACCCCGCGCTCGCGATTGCGGAGATCATCCGACGAAACGCGCCCGCTTCCGAAATCGCGTTTGTCGGAATCAAGGGTGGGAGAGAAGAGGATCTGGTCCCGCGCGAGGGATACCCGCTTTACTTTGTGGAGTCCATCGGCTTTGCGAGACCCGTTTGGAGACCGAAAAATCTCCGTGCGCTTCGCATGGCGATGCGTTCGCCTCGCGCACCCGAAACCTTGGCGATCCTCGATGAATTTCGCCCCGATCTTGTAATCGGAACGGGCGGATACGCCTGTTGGCCGATTATGAAAGCGGCGGCCGACCGAGGAATCCCGACGGCGGTGCACGAATCCAACGCGAAGCTCGGGCTTGCCATTCGCAAACTGAAACGGCATGTGGATCGCATTTGGGTCAACTTCGAGTCCACCGAGCAGGAAGTCGGCTTGCCGACAAAAACAAAGCATGTCGGGAACCCGTTGCGGGAGAGCTACGAGAGCCTGACCCGCGAACGGGCGAGAGCCTACCTCGGAATCGGGGACGATCGGATTGTGGTGCTTTCGTTCGGCGGGAGCCTCGGCTCCGACGCGCTCAACGACGCGGCTTTGGAATTTATGCAAAACTGCGTTGCCATGCATCCGGAAGTCGTTCATTGGCACGCGGCGGGAAAACGGGGGTATGAAGCCCTGAAATCCCGATTCGAGGAGCATGGGCTGGATCAGAGTCCCAACTGTCGGCTGTTCGATTACTTCTACGACATGCCGTATCGCATGGCGGCGGCCGATCTTGTGATCTCCCGCGCGGGAGCCATGACGCTCTCGGAGCTGGCGCAGCTCGGCAAAGCGGCAATTCTGGTCCCGTCCCCGAACGTGGTGGACGACCACCAGACCGCGAACGCCCGCGCGCTGGCCGACCGGAACGCCGCGGTGCTGATTCCCGAAACCGCGCTTTCGGACGGCGCGCTGACCGAAGCGGTGATCGACCTGCTTTCCACGCGCGACCGCTTGCGGGAGCTGCAAACCAATATTCACATGTTTGCCGGACCCGACGCGGGTCGCCTGATCTGGCAGGAAATCGTCGAACTGACGGCGAAAAAATAAAAAACAAATCAAAAAAAGGAAACAGAAAAGAAAGGATTTTTATCATGAACCGTACCGCATATTATTCATACAGCAACAACGAAAAGCCCGCAGCCGAGAAGTCCCGCGCCAGCCGTTCCGTTATCCGCCATCAGCGCGTCCGCCGGATGCAACGCCGCGTGGCGGTCGGCATTCTCGGTTCCACATTGCTTTTGGTTATTTTCGGCATGCTTTTGCTCGTTCTGCCTGCGTTCAAGGTGCAGTCGATCAAGGTCAAGGGGAACAGTCGGGTCGCCGAGGAATCGGTTATCGCGGCTTCCGGCGTTGAGATCGGGGACGAGATTCTCGATTTGAAAAAAGGCGAGATCGCGGAGCGCATCGCGCAGGATGAAAACGTGGAGCGCGTTTCGGTGAAAACCTCGCTCGGCAGCGTTACCATCAAGATCGTGGAAAAAGAGGGAACCGCGGTTGCAAGTTCCGCGGAAGCGTCCGCCCGTTGAAGCGGATTACAGAACCGAATCATCGTCCCGCATCGAGGGTTTTTTCGACGCGGGACGATCTTTTTTGCGCCCGATCCGGTAAAAAATCGAAAAAAAAGATTGTTTTTTTGAAAAAAATTCAAAAAGCACTTGCAAAATCGGCAAAAAAATAGTATGATAATATTATATCAGCATTGTAAATTTGTTTATGGGTTCGAGAGGATACCGAAAAAGTTGTGTTTGGGAGGAAAAACAAATGACGTTTGAACATGACGATACCCGCGAGTGCGGGGTCAAAATTAAGGTCATCGGCGTGGGCGGCGGCGGGAACAACGCCGTAAACCGCATGGTCTCCGCCAATATCCGCGGGGTGGATTTTGTTGCTGTAAACACCGACCGGCAAGCCCTTCAACGTTCCGAGGCTCCCAGCCAGCTTGTGATCGGCGAGAAGATCACCAAGGGCTTCGGAGCCGGCGCAAACCCGCAAATCGGCGCGCGGGCGGCGGAAGAATCCATCGAGGACATCCGCGCCCTGCTTGAAGGAACCGATATGGTGTTTATCACCGCGGGAATGGGCGGCGGAACGGGAACGGGAGCCGCGCCGGTGGTTGCGCGCGTCGCGCGGGAGATGGAAATTCTGACGGTCGGCATTGTTACCAAGCCGTTCGCGTTCGAGGGCGCAAAGCGCATGACGCAGGCCGAAGCGGGCATTGCCGAGCTTTCGCAGTATGTCGATTCGCTGATCATCATTCCGAATGAACGGCTCAAACAGGTTTCCAACGCGAAAATTTCGCTTTTCAACGCTTTCGCAATCGCGGATGATGTTCTCCGCAACGGTGTGCAGAGCGTTTCCGACCTGATTGTGGACGACGCGTTCATCAACGTGGACTTTGCCGATGTTACCAGCGTTATGGCCAACGCGGGCTATGCCCACATGGGCATTGGCTCCGCTTCGGGCAAGGATAAAGCGGAACAGGCGGCAAAAGAGGCCATTTCCAGCCCGTTGCTGGAAACGTCCATCAAGGGCGCGCAGGGAATTCTGATTTCCATGTCGGTCTCGCCGGACGTTTCCTTGGACGACGCCGAGCTTGCTTCCTCGCTGATTACATCCGAAGCCAACCCCGGGGCAAACATCATCTGGGGCGTATCGTTTGATACCGATTTAGAGGACGAAATGCGCGTTACCGTGATTGCAACGGGATTTGAAAAACGTCCCGAAACCACAAACCGCCGCGCGGAGAAGGTCAAGCCGAACGACCGTTTCGGAACCGCCGCGCAAAAACCGGCCGCAACGGGCAACGTCGAGAAACCGCGCGTTTCGCAACCGAAAACGCCGCGCGACGACGATGATGATTTCGGCGGCCTCTTCGACATGATGCGGAGTACGAAAAAATAAAACCATCATAAAAACGGGGCTCCTTTCCGCAGGGAAAAGGAACCCTGTTTTTATATTTGAGCAGTCCGGCAAACGGAATTTGCGGTCGTTCTTTTCGGAAGAGGGAGGGCTTGGGAGAGAGGAACCGCTTTCTTCCGTAAGAAAACGGTTCCTCTCTCCCAAGGTCTCAATCCATTTTTTGAATCTTTGGCGCGAGTTTGCGCAAATAATCGTCCGAGATCATGGTTTCAATCTCGGAGAAGGAGCGTATTTCTCCCTCGCCGCCGTCGCGGATGCGGTCAAACACCATGCGGCGGAGGGAGCCGAGCAGGAGCGGCTCGATCCAATATTGAAACTCGGCGTGCGGAGCGAGGGACTCCAACCTCTTCATGCGCAGATAGAGGGGCAGACCGTCCGATTGATCGTGCCAAAGGTCGGTAAACACGAAATCGGCGTTGGTTCGCGGAAGTTCGCGCTCCGCGTAATGAAACGCGTCGGCCGGAACCACCGTGATTTTCTCGCGGTGCGGGAATTGCGGGAGCAGATGCGCGCGGAACAGGTCGATCACGGCGGGGTCGCGTTCCACAACCGTAACAGAGGATACTTCCGCTTTTTCCGAGGCATGGAATGCGAAATAGCCGAGCCCGAGCCCGAACGCGACTGTGTTCCCGTGCGCGGCGGCAACCGGAGCGCGCATGGTGGAGATCTCGTTGGGTTTCACCGCCATCCATTCCACGCCGTCCTCGCGCACGCAGGGAAAGCGGAACCGTTCGGTAAAATAGCCGATCTGCGGGATCAGACGTCCGTCCGGTTTCCGAACGGCGTTGTTGAAAACAAAGGCTTCGTAAGGGGCGTATGTTTCGGTTCCGAAGCTCCAATTCGCAACTTTCGCGGCGGGAAACGCTATGGTTTCCAAGTAGGCGTCGGAGTTCCAATCGGTCGGGTCGAGGCGTTGCAGCCCAACCGAAAGGTAGTCCCGCTCCAAACGGCGATCCTCGGGATCCGAAGCGGTATCCAACCCGATCGCGGCGGAAAAGAGAACGCGGTAGGCGGCTTCCTCGGGAAGGGCGCAATCCCGCGCAAGGTCGCGGACCATGCGGCGCGTAATGAAACGCGGCATTTCGTTCAGGTAGATGGCCAGCAGGCGCAGAATGCGGTCGTTGCGCGCTTCCGCTTTGCAAACCGTTTCCCAGCGCGCGCGATCGCGATTATTCAACTGCAATTGCACAGTACCACCCCCAAAAATCCGAAGTTCCGCCTCTATTTTATCATATTTTTTTCCTTTTTGCAATCCTTTTTTTCAAACGGGGCTTGCGAAAGGCAAAAGATTGTGATAAAATAGAAGTAATGAAAACCGAAAAGGGGTTTTTTGAAATGGAAATTCGCGAAATTTTATCCAAAGTGGACCATACGCTCCTGCGCCAAACCGCAACTTGGGCGGAGATCCGCGCGCTTTGCGACGACGGATTGCGCTATGGCGTCGCCTCGGTCTGTATTCCGCCCTGCTATGTCAGGCAGGCGCGGGAATATCTCGGCGGGAAGTTGCCGGTTTGCACGGTTATCGGCTTTCCGAACGGGTATACAACCACCGCCGCAAAGGTTGCCGAAACCGCCGACGCCGTTGCGAACGGAGCGGACGAGATTGACATGGTTATCCATCTCGGCGCGTTGCGCGACAAACGGTACGACGATGTTGCCGCCGACATCCGCGCGGTGCGGGAAGCCTGCCGCGGGAAAATCCTGAAAGTGATCATCGAAACCTGCCTCTTGACCGACGAAGAAAAAATCCGCATGTGCGGGATCGTTGGGGAGAGCGGCGCGGACTTTATCAAAACGTCCACCGGCTTTTCCACCGGCGGGGCAACGCCGGAGGATGTCGCGCTTTTCGCGGCGCACGTACCCGCGGGACTTTCCATTAAGGCGGCGGGCGGCATTCGCTCTCTGGAAGACGCGGAGCGGTTCCTGTCGCTCGGCGCGTCGCGCCTCGGAACCAGCGCAATCGTAAAAATCGTGAAAGAGAGGAATCTGTTGTAATGGCCGACTATCCAACGCCGCATATCAACGCGGCTCCCGAAGATTTCGGAAAGGTTGTCCTAATGCCCGGGGACCCGCTTCGTTCGGAGTTTATCGCTAAAACCTACCTGACCGAGGCGCGGCTTGTCAATAACGTCCGCGGCGTGCAGGGCTACACGGGAAAATGGAACGGGGAAACCGTTTCGGTTATGGCCAGCGGAATGGGCATGCCGTCCATCGGTATTTACAGCTATGAACTGTTCGAGTTCTTCGGCGTGGAAGCGATCCTGCGCGTTGGGAGCGCGGGCGCGCTGCAACCGGAGATCCGCACGCGCGATATTGTGCTGGGAATGGGAGCTTCCACCAATTCTTCCTATGCCGAGCAGTTCCGCATGGGCGCGAGCGTCGCCCCGCTTTGCGATTTCGGCCTGCTGGAAACGGCGGTTGCCGTTTGCCGCGAGAGGGAAAGCCGTTTCCATGTCGGAAACCTGATGTCGTCCGACCGGTTTTACGATGACGATCCCGAAGCCAACCGTCGCTATGCGAAAATGGGCGTTCTAGCCGTGGAAATGGAAGCCGCGGCGCTCTACCTCAACGCGGCGAAGCTCGGCAAAAAAGCGCTCGCAATCTGCACGGTCTCCGACCACATCATCACCGGCGATATTTTGCCCGCGGCCGAACGGCAAACGGGCTTCGGCGAAATGGCGGAGATTGCGCTTGATACCGCCGCGCGCTTCATAAAGGGACTTTGAAATGAACGCGAAACGTGTTTTTTTCATCGTTCTGGATAGCGTTGGCGCGGGGGAAGCGCCGGACGCGGCCGATTTCGGCGACGTCGGGGCGCATACGCTCAAAAGCGTTCATGCCTCGGGCGAGCTATCCATCCCAACGCTGCGGAGCTTGGGATTGGGCAATATCGGCGGTTTGGAGTTCCTCGGCGCGGTTCCGGACCCGCGCGGCGCATATGCCAAACTGCGCGAACTCTCGCGCGGGAAAGATACCACAACGGGGCATTGGGAGCTTGCCGGTCTGGTTTCGGGAAAACCGTTTCCCACCTATCCGAACGGGTTCCCGCCCGAGGTGATCGAAGCGTTTACGAAAGCCACGGGCTACGGCGTGCTTTGCAATCGCCCGTATTCGGGAACCGACGTGATCCGCGATTACGGCGCGGAGCATCTGAAAACGGGGAAACTGATCGTTTATACCTCGGCCGACAGCGTGTTCCAGATCGCCGCGCACGAATCGTTGGTCCCGCCCGAAACGCTTTATGAAATCTGCCGCAAGGCAAGAGCGTTGCTGCAAGGGGAACACGGCGTTGGGCGCGTGATCGCGCGGCCGTTCGCGGGCGACCCCGACCGCGGATTTACCCGAACCGCCAACCGCCGCGATTTCTCGCTGTTGCCGCCGCGCCCAACGCTTTCGGACGAGGTCAAGGCCGCGGGTCTCGATTCGCTCTCGGTCGGCAAAATCTATGATATTTTCGCGGGCCGCGGGTTTACCGATTTCATCCTGACCCACGGAAACGCCGAGGGCATGGCCGCGACCGATCGCTATGCCGCAACCGATTTTCACGGACTTTGCTTTGTCAATCTGGTGGATTTTGATATGCTCTGCGGCCATAGGCGCGATCCCGTGGCCTATGCGCATGCGCTCAACGATTTTGACCGCTGGCTGGCCGATTTTCTGCCCCGTATGCGGGCGGACGACGTGCTTCTGATTTCCGCCGACCACGGCTGCGATCCCGCCTTCAAAGGGACCGACCACACCCGCGAGTATGTGCCGCTTCTTTGCTTCGGCGCGCGGGTTCGTCCCGCGGGTTTGCCCGTTCGGAACGGGTTTTCCGACGTTGCGGCAACGGTTGCCGACCTGCTCGGCGTTCCGCACGGCGGCGCGGGAAAGAGCTTTGCAAAGCTGATTTGGGGGGATTGATATGACCGATTCGGAATTGATCCGGCAGGCGGAAGCCGCACGCGCAAACGCGTATTCGCCCTATTCCGGCTATACCGTCGGCGCGGCGTTGCTCTGCGCAGACGGAACGGTTGCGCTGGGCTGTAACGTGGAGAACGCTTCCTACGGAGCCACGATCTGCGCCGAGCGCGTTGCCGTTACGCGCGCCGTAGCGGAAGGGAAACGGGAGTTTTCCGCCATTGCCGTTGTGGGCGGGAAGCGCGGAGAACCCGCGGAAACCTTTTTCAGCCCCTGCGGGATCTGCCGCCAATTCCTGCGCGAATTCTGCGGCGACGATTTCCGCGTATTGGTCGCCTGCAAAGGCGAAATTCGCGCCTACACGCTCCGAGAACTGCTCCCAAGCGGATTCTCCGCGGACGCAATGCGGGGAGACTCCCATGATTGAAGCGGTTTCGGTCGCGCAGATGCGCGAGAGCGACGCGGCCGCCGTTCGGAGCGGCGTTCCCGCCGAGGAACTGATGATGCGCGCGGCGCGCGGCGTTTTCGGGTCGTACCCGTGGAAAGGCCGAACGGCCGTTGTATGCGGTTCCGGCAACAACGCGGGCGACGGTTACGCGCTTGCGCTCCTGTTGCGCGGGGCGGGTGTCCCGTGCCGCGTTCTGCGGCTTACCGAGGCCGCAACGCCGGTCGGTTCGATTTATCTTGAACAATGCCGCCGCGCGGGAATCCCGATGGAAACCGTAACCGAAAAGCCCGATTTTTCGGGCGACGCGGAAATTGCGGATTGCATTTTCGGAACGGGATTCCACGGCAACGCCGAGGGGATTTACCGAAACGCCATCGAGGCGATCAACCAAAGCGGCCTGCCCGTGGTCTCGGTGGACATCAACAGCGGCATGAACGGCGACAGCGGACTCGGCGATCCGGCCGTTCGTTCCACCGTAACGGTTTCGGTGGGGAGCCCGAAAGCGGGGCATTACCTTGCTGATGCGAAAGACCGCATCGGGCGGCTCCTGAACGTTGACATCGGCATTCCGATCGTCGGCGAGCCGTATCGCCTGCTGGAAGCGGCGGACGTGAGGGCCGCACTTCCGCCGCGCCGCCGCAATTCCCATAAGGGAACTTACGGTTATGTGGGCATTCTCGGCGGTTGTACCCGCTATGCGGGCGCGGCAAAACTCGCAAACCTCGGCGCGTCCGCAATGCGCGCGGGGTGCGGGGTGGTAACGCTCGGCGTTCCGTCGTCGCTTGCCGCCGCGGTCGCCCCCTGTCTGCTCGAAAGCACGCTTGCGCCAATGCCCGAATCGGGCGGCTGCATGGCGTTTGACCCCGCCGCGATCAATGCTTTTCTTGCGGGCAAACGCGCCGTTGCGGTTGGCATGGGCTGGGGAGAGGGAAGCGATTACCCCGCGATCTTAACGCACCTTTTGGAGAACTTTTCCGGTTCGCTTTTGTTGGACGCGGACGCGCTGAACACGCTTTCGCGCATGGATCGTTCTCTTTTGCGCCGTGCTGCCGGACGCGTGATCCTGACGCCGCACCCGAAAGAATTGGAACGTCTTTCCGGCGTTCCCATGGACGAAATTTTGTCCGATCCTGTTGCCGCCGCAAAGGATTTTGCGGGAAAGTACCGTGTAATTCTCCTGCTCAAAGGCGCGACCACGGTTGTAACCGACGGGGAGACGGCGTATCTTTCCGACCGCGGATGCGCGGGAATGGCGACCGCGGGGAGCGGCGACGTTCTCTCCGGCGTTCTCGCGGGGTTGCTCGGCTATCTGCCGCCAACCGCGCTGACCGTTGCCTGCGGGGCATACCTCGCGGGCTATGCGGGGGAGCTTGCCGAAGCGTCCGAAAATCCCGTGAGCATGGTCGCGTCGGATACGGTCGCCGCGCTGCCGCGCGCTCTCTCGCGGATTCTCAACGGAACCGCCCCGTAATGTTGAATTTGCCCCGTAAATTACCGAAAAGCGATTTGCGGGGCAAATTTTTTCTTTTTGTGTAACCTTTTTCCGAAACCGGCGACATGAAAGGTGAAACCCAAAAAACGGAGGTATTTGAAATGAAACGAATTTGGAAACCGTGGTTGTCTGTCTGTTTGGCGTTCTTCTTGGTGTTCGGCTTCGGGGCCTGCGCCGCGAACGGCCTTGCAAAAAGCGGACGCGCGCCAATGGGAGCAGAGGATTATTACGGGGGATTTGCGGCCGACGGCATGGCGGAAGCCGCCATGGCCGGCAAAGCCGAGGGCTATGCGGGCGAGGCGGAACCCGAGGAAAACAAGTCGGAAACCGTTGTCCGTCCCGCGGCGGGGCAAATCACCGCGGGCGCGCAGGACGACAACCGCTACTACGCGCAATGGCTCAAACTGTTCGCCGCCGCGGAACCCTCGCCCGTTGACGAACAGACCGCCGAGAATGCAGAAACTTCCGAAGTTGCCAAAGCGGCCGGAAAGTTTTATCGGTATCTCTCCAACCCGTGGGGAATGGATTCGCAACGCCGCGTTACCGTAACGGTCAGGAGCGGCGGCGCGCCCGTTGCGGGAGCGAAAGTGGTTTGCCGCAACGGGGACGAAACGGCGTTCCGCGCGGTAACAAATGCGAACGGCGTCGCGTATCTCTTTCCCGATTGCGAAAGCGGGACTCTGACGGTGGAAAGCGGATCCAACACCGCCACTGCCGCATTTGACGGCGAAAATCGCGACGTTACCGTCGAGCTGGGCGGTTCCGTGGAAAAAGCGGACGTGATCGAGCTGATGTTCGTGGTGGACGTGACCGGTTCGATGGGCGACGAGATCAGCTATCTCAAATCCGAGCTTGCCGACGTGGTTCGCCAAGTGGCGTCCGCGAACGCCGGCGCAAAGATCAACCTTGCGTTCCTGTTCTACCGCGACGCCGAGGACAGCGTTCCGTTCAAGTATGTGGATTTTAAGGATGTAACGGTGAAAAAGAATCTGACCGCGCAGCTGAAAGAGCTTGATAAGCAGAAAGCCGACGGCGGCGGGGACTACCCCGAGGCGGTGGACGAAGCGTTGGAACAGGCGGTTTCCAAGCAGTGGTCGGCAAACGCCACCAAGCTGATCTTCCTCGTCCTCGACGCGCCCCCGCACGACGGGCAGCAGTATCAAACCCGCTTTGCAAACGCGGTTCGCAGCGCGGTGGAGCAGGGCATTCGCGTTTGCCCCGTGCTTGCCAGCGGCGCGGATCTGCTCTGCGAGTACACCACCCGCTCCGCCGCGCTTTTAACGGGCGGAACCTTCGTGTTCGTAACGGATGATTCGGGCATCGGCGGCAGCCATTACGACCCAGACCTTCCAAACGTAACCGTGGAATACCTGAACGCCTGCATGGTGCGCCTGATCAACGGCTACCATACCGGAACCTTCGCCGACCCCGTTGCGTGGCGGGGACAATAAGAGCAAGGAGACCTTGAGGGGCGGGGTCCTTTTCTCGCGAGAAAAGGACCCCGCCCCTCAAACTCCCCGCCCCGAAAAGAGCAAACAAAAAGGAAAAACAAAGGGAAGCGAGCGCATTGTTTATTTTTTTCTCGGGGAAAGGTTGAGAAGGGGGGACGTTTTCGTTTCCTGCAAGAAACGAAAGCGTCCCCCAAAAAAGTCTTTACCGGTCACACATTAAAGCGGAAATACACAACGTCGCCGTCCTGCATTACGTAGTCTTTGCCCTCGCTGCGGAGCGCGCCCGCCTCTTTCACGGCGTTCATACTGCCGTATTTTTGCAGGTCGTCAAAGGCGACCACCTCGGCGCGGATGAACCCGCGCTCAATGTCCGAATGGATCTTGCCCGCCGCTTTCGGGGCTTTGGTGCCGCGGCGGATCGTCCATGCGCGGCATTCGTCTGGGCCGGCGGTCAGAAAGCTGATCAGCCCAAGCAGGGAATAGCTTGCCTTAATCAGGCGGTCAAGCCCGCTTTCTTCAATGCCGAGGTCGGCGAGGAAAACGGCCTTTTCCTCGGCTCCAAGTTCCGCGATCTCCGCCTCAATCTGGCAGCAAATGGGGATCACCTCGGAATGTTCTTCCGCGGCAAAGGCTTTGAGAGCCATGTATTCCGGCATATCGGTCGGTTCGGCGGCGGCATAATCCTCGCCAACGTTCGCAACGTAAATCACGGGCTTCATGGTCAGCAGGGGCGTATCGGAAAGCAGGGTTTTTTCGTCCTCGGTCAGCTCCATGGTGCGCGCGCTTTTTCCGCTTTCCAGAACGGCATAGATCCGTTCGAGCAGTTCCAGCTCGGCGGCGTACTTCTTATCGCCGCGCAGGGCTTTTTTGGTGCGGTCGATGCGCCGTTCGAGAATTTCCATGTCCGAAAAGATCAATTCAAGGTTAATGGTTTCCAGATCGCGCATGGGGTCAATCTTGCCGTCCACGTGGATAATGTTGTCGTCCCGAAAACAGCGGATCACGTGCAGAATCGCGTCCACCTCGCGAATGTTTCCGAGAAATTGGTTTCCAAGCCCCTCGCCCTTGGAAGCGCCTTTCACCAAGCCCGCAATGTCCACAAATTCGATCACGGCGGGGGTGTATTTGGCGGGGTGGTGCATTTCGGCAAGGAAGTCGAGGCGTTTATCGGGAACGGTAACAACGCCCACGTTCGGCTCAATGGTGCAAAATGGATAGTTGGCAGATTCGGCGCCCGCGTTGGTGAGCGCGTTGAAGAGCGTGCTTTTTCCAACGTTCGGCAAACCGACAATTCCGAGTTTCATAATGGAAATTTCCTTTCTTTTGGGTCGTCCTCTCCTATTATAGCGAAAAAACGATGTTTTTTCAAGGGTATTTGCAAAAAAAGAATCAGAAAAAATACAAAAATTTACAAAAAGTATTTACAATTCGGGATTTCATGTGTTATAATGATTATAACATTTTTTATGATAAACCACGGGAACGGAGGACTTGAAACATGACGGATGCTAAAATTCTGGTTGTTGACGATGATCCCAACATCAGCGATCTGCTCAAAGTACATTTCGAGAACGAAGGTTATAACGTGAAAACCGCGGCCGACGGCAACGAGGGAATCAGCTTTTTCAAAATGTTCGAGCCGGACCTTGTTCTGCTCGACATTATGCTGCCGAAAAAGGACGGTTGGCAGGTTTGCCGCGAGATCCGCGAAATTTCTTCCAAGCCGATCATTATGGTAACGGCGAAGGGAGAGGTGTTCGATAAGGTTTTGGGGCTGGAACTCGGAGCCGACGATTTTGTTGTGAAGCCCTTTGACATGAAGGAGCTTTCCGCGCGCGTAAAAGCGGTGCTTCGCCGCTCCCGCTCGCACTCGCGCGACATTGACGAGGAAGTGATCAGATTCGAGAACATCGAGATCAGCCTTCAAAAATACGAACTCAAACTCAAAGGAAAAGCGGTGGACATTCCCCCGAAGGAGTTGGAGCTTTTGTATTTCCTCGCTTCCAACTACAACCGCGTGTTCACGCGCGACCAACTGCTGGATAAGGTTTGGGGGTTCGATTACCTCGGCGATTCGCGAACGGTGGACGTTCACGTCAAGCGTTTGCGCGAAAAGTTGGAAGGCGCGTCCGATAAATGGATGCTGAAAACCGTTTGGGGCGTCGGATATAAGTTCGAGCTTCTCAACTGAACGCTATCGCGCACGAAAACTGCCGCAACCGAACGGAATCTGTTGCGGCAGTTCATTTTGACGGATGGGGGGAACCGGCATGTTCAAAAGCGTTTTCGCAAAATACGTAACGGCGGTTATGGCGATTTTTGCGGTTGGTTTCGTGCTGTTGCTCTCGCTGATCACGTCGATTGTCAATAGTTATATTGCCGATTCCAAAGAGCGGGAAATGTCCAATGCCGTAATCGCCCTGCGCGATTCGGTGGACCTTGCCGCCTCGCAAACCAAGCCGGAAGAATTTGCCGCGGACGCGCTGGAAGCGTTCGGGGACCCAAGCTCGCCGCTGACCACGCTGCTCAACGTTCTGACAATGAACGACAGCGACCTGATGCTCGCGCTCGCCGATCGGGACGGGCAGGTGATCTGCATGGCGGGGGCGCGGTTCGGGGAGGAACCCGCCGGCCGCGAATCGGCGCTCCCGCAGGAGTTGATTGAAACCACGCGGCAGGGGAAAAATTTTTACCGGAGCATTAAAACCTCTTTTTCGGAAGGAGCAATTCCGATTTGCGCCGAGGGGATTTTCAACGCTTCCGGCGAGTATTGCGGCGTGGTGTTTGCGGGAATTACGCGGCTTTCATGGGGCAACATGATGCGGGAGATGACCGAAACCATTCTTTCAACGGCGTTGCTCGTGCTGGTTGCGGCCATGATCGCGGTTTATTTCATCAGCAACCGCGTAATCTCCCCTTTGCGGGAAATGAGCGTTGCGGCCGAGCGTTTTGCAAAAGGGAAATTCGATACGCGCGTTCGGGTCCGCGGGGATGATGAAGTGGCGCGGCTGGCCGTTGCGTTCAACAACATGGCCGAGTCGCTCGAAAATCTGGAAAAAATGCGGAGTTCGTTCATTGCCAATGTTTCGCATGATCTGCGAACGCCGATGACGACCATTGCGGGCTTTATCGAGGAGATCCGCGCGGGAGTGATCCCGCCGGAGAACCGCGACCACTACCTCGGGGTAATCGAAACCGAGGTCAAACGGCTTTCGCGGCTGGTCGCTTCGCTGTTGGATCTTTCCCGCATTCAGGCGGGCGACCGCAAGTTTACCATGCGCTCGTTCGATATTTGCGAAATGGGGCGGCAGATCCTGATTTCATTTGAGCAGCAGATCGAGGAAAAGCGGCTGGAAGTTGCGTTTGAAACCGACGCCGACCGCATGAACGCATATGCCGATTACGACGCGATCTACCAGATCTTTTACAATATTTGCCACAACGCCGTCAAGTTTTCCCGCGAGGGCGGTTTGCTCCGTTTGCGTATCAACGAGATAAAAGAGCATAAAATACAAGTGGCCGTTTATAACGAGGGCAACGGAATTTCCGAAGAGGATTTGCCGTTTGTTTTCGAACGATTTTATAAGAGCGATAAAAGCCGCGGGCTGGATAAATCCGGCCTCGGTTTGGGGCTGTATATTTCCAAAACCATTATGGACGCGCATGGGGAACAGATCCGCGTGGAAAGCCGAGAGGGCGAATATTGCGAATTTTTCTTCACGCTCCGCAAAGCAACCGCGGAGCCGGAGCGCAAGAGAGGAGAAACCGAATGAACGAACAGCAGGAGAACGGGACCGTGAAAGAGCAGGAGAGGGAACCCGTTTATACCTATCGGTGGACATACGAGGCGCAGGCGGCGTATCATGCGGCCGAGGCAAAGAAGAACGGCCGGCGCGGCGCGGTGGTTTTTGCGTGCGTAATGTCAATCGCGTTTTTGTTGGTTCTCGGCCTTTTGGTCGGAACGCTGGCGTTTCGGGATCGGTTGCGCACCGCGGCTTCCGGCTCCGCGCTTACAACCGAGGAAGTGGCCGACGCCGTTCTGCCCGCAACGGTGCTGGTTTATTCGTCCAACAGCACGTCCTATGGCTACGGGACCGGATTTTTCGTCCGCTCCGACGGATATATCGTCACCAATTATCATGTAATTTCCGCCGCCGATCATATTTCGGTAACATTGTATCCGTCCGGCAGAGTCGCGCAGGCGGAAGTCGTCGGGTACAGCGCGACGGATGATCTCGCTGTTCTCAAAATTGCGGGGAGCGGGTACCCGACCGTTAAAATCGGCAATTCGGACGCGATCCGCGTTGGGGATAAGGCCATTGCCATTGGAAACCCTGCGGGAATCAGCGCGCCGTGGACGACCACGCAAGGGATCATTTCGTCAACGGGGCGGTCGGTTACGGTCAACGGGTCCGCGTCCATCGGCGAGATGAGTATGATCCAGACCGACGCGCCCGTAAACCCGGGGAACTCCGGCGGCCCGCTCTGCAACGACCGCGCGGAAGTGGTGGGGATCGTCACGCAGAAATTGAGCGATTATGAAAGCCTCGGTTTCGCCATTCCGATCAACGGAGCCATGAAGATCGTCAATTCCATCATTCAAACGGGAAGCGCAGAGGGCGTGCAGTCGGAAGTCAGCCGCGTGCGGCCCACCATCGGGATTACGGGGAGCAGCATCGGCCGCGGCGATGAATACAGCTATATGAGCCGAGAATATACGTCGCCCGCGGATGGCGTTCTGGTGGTTTCGGTTTCCGGCGGGAGCGGCGCGGACGGCGTTTTAAGCCCGGGGGACGTGATTGTCGGGATCGACGGAAAAACGGTTTCGGGCATGGATGAGCTGATCGAGCTTCTGTACGGCTATACGGCGGGGAACACGGTCACGCTTAAAATTTACAAGCTCGGAGAAAGCGTGACCACCGATGTTCGGGTAACGCTCGGCGTTGCGAACTGAAAGAAGCGAAAACGAATTTTTTCCAAATTGTCAATCGCGGGCGTTGCCGAACTCGGCAACGCCCGCGATTTTCGCTCTTGCTCCTTATGTGAGGTAAAAAATATATGCACGAAAGTTTATCTCGACAAACCGGAATTTTTCAGAGTGATTTTACGACCCATGAATCAAGATTCTCCATTTGTTCTTTCGTGTGGAACCAATGTTCTCCGTTTTTTATAACGGTAAGTTTGGCGCCGATTCGGTCAGAAAAAGCGGATATGGACCGAAAGGATGTTAAATGATCGTTTTCGCCGTAAAGGATACTTGTGGGAATATTCCAATTGATCGGATGATCTCTTACATATTGCAAATAATCCCATGATAATGTTTCCCCGAAGTCTGTTGCAATTTTCCCTTTTTCCCGTAGCTCATCTTCTGTAACATTCGCCCACGACATCATGTTGTTAATCAATTCTTCCATATCTACAATAGGAGATATGAAGAACGCTTTTTCAATCGGTTGATTTGTAAAAGAGCACATCGAAAAGTATGCGCCGATACTGTTGGCGATTAATATAATTTTACCGGTTTTTTTGCATATTTTATCAATAAATGTTCCGAATTCTTTTTTTGCATCCCAAGGCGTTGTGGCTTTATAATTAAATCCGATTACATCATATCCCAGAAAAAATGATTTATAATGATCGGCTTCTTGTGCGCTACCGCTTTTTCCGTGAATATAAACTACCGTATGCTTCATATTGATCGTCTCCGCAAATTCCGATTCGTCGCTTTTTCATCGTATTGAAAAAATGAATCATTCAATAGTGAAATCGCGGCTTTTGCTCGCACAGTGGCGCGTAAATGATATATAATCAAGGTATAAACGCCAGAATGATACATCCCGATAAGTCGGAATTTATTAAAGGTGTTTTTTTCAACTTCATTCTGCTTTTTTCTCAATTCCAACCGTAAATCAAGACTCCTGCAATGCCCGAAAGGCATATCAATATAATCGGAGAAACGCCTTTTTTAACAATCTTTTTTGATCCGAACCATACCACAGACAATCCCGCGGTCAGAGCGATTGCGGCAATATCAATGGAAATACCGCTTATATTTCCGATACAGTTTATCAGTATCATATAGACGCCTGTCGCAAGGATGATACCGATGATGCATGATTTGAACCCGTTGAGTATCGCTTGAGCGGCGCCTTTTTTTATGAGATTTTTCAGGAAAGCCATGAGTATGATCACTAACAGAAACGCGGGAAAAACAACGGCCGCTGTAGCGATGATTGCTCCGGGAACGCCCGCTTGGGATGAGCCGATATACGTCGCCATGTTTACCATAATCGGTCCGGGCGTACTTTCACTGACCGCGATCATATACGACAGTTTTTCTTCATCAAGCCAACCGAAGTACAGCACAACCTCACAGATCAAAGGTATAGCACCGTAAGCGCCTCCGAACGAGAAGCATCCGATAAGCAAAAATCCGGCAAGAAGTTCAAGGAGAATCATTTCTTAGTCTCCTTTTCCTTATGTCGTCCGGCAAGGTAAACGGCAAGACTTACCGCCGCGGCAACAAGCATAAGGATTATGGATGACAGCCGTAGCGCGAAAATGTTAATCAGCATCACTGCGGTAAAGGCACAAGCGGCAATGAGTATCGAAAGCGGCCTTTTTTTCATTTTTAAAATCATTTTGAAAGCCGCATCAACGATCAGAATCCCGACGGCAATCTTTATTCCGCGAAATACGCTTGACACCCATTTGATCTCTAAAAAGCGGTCAAAAACAAATGATATCAAAAGTATTATAACAAACGAAGGGAGCGTCACGCCGAGGGTTGCCGCTATCGCACCGGATATTCCTTTTTTTTTCATACCCACGTACGTTGCGCAGTTTATGGAAATGGGACCGGGCGTAGATTCGGCTATCACCGTAATATCCATCATCTCGTCATGCGTTATCCATTCTTTTTTTGAAACGCATGCATTCTCAATCAAAGGAATCATGGCATAACCGCCGCCGAAAGTAAACAGTCCGATCCTGACAAATGTTAGAAACAGATCAATTAACATTTTCATGCGTTCTCCTCCCAAGTGATCCCACTGTTACAAATCCCGAATTGCCTGTTTTTTTTCATTATAATCGAAAAGTGTGAATTTTTCAATCCTTTAAGGTAAATAGTGATGTATGCCGCTTTGCGGCAAATGAAGTTAAGTGTTCCGCATATCGTGCGAAGCACACTTCACGCGCGAAGCGCACTTCACGTCCGAAGGACCCTTCACGTTCCGCGCCAGCGGAACACTTAGTTGAAAGAAGCCTGATTTTGTAGACAAATCAGGCTTCTTTCATGTATAAGACTGCCAAAATGATACGTAAACCATAGAAAGACTACCAAAATGATACACGCTTTTCAGCCCGACAAACTTGAATTTATATTGCTTTTGCTTGATATGAAGCGGTAATACTATTCTGTCCCTCTAACCTGTCAAAACCGGCAGCAGTATACAATTCTATTTCTTCCTTAGCATCTACATCGACCACTACCATCATTTGATTTGGCCTGTTTAATTCTATTGCCTTTACCAACAGTGCCAGTTCATAGCCTTGCTGTGCTGCTTCGGGCTTCATAAACAGGGCGTAGATTTCATTGATAGCATAGCAGCATTGCACATCCAAATATCCTTGGACCTGTCCATCTTTTATGGCAAGCAGGACTCTGAATTTATCTTGAGCCGCAAGAATGCGCTCGGCGGTCCAATACGTGTCAGTGCTATGAAGGTCACAATACTGTTTCACCCACTTCTCAGATAGCAACTCAATCTGACTGGTCGATACATTCGGTGTCGGTCCAGTCAGAATCATTTTCTGCTGTTCCGGATCAAATGTCGCCCCTTTCATCTTTAGCGGTCGGGAAATCGCGGCGTTTAGCGGATTAAATACAAAATCCATATAGTATCCGCAATAGTACTGCTCCATATAGGAAAGCATCTCATTAAACGCTTCTTCTTTTTGGGTAAATCCTATGAGCATCTCGATATATCGATCATCCGGAAGGACAATCCAGACAAAGATCCCAACGGTAGTTCCATTTTTCAAAACAGCAAAAGCATATTTGTCTTTCGCCTTTAAAGAACGGTAGAGATTATTCTTGTCATAAGTAAAATGAGGATCGGAATATAACGGGTGTCCAGCCAGTTCGCGGATATAATCCTCATATTCATCAAATGAACGTATTTTCTGAATCATTTTCTACGTCTCCATAAATCCCGATTTGTCGAACTCTTTTTTCCATTCTATTTTACTCGAAAAGTGTAAATAATTCAAGAATGAAGTTTGCCTTGACGGGCAAGCGAAGCGGCTCGCTTTCGCTCACCGTGAAGTATTGCGGCTTTGCCGCAAAGCGAAGTTAAGTGTTCCGAAATCGTGCCAAAGGTACACTTCACGCGCGGCAGCGCGCTTCACAAGGCGTAGCCTTGCATCACGTTCCGCGCAAGCGGAACACTTAGTTGAAAGAAACCACTTTTGTCCGGTAGACAAAAGTGGTTTCTTTCATGTCTAAGAACTACCAAAAGATACAAAACCTAACTAAGAACACCATAAAGTACATCAACAGGAGAGCTCGGCAAACGAGAATTGTCTTTCTTTAAGCAAGCGACAAAAAATTATACTACAACCAATCGTTGTTACCTTATCGGATTGTATGCGTCGTCCACAATGAATACCATAGGCGGCGTTGAATCAACAAATTCAAGACCACCGCATTCTTTGGCACATTTGATAAACGCAATTGGAATAGCATAACATGAATACTGCCTGAATACCGCCACCCTGCCTTCAAGATGTTTTGGGATTTCGATTTTCAATTCAGGAAAGATACCCCGCAGCTTCGGCTCAAGAAGATCGGCGAATTGTTGCATATACTCCATGCAGATTTTTTCAAGTTCTGCGTATTCTTTTGGACAAAGCATGGGTAAACTCACAAAAATGTTGCCGTTATCATTTCCGAGAATTCCGCACTCTGTCAGATGCGGGACGTCCTTCAGGTAGATCTCATCCAAGCCACGGACACCAAACGGTATTCCGCGTGAAATAAGATAAAGCATCTTTGCAAGATCATCATCGCTGAGTTCGACCGGACCGTGGTTATATCGGTTAAGATCAGGCTGTGTATCGTAGATTCTCAGATCAATTGATCTGGCACCCATGCTCATTTCCCGAAATACTCTTCGCATCCCGCCGTAGCAGTATTTGCCGAACTTATACTGATCAAAATCAAAGTCAAGCGGATATTTTGTCCCGTTGGCTATCCAAGCGCCGCCGTCGGGACGAGCAGGATATTCTTCCTTTGAGGGAACGATTCTTTGCGTTGCCGTATAGATCGCTTTTGAAAACAAGTCAAGCACAAAGAAATATTCCAGCTTTTTTGCTTTGCTTTTGGGAATATCCTTGTAGAATTCGACTTCCCGTAACCGCGATATATATTTCTTAACGAAAGACAGCATATCGCTGTAATTTGACTCTGCAAACGCAATTTCATTCTCCAGTCCTTTCAGCAGATCCTTTGGTGTAACGATCATAAAGTCGGTAAACACTTTGCTTCCGATTTTCCCCATTAATTCGGATTTGACAAGGTCTTCAACCGCCGTTTCAACGTAAGGCGTCGGAATACCGAGAGAGCGCGCGATATCCGTTACCGAAACCGGATGATCGTACGCAACGATGAGGATATTCTGCTTCATCAAATCATTCGCAACGAGTGACCAAGGCTCCTCACGGAATCCCGGATTTCCGTGGCAACTGATTTCAAGTCGTTCCGGGTTATAGCTTTGCTTTTCATACTGTTCCATTTTTTCAAATCCTTTCCGCATCTGTTCACGCCCCGCAGATAATCTGCTGAGAACCGTTCCTTTTGGGACGGAGAGTTCATTTGCGATCGTCTGCACTTTTTCGCCCTGTAAATAATGCTTCACGATTACTTCGCGCTGCAGTTTGGCAAGATATGCGATCTCCCTGCGAACCGCTTCGTCAGGAATCCTGTCGTCTTGTCCGATATCTTCAATGTTGTCCGGGATTTCATCAATATTGATCGTCGGCAAACTGTATTTGCGACGCAACGAATCGTTAAACTTATGATTCAGAGTTGATGAAAGCCAGGATTTCGGATTGTCGATCACTCCTCCGCGCTTTTTAAAAGAAAAAGCGGCGAGCATGACCTCCTGCGTCAGATCCTCGGCATCGTGGATGTTTCCGCTTTTTTGCAGAGCTATCGAAAACAGATATTCAATAAAATTTGTAATTTTGTCCTCCATAAGGG
This sequence comes from uncultured Ruminococcus sp., assembly GCA_902795355.1. Lineage (GTDB taxonomy): Bacteria > Bacillota > Clostridia > Oscillospirales > CAG-272 > UMGS1865. Next base: position 60,801 of record CADBKZ010000005.1, read on the forward strand.
GCACCTCTTATTTGAAAGCTTTCACCTATAAGTCGCGGATTTTAACTTTGATTCGATCAGTTTATGTTTTTTTGAAATAATTCCTTGCCAATAATCCCTGAAATAGTAGAAAAAACCTCTTCTGCCCTAGTAGACAAAAGAGGTTTCTTTGATGGTGCGGGAAACGGGACTTGAACCCGTACGGTGTGAACCACACGCCCCTCAAACGTGCGCGTCTGCCAGTTCCGCCACTCCCGCTTGCTTTTTTCAAAGCCTATTTATTTTACCACATGACGCCCCGTTTGTCAAGCCCCTTTTTGAAAAAATTTCCCGCTTTTTGAACTTTTTCGGTCGGATCGCCGTTTCATTCTTTTATCGCTTTCTTTTCTGTGCGAATTTACCCCGTTTTTTTCAAAAAATACGGAAAAACTATTCCTTTCCTTTGCAAAATATGATATAATAGCATCTGTGAAAATCTTTTTTGCAGATCAGGAAAGGAGCCATTCCGCGATGAACGATCCCCCAAAGCCCGATTCCGAAGCCTCGCTGAAAACCTTTCTCGGCAGAGAAGTGCGCCATGCAAAGTACGGGGTCGGCGTTGTTACGGAGTGTTGCGACGGCGCGAAAGGCTATGTCCTTCGCGTTCGGTTTTCGGATGCGTCCCGCGAGTTTGCCTATCCCGAAGCCTTTCGCATGGGCTTTTTAACTGCGGTTCGGGGCGGCGGTAACGCTTCCGAACCATCCGCGGCAGATCCGCGCGGCGGTCGATCCGAAAAATTGCCGACCGAGGCCGAGAACCGGCGCGGGACCCGCTTTTTCCTTGTGGATCACGGCGCGTTCTACGGGAAAGAAATTTTGCATGGGATCCTTTTCGTGCCGAAGTCGGATCCCGTTCTCTCAACCGCGGTGCGGGAGATACGGGCAGGCGACGTTTTCTTTCAAATATCCCCCATGGGGCTTTCGGCCGTTGGCAAAGCGATCCGCCCCTGCCGCGCAACGCCCTATCCGGCGTGGCGGTATGCGGAAGCGTCTGTCGGCGCAAAGGGGTATGCCGTGGATCTGCAAAGCGTCCTGCTGGCGGCTCCGCTTGCACCGAGCAAACCTTTGAGCGGGTATCTGACGCGCGTTGACCCGAACGTTGCGGAGCGGTTGATCGGCCGCATTGCCGAATCAACCCCGTCGGTTTCCGATTTTCTTCGGAGCGGCGCGGGGGAAACCCGTCGGATTACGCAGGAATTTCATAAAGAAATTCCATGAAAAAAGGAAAAATTATCTTGAAAACCTATTGACTTTTTTCGCCGAAATGCTATAATATAAGTGAGAGTTTGCTTCGGCGAACCGATGAACGAAAATTCCGGTAAATCGGGGGAATTGAATGATGTCAGAACGCAAAATGCTCGCAATTGATCTCGGCGCTTCCAGCGGCCGCGGCATTGTGGGCACTTTTAACGGGTCGCGGTTAAAATTGGAAGAAAACCATCGTTTCTCAAACGACCCCGTTATCCTGAACGGAACCATGTATTGGGACATTCTCCGGATTTTCCATGAAATTAAGCAATCCATCGGGAAAACCGTGGTTGCGGGGGAGAATGTGGCTTCCATGGGGATTGACACATGGGGCGTTGACTATGCGCTCCTCGGCCGGAACGGGCAGATGCTCGGGAACCCCGTCCACTACCGCGACGCGCGCACCGTCGGCGTTCAGGAAAAGGTTTCCGAGGTGTTGGACCCGAAAGAACACTACCGCATTGCGGGCATTCAAACGCTTGATTTCAACACGGTTTACCAGCTTTTCGTGGAGCGGCCCGAGCTTCTTTCCGAGGCCGATCGGATGCTGAATATTCCGGACCTGCTCAACTACTTTTTAACGGGAAAGATGTGCAATGAATACACCATTCTTTCCACCGGCGCGCTGTTGAATGCCGAAAAGCGGGATTACGCTTGGAGCGTGATCGACCGTTTGGGGCTTCCGCGCCGCCTCTTCGGCAAAATTGTTCCGGCGGGAACCGATCTCGGCGCGTTGCTCCCGCAGGTGCAGGGAGAGACCGGAAAAACCGACCTGCGCGTGCTGACGGTCGCCTCGCATGATACCGCCAGCGCGGTGGTTGCCGTTCCGACCCGCGAAAAAGATTTTATCTACATCAGCAGCGGCACATGGTCGCTGATGGGAACGGAGCTTTCCGAGCCGCTGATCAACGATATGAGCCGCGAACTCAACTTTACCAACGAGGGCGGCGCGCTCGGAACCATCCGGTTCTTAAAAAATATTATGGGGCTTTGGATTATTCAGGAATCCCGTCGGCAGTGGAAGCGGGAAGGAAACGAATATTCCTTTGCGCAAATGGAAGCGTGGGCCAAAGAGGCCGAGCCTCTGCGCTGCTTTGTGAATGTGGACGATCCCTCTTTCTCCGCTCCCGGGAATATGCCCGAGCGCATCCGCAATTTTTGCCGCAGAACGGGGCAGTATGTTCCGCAAACCGTTGGCGAGGTGGTGCGCTGTATCTACGAGAGCCTTGCGCTCAAATATCGCGAGGTTGCGGAGAAGATCCAGAAGCTCCAAGGAAAAACGGCCAAGGTGATCCATGTGGTCGGCGGCGGCACAAAGGACCGGTTCCTTTCCGCCATGACCGCGGACGCCTGCGGGATCCCCGTTGCGGCCGGACCCGAAGAAGCGACCGCAATCGGAAACCTGATGGTGCAGGCGATTGCGCTCGGAGATGTGAAAGACCTTGCGGAAGCACGGGAGATTGTTTCCGCGTCCTTTGAACTGAAACGGTATGAGCCTTCCCCCGAACGGAATTTGTGGGATGACGCATACGGCAGATACTGCGGTTTACAACACGCGTAAGCGTTTTGTATAAAAAACATCCGACGAAAACATACCCGTCGGAGCCGCCGCGGGATCTTCCGCCGCGGTCATCGGGGCAAAAAGAAAAAACAAAATTCCGGAGGTACGTATGAAGGACAATCGTTGCGGAGAGCTCGCCGTAATCGGCATGAAAGGGTGCGAGACATTTGCGGGGCAGGTTGATTATTATTTAAGGGATTGGCGCCGCCACGGCGGGGAAGCGTCGTTTCTGATTGAGGCCGCGTGCCCGCGTTTCGGCTCGGGCGAGGCCAAGGGAATGATCAACGAATCCATGCGCGGAAAGGATGTTTATATCCTTTGCGATACGTTTAATTACGGCGTAACATACAAAATGTACGGGCAAATGGTTCCCATGAGCCCCGACGAACATTATGCCGATCTCAAACGCATCATTGCCGCCATTGGCGGAAAAGCCCGCAGAATCACGGTGATTATGCCCATGCTCTATGAGGGCAGACAGCATCGCCGCGCGCACCGCGAATCGCTCGACTGCGCGCTGATGCTCCAAGAATTGGTTTCCATGGGCGTTTCCAATATTCTGACGTTTGACGCGCACGATCCGCGCATCTGCAACGCGATCCCGCTCTCCGGCTTCGATAACGTTCAGCCGACCTATCAGATGATCAAAGCGTTGGTCCGCGCCGTTCCCGACGTTGTGATCGATAAGGACCATGCGGCCATCATTTCGCCCGACGAGGGCGCCATGCACCGCTGCATGTATTACAGCTCGGTGCTGGGGCTTGACATCGGCATGTTCTATAAACGCCGCAACTATTCGGTCGTGGTCAACGGGCGCAACCCCATTGAGGCGCACGAGTACCTCGGGCAGGATCTCCACGGGAAGGACGCGATTGTGGTGGACGATATGATCTCTTCCGGCGAATCAATGATCGACGTTTGCCGGCAGTTGAAGGAGAAGGGCGCCGCGCGCGTGTTCTGCTTTGCCACTTTCGGGCTTTTCACCGAAGGGTGCGATAAATTCGATCAGGCCTATAAGGACAGTGTGATCGACAAAGTGCTGACCACCAACCTGATCTACCGCCGCCCCGAGCTTGCGGAACGGCCTTGGTATGTGGAAGTGAATATGTGCAAATACGTTGCTTATCTGATCGATACGCTGAACAACGATGAAAGCATCAGCGCGCTTCTCAACCCCGTTAAGCGGATTCAGAACCTGATGGACAAGCACCGCGCCGCGCTTGCTTCCCAAATGCAGATGAACTTCGATAGCGACAGGTCCTGATCGGCTTTCCCGCAACAAAAGAGTCTCCGGCCGCGGAAAACGGCCGGAGATTTTTCTTGCGCGGGAGTCGGAAACGCGCCTTTCGGGCGGGAGAAAACAAAGGCTTGTTTTTTTCGCGGAAACGCCGCTTTCTATTGACAAACAAGCCTTTTTGTGGTAAAATAAAAGTAATGTTTTGGAACCCCTGATTCGGAGATTGCGGAACCGGATCGGTGGGAAAGGAGTATCGTATGAAAATACTCATCGCGGGCGACGGAAAGCTCGGAGAAACGCTGGCAAGGCAGCTTTCCGCGGAAGGACACGCGGTAACGTTGGTGGATTCCGACCCTGCGGTTCTGGAAAACAGCGTGAACCGCTACGACGTTATGGCGGTGCAGGGCAACTGCGCGGCCATGGATGTCTTGCGGGACGCCGGCGTGGAAACCGCCGATCTGCTTGTTGCGGTAACGGGGACCGACGAGGTCAACCTTCTTTGCTGCACCACCGCCCACTGGATGAACCCCGCCCTGCATACCATTGCGCGCATCCGCAACCCCGAATACACGGAGCAAGCTTATTCCATGCGCGACGCGTTTGCCATTTCCATGACCGTCAATCCGGATTTGCAGGCCGCGGTGGAGATCGAGCGACTTTTGAAGTACCCCGGGTTCCTCAAACGGGATACGTTTGCCAAAGGACGAATGGAGATTGTGGAACTGCGGTTGGATGAAACCAGCAAGCTCTGCAACGTAACGTTGAGCAGCCTGAACAGCATTGTGAAATGCAAGGTGTTGGTTTGCGCCATCCTGCGGGAAGGCGTTGCCATTACGCCGAACGGCAATTTTGTCCTGCGGGAAGGGGACAGGCTGTTTGTAACGGCCTCTACCGACACGCTTTCGGTGCTTTTGAAGAACCTCGGCATCATCACGCATCGCGTCCAGCGCGTAATGATCGTCGGCGGCGGAAAAGTCAGCTACTATCTGGCGGACGCGCTCCGCAACAGCCATATTGACGTGCAGTTGATCGAACTCAACCGCGACCGTTGCCTGACCTTGGCGGATCAGCTCCCGGGGATCAATGTGATCCAAGGCGACGCGAGCGACCAATCGGTGCTTGAAAGCGAGGGGCTGGCGTCCAGCTCGGCGCTCGTCGCGCTGACGGGGTTGGACGAGTTGAATATGGTCGTCGCGCTTTACGGCAAGCGGAACAACGTTCCGCAGATCATCACCAAAATGAGCCGCATTGAGGACACCTCGGTAATCGACAACCTTTCGCTGGGAAGCGTTATCAGCCCGAGAAACCTCTGCTGCAACACCATCGTCCGCTATGTCCGCGCCATGCAGAATCAGGTCGGGGCGGCCATTACCGTTCATTCCATTGCCGATGGAAAAGCGGAAGCAACCGAATTTCTGATCGACGCGGAAACGCCGCATTGCGGGGAACCGCTGAAAAACCTGAAATTGCGCGAAAATGTGCTTGTGGTGGGGATCAACCGCGGAAACTCCACCGAAATTCCGAACGGCGATTCCGTGTTCCATGCGGGCGATTCGGTGGTTATCGTTTCCAGCGGAACCGGCGTTATCGGGCATTTCAGCGATATTTTCGCTTGATACGAGGTTGCGCCTATGAACTTTCGCATGATCGGGAAAATCAACGCGTTTCTGCTTTTGATTGAAAGCGCGTTTATGATTCCCGCGTTGATTTTTGCTTTGTACGACCGCGATCTTGCCGTGGTGCGCGCGTTTCTCCTTTCCATGGGGATCATCGTTGCGGTCGCCGTTGTTCTGTATTTGCTTTGCAGGAACGCCAAAAAGGGCTTTTATGCGCGAGAAGGGTTTGTTTGCGTGGGCCTCGGATGGATCCTGATCAGTTTGTTCGGCTCGTTTCCGTTCTGGCTTTCGGGTCAGATCCCGAATTTCGTCAACGCGATCTTTGAAACGGTGTCCGGCTTCACCACAACCGGCGCGTCCATTGTAAATGGGGTCGAAAGCCTTGCCCGCGCCGTCAACTATTGGCGGTGTTTCACGCATTGGCTCGGCGGCATGGGCGTTCTGGTGTTCCTGCTTGCCATTGCGCCGATCGGCGGGGACAGCGAGGGCTTCACCCTGCATCTGCTCCGCGCGGAAAGCCCGGGGCCGAGCGTTGGCAAGCTGGTTCCGCGCATGCGGCGAACGGCGGGCATCCTTTATATCATTTATGTCCTGCTCACGTTCGTGAACTTCCTGTTTCTGCTCTGCGGCGGAATGCCGGCGTTCGATTCACTCTGTACGGCGTTCGCAACCGCGGGAACGGGCGGCTTCGGCATTAAAAACGACAGTCTTGCGAGTTACAGCCCCTATATTCAGAATGTTTGCACGGTGTTCATGCTGCTGTTCGGCGTCAATTTCAGCTGCTATTATCTGATCCTGCTCCGGCAGGTCAAAAACGTGTTCAAGGATGAAGAGTTCCGCCTGTATTGGGGAATTGTGGTGGCGGCAACGCTGTTGATTACATGGAATTTGCGCGGCGCTGCAACGGCTTTGGGCTACACCTCTTTCGGGGAAACGCTCCGCCATGCCGCGTTTCAGGTATCTTCCATTATTACCACCACCGGCTTCGCCACCACCGATTTTGACCTTTGGCCGACCTTCTCCAAAACGATTTTGCTCTGTTTAATGGCGCTCGGCGCGTGCGCCGGAAGCACGGGCGGCGGGTTCAAATGCGCGCGGCTTCTGATTCTGATCAAAGCGTTGGCAAGAAACATCCGGCAGCTTCTGCACCCGAACAGCGTCAAGGTAATCCATATCAACGGGCGGAAGATGGACGAGCGCACCATTTCCAATACCAACGCGTATCTTGCTGCGTATGTGGCGGTAATCGTGGTCAGTTTTCTGGTGGTGTCGCTGGATCATGTGTCGGTTCTGACGAGTTTTACCTCGGTGCTCGCCTGCATGAACAATGTCGGCCCGGGGCTTGACGCCGTTGGACCGACCTGCAACTACGCGGGTTTGAGCGCGCTTTCCAAAATCGTTCTGATTATTGATATGCTGGCGGGGAGACTTGAAATTTTCCCGATTATGATCCTGTTCAGCGGGCGCACATGGAAACGCTATTGATTGCAACAGAAAAGCCGTTCCCACCGGCCGGTGGGAACGGCTTTTTTGCTATTGGAGGTTCGGGGAAAGCTCCTGTTCGCCGAGCAGAACGCGGAGATCGGCGGACGACGCAATTACAAACCGCGTTTCCAAGCGGTCGCGATTGCGGGCGATCAAGCGCGCGTGCGTTCGTGTGGCGGGGATCAGGTAAAGGATTACATCGGCGTTGCGAACATTGTCGGCAAAGTCTTCCAAAGCGGTAATCGCCAATTCGTCGTGAACGGCGTGGCGGAAAAGATGAAACTTCAAAATCGGCGAAAAGCGGCGGATCAGCGGCGCGCGGTCGCAGAACACATGCGAGATCAGCCGGTATTGCCGGAAGAGCCGGCGCGCAATCCCGTCGGCCTGCGGAGAATAGCCGAACAGAACGGGGGAAAGCTCTTCGGAAAGAATGGTTTGCGAGAGATAATTCATGGCGGTCTCCTTTCCGCATGGTTTCCATTTATTTTACCACATTTTTCAGAAAAATGGAAGCATAAAATGAAATTTTTTCAAATTCCGCCCAAAAAGACTTGCAATTCGTGCGGATTCCGATTATAATAGGAAGAGAATACCAACCAAAGGAAACCGATTATGAAAAAAGAAACCGTATATCGCGTTTTTTCACGCATGCCGGAGCTGAAAACCGAACGATTGACGCTTCGGAAAATGCAGGTCGGGGACGCCGAGGATATGTTTGAATACGCATGCCGAGAGGACGTTACCCGCTACCTGACGTGGAATCCGCACCCCGATTTTGCGTATACCCGCGAGTATCTCGAATATCTCGGCGGCCGTTATTCCGCCGGTATGTTTTACGATTGGGCGGTGGTTTACCGCCCAGACGCGAAAATGATCGGCACCTGCGGCTTTACATCGTTCAATTGCACGCACGATAGCGCCGAGGTCGGCTATGTCGTCAACCCCGCGTATTGGGGGCACGGCATTGCGGGGGAAGCGTTGGAGTGCGTTCTGCAATTCGGGTTCGAGGATCTGAAACTGCACCGCATCGAGGCAAAATTCATCAAAGGAAACGAGCGTTCGCGGCATGTTATGGAAAAGGCGGGTATGGTGTTCGAGGGCTACCAGCGCGACGCCATGCGCGTGAAGGGAAGTTACGTTACCGTTGGCGTTTGCGCAATTCTCGCCGCTGATTGGCGATTGAAAAACCCGCCGCTCTGATAAAAAAAGAGAACCCAAAAAGAACACCCCGCGGGGCGTATTCCGTTGGAAAATCGGAAAATCCGTTTTTTATGAAATACATTTGCGGGACGCCGCAAAACCGGACTTGAGGAATCAAGTCCGGTTTTGTTGAATCATCCGCCGTTTCGCGTCCCTTTTATTTCACTTCGTTCTTGTCAATTTTCTCCCGAACGGCGTTTTCGGCATCCGGACGGGGAAGGTTGCGGTATCTCTTGCGGTATTCGTATGGCGACATCCGCATCAACGCTTTGAACGCCCTGTGGTAGGCGGTGGTATCCGGATAGCCGACGGCAAGCGCAATCTCCCCAACCGATTGCGAGCCGTTCAGCAACAGGCGGCAGCTCTCTTCCACGCGCGTTTTTTCAGATATTCCGAAAAGGTCATTCCCATGTCGTGTTTGAAGCATTTGCTCATGTAGGGCAAGCTGTATTGCTTGTGCGGAAACGTATCCTCGATGCGAACGCGCTCGGCGTAATGCGAGCGAATATACTCCGCAATCATAAAGGAACGGTTTTCGTTGTCTTTCATGCCTTTCATTCCGATATTCCGCATCATGGAAATCAGAATCAGCAGCAAATAACAGCGAACGGTTTCCAAAAAGCCGGTTTTCTGTGCGGCGTACCCCGATTGAATGGCGTTCATGTGGCCGAGAATCAGCCCGTTCGGGTCGTTGTGAATCGTGCGCAGCGGGGAAAGGCAAAGGGCTTCTTTTTCAAAATGGATCAGATAATGGGAAAGAAGATCGTCGAAATGGTGAAAGCCGACCAGCCCGGGGTCGATGAAGTCGGGTGCGAACATGATGTTCACCATGGAAAACGGCTCGTTCGAAATGCGGTGGTATTCATGCGGCAGATCGTAGTCGATCAAATAGAAATTTCCCTCGCGGACAACCGTATGGTCGCGAGGGGTGGCATATTCTGTTTGACCCTTGACAATATAGACCAGCTCAAACCACTTGTGCGTGTGGAGCGGGACGTTGGAGTTTGCGCTTGTTTTTACGGTAACGCCTTGCTTTTCAATCCTGCGGGCGCATTCCTTCATGTTGGGGTACATGGTTCCGTTTTCCTTTCGCGATGTCGGCGATCAATTATATTCTATCATCCGTTGCCGGAAAAGTCAAGTGTTTTTAATTGAATTTTCCTATATTTTGCCCCCAAAATGTTAAAATTTCATGTAAAACGGAAAAATTTCATGTAGATTTTTGCGCCCGAATTTGTTATACTGAATGCAACGGGCGGGGGGTTGCTCCGCCGCCCGAAAAAAGGAGGAATATGATATGAAAAAGCTACTATCCCTCGCGCTTTCCGTCGCCTTGCTGCTGGGGCTCCTGATTTGCCCCGCCGCGGGCGAAGGAACCGCCGACCCTGAACCTGCCGCCCTGCTGTCGATTGACTTTGAGGACGGTTTTACCACTGACATGGCGGGTTCCGCCATCAAGGAAAAATTGGGGTGGACCGATTGGGATCTTTCGGTTGCCGACCTGAAAATTGTGGAAACCGTGTATTTCCGCGAGGTCAATGCCAAGGTGGGCGGAACGGTTGCGAGCGATCTCGCCGCCGCCAAAGCGATCCATGCGGGGCAAACGGGCGCATACAACCACGTAACCGTGGACATTGCGCTTCTGAAAACGCTGGACAAATACAAGGACGTTGACTTTACCCAATACGCGACTTACAGCAAGAAACTCGCCGTTGTTCCGCAGGCGGACGCGGCGGACAATTCGGTTTCGGTTATGCTCGCCGAAAACGTTCCGGTTTCCAACAAGGGGCTGGATTCCCTGACGCTGGACTTTGAACTGACCCCCGATTACTACGGAACGCTGTCCGACCCCTCGACCTTCGGTAGCGGATCCTCGCTCGGTCTGCGCGTTTCCGGCGGCAGAGGAGACCTCTCACAATCGTTGCTGATTACGGGCGCGCTCCGCTTTACGGCGACCGCCAAGGACGGAACCGAAACGGTCAATTCCATAAAAGCGGATGATTGGTACATCAACAGCGGCGTTCGCACGAGCGCGAACGGCTACGGCGGCCTCGGGACCAACGATACCGTTGCCGTGACCTACAAGGATGGCGAGGGGGTCGGGCATCTGTTCTGCAATTCCGAAACCTCTACCACCACCATGCATGGCTACGTCTTTGCGTTCCGCACGGTTTTAACCGAAGGGCAGATCGAAACATACGTTCAGCGCGTGTACGGAAATAACGCGGGCGAAACCTACCGCGCGGGCCAGTGGGTATCCACCGCGGCCTACCGCACGGCCGAGTTCAACGCCGCCGCGGCCGCCGTTACCGCCGGAACGGGCGTTGGCAGCGTCAGTTTGGATTATTCCCATTCCGGCGTTGGTTTCTGGCTCGACGACATCAAAGTGGTCAAAACCGTGGACGGAAATGCAAAAGAAGTGGAAATTCTGGTCAACGGGAAAACCGTAAAGGCGGTGGAAGGACGTAATATGGCCGTTGTTTCGCTGGCGCCCAATCCAACGGGGCTTCTCTATGCGGTGGTCAAAAACGGAACTTCGGAGCGCAAGCTCTCCGCAACCGATTATGTAACCGTGGAAGCGGGCTTGGAAATCACCATGTATTCCGTCGATCTGGGCACCACCGCGGCGTCTATCCGCCCCGAGGATCCGGCGGGCATCCGCTGGACAACGACCATTGCAAAATCGAGCGTGGATCTTATCAACTCTCTGCTGGCCGAAGGAACGCTGAAAAAGGTGGAGTCGGGAACCATCATCACGCCCAAGTCCTATGCCGATAAGGCGGGCGGCTGCACCATGGAAAAGCTCGCAACGCTCAATTCCAATTATCCGTATCTCACCGCAACCGCAACATGGGGGAAATGGTACGCGCAGGATAACGAAAGCGTTACCATTGCCGGCTCGCTCGTTAAGCTCCGCAACACGGAAACCGCCGCGCACTACGGAATGGATTACACGGCGCGCGCGTTCGTAACCCTGACCATGGCGGATGGCTCGGCGGTAACCATTTATGCCGCGCAGAGCGAAGCGGAAACGGTTGCGAACGCCGCCGCGCTCGCACAAGCGGCCGTTGCGGCAAACGAGTTGCCGGCCGAATCCATTGAAGCGATCCGTGCGTTCCTGCCCGAAGGCGACGCATACACGCTTTCCTATTAACCTTTGCAAAATCGATTGAAGAAAGGAGAAACCACCGTGAAAAAGCTGTTTGCCATTCTGCTGTTGCTGGTTGTTTTGGCTCTCGCCGTCGCCGCCTGCGCACCAAAAACCGAACCGGCGGACACCGCAGCCGCCTCGGGCGGGGAAACCATTCCTTCCGTTACCACGGGCGAGGGAACTTCCGCCGAGCCGACGGTAACAACCGAACCGACGGCTGCCACGACAATGGACCCCGCCGATCCATACGTCAAGGACGCATTGTTCCCATCGCTGGATTGATCGAAAACACAATAAGGAGATTTTTATGAAAAGACTACTGCTGATTTTCTGCTGTCTTGCTCTCGCGCTCGGCATGTTGGCCGCCTGCGGAACCGCAAAGGAAAATCCCACGGAAACGACCGGCGTCGCAACCGGAACCGAGGAGACCACCGCGGGAGACGACACCCCCGAAAACAAAAGGCTCGGGCTGAACCTTTCCGAGCTGAATTTCAACAACGAGGAAGTAACCATTGTTCAGCGCAACAACACCGAAATGGAGATCAAAGGGGATAACGACGTTACGGCGGGCCTTGTGAATCAAAAGGTGTATTCCCGCAACGAGCGCGTTATGGCGAACCTCAATGTGTATCTCAATTTCAAAACCGTTCCCGGAACGGTGAACGACATTCAGGAATACGTTTCCAAGATCCGCATTGCGTCCATGTCGGATACGCCCGAATACGATATTTCTTCCTGCTATGCCTATTTTTCGGTGCAAATTGCAAAAGAGGGAACGCTGGCAAACCTGCTCGAATTGCCGCATGTGGATTTGAGCAAGGCTTGGTGGAACCAGAGCTTTGTGGCGGTGAACACCCTGAACGGCCGGTTGTATTCGCTAACGGGCGACATCACCACCTCTCTGATCGACGAAACCGAGGTCGTGTTCTTCAACCGTTCGCTGGTGGACACCAATTTCCCCGAGGGCGAGGATCTTTACGACGTGGTTCTCGCGGGCGATTGGACGCTGGAAGAATTGGAAAAGCGCGTTCATTCGGTTGGCTATCAGGAATCGTTCGGAACGCTGCTCGTCGGCTATAATTCCAATGCCGTGGACGGATTGCTGATGGGAACGGACGTTAAAATCTGCTCCCGCAACGCAAATAACCAATATCAAATGGCCATGGCAAGCGATGTCAATTACACCATGGTGGAGCGGCTGAAAACGCTGGTGCATAACGAATCGGACGGCGTGTTCGGAACGGGCAGCGGCGCGGCGACCTCCGCGTACCGGTATAATTATGTCAACAGCTTTGCAAACGGGCAGGGGATGTTCTTTATCTTCCGCATGTCCCATGCAAGAAACGTTCTTTCGGGCTACGTGCTCGATTACGGGATTCTGCCTATGCCCAAAGCAAACGCGGAGCAGGATAACTACCAATGCACCCCGCACGATGAATACAGCGCGCTCGCGGTATTCAACAATGTCAGCGCGGAGCGCAAGGAACGCGCAGGTGCGGTTTTGGAACTGATGGGCTATTATTCCAATTCGGAAATCCGCCCGCTGGTTTACGAAACCATGTATAAACTCCGCACGTTCGACGAGCAGACCTCGAAAATTTTCGATCTGATTGTGGATAACACCACTTTCGATTTCGGCTATGTCTGGTCGAATGTAATCGGCGATCCCGTTCATGTGTTCCGCAACTACATCTGGCAGAACGAGGACGGCTTGGCAAGCAAGGTCAGCGGTTTAACGTCCGACCGCCTGATTGCCGAACTGATGGACTATTTTTACAGCGAGGATTGACCTTGCGTCAACCGCTTTCCAACATCAATTAAAAAAGGAGATTGTTATGAAAACCAAAAAACTACTTTCCGTTCTGCTGGCGGTTCTGCTGGTTGCGGGAATGATCCCAGCGGCGGCCCTGACCGTCAGCGCGGACGGCGTTTACACCGATTACTATTATGAAGATTTTGAAGGTTTTTCCACCGATATGAACACGGCGGAAATTTCCGAACGGCTCGGCTGGACAACATGGGACGCTTCCGTTGCCAATTTGAAGATTGTGAACGTCAACAATAATCTGAAATTGCAGATTGTTCCCGTTGCTGCAAACAGGAGTACTTCTGCCACGTTGATTTCCGGTATTGACATTCGGGAGGCGGGCGTACTCCTTGCAGATTTCGAGATCATTCCCGTAAAAGCAGATACAATATCGGATACAACCCAATATGAAAGCGGTTCCCGTTTGATGATGGCAATTACCTTCCCGATTACCGGAGAAAGCGGCGCAAACCGCATTGAGCAGGGGCTTTCCGTTGCGGGCAGACAAGTAAAACGTGCGGTTATAAACGGCTCAACGTATGCAAAAGCCAACAATTCTAATTCGTGGAATACATGGTATAATACAGCTACTCGCTTAAATAAACCATATGGCACTATTGGCGTGAATAATACAAATGTAACTTATTATAATGGCGAAACCAACAACTATCTTTTCACCGATAGTGCAAATGCAGACGGTTATCCCTTTATTTACCGTATGCGGATTGATACAACCAATTCCATATCGTTCCGTTCTTACGTAGCCACCTACACTAACAGTAAAACGGCTACCGCTTCCAGCAATTTCATTTGGACTCCGGTAGTAGGCAACACAGAAGACAGCGAAGCTGCTATTATCGCCAAGGGTTATACGACATCACAATATCCGGGGGATATGTGTACTCCCGTGACTAATTTCCTGAACGATGGAAATTTCACCGGAAAGGTGGACGTTTCATTCCGATATGAAGCGAGCGGCGTTTCCTTTTATGTGGATAACATTTTGGTTTCCAACCGAGATACCACAACGGGAAATTCCTTAACAACCATCACGGTGGACGGCGCCGCGCGCAAGGTTGTGGACGGCGTGACCGTCTTGGTCAACGATTTCACCCCCGCCGGCAAGCAACTGCTCTATGCCGAGGTGAACGGCGCAATCAAGTACGCGGATGATACGGTCACGCTCGCCGAGGGAACGACGATCACCACCCATGCCGTGGAAATTTCCATGGTTTCGGGCGCGCAGGCTCGGCTGAATGATCCTTCCGGCTTGCGTTGGCAAACCAAACTCAACCAAGCGGATCTTGACGCGCTTGCCGCCGACGCCAATCTTTCCAACCTGACCATTGGCACCGTAATTCTTCCGGAATCCTATTACAACACGCTGGAAAGCCTTTCTTTTGCCAATCTGGAATCCATTGAGGTGGTTTCCGGCGCGAAATACCTGAACGTGGACGCAACGGTCGGCAAATGGTTCGATACGGACGCGGAGAACTACATTTTCGCAGGTTCGCTGGCGGAAATCAAAGAGAGCCACTACGAAACCGATTTTATCGGCGTTGGCTATCTGACAGCGGAGATTGACGGGCGCACGGTGGAGCTGTTTGCCGAACCTTCCGGAGCGAGAAGCGTTCGGTATGTTGCGAACGCCGCGCTGGCCGACGTCAGCGCAACGCAAGAGGAAATCTACCAATATGCCGTTTCCCAATACCGTACCGCGGGCGGCGACGTGGTAAACGGGGACGCATACAGCCCCTATACCGAAGCGGAACGCGCCATCCTTTGGGGTTTTTTTGGGCAATGACACTTCCGCGACCCTCGGGAGTGTCCGTCCCCGAAACCGATTGCGCGGACGGATTTACCGCAACCGTATATGAAAACAAGACCGCCGACGATTTCTCGGCCTATTGCGCGTCCTTGCAGGCGCATGGCTGGTCGCCGGTTGCGCAGAGCAATTTCGACTCCGCGCTTGTCTCCGCAACCTTTGCGGGCTTTGGCAAAACGGTGCATACCTACTTTGCCGCGGCCGAGGGGTGCATCCGGCTGGTCGTTGGGGACGCCTCGCCCGCTTCGCTCTCGCAACCCTATGCCGCGGAATTAACCGCAACCGCGCCGAAAGCCGCCATGCTCGGCCTGAACTGCAACAACGGCATGGCGTTGGTATTCTCCCTCTCGGATGGCTCGTACATCGTTTATGATGGCGGCGAGACCGCGGCCGACGCGGACCTGCTCTATCAATATCTGTCCGAAAACAACCGCCGCGCCGACGGCGAGATCGTTGTTGCCGCATGGGTCGTCACCCATGAACACACCGACCATTACGGCGCGCTCCCGTTCTTTGCCGCGGCATACGGCAATCGGGTCCGGGTGGAGAACTTTCTGGTCAACGGGTACGCGCCCGCAAGTGTGAACCCTGCCATTTCTTCCTATGCCGGTTTCCTCTCCGATCCGGCGAACGGATCCGAGGCGGCCATTCGCGGAATTGCCCGCACGCTTGGCGCGCAGGTTGTCAAAGCGCATACGGGGCAGGTGTTTGAGATCCGCGACGCGGAGTTGAAAATCCTGTTTACGCACGAGGACCTTTACCCGAACGCCGATCCCGGCGCCCCGATCAACGGGCGCACAATGGATGCCAACGATCTTTCCGTGGTTTCCATGCTCACGCTCGGCGGCAAAAAATTCCTGTTGGCGGGCGACGCGCTCGATTTTGCCCTTCGGAAACTGGTGGAATATTACGGCGAAAGCGATGTGCTTGTCTGCGACGTTCTGCAAGTCCCGCACCACGGCAACCTCGGCGGCATTCGCTGCAACCCCGATGGGGAGAACACCGGCGGGCTGTTTATTGCCGCCGCAAACCCCTCTGTTGCGTGGTTCTCCACTGATGAAGCGAGCTTTGCGGGTTACTGCAACAGCGCGTTCAACACCCTTCTTCTGGCTCGGGTCGGCAGCTGCCAAACGGCGGCCGAAACCCGCGAGATGATTTTGAATTGAGAAAGGAACCGTACCATGAAAAAGCAATATGAAATTCCCGTTTTATTGTTGATCGTTCTGGATCCCGCCGACCTGTTGACTGCTTCGGGGGATCCGCAAGGAGACCTGAACGACCGTTTTTGCATTGATATTTTCCGTTAAATCCCTTGTCCGGAAGCCCGCGAAATTTCCAATGCGGAAATTTCGCGAGGCTTTCCGCGTTTTCTCCATTGTAAGGAGCTACCTATGAAAATCAGACAATTATCCGCGCTTCTTTGCGCAATTGTATTGCTGTCGGCCGCGGCAATCTCCTGCGGCAAAAGCGAACGGAACGTTCCCGCCGAAACGGGGGTTGTTACCACCGGCGAATCGGCGGAGTTTCCGCTGGAATCGGTTACGATTGTTCGCCCCGACAGCCCTACCGACAATGAAAAAGCCGCGGCAACCGCCATTCGGCTGGCGTTGGCGGAGCGGGGAATTACCGCAAAAGTCAGCGGCGAGGCCGCACTGGACGCGAAAAACCGGAATTATGAAATTCTGGTCGGCAAGGTCTCCCGTCCCGAAACCGAGCAGGTTCTTTCCGAATTGGGAACGCAGGCGGTTTGGGCGGTACGCGCTGTGGGCAATAAAATCGTAATCGCATCGCCGTTTCAACTGCTGCTTGGCGAAGCCGTTGAGCGGTTTGTTTCCATGCTCGGCGCGGCAAGCGGAAAAACGCTTGCCTTGCCCCTTGCCATGCAGAGCGACCCGCACGGAACGGTTGCGCTGGTGGAAAACGGGAAACAGAAATATCGCCTTGTCTATTCCGCCGATATTCCCGCGCAGACCTACAACGCCATGTCCGAGCTTTCGTCCGTCCTCTTTGCCGCAACCGGCAGAACGGTCGCCTCTTTGACCGACGCGTCCGTTGCGAGCGTTGACCGCGCCGCGGTCAACGAACTTTTAATCGGTTCAACCTGCCTTCCCGAAAGCGTTCGGGAAGCGGAAGCCCTTGCGCCGTCCGATTATGGCATCGCCTTGCGCGGCAATAAACTGTTGGCTTTGGGGCGAACCGAGCTTTCCGGCAAGCTCGCGGTGGATTTATTGCGCTCTCTGCTCCAAACGTTTACGAACGCGGATGGAACCAAAAGCGTTTATCTGCTGTACGACGCGCCGATTGTATACTCGCTGGATGGCTATTATCTGGATTTTCCGCGTCCGGAAGATCTTTCGGAAACCGCAAATCTGGACGCGGCGAACGGTAACATGCAATTTGTCTATCAAAATGCGTCGGCGGTTGATTTCATCGGCTATTGCGCCGCGCTCGAAGCCCACGATTTTGAGCTTTACGATTCCAATATCATCGGTTCCAACCGATACGCCGCCTATACCTCGGAGAGCGGGATCCTGTACCTTTCCTATACCGCCGCCGTTTCTACGCTCCGCGTGGTCAGCGCGCCGAAGGAGAGCGCGCTGTATCCGGTCTCGGCAGAATCCTATACCGCTGTTACAACGCCCGACGTTGCATTGCTCTCCCTGACCTACAACGAGGCGAGCAACAACGGCATGTGCATGGTGTTCACGCTTTCGGACGGCTCTTATCTTGTCTGGGACGGCGGGGAGAACAGCAGCCACGCGGGCATCCTTTTTGAATATCTCGAACAGCACAATCGGCGGGCGGACGGAAAAATTGTGATTGCGGGGTGGTTTCTGACCCATGCGCACACCGACCATTACGGCGCGTTTCCGCTGTTTGCGTCCTCGTTCGGCAAACGGGTCGAGGTCGAGGCAATCTATGCCAACGGGTACAGCGAATGGGCGGTGACATGCACGGTCAACACCGCGCTTTCGTCCCTGATCCCCACCTATGCCAACGCGTTTGCCAACGGGAAAGCCAAGTTTGTAAAGGTTCATACGGGGGAGAAGCTCCGCATTCGCGACGCAACGGTGGAAATTCTGCTCACCCACGAGGATTTTTGCCCCGACCTGATCAACGACGCAAACGACACTTCCACCGTTTGCATGGTCACGCTGGGAGGGAAGCGCGTGCTGGTAACGGGCGACGCCCATAACAAGGCGAACGCTTTGCTTGTCCGCAATTTCGGGTCGTCGCTCGCGTGCGATATTTTTCAGGTTCCACACCATGGTCACAGCGGAATGTCGGTCTCCCTTGCGGATGCGGCAAGCCCGTCGATCGCGCTCTTTCCAACGGGCGAGTACGGCTACAACAAGTATAAAAACCAAACGGAGAACCGCTACCTGATCGGCAAAGTCGGCGAATCGAACGTTTATTACGCGGATGGAATGCACAAGATCTTTTCGCTCGGGAGCTGAAATGGGAAATCGGTTGAAACCTGTTTGGCCTGTCGGCGCGCAGGATCGGGTTCATACGCATTATGCTTTTTTGCTCCGCGCCGAGCATTTGAAGGAAAGCGCGGTTCTTCGCCTTGCGGCGGAGAATCTTTACCGCGTTCATATCGGCGGTCGCTGTGCGGGGGCCGGACCTGTTCGCTGTGCGCACGGCGTCAGCCAAATCGATGAATTTCCGCTGTCGCCCTATCTTTCGGGCGGCTTCGCGGTCGTCTGCGTGGAAGTTACGGGGTATGGCATTTCGGTGCTTTCCGATGTGAACGACCCACCCTTTTTTGCAGCTGAAATCGTTGCGGGAGAAACGGTCTGTTATTCTTCTTCCGATTTTGTTGCCTATCTGCTCTCCGATGTTCTGCGGCGCGTTCCGCGGTATAGCTGGCAGCGGTATTTTCTCGAATGTTACCGCATGGAGCAGGACCGCGCGGGGCTTTGGAACGGCGATGCAGAGGGGTTGCGCTCCGTTCCGTGCGAAGCGGTTGCGGGGAACCGCCTTGTTCCGCGCGACGTTTCCTACCCGCGTTACGAAACGCAGACCGTGTCGGGGCCGATCGCGGTGGGAACGGTGGGAGAACAAACGGATCCCGCCCCCTATCCCGAACGGTACCTTTACGAGATCGGGGAAAACGGATTCCCCTATGAAACCATTCCCGATTCCCCGATCGAGGAATATTTGCGGATGAAGTTTACGGTTGGGGGCGAGCGGACGACCGGCGGGCGATTCGCGCTCTACGATCTGGGGCGCGACCTTTCGGGGTTTCTGCTCCTGCGAATCCGCGTTACCGCTCCCGCGCGCGTCTTTCTGCTGTGGGACGAGGTTTTAAGCGATGCGGGAACGGTGGATCCGCTCCGCATGCGCATGGCAAATATGATTCGCTACGATCTTGCCGTTGGCGACTATCTGCTCGAATCCATGGAGCCGTACACCCTGCGCTATGCCGAGGCGGTTTTGGCGTCGGGCGAGGCAACGGTGGCGGCGGTCGGCGTGCGGCGGTATGAAAATCCGGACGCGGCGCGCTTGACCGTTGAGGGGGAAAACCGTGCGCTTTCAGTCTTAACAGAAGCGGCGCGGGCAACGCCGGCGCAGAACGCGGTGGATATTCTGACCGATTGCCCCTCGCGGGAGCGCGTTGGCTGGCTGTGCGATTCGTTCTTCACAGGCGCGGCCGAAGCGCTTTTTACGGGGGAAAACCGCGTGGAACGGCACTTTTTGGAGACCTATCTGCAATGCGGGCAATCGCCGTATCTGCCGCAGGGTATGCTTCCGAAAAGCTACCCGGGGGAGTTTCCGCTCACCAAGAATTTCATTCCCAATTGGGCCATGTGGTATGTGTTGGAGCTATGCGCGTACCGGAACCGCACAGGCGATACGGAGATCGCGCTGCAAGCCCGCGGACAAGTTGAAGCTCTGCTGCGCTATTTTGCTCGGTTTGAAAACGAAATCGGTTTGCTGGAAGATCTGGAAAGCTGGATTTTTGTGGAGTGGAGCCGCGCAAACGACTTTGTAGACGGGGTCAATTTCCCGAGCAATATGCTGTATAGCGGAATGTTGGACGCGGCGGCGGAACTTTACGGGCTCCCCCGATTGGCGGAAAAGGCGGCGACGATCCGAAAAACGGTGCGCGAACTTTCCCGCGGGAAGGATGGATTTTACCGTGATCATGCCGTTCGGGAAAAAGGCGAGTTGAAAACAGCGCCGGAGCGGAGCGAAACCTGCCAATATTACGCGCTGGCGTTCGGCGTTGCCGACCGTGAACGCGACGCGGTGCTGGTGGAAATACTCCTGCGCGATTTCGGCCCGCATCGGGACGCGGACGCCGTATATCCGGACGTTTATCCGTCCAACGCGTTCATCGGCAACCTGCTCCGATTGATTTGGCTTTCGGACCACGGCTATGCGGAAGATGTTTTTGCGCAAATATCCGGTTATTACCTCGGCATGGCGCAAAAAACGGGAACTTTATGGGAATACGACAGCCCCCAAAAAAGCTGCTGCCATGGCTTTGCCGCCTGCATTGCCGTTCTCCTGCTCCGCGCGCAAATTGGTTATGTCGGCCGATCCGGCAATCGGCTGCGGTTTCTTCCAACCTTTCTCCAAACGGATTGCCGCGTCGTTCTGCCGCTTCCAAGCGGGAAATCGGCAACCGTAACGGTTCAAAATGGAAAGCGGACGATTTGCATTCCGGAAGGGTATCGGATCGAAGAATCCAATGAAGGCTTTTTTGGGCGAAAGGAGAGGATGTAGTTTGAACGCAAAATGGATCAGGCCGTTTCCGCCGTTCCGGCTTGCGGACGATCTTTGCTATGTCGGAACCGACGGCGGCCCCGCGTATCTGCTCGCGACCGGCGACGGGCTTGTGATGATCGACGCGAGCTACCCCGAAACCTTTTCGTCGGTTACGGCGGGGATCCGCCAAATGGGCTACGACCCCGCGGACATCCGCCATATTCTGTTGACGCACGGGCATTTGGACCATGTTGGCGGCGCGGCGGCATTGGCCGCGGAGACCAAGGCAAAAATCTACATCGGCGCGCCGGACGCGGACGCCGTTGCCGGAAAGAACGACTTGATTTTTGCCGACGGGGAAACGATTGCGGATGTTCCGTATTTCACACCGGATGTCCTGCTGTCGGACGGCGATGTGCTGCGCTTCGGAAACACCGAAATCCGGTGCGTTTCCACCGCGGGACACACGGCGGGCGCAATGTCCCTTTTCTTTCCCGTGCATCTCGCGGGAAAGGAATACCGCGCGGGAATGTTCGGCGGAGCGGGTTTGAACACGCTGACCGCGGCCTATCTGGATCGCCACGGGTTGCCGCGCGCCCTGCGGAGCGATTACCTGCGCAGCATTGAAAAAATTTACGGGGAGCCGGTGGAGTTTCATGTCGGCAACCATTTGAGCGACAACCGCTCCCGCGAAAAAATGAAACGCGTTGGGGAAGAACCCAACCCCTTTCTTGCGGAAAACACCTATCGGTCCTTTTTGGAAACGAAACGCACGGCGGCGTTGGAACTGTTCCGAAAAGAGCCGTAAAACCATTCAGGGAGAAGAAAAATGAACGAACAACAATTGATTGAAGAAATACAGGAAAGCAAAATCATCACCATTTTGCGCGGTCTGGATGAACAGGCGCTGGTCAAAACCGTGGAAGCCATGGCAAAGGGCGGGATCCGTTTTGCGGAAGTCACTTTCAGCGCAACGGGAGAACCGTCCGATGAAACCGTTGCGGAATATATCCGCGTGTTGGCGTCCCGCTTTGCCGGAAGGGTACATATCGGCGCTGGAACCGTTCTGACCGAGCGGCAGGTCGCGCTTGCCGCAAACGCGGGCGCGGAATTTATCATTTCGCCGGACACCAATCCGGAAATCATCCGAAAGACAAAATCCCTCGGTTTGGTCTCCATTCCGGGCGCGTTCACGCCGAGCGAAGCCACCGCGGCAAACCGTGTCGGCGCGGATTTTATCAAACTGTTTCCGAACAGCGAGGTCAAAATCTCCTATCTCAAAGCGTTGGCGGTCCCGCTTTCCCATATCCGCTTTCTCGCGGTTGGGGGCGTGAACGACGAGAACTTGCCGGAATACCTCGCGGCAGGCGCAAAAGGCGTTGGAATTGCAACCGGAATCGTCAATAAAAAACTGATTGCGGCAGGCGATTTTGAAGGAATTACCGCGTTGGCGGAAAAATATGTGCGTGCTGCGAGCATTTGAAAAGGAGACTTATATGAAACCGATTGTAGCCATGCCTTTCCGCCACCACGCAAGCCATGTTTGCGCGGAAGCCAGAAAAATGCTCGCGGACGCGGGGTTTGAACTTGTTTGCAACAACACGGGAGAGAAGCTTTCTCCCGAGGCACAGCATGAAATGATTCGGGGTGCCTTTGCCGTAATCGCGGGCACCGAGACCTACGACGCGGCTATGCTGCGGGATTGCGGGAACCTGAAAGCGGTTATGCGGTTTGGCGTGGGAACCGACAATTTTGATTTGACAACCATGAAAAACATGGGAATCAAGGTCGGCGTAATCGCCAATTATAACGCGGTCGCGGAACATGCGCTGTTGCTGATGCTTGCGGTAATGCGGAATTTTCCGCGGTCGGAGCGGGAAGTGCGGGCCGGCGGATGGGGCAGATTCCCGCAGCGCGAACTCAACGGAAAAACCGTTGGTTTGATCGGCTTCGGAAGGATTGGAAAGCGGCTTGCGGAATTGTTAAAGGGGTTTGAGGTCAGACTGTTGGTGTTTGATCCGTTTGTCCCCGCGGAAAAAATCGCGGCCTGCGGCGGAATGCCGGCGGCTCTGGACGAGTTGCTCGCAAATTCCGATGTGGTGTCGCTCCATGTTCCGGCAACGCCGGAAAATCATCATCTCATCCGGCAGGAAACCATTTCCAAAATGAAAGAAGGCGCTTTCCTGATCAACACGGCAAGGGGCGCTTTGGTGGATGAAAAAGCCCTTGCGGAAGCCCTGCAAAGCGGCAGGCTTTCCGGCGCGGGGCTGGATGTTTATGAAACCGAACCCGTCCATGCGGAGAATCCCCTGTTTGCGCTGCCCAACACGGCGTTAACGCCGCATTGCTCCGCAATCACTTATGAAACGAATTATAATGGCGGCATTATTTGCGCGGAGTCCATCATCCGTGTTCTGAACGGCGGACACCCCGTTTACGAAATTTAATTTGCAACGGGGGGAGAAGCAATTTCCGCTCTTGCGAAATCGAAAAAAGGAAGAGTGGCATAGCGATGTGCTATGCCACTCTTCCTTGCAGGGATTCAATCCCTGCGAAAGGCACCGTAAAGGGTGTTCTTTTTTTATAAATAATTATTCCGCCTTGTCGGTTTCCGGCTCTTCCGCTTTTTCTTCGGCAGGGGCGGCAACTTCTTCCGCCTTCTTGCCGCGGTTCAGGAGCAGGTTGGTCAAAATTCCGAGGATCAGCGCGCAGGCGATCGAAGTGATCGTCACTTTTCCGAATTTCAACGCCATACCGCCGATGCCGGTAATCAAAATCACGGAAACGGTGAAGAGGTTGCGGTTGTCGCCGAGGTCCACGTTCTGAATCATCTTCAAGCCCGAAACCGCGATAAAGCCGTAAAGCGCAATGCAAACGCCGCCCATTACGCAAGCGGGAATCGTTGCAAGGAAGGTTACAAAGGGCGCGACGAACGCGGCGATAATCGAAATGCAGGCGGTTACGAAAATGGTCACAACCGAGGCGTTCCCCGAAATTGCCACGCAACCGATGGACTCGCCGTAGGTGGTGTTGGGGCAGCCGCCGAAGAACGCGCCTGCAATGGAGCCAACGCCGTCGCCGAGCAGGGTGTTGGAAAGTCCGGGATCTTCAAGCAGGTCTTTCTCAATAATGGAAGAAATGTTTTTGTGGTCGGCAAGGTGTTCCGCAAATACCACAAACGCAACGGGAATGTAGGCAACCGCAATGGTTCCGATGTAGGCGGGGGTCAGATCCTTAAAGCCTTTGAACGCTTTGATAAAGGTAAAGTCGGGAACCCATTGCATGTTCTTGAACAGGGAGAAGTTGATGATTTGGAGCGCTTCCTTGTCGGCCGCGATCCCGATTACGGTAATGATGGTTGCAACAACGTATCCCGCGAGGATCCCGAGAATAAAGGGGATCATCTTCATCATCTTCTTGCCGAACACCGAGCAGATCATAACGGTGCAGAGCGTCACCAGCGCGCAAATCAGGCAGAGAACGCCGTTGAGGTTCATCACATACGCGCCGTCGTTCGCAACATGATTTACCGCGTCGCCAACCGCGTTGCCCGCGAGAGAAAGACCGATAATGGCAACCGTTGGGCCGACCACAACCGCCGGCATCAGCTTGGAAATCCATTTAACGCCTGCAAACTTGGTAATCAGGGCAATGGCAACATACACAAGACCCGCAAAAACCGCGCCGATCAACAGGCCGGCATATCCGGCAACGGTGTTGGCATAGGCTCCGGCAAAAGCAACGCCCATGGAGCCGAGGAACGCAAAGGACGAGCCGAGGAACACAGGGCTTTTGAAGCGGGTGAAGAGCAGGTACACCAACGTACCGACGCCCGCGCCGAACAGCGCGGCGGATTGGGACATACCGTTTCCGACAATTGCGGGAACGGCAATGGTTGCGGCAAGGATCGCGAGCATCTGCTGCAATGCGAACACCAACAGTTTGCCGTATCCGATGTCGCGCGGTTTCGCATCAACATTGTAAACGAGTTTCATTCTTTTTCCCCCCATAAGAGATTTTTAATTTATCAAAACGGCTCGTTTGCACCGTTATGATCCCGTGATGTCCCGCGGCATAAAGAAAACACCGCCTTGGAAACCAACTTTTTGATTTCGGCAGTGTTGCGCCATGGTTTGCCCCCTATCCTCGGGCTATTCGATTCTTCCACCAACGCATCTGCCGTTTGTGTTCCCAACTATATAAAAGTATATCATATTTTTTCCAAATGTCAAGGCCTTTTTGAACTTTTTTGGAATGAATGGCAAATTCCGTCGATTTGACGGGTTTTCGCTTTCCTGCGAGGTCAAAAAACGTCTTTTTTTGTGGAAATATCATGAAAAGAAAACTCGGCGTAGCGCCCCCGTGCGGTTCTAAACGCCGCGAGGGGATCATATACTGTACCAAACTTTGACCGAGGAAAAGCGAGGGAGGTATCGAAATGCCTGATTTTGCGATCTACCAAGACATTGCCGAGCGAACGGGCGGCGACATTTATGTGGGCGTTGTCGGTCCCGTGCGGAGCGGCAAATCCACCTTTATCAAACAGTTCATGGAATCCATCGTCCTGCCCAACATGGGAGAAGGGGCGTCCCGCGACCGCGCCCGCGACGAGCTTCCGCAATCGGCGGCCGGAAAAACCGTTATGACCACCGAACCCAAATTCATTCCCGAGGAAGCCGTTCCCATTACCGTTGGGGAAAACGCGAATATGCGGGTCCGGATGATCGATTGCGTGGGGTATCTCGTTCCCGACGCTATGGGAACCGTTGAGGACGGCGCGCCGCGCATGGTGCGAACGCCTTGGCAGGAAGAGCCCATGCCGTTTGCCGAGGCCGCCGAAACGGGTACGCGCAAGGTGATTACCGACCATTCCACCATCGGCATGCTCGTAACCACCGACGGCACCATTGGCGAGATCCCGCGCGAATCCTATGTGGAAGCCGAGGAGCGGATTGTCGGCGAGCTGAAAGCAATCGGAAAGCCGTTCGCCATTATCCTGAATTCCAAGGAACCGACTTCCGAGGCCGCAACGTCGCTCGCTTACGAACTGGAAGCGAAATACGGCGTTCCCGTCGCGCTCGTCAGCTGTCTGGAACTTGACGCCGAGGACATCCGCGAAATTCTGGGGCTTGTGCTGGAAGAATTTCCCGTAACCGAAATAACGGTTTCTCTCCCCGCGTGGACGGCCGCGCTGGACGACACCCACCCGATCCGCGCGTCGGTTATGGAAGCCGTTTGCCGCTGCGCCGCGCGCGTTACCAAAGTTGGAAACGTTCGCGATGCCTTTTCCGAAATGAACGAAAACGAGTATATCCAAAACGCCGATGTGGAAAACCTCGATCTCGGAACGGGGAAAGCCCGCATCGCACTTGAAACGGTTCCCGAGCTTTATTATAAGGTGATCGGCGAACTGACGGGGTTGACCGTCGGCGATGAAAAAGAACTGATGGAAACGCTCCGCGCGCTGGCCGAAACCAAAGCCAAGTACGATAAAGTGGCGGAAGCTCTGCGCGAGGTGGAAGAAACCGGCTATGGTATCGTAATGCCGAATGTGGAAGAACTGCGCCTTGAAGAGCCGAAAATCGCCAAGCAGTCGGGCGGTTACGGGGTCAAACTCCGCGCGGCGGCGCAATCCATCCACATGATCCGCGCCAATATCGAAACCGAAATCAACCCCATTGTGGGAACCGAACAGCAATCCGAGGACCTGATCAAATATCTGCTGCGCGAATTTGAATCCGACCCGCGCAGTATCTGGGATTCCAACCTGTTCGGCAAGTCGCTCTATGAATTGATCAACGACGGGTTGCATGCCAAACTCGACCACATGCCCGAGGCGTCGCGCAAAAAGCTCTCCGAAACGCTCGAACGCATCATCAACGAGGGGAGCAACGGCCTGATCTGCATTTTGCTGTGAGTTTTCGCCCGAAAAGGAGCTTTTCCCAACCGAAAGGCTCCTTTTTTGGCAGATTGGAAGAAAAGAAACAAGAAATTTGCGCGCTTTCTCTTGACGGAAACGCGTTTTTATTATATAATGGATAGGATGAAAAAGAGCAAAGGGGAAGCAACATGATTCATCCGATCCGGCATTTGAAAACCATAACCGAACACCGCCACCTTGTAATTGCGCATTGTTTCCGCGCCGGAATCGGCGCGCAGGGCCTTTTCCACGATCTTTCCAAATACGAGCCGGCGGAATTGTTCGCGGGTTTCCGCTTCTATCAAGGAACGCGAAGCCCCAACGAGCGGGAACGGGAAGTTTACGGCTATTCTTATGCTTGGATGCACCATAAAGGAAGAAACCGCCACCATTTTGAGTATTGGAGCGACCTGAACCCGAAAACCAAACGCTATGAAGCGGTTCGCATGCCGATGCGGTATGTAAAGGAGATGTTCTGCGACCGCGTTGCGGCAAGCAAGATCTACCAAGGGAAAAACTACTGCAATCGCCACCCGCTCGACTACTATCTGCGCGGAAACGCCCGCTCGCGCATGCACCCCGACACCGCCGACCTGCTGGAATCATGGCTGGCGATGTTGGCCGAAAAAGGGGAGAACGCAACCTTTGCGCACCTGCGCTCCATTCCGAACGATCGCGCATACGGGCGTCGGCCTGCCTTAATGCAACCGCAACTTTTTGCGGAAAGTACCGCGAAAAACACCGAAAATGCCGGAAAATGAACAAACGCAACCGCTGGTTGACAAATTTCCAAGTTTGATTGATAGACTTTTTTTGAGAAAATGCTATAATGATGTTGTCAGCAAACAAATCCAAAAAAGCGAGGACTTACCGAAATGATATTATCTGACAAAATCATGATCCTGCGCCGTCGGAACGGGTGGTCGCAGGAAGAACTTGCGGAACGGCTCGACGTTTCCCGCCAATCGGTTTCCAAATGGGAGATGGGGCAAAGCGTTCCCGAATTGGATAAGATTGTGCAATTGAGCAACCTGTTCGGCGTCAGCTCCGATATCTTGATCCGCGATGAAATCGAGCTTTCGGAACCGGCGACGCAGGCGCGGCAGGGGTCGGATTCCGACCCGTTTGCCGAGGAATCGGAGCGGAAAACGGCCGAAGAACCCGTTGGAAATCTTCTTTCGGAAGACGACGCGAAAAACCTGCTTCGGAGCGCGCGGCGCAAGAATTTGCTGACCGCGTTAGGCGTTGCGTTCTGCATTCTGTCGCCCATTTTGCTGATTATGCAATATCTGACCGCGGGTCTGATCGCCCTGTTTGTTCTTGTGGCGGCCGCGGTTGCGCTCTTTATCGCGGCGGATCATATTTGGAAGGGAACGCCGTATTCCTCTTATACCAGAGGAGATCGCCTATCCGCCGATGCCGCCGCATTCGTGCGGGAAAAGGAACCCGCCGCCGCGCGCCGTTTCCTGATTTTTGATATTGCCGGCGTTGTTCTGTGCATTCTTTCCGTAATTCCGTTGCTGACAATGGCGCTCCGGTTTGATGAAAAGCTAACCGACCGCATGGCGGAAACCTGCGTTGCCATTCTGCTCGGCATGGTTGCCTGCGGCGTGTTTCTGATTCTGCTGCGCGGCGCCGAACTGACGGTTTGGGGGCGTTTCCGCGCGATATTGGACGGAAAGATTCCCGCCGACATTCGGGACGGGGAAGAACCGAAAGAGGCGCGCGAACGGGAAGAGGAACGCCGCCACCCGTTCCATAAAATTTATTGGTCGTTTACCACCGCGCTCTATCTTGCAATCTCGTTTCTGACGCTGCGCTGGGATATTACTTGGATCATCTGGCCGGTCGCCGCCACTCTCTGCGTTGCAATCGAGGCGATCTGGAACTTTGCACACCGCGAAAAGTACTGACGGGTTTTCGCAAAATAAAAAACTGCCCGAAGCCGCGATTCCCTATGGGAACTGCGGCTTCGGGCATTTTTTTGCGTTTCAGGATCGCAGGGTCAAGCCCATTTTGAATTTCAGGTCGTTCAGAATCTTTTTGCAAACCTTGTCGGCTTCTTCCACCGTCAGCGTGCGGTCGGGCGCGCGGAGTGTGATGCGCAGGGAGACCGACTTTTTGCCCTCGCCGAGCTGTTCGCCGCGGTAAATATCGAACAGCGCGATTTTTTCCACGAGCTTGCCGCCCGCGCGCTTCATAACGCCCTCGATTGCGCCTACTTCGGTATCTTCGTCGCAAACAAAGGAGAAATCGCGGGTGGTTGCGGGGTATTTGGGCAGGGGCTTGTAGGTCTTTTTCGGGTTGACGCGCGCAAACATTTCGTCAAACGCGAGCTCCGCTGCCAAAACGGGCTGGGTAAACCCGTAATTGGCCGCCATGCGCGGGTCCGCCTGACCGACCACGCCGAGAACGGTTCCATCCTCTGCCGTAATCTTGGCGCAACGCCCGGGATGGTAGGACGGGTTTTCGGTTTCCGCAACAAACTCCGCGGCGATCCCCGCACGGTTCAAAAGCGCCTCGCAAACGCCCTTGATCGTGTAAAAATCGGCGTTTCCGTAAAGGCCGAGCGTTAAAACGCGCTTTTCGTCGGGAAGCTCGTTGGGGTTTTCATGCGGCAAATAAACGGTTGCAAGCTCAAACAGCCGCACATTTTCGTTGTTGAAGTTGTTGTTGCGCGCCAAAACTTCCATCATCGAGGGGAGCGCGGTGGTGCGCATTACGCCGGTATCCTCGCCCAAGGGGTTGGAAATGACCACCGAACGGCGGAGCGGGCTATCCGCGGGCATGCGGATCTTATCGTAGGACTTGGGGCTGATGAACGAGAACGTGTGGATCTGCGAAAGGTCCAACCCTGTTAGTTGAAGCTCGGTTTCCCATTCATATTGCTGTCTCGCGGAGCGGCCGCCAAGCGTGGTTTCGGCATTCATGCGCGAGGCTTCGATCTTGTCGTATCCCCAAACGCGAACCACCTCTTCGGCAATATCGTTCATGCAGGCGAGGTCGGCGCGGTAAGAGGGAACGGTAATTTTTCCGTCCGAGACCTTGCAGCCGAGGTTTTGAAGCGTTTTCACCATGTGCCCTTCGGGAATTTGCGTTCCGAGGAACTTGTTGTAGCGGTCGGGCGTAAAGGGAAGCACGGTCAGGGGCTTGACAGAGGGGTAAACGTCGATGATCCCGTCCACAACGTCGCCCGCGCCCAGCAGCTCCACCAGCTCGCAGGCGCGTTCCAGACCTGCCATGCAGTTTTCGGGATCCAGCCCTTTCTCAAAGCGGGAAGACGATTCGGTGCGCATGCCGTTCTTCTTGGCGGTAACGCGTACCGACGCGCCGTTGAAGCAGGCCGATTCAAACACAACGGTTGCGGTCTGCTCGGTAATTTCGGAGTTTGCGCCGCCCATAACGCCCGCGAGCGCGCAGGCTTTCTTTTCGTCGGCGATTACGAGCATGGTGGAATCCAGCACATGGTCCGCATCGTCGAGCGAACGGAAGGTTTCGCCATCGGCCGCGCGGCGAACATGAATGGCCGCGCCTTCAAGACACCGGTAATCGAATGCGTGCATCGGCTGGCCGTATTCGAGCATAACATAGTTGGTAATATCCACAATGTTGTTGATAGGGCGGACGCCGGAAGCGCGCAGGCGCATCCGCATCCAGAGCGGGGACGGCGCAATTTTCACGTTTTTGACAACGCGCGCGCAATAGCGATAGCAAAGGTCGGGATCGTTGATCTCCACGTTCAGATAGTTGCCGATCTTGTCGCCGTCCTTCGCCCCTTTCACATGGGGAACGGGAACGGTCAGCGGCCGGTCAAAGGAGACCGCCGTTTCGCGCGCGAGACCGATGACCGAAAGGCAATCGGGGCGGTTGGAAGTAATTTCAAACTCCACCACCGTATCGCGCAGGAGCAGGACGTCGCGAATATCCATGCCGAGTTTGTCGGCGCAATCATCATCGAGGATCAGAATGCCATTTTCTTCTTTGTTCGGCATATCGTGCGAGGTCAGCCGCAATTCGCCCATGGAGCAGAGCATACCGTTGGAGTCCACTCCGCGCAGCTTGCCCGCCTTAATAACCACGTCGTTCGGCAATTTCGCAACGGGAAGCGCGGCGGGAACCAACGCCCCCACAAACACGTTTTGCGCGCCGGTAACAATTTGAATATCGTGTCCGCGTTCTCCCGCGTCGAGCTTGCAGACCCAAAGGTGATCCGAGTCGGGGTGGCGTTCCATGGCGGTCACTTTTGCAACCACCACATTTTCAATGTCCGAAGCAAGCGTTTCAAAGCCCTCAACCTTCGAGCCGGTAGCGGTCAGGCGGTCGCAGTAGGCGTGGTCGTCAATGTCTTTCACGTTCACAAAGTCGGAAAGCCAATTTCTGGAAAGATTCATGATTCGGGTTCTCCTTTCTTAAAATTGGTCCAGAAAACGTTGGTCGTTTTCATAGAAGAGGCGAATGTCGTCGATCCCGCGGGAGATCATGGTAATGCGTTCAATGCCGAGGCCAAACGCGAATCCCGAATATTCCTCGGGGTCAATTCCGCAGTTGGAGAGCACGAACGGATGGACCATTCCCGCGCCGAGGATCTCGATCCAGCCCTCGCCCTTGCAGAGGCGGCAGCCTTTTCCGCCGCAAACGAAACAGGAAGCGTCCACCTCGGCGGAAGGCTCGGTAAAGGGGAAGTGGTGCGGGCGGAAGCGGATGCGCGTGTTCTCGCCGAACATTTTCTTTGCGAACGTTTCCAGCGTGCCTTTCAGGTCGCCCATGGTAATCCCTTTGTCCACCACCAACCCTTCCAATTGGTGGAAGAGCGGCGAATGGGTGGAATCGAGCGCGTCCGAACGGTACACGCGCCCGGGGGAAATGATGCGGATCGGCGGTTTCATATGCTCCATGGTGCGCACCTGAACGGGCGAGGTCTGCGACCGGAGCAGGATGTTGTCGGTGATATAGAACGTGTCCTGCGTATCGCGCGCGGGATGGTTCTCGGGAATGTTGAGCGCTTGGAAGTTGTAGTAGTCAAGCTCCACTTCCGGCCCTTCCACCACTTGGAACCCCATGCCGATAAAGATGTCTTCCAGATCGCGGCGAACCTTTGTCAGCGGGTGGATATGCCCCGCGGGGAGCGCGGTCCCGGGCATGGTAACGTCCACTTTTTCGGCTTTCAGCTTGCGTTCCAGAGCCTTTGCCTGCGCTTCCTGCACCTTTTTGGCAATGGCGGCTTCAATGCTTTCGCGAATTTCGTTGGCAAGCTGCCCGATTTTCGGGCGTTCTTCGGGAGTCAGCGACCCCATTCCGCGCAGAACCGCAGTCAACTCGCCCTTCTTTCCGAGATAGCGGACCTTGATTTGCTCCAACGTTGCGTCGGTGGCGTCGTCAATGGATTTCAACGCCGCTTCCCGGATTTCCGTTAATTTCTCTTTCATTTTTGATTCCTTTCTTTCCTGATGTTCGTTATGCGCTTCTTCGGAGCGGTAAAAAAGAGAAAATCCCGCCCCAAATACATTGGGACGAGACGCAAAGCACCCCGCGGTACCACCCGATTTCCGGCACAAAGCCAACACTTTGACGGCGGATAACGGCGCCTGCCGGATCGGGCTATCGCAGCCAAATTTCACCCGATCTGCTCCGAAGGGAAATGCGCACCGCAACGGTTTATCCCGCTTTCAGCCTTGGCGGGGCTCTCTGAAAAGCCGTTTTTTGCGGATTGCCGACTTCATCCACGCATGTACAAGAATAGTATAGCATTTTTTACCGCTTTTTTCAAGTCTTTTTTTGAATTTTCTTCATTTTTTTATTTTGCGCGGTCTGTTTGCCGCCGGAATACAAAGAGCCGCCCGTTTTGCGGGCGGCTCTCTTTGGAAGAACAGGAGCTTAATCCTTGGGTTCTTCTTTCAATCCGAAGTAATCCCAATTCTTTGAAGCGGGGAACTTATAGAACACGTAAGTGTATTTCCAACCGTTCTTCAATTTGGTCTTTTGGAAGTATGCGGGGATATAATAGTTGCCCTTGGTGTTGGAAAGGAATTTGGTGTTGGTAATGGTTGCGTTTTTGTTGAACACAACGGGAATTACCGGCATATCTTCCAACAGCAGCTTTTCGGCCTCGTGGAGCAGCGTTGCCTTTTGCGCCGCCCATTTGTTCGATTTATTGGTGGGCGTAATGCCGTATTTCGCGTAAACTTCCGTAATCATATTGTAAAGTTCCACGTAATCGGCGTGGTTGTCAAGCCCGAAGCCGAGGTAGGGGTTGGGGTTCTGGTCGGGGTCGGGGTCGTCGCTCTCGAACAGCGCGGGATCGGGGTTGGCTTCCATTTTGGAATAATAGGGAATGAAGTAGATCGCTTCCATCAGCTTGTTGTATTCGGCGCTGTTGTAGCCGGTGTTATGCGCGTTGAGCGTATACTCGGTGGTTTCGGCGTCCATCGCCGCGCCGGAGAAGCCGAAAGCAAAGCCCGAAAGCATGGAGTAGGCCGTTGGAGCAAAGGCGTTCAGATCGTAAACGATCGCTTCATATTTCTTTCTTTGAATCGATTCCACAAACAGATCATCGCAAACGTTGGTGTCCACCGTTACCTGATCGGATTCCACGCGATCATCGTTGTTCTGAATGGTTTCCACTTCTTCCACGGTAACGTTGAAGCCGAGTTCTTTCCACGCGTCCGCCATCAGATTCGCCATAACGATGTGAACCTCGTCGTAGCTTGCCACTTTGAGCGTGAAGGGGAAGTTTGCGGCGTTGAAGCCGGATTGCGCAAGCTCATCGCGCGCCGCGGAGAGATCGGCGGTTGCGGAGAGGATGTCGCCGCCCGTTTTGCGGAAGGAACCGGACGTTCCTTTTTCAAAAACGGCGGGGCCGACAAGCGCGGTGGCCGCTTCGGCGTAAACAACCGCCTCGGCGATCGCTTCGCGGTCGAGCGCAAGGGAGAGCGCGCGGCGCACATGCGGGTTGGCGAAGAGTTTCTCGCCGTTGATCTCGGCTTCTTCATTCAGCGCGCAAATAAAGGTGGAGAGCGCGTCGGTCACTTTCGCTTTCTGCGCCACAAACGAATCGTTGCGCAGGGAAAGCGGGATCGACCCGATATAGAAGAGATGTTCGTTTTGGTATTCCTCCAACAACTCTTCGTCCGACATGGTGCAATCCACAACAATGCGATAGGGGGTAACGTATTTATCGAGCTTATCGCGCTCGGTATCGCGGTAATAGTAGGGGTTGCGTTCCAGAATGAACGACATCACCTTTTGAACCTTGTAGTTGGTTACGATGATTTCGCCGGTATTCGAGTTCCGCTTTTGGTTCCCGTCAATGTCAAGGGCGTAATCGTCCTGCACTCTGCGGTCTCTTCCGTTTTCATCTTCCGCCACCGCATAGGTGATTTTCGCCATTTTGAACGGGCCGCTGGTAATCAGCGTTGAGGCCTTCTTTGCCCAGTCGGCGTTCTTTTTCGCCGCCGCTTCCAGAATCGGGGCGGTTGCAACGTTGGTCAGGTTGAGCAGGAACGCGTTCACATCCACATTGTCCTCGAATGTGATTCTGACCACCTGCTGTTCCACCACTTCAATGCCGAGCGCTTCCACCGAGATCCAACCCTGATTGTAGGCGCGCGCGTTTTTCACGTCGAAGAGCAGAGAAGCCGCCGCATAGCCGTTTTCGGGGTTCAGAAGCCGCTTCCATGCAAACAGGCAGTCGTTCGCCGTCAGCGCGTAGGTTCCGTTGCTCCAAGAGGTGGGACGAAGCGTAATTTCCATTGCGAATTCGCCGTTTTCATCGGTAAACGTTTTGTAGCTCTGCGCCAAAGCGTTCTTGATTTTTCCGCTTGAAGTCAGGGTGAACAACGTTTCGTACATCAACCCGAGCACATTGACCGCGTCGGTGTTATAGTACGCGTCCGCCGGATCGAAATTGTAAATTTCATCGGTCAGGTACATGGCGATGTAAGAGCCTTTGTCGTCGGTGGATTTGCTGCCGCCGCACCCTGCCAACACACCCGCCAGCATGGCCAAACAGAGAATAAGAGCCGAAATACGCTTTGTCATAACAACAAAAAAACCTCCTCGTGTGTGAAAAAATCGGATCGATTCCGTTTCATAAACGATATACATCTATATTTTATCATATTTTCTTCCGAATTTCAATAGGTATCCGAAGATTTTCATGTATATTTTGTGAATATTCTTGGGAAATTATTTTTAACTTTGTGCGAAAGGAAGCGGAATCAGGAAAAATATGGAAGAATATACAGGGACCGATCTTGCCTCGGAGAGCCTTGCCGAGGGAGAGGATCTGCCTGCCGGAATCCGGCGGAGCGAGCATCAAAGCGGGGGATTTACCGTTCAGACCATTCGGGTTTGCAACCGCTCCGCCGCCGAACAGATCGGGAAACCGATCGGAACCTATCTGACGCTCGATTGCGGGAGAACCGACCGATTGGACGCGGATGGTCGGGAGCGGCTTGCGCACGTTCTCTCGGGAGAATTGCGCGGGCTTTGCGAAGCAGCCTGCGGAAAACGGCCGGATCCGGAGCTGAATCTGCTGATCGTGGGGCTTGGAAACGCGTCGCTGACCGCGGACGCCATCGGCCCCCTGACCGTTCGACGCCTGACCGCGACCGCGCATCTGCGCGCCTGCGATCCCGACCTTTACCGCAAGCTCGGCTGTTGTTCGGTTTCCATCCTTGCCGCCGGCGTGTTGGGGCAGAGCGGCATAGAGGCGGGAACGCTTGTGAAAACCGTGGTGCGGGAGATCTCGCCCGACGCGGTTCTGGCCATTGACGCGCTCGCGGCGCGGGATCTGGAACGCTTGGCGTCCACGGTGCAGCTTTCGGACGCGGGCATCGTCCCGGGGTCGGGCGTCGGGAACCGCCGGTCGGAGCTGACGCGCGACGCGCTCGGAGTTCCCGTTCTGGCTTTGGGGATCCCGACGGTGGTCGGCTCTTCCACCTTGGTTTGGGACGCGTTGGCGCGCGCCGGGATTCGGGAGCCGAGCCCCGAATTGCGCGACGTTCTCAATAACGGAAAAGATTTTTTTGTCTCTCTGAAAGAAAGCGACGCCGTGACCGAGCAGACCTGCGCCATTTTCGCGCGCGCCGTTTCGCTGGCGTTTCTCGGCGGCATCGAGGCGTAACGCGGCATAAACGCGGCCTGCGCCGCATAAACTGAAAACGGACGGAAAGAAACAGAGAAAAAAGGAGAACAGCCCATGAAAGAGGAAACCGGATCCGCATTGCCCGCGCCGCCGGAACGCGTTCGGTTGGAACGGCCGACCGGCCGGCCGATTTTCCGCATACTCGCGTTTATCGTTTGCCTTGCCGTTCTTGTGGCGGCCTTTGCCGTAAGCGAAATATGGTCAAGCCCAAGCTCGGCCGTCGGAACATGGATCCGCGGATTGTTCCGCCGCGGCCGCGTTACCGAACCGCTGCCGGATCAGGTCGCCGATCCGCCCGCGCAAACCGAGGAAACGGACCCGACCGACCCCGCGTTGCCGCAGGACCCGCCGGACGGGGCGATTTCGGTTTTTGCCGCCACGTTGAGCGAGCCGGCAACGGCATTGCCGGAACCCGCCTCGGAGTGGTATCTTCCCCTGCCGGAAGAGGGGCCTGCGGTCCTGATTGTACATACCTGCCCGAGCGAGGCCTATCTTGCGGAGCCGGTTGCATGGCTGGCGGGGGAGATCGGCGACGCGACCTATTCCGACGATCCCGCCCGCTGCGTTACGGCGGTTGGAGAAGTCCTGCGGGAAACGCTTCTTGCCAACGGAATTTCTGCCGTTTGCTGCGACGCGCCGCTCTCCGGCGGCGAAGCCGCTTTGAACGGCTCCTATGAACGAACGGCCGCGATCATTGCCGAGCAGTTGGAGCGGTATCCGAGCGTCCGGTATGTTGTGGACATCCGCCGCGATTCCCTGATGGACGCGCAGGGCCGCTATCTCCGCGCCGTGGCAATGGGAGAGGGAGAACCGACGGCGCAGGTACTCGCCGTTGTCGGAACCGACCGCAGCGGCGTCGCGTGTCCCGCGTGGCGGGAAAATCTGGCGTTTGCCGAGGCGCTCGGCGAACGGCTCGACCGCGAACAGCCGACGGTCTTTCGCGGCGTAACTTTGCGGAATGCTCCCTGCAACCAGCAGTTGGCCCCGCGCTCCCTGCAACTTCGGATCGGGACAGGAGCCAATACCGCGGCGGAAGCGGCGCGCGCCGCCCGATTGGTCGGGAACGCGCTTTCCGATCTGTTGTTATGCCGCTAAAACGGAAAAGCCGCCGCAACGTGCGTTGCGGCGGCTTTTCCGTTTTCATTTATTTATTTTTACGAAGAAAGAGAACGAGAATCGCGGAGCAGAGCGAGGCGAGCAAAAGCCCCGAAACAATGGGAAGCAGACCCGTTTCCAAAAGGCCGGCGACCGCAAAAAGCCCCGCGGCGGAAACCGAAACCGCCGCAATCCGGATGGCTCGGATTGACCGCAGCCGCCCCGCGAACGCGCAAACCGAAGCGCAAACGCGCGCGAAAACCCCGCGCTTGGCAAAGCGACGCTTCGGTTCCCGATAAATCCGGCCGTAAATTCCACTATTGGAAATATAATAGGGGTATGTTTCAAAAGATTTGTTCATAAAAACCTCGAAAAATGCCGAAAATGGAATTTTGTGATGTTATTATATCACATGAAATCCGGTTTGTCAATAGGTTTTTTCCAAAAAAAGAAATTTTTTTCAAAAAACTCTTTACAAACCGTTTTTTTTATGATATAATAAATCCATAATCAGAAAACCGAGAGGGGAACCGCGGTTGGCGGTGCGGCGGGCGCAATGGGCGCAAGCCGCGGCCGGAACGCGCAAATCCGCAATCGGAACACGGAGGGGTTTTATGGAAACCTATATCGACCGGATCAAGCAAATGAAAACCGCGCGCAAGCTCACCAACGATCGCTTGGCGGAACTTTCGGGAATCCCGCTCGGAACATTGAGCAAGCTGATGGCGGGAATGAGCGAATCTCCGAAGCTCTCCAACATTGTGGCAATTTGCAACGCGCTGGATTGCTCGGTGGATTATATTGTAACCGGCAACCCCGAGAACACCAATAACTACACGCTCTCGCCGGACGAAATGCGGCTGATCGAGGAATACCGCGCGCTGGATCGCTGGGGGCGGGAATTGACCGAGGAGGTAATCGCCCGCGAAACCGCGCGCGTGGAAAGCATGAACGGCCGGAGCGGCGAAAAAACCGCCGCGGAATCGGAGCGTTCCGCGGCTTCTTCGGCGCGGATCCTCAAACCCATCAAACCTGCCGGACGTTTCGCGGGCGCGCAGCCGCAAACAGGCAAACGCACGGTTTTGCTGTACGAGCTGCCGGTTTCCGCGGGCGTTGGCGTCTATCTGGACGACAGCCGCGCCGAGCGCGTGAGCATTCCGAACAACGAAAAAACCGCCGAGGCGGACTATGCGCTGCGCATCAGCGGCAACAGCATGGAGCCGAAATACCACAACGGCGATGTGCTTCTCGTGCAGAACGCCGATTCGGTGGAGATCGGCGAAGCGGGAATTTTCCTGCTGGACGGGAGCGGGTTCTTCAAAATTTACGGGGGAGATCGCTTGATCTCGCTCAATCCCGATTACGGCCCGATCCTGCTCAAAGATTTTGCCGACGTGCAGTGCCGCGGCCGCGTGGTCGGTCGGTTGCGGAGAAAATAAAAACACGGGACACCAAAAAGCCCCTTTGGAAAACAACTGTTTCCAAAGGGGTTTTTGATATTCTCGTTTACGGAAGGGAGAAGGTGATTTCAACGGTCCCGCTCCCGAGCGCGGCTTTGAGCGTTCCGCCGTCCGCGTCCCGAATGCGGCCGAGGCGGGTAAAGGTCCATGAATTGGTATCATAATAAACCGTAATCCGGTTTCCGAGATATAGAATCAGGTCTCCCGCTTCCGTGGTAATCGGTTCATCGTTGCGCGGGAGCGTGCGGGAGAGCGGGCCAACCTTTTCAAAATTGCCGTAATCTTCCATGGAAACGGTGATAGGTCCTTCGGCCAGCCATGCAAGAAACGCGTCGCCCGAGGAATTTTTTGCAATGTCGGCAAGCATTTCCGTGCCGTTGAAGCGAAGCAAAACGGCGCGGCTTTCGGGGGTTGCGGTTTGTTCGGTGTGTTCCATAGCGGTGGTAAGCTCTCCTTCCGTTTCAATTGGGGCGGTTTGGGGTGGAATCGGCGCGTCGGCGGTTGCGCACGCGCAAAGCAGAACTGCAAAAACAGCCGCCAACCAAAGGCATGGGAAGCGTTGGATCATTTTCATTCAATCGCCGCCTTTCCGCAAGTGGATTTCGTCAATTGCTCCGTTCATGGAATATTATAGCAGATTTTGCCGCGTTTTGCAAGTCCTTTTCGCGTCGAATTTCGGGAGAATGCCCGATAAAGTGTCAAAATACGGCGGCGCGCATAGAATGATAGCGAGGAGCTTTAAGACAATACCGCGCAATTCTGACGGAACAGACGCAAGTTTACGCGCCGTCAAGGCGCAAGCCGCGGATGCGCGGTATTGCCTTAATTCACCCGATAACAAATCAAGTAAGGAGATTTACGGTTATGGCGGAAAACAGATTCCCGAATTTGCCGCGGGAAACGGTTTGCATTGAGACCAACCGCGTGCTGGACTCTTGCCGCGATCGCGACTGTTTCGAAAACGTTCGGGTTTACCTTTCCGATTTCGGAAACGAAGTTTTGGAACGCGCGGGAGCGGTTCGCGCCAAAAACGCGGAGATTCTTTGGACCAACATCACCATTGATCCGATCGCGTTCAATCGCGGGTTCTATGCGGTGAACATCCGGTTCTATATTCGCGTGGAGTGCGAGGCTTGCGTGGGCCACGGCGGCCGTGGCGGCGGTCACGGCGGGCAATCGCAGGATATTGAAGGGCTTGCGGTGGTGGAGAAGCGCGTAATCCTCTATGGTGGCGAAAACGGCGCGATGACGTTCCGGAGCAACCAGAACAACGACTTCTGCTCGTTCGGCAACGCGGGCGAGGGAAGCCGCAACACCCCCACCGCGGTGGTGGAAGTGGTGGACCCCGTTTTGCTCGGCACCAAGGTTATGGAGCGGCCCGAGCGCCCCTGCGGTTGTTGCTGCTGCCACGAAGGCGAGCTTCCCGAATCGCTTTTGGCGGGATTGCAGGCCCCCGTTATTTTTGACGACGACGACAACAACAGAAACCGCTTCCTGACGGTTTCTCTCGGTATTTTCTCGGTGATTCGCATCGTTCGCCCCGCGGAATACCTGATTCAGGCGGCCGAATATGTGATTCCCGAAAAGGAATGCCTTGCGGCGGAAGAGGACGATCCCTGCCACATTTTCAAAAGCATGCCGTTCCCGATGGGAGAATTTTCTTCCCAAGGGTACCAGCCCGAATCCCAACGCCCCGATCGGCATTGCGGATGCGGCGGATAAACGCCCGAAGCGAGCGCGGATAATCAAAAAGCCATCCCGATTGCGGTATGCTTTCGGGATGGCTTTTTACGGTATTTTTCGCATTAAGCGTCCTTTTTGGGGGCGGGAAGTTCTTCCGGCGGCTCGGGAACGGGGAGATCGCGCAAGAGCGTATAATTGCATTCTCCCGTGCCGCGAATACAATCGGGCGTAATCTCCACTTTTGCAATATCATGCCGCGAAGGAATTTCATACATCAGCTTGGTCATGGAGTTTTCGAGAATCGCGCGCAGCCCGCGCGCGCCTGTTCCGCGCTCCAAAGCGAGATCGGCCACCGCCTGCAACGCTTCCTCGGAAAAGGTCAGCTCCACGCCGTCCATCCGGAACAGCTTCTGATATTGGCGGATCAGCGAGTTTTTCGGCTCGGTCAGAATCCGGACAAGCGCGCCGCGGTCCAGATCCGAAAGGGGAACGATAACGGGAATACGACCCACCAGCTCGGGAATCATGCCGAATTTTACAATATCGTGCGGAATCACGTCGCGGAAAATGCCCGTGTCTTTCTTTTCGGATTTGGTCAGAATTTCGCCGCCGAACCCGATGGTCGAGTTGCCTTTGCGGCGTTCGATTACCTGATCCAGCCCCTCGAACGCGCCGCCGCAGATAAAGAGGATGTTTTGCGTATTGACCTGAATAAATTCCTGATTTGGGTGCTTCCGGCCGCCCTGCGGGGGAACGTTTGCAATGGTTCCTTCCAGAATTTTCAAAAGTGCCTGCTGAACGCCCTCGCCGGAAACATCGCGCGTAATGGAGCGGTTTTCGCTCTTGCGGGCAATCTTATCGATCTCGTCGATATATATGATCCCGCGTTCCGCGAGTTCCACGTCGTAATCCGCCGCTTGAATCAGGCGGAGCAGAATGTTTTCCACGTCCTCGCCCACATATCCGGCCTCGGTCAGCGTGGTGGCGTCCGCAATGGCGAAAGGAACCTTCATGGTGCGCGCCAGAGTTTGCGCCAAATAGGTTTTTCCAACGCCCGTTGGACCGATCAGAAGCACGTTGCTTTTTTGCAGTTCCACATCGTCGGTCGTTTCCTGCAATTTTTTGCCGACCTTCCCGCGCGACTTTTTGCCGTCCCGCGAGAGGATGCGTTTGTAGTGGTTGTATACCGCAACGGAAAGCGCAACTTTCGCGCTGTCCTGCCCGATTACATACTGATCGAGCGAAGCCTTGATCTGCGCGGGACGGGGAAGATCGTCGAGCGTGAATTTATCGAACTGTTCGTTCTGCGCCTCGTTTTCGTAGATTACGCGGTTGCAGGCCTCAATGCAGAAATCGCAGAGATAGGCTCCGGTGGGGGACGGGATCAAAAAATTGACCTGCCGCTCGTTTCTGCCGCAGAAGGAGCAATGCCGCAGACCTTTTCCGTTGTTGTTTGAGTTTGCCATCTTTGTGCAGAACTCCTTTCCGTCAGAATTTTGCGGGGATTATCGGTGTTCGATAATCTTATCGATCAACCCGTATTCAAGGGCCTGCTGCGCGGTCATGTAGTTGTCGCGGTCGGTGTCCTTTTCAATGGTTTCCAGCGGCTTGCCCGTGTTTTCGGCAAGAATTTCATTCAGCGTGCGTTTGATGCGCAGGATCTGCTCGGCCTGAATCTGAATATCGGTTGCCTGACCCTTTGCGCCGCCAAGCGGTTGGTGGATCATAATTTCGCTGTGGGGAAGCGCAATGCGCTTTCCTTTGGTTCCCGAGGAGAGCAGGAACGCGCCCATGCTCGCCGCCATACCGATGCAAATGGTGGAAACGTCGCATTTGATGAATTTCATGGTGTCGTAAATCGCCATGCCGGCGGTAACGGAGCCGCCCGGGGAATTGATATAGAAAGAAATTTCCTTGTCGGGGTCCTGCGCTTCCAGAAAGAGCATTTGCGCCACAACAAGAGAGGCCGTGGTGTCGTTCACCTCGTCGGAGAGGAACACAATGCGGTCGTTGAGCAAACGGGAGAAAATATCATACGAACGCTCGCCGCGGTTGGTTTGCTCCACAACCATAGGAACGAGCGCGTTTTGCGCGTTGTTTCGAAAATCGAACATAACATTTTTCCTTTCTGTGTCTGATGTTTTGAGAAACAGAAACCGGAAGCGGCAAAACCGTTTCCGGCCTCTGTTCGGAAAGCCGCCGATTACGCTTTGATCACTGCTTTTTCCTTTACGAGATCCATTGCCTTTTTCACTTTCATATCCTCGGCAACGGATTCTTCGGGAACCATTTCGCGGACTTTATCTGGCTCCATCTGGTAGGAGTCGGCGATCCGTTGGATCTCCTCGTTAATGTCCTTTTTCGTAACTTTGATTTTTTCGAGCTTGGCGATCTTTTCGAGGGCCAAACGGAGTTTGACCTGCTTTTCAGCCTGCGGGCGGAGCTGCTCGCGGAGCTTTTCCACGGTCATGCCTGTATACTTGAAGTAGGTGTCAAGGTCGAGACCCTGCATCCGCAACCGGTTTTCGTAATCGCGGACGAAATTGTCGGTTTCGGCGGCGAACATGGCCTCGGGAATATCCGCTTTCATTTTTTCAATGAGCGAATCGAGAATCTGCTCCTCGAATTTGTTGTCGGCTTCGGTTTCGTGTCTCTTTTCGATTTTTGCCTTGACGTCGGCGCGGTATTCATCCATAGTGTCAAATTCGGAAACGTCCTTGGCAAA
The DNA here is from genome assembly GCA_902795355.1 of uncultured Ruminococcus sp. Classification (GTDB taxonomy): domain Bacteria; phylum Bacillota; class Clostridia; order Oscillospirales; family CAG-272; genus UMGS1865. The sequence goes on from CADBKZ010000005.1 coordinate 103,695, forward strand.
ATCGTCGTCGAGGTCGGGAAGCTCAATGTGGCGGATCTTGTGGATCACGGTTTTGAACACAGCGGCTTTGCCGGCGAGTTCCTTTGCGTGGTAATCCTCTGGGAAGGTGACGTTGACATCGAACGGCTCTTCCGCCTTATGTCCGGCAACCTGCTCTTCAAACCCGGGAATAAAGTTTCCGGAGCCGAGCTTGAGCGGGTAATCGGAGCCTTTTCCGCCGTCGAACGGAACGCCGTCCACCGAGCCTTCGTAGTCGATGTGGCAAATATCGCCCATCACGCTTTCGCCGTCGGTAATTTCGGTTTCGCGGGCGTTTCTCTCGCGAATGGTGTTAATCTCCGCGTCCACCTCTTCGTCGGTTACGGGAGCCACAGCTTTTTCCGCCTCGATGCCGAAGTAGTCCTCGATTTTGACGTCGGGTTTGACCGATACTTTTGCGGTGAACACAACGCCGTTTGCGTCGTCCACGGACTCCACGTCGAATTCGGGGTTGCCCACCGCCTGCAATTTGCTCTCTTTCAAAGCCTCTTCCCAAGCGGCGGGAAGCACCTCGTTGAAAGCGTCCTCATAGAAAAATCCTTTTCCGTACATCTTTTCGATAACCGAACGGGGCGCCTTGCCGCGCCGGAATCCCGGAACGTTGATTTTGGCTACCTGCTTATGGTAAGCGTTGGAAACCGCTTTTGCAAAGGTATCCTTATCAACCGAGAATTTCAACGTGTAAACGTTTTTCTCGTTCTTGGATTTTTCGGATTTGATCAGACTCATTTTTTAACATCCTCCAAAAGAATAATACATACCAATATATTTTACCTTTTTTCCCTCGATTTGTCAATGCTTTTTCGGAAAAAAAGAGAAAAACAAAAGTTTTTTTCACGCTTCGGCCGGTAAACGGACGGGAATCGGGGTAAAATGCAGATAATCGGCCGCGCAGAGAACAAAATCGATTTCCTCGAAACGGCTTACGGGCGGCGCATAGTACGCGCCGTGGATATGGCCGAAATAGCAGATCCGGATCCGGAAATCGTGCAAAACATCCATAATCTCGCGGCAAACGATCCCGTTCCAAACCGGCGGAAAGTGCAAAAACGGGATGATCGGCAGGTTGCCGCCGTCGGCTTCGCGCAGGCGAACGGCCTCGTTCAGGCTCATCCGCAGACGGACAACCTCGCGGTTGACGATTTTGGCGTAGTCCACCTCGTCCTTGGTGTGTTGCTGCGTTTCTTCCGTAAACCAGCCGCGCGAGCCGCAAACCACGCAGTTTTCCGCAAGATACGCGTTGTTGTAAAGGATATGCAGGGAATCGAACCCGTGTGCTTTCCAGAAAGCGGAAACCTTGGAATTGGTGGAAAACCAGAAATCGTGGTTTCCTTTTCCAACGAGCTTTTGGCCGTTCAGGGCGTTGAGAAAGCGGAAATCGTCCTCGGAATCTTCCATGCGAAGCGCCCATGAAATGTCGCCCGGGAGAACCACGGTATCGGCCGGTTCCACAACGGCGTTCCAATTGCGGCGGAGTTTTTCCATGTGGTCCTTCCAACGGTCGCCGAAAATCGCCATGGATTTGGAGCGGTCGGAAGAGAGGTGCAGGTCTGCGATCACATAAAGCGCCATCGGAACGGTTCCTTTCTCGGGTGGAGTGAATAAACGGTTTTGCGGCAGGGAAAAATAGCGGATGAAGGCTCTGCCTTTTCGGGCTTTGCCCGAACCAAACGAATCGAGGGAGAAAAATTATGGAACACTACGGCAACGAACAGGAAAAGAAGCACTGCAGGATTGAGGGCATCCGATGCAATGTGGAGAACTGCTACTACCACGACCAAAAGACCGATTGCACCGCGCGTGAAATTTCGGTTGGACCGGATTGCGCGCATTGCTCGGACGAAACCGTTTGCTCAACTTTCAAGCCGAAAGAAGAGCAGTAATTCCACCGCCTTCCAAGCGAAACGGCGCCAGCCACGGCTGCGCCGTTTTTTGCGGTACTTTTTTGAATTTTACGGTACTTTTGCGGTTTTTTACCGCGCGAACGACAGCACTTGCTCCGCCATTTCATCCCGATTGCAAACCCCGCGGAAGCGAACGGGACGGGACGAAAGCCCCGCCAGCGGATAGGGGATTCCGGTTCCGGTCAAGGCCGAAAGTTCGTCCAACGCTTCAAGGTCGCCGGACGCCTCTTTGCCGACGATCGAACGGTAAACGTTGTTTGCGAACTTGTAGGGGCTTGCGGTGGAATCCACAACAAGGGGGATTTGGCTTTGCGTTTGGGCAAGATAGCGTTCGGCGGCGGTCAACGCAACGGCCGTGTGCGGGTCGGAAAGATAGCCGTCGCGCTCCCATAATTTGCGAATGGTCTCGGCAGTGGCCGTTTCATCGGCGTAATATCCCGTAAAATCGCGCCGGATGGCGGCCAGAACGTCGGCCCCCACCTCGTAACGCCCTGTTTCGCGGAGCTGTTTCATGTAGCCCGCCGTTTTTTCGGGGCCGGCAACAAACCAGAGCAGGCGTTCGAGGTTGCTCGAAATCAGAATGTCCATCGAGGGGGACATGGTCAGGTAGAAGCGGCGGTTGCGATCATAAACGCCGGTTTCGAGGAAGTCGGTCAGAATGTTGTTGGCGTTGGAAGCGCAGATCAGACGGCGGATGGGAAGCCCCATGCGCTTGGCGAGGTAGGCGGCGAAAATGTTGCCGAAATTGCCGGTTGGAACGCAAACGTCAAACGGCTCTCCAACGGCGCGTTTTCCGGCGTTGATCAGGTCGCAAAAGGCAGATACATAATAGACGATCTGCGGGGCGAGACGCCCCCAATTGATCGAGTTTGCGCTGGAAAGAAAATATCCTTTCCCGTTCAGCTTTTCGGCAATGGCGGCGTCCCCGAAAATTTCTTTTACGCCGTTTTGCGCGTCGTCAAAATTGCCGCGGATGGCGCAAACCGAAAGGTTTTGCCCCTCTTGCGTGGCCATTTGCAGCTTCTGAACGCGGCTGACCCCGTCCACGGGATAGAATACGATCATTTTGATTTGCGGAATGTCTCTGTAACCTTCCAGAGCGGCTTTTCCCGTGTCTCCCGAGGTTGCAACAAGGATCAGCGCGGTGCGCTTCTCTCCGGTTTTTGCAAGGGCGCGGGAGAGCAGGCGCGGCATAATTTGCAGCGCCATGTCCTTGAACGCGGCGGTAGGCCCGTGCCAAAGCTCCATAACCTCGATGGGGGCATGCACGCCGACCAACGGGGCGGTTCCGCCGACAAACGCGGCTTCGGAATACGCCGCGCGGCAATCGGCAAGCAGTTCTTCCTCGGTATAGTCGGTGAGGAACATGGAAAGGATCCGCGCGGCGCGCTCGGGGTAGGAGAGGGCGCATAGCGCGTTCAAATCCTGCGCGGAAAGCGTTGGAACGGATTCGGGAACAAACAGTCCGCCGTCCGCGGCGAGGCCTTGTTTTATGGCTTGTGCGGCGGAAACGGGCGTTCCCGTTCCGCGCGTGCTGATGTACTTCATCTTTCGGTTCCTCCAAAGGGTTCAATTTTGCGGTTGCCGCCGGCAAGATACCGCGAGGCAAACGAATAAGCGTTTTCAAAAAACAGATTGCGGATCAGCGACTCGGAATAGTTGCGCCGCAAGAGAAGCTCGGCAACTTGGGCAACGTCGGCAGCCGTCCGGACCTCGGACGGAAGCGCCGCGCCGTCCCAATCCCCGCCGAAGCAGAGGGCGCGCTCCGCGCCGAGTTCCAGAAAATGCTCGACGTGGGGAAGCAGGTCGGAAATGCGCGCCGAACCGCTCCCGCAAAGGAATTTGGTGTAGAGATTCAGCCCGACAACGCCGCCTGACGCGAGAATTTTGCGGATCTGACCGTCCGAAAGGTTTCGGGAGACCGGACAAACCGCTTTGGCGTTGGAATGCGAGGCGATTACGGGGCGGCCGTGCTTTGCGGCAATTTCGATGATCTCATTCGCGGACGGCTCGGACGCGTGCGAAAGATCGGGAATCATGCCGAGGAACACGGCGCGGTCGATCGCGCTTCTGCCGAAATCGGTCAGGCCGGCCGACGTATCGTGCGAACCGCCAATGCAGGTTTCGCCCGCCCAAAGCGGGGTCAGAATCCGAATGCCGAGGCGGTAGGCTTCGTCCACGCGCCCGAGGTCGTTTGCAAAAATACGCGCGTCCTCAATGCCGAAGAGCAGGGCGGGTTTCCCGTTTCTCGGCGGGCAGGCGGTAACGCAATCGACTTTGCCGGACCGAACGGCGGGGTCGGAAAGCAGATTTTCGCGCAGTTGTTTCATGCGCGTCCAGCCCGACTCGTCGTTCAGGCGGAAGTCGGTCCAAAAGGCCATTACTTGGATGTATTGGCCGAAATTCGCGGTACTTTCCAACGAAATTGCCAGATGATTGCGTTCCAGCCCCTGCTTTTTCGCAAACATTTCGCAGGCGGTATCGCAATGCAGATCGAAAAGAGAAAGGTTCATGCGAGGTTCCTTTTTTCAGTATGCGTCGGGAATATGCCGGACGCGGGAGATTTTTCCGTCCGTGATCCAAACTTCCATTACGTCCATGCGCGGGCGTTTTCCCGTGGGATGTTCCCGCAGGTAGCGGGCGGCCGCGGCGCGCGTGAAGCGGACTTTATCCGCGTCCACCGCATAAGAGGGCGGAACGGGGTCGGTCAGATCCTCGGCGCGGTAGCTGCGGGTTTTCACTTCCACAAACGCAATGGTGCGGAGCGAAACGGCAATCAGGTCGATCTCGTATTTTCCGGCGCGGTAATTCCGTTCCTTAATCCAATAGCCGCGGCGCATCAGATAGCGGGCTGCTTTCCGCTCGCCGAGATCGCCGATCTGTTTTGCGGATTTACGATTCTGTTTCATTCGGCTTTTCATCGAGAAAACGGATGAACAATTTGCGGTGGATGGGCGACGGGCCGTATTGCCGGAGCGCGTCCATGTGGGCTTTTGTTCCATAGCCCTTGTGCTTTGCGATTCCGTATTGCGGATAGGCGCGGTCAAGCTCTTCGCAAAGGCGGTCTCGGTGAACCTTGGCCAGCACCGAGGCGGCCGCAATGCTCGGGGAGATCGCGTCGCCGTGGATCACCGCGCGCGCCGGAATGGGGAAGTCGCGCGCAATATTACCGTCGATCAAAGCGTAATCGGCGGGGATTTGCAATCCCGCAACGGCGCGGCGCATGGCGAGCAAATCGGCTTCCAGAATGTTCAATCGGTCGATCTCTTCCACGTCGGCTTCGGCAATGCACCACGCAAGCGAAACCTTTTTGATTTCGTCAAACAGCAATTCGCGCTTTTTCGGCGTGAGTTTTTTGGAGTCGTTCAAGCCGTCGATTGCGGCATCCGGCGGGAGAATGACGGCCGCCGCGACCACAGGACCGCATAGAGGACCGCGGCCGGCTTCATCCACGCCGCAAACCGCGCGGAAGCCGGCCGCGCGCAATTCGGACTCAATGGTCTGTTCCAGCATCAGAAACGCCCCCTGCGATGTCCGCCGGATCCAATGTGATCCTGCCGATTTTTGCGGCGCGGAACTCGTCGAGCAAAACGGCCGCCGTTCGTTCGGTGTCAATCTCGCCGCCGCTGATCAGAAAGCCGCGCTTTCGACCGATTTTGAGAAATAACTCGTCGTTCTTCAATTGCAAATCTTCGTCCGAAAGCTTATAGCGCGCGGCAAGCAAAGCCGGATAATTCTTTTTCAGACGCCCGCAGAGCAGGGCGGCAAGCCCTTCGGTATCAAGAATATCATCCTTGATCGCGCCCGTGAGCGCGAGGTTTTCGCCAACGCGCGGATCCTCGAATTTCGGCCAAAGGATCCCGGGCATATCCAAAAGGTCCACGCCGATGCCGGTGGGCACCCACTGCTTTTCGCGCGTGACCCCCGGGCGGTCTTCCACACGCGTTTTTTTGTTGCCCGAGATGCGGTTGATTAACGAGGATTTTCCAACGTTCGGAATCCCGAGTACCATGGCGCGAACGCGGCGACCCGACATTCCCTTTTCGGCATATCGGCTCAGCTTTTCGGCCAGAATCCGCTTGATGGCGGGTTCAAGGCGGTTCAGCCCCTCGCCCGTGGCGCAATCGGTCAGAATGGTCAAGGTGTTCCGATTGGTAAGGCGGTTGAGCCAGAGTCGGTTTTGCGCGGGATCGGCGAGCGAAGCTTTGTTCAGCAACAGCAAGGTCGGCTTTCCGGACGTCAACCGCGCGATTTCCGGATTCCGCGAGGAATACGGAATGCGCGCGTCGAGAAGCTCGATCACAAGATCCACATTTCCGAGGTTTTCCGAGATTATCCGGCGGGTTTTCGCCATATGCCCGGGGAACCATTGGATGGTTTCAAATGCCATTGCATACGCCTCGCTTTCAGTGAAATACCGTGAACGGCCGCAGGCGCAATACCACCCCGCCGAGAATACATCGTTCATCCACAAACCCCACCGTTGGGTTGCGGCTATCCTTGGAGTTGTTGCGGTTATCGCCCATTACAAATACACATCCTTCCGGAACCGTTGCGCGGTAGACGCCGGTTGCGGAATCGAAATGATCGAAAAACAGACCCCATACCTCGTATTGGTCCGTAATTGCGTCGGTGGAGCGGTTTTTCAGCACCGAATGGGAATCCTCGTAAACAACGCCGTCCACGGTGATGGTTGCGGTGTTGGTGTCGATCATCACATCCTGCCCGCCGAGGGCGATTACGCGCTTGACGAGCGTTTTTTCCATATTGTTGTCGGAATCGGTCAAATGGAACACCACAATGTCGTCCTGCTCGGGTTTATAGAACGCGGAACGGAGCAGGAGCATCTGGTTTTCATAGAGCGTGTTTTCCATGGATTGCCCGTCCACGCGGCAAACGCGGAACAGAAACGTAAAGACGATCATCACCACGAACAATGCCCACGCGAAAAGCTCTACGTAATCAAAGAGAACGGCGGAAAGCGAACGGGGAGCCTTTTGGGGCGCGCTGTCGGGCGTTGGCGCGGCCGGTTCCTCGCGCGCGTTCATCGGTTCTTCGTTCATATCGGTCTCCTTTCGGGATCCAGCAAGAGTTCCATCAGGCGGTAGCCGTTGGGGAGATAGAACCGCTTTGCCGCGGCGGTTTCCTCGTTGTAGGCGGAAACGCCGTTTCTCTTTCGGTCGGAAGAATAAATAAAGAACGGAACGGGGTCAATGGTGTGCGTGCGCAGGCGGATGGGCGTTGGGTGGTCGGGAAGGACCATAATGCGGAACGCCTCGCCGGACGCGGCGAGGTATTCGTAAACCGGCGTCAAAATCTCCGCGTCAATTTTCTCAACCGAAAGAATCTTGTTTTCCAGCTCCGCGCGGTGACCGCATTCGTCGGGGGCTTCCACATGGACGTATACATAATCGTATCCGTCGCGGAACGCTTGGATCGCCGCTTCGGCCTTGCCGCGATAGTTGGTGCGAACGTTGCCGGTCGCGCCTTCAACGTCAATGGACTTCATTCCCGCGCAAAGGCCGATCCCCTTAATCAGATCCACCGCGGAGATCACCGCGCCGTTCAGCCCCCATTTTTCCTTGAAGTTGGGCATTTGCGGCTTTTTCCCGGGGCTCCAAAGCCATGCGGAGTTGGCGGGTTTCAGGCCGCGCGCGCGGCGCGCCTCGTTAACGGGGTGGCGATCGAGAATTTCAAAGCTATCCCGCATCAGGCGGTAAAATTCCTCGCCGCCGTTTTCCTTTTTGGGAAGGTACTCGCCAATGCGCTTGCCGAGAATATCGTGCGGGCGCATGAAAGGATATTGGTCGTTGCCGTTTTTCCAGATCAGGCAATGGCGGTAGCTCACGCCCGTGTAGAATTTGCGCGTTTCGTTTCCGAGCTTTTCATCCAGCGTTGCAATCAGCTCGGCGGCCTCGGGCGTGGAAATTTCGTCGGCGCTGTGGTCGAGGATGATTTTATCGTCGTAATCGCCGCCTTCCGAAAGGGTGACGACATTGCAGCGGTAGGCGGTTTCGTCGGGCTGCATTTCAATTCCCATGCTGACCGCTTCCAGCGGGGAGCGGCCTTTGGAATAGACGCGCGGATTGAAGGAGAGGATTGCCATATTGGCGGTGTCGCTTTCGGGAACCATGCCCTCGGGAACATTGGAAACGGTTCCCACAAGCGCGTCGGCCGCGAGCCGATCCATCATCGGTTTGCGCGCGGCTTCCATGGGGGTGCGGTTGCCGATGGATTCTATTTTTTCATCCGCCATTCCGTCGGGGATCAGGACCAGATATTTCATAAAAAGAGCGCCTCCGTTTTGCGGGCAACGGTCGGTTGCGCCGCGAGAATCATATAATCAATACAATATTATATCATATTCCAAAGAAAAGTACAAGAAGAATCCGAAAACTTTTTTGAAAAACTTGATTTCCCGCGGAAAATATGATAGAATAAAAGCGGCGGAGATCGCGGAGCCGAGGTTTTCGTGTTTTTTTCGGAAAATTTTCGGGAAACCTATTGACAATCAAAAGATTGTGTGATATAATCTATTTACAACAAATAGAAAGGAGAGTCCGGATGAGAGAATTTCTGATCCAACACGGAGCGTTCCTTTTTTGGGCGGCGGTTGCCGTTGTTTCGCTGATTATAGAGGCGGTAACGGCGGAATTGGTGTCCTGTTGGTTTGCTCCGAGCGCCATTGTTTCCATGATCCTCTCGGGGTTTGTGGACATCTTCTGGGTGCAGTTGCTCGTCTTTTTGGTTCTTTCGGCAATCCTGCTCGCGGTTGCGCGAAAGCTCGTCAAAAAGCGGCTTGCAACCAAGGGGGAACCCGCTTTGAATGCCGACGGCCTGATCGGGCGAACGGGCGTTGTGCAGGAAGCGGTGAACAACATTGCCGAAACGGGAAGCGTGAAAGTCGGCGGTCTGGTCTGGACAGCCCGCTCGCTCGGCGAAGAGGAGATCCCGCCCGAAACCGTGGTCGCAATTCGGGAGATCCGCGGCGTCAAGCTGATCTGCGAACCTGTTTCCGAAGCCCAAAAAGCCCAAAACACCAATCAAAACGAAAAGGAGTAAAAAACAATGCCGGGAATTATTATTGCACTAATTATCGTTGTTGCGGCGATTCTTGCGCTTGTAATCGCCAATATCAAAATCGTCCCGCAGTCGCAGGCGTATGTAATCGAGCGGCTGGGCGCGTATCATCAGACATGGAAAACGGGGATCCATTGGAAAATCCCGTTTATTGAACGGATCGCCAAGCGGATCAACCTGATGGAGCAGGTTGCGGACTTTCCGCCCCAGCCTGTGATTACAAAAGATAACGTCCGCATGCAGATTGACACGGTGGTGTTCTTCCAGATTACCGATTGCAAGCTCTACGCCTACGGACACACCACGCCGATGACGGCCATTGAAAACCTGACCGCGACCACGCTCCGAAACATCATCGGTGAATTGGAACTTGACAACACGCTGACTTCGCGCGACATCATCAACACCAAAATGCGCTCCATCCTTGACGAAGCCACCGACCCGTGGGGAATTAAGGTTACGCGCGTGGAGTTGAAGAACATTATTCCGCCCAAGGAAATTCAGGACGCAATGGAAAAGCAGATGAAAGCGGAACGCGAGCGCCGCGAAGCCATTCTGCGGGCCGAGGGCGAAAAGAATTCGACCATTCTTGTGGCGCAGGGCAAGAAAGAATCCATGATTCTGCAAGCCGAGGCGGAAAAGCAATCGCAAATTCTGAAAGCCGAGGCGAACAAGGAAGCCAAGATCCGCGAGGCGGAAGGCGAAGCCGAGGCGATTCTTGCCATTCAGAAGGCGACCGCCGACGGTATCCGCATGATCAACGAGGCCGCTCCGAGCGAGGGAATGATCGCCCTGCGGAGCTTGGAAGCGTTTGAGAAAGCGGCGGATGGTCAATCCACCAAGATCATCATTCCTTCCGAAATTCAAAACATCACCTCGCTGGTTGCGGGGGTCAAGGAAGCGGCGGAGAAAACCGCGAAAAACAAATAATCAACGCCGACGCCGCACGCCGCACCCGAGAAACGGGTGCGGCGTTTTTTTGTTTGGTAAATAATGGCCGTGCCGCGACTGAATAAACCGATTCCGCCGTCGGCAATACTTGCTTTGAATACAAGCAAGGGAGCAGAGAATGTATCGAAACAAGGTGGAGATTTGCGGGATCAATACGTCCGAACTGAAAGTCCTTTCCGAGGAGGAAAAGACCGATCTTTTGCGGCGCGCGCGGAACGGGGACGAGGCCGCGCGCCGGGATTTGATTTACGGCAATTTGCGGTTGGTCCTCTCCATCATCCAGCGGTTTTCGGGGCGGCGGGAGAGCATGGACGACCTGTTTCAGGTCGGCTGCATCGGGCTGGTCAAAGCCGTGGATCATTTCAACACCGAAATGGACGTGAAGTTTTCCACGTATGCCGTACCCATGATCATCGGCGAGATCCGCCGCTATCTGCGCGATAACAACACCATCCGCATCAGCCGTTCGGTGCGGGAACTTGCCTACCGCTCTTTGCAGGCGCGGGAAGAGCTGATTGCGATGAAGGAGCGGGAACCGACCGTGGACGAGATTGCGGCGCGGCTCGGGGAAAAGCGGGAAGCGGTTTTGCACGCAATGGAAGCCATTGTGGAGCCGATTTCGCTTTACGAACCCGTTTACAGCGACAGCGGGGACACGCTTTACCTGATGGATCAGCTGGCGGATACGAGCAACGGGGACGAAACATGGCTTGAAAACATGGTTTTGCGCGAGGCGGTGGGGAAGCTCTCCGAGCGGGAGCAGCGCATTATCCGGCTCCGCTTTTACGCGAATAAAACGCAAATGGAGATTGCCGGCGAAATCGGCATTTCGCAGGCGCAGGTTTCCCGATTGGAAAAAGCGGCCTTGGAAAAAATCCGCAAAGAACTGTAAAAAAACATGCGCCCGCCGAATCTCGGCGGGCGCATGTTTTGCAAAAAGGAACAGAACGCCGGCAACTCGCGGCGACTCCTTTCTGCCGCTCAATTCATCGTTTTTTCGGCTTCGGCAAGCCACGCGGCGGCGGAAGCGTCGCTCGGCATGCGCCAATCCCCGCGCGGGGAGAGTGCAATGGAGCCGACTTTCGGCCCGTCGGGCAGGCAGGAACGCTTGAACTGCTGCGAGAAGAAACGACGCAGGAAAACCACAAGCCATTTATGAAGCGTTTCGGGCGCGTAAACGTCGCCGAGCGCGTAGACGGCCATGCGGAAGAGCTTTTCGGGGGAATAGCCGAACCGCACAAAATAGTAAAGGTAGAAATCGTGGATCTCGTAGGGGCCAACGATGTCCTCGGTTTTCTGCGAGATTTCGCCGTTGGAATCGGCGGGGAGCAGTTCGGGGGAAACGGGGGTGTTCAGAACGTCGCGAAGCGCGGCGGCGAGCTCGGTTTCTCCTGTTTCCTCGGCGCGGTCGGCATAATAGGCCACGATATGGCGCACCAGCGTTTTGGGAACCGAGGAATTGACCCCGTACATGGACATGTGGTCCCCGTTATACGTCGCCCAGCCGAGGGCAAGCTCGGAAAGGTCGCCCGTTCCAACCACCAATCCGCCGCAGTCGTTGGCAATGTCCATCAGAATCTGCGTGCGTTCGCGCGCCTGACTGTTTTCATAGGCGACGTTGCGGTTTTCGGGGTTGTGTCCGATGTCCTTGAAATGTTGGGTCACGGCCGCGTGAATATCCACGGTGCGGAAATCAACGCCCAATTTTTCGCAAAGCGTCGTCGCGTTGCTTTTGGTTCGCTTGGTGGTCCCGAAGCAGGGCATGGTTACGGCAACGACATCCCGCCGCGGGCGGTTGAGCGCGTCGATCGCGCGAACCGAAACCAGCAGGGCAAGTGTGGAATCAAGCCCGCCCGAAATGCCGAGGACGAGTTTTTTTGCGTGCGCGCATTCCATCCGCTTTTGCAGGCCGTGCGCTTGGATCGAGAGAATGGTTTCGCAGCGTTTTGCGCGTTCGCCGCCGTCGGCGGGAACAAACGGGCGCGGGTCAATCGGGCGGGTCAATTTTGTTTCTGTAACCGGAAGGGAAAACGGAATTTCGCGGTACTTTTCGCAAAAAGTCGGGGAAAATGTGTTCATGCGCAACCGTTCGTGAGCCAGCCGTTCCACGTCAATCTCGCTGATCAAAAGCTCTTTCCCCGCCTCAAACGGAGCCCGTTCCGCAAGCATGGTTCCGTTCTCCGCAATCATCCCGTGTCCGCCGTAAACCACATCGGTCGTGGATTCGCCGTCCCCGCAGGAAGCGTAAATATAAGCGCAAACGGCGCGCGCCGATTGCATTCTGACCAGATCGCGCCGATATTCGCTTTTCCCGACGGTTTCGTTGGAAGCGGACGGGTTGCAGATGACCGTGGCTCCCGCGGCGGCATGGCGGGAAGACGGCGGAATATTGACCCAAAGATCCTCGCAAAGCTCGGCGGCGAGTTTCAGCGCGGGAACTTCGCGGCAGGTAAACAGCAGTTCCGAGCCGAAGGGAACGTTCTCAAAGCGGTCGAAAGAGACCGTTTCGGGCGTTCCGCTATCGCCCGCGAACCAACGCGCTTCATAATATTCCGCGTAATTGGGGATCTCGGTTTTCGGAACAATGCCAAGCAGGGAGCCGGATTGGCAGAACGCGGCGCAATTATAGAGCTTTCCCTGAACCGCAAGGGGAAGCCCGACCACCGATAACAGCGCGGTTTCGGCCGTTTCGTCCAAATAGCGCGCAAGTCCCCCCCGCGCGGCGGCGAGCAGCGTGTCGTTCAGAAAAAGATCGGCGCAGGTGTAGCCGGTCAGGTTCAGCTCGGGGAATACCAGCGCCTTCACCGCTTCCGCTTCAGCGCGCAGGCAAAGGCGGATCGCCTCGTCGGTATTGGCTTTGGGGTCGGCTACCTTCACGCGCGGAAGCGCGGCGGCCGCCTTAATCCATCCGTTTTTCATATCGTTTCATTCCTTTCCGCAAAGGAGACTGTGGTTCTTTTGCTATTATTATAGCGTGATTTGCCCCGAAAAACAAGACTTTTTCCGAAAAAAACCAATCTTTTTGGGGAAAAGACGCCGAATTTTTGCGAGAAGCATTGAAATTCCGTCGGTTTTGTGGTATGATAGTATCAATCATCCTTTGGAGGTTTTACCGATTATGAAAGACCTTTCCCGCAATCTGACCATGCTTTGCGATTTCTACGAACTGACCATGAGCAACGGTTATTTCGAAAAAGGCATGCAGGATAAGATCGTTTATTTCGACGTTTTTTACCGCGACAATCCCGATAACGGCGGGTTTGCCGTTGTCGCGGGGTTGGAACAGGTCGTCGAGTATATCAACAACCTGCGGTTCGACGAGGACGACATTGCGTTTCTGCGGAGCAAAAAATGCTTTTCGGAAGCGTTTCTCTCCTATCTTTCCGAGTTCCGCTTTACGGGCGACATCTGGGCGGTTCCCGAGGGAACGGTGGTGTTCCCGAACGAGCCGCTGATGACCGTTCGCGCGAGGACCGTGGAAGCGCAGTTCATTGAGACTTATGTGTTAATGGCGATCAACCATCAATCGCTCATCGCCACCAAAGCGGCGCGCATTACGCGGGCGGCCAAGGGAAGAGCCGTCAGCGAGTTCGGTTCCCGCCGCGCGCAGGGGGCGGACGCGGCCATTCTCGGCGCGCGGGCGGCCTACATCGGCGGTTGCGGGTCCACGGCCTGCACCATTACCGACGAGGCCTACGGCGTTCCCGCAACGGGTACCATGGCGCATTCGTGGGTGCAGATGTTCGATTCGGAATACGAGGCTTTCAAATCGTATTGCGAAATTTACCCGAACAACGCCACGCTCCTTGTTGACACCTATAATGTTCTCGAATCGGGCATTCCGAACGCGATCAAGGCGTTCAACGAGGTTTTGAAACCGCGCGGGATCACCCGCTGCGGCATCCGCATCGATTCGGGGGACATTACCTACCTTACCGTGAAAGTCCGCAAAATGCTGGACGACGCGGGGTGGCCGGAATGCCGGATCATCATTTCCAACTCGCTGGACGAATACCTGATCCGCGAGCTGATCCGCCAAGGCGCGTGCGTGGACGCGTTCGGCGTTGGGGAGCGGCTGATCACCGCGAAGAGCGATCCCGTTTTCGGCGGCGTTTACAAGCTCTGCGCCGTGGAAGACGAGCAGGGAAACATCATTCCGAAAATCAAGATCAGCGAAAACGTGGGAAAGATCACAACGCCGCATTTCAAAAAGGTTTACCGCCTGCGCGGCAGGGATACGGGAAAGGCCGAAGCCGACCTGATCTGCGTTTACGACGAGACCGTTGACGATACGAAACCGATTGAGCTTTTCGACCCGCAGCACACTTGGAAACGGAAAATCCTCGAAAATTATACGGCAACCGAGCTGTTGCTTCCCGTTTTCCGGAACGGGAAGCAGGTTTACCGCCTGCCGACCCTTTCCGAGATCCGCCGGCATTGCGAGGAAGAGATCAACGGCATGTGGGATGAAGTCCGCCGCTTCAACAACCCGCATAACTATTATGTGGACCTTTCCCAGAAGCTATGGGACATCAAACAGCAAATGTTGCAGGCGAGAGGCGTCTGGAAGCCCGCGAAGAACGGCTGAAACCGGATCCGGCGGGGACGGAATTTTTCCGTCCCCGTTTTTCGACAAAATTTTTTTGATTTTTTTCCGAAAACCTATTGGATTTTTCGGTGCGGTATGATATAATAATTAATATAATATCATCTTTTCGCCCGCGCGTTCGTTGTCGGAAAGCCTCGCGGGCGGAATCCGGCGGCTTTCAACGGCGCCGATCTATTTTTCGGATTTTTTTACGGAGGCGGATCATGTCGGAAAACTTGCGCTCTTTATGGGAGAAAACGGAAGATTTTGTTCTCCGTTATGTTGTGGAGCCTTTTCGCCATTTCGGCCCGCTCGACCTGCTTGATATTCTGATTCTGACCGTTCTGCTCTATGCGCTTTATCGCTTTGCGAAAACGCGCCGCGCGGGGCGCGTGGTGGCGGGTCTTTGCGTGGTGGTTGTTATGAGCCTGCTGGTAACGCTTTTGCATTTGCCCGCGCTCACCTATATTGTCCGTCTGTTCGCGTCCGCGTTTTTCTTCTGCTTTGTTCTGATCTTCCAGCCCGAAATCCGGGACGCGCTCGAACGCATCGGAAACTCCCGCTTGGCCGCTCCGCGAAGCGATACGATCCCCAAAAAGCTCTATCCGCTGGCCAAAGAGGTCACGGCGGAAACGCTCGACGCGGTTTTTGAAATGTCCGAGAGCTGCACGGGCGCGCTGATCGTATTCGAGGGGTTGACCAAACTCGGCGATTATGTGGAAAGCGGCAAGTATGTGGACGCGCGCGTGACCTCGCACCTGCTTTCCAACATCTTTTTCGACAAAGCGCCTTTGCATGATGGCGCCGTGATCATCCGCAATTTCCGCATCTATGCCGCGAGCGTGGTCTTGCCGTCCACCAAGAGCACCATGGATTTCGGCAGCATGGGAACGCGGCATCGCGCCGCGGTCGGCGTCAGCGAGGTCAGCGACGCGTTGGTCGTTGTGGTTTCGGAACAGAGCGGAAAAGTTTCCGTGGCGCAGGAAGGAAGGCTTTTGCGCGGAGTGGACCGCGATATGCTGGAAGACATTCTGATGACCTACCTTGCCGGAAACCTCTATTTGAGAACCCGCCGCGCCGAATCGAAAAAGCTGTTTCTGGAACGTCTTGAAAAGCTCACCAATACGCCCGTAACCGATCGGGAAGAGCCGAAGCTCGAAGCGGAGCAGCTCGAAATGCCGCTTCCGAAGCCGGGGATCCCCGAATTGTACGACGAAGAAGATATGCCGACCAAAGGAGACTGACCGAAATGAAAGCCAAAAACGCATTGGGACATATGTCCCTGAAAAAAGAATCCACGGAAAGTCGCGTCCGCCGGCTGCGCATCCTGCCGAAGCTGCTTTGCCTCGTAATCGCAATCCTGATCTGGCTGCTTGTGGTCAACCTTGCGGACGTGGATATTACCAAATACGCATTTTTTGACGTTTCCCCGAAATACACGCAATCGCAACCATGAAAGAGAAGGCCGTTTATCGCTATCTGATCAGCGGTGTTTCCACGCCGGTTTCGGCGAATACGGATGAAATATGCAACGAAGCAAGAATCCGAATGAAGCGGAGGGGAATCGATACCCGAACGCTTCATTTTCGGCTTTATAAACGGTCTGTGGACGCGCGGCGGCGGAATGATGTCCGCTTCGTCAGCGCGGTTTTGGTCGAGTCCGGCTCCCCGATCCCCGCCGCGGCGCGGGAGCGGCTCGGCCTGCGCGAATGGAGCGACGAAAAGCCGGCCTGTCCGCATGGAACCGAGCCGCTCGGCGCGCCGCCGCTGGTGGTGGGAATGGGGCCTGCGGGCCTGTTCGCCGCCCTGTTGCTGGCGGAAAACGGGTATCGGCCGATTCTGATTGACCGCGGCGACAATGTGGAAGATCGCGTGCGCGCCGTGGAACGCTTTCGGCAAAACGCGATCCTCGATCCCGAAAGCAATATTCAGTTCGGGGCCGGCGGCGCGGGAACCTTTTCGGACGGCAAACTCGTAACGCGCATTCACGACCCGTATTGTCGGTATGTTCTGGAAACGTTCCGCCGCTTCGGCGCGCCAGAAGAAATTCTGATGCTCGCCAAACCGCATATCGGCACCGATGTGCTGCGGAATGTGGTTTCGGCCATCCTTTCCGAAATCGGGCGTCTCGGCAGCAGGGTGATTTACCGCTGCCGCATGGATGATTTTTCCGAATCGGCGGACGGAACGATTTCGGTTCGCACCGCCGCGGGGGATCTGCGGTGCGGCGCGTTGTTTTTGGCGCTCGGACACAGCGCGCGGGATACCTACCGCGTGCTTCTGGAAAAGCAATTTGCCATAGAGCCGAAGCCCATGTCGGTCGGCGTTCGCGCGGAACACCTGCAAAGCGACATTGACCGCGCCATGTACGGCTCATTCGCGGGGCATCCGAACCTCGGGCATGCCGAATACGCGCTGTCCGATACCAAAGGCGAACGCGGCGTATATACGTTTTGCATGTGCCCCGGGGGCGAGGTGGTTCCCGCGGCGTCCGAGAGCGGGGGATTGGTCGTCAACGGCATGAGCAATCATGCGCGGGACGGGAAGAACGCCAACGCCGCCGTTGCCGTTTCGCTTTCCTGCAACGATTATGAGTCCGTGGACGGAAGCCGCGTGCTGGGTGCGATCGCCCTGCAACGGAAAATCGAGCGCGCCGCGTTTGCGGCCGGCGGTTCGGACTACGCCGCGCCTGTGACGACGCTCGGCGATTTTCTCGGAAAAACGCACGGGAGCGAACCGACCCGCGTCGTTCCGTCCTATCGCGGCGGGATTGTGCGCGTAACCGACCTTGCGCCCGTTTTTCCGGCCGATGTGGTGCGCGCCCTGCGCTACGCGTTTGCGTCGTTCGGCCGATCTTTGGAAGGATTCGACGCGCCGGACACGGTGCTGACCGCCGCGGAATCCCGAACTTCCGCGCCTTTGCGGATTTTGCGGTTGCCGGAAACGATGGCGGCCGTCGGCCATGATCGCGTATACCCCTGCGGAGAGGGAGCCGGATACGCCGGCGGAATTACCAGCGCGGGCGTGGACGGTTTGCGCGCCGCGCTTGCCATGATGAAACGATTTGGAGGACCGGATGAAAACCACGGCTACGGTTGTTGAACTGAACGGAGGCATCGCCACGGTGGAGACCGAACGGACTTCGGCCTGCGAGGGATGCCATAAAATGAGCGAAGGGAACGGTTGCTCGGTCTGTTCGCTGATGGGAAGCGGACGGAAGATCCGATCCAAAGCCGAAAACCGCGCGCAAGCGAAAATCGGCGATCGGGTCGTGGTGGAAACCGCCACATCGCGCGTGTTGCTCTATGCCGCGCTGGTGTTTGTCCTGCCCATTCTGCTGGCGGTCGCTGGGTGGTTTGTCGCAGGAATTTTCTCGTCCGGAACGCTTTGGCGCGGGATCGGCGCCGCAATCGGATTTGTGCTTACGTTTGTCGGCCTGCGCATCTATTCCGGCGCAATCGGAAAAAGAAAGGCCGACGCGGTGATCACCGCGGTGGTTGCGCCGGCGTCGGTCGACCGCTCGGAGCAGTAACCGAGCGATCCATCTGTTCGGAAAGGAGTGAGAGTTCTCATGGGAAGCGATTCCGAATATTCCGAAAAGCAATGGCGTCTGCTCTTCCGAGAGGACGATCCGGAAGCGAAACGCGCGGTTGCCGAGCTTTCCTCGGCAATGGGAGTTACGCCTACCACGGCAAAACTCCTGTTTTTGCGCGGTTACCGGACGGTTCCCGCCGCGGAACGCTTTTTCCGCATGGAGAACGAGACCCCGCACGACCCGTTTTCCATGCGGGATATCCGACCCGCCGTGGAGCGCGTCCGCCGTGCGATCGAGCGAAAAGAACGCATCGCGATTTACGGGGATTACGACGTGGACGGCGTAACTTCCACCTCGCTGCTCTATCTCTATCTTTCCGAGTACGGAGCCGACGTCGGATATTATATTCCAAGCCGCGGCAAAGAGGGTTACGGCGTTTCCAAAGGCGCGATCGACATTTTGCATGAAAAAGGCGTTTCCTTGATGATTACCGTGGATACGGGCGTTACGGCGGTTGAGGAGATCGCCTATGCGGCCTCTCTCGGCATGGAAACGGTTGTTACCGACCACCACGAATGCCGGCCGGAGCTTCCCGCGGCGTGCGCCGTGGTCAATCCGCACCGAGCGGACGACGAATATCCCTTCAAGGAGCTCGCCGGCGTGGGCGTCGCGTTCAAATTGGTATGCGCCATGGAAACGGTGCGGTGCGAAGAAGAAGGGAAAAGCGTTGTCGATGGCATTCTGCGCCTCTGCAACGATTATGCCGATCTTGTGGCGGTGGGAACGATTGCCGACGTGATGCCTGTGACTGATGAAAATCGTTTGTTCATTGCAAAAGGTCTTTCGGTCATGGAACATCGGTGTCGTCTCGGCTTACGCGCGCTCATGGAATCGGCCGGTGCGGGGCGAACGCGACCGCAAAAGTTGACGTCGTCCTATATCGGGTTTACCATCGCTCCCCGCATGAACGCCGCGGGGCGGGTTGCCGACGCGTCCATTGCCGTGGAATTGCTTCTTTCGGATTCCAAAGAGCAGGCGGACGCGCTTGCCAGCCGCTTGTGCGAACTCAACGCGGAGCGGCAGGCAGAGGAAAACCGGATTGCCGAAACCGCCTTCCGGCAGATTGAAACCATGCCGAAAGAAGAGCGGAGCGGCGTAATCGTGTTGGATCATGATGATTGGCATCAGGGAATCATCGGCATCGTTTCTTCCCGCGTTACCGAACGGTACGGCCTGCCGTCGATCCTGATTACATACGACGGAGCCGAGGACGGGGTCGGGAAAGGCTCCGGACGGAGCGTGAGGGGCCTGAATCTGGTAGAGGCGCTTTCCGCCTGTCAGGATCTGCTGGTCCGTTTCGGTGGTCATGAACTTGCCGCGGGGCTTTCGGTGCGGCGGCGCGATGTTCCCGCCCTGCGCCGCCGGTTGAACGAATATGCCGCGGAGCATCTTTCCGCGGAAGCGCGCGTCGTCCGGTTGGACGCCGATTGCGAGCTTTCGGTTCGGGATATGACCATGCGCCTCGCCGAGGAGATCGGGCGGTTGGAGCCGTTCGGAAACGGAAACGCCGCGCCCTCGTTTGTTCTGCGGGACGCGACCGTGCTTAAAATTGTTGCGATGGGCGGCGGGAAACACGCGCGGATCACCGTGGAAAAGGACGGCGTTTCGGTTACGGCGGTTTGGTTCGGAAAGAGCGTTTCCGAACTCCCGTTCGGGGAAAAGGATCTTGCCGATTTCCTCTTCCGGCTCAATGTAAACGAATATAACGGGAGCTGTACGCTCCAGATGATCTTGCAGGACGCGCGCGCGGCGGAGAGCGAATCGAAGCGATTTGCCGCCGAAAAAAAGCGTTTTGAAGAGATCGAGGCGGGAAGTTCCTACTCTGCGGAAGAAGCGATTCTGCCCGACCGGAGCGATATTGCCGTTGTTTACCAATTTCTGCGCAGTGAAACGGGAAACGGGCATACGGGCTTTTCCATGCGCCGTTTGCTCGCGCAATTGAGCCGATACGGCGGGGTTGATTTTTGCTATGCGAAGCTGCGCATCATTCTTTCTGTTTTGCGGGAACTCGGTCTTTGTGATTATACCGAAAAAATTCCCGATTATTTCCTGTTTGATTTTTGCCGAACGCCGTCGAGAACCGATCTGGAACAATCGTCGGTCCTGCGTCGGTTCCGCTCGCAGCAGCGGGCGTCCACCTTTTAAGAAAGGTTATCTGCCATGAGCAACATGCCGGTTCAAACCGATATAACGCGGTTGTTGAGCATTCTTGCCGCAACCGGAAAAAAATACGATACCGAAAAAATTACCCGCGCGTTCCGATATGCCGCGGAACTGCACGCGGGGCAGACCCGCGCCAGCGGCGAACCCTATATTTCGCATCCCGTGGCCGTTGCCGAGATCGTTGCGGGGCTCGAGCTTGACACCGATTCCATTTGCGCCGCCCTCTTGCACGATACGGTGGAAGATTGCTCCGAAAAAACCAGCCTGAAAGACCTTGAAAAGCTATTCGGCAAGGATGTTGCCATGCTGGTGGACGGGCTGACGAAAATTGTGATCCTGCAAGTTGAGGACAAGGAAGAGGCCGACATTGAGAACCTGCGCAAAATGCTGTTGGCAATGTCGCGCGACATCCGCGTAATCTTCATCAAGCTCTGCGACAGACTTCACAACATGCGTACCCTTGCCGCAAAGCCGGATGAAAAACGCCGCCTGACCGCCTTGGAAACCATGCATGTTTACGCCCCGCTCGCGCACCGGCTCGGAATCCAGCGCATCAAGCAGGAGCTTGAAAGTTTGAGCCTGCAATATCTGGATCCCATCGGCTACTCCGAAATTCAGCATTATATCGAGGAAAAATACGGTCAGAACCTCAATTTCATTGAAAAGATCCGTTCCCAAGTCAGCGAAAAAATGGCCGAGAACCACATTCATTTTACCCTTGAAGGGCGCATCAAGTCGGTCTATTCCATCTATAAAAAGATGTATACGCAGAACAAATCGTTCGATGAAATCTATGATTTTTACGCTCTGCGGATCATTGTGGATACCGAGTTGGAGTGCTACACCGCGCTCGGGTTGATCCATGAAATGTTCAATTCGGTCCCGGGTCGGTTCAAGGACTATATTTCCACGCCGAAGCCCAATATGTACCGCTCGCTCCACACCACGGTAATCGGGCGGGACGGCATTCCGTTCGAGGTGCAGATCCGGACATGGGAAATGCACCACATTGCCGAGTACGGCATCGCCGCGCATTGGAAATACAAATCCGGCGCGACCTCGAAAGAGGAGATGGATCGCAAGCTCGAATGGATCGCCGGCCTGATCGAGGCCGAGGACAGCACCCGAGATCCCGATGAATTTTTGAGCGCGCTCAAAACCGACATTTTCCACGACGAAGTTTATGTGTTCACGCCGAAAGGGGACGTAATCTCTCTTCCGAACGGAGCCAACGTGATTGACTTTGCCTATGCCGTTCACTCGGCGATCGGCAATAAAATGATCGGCGGCAAGATCAACGGAATGATTGTTCCGATTGATCGGACGTTGCAGAACGGCGAAATTGTTGAAATTCTGACGTCGGCCTCTTCCAAAGGACCGAGCCGCGATTGGCTGAATATCGTCAAAACCAGCGCCGCGCGCTCCAAGATCCGCGCATGGTTCAAAAAGGAACAGAGGGCCGACAACATCGTTCTCGGGCGAAACACCGTGGATGCGGAGATCCGCAAACTGCGCCGCAACGTGACCGACGCACAGCGGGAAGAGATTGTGCGCGCGATTGCGGAACGCCTCGGATATAACAGCAACGAGGATTTCTACAACGCCATCGGCTACGGGGGCTTGGCGGTTTCCAAATTCGTCAACCGCTTGGCGGACGAATGCGACCGCGTGGTGCGTCCGGAAGCCGAAGAACCGGTGCAGGAGCTGACCCCCGAGCAGGTTCAGGTGGTCGCCAAACCGCGCAACATCCGCTCCAACGGTGGAATTGTTGTGGATGGAGAACACGGGTGCATGGTAAAGTTTGCCAAATGCTGCAACCCGCTCCCCGGGGATGATGTAATCGGGTTTGTTACCAAAGGATTCGGCATTTCGATTCACAAAACCGATTGCCCGAATGTTTTGGCGGGGCGCGATAACCCCGAAAACGCCGATCGGTGGAAGGAAGCGCATTGGGAGTCCTCGCAGGGCGGCGGCGAGAACGGGATTTACGAAGCGTTGCTGCAAATTTACGGGGACGACCGGATCGGAATGCTCGCGGATATTTCGGCAATGCTTGCCGACATGCGCGTTTCCATTTTGCAGGTCAACGTGGTCCGCAAGCGCGACGAGGGATCGATCCTCAATTTCAAGATCGCGTGCAAGAACACCGAACATTGCAATTTCATCGTATCCCGTTTGCGCACGCTCAACGGTGTTCGCCGCATTGTTCGCGGCTTTTCATAAGCGGAAAGGAACAGAAGAATGAAGGCAGTGATACAGCGGGTTGGAAGCGCGTCGGTGGACGTTGGCGGAGAAACGGTGGGGAAGATCGGGCATGGGTTGCTCGTTTTCCTCGGCGTTGCCGCGGGAGATACGGAAGCGGAAGTGGAAACACTTGCAAAAAAGATCGTTTCGCTCCGCGTCTTTTCGGATGAAAACGGGAAAATGAACCGCTCGGTTCGGGATGTGAAGGGGGAATTGCTGGTGGTTTCGCAGTTTACGCTCCTTGCCGATTGCCGCCATGGCAACCGTCCGGATTTCTTCTCGGCCGCCAAGCCGCAGGATGCAATCCCGCTTTATGAAGCGTTCAAAGCGCGTTTGTCGCTGGAGATCGGACGCGTGGCGTGCGGCGTTTTCGGCGCGGACATGCAGGTTTCGCTTGTGAACGACGGGCCGGTAACGATTTTGCTTGATACCGCATTGCTCAAAGGATAGAAAAGGATTTTTTGATATGAAACTGATTCTGAACGGGGATATTAACATATACTATATTCAGACGCTTTGCATGATCTTTTTCCCCGGGGAAAAATTCGGCGAAAACGAGAAATACGGCCCCGAAACGCCCGAACTGCGCCTGAAATTGACGCGCCGCACCGGCGGAATGAACGCGCGCGCCGTGATTAAGGTCGGTCAGGAAAAAGCCGTTGCCGCCCGCTCGTTGGATTTTTCGCCGCATTACACCGAAGAGAAAACCGCAAAAATGGTTTGCGGCGCGGTGGTTGTCAGCGCCTGCGGGCAGTTGCTCGGGTATCGCCCCTCGTGGGGAATGCTGATGGGGGTTCGCCCATCCAAGGTCGCAACCGATCTGCTGACCCACGGCGTCAGCAAAACGCGCGTGAAGCGGATCCTGACGTCCGAGTATTTTGTAATTCCCAAAAAAGCCGCGCTCGCAACCGATGTGGCTCTGACCGAGCAAAAAATCATCGGAACGCCGGATCCGCGGGATTGCAGCGTGTATATTTCCATTCCGTTCTGCCCATCGCGGTGTTCCTATTGCTCGTTTGTTTCCTATACATCCAAAAAGCTGCTCGGCCTGATTCCCGATTATCTGATCCGGCTGAAAGAGGATGTCCGCGCAACTTTCACAACCATCCGCAGCCTCGGGTTGTCGGTAAAAACCGTTTATATCGGCGGCGGAACGCCAACCATCCTTTCGGCCGATCAACTCCGCGAGCTTCTTTCGCTGATCGCGGGGGAAACCGACGTTTCCGCGCTCGAGGAATACACGCTCGAGGGCGGTCGGGCCGACACCATCACCGCCGAAAAACTCGCGGTTGCCAAAGAATACGGCGTAACGCGCACTTGCGTGAACCCGCAATCGCTCTGCGAGGAAGTTCTGGAAAACATCGGCAGAAGCCACAGTGTGGAAGATTTCTTCCGCGCCTATCATATTGCGCGCGAATCCGGAATCGCCGATCTCAACACCGATCTGATCGTCGGTCTCCCGGGCGACACCTTCAAAACCTTTTCCAAGACCTTTGATCAAATCATGGATCTCCGCCCCGAGAACATCACCGTTCACACCTTCTGCGTCAAAAAAGCGGCGGACATTTTGCGGCAGGATAGCCACATTTACTCCCTGCGCGGCGGAGAGGCGGGCAAATGCGTGGATTACACGCAGTTGAAAACCCAGCAGGAAGGGTATCGCCCCTATTATATGTATCGTCAGAAAAACACGGTCGGCAACTACGAAAACGTCGGCTTTTCCTTGGAAGGATATGAAGGAAAATACAATATTTATATGATGGAAGAAGTTCATTCCATTTTTGCCGCGGGAGCCGGAGCCGTTACCAAGCTGGTGGATTACCGGCCGGCCGACGGCGGCAGCCCCGTGATTGAACGGCTGTTTTATCCCAAATATCCCTATGAATACCTGCGCGATGAAAGCGCCGCCGAAAAACGCGCCAGAATCGAGGCTTTTTATCGCGAACGGGGTTTGACCGAGAGAAAGGAACCCTTATGAACCATCATTTCCCGAGCGGACTGAATCCAAACGAGGCCGCCGCGCGCATTGCGGAAGCGGACGGCATATTTGAGCGCGAACTGATGCGCATTGCGGAGCAATTGGACCGGATTGACGGCCTGCGCTTTTTCGGACTGACCGGCCCCACCTGCTCCGGCAAGACCACCGCCGCCCGAATGCTGACGGAGCGGCTCGAAGTGTTGGGGCACAGCGTTCACGTGATTTCCATCGATGATTTTTACTTCGAAAAGAACTACCTTCGCGCGCTGGCGGAACGCAAGGGAAACGGCGAATTGGATTATGATTCCGAAGAAACCATTGACGTTTCGCTCCTGCGCGAGTGCGCCGATTCGCTGATGAGCGGTCGCCCCACGCGCCTGCCGCATTTCAACTTTCTTTCCGGATTGCGCGAACGCGGCGTTTGCCTGACGCCGAAACACGGCGACCTGTTCCTGTTCGAGGGAATCCAGATCCTGTACCCGAGCGTTCATGCAATCCTGCAAGGGCCGTCGTACCGAAGCATTGCCATTTGCCCCATGTCGGCGATCTCGGTCGGGGGAAAGACCTTTTCGCCCAACGAGATCCGATTGATGCGTCGATTGGTGCGCGACGAGCTGTATCGCGGGTCGGACGCGTCGTTTACCTTGGCGTTGTGGAACAGCGTTCGCGCAAACGAGGAAGAGAATATTTTTCCGTATTTCGGGCTTTGCCCGTATCAGGTAGATTCCACCATGCCCTATGAAATCGGGATTCTCAAACCGTATCTCGAAAAAAGTCTTTTGTCGGTTTCCAAAGAGGATCCGAACTTTATCAAAGCCAGCGAAATTCTGGAAGCGATCCGCTCCGTGGACGCGATGGATTCTTCCTTGATTGCCCCGAAATCCCTTTATCGGGAATTTGTTTGAAGCATAGCGGGAAAACCGCGCGCATATACTGATTCGGAAACGTCCGGTTCGGGGGTATGCGGAATGAAAATCAATCAAAAAACGGAAAAAGGCGCTTTTTTATCCGGTGTGTTGCTTCTTTCGGCGTCCACCATATTGGTTAAAATCGTCGGTTTGCTCTATAAAATTCCCATGCTTTCCTTTCTCGGAACGGAAGGCATGGGCTATTTCAATTCCGCCTATGAAATTTACGCGCTTTTCTGCGTGGTTGCAACGGCGGGGCTTCCCGTTGCGCTTTCGGTGCTGATCTCCGCCGAACTCGCAAAAGGGAACGGGACCCGCGTTCGTCGGCTGTATCGCGCGGCGATGGCGGCGTTTCTGATCATCGGCGTGGTCGGAACGGTCTTTATGGCCTCGTGTTCCGGCCTGTTCTGCCGGATGATCCGGAGCGACCGCGCGCAGCTCTGCATTCTTTCCATTGCCCCAACGGTGTTTCTGATCTGCGTTTCGTCGGCTTTGCGCGGGTATTTTCAAGGGTTCGGGAAAATGGCGCCAACCGCAATTTCGCAGCTGATCGAATCGGTTGGAAAGTTGGGGTTCGGGTTGTTTCTCGCCCGAGCGGCCTTAAAGGCGGGAAGAGAGACCCACGAGGTTGCCGCGGCGGCCGGCGTCGGTCTGACGCTCGGGACCTTGGCTTCGCTTCTTTATTTGATCGTTGAAAAGGTCCGCTTCCGGCCGGATTTGCCGCAAAATACCGAAAATAATGCGGAAAGTACCGAGAAAATCCGAGAAATCTGGTCGTCCTTGGCGCGCCTTGCCATCCCGATTACGCTCGGCGCTTCCGCGGTCAATCTGACCAAATTGATTGACATGACCATGATCCTGCGCCGTTTGCAATCCATCGGGTACAGCGAGCTTCTTGCCAACGAGGCATACGGAAGTTATACCACGCTTGCGCTCTCGGTTTACGGTCTGCTGCCGACTTTGGTGAACTCGGTTGCGCTTCCTTTGGTTCCTTTGCTTTCCGCGGCGATCGCTTCCGAAAATCGGGAACGGCAGGTCTCCCTTGTGCAAACTTCATATCGGTTGACGGCCATGTTTGCCATTCCGTCCGCGCTTGGTATGACGGTTTACGCGCGTCCGATCCTTTCTTTGTTGTTTGCAAGGGAACCCGAGGCGGTGGCGTTTGCCGCGCCGTTGCTCTCCATGCTCGGGGTTTCGGTTTTTCTTTCCTGCATGATTACGGCAACCAATTCGGTTCTTCATGCCTATCGCTCGGTCAATCGGCCGATCCTTTCGCTGTTGGCGGGATCGGCGGTCAAAATTGCCGTTGCATACCTTCTGATCGGGAACCCGAGGATCGGGATCCTCGGCGCGCCGATCAGCAGTTTTGCGTGCAACGCGGTGGTGGTGCTGATGAACCTGATCTTTGCCGATCGGTTGTGTCGGGTCCCGTCGCTGTTGCCAACGTTCGGGAAACCGCTGGCGCTTTCCGTGGTGTCGGTCGGCATTTTCTACGGAATTTATTTAACCGCGGTCGCCAGATTCGGCGAAAGCGCGCTTTTAACGGTTGCCGCGCTTGGGGGAACGGTTGTTTTGTTCTTTCTCCTTGCGCTCCTGTTCGGCGCGTTTACCGAAGAGGACCTGCTCGCCATGCCCATGGGCCGGCCGCTGCTGCGTATGATGCAAAAAATTCATCTTCAACCAAAGCGAAAGGAAGTTCAATTATGATGGATCAACAGGAAACGCGCCGGAGCCTTGCGGCGCGGGAACACTATTCGTTCGACGACCTTTGCAGGATCACCGCGATTCTGCGCGGCGAGGGCGGCTGCCCGTGGGATCGGGAACAGACCCACGGGAGCATCCGCCGATGTATGATTGAGGAAGCCTACGAGGTTGTGGAAGCGATTGACAATCAGGATCCCGTATTGCTGCGCGAAGAGCTTGGCGACGTTTTGTTTCAGGTGGTTTTTCATGCGCAGATCGAGCGCGAAACGGGGAGGTTCGACGTTGGAGATGTAATCGACGGGATCAGCCGCAAAATGATCCGCCGCCACCCGCATGTGTTCGGCAACGGATCGGCCGTTGACGGCGCGGACGCTCTCTCGCAATGGGAAGCGATTAAAACGGAAGAAAAACAGCGCAGAACGCTTTCTTCGCGTCTGCGCGCCATTCCGCCCATGCTGCCGGCTTTGTTGCGGGCGCAGAAGGTGAACGAAAAGTTGGGTACATCGCGGGGCGAAACCGCGCCGCTTTCGGCTTTGCTTGCGGGACAAGCCGCCGCGTTTACCGAAAATCCGACCGCGGAAACCATGGGAACCCTGCTTTTTACCGTTGCAAAGATCGCCGCGGCAACGGGGCTGGACGCCGAGGAATCGCTCGCCAAACAGACGGAAAAAGCCATTTCGGAAGCGGAAAAACGCGAAATTCCCGAAAAAAATTAAAAAAAATACAAAAAAATCCAAAAAACCGTTGAAAAAGGGCTTGATTTATTGGCAATAATATGGTAAAATAGAAGAGCAGAAAGACATTTTCTGACATCTTAAAACAAAAGGAGTACCACCATGACCAAGACTCAGTTGATCGAAAATGCTGCAAAGAGCAGCGAGCTTTCCAAGAAGGCTGTTACCGAAGCGTACGACGCGCTTTATGCCGCTCTCTCCGAAGCGATCGCGAACGGCGAGACCGTTCAGATTGCCGGACTCGGCACCTTTGCCGTCAAGACCCGCGCCGCTCGCAAGGGCATTAACCCGCAGACCAAACAGGCCATTGAGATCCCCGCTTCCAAGTACGTTGCTTTCACTGCCGCCAAGGCTTTGAAGGACAAGGTCAATTGAGACTTGACAAATACCTGAAAGTGTCCCGGATCATCAAGCGGAGAACGGTTGCGAACGAGGCTTGCGATTCGGAGCATGTAACGGTAAACGGCAGACCGGCAAAGGCGTCGTATGATGTCAAAGAGGGGGATATTCTCCAAATCGCGTTCGGCGAGCGCACCTTAAAAGTCCGCGTGCTGAATGTGAAAGAATACACCACCAAGGCGGATGCCGCTAGTCTTTATGAAGTAATAGCCTAAAAACGGGCGCCCCGCATATTTTCCCGAGTTTTCGCATAGGTTATAGCAAATCAACCTTGGAGGTTTTTGCCATGAACACGGAGCATCGGGAAAATAACCGACAGCCGCACACGCTCTCTATGCGTGATCGCAAACTGTTGGAAATGCGGGGCGTCACGGATGTTATCAGCTTCGATGAAGAAACGGTGGAGCTTTCCACAACCGCGGGAGCGTTGACCGTTGAAGGGGACGGATTGCATGTGAAAGTGCTGAACCTCGCGGAAGGGATCGTTTCGCTGGACGGTACGGTAACGGCGTTGACCTATTCGGACAAAGACCCTTCCGAAAAGCCCGCTTCGCGCGGATTTTTCGGCAAACGGAGCCGTTGAGCGGTATGTTGCAGTCGCAGTCCGGCATTGCGCTCCTGCATTTAACGGCGTTGATCCTCGGCGCGTCGCTCGGCCTTTTTTTTGACGTTTTGCGCCTGCCGCGCAGATTGCTTTTCGGCGCGGGATGCGGTTCATCCAAAGCGAATCCCCCCAAAAAGCATTCCGTTTGGCAGGGGATCGCCGTTTTTGCGGAAGATTTCCTGTTCTGCGTTTTTGCGGCGGTGGCAATGATCCTGCTGTTTTATGAACGGAACAACGGAAAAGTCCGTCCGTTTTCCTTTTTGGTTGCGTTCGCGGGATTTTGGCTTTATCGGGTCACGCTCGGAAAACCGTTCGCAAAACTGACGGAACTTGCCGCAAGGGCGCTTCGCCGCGCAGTGCGGGCATTTTTGCGCGCAATCGCGAAACCGCTCAAAAAGGCGGGAAACGCGGTTTGCAAGCGTTGGAAAACGGCGCGGGACGCGGTTCGGGAAAGAACCGAAAAACAGGAAAGAAACCGATATACCAAAGCGCAAACGCGCGCGGCCGCAACCACGGCTTGCGGGCTGTTGCCCGAGGATGGGAGATTGCGTGCGGAACAGGCGGAAGAAACGGGAACGGAAAAGAAAAAAAGGAGAAACCCGCATGGCGGAACAGAAAAAGGGACAAAAAATCATCGCGCAAAACAAAAAAGCATGGCATGATTATTTTGTCGATGAAAAATATGAAGCCGGAGTTGCGCTCACGGGTACGGAGATCAAAAGCGTTCGAGCCGGCGCGGTGAATCTGAAAGACTCTTATTGCTCGTTTGAAAACGGCGAAATTTTCGCGGTTGGCGTTCATATCAGCCCGTATGAACAGGGAAACAGGTTCAACCACCAACCCCTGCGGGATAAGAAACTGCTGATGCACCGGAAGGAAATATTGAAATTGGCGGGTCGCGTTCAGCAGAAGGGCTTTTCGGTAATCCCGCTCTCGCTTTACTTTTCGGGAAGCTACGTCAAAATGGAAATCGGGCTTTGCCGCGGCAAAAAACTCTACGATAAGCGCGAAAGCGACGCCGAACGACAGGCCGACAGAACCATGGAACGGCATTTGAAAGACCGGAACTACGAAGGCTGAAAAGATTTTCGGGAAAGGCTTGACAAACCGGAATTTTCCGATTATAATAGAATACACGATATGGGGGTGCAATGGTTTCGACGGGGATTTTGACACATGATAAGCGTGGCGAGCCGGGTAAACTCGATAACTGCCCAACTTAAAAAATAAACGACAACAACACTGTTGCTATGGCTGCCTGACCTTACGCGATTCGCGTAAGATCAGCAGCGCCGCGGCCTGCGGGCCGCCCGTTCTTCCGAGGAGAACCACGGCCTCGGAACGAGCGTCAAACCAGTGGTGAACCTGCATCGGCGGTTTCGCTCTTGAACCGATCAGGAAGAAAAGGGCTACCTTGCGAAGGAGCGTGTCTGTTCGCGCCTTCAAGAGGGAATTTCAAATAACAGACTGTCCACGAAGAAAATCATGCCGAAGAATTTTCGGACATGGGTTCGATTCCCATCATCTCCACCAACAGCAAGGGGGGCCATTGCGGCCCCCCTTGCTGCTGGTTGAGCATTCAGGAATAAATCCGAACTGCACCATCGGGGAATGAAGTTTGGCATATTGCTGAACACCCCCGATCATTGGGAGCGGCAACTTGCCGCTGGTGGAGATGATGGGCTAATGAAGAATCCATTTCAGTGCGCAGGGCAAAACAAACGGGTTTCCGCCGCGCAAAACGCGCAGTGATAACAACCGCAAAGCGGTTGTTTGGGTTCGATTCCCATCGGCTGCCGATTGATGCCGCGCGGAGCGGCAACTTGCCGCTGGTGGAAACA
>CADBKZ010000005.1:134500-241664 GCA_902795355.1 uncultured Ruminococcus sp.
CGGCTGCCGATTGATGCCGCGCGGAGCGGCAACTTGCCGCTGGTGGAAACAGCGCAAAAAAAAGAGCGACAAATTTTCGGGTTTGTCACTCTTTTTTATTTTTCATCGGAAATACCGGTTTTGCCGTCCACGGAGCTTCCGACGGCTCGTCTCCGGCGTGTATTTTTTGATAGACAGAGGGCGAAATCCCGAATTTTTCATGGAACATGTGGGCGAATTGAGAACCGTCCGAAAAGCCGCAGGCAACGGCAACGTCGGTAACGGAGTTGTCTGTCTTTTTCAACATCTCCTGCGCGTGCTCAAATCGCTGTTGAATTTGCAGTTTTTGCGGCGAAATTCCGTAGTTGCTTCGGAACACACGGCGAAAATAATCATAGCTGTAACCGGAATCTTGGGCAAGAACCTTGAAA
This sequence comes from uncultured Ruminococcus sp., assembly GCA_902795355.1. GTDB lineage: Bacteria > Bacillota > Clostridia > Oscillospirales > CAG-272 > UMGS1865. The sequence continues at coordinate 134,911 of CADBKZ010000005.1, forward strand.
TTTAACCTTGTTGCGAAATTGTCGCAAATATAATTGTATACGTGATCGAGCGATTTTTCGTTTTTCCGATCCATGCAGGAGCGGATCAGTTCAATCATCATACTTTCCAAATAGAGTTGCGCTTTTTCTTTTGCAAACGGTTGCTGGCTCAACACCTCTCGGTAGAGGAGAACTGCGGATTTCTGCAAATCGGGGTTCCCGCCGATGTTGATCAGGTAGTTTTCCGGAAAAACAAATGCGGAATCCAATTTTGCGCAATTGAAATAAATGCAAATAAGCTCGCCGCCTTGTTGATAATAATATTCGTCGTGGACAGCATAAGGGGGAATAATGGTCAATGTGTGCGCGGCGAATCTTTTTTTGTGTCCGGCAATGTTGGTAACACCGCTTCCACTTAAATATACAACAATTTCATAGCACGGGTGGTTATGCGGCCTTGCAAAGTGAGAAGCGGTGTAGACGTATTTTACAGCGGAAATAAGCTCCAAATTCATCATAAAATCCCACCTGTTCCTTGATAACTTTCCACATATATCATAACATGAAAACATCAGAAAGTCAATAGGTAGAAGTTATTTTTTTGTTGAAAAAGACCGAATCATACAAGAATAGGGCTGATTTATTATATCAATGAAACGGATTTTGCGATATAATGGAACTACCAAAGAAAGAACAAGGGGGAAAACCATGAAAAAAACAAAACGATTGCGGTTCGCCGTCCTACTGCTCGCATGCGCCATGCTGGCCTCTTGCGGGAACGCCGTTCTGCCAACGCCGGAAACCACCGCAGCGCGGGCTTCGGATTCCACCGAACCCGTTGAAAACCCCGCCGAAAACACCTTTATCATCGCGGAAAAAGCGGGCACCGATTATGTAATTGTGGTTCCCGCGTCGAGCGAGGAACTCTACGACGTTGGCTATCGGCTTTCGCAAACGGTTTTTGAGCGGATCGGGGTCCGCATGCAGGTTATCACGGATTCGTATGCCGAGCGGGAAAAGGAAATTTTGCTCGGCGAGACCAACCGCGAGGTGGGCGCGCTTTCCGATCGGCTGGATACGCCGCGAAGCTATCTGTTCCGGTTGGAAGGCTCCAAGGTCTGCATTTTCGGGCTTCGGGAAAAGGCAATCGGGGAAGCGGCGGAAACATTCTGCTTGCTCTATCTTTCCGAGAAAGCTCTGGCAATTCCCGAATCGTTGGATCGTGTGTTCGCGGGACAGACGGAACTGCTCAACCTGACCGCCGACCCCTATGAAATTGTTTACGGAAGCGACGCAAGCTCGTCCGTGACCCTGCTGAAAACCGAGCTTTCCCGCTTAACCGGAAAGGAATGGAAAATCGCGTCGTCCGCGTCGGCAGGGGAGAGCGACTATCAGATCCTGCTTGGAAAAACAGGGCGCGCCGAAGCCGCGGCCTTGCAGGCGCAATGCGATTCCGTAATGGATTATCGCATCGCCGCCGTTGGGCAAAAGCTGGTGGTTGCGGCGGGCGGCAAGGACGGCATTGCGCTGGCGGTGCGCGATCTGATTGCGCAATTGGAACAATCCATTTTCAAGGGAGAGGTTATTATGGCATCCGACGAAACGCTTACTTATGATTATGGAAAGGAAAACGCGAAGGAGCTGATCGCAAAAATTTCCAACAACCCCGAGTATGTAACGTCAAAATCAAAATTGAATATCGAAACCGCGCGGATTTTTACGCCGTCCGGAAGCTCGGGTTGGTATTATACGCACCATCCGTTCATCACCAAGTTCAACGGGAAATTCTACGCGTTCTATTCCAGCGGCCGTGTGAACGAGGATGATTGCGGGCAGCGCATTATGATGGCAACTTCCTCCAACTTTACCAATTGGAACGTTTCGGTTCTGGTGGACAGCATTCAGGGCGAGGCTTCCGAGCTGGTGTGCTATTGCAAGGGGTGCTATGTTTATAACAACACGCTGACCGTGTTCTTTCAGGATTATGAATACGCGGCTTCCACACTGCGCAAAAACGCGGACGGAACGCCGCTCCGGCCGCTGGAAGAAAACGCCGTTCGCAACCAGCGTGGCGTGTTCTATCTCCAAACCGCCGATGGCGTTCATTGGTCGGACCCGATCTCCATGGGAACGGTTTACGGCGGCAATTTAAGTCCGGTCGCTTTGCAATCCGGCAAGCTGATGTGGGCGGGGTACGGCTCGCTTTCGGTCTCTTCCGATCCAACCGCCATCGGAACGTGGAGCAACACCCGTTTACAACTCGATAGCTCTTCCGCAAGGCCGAACCTTATTACCGAATCCGGCTTCTACCAGACTAAGGACGGCGTAATTTACCTGATGAGCCGCACCAACGATGAATACACCTACATTGCGGCGAGCTTTGACGACGGCGCGTCGTGGACAGATATGTACCCCTCGAAATTCGTTGATACTTCCAATAAATTTGAAATGGGAACGCTCCCCAACGGAAAGTACTATTATTTGGGCGGCATTTCCAAAAAGCGTTCGGAAATCATTTTAATGGTGTCGTCGGACGGCGTGCATTTCAACACGTGGTATTATCTTGCGGACGGTTCCTACACCCCCTTGAAAACGGGGCTTTATAAAACGGGAACCTATGGCTACATGACCAGCTATTTTGACTCCGAATATATGTATGTAATCTATTCCTTGTATAAGGAGAGCTTGGAAATTCTTCGGGTACCGCTGAACCAGATCGGCTGCTGACGAGCCGCATTTGCATTATCATCCCGAACATCGGAAAGGGGGATTGGTCTGTTTCCATCATGATTTTCGCGCCCCGCACAACAAAAACCCCACGCTAAAACAAGAAAGGAGAAAAAACATGAACAAAATCAAACCCATTTGTATCACCCTCGCGCTAACCCTGCTGCTTTGCCTTGCATTCCCGTTTGCCGTTTCAGCGGACGAACCGTCCGGCAAATCCTATGCCGACGGAACTGTGATCGTCAACGAGACCATGCTTCAAAACGCGGACGACCTTTCCGAATGGTTCTCGGCACCAATCAACGGAACTTCCGTTACGCCGTCGTGGAACGCGGAAACGGGACGCCTTCGGCTGACATCCGGAAGCGGCAATAACACCGTGGTAAACCTGACCCATTTTCCCGTTGGCATGACCGAATACACAATTTCGGCAGACCTGTATGTAATCAGCGGCGATTCCAGCTTGGCAGGGATGGGAATCAACTCCGCGGGCGTTTGGAGCAAAGGTTTCTATCTGCAATTGAATGCCCCCAATTCCCGTGTTTACCTGAACAACTATTGGCCGGATTCCACCTCACAGCATACCGGAAACAGCGGGTGGTCGAACCTTGCGCAAACCTACACCGTTGGAACGAGCAAGGTCAATATGAAATTCGTTGTTAAGAACGGGACAGTGACCGTTTATTACGACGACACCTTGAAAGGCACCGAAAATCTCTCCATGGAGAATCTCGGCTACGGCGCGAATTACCCGTTCTTCGTGATGCGCAAAAGCAGCGTTCTGGAATTGGATAACCTGACCGTATATGCCAGCGGAACGAGCGGAACTGCCGCCGCAAATCCCGAGAAAATCGGGTTGGCCAAAGACGAAATTGCCGTAAAGTATTGGCAAAAGAGCGATTCCTACCAGAAAGAGGGCGTTTCCTGTTATGATGTCCGCATCATCGCCGAGGTCGATTCGCTTGCCTATGCCGCGGCGGGTTTGCAAATCCTCGCTACAGTGAGCGACACCACATATGCCATCCGCGGCGGGGAAACCACAACCGTGTATTCCTCGATCAACGCGCGGGACGGCGACGGGGAATTGGTTCAGGTGTTGCCTGCCGAAGGGAAATACCTTGTCGCCGTTATCGTCAGCGGCATCCCGTCGGATACGCTTCCCACCTTTGCGGTAACGCCCTATGTGAAAAACGCCGAGGATGCCGCGGCATGCAGCTATGTAAGCTCGTTCGCGGTAACGGCATAAGCGGAAAGGAGATCCGGACATGAAGCAAAATTATCAACAACCTCAAATGGAGTTGGTGACAGTGGAAATCGCCGATCTTCTGACGCTTTCGGGCGGCGGTTCCACCGATGGGCTTTCCCTGAATTGGGACGATAAAGAAATTCTTGAATGATGAAACAGCTTTCGAAAAGGAGAATTGTTATGAAAAAAACATTTGCATGGATTTTGTCTTGCATCATGGTCGCAAGCCTGCTGTTCGCGCTCCCCATCCTCTCTTTTGCGGATGAACCCGAGCCTGCAACCCCAACCCCCGTTTATTACCCCAACGGCACCGTTTATCTCAACGAAACTATGATCGCGGCCATGTCCGAAACCGAGCTGGCCGACGCTTTCAAAACCGGCTTCGGCGATGGAACTCCCGTTTGGAACGCGGAGACCGGCAAGCTCGAAATCAGCACAACGACCAACACCTTTATGGATATTCACGCGGTGGATCCATCGCTGGTGATGGAGAATTATACGATATCGGCCGACCTTTGCGTAAAAGAAACCACATTCTCGGGCAATGTTCTGATGGGCATGGGCATCAATTCCGCATCTGCCGACGGCTGGAACCACGGTTTCTATTGGCAATGCAACCTTCAATCCTCGCAAACCGGCGATGTAATATTCTATATCAATAACTACAACAAAGACAGCATCAATATCAACGGCGGCGGAAGCAGCACCAAAAAGATTTATGCCACGGATGGTTATAAAATCGGCGAAACCGTAATCCATGTGGAGATCCATGTGGGAACCGAAATGGTTGTTGTTACCTACGATGAAAACGACACGCTGTACTTCACCATTGCAAAAGATAAACTCGCGTATGCCACGGGTTTGCCGTTCTTTATGATCCGCGGCAACACCACTCTTGCGGTGGATAACCTCTTGATCTACTCCGGCACGGGCGACGCCGACCCCGAAAAAACGCTTTCTAACACGCAACCCATCGCGGCTCCCGAGAACGCGCCCGCGGACGAAGATGAAACCGGCGAGAACAGCGCCCCCGCCGCCACCGAATCACAGGCTCCCGCAACCTCGGCAAAGCCAGCGGCCACTACAGCTCCCATTACCACCGCCGCTCCCGAAACCACAGCGGCGCCCTCAACCGAGACCGATCCCGCACCCGCGAAAAAGGGCGGGTGTTCCTCCACCGTTGGCGCAGGCCTTTTGTCGCTGGTTCTGGTCGGGTGCTTTGGCGGAGCGGTTGTCAGCAAGAAAAAGCATTGATTTTTGAAAGGGAGACAAGAGAATGAAAAACAATCTTGTTCGGCTTTTCGCCCTGTTGTTGGTTTGCATGCTTGCGCTCCCGCTGATCGTTGCTTGCGGAAACGGGGGAAACCCCGTTTCCACAGGCACGGAAGCCACGGGAACCGAAACCGAAGCCCAAACCGGGAAAACCTACGGGGTTTATGAAAGCGAATTGCCAACCGACCTGAATTTCGGCAACGCGGAAGTTACGCTGATCAGCCGCGATCTGGAAGGCTCGTCCGACGAGTTTCTTTCCGATTCTTCCAAAACCGGCTTGGTCCCCGAGGCGGTTTATCGGCGGTTGAGCGCGGTCGAGGAGAAATTGGGCGTGTCGCTCTCCATCCATATGGAGCCGGATAGCGGCGCCTACGCCTATGATACCATTGCCAAGAAGGTCTACAACGACGTTGCGGTGGGCGATTGCACCTACCAGATCGTTACCGCGCCGAACTACACGGTAACGCCGCATACCATGGAAGGCGTTTATCAGGATCTGAACGGGTTGCGGTATCTCAACCTCGATAAATACTATTGGGCGCAGGGGTTCAACGAAGTCGCTTCCGTTGGCGAGCGTCAGTACAACGCAACGGGAATGGCAACGTTAACGCTTTACCGGTTTATGTACGTTACGGTTTATAACGACAAGATATTCAACGAAATGCAGGAAAAATCGCTCTACGACGTGGTGCAGGACAACGAATGGACCATGGAATACCACTATGCGTTGGCAAACCGCATTTATAAGGACGACGGCAACGGCGTTCACGACGATGCGGATACCTACGGGTTTGTTTGCGGACCGAGAACCAGCGTAGATTCGTTTTGGGTCTCCAATCAGGCATGGGTGATCGGAAAAGACAACGATAACTACTATACCTACACCGGCAACGCTGATCGAATTTCTTCCATGGTGGATAAAATTCTGAAACTGTACTATCAGGCGAGCGGATCCTATATCATTCCTTACGCAAAGGATAATGTGGATAACGCGGATATTTCCCAAATGTTTGCCGCTGGGAGAGCCGCAACCGCCAACATGAAAATTTACGCTGTCGAGTCCAAACTCCGCGCAACCGAGGGGCTGGAATACAGCATCGCTCCCATTCCGAAGTACGACGAATCGCAGGAGAACTATTACACGAACGTGCAGGATCAGGTAACGGTGCTCGGAGTTCCGTCCACTCTGCCGGAAGAAAAGCGGGATATGATCGGCGCGGTGATGGAAGCGCTCGCGGCTTACGGCTATCGGGAAATGTACACTTCCTATTTCGAGTCCGCGCTCTCCTACCGCTATATGCAGAATCCCGAATCCACCGAAATGCTGAAACTGATTTACGAGGGATCGCGCTTTGTAATGGTTTATCAGGGCTTTGCTACCAACGTGGGGTGGACGACCATGCTCCGCGAAATGATCGGGCTGAAAGAAAACAGCACCGCAACGCGGTTGCAATCGGCTTCCGGCTCCATTCCGGAAAACCTCGAAACCGTTAACAACGCATTCCGGAAAAAAGACACGGAAACGGATACATGACCTTATGAAAAAGATACTATTGGATACAGACATCGGTTCGGATATTGACGACGCGCTGGCTCTCGCTTATCTTTTGCGGGAGCCGGAATGCGACCTGCTCGGCATTACCACCGTCAGCGGCCTGCCTGTGGAGCGCGCAAAGCTGGCAAGCGCGCTCTGCACGGCGGCGGGGAGATCGGATATTCCGATTTTTCCCGGGACCGAGCAACCCCTTTACGGAAAACAGCTCCAACCCGCCGTTCCGCAGGCGGAGCGGCTTTCCCTCTGGCCGCATGCCGAATGCTATGCCGAAAACGAAGCCGTTGCTTTTTTGCGGGATACCATTCGGAAACACCCCGGGGAAATTACGCTGTTTGCCATTGGCCCCATGACCAACGTTGGCCTGCTGTTCGCCATGGATCCCGAGATCCCGTCCCTTTTGGATGGGCTGGTGATGATGTGCGGCAATTTTCGCCCCGACGCGGAGCGGCCCGAATGGAACGCCAAATGCGATTGGGTGGCAACATCCATTGTGTATCGCTCGGGCGTTCGGCTCCACCGTTCCTATGGTCTGGACGTGACCTTGCAAGTCGCCTTGACTGAGAGGGAAGTGGAGCCGTTCATGCGCGGCCCCTTGCTCCCGATTGTCCGCGATTTTTCCAAAATGTGGTTCAAGAAGCCCGAACAGAAAATGATCTTTCACGATCCGTTGGCGGCGGTCGGCATTTTCGAGCCGTCGGTCTGCTCTTATCGGCGCGGAACGGTGGAAATCGGAAAGTCGCCCTGCGGCCAGATGGGGCAAACCGTTTTTTCCGCATGCGAGAACGGCCCTTGCGAGGTCGCCGACACGGTTGACCCGAACCTTTTCTTTCGGCGTTTCTTCGGCATTGCCGGTGAAGGATACCAATAAAAACAGAAAGAAAACACAGAACAATGGTAACAAATCAAGTACAAACGGAACCTTTTCGGATGTTGTCGCCCGAAATCAGCGTTCTCTATCGCCCCGAACAAACATGGACATACAGCCACCACGCGTCCATCGCGTTCTTCCGCGGCGAATTTTATGCCATGTGGTCGAACGGGCGGGTAAACGAGGACGATGTTGGGCAAAGAATCCTGTTTTCTAAATCTGCCGACGGGAAATGTTGGTCGGATCCGCAACCGCTTTATGAAAGCCCCGCGGATGGGTCCACGCTGACCGCCGCCGGCTGGTATGCGCACGACGGGATTCTGAACGCCTATGCCGGAAGATACCGCTATCATGGCGTTACTAACGCCAACGGAAGCCGACCGGAAGGCGATTTGCACCATGATGGAACCACGCTTCTTTGCAAGACGACATCCGACGGCGTTTCTTGGAGCGAGCCGATAGATTTGCATGTCCCGATCATTCCAAATCAAGGGCCGCAAAAGCTTTCCAACGGGAGATTGCTTATATGCGGGAACGTTACCATGCCGTATACCGACGATTTGAGCGGACTTGCCAAATGGAAAGTCGGCGGTCTCGCCCCTTGTCCCGTTTCCGGTTTGCAGGACGATTCGGAAGGCTTTTGGATCCATCAGAAAATGCGCGGGGATGAGTACGGCATTTGCGAGGGAAGCTACTTTGAAATGAAAGACCGCATTCGAATGCTGTTTCGCAACGCGCGGGGAAAATGGCTCCTGTCGGCGGAAAGTACGGATTTCGGCGAAACATGGTCCGCCCCTTCGCAAACGGAATTTACGGATAACAATTCCAAATTTTACTGTATGCGGCTTTCGGACGGCCGGTATGCGATCATTTCAAATCCCGATCAAAAGGGACCGAGATGCCCGCTTGCCATCAGTTTGTCGGACGACGGCGAACGCTTTTCAAAACGGGATCTGATTGCTACCGAGCCGATTCCGCGCCGACATGAAGGAATGTATAAGGGCGGAATCTACGGGTATCCGCACGCCATAGAGCGGGAAGGCATGCTGTATGTTATTTGTTCGGTGAATAAAGAGGATATTTACCTGTTCCGCATTCCCGTGGAAAATCTGTAACAAAATCGTAGTTTTTTCGCGATTTGCGCCAAAACCGTTGCTTTTTTTCTCTTTTTGAGGTATAATGGGAGCGAGCCGGAACATTCGGCAAAGCATTCAAACGGAAAAAGGGAAAAGCCATGTCAAATTACATTTTGGATCTGCGGAAAACGGTCGGCCATCGGCCCCTGCTGCAGGTCGGCGCAAGCGTAATCGTGGAGGACCGGAACGGGAGAATCCTCTTGCAACAGCGCAGCGACGACCGCTCTTGGGGCTATGCGGGAGGCTCCGTGGAGCTTTACGAGAATGTGGAAGCCGCCGCAAGGCGGGAATTGCTGGAAGAAACGGGCTTGCAGGCCGGAAACATGGAGTTGTTCGGAATCTATTCGGGCGAGGATATGCGCTTTGTATATCCCAACCGAGACGAGGTTTCCAACGTTGACATTGTGTTCCTTTGCAAGGACTACGCAGGCACGCTCCGCGCGCAGGACGGCGAGGTGGATCAGCTGGCTTGGTTTTCCGCAAGCGAGCTTCCAACCCCTCTGTTCGCGCCCAACCAACCGGCCATTCGGGATTGGGTTGAGAAGAACGCCGCCCCGAAAACCGATTACAAAGCCTTAACGGCGCAATTGCGGGAATTGATCCGCAATGTTCCGCATCCCGTTGCCAACCTCGCAAACGCCGCCGCGTTGCTTTGGGAATCCATCCGGAACATCAATTGGGTCGGCTTTTATCTGTTGGAAGGGGATCGGCTGGCGCTCGGCCCGTTTCAGGGAAAGCCCGCCTGCATTGAAATTCCGCTGGGAAAGGGCGTTTGCGGGACCGCGGCGGAGCAGGACCGCACCTTGGTTGTAGCGGATGTGCATGCGTTTGAAGGGCATATCGCATGCGACAGCGCGTCCAATTCGGAAATTGTGGTACCCATTCGCCAAAACGGGCGTGTGGTTGCCGTTCTGGACGTGGACAGTCCCGTCCTCGGCCGATTTACCAACGATGATCGAATCGGGCTGGAATCGCTTGCCCGCATTTTGGAAACCGAGCTGAACGGCTCGCTTGCAGGGGGTGCGGAATGACCTTGGACGAACGGCGCGCGCAAATCCGGTCCTATCTCGGAAAGGTCGTTACCATTGAAATCGACCGCCCGATCGGATATGTGCATGAAAAGAAAGGAAATACATGGAAATACCCGATCAACTACGGCTATATTCCCCATGTTCTCGGCGGGGACGGGGAAGAATTGGACGTTTATCTCCTCGGCGTTTCCGAGCCTGCGGAGCGTTTTACCTGCCGGATCGTTGGCGCGGTTCTGCGGGACGACGACGATGAAGATAAGCTGATCGGCGCGCCGGACGGGGCGATATATACCGCCGAGGAAATGGAATCGGCCGTTCGGTTTCAGGAGCGGTTCCATGTTTCCCATGTTATCAAAGCATAACCAAACAAAAAGAAAAACTCCCCGAAAACGCGGTACTTTTCGGGGAGTTTTTCTTTTTTGGGATTAAAAACCACGGGATTTCAGATCGGATACCAGACCCACATAAAACTCCCGAACATCAAACCCGCGGATGTTTTCTCTGTTCAGGTCGATCATATCCCCATGCGAAATGCCGCGGCGGTATTTGGGCGTTAACCGGATATATCTCTCGCCAAACGAAAAGGAATCCGTCGCAACCAAACCGTCGTTGGCCCCTTCATAGTGCCGGACCAAACGGTAACTGAAATTCAACGGGAAACGGCCGCCTTTCGCGCGTTTCAACTCCGAACCGACGCTCTGGCAGTAAACCGACGCGGGCGCGGGGTATGCGCAATCGAAAGACCGGCAGCGTTCCGCGGTCAGGTCGCGGACGGCGGCCATAAAATCGGGGTTCGGGTCTCCGAGCCGTCCGGCCGCGAATTGATAACCGGCGGCAACCTTTTGCTGAACGGGGGCGGGAATCCGATTCAGCAGATCGTCGGCAAACAGGCATCCGCGGTGCGGCGTGTTGACGGTTGTCAGGGAAGCGACATACGGTTCCGCTCCGTTTGCAATGGCAAGGCGGCAATCCAGCCCGCCTTTGGAGTGCGCAATCAGGTTGACCTTTTCGCATCCCGTTTCGGTAACGATTTCGATCATCCTTTTTTTCAATTCTTCCGCGCTTTTTTCCACGGAAGCGGCCGAAGAATGGTTTCCGTAGTAGATCTCGGCGCCGTTGGCCGTTAATTCCTTGGGAATCCTGCCCCAATAATTCCGCAATCGGGAATCGCGGAAGAACACGCCGTGAACCAACAAAACAGGGTATTTGGTTTTGCAAACTTGTTCTTGCGCTCTCGCTCGGTTCCGCAAAATATGAAAGGATTCTTCCGCGACCTCGCGCGCGCAAACGGAAATAATGATGGAAAGCATTACCAAATGGGCAATCGGGACCCACCCGAGGAGCAGTCCCAGCACTCGATAACGGATTCCGAGCTGTTCAGATGTGGCGTAAACGCAGAGGATCCCGTTCCAAAAAAGGATCAGCAACAAAACCGCGCACCAAACGGCCGCAAACAGCGTTGCAAAACGGTTTTCCGCATAGAATCGAACGATATTCCAGACCTGAACGGGGATCGACGCGACCAAAGACCCCCAAAAAGCGATCAGACAACAGGTTCCGTGGCGGCATAGCTTCAAGCGAAAGGAGGGAGCGGATCCCGTTCCGACGCCGATTAACAAATTGGCCGCGAGCGACATCGGAACCAAAAGCAAAAGCCAAAGATACCGTCCCGCCAAAAGAATGCCCGAATTGGCGATCGCCGCGTAAAACAGGGTTTGCAAGGTCAATATAAGGATCTCGCGCGGATGTCGTTTGCGTTCCATTTTCTCCGTATCCTTTGCTTTTGTGTCAAATCTGCCGCGGCGGCGGTTTGGCGGATGGCTCCGTCAGGTCATTTCTTCAATGTGGTAAATGTAGTCGAGCGTGCGCAGCGCTTCAATGATCTCCGCGTGCGTTTTGTATTTTTTCAGTTCCTCGCTGCTGATCGAAATGGAAATGGAATAAACGCTCAACCCCGAATTGTGGTATGCGGGGTTGGATTCAATGTCGTCGATCTTCAAGCCAAGCTCCCGGATGGTGGAAACAAAGTTGGGAAGATGCGCGGCGTTTTTCAGTTCCAGATGAACCTCGAAATGGTTGGAGCGGTTTTTCAGATAACGCTCGAATTTCGGGAAAAAGGAAAGCGAGCAGAGGAACGCCACAAACATAATCAGCGTAACCGTATAAAGCCCCGCGCCAACGGAAAGGCCAAGCACGGCGCACGCCCAAAGGCCGACCGACGTGGTCAATCCCTTAATCTGGTTTCGCGAGCTGTACAGAATGGAATTGACCGTAATAATCGCAATTCCGATCAGGGTCGCGGCAGAAAGGATCGGGATCGAAACCGAGACGCCTGACATCAGATAAAGGTCGATGATCATGGAAACGGTGGAAGCCAGCGACACCACAATAAAGGTGCGCAGGCCCGCCGCGTGGCGTTTGCTGGAACGCTCGCAACCGAGAATGGCGGAGAGGAGCAGGGAGAGCAGGATGCGTATGATGATGCGCCCCGTGTCGTTTATCCCCCAGCTTTGTACCAAATTTGCAATCGGATCTGTCATGTTTTTTGTTTCCTTTCTGTTTTAATGGAGTTATCGGCTGTTGATATGCCGTTTTCGTCGGTTTTGGATCATGGCTTCGTAATGTTCCTCGGCCGCCTCGGTAAAGGCCGCCTCGTTTTCCGCGGCGATTGTGGGCGGCGGCAGGGTTTGCTGAATGGCGCGTATCCGTTCGATCAGAAGCTCGACGGGAGCTTTCTGTTCGCCTTCCGGCGTCTTTTCTTCCACTTGAACCAAGTCTTCCAATTTATCGGAATAGGAGCCGGAAAGGTATAGCGCGGCTTTTGCCGTGGATGGGCCGATCAACTCGTGCAGAACGCTTGCGGCAAGAATCATTGCAAGCAGGGCGTCCGCCATCATGGTTCCGCTTTCGGTTCCGAGCGATTCAAAGGATCGCGCCCCGAGCGTTGCCAACCCGATTGCAACGCTTGATTGCGGGATTAACGCCAAGCCGAGGTAGTTTCGCACCTGCGGCTTTCTCCGAGCCGCCAGCGAGCCGAGGAAAGAGCCGACGTACTTTCCGAGAACGCGGAACACCAGATACAGAATGCCGATTACAATGATCGGCGTTGCGCCGAAGGCTTCCACGCGGCCGAAAAGAACTTTCATGTTCAGGCTTGCCCCCGAACGAACGAAATAGAGCAGGAGCAGCGGCGGGCTGAAATAGTTGAGTTGCTTGAAGAGTTTATCATCATCCGTAATGTTGATATAGACGGTGCCCATTGCCATGCACCCGAGCAGCGGCGAAACATTGACAATGGTGCAAATGCTGCAAAAAGCGAACAGCAGACCAACCGAAATAATCAGGCGGTTGTCGGTGGAGCGTTTCTTCGGCATCATGTATTTCATCAGAACGCCGAACGAACACCCAACCAGCATAACCGCAAGGTTAATCAGAATCGGGCGGGCAATGTCCCATGCGTTGAAGCTGTTGGTCCCCGTAACCACCGACATGGCCACCGAAATGGCGATTCCGTAGGCAAACAGGCTGAAAATGTTGTCAAGGGCCACCACCTGCAACAGGTTGGTAACAAATTCGCCTTTCGCGCCGGTTTGCCGAATGGTCATCATGGTGGACGTCAGCGAGGAGACCGACGCGAGCGAGGCCAGCACAATGGCAAAGGCAAAGTTGAGGTGCAGGATGGCGCGCGCCAAAAGAAAGACTAGAACCGACGCAAGGCTTGCTTCCATTAGCATGATGATAACGGTTTTTGCGCCGCTTTGTTTGAGAACGGAGAAGCGGAAAAACTCGCCGGTGCTGAAAGCGATGAAGGCAAGCGCAATGTCGGGGATGAAGGCCATGCCGTCAATTATGGATTCGGGAACGAGATTCAGCACAAACGGGCCGATCAGGATTCCCGCAATGATGTACGCCGAAACATTCGGCAACCGCAGCAGTTTCCCGATGCGGGTCATCAGAAAGCCCGCGAAAATCATAATTGCAACGGTAACAATTGTGGAAGCGATGGTCGGCAGCCCGAAAAGCGCGTTGTGAAGAGCTGTAAACATGGATTCGCAAAATTCCTTTCAAAAATTTTTGAAAAAGGACTTGAAAAGACTTTCTATATATGATATACTATAAAAGCAATAAAGTCAAGTTATAATATTTTTGGTATCGATAAATAATCTTTATTGAGGTGATGAAAATGCTGGATGTAAAAACCGAAACGCTTTTGGCGGTTGCGGAAGAAAAGAGCTTTACCAAGGCGGCGGAACGGCTTTCTTTAACGCAACCCGCGGTCAGCCATCATATCCGCGCGCTGGAAGAGGAACTCGGCGTTAAGCTGATCATCCGCGGCCAACATGAGATCAAATTGACGCCGCAAGGCGAAATTGCCGTTCATTACGCGCGCCGCTTTCAGGCGATGTATGCCAAAATGCGGCTTCGGCTGACCGACGCCGTAAAGCACATTACCAATTTGCGGATCGGAATTACGCATACGGCCGAGAACAACCTGATTACCGAAGTGCTGGCAAAATACAGCAACGCGGAAAAAGGAATTACAATAACAATTATTACTGACACCATTAAAAATCTTTATGATAAATTGGAGAACTATGAGCTGGATCTTGCCATTGTGGAAGGAAAACCGATCGGCAACGACCTTTTTTCCCTGATGCTCGATACCGACTATCTGGTTTGCGTGGTTTCCACCAATCACCCGCTGGCGCGCCAATCCATGGTAACTTTGGGAGAACTGAAAAAAGAGCGGATGATCATGCGCCTGCCAACCTCGGCAACCCGCGTGCAGTTTGAGGCAACGCTCGAAAGCATCAACGATTCCATCAGCCATTATAACGTGATTCTGGAAGTGGACAACATTGCCACCATTAAGGACCTGATCCGCAAGGACCTCGGCGTTTCCATTCTTGCCAAGAGCGCGTGTATGGACGAATTGCGAAAGGGAAAGATTGCCGCGCTCCCGATTGAAAATTTGAGCATGATCCGCGAAACAAACATCGTCTACCACAAGGATTTTACCGAGATCGATGTTTTGAAAGACATTTCCAAGCTCTATCAGGAAGCGAAAAAACATTACAGTTGATTCATGAAAACTTTTTTGAAAAATGGCCCGAACGACGGTTCGGGTCTTTTTCTCTATTGAATGATTCCGCCGCCGAACACGGTTTCTCCATCGTAGAGAACCACCGATTGCCCTTTTGTTATGGCGCGCTGCGGGGCGTCAAACACTACGCGGAGCGTGTTTTCATCCGGTTGCGTAACGGTTGCCCATTCTTCTCGCTGGCGGTAGCGGACTTTGGCTTTCAGGCGAAGCGTTCCTTCAATGCGCGGCGCGGCGATCAGATTGATCTCGCCCGCGGTCAGTTCTTTGGAAAACAGCGATTCGCTTTTGCCGAGGACAACGGCGTTTTGCTCGGTGTCGATCCGGCAGACGTAAAGTGGCTCCGGCAACGCGAGGCCGAGGCCGCGCCGCTGGCCAACCGTATAGCGGATGATCCCGCGGTGCCGGCCGATCGGGCGGCCGTCCTCTGTCAGAAAATCGCCGTCGGGGTAGGTTTTTCCCGTCCATTGCTCCACAAATTTCGCGTAATCGCCGTCGGGAACAAAGCAAATATCTTGGCTGTCGTGTTTTCGGGCGTTCACAAATCCGTTCTGCTCGGCGATTCGCCGCGTTTCTTCTTTGGAAAGGCGGTTGAGCGGAAATTCCGTGTGTGCGAGCTGATCCTGCGACATCGACCAAAGAACGTAGCTTTGGTCTTTGGTCGGGTCGGCCGCTTTCCGAAGCAGGTAGCGGCCGCTTGCGCCGTCGTAAGCAATGTCCGCGTAGTGGCCGGTTACAATACGGCTGCATCCGAGTTCCTGCGCGCGGCGGAAGAGCGCGTCGAATTTCAGGAACCGATTGCAATCAATGCAGGGGTTCGGGGTTCTGCCATGCTCGTATGCGTCAACAAAGCGGTCGATCACGCATTCGCGGAAACGGTCGGCAAAGTTGAACACATAGTAGGGAATCCCAAGCCGCATGGCAACGGAGCGAGCGTCCTCAACATCATCGAGCGAACAGCAGGAATGTTCCTTCTTCAAACCGATTTCCTCGTTTGAATAAAGTTTCATGGTAACGCCGACGCATTCAAACCCGCGCTCTTTCATCAGAAGCGCGGCAACGCTGGAATCCACGCCGCCACTCATCGCAATCAGAACTTTTTCCATTTTGGTCACTCTCCGTAAATTGATTTTTGCGGTACTTTTAGCAAAATTTAACCGATTTAACAGCCATTTTCAGAAACAAACACGGCGCGCGGTGAAATAATAAAACAGGACTTTTTTTGAAAAAACAAAGTTCGGTTTGAACAGAAAGGAATCAATTATGATGAATGGAAATCAAAGGATTCTGCGCTCCGCTTGCTGTTTTTTGTGCTTGGCCGCGTTGTTGCCGATGCTGACTTTTTCCGCGCAGGCAAAGCCCGCCGATAGCGCGGGAAGCTACGGTTGGTATTGCGTTCATGCCAAGGACCACAAACAGCCCGAAATGGATTCGTCACTTTCGTTTGTGGAGTCGCTCGGCGGGTATTATCTGGACCGGAAAGTGGACGAAAACAGCGACGACAAAGTGGTTTATTTCACCTTTGACGCGGGGTATGAAAACGGAAATGTTGCAAAAGTTCTGAACGTTTTGCGGGAAGAGCAGGTCAAAGCCGCTTTTTTCGTTTTGGAAAACCTGATTGAACGGCAGCCGGAGCTGATCCGGCAAATGCAGGCGGACGGGCATTTGGTGTGCAACCACACGGCGCACCACAAGGACATGAGTCGGGCGGACGATGAAACGCTGCTGGGAGAACTCCGCTCCTTGGAAAACGCCTACCGCAGCCTGACCGGCGGGGAGATGCCGCGCTACTATCGGCCGCCGGAAGGAAGGTTCAGCCGCGCCAATTTGGAATGCCTGAACCGGAACGGGTATAAAACCGTGTTTTGGAGTTTCGCGTATCCGGATTGGGATAACAACCGGCAGATGCCGCCGGAGAAGGCAAAGCAGATCATTCTGGAAAATATTCACAACGGCGAGGTTATGCTCTTGCACCCCACCTCGGCAACCAACGCGGCGATCCTCGGGGATGTGATCTGCGAATTGAAGCGGCAGGGATACCGTTTCGGAACTTTAGATGAACTGACCGCGTAAAAAGAGATGAAACGACATTTTTTACGGTACTTTTCAGCTTTTTTTGCTGTTTTCCTTCTTTTGCAAATCCCGTTTTCCATGCCGGCGCAAGCGGCTGGGTACCGTTCGGTTCCAACCGAAACAAGCCGCATTGCCATCACATTTGACGATGGCCCGCACCCGCGCTTAACGCCGCGGATCCTCGATATTCTGGATCGTTACCACGTCAAAGCCACGTTTTTTATGATCGGCGTGATTGCGGAAACCTACCCGCAAACGGCAAGGGAAGTTGCCGAGCGCGGGCATGAGATCGGCAACCATACCGATTCGCACCGCCGCATGACCGGACTTGGCGAAGAGCGGGTCGCCTCGGAGTTGCAGGCATGCTCCGAAGCGGTCGAGCGCGTTTGCGGAAAACGCCCAACGTTGTTCCGCCCGCCGGAAGGAGCGGTCGATAGCGCGGTAATCAACGTTGCCGAACGGGACGGTTATCGGGTGATCCTTTGGAGCGTTGACACGCGGGATTGGGAGATCAAGGACGCGAATGCCATTGTAAACCGCGTTTTGTCGTCCGTCAAATCCGGCGATATCATTCTGATGCACGATTTCATCGGGAAAAACAGCCAAACGCCCGAAGCCTTGGAAATCCTGCTTCCAAGGCTTTTGGCGCTTGGCTATGAGCCTGTTACGGTCAGTGAATTACTTGGGGTCGGCTCCTGACGCGCCGTCGGCGCGATCAGCCGGCCCGTCTTTTTCGGAGTCGTCGGCGGCGTCCTCGCCGGCTGCCGCGCCGCGGTAGGGCGCAATCATATAGCGGTCGATAACGGGGTAGGCCGCATAGGCGCTGATAAAGCCTGCAAAGGCAAGATAATGAAGCAGCGGCAGGATCATTCCAACGCCGATCGCCCCGCCGGTGGGAGCAATCAGGGCGATCAGGCCGATGTTGATCGCCGTCAGCAGCAGGAGTCCGAGCGCGCCCATCAAGTTGCGCTTGATTCCGAGCGTGGTAAAGATCAGCGCATTTTTGAAGATTTTACGAATGGAAAGATGGAACGTGACTTGCAGCAAATAGAGATAAAACCGCATGAAGAAATAAATGATAAGAAGCGCGCAGGAAGCGAAAAACATCACGTCCATCCCGAACGAACCGGTGCGGTAGTAGAAAAAGAGAATATCGAACCCGAGCAGAAAGAGAATTGCAAAATCGATCAACCCGAGGAAGAACCCTTGCTTCCAATTCCGACGGATCGCATAGAAATAATCGGGGAGAAGGAACACGGCGTCGCCGCGCACCAGCCCGCGCAGAATGTATGCGGAGCCGATGTTCTGCCAACCGAACGTAATCGCCAGAAACGCAATGCACGCCCCAATGCCGACATAGGTTCCCGTTGCGTTATAGCTCGGAACCAGATACTGAACGCCGAACAGATCCAAAAGAAACGCGCTTTCTCCGGATCTCGCAATCAGATCCGCCCCGTAGAGCGGCGCAAACAGCGAGGATTGCTGAATGGGAGTGGTGTTGATTCCGATATAGATCACCACCGCAATTACAATGGGGATCGCCATGGGCAGCATCATCAGGTTCAGGGAAATCAGTTTCCAGAATTTGCGACCGAGCAAACGGAAAAAATGGCGCAAATTGGGGGTGGTATCTTCCCATCTCGCGTCCTCACGATCCCGATTACCGTTGAAAAAATTGTATAAAAGATGTTTTTTCAATTTTCCAAACCCGTTCTTTCCGAATCTGCTCTTATTCTACCACATTTTCTTTGGATTGTCAACGCCTGAAAAAAATTTACAGCTTGGACAAATTTCGGGCCGTTTTGCGCGCGGAAACTATTGACAAGCATTCATTTTTCATGTATAATTATATAATAGATATTCATAAAAAGGGGGATTCTCCATGAGAATCGTCGTTAAAATCGGAACTTCCACGCTGACGCACGGGACGGGGCGGCTCAACATTCGCCGCACGGAAGCGCTTTGCCGCGTGCTCGGCGACCTGAAAAACGCGGGACACGAAGTGATCATCGTTTCCTCGGGAGCCATCGCCATGGGCGTTGGAAAATTGGCCCTCAAAGAACGCCCGCAGGATATTCCAACAAAACAGGCGGCCGCCGCCGTTGGGCAGAGCGAGCTGATGTATACATACGACAGGCTGTTTTCCGAATACCACCATACCGTGGCGCAGATTCTGCTGACAGGCGACGATTTCGGCCATGCCGACCGTCTTGCCAATTTCAGAAACACCTTGCTGCGCCTGCTGGATCTCGGCGCGCTTCCGATTATCAACGAGAACGATACGGTTTCCACCGACGAGATCAAGGTGGGCGATAACGACACGCTCTCGGCGGTGGTCGCCGTGAATGCCGACGCGGATCTGCTGGTCCTGCTCTCGGACATCGACGGGCTTTATACCGCCGACCCGCACCGGAGCGCGGAAGCAACGCTGATTCCCGAAGTTCGCGAGATCACCGATGAAATTCGCGCCTTGGGCGGCAACGAGGGAACCGCGCTTGGAACGGGCGGCATGAAAACCAAGCTCCACGCGGCGGAAATCTGCATGCAAAACGGCGTTGATATGATCATTTTCAACGGATCGGAGCCGGATCGGCTCTACGATCTGACCGACGGAAAGCCGGTTGGAACGCGCTTTTATGCAAGGGGGAGAAAGGCATGACCACAAGGGAAGTCCTTTTGGCGGCCAAAGCCGCAAAGCAACAACTCGCGCTTCTCGGCGAGGGCGAAAAGAACCGCGCGCTGTTTGCCATGGCGGGCGCGCTGGAAGCCGCTTCGGCGGAGATCCTTGCGGCCAACCGCGCCGATCTGGAAGCGGTTTCGGCTTCCATGAACGCAGTGATGCAGGACCGGTTGCGGCTGACCGAGGACCGGATTGCCGCTATGGCAAGCGGGATTCGCGAAGTGGCGGAGTTGCCGGACCCCGTCGGAAAAGTTGTCAAACGGGTCGAACGGCCGAACGGGCTGGTTATCGAGAAGGTACGCGTTCCCATGGGCGTTGTGGCCATTATTTACGAAAGCCGCCCGAACGTTACTTCCGATGCGGCCGCGCTGACGCTCAAAAGCGGAAACGTTTGCGTTTTGCGCGGGGGAAAAGAGGCGTTTCGCTCGTCCTGCGCCATTCTTGCCGCCATGCGGAGCGGGCTTCGCTCGGTTGGCTTGCCGGAAACGTTTCTCAACATGGTTCCCGATACCTCGCGCGAGGGCGCCGCGGAGCTGATGACGGCGACCGACGCGGTGGACCTTTTGATCCCGCGCGGGGGCGCGGGGCTGATCCGCGCTTGCGTGGAGCAGGCAAAAGTTCCGTGCATCCAAACGGGAACCGGCATCTGCCATGTTTATGTGGAGAAAACGGCCGATTTCAGCCGTGCGCTCAACATCATTGAAAACGCGAAAACGAGCCGCCCGTCGGTTTGCAACGCGGAAGAGGTTTGCTTGGTGGATCGCGCGATTGCGGATCGGTTCCTGCCGCTCTTGAAAAAGCGGCTGACCGAGGACAGAGCCGCCTCTGGGAAAACGCCCGTGGAATTGCGGTGCGACCCCGAGGCATACGCGTTGATCGGCGGAACCGCGGCCGGAGCGGATGATTTTGACACGGAATTTCTCAACTACATTCTCGCGGTGAAGGTTGTTGGAGACGTTCAGGAAGCGATCCGCCACATCGAGCGACATTCCACCCGCCACAGCGACGCGATTATAACGTCCGATCCGGCGGCCGCCGAGCTTTTTACCGCGGCGGTGGACAGCGCGGCGGTGTATGTCAACGCTTCCACGCGCTTTACCGACGGCGGGGAATTCGGCCTTGGCTGTGAAATCGGAATTTCCACGCAGAAACTGCACGCGCGCGGCCCCATGGGCTTGGAAGAACTGACTTCTTATAAATACGTGATCCGCGGCGACGGGCAAATTCGCTGACGGAGAAAGAGGTTGAAATGAATACATTCAAATTCGGTTTTATCGGTTGCGGGAACATGGGCGGCGCGCTTGCGGCCGCGGCCGCAAAATCGCTTTCGGGCGGCGAGCTTGCCGTTTGCGATTCGGACGCTTCCAAAGTCGCCGCGTTCTGCGGGCAGACCGGTGCGGTCGCTTCCACGGCGGTCGGAATTGCCGCGGAGAGCGCGTTTGTCTGCCTTGCCGTTAAGCCGCAGGGCTTGTCCGCGCTGTTTGCGGAGATCGGGGACGTTTTGCGGGCGCGGAAAGATCGGTTCGTTCTGGTCAGCATGGCGGCGGGCGTTTCCATGGAACGGTTGCGCGCCTTGGCTGAAAAAGAAGATTGCCCCGTAATTCGCATTATGCCGAACACTCCGGTTCGCGCGGGCGAGGGAATGGTTGTTTACGATGCGACCGAAAATGTCGCCGAATCGGAAATCAACCGCTTTCTCGCCGGTCTTTCCGCCGCGGGGCGGTTTGATCGGATTCCCGAACGGCTGATCGACGCCGCGGGCGCGCTTTCGGGGTGCGGCCCTGCGTTTGTCTATCTGTTTGCCGAGGCGTTGGCGGACGGCGGCGTGGAATGCGGTCTGCCGCGCGAAAAAGCGCTTTTATACGCCTCGCAAACCTTGGCGGGAGCCGCAAAGCTGCTGCTGGAAAGCGGAGAAAACCCTGCCGCGCTCAAAGACGCGGTTTGCAGCCCCGGGGGAACCACCATTGCGGGCGTTCACGCGCTGGAATGCGGGGCGTTCCGCGGAACGGTGATGAACGCCGTGAAGGCGGCGTTCGAGAAAACGTCAAAGCTCTCGTAACATGAAGGTTGTTATTCTGGACGCGGCATCCCTCGGGGACGACCTCGATCTTTCGGGCTTCGGCTCGTTCGGGGAATTGACCGTGTATCGGGAAACCTCGGCGGAGAACGCCGCGGAACATCTGTCCGGCGCCGAAATCGCGGCTCTGAACAAGGTCCGGCTAACGGCGGAAATCCTTTCGTCGGCTCCGTCGCTTCGGTTGATTTGCGAGGCGGCGACGGGCTATGACAACATTGACGTTTCCTATTGCCGATCGCACGGAATCGCGGTTTGTAATGTGGTTGGGTATTCCACGCAGAGCGTTGCCCAATTGACGCTGACCATGGCGTTATCCCTGATTACGCGTATGGGGGAATATACCTCGTTTGTGCGGAGCGGCGCATACAGCGATTCGGGGTTGCCGAACCGTTTAACTCCCGTTTTCCATGAAATTGCGGGAAAAACATGGGGGATCCTCGGCTATGGCAACATCGGGCGGCAGGTTGCAACATCGGCCGACGCGCTCGGATGCCGCGTTCTGGTCTGCAAACGAACGCCGGTTGCCGACCGCGAATGTGTGAGCTTGGAGCGGCTTTGCCGCGAATCGGATATTCTGTCGGTCCACACCCCGCTGACCGACTCCACGCGGAATCTGCTGGATCGGGAACATATTGAAATGATGAAACCGTCCGCGTATGTAATCAATGTGTCGCGGGGCGCGGTGACGGACGAGGCGGCGTTGGCCGACGCGGTTCTGAAAGGAAAGCTCGGCGGGATCGGCGTGGATGTTTATTCCAAGGAGCCGTTCCCGAACGATCATCCGTTTGCCGCCGTCCGCACGCTGCCAAACGTTTTGCTAACGCCGCACATGGCGTGGGGCGCGTATGAAACGCGATGCCGGCTTGCCGAGGAAATGCTTGCAAACATTCGCTCGTTTCTTACCGGAACGCCGAGGAATCGGGTCGATTTGCAGTAAAACACGGTACTTTTCGCAAAAAGTCTCTCTAAAAAAGCGTTGGCGCAGTAAAGAGAACTTTCCGCAAACGGGCGTAAATCGGGAAAAAATCGGATATGGGAAGCGGGTTGGTTCCTTTTCCGCATTCCAAGGTAACGGCGGGGATCCCGCAGGTTTCAATGCACCAATCGGTCAGCCCGCCATACGACGCGAGTCCCTCCGCTTCGCTGATGCGGTAGTCGCACAGACTTGCCATTTTCCGAACGGCGGGTTCGCTCCCCGCAACGCTTTTTCCCCGACTTTTCCAATAGAGCTCCTCTCCTTGCGTATGAAGCGTCAGAACGGTTTTGAAAGGTTCATGAAAGCGGATATAGTTGCAAAGCGCGCGCACTTCGGGTTCGGATTCGGGGGATTGACCGGAGAACCGCGTGGGCGCGCCGCAGGGAATGCCTTGCTCGGTTTCCAACTGTTTGTATTCCGCAAACCCCGCGTTATAATTGTGGTTGAGGTCCACGCCGCGTGCGTTAGCCTGCCATCGGCGGAAATCGTCAGTTCCGCCGTTCATGCCGATAACACGCCCATAGAGCGGATTTTCCCGATCCACCCCGTGAATCGCGTAATCCACGCCGTCGGGGTTCAGCATCGGGATTACATGGATTGTATAATGCTCCCATAGCGTTGGCAGGGAACGCCGGTAAACCGTTCGGCCGTCCGCAAAGGAGCCGCAAAATTCCCAAACAAACCGGAGCAACAAATTGGCCGTAATCCATTCCATTCCATGGTGCGCGCCGACATAAAGAGCTTTTTTAGGGCCTTTTCCGAGGATCAGAACGGGAATTTCCTTGCCGAGAATGCTTTTTCCGATGTTTGTAACGGTCAGAAACGGGTAGTTGTCGGCCAACGTGCGAACGGTTTCGGTCAACGCAATGCTGTCCATGGTGAATTCCATTGAGATTACGCGGGGGAATGATTCGCTCATAGCGGCTCCTTTGCGGGTGCTTTCAATCTTTTTCTCACACTATTATATGATATATGAAATTGCAGGAAAGGCGGTGACAACCATAATGCCGAAAACGGAAAATCGATCGGCGCATTTC
This sequence comes from uncultured Ruminococcus sp., assembly GCA_902795355.1. Classification (GTDB taxonomy): domain Bacteria; phylum Bacillota; class Clostridia; order Oscillospirales; family CAG-272; genus UMGS1865. The sequence goes on from CADBKZ010000005.1 coordinate 158,669, forward strand.
GGCGGCGGGATCCTTTTGGGAATCTCATCGTTTCTGGCCGCTGTGGGTACGCCCATCTCGGTTTGGGCTACAAGCGATATTTCGGTTGCCGAAACGATATTTCCAACCGTTTGGGATCTTGTGCAATCATTGTTGCAATTCCTGTTTATTTTGGTTATGGTTGCCTTTCTTTCGGTATCCTTGATTCAAAAGGGAATGCGGGGAATTTTTCCGCTATGTTTTTGGTTTGCCGGCGCTTCGGCGGTGCGGTGTATCGGAAGTTTGATGATTGGAAGCCTGATGACGGCGGACGCTTTCAACGCCGATCCGTTTTTGGAAAATTTGCTCTACGGCGCGCTTGATATGTTGTTCGACTTTCTTTTGTTTGCGGCGGTTTTCGTTGCGGCGTATTTGCTGATTTTGCGTAAAAGTACCGTGAAAAACAGAAATTTACTCTTGCCTCCGGCTTCGCTGACGCGCCCGTTTACCGCATTGCACGGAACGGTTCTGTTGTCGGTCGCGCTTCTGTCGCTTGTCCGGTTGGTCGGCCGCGTTCGATACGATGTGTTTTTCGGAACGCCGCAAAATACCTCGGATTTGCTTTGGATGGTCTTTTTCTATGCGGCCGACCTTGCAACCGTTGCGATCGGTTATTTTCTCGTATTGATTTTCATCCGCCGGATCTGCAACCGTGAAAAAGGTGTCAAAACAGATGAGTTACCCCTATAAAGTTGTTTTATTTGATTTGGACGATACCTTGATTGACAGCCGGAAGGCCTATCGGAACGCGTATCGGGTTTTATCGGAACGGAACCCCAATGTTTATCAAGCGGAAAACGAGGAAGAGATCGAGGACATTTACCGCTTTGTTTTTCGCATCAATTCCGCCGAACGAAACCGCGCGTATCCGTCGCTTTGCGAACGGTGGGGAATTGACAACGCGCCGCCGAGCGCGCATGATTTTCGGGAAATGTGGCTGATGGCGTATGCCGCGAACGCCGCGCCGTTTCCGTGGACAAGGGAAGTCCTCGACAGCCTGCACCGGAAAGGGATCCGCGTTGGCATCATCACAAACGGGAATATTCATCGCCAGAGCCGAAAACTCCTCTTTGCCGATTTATTGGGGGATTTCGAGGATATTATCATTTCCGCTTCCACAGGGACCGCAAAGCCGAGCGCGGCCATTTTTCGCTTGGCGGCGCAACGCCTCGGCGTTCGCGTTCAGGATTGCCTGTTTGTTGGTGATAACCCCGCCACCGACATTTCGGGCGCAAAATCGGCGGGTATGGATTGCCTTTGGCTAACGCGCGGAGAGAACACGGAAAACGCGACCTATGCCGCGCCGGATACGCGCTTCCTGCTGGATCTTTTCCGATAAAACGCCCGTATTGCAAACAAAAAAAGCCGCGTTTGCGGCTTTTTTGTTTTGTTATTTATCCTTCGGCGTCGCCACGCCGTCGGGGTTGCGGCGGTATCGCCTTTAAGGATTTTTCATGCGATTCTGGCGGAATAACTCAAACGCGAGAACCGCCGCGGAAGCGGCAGAGGAGAGCGAACCCCGAAAATCGCTTCCGTAATCTATGCGGACAATTTGGTCGGCTTTTTCCAAAAAAGTGCGCGAAATACCGCGTTTTTCGCCGCCGATCACCATGAAAATGGGGTAAGTGAACGTCTTTTCGTAAACCGAAACCGAGTTTCGGATTCCGGCGCATAAAATCGTGTATCCCGCTTGGCGGAAAAGATCGGCCGCCTGCTCGGGCGTCGCGGTGAAAAGAGGCAACCGTTCCGAGGCTCCGGCAGAGGAACGCGCAACGGTTCCGGCGGCGGTCATCCAATTCCGCTCCGGCAGGATTACGCCGCAAACGCCCGCGGCATAGAGCGAACGAAGCGCGCTCCCGAAATTATAAGGGTCTTCCATTCCTTCAAGGTATGTATAGAACCCGTTTGGGCGGATCGCCTCTGCGGTCAGTTCGGGTATGGTTCTCGGCGTGCATTCGGCAACGATTCCGCCGTGGGTTTTTCCCGTTGCCATCGCTTCAATGGCGCGCGCGTCGGTTAAAATGGTTTCAAAGCCTTTTTCCCGCGCTTTTGCGTTCAAAAAGCGAATTTCGGCGGCTTTTCCGGCTTCTGCGGCGCGGTCGATCCAAACGCGGAGAATCCGCCTGTTATTCACGGACGGATCGGTGTTTAAGAGGGCGGAAATGGAGGTCATTCCTTCCAAAAGAACAGTTTCTTCTTGTTTCATTTTGTTTTCCCGATCGATTCTATTCATTGATTTTGTTTCATATACTGTATCAAAACCGAAAGGGGGTTTTGATGATGGGGGAGCATACTTGGAGCGGACGGGAACGGTGCGTGGTTCTCGGAGAATATCTGATTGAGCATGGGGCAACGGTCCGCGCTTGCGCCGCCGCTTGGGGCGTTAGCAAAAGCACGGTACATAAGGACGTTACGCAAACGCTGAAAACAGTGAACAAAGGGCTTTACGAAGAGGTACAAAAGGTTTTGCTGAAAAACAAACAGGAACGCCATTTGCGCGGCGGAGAGGCCACCAAACAGAAGTATTCCGCAATGCACGGGAGCGAGCGTTAAAGCGTTTCAGCCGTTTTCCAACCGATTGAAAAGGAGACGTTCAAGCTCGAACGGGCGGAACCGTTTCCGGGCCTCTCCGACAGAAAACGCTTCGTCAAATCGGTATGCTTTCCCGAGAGAATTTACCGCGCTCCCGAAGAGAATCGGCGCACGGCGGTCCAACAGCCGCCGAAAGAGGCGGTCGTTGGCGGGATTTTCCAAGGATTGAATGGAAAATTGATATGCCATGTTGGGGAGATTCAAAAGCCGATCCACCGTTTCCGGCGGGTAAAAGATGGGAAGCAGATGAACGTTGGTCAGAAAAACGCGGAACGGCGCATATCTGGCGAGTTTTGCAAGTTCGTTTTCGGCCCAATCGGTGGGCGTCAGCGGAAGGGAAATTGCCAGATAATCGGTTTTCGGGAGACATAAACGGCGCAATTCCTTGTATTCGGAAAGGCGGGGAAGAAGGGCAACCGAGGCGGCGCAGGAAAGAGAAGCGACGCTTGAAATACGGCTTTGCAAAGCCTTTAAGGCGTTGTTTGCGCGAATTTGAAAAAGGGCGACCGAGTCCTGCGCGGGGTCAAAAACGGGCAAGAAGAGAAAACGGCGGAGCGTGGAGCGGGATAAAAGGGCTGTCAAGGCTTCCGCGGCCGCATCCGAACGGGCAATCTGGTCGGGAAAGCCTGCCAACAGGCGGCAGTTCCAATCGGTTTCGAGCTTGAACGCCATAGGGATCTCCATCCTCTGATACCATTGAATTATACAAAATTTTTCGGACATGCCATCCAAAGAGAATTTCACAAACGCGAAATTCATAGAAGAGGCCTGTGTCGCGTCTGTGCAATCAACTGTTTTTTGAATGGGAATTGACACCGAATTGATGTGCAAGCGGCGACCGTTTGAAATTTGATCCGTTCGCCGTTTTTTCGTTCGTCTTTTTTCAGCGATATCACGAAAGACGTTCGCATGCAATATGCAATCGATACAGGGTTGCGGGGCGATCATCCGTTCATGCGATCTCCCGCGGAACGCGTCACGGAGAGAGGGTTGCGGGAAGAATCGGAGAAACGTTCGGGAAAGAAAAATTTTTTGTGTTCCTCGTACAATCCGCTTTTCGGATAAACGCGGGAAATCGTTTTTGCGTAATTTCGGTTCAGAAGCCAAGAAACGAAGCCAAGAAACGGTATCGAGCGCACGGATTTCAGTAAAAACGGCTCTCTTGGCTTCTTTTTTGCCTTTTTTGGTCCCCTTAATTATACAAAATTTGCATTTTGTATAATTCAATGTATTTCGAAAGTAAAGGGAAAAACCGGTTCTCTTTTGCGCTCGTTTCTTTTGAACCGTTTGGAAAGCGAATTTTACGGTTCGATCTCGGTCAGAAATTGCGGTTTCTCCGGCAGATCATAAATTCGTTCTTTCAGGAACAGCGGATAAACGTAGGTATCCCGCAATCGGTCAAAAGCGATCCACCGGAACGTATGGACGCGCGAACCCTCGACCCGTTCAAAGACTTCCCCTTTCGGAAACGCGTTTTCCGGAAATTCCATTAAATAATAAACGCAAAGTTCGTGGAACCGTTCCCGAAGCACATCTTCGGTAAAAAAGTTTTGGCAAAACCACAGCGGGCGCAAAATGTTCCCGTTTGCGCCGAGTTCTTCCCTTGTTTCGCGCAAAATGGCGTTTTCCGCGGTTTCATGAAGCCGAACGCGTCCCCCGGGAATGTAAAAATACGGCGATCTTTTGTCTTTTGTCACCAACAAACGCTCCTGCCGGATGATCACGGCCCCAACACGATAGTTGAAAAAACCGTGCTTTGTCTGGAATGTCAGATCCACCTCTCTGCTCCTTTTTTTCGTATATTCAAAAAAGTTTATGGTTTATTCATCATTTTTTCCCGAAATATGCTATAATAGAACACGACGGAAACAATGCTTTGCGGATTTCCCGCCGTTGTTGCCGAATTTGAAAAAGATTTTGGGGGACAATTCCAAATGGCTATCAAAATGAGAGTTCTCTGCGCTTCCAAAAAGAAGTTGCAGGTTCTTGCCAACAACATCAAAGTAAAGTACGATCTCGCGTTCAACGCGGTGGATAACATTCCGCCCGCCTACTCCTGCGATAAGGAGCGCATTGTTCTTCTCGCAATCTCCGCAAAAGGCGTAAACGGTATTTCCGACACGGTTCGCCGTTTCTGCGGCGAGCTGACGAAAGCGCGCGCGCAAAATGTCGCTTTGATCATTGACGGCGACGAGGCTGCCGCCAACGCCATTAAGGCGATTTTGACGGAAGCCGGCTCCAACGTGATTGACGAGGTGCTTTACATGAAAGCGGGTCTTTTCTCCGCCAAGCCGAACGCGCAGGAGCTGGAAACCGCTTACGCATGGGTTGACCGCGTGATTGCCGATTTGAAATAAGGAAGGCTTTCAACCATGGAAATCAGACTTTGGGAGCATGATATTCCCGCTTTCCATGCCGAGGCGGAAACGCCGAACAGCATGTCCCTTTTCCTGCGGGAAACCGACAAGCAGCTTCCCTGCGTGGTGGTTCTCCCAGGGGGCGGATACCATTTCCGCGCGCCGCACGAGGGCGCGCCGGTTGCGTCCTTCTTCCGCGAAAACGGCATGCAAGCGGCCGTTGTGGACTATCGCGTTGCGCCCAATCGCCATCCCGCCCCACTTGCCGACGTTCAGCGGGCGATCCGCATTTTGCGCGCGCACGCCGCGGAATGGATGATCGACCCCGAAAAGATCATTATTTGCGGATTCTCGGCAGGCGGCCATTTGGCAGGCTCTTCGATCTTGCTGCCGGACGCATACCTTCCGACGGATGAAACCGACCGCTTTCCCGCGCGCCCCAACGGCGCGATCCTCTGTTACCCCGTTATTTCCTTTTGCGCGGAATGGGGCCATGTGGGAAGCGGGAAAAATCTGTTGGGAGACTGCTATGAAACCGAAGCGGAGCGCTTTTCTTTGGAAAAACACGTAACCGAGCAAACCCCGCCCGTTTTCTTGTGGCACACCTCGGATGATGCAAGCGTCAACGTGAAAAACACGCTCTACTTTGCCGAACGCCTGCGCGAATGCAACGTTCCGTTTGAAGCGCACATCTTTCCGCACGGCCGCCATGGCCTTGGTATGGCGCCGGACGCCGCCGATATTGGAACATGGCCGTCGCTTGCCGCCGCGTGGATCAAACGCACGTTCTGATACGACCGGGAACGACCTCTCTCCGTTTGGAGAGAGGTTTTTTCGTTTCAGAACCGCATCACAAGCTGATCGGTTTCGTTAATCTCATCCAGAACGCCGCCCAGACGCAGAATGTCGATCACCGCTTTGGAGAGCTTTGCGCGCGTTTGCAGGTCTTCCACCGAGAAGAACGGTTCCTCGTTCCGAGCTTGAATAATGTTCTCCGCCGCGGCGTCGCCAAGCCCCGGGAGCGAGGAAAACGGCATGCGGATTGCTCCGTTCTCGGGCAGGAACGCATACGAATGGGATTTTTCCAGATCAACCGGCAAAAAACGAATGCCGCGCGCCATCGCTTCGTTGATCAGTTGGAGCGTGGAAATGCTCGCAATCTCTTTCGGCGACGCATCCTTGCCCCGCTGGCGGATGTCCTTCATGTAATTGACGATATACGGCTTCCCTTTTCTTGTAACGGTTGCGTCAAAGCCGTTGGGCGCAACCGTGAACATGGTGCAATAAAATTCCACGGGCTTGTGGACCTTGTACCACGCAAGCCGGATTGCCGAAATCACGTATGCCGCGGCATGCGCTTTCGGGAACAGATATTTGATTTTTTTGCAGGACGCGATGTACCATTCCGGAACGCCGTGTTCGCGCATTTCGGCTTCCCATTCGGGGGTCAGGCCTTTCCCTTTCCGAACGGCTTCCATAATTTTGAACGCGTGCGCGTTTTCAAGCCCGTAGCGGATCAGGTCGATCATAATACCGTCGCGGGTACCGATCACGCGGGAAATATCGCAGGTTCCCTCTTTAATCAGGTCCTGCGCGTTTCCGAGCCAAACATTGGTTCCGTGCGTCAATCCCGAAATTTGAAGCAAGTCGGCAAAGTTATGCGGCTTTGCGTCAATCAGCACCTGCTGCACAAAATTGGTTCCAAGCTCGGGAAGCCCGAAGGTTCCGATTTCGCACTCAATGTCCGCGGGATCCACACCGAGCGGGCGCGTGGATTCAAGCAGTTCATAAACCGAGCTGTCATTCATGGCGACGTCGAGAACCGACGTGTTGGTAAAGGTTTCGAGCCACTTATATTTGGTTGGCATATCGTGGCCGAGCTCGTCGAGTTTGAGAATGGTATCATGGAGATAGGAAAAGGCAAAGTGGGTGGTTATAATGTCCGAGTTCGGGTCGTCGGCGGGGTGCTGGATCGGCGTAAAATCGAAAACATCGTATTTCTGCGGCACCACGATAATGCCCCCGGGGTGTTGCCCCGTGGTTTTTTTAACGCCCACGCAGTTCATAACCAGCCGGTTCATTTCCGCGCGCGGCAGGCTGATGCCCAATTGCTCCACATACTTTGCTACATAACCGTAGGCGGTTTTATCGGCAAGCGTTCCGAGCGTTCCGGCGCGGAACACATGCCCTTCGCCGAAGAGCTCCTCGGTGTATTTATGAACGCGGCCTTGCACGTCTCCCGAGAAGTTCAGGTCAATGTCGGGCGATTTATCGCCGTAGAACCCGAGGAAGGTCTCAAACATGATGTCGTGCCCGTCCGCACGGTATTTCGTACCACAAACGGGGCAATTTTTGTCGGGCAGGTCGAAGCCGGAACCGACTTCCCCGTTCGTGAAAAACTCGCTGTGTTTGCATTTCGGGCAATAGTAGTGCGGCGGAAGCGGGTTGACCTCGGAAATGCCCGCCATGGTTGCCACAAACGACGACCCGACCGACCCGCGCGACCCGACCAGATACCCCTGCTCCTCGCTGAAATGCACGAGACGCTGCGCGATCAGATAAAGCACGGCAAAGCCGTTATTGATAATGGAAGTCAGCTCTTTTTCCAACCGTTTGGAAACAATTTCGGGGAGCGGATCGCCGTACATCTCCCGCGCGCGCTTCCAGCACATCTCCTGCAATTCCTCTTCCGCGCCCTCCATTTCGGGCGTGTAGGATCCCTTTGGAATGGGGCGGATCGGCTCAATCATATCGGCGATGAGATTGGTGTTCGTAACCACCACCTCGTATGCCTTTTCCGCGCCGAGGTAGGAAAACTCTTCCAGCATTTCCTCGGTGGTTCGGAAATAGAGTGCAACCTCTCGGTTATAGTCCTTGAATTTCATTCCCGCAAGCAGAATTTTGCGGTAAAGCTCGTCCTCGCGGTTCAGGAAGTGCGCGTCGCAGGTGGCGCAAACCGGTTTGCGGTAACGCTCGCCAAGCTCCACAATGCGCCGGTTCAGATCGCGCAATCCCTCGTCGTCGGCAACGCGGCCTTCCGCAATCAGAAAGCGGTTGTTGCAGATCGGCTGAATTTCGAGATAATCATAGAAATTGACGATCTCCTCGATTTCGCTTTCCGGCCGGTTTTCCAAAATGGCGCGCATCAGTTCGCCCGCTTCGCAGGCCGACCCGACAATTAACCCTTCCCGATACTTTTCCAAAATGGTTTTCGGAATGCGCGGGTTGCGCTTGAAATAGTCCAGATAGCTCATGGAAACCAGACGGTACAGGTTTTTCAGGCCGGTCTGGTTTTTGACAAGCAGGATCTGGTGATAGCTGTTCAGTTTGAGCGGATCGGACTTTTCCGCCATTTCCCGTTTGAGCGCGTCCAGATCGCGCAGTTCCATTTTCTGCATTTTATCGAGCATGCAGAAATAGATGTTGGCGAGCATTTCGGCGTCGTCGCAGGCGCGGTGATGGTTGAAATCGCCGAGGTGATAATATTCGGCAACCACATCCAGCTTATGGGCTTTGAGTTCGGGGTTGATATATTTGGAGAGGGCGACGGTATCCAGATACGGATTTGCGAACGGAAGCCCCGATTTTTCGGCATAGAAGCGGATAAAACCGATGTCGAAATTGGCGTTATGCGCGATCAGAAGCGGGTACGGCCGGCCTTCGGGAACGCGGTCGTTGCCGATAAAAGAGAAAAAGCTTTGCAACGCTTCCGCAACTTTCGGCGCGCCCCGCACCATTTCATCCGTAATTCCGGTCAGCTTCACGATCTCTTCCGGAATCGGCCGTTCGGGATCGACGAACGTATTGAACCGCTCCAATACCTCGCCGTTTTTGATTTTGACCGCACCGATTTCGGTTATGGCGCAGTTCTGCACGGAAAGGCCGGTGGTTTCAATGTCAAACACCACGCATTCCGCGTTGAATTGGGGATCGAATTGCCCGTTGATCGCGCTGGCGGTATCATTTACAAAGTAACTTTCAATGCCGTAAAGCACCTTGAAATTCAGGTCGGGATTGTCTTTTTGCAGCTTCTCCAACGCGAGCATGGCGTCCGGAAAGGCCTGCACGTTCCCGTGGTCGGTAATGGCAACGGCCGGATGCCCCCATTTGACCGCGGTTTTGACCGCGACATCGGGCGGGATCAGCGCGTCCATGGTGGACATGGTGGTGTGCAAATGCAATTCCACGCGCTTTTTCTCCGCGCGGTCTACGCGCCGGATCTTGGAGATTTTGGCGATGTCCTTGAACATAAACGTGAGATCGGGATCATCCGGCCGGTTTTTCCGCTTGACGCGCTTGGCATAGCCGCGCAGGGCGACCACTGAGCCGACAAGAATCGCTTTCAGCTCTTTTGCTTTTTCCGGTTCTACGCCGAAATCGCGGTGTTCGATGGATGCGTGCCCGTCGAAAATATCGAAGGTGATGTCGAATTGATCCCCGCCGCGGCTCTCTTCTTCCATATAGTTGAAAACCTCGCCGACGATTACGGCGTTGGCTTTCCCCTCTTTTAAGAGCGCAATGGGCGTGGGCGCAATCTCGAACGGCGAACCGTAAACATACTCCGCGCCGGAAAGATCGAATGTGGAATGCCCGATACGGCAAACGCCGCCCTCGCCGAACGTCGGGGTCGGGTCAATGTCGTAAATGGATTGCGCGCGCGGGAGCATTTCCGATTCCTTTGCATCGGCGGGCGCGCTTATCCGGTAGCCCGTGTTGGACGCGAGCGGCGGGTTCGGGTCGTATTCCCGATTGCGTTTTTTGGCCTCTTCTTCGATTTCGCTCAATTTTGATTTCAGATCGCGATGGGAATCGTTCGGGTCGAAATCGTCAACTTGGCAAACCGTTACATCTACGCGGATCCCAAACTCTTCCTCGATGATTTTTTCCATTACTTTCGGGGTTTTTGCGTCGCAAACCAGCTCCACGCCGCTTTTTTCAAACGGAATTTCAAGCGTTAACGTTTTGCCGTTCAGACGGTAGGCGGAACGGTTGAAAAACCCCTTTGCGACAATTCCTTCCCGATCCAGTTCCAGAAGCAGATCGGGGATGACTTTTTCGGAAAACCACTCGCTCGGATAGGACGGCAAAAGGCGCATAACGGAAAGTCCGTATGCGCGTTGAATTTCCTCTTCGATCATGTAAAGCGTTCGTTTGGGGATGTATTGCGAAAATTTTGCGCGGATCTCCATTGCCCGCAGCCCTTTATCCGCGCGGATGTGAATGGAATCCGGATCGGCCGTTTGCAGAAGCGCGAAAATTTCTTCGGTGGGATGGTAGTTTTTCAGCCATTCCGGCAGAGTTTTGCTCATGATTTCTCCGTTTCGTCGGCAATTTTTCGGATTTCGACAATCAAACGCTCGATAATGGAATCTTCCGGAATTTTCTCAACAATTTCTCCATGGCGGATCAGAACCGCTTCGTGTGCTCCGCCGGCAATTCCAATGTCGGCCTCGCGCGCTTCCCCAGGGCCGTTGACCACACAGCCCATCAGCGCAACCTTAATGGGAAGCTGATCCAACCCCTCGGCGCGAACGGCTTCCTCAAAGCGTTTCACCAAAGGGATCAGATCGATTTTTGTTCGGGAACAGGTTGGGCAACTGACAATATCCATGCCGCACTGCCCCTCAATGCCGACCGCGCGCAGGATCTGTTTTGCGGCGTCCACTTCCCGAACGGGGTCGTCGGTCAGGGATACGCGAACGGTATCCCCGACGCCGTCGCAAAGCAAGGCGCCGATGCCGACCGCGCTTTTGACCAACCCGCGGTTTCCGCCGCCCGCCTCGGTAACGCCGAGGTGGAGCGGATAGGCGCATGCTTGTCCCAACAGGCGGTTGGCGGCGATCATATCCGAAACCGTGGAAGCCTTTATGGAAACGGCTATCTCATAAAAATCAAACCGTTCGAGCAACTCAATGTGGGAAAGCGCGCTTTCGCAAAGGGCCTCGGGCGTCGGCGCGCCGTATTTGGCAAGGATCTGCTTTTCGAGCGACCCGCTGTTTACGCCGATGCGAATGGGAATCCGTTTGGCGCGGCAAGCGTCCGCAACCGCTTTTACGCGATCGTCGTCACCGATATTCCCCGGGTTGATCCGGATTTTATCAAATCCCAATTCCGCGCAGCGGAGCGCAATGCGATAGTCGAAATGAATGTCCGCAACGATCGGAACGCGAATGCCCGCGCCGCGGATGGCGGTTATGGTATCCGCCGCCGCGAGGCTTGGAACCGAAACGCGCACAATATCGCATCCGGCCGCTTCCAAAGCGCGTACCTGCGCCACGGTGGCCGCCGCGTCGCAGGTGTCGGTATTGGTCATGGACTGAATGGCAATCGGGTTCCGGCCACCGATTTGAACGGCGCCGATCGTCAGTTCTCTTGCGCTTCTGCGAATGTTGTTATAATTCATAGCGAAATCACATCCTTTATGGCAATCACAACGGCGAGAATCAGAATCAACACCAACCCGACAAAATTGATGATGCCTTCCACTTCCCGTTTGATCGGTTTGCGGCGAACCGCCTCGATCAGATAGAGCAGCAGATGTCCGCCGTCCAAAGCCGGAAGCGGCAACAGGTTCATAATGCCGAGGTTGATGGAAATTACGATAACAAGATAGAGCAGGTTCGGCAAATAACCGCTTTTGGCAACTTCCGAAATGGTTTTGGTAATGCCGATGGGGCCGGAAACCGCTTCAAACCCATATCGGCGGGTAATAAGCCCCTTGATGGAGTCGTACACCATTTTCACCGTGGAAAGCGAACGGTACCACGTGTGTTTCAGAACGGTTTTCGGGCCGAAATTCGCTTCCCGATAAACGAGAAAATCCATATCGCCGAACGGCGTGTTGTCGGCGATATAAGTCGGAACCTTAACATCTTTCAGAACCACCTTTTCCCCGTTGCGCCGCACGGTAAACGTAATGGGTTTGTACCCTTGGTTCAGAATTTCATAGGAAAGCTCCGCGTGGGTATGCACCGGCGTGGAATTGACTTTCAGAATGGTATCGTTCCGCATCAGGCCCGAAGGGCTTCCCGTTGTGGAACTGACCGACGCCTGAAAATACTGTTCAATCAATTCGTCGCTGAAAGGCGCGCAAATCACGGGCATCGGGTCCACCGTGTCGGTTCCGTCCTCGTTCAGGCGGAGAACGGTAAATTCAACAATCCCGTCCTCGGCGTTCTCCACCGCTTTGCGGAACTGATCCAAGGAGAGAATGCGGGCGTCGCCGGCGTCGGTTTTCAACGCATAGAGATAGTCGCCGTTCTGCAATCCCGCATAGGAATCCTCGGATGTGTAGGAAATATAGAAGCCCGCAACGTTGGTGGTTGCAACCGAACCGCTTCCGGAAGCGAGAACATAAACGAACATCAGAAAGAACCCGAGAAAGAGATTCATGGCGGGGCCGGCAAGCGAGATCAGGATCCGCACCCAAACGTTTTTGTTGCAGTACGCCTGCTTGGCAAGCTCGGGGTCTACCGGAGCCGGTTCCTCGATTTTCGCGGTATTTTCTGCATTATTTTCCGATAAATCGTTGATAAAAATGGAGGAATCGCCGCTTGGATCGTCGGCCAACGGTTTGCGGATTTTCGGCTTGGCGGGAACTTCCGGCTGCATGCCCTGCACCGGTTCCATTCCGCTTTCGCCGAACATGCTGACATACCCGCCGATCGGAAAAATGCGCAAAGAATACTGCGTTCCGCTTTTTTTAGAGGTTTTGGAAAGAATCTTCGGCCCCATTCCAATGGAAAATTCGAGAATTTTTACCCCGAACGCGCGGGCCACCAAAAAATGCCCCAGCTCGTGAATAAAGATCAACAGGCCGAAGATCAATAGTGCGAGCAAGACCGAGAGAAAACCCATCTTTGCTTCTCCTTTGATCGGAAATCGTAAAATTTACATCGTGTTACAGCGCGCGGATCTGTTCTTCCGCGCGGATTCTTGCAAGGCGGTCAAACGCGAAAACCCCATCCAGCGAGGTTTCCTTTTTTGCTTCCGGCTCCAACGCCGCAACGGTTTTGCAAACGGTTTGGAAAATATCGGTAAACCCGATTCTCTTTTCCAAAAACGCCGCAACGGCAACCTCGTTCGCGGCATTCACGGTTGCGGGAACCGCGCCGCCGGAACGGATTGCGTCCGTGGCAACACGCAGCAGCGGGAAGGTTTCGGTATCCGGCTTGCGGAACGTGAGCGCGCCGACGCGGCAGAAATCCAGCTCGGGAATTACCGCTTGGGAACGCATGGGATGCGTGATTGCATATTGGACGCAAAGCCGCATATCGGGAACCGACATTTGCGCGATTACGCTATGATCAGTATATTCAACCGCCGAATGCATTATGCTTTCGCGATGGACCAAAACCTCGATCTGATCGGGCGTAACGCCGAACAGATGGACCGCCTCGATTACCTCGAAGCCCTTGTTCATCAGCGTTGCGCTGTCCACCGTGATCTTCGCGCCCATTTTCCATGTCGGGTGCGCGAGCGCGCGCTCGGGCGTGATTCCGCGGAGCTGTTCGGCGGTATAACCGTAAAACGGGCCGCCGGACGCCGTTAGCAGGATTCGGCGGATTTCCTTTTCCCGTCCCGCCCGCAGGCATTGGAAAATGGCGGAATGTTCGCTATCCACCGGAAGGATCGTAATTCCCTTTTCGCGCGCCGTTTTCATAACGATCTCGCCCGCGCACACCAACGACTCCTTGTTTGCCAAGGCAAGCCGTTTTCCCGCGCGCAGAGTCGCCAAAGTCGGTTTCAGGCCCGCCTCTCCGATGATGGAGTTGAGAACGATTTCGTCGCTTTCCCCATACGGAACGGCGAGCATTTCGCAAATGCCGTCGGTTCCCGCGTAAACGCGAACGTCGGTATCGGCAAGACGCTCCCGCAGGTCTTTTGCGGCGTTTTCATCCGCCATGGCGCAGGCTTTCACACCGAATTCCCTTGCCTGTTCTTCCACGCGCTTTGCGTTCCGGTTGGCAGAAATTGCGTTGACCCGCGCTCCCGTTTGCCGCGCAACGTCAATCGCCTGCTCTCCAACCGAGCCGGTGGAGCCGAGAATCGTGATGGACGGATAGGTTCCATGGTTCATTTCAAATTACCTCGAACAACTTGAAGAACGCGGTGAACACCGCGAGTACGATGGAAACGGCGATCACCGAATCGAACCGATCGAGCATGCCCCCGTGCCCCGGGAAAACAAAGCCGTAATCCTTAATTCCGTAATGGCGTTTGATAACCGACATGGCAAGGTCGCCGATCTGCGCCACCACCGAAACGGCAAGCCCGCCGAACGCCAGAACCGGATAGTTCGCGTGGAACGACGGATCAACCTTTTCAATGATCCACCCGAACAGAACCATGGAAAGAATGCAAAAAATGATTCCGCCTATGCTCCCTTCCACCGTTTTCTTGGGGCTGACCTCGGGAATCAGTTTGTGTTTTCCGCCGCGCCCGAACAGGATCCCGCAAAAATAGGCGAAGCTATCTGTTACCCACGCGCCGATGAACGCGATCAGATAGATGTATTTCCCGCCTTCCACGCGATCATGCACATAGATGATGGCGCAAAGGCCGACCAACGCATAGAAAATTCCCATAAAGGCCGCCGAAATGTCGGGAACGGCGTATTTTCCTTTGGAAAAAATCATAACGCCGAAAAGGTACAGCATGGTCAAAAGCGTTGCCGCAACGGCAATTTTCGGAAATTGCGCTGGAACATAGCGAATGATAAACGGAAACGCGGCCGCCGCGAGATAAAACGGAACGGAGACGGCAACGGAGCGGCGAAGCCCCGTACAGCCGAGCATTTCGTAAACCGCCAGCAGGGTGCAAACCGCAAGTCCGACGGGGAGCGCGGGCGTTTCCGCAAAGATCAGAATCGGAACGAACACGCATAGGGCAACAATTGCCGTAATGATTCTTTTTTTCATAAAGATTCCCTTTCTCCAATGGCGTTAAACGCCGCCGTAACGGCGTTTTCTGCCGTAAAAAGCGGCAACCGCGTCGTCAACGTCGCGCGGTGAAAAATCGGGCCACAGAATATCGGTAAAATAATACTCGCTGTAAGCCGATTGCCAAAGCAGAAAATTGGAAGACCGGAATTCGCCGCCCGTGCGGACGATCAGATCCGGCGGCGGGCAGGTTCCCGTATAAAGATGCGCGGAAATGTCGGCTTCCGTAACCGTTTGTTTTCCCTCGCGGATCAGTTCGTTGCAGGCGTTGGAAATTTCCTCGCGCCCGCCGTAATTCACAGCGATGTTCAGAACAAACGGTTTGTGCGCGGTTTTGCGATCAATCCTTGCCATTTTTTCCCGCAGGCTTTCGGAAAAGACCGAAAGATTGCCGATAAAGCGGAAATGAACGTTGTCGTCTTCCATTTCGAGAAAGCACTCTTCGATGTAATCGTCGAGAATTTTCATAATGGTATCCACTTCTTTTTGGGGACGTTTCCAATTCTCGGTGGAAAAGGCGTAAACGGTCATGAATTTCAAGCCGATTTTTTCGCAGTACCGACCGATCTTTTTGAAGGTTGCGGCGCCGTGGCTATGCCCGAACTCGCGCGGCATGCCACGCTTGCGCGCCCAGCGGCCGTTTCCGTCCATAATGAACGCAATGTGCCGCATGCGGTCGTCCACATGTTCTCCGCGGTCGGCCATGGTCTGCTTCTTTTTCTTTTTCCAAAACATATCCAAAGCTCCGTTCCGAATGATAAGACGCCGGCGGATGGGTCGTTGACCCACCCGCCGAGTCGTTGTGATCTGTTTTGTTCAGATCTGCATGATTTCTTTTTCTTTTTTGGCGGTAATGCCGTCGATCTGTTTGATGTAGGAATCGGTCAGATCCTGCACGGACTTTTCGCTTGATTTTTGCTCGTCCTCGGTCATTTCCCCGTCCTTTTTGGCTTTCTTAATGTCGTCGTTGGCGTCGCGGCGGATATTCCGAATGGCAACGCGCGCTTCCTCGGCCATTTTCTGAATTTGCTTGGCAAGGGTTTTGCGGTGTTCCTCGGTCAACTGCGGGAAAATCAGACGGATTACGGAGCCGTCGTCGGTCGGGGTAATCCCAATGTCCGATGCAAGGATCGCTTTGACCATTTCTTTAAGCGTGGAACGGTCATATGGCGAAATGGTGAGCGTTTTGGGATCGGTTACGTTAACGGAAGCCATATCAACGATTTTGGTTGGCGTTCCGTAATACTCAAACGTCACTTTCGAAACGACCGCGGCGTTCGCTTGGCTGGCGCGGATGGTGGAAAGGTTGCCCTCATAAGCGGCAACGCTTTTTTGCATTTTTTCTTCGGTTGGTTTGGTGTTGAATTTCATGGCGGTGATTCCTTTCTTTGTTTTTTTGGGGTGATGATCAGTTGTGAATTTCGGTTCCCACCGCGTCTCCCATAACCGCGCGGTAGATGTTTTCCGGATCCGAAAGGCCGAACGCGAAGCCGCGGATTCCGTTTTCCATGCAGAAGATGGTTGCCGTCATATCCAGCGCGTGCAGATTTTCGTCAATCATGCGGCGGTAGGTCAGGTCGGTGTAGCGGACGGCGGCGGGGTTCTTTTTGGGGTCGTCGCTGTAAATCGCGTCGATGTTCTTGGCCATCAGAATGCAATCCGCGCCGATTTCGGCGGCGCGCAGGACCGCGGCGGTATCGGTGGAGAAATACGGCGAGCCGAGTCCCGCGCCGAAGATTACCACTTTTCCGGCTTCCAACGCCGCAACGGCGCCTCGCGCGGTGTAAGTATCCGCAAAGGTTTCCATGGGGACGGCGGAAAACACCGTGGCTTCCATTCCCTCGGCAATGAATATGTCTTCCAAGGCAATGGCGTTGATTACGGTTGCGAGCATGCCCATGTGGTCGGCTCGGCTGTGTTCCATTTTTCCGCCCTGCCTGCCGCGCCAAATGTTTCCGGCGCCCACGATAACGGCGACCTGAACGCCCTCTTTGACGCACCGATGAATTTGCTTTGCGATTTTTTCCACAAAATCAAAGTTCAGAATGCCGTTTTCCGCTGCCAGCGCCTCGCCCGAAAGTTTCAGCAAAACGCGATGATACTTTGGTTGGCTCATATGTTGAAAGGTCTCCTTGCTTCATTTTGTTTTTCCTATTCTATTTTACTACAAAATTCCGGTTTTGTAAACACCTTTTTGCAAATTCATGGAAAAAAAGAAAAAAGAAGGCGCGCAAACCGGTTGCACGCCCTCTTCGGATTTTCGGATTTTACTTGCCGGCGGTCATCTTTGCGATTTCCTCGGCAAAATTTTCCTCTCTTTTCTGGATGCCTTCGCCTTTTTCAAAGCGATAGAATTCCACAATCTCAATTTCGCCGCCCAGCTCCTTGGCGGTGTTCTTGACATACTGACCGACTTTCAGATCCTCGTCCTTGACGTAGGTCATATCGAGCAGGCAGTTGTTATCATAGAATTTGGAAATGCGGCCGAGCACCATTTTCTCTTTGATCGCGTCGGGCTTCTTGGCGTTGGCGGGATCGTTGGCGATCTGCGCGAGAAGAATTTTTTTCTCCTCTTCGACCACGGATGCGGGAACCTGTTCGCGGCAGAGATACGGCGTTGGATACGCGCCGATCTGGAGCGCGATGTTCTTTGCGAACACGGCAAATTCGGGCTTTTCGGCAACGTTGGTTTCAAACTTTGCCACAACGCCGATGGAGCCGTTGCCATGGATATACGTGCTGGTAACGCCCTCAACCACGGCGAAGCGACGAACGGTGAGCTTTTCGCCGATCTTGAAGATCATTTCCTTGACCTTCGCTTCAACGGTCATCTCGTCGTTATATTTGCAGGCCATCAGCGCGTCCACATCGGCGGGGTTCTGCGCGATGATGATGCCGAGCAGGTCTTCCACAAACGCCTTGAACGTTTCGTTCTTTGCAACAAAGTCGGTTTCCGAGTTCACCTCGATAATCGCGGTTTTGTTGCCTTCCTTACGGATTTCAACGATACCGTCCGCGGCGATTCTCGTTGCCATTTTGGATTCGGCTTTGAGTTCGCCTTTCTCGCGAAGGATCTTAACGGCGGCGTCCATGTCGCCGTCCGCTTCCACAAGCGCTTTTTTGCATTCCATCATGCCGATTCCGGTTTTTGCGCGGAGAGCGGCAACATCTTTTGCGGTAATAGCAGCCATGGTTCGTTCTCCTTTCCCTTTACTCGGCGTCCGCTTCGGCCTCGGCGGCTTCCGCTTCTTCGGCCGCTTTCGCGGTCTCCTCGCCCTGCTTGCCCTCGATTACGGCGTCTGCCAGCGAGGACGAGATCAGTTTGATGGCGCGGATGGCGTCGTCGTTGCCTGGGATGATATAGTCGGCGTCGTCGGGATCGCAGTTGGTATCCACGATTGCGATTACCGGAATGCCGAGCTTCTTGGCTTCCAGAACGGCGTTGCGCTCTTTCTTGGGGTCAACGATGAACACGGCGTCGGGCAGTTTTTCCATGGACTTAATGCCGCCGTAGCTCTTTTCGAGGTCGAAGATCTCTTTCTGCATAGAGGCGACTTCCTTTTTGGGAAGCAGATCGAACGTGCCGTCCTCTTGCATCTTATAGAGGCTGTTGAGGCGGTTGATGGACTTCTTGATGGTTTTGAAGTTGGTCATCATTCCGCCCGGCCAACGGACGTTCACATAGTACATTCCGCAGCGGGTGGCTTCTTCCTTAATGGCTTCCGCGGCCTGCTTCTTGGTTCCCACAAACAGGAGCGTGCCGTTGTTCTCGGAAAGCTCGCGAACAAACGCGTAGGCCTCGTCGAATTTTTTCACGGTTTTTTGCAGGTCGATAATATAAATACCGTTGCGCTCCGTGAAAATGTACTCCTGCATTTTGGGGTTCCATCTTCTGGTGTGGTGCCCGAAATGAACACCGGCTTCAAGCAATTGCTTGATCGAGATAACAGACATTTTTCATGTCCTCCTTCGGTTTTTCCACCACCGCGGGACATTTGCGCTGACCGTTCGGACGAACCGGCACCGACGCATCCTTTGCCGCGATGTGTGTATTATTTTTCCCGCTGCGGTTCGATTTCCGCACAGGTATTATAAATTATACCATATACGGAAATGAAATGCAAGTCCGGCTTCGAGAATTTACAATTTGTTCACATATTTTACCATGCTCTCTTCTTCGGCGGCTTTTTTGGGCAGGCGCAACCCGCCATTTCGTTTGGCGGAACGCGAACGAGAATGGTATCTTCCCCGATACACTCGATCATCCGCCAAGGGATGATCAGATCGTCCCGTTTGCCGATGCCGAAAAACCCCGAGCTTCCGCCGATGACAATGGCAAGCATTCTGCCGGAGTCGCAATCGGCTTCAAATTCGAAATCGCTCGCATATCCGAGGCAGCTCCCGTCGCATAAATTCACAATCTGCAATTTCCGCAGGTCGGCGGTATTATACCGTTTCATAAAATCAACTCCTTTCCGGTTTCTCCCTTAACAGAGAATATGCGCAAAAGGGCGATTTTATATGAAAAACAGCGCAAAATACCGTAAAAAACCCGCTTGCATGCTTTGGCATGCAAGCGGGCAGGAAGAGCGAAAAATTACAAACAGAGAATTTTCAGGGCGTCGCCGTCCGCGTCGATTTTTGCCTGCGTGTAGGAACGGTTATAATCGGCGATGATCAATTCGGCAAGCCGATCTTCCACTTCCCTTTGGATATACCGCCGCATATTGCGCGCGCCGTACCGGCGGGAGAAGGATTTTTTCGCGATGAACGCCTTCGCGTCGTCCGTCACGGTCAATCGGATGTGCTTCTCCTTCAACGCTTCCGCCAACTCGCCGAGCAGAATGCCCGCGATTTTTTCAAAATCGCTTTCGTCAAGCGAACGGAATGTGATGATTTCATCCACGCGGTTGAGAAACTCGGGGCGCAGGAACGCGGAAAGCGCTTTTTCCGTCCGGTCGCTTGCGGTTGCGGCTTCGTTGGCCGAAAAGCCCGCGAGTGCCGCGCTGTGGTCCGAACCGGCGTTGGTGGTCATAACGATAACGGTATTTTCAAAGTTGACGGTTTTGCCGTGCGCGTCGGTAACGCGGCCGTCGTCCAGAATCTGCAAGAGGATGTTCAGCACGTCCGGATGCGCTTTTTCGATCTCGTCAAACAGGATGACGGAATAGGGCCTGCGGCGGATTTTTTCGGTCAGTTGCCCCGCTTCGTCGTAGCCGACGTATCCGGGGGGCGCGCCGATGATGCGCGATACCGAATGCTTCTCCATAAATTCGGACATATCCAGCCGGATCAAGGTTTCGGGGGAATGGAACAGATCGTTGGCGAGCGTTTTGACCAGTTCGGTTTTTCCTACGCCGGTGGGGCCGGCAAAAATGAACGAAACGGGTTTCCGTTTGTACGCGATTCCCGCGCGGTTCCGTTTAATCGCTTTCGCAACGGCTGCAACGGCCTCGTCCTGCCCAATGATGCGCTCTTTGAGGCGGGCTTCGAGGCGGTCGATCTGCTCGTATTCGTTCTCCGTAATCGAGGTGGCGGGAATCCCCGTCCAAAGCTCGATCACGTTGGCAAGCTCTTCCTCGGTCATTTCCACGGATCCGGCAGCCGGTTCCAGCCGGTTCAGTTCTTCGGAGAGCTTCAGCTCCTCGGAGCGGATCTTTGTAATTTCTTCGTAGCGGTGTTGTTCTACCTGATCGTTTCCCGCAATCTCTCCCTCGAGCGTTTCCCGCGCGGATTTCAGCGAAAGCAACCGATCGCGAATGCGATAGGTTTCGTTGAGGGCGGAAGAAGAAAGCGACAGGTGCGAAGCGGCTTCGTCGAGCAGGTCAATGGCTTTATCGGGCAGATAGCGGTCGGTAATATAGCGTTCGGAAAGAACTACCGCGCGGCGGAGCATGGCGTCCGGAATGGAAACGTTGTGGAACTCCTCGTAATAGTGCTTGATCTCCCGCAGCATTTCCACGGTTTCCTCAATACTCGGCTCGTTCACGGTAACAGGTTGAAAACGCCGCTCCAAAGCCGTGTCTTTTTCGATATATTTCCGGTATTCGTTCAGCGTGGTGGCACCGATGATCTGTACTTCGCCGCGCGATAACGCCGGTTTCAGAATATTTGCGGCGTTCACGCTTCCCTCGGCTTCCCCCGCGCCGACGATGTTATGCACTTCGTCGATGACGAGAATCGCGTTCCCGACCTCGCGGACCTCGCCCAGAAGCCCGAGGATCCGCGATTCGAACTGCCCGCGGAATTGCGTTCCGGCAACCAACGCCGTCATATCCACAAGGTAGATTTCTTTCCCTTGGAGCTTATACGGGACCTCTCCGGACGCAATACGGATAGCAAGGGCTTCCGCAATCGCCGTTTTCCCGACCCCGGGTTCGCCGATCAGGCAGGGGTTGTTCTTTTGGCGGCGGCAGAGGATCTGAACGACGCGCGAAATTTCCCGATCGCGGCCGACGATACGGTCCAACTTCCCGTCCCGCGCAAACTGTGTTAAATTGCGGCAATAAGTGGTGAGAAAGCGGAGTTTCTTTTCCTCTTTCTTCTTTTTCCCGTTCTTTTCTCCGGCGCTGTTCGGAGCGTTTTCGGGCGGGGGAGTTGGTTGCGCCAATCCCGCTTCCCGAAAGAGTTTCGGCAAATCAATGGCGGGCGCGCCGCCGTCCGCGTTGTCGTCCGCGTCCGACGGAGTGCCGTTCTGCAACAGCGCGCCAAGGTCGTTTTCGGCGTTTTCCAGCTGTTCGGGCGAAATTCCGAGCTGATTGATCACGTTCCCGACGATATTATCGATCGGAACGCCCATTTCCTTTGCGCACTTCATGCAAAGCCCTTGGGTGGTCTTTTCGCCGTTTTCCACTTTGGTAACAAAAATCACTGCCACGCGCTTGTGGCATTGGGAACACATAACCATAGAGGGGGGTCCTTTCTGCTGGGTTATCGGTTAAAGGCTTTGGAAAGCAAGCCGTCAAGATTCAGAAACGCGAGTTTCTCCGAAACGGGAGATTCCGCAATCAATCTTACGGCGTGGGACTGCGTGTAGAAATCCGATTCCGAGAAGAAGAAACGGATCACGGACGAAAGGAGCGTCAGCACAACCCATGCGACCGCAACTCCGATCACCGCGCCGAGAACATGGTCCACCGTTCCGATCAGGGCAAGGCGCTTGATGATTGCGCCGATGATTGCCGATACGATGGCAAGGACGATCAGCGCGACGATAAACACAAGCACATAGCCGACCACCGTGGAAACAATTTTGGTCAGCGCGCCGGAAAGCGTGTCCGAAGCCGAAAGAACCAAAGCCTCGCCGGTTTCGTCCATCGAAGAAATCTGCTCTTTCATGGATTCTGGCACCAAAAAACTCGGGAACGCCGCCAGAATTTTCTGCGCGTCGAAGCCGTCGGTTGCGGATTGGTAGATACTTTCAATTTTGTTGTAAACGGCGGTATAAATGCGCGCCGAAAAAAATTTGTCGGCCAGAAACGTTGCAACTTTGCTGCCGAATAAATAGGCCGCGACGGCCGCAAGAATCAGGCGGGCAAACTTCATAACCGTTTTGAAAAGCCCCCGCTTGGCGCATTGGATGATGATGATCAATGCGATCACGGCAAAAACCGCGTCTAAAACATACTTTGTCATGGTTCCGATCTCCTTTATGTTTGATGTTTTTTTGAAACGGCATTCTGTGTTCTCTTCTATTCTATCACATAATTTGCCGTTTGTCAAATAAAATTCGCCGATTTCCGAAAAAACTCAGGCGGGTACGCAACGCGGTCGAGATACAGCCCGCAGGCGGGCGCGGTAAATCCGGCCGAATCCCGATTCCCGCTTTCGGTAATGGCGGGGATTTGTTCCGGTTCAATCCTTCCCAGCACAACGTCGATCAACGTTCCGGCAATGATCCGCACCATATTGTAGAGAAAGCCGTTTGCGGCAATGCGGTACAGGATCAGATCCCCGCTTTGCGCAACTTCCGAGCGGGTAACGGTCCGCACGGTGTCGGTCACTTTGGAGCCTTGCGCCATATAGGCCTTGAAATCATGCGTTCCGAGCAGGAAAGCGGCGGCGGTTTTCATTCGTTGAATTGCAACCCCGTCCAGCTCCTGCGGGAGATGATAAGCGCGACCGGCCTCGAACGGGCTCATAACCCGCCGGTTGAAAATGCGGTAAAGATACTCCTTTTCAGTAACGCTGTACCGCGCGTGGAACGAAGAGTCCGCCCATTCCGCATCGAACACCCGAATATCGTCCGGCAGATGCGCCGAGATGGCTTGCGGGATCCGCTCCGCGGGGATATCGGTTTCAAGGGCGTCGGTCCCGCGCTTTGTTACGGTGGCGCAAAAACAGTTGGCGTGAACGCCGCTGTCGGTCCGGCTGCACCCCACAATGTCACAGGGGTAGCCGAACAGCTCCTCGGCGGCGCGGTTCAACACGGATTGGACGCTGATTCCGTTCGGCTGAACCTGATACCCGCAATAGTTTGTTCCGAGAAAAGAAAGACGAATCAATAATTTCATGTCGATCCTCATTTCATGGTGTAGCCGATGCCTTGGCGGTTCAGGAAAAAGATCCCCACGCCGAATGCGACCAGAAGCATAACGGCAAACACATCCGAAAAGCGAAGCCGCAGGATTTTCAAACGGGTTCTTCCCTCGCCGCCGTGGTAACAGCGGCATTCCATGGCCGCCGCAAGCTCATAGGCGCGGTTGAACGCGGAAACGAGCAGAGGCACCAAAACGGGCAGCAACGCTTTTGCCCGCCGGATCAGCCCGCCGCTGCTGAAATCGGCTCCGCGGGCCTTCTGCGCGTTCATAATGCGCTGGGTTTCGTCCATCAGGGTGGGAATAAAGCGAAGGGCGATGGTGGTCATCATGGCGATATCATGCACGGGAACCTTGATTTTTTTGAGCGGCGAAAAGAGACGTTCCAGCGCGTCGGTCAGCGCGATCGGCGTTGTGGTATAGGAAAGAAGCACCGAGGTTCCGATGAGCAGAATGATGATCCGCAGAATCATGAACAGCGCGTTCCAAAGCCCTTCTTCGTAAATTTTGATCCGCCAGACGCGCGAACCCCAAAGCGGGATCTGCCATGTCGGCGTCAGCAAATGCTCGCCTTTTGTCATGAACACGTTGATCAAGGAAGTAAAAGCCAGAATCATGATTAAAGGGCGGATCGAACGCAGGATCATGCGGAGCGGAATGCGACTGACCAGACAGAGCAAGACCGCCGAAAGCAGAATGGCCGCAAAGCAGAGCACATTGCGGCAAAGGAAGGTGCAAACGATATAAAGAACCGTCAGAATGACCTTTGCCCGCGGGTCCATGCGATGTATGGGGGAGTTTGCGGGATAATATTGCCCGAATGCAATGCTTTTCATGTATCAGTTCCTTTAAGAGATTGAAAATGCCGTTTCAACGCTTCCGCGGCCTGTTCCACGGTGTAAACATTTTCGGGAACATCTATTCCCCGCGCGCGCAAAATGCGCATCAACTGCGTAATCTGCGGAATATCAAGCCCCACGCCGTCGAGCATGGAGACCTGCGAAAAGACTTCCTCGCAGCTTCCCTGCGCAACGATCCCGGAATGGGCGAGAACCACCATATCGTCGCAATACTCGGCCATATCTTCCATGCTATGACTGACGATGATGACCGTGGAATGCGTGGAACGCTGATATTGACGGATCTTTTCAAAAATCTGCTCTCTCCCGAGCGGGTCCAATCCAGCCGCGGGTTCATCCAGCACCAACACTTCGGGCCGCATGGCGATAACCCCCGCAATGGCGACCCGCCGTTTTTGCCCGCCGGAAAGATCGAACGGCGATTTTTCCAACAGGCTTTCATCCAACCCGCAAAACCGGAGCGCTTCCGGAACGCGGATGCGGATCTCCTCTTCCGATAATCCCATATTTTTCGGTCCGTAGGAAATATCCTTAAAAACCGTTTCCTCGAACAATTGGTATTCCGGATACTGCATGACGAGACCAACGCGGAAACAAAGGTTTCTCCGCCGCTTTTCCACCTCGGCGCGAATCGCCTTTTTCGCGGTACTTTTGCGCATATTTTGGTATTCCGGCCGTTTCAGCCAATCGGCGTAAAGCTCTTTTGCCGTTGCGTTCACGTCGTAACCGTCGAGCAAAACTTTTCCCGCGGTCGGCTTTTCAAGACCGTTGAGAAGCGCCATCATGGTGGATTTTCCCGATCCGGTATGGCCGATAACACCGGTGATCCGGTCGGCCGCGATGCGAACGGATACGTCGCTCAACGCTTTGTGCTCGAACGGAGTTCCCGTGCCGTAGACAAAATCAACATGTTCCAAAACGATTTTATCCATGATGATTCCCCTCTGCGGAAAACGCGGCCGACAGCAAATCGGCGCAGGCTTCCACCGTTGAAATTTCGGTTCCCCGAACGGGGATTCCCGCCTCGCGCAACCGGTAGATCAACTCGGCGCACTGCGGAACTTCCAAACCCACCGCGCGCAATTCGTTCCGGCGGGCAAAAACCTCGTCGGGCGTCCCGTCCATAAGGATGGAGCCGTCGTTGATCACAATCACCCGATCGGCAAGCGCGGCCTCGTTCATATAGTGCGTAATATTGATGATGGTGATCCCGTTTTCCCGATTGAGCATGCGAATGGTGTCAAGCACTTCCCGCCGCCCCAGCGGATCGAGCATGGCGGTGGATTCATCGAAAACGATACATTCGGGGCGCATGGCGATAATGCCCGCAATGGCGACGCGCTGTTTTTGACCGCCCGAGAGATGGTGCGGCTCCCGATCCGTATATTCGCTCATTCCAACGGCGGCGAGCGCGTCGTCCACGCGGCGGCGCAGTTCCGGCATCGGTACGCCAAGGTTTTCGGGGCCGAACGCAACGTCGTCCTCCACAATCGTGGCCACCAGCTGGTTATCCGGATTCTGGAACACCATTCCAACGCGGCGGCGCAGGGCGATCAGTTCGTCGTCCGGCAAGTCCCCCGAAGAAAGGTCGGTTCCGCCCACAATCAGGGTTCCCGACGTGGGTTCCAGAATCAGATTCAAAAGTTTTGCAAAGGTGGATTTTCCGGAACCGTTATGGCCGAGAACCGCCACGTATTCCCCTTTTTGAATATCCAGCGTAACGCCTTTGAGCGCGGGAATATCATCCGCGCCGTTCTGGCCTTTATAGGAAAACGAGAGGTTTTCCGCATGAATAAACGATTCAGCCAATTTACATGTTCCTTTCTTTCGGAATCGGAGTTTATTATAAGCGGTACCACCGCGTGGAAGCCCCGCACGGCAGGTATGCGCCTGTTTGCGTAACGCGCAGGCCGAGTTCTTCGGCGTCGATTTTCCCGCCGTGTTTTTCGCGCACGTGAAGTTCCAGCAGATATTGCATGGTCGAGGGGGAAAGCCCCGTTGTGTAGGAGTTGACAAGGAAGAATAACGGATCCGGCGAGAGGAGCTGCGCGGTCAGCGCAATCAGCCCGTCGATGCTTTCTTCAAGTTTCCAAACCTCTCCGTTCGGGCCTCTGCCGTAGGAAGGCGGGTCCATAATAATGCCGTCGTATCGGTTGCCGCGGCGGAGTTCGCGCTCGGCAAACTTTTTGCAATCGTCCACAAGATAGCGGATCGGCGCGTCGGCAAGGCCCGAGAGCGCGGCGTTCTCTTTTGCCTGCGCCACCATTCCCTTTGCGGCGTCCACATGAACGACGGAAGCCCCCGCCGCCGCGGCCGCGACCGTTGCGCCGCCCGTATAGGCAAAGAGGTTCAGCACTTTGATCGGGCGGCCGGCCGATCGGATCAATTCCGAGAACCAATCCCAATTCGCCGCCTGTTCGGGGAACAATCCCGTGTGTTTGAAGCCCATGGGACGCAGAACAAAGCGCAAAGAACCGTAAGAAATGTTCCAAGATTCGGGCAGATCGTTTTTAACCCACCCGCCCCCGCCGGAAACGGAACGGCGGTAAACGCCGTCGGCGCGGTTCCATGCGGGGTGACGCGCAACGTTTTTCCAGATGATTTGCGGATCGGGACGGACAAGAACGTATTTCCCCCAGCGTTCCAGACGGTTCCCGTCGGTCGCGTCGAGCAATTCATAATCTTTCCATCGGTCGGTTGTAAACATAGCGGTCTCTCCGTTTGATCAGATTCGTTTGTTGAAATAGGGCGCCAAGCGCGAGGAACCGCTATGCGCATGGCAAATGGCAATGGCAAGCGCGTCGGCCGTGTCGTCCGGTTTGGGCGGCTCTTTCAGCCCGAGGAGCGACGTTACCATGGCGATCACCTGTTTCTTTTCGGCCTTTCCGTAGCCGACCACCGCCTGCTTGACCTGCATGGGCGTATATTCCTGCATGGGCAGGTTCGCCTGCTTTGCCGCGAGGAGCGAGATTCCCCTTGCTTCCGCAACGCGGATCCCCGTGGTGATATTGTTCGTGAAAAAAAGTTCCTCGATCGACATTTCGTCGGGGCGGTATTTCCCGATCAATTCGTTCATGCCCGTATAGATCATTTCCAGCCGGTCCTCGGTGGGGATTCCCTGCGGGGTCCGGATGGCTCCGTATGCAACCGGCCGTATCTTCGCCCGATCGTAGTCGATCACACCCCAACCCACAATGGCAAGCCCCGGGTCGATCCCAAGTATTCTCATGGCGTTTCTTCCGTTTCTCCATATAGTATATCAGTTTATATTATAGCACAAAACTTTCCGCAAGTCAAACAATTCTTTTCTTTTTTGCAAAATTCTGTTGAAAAATCCATTTTAACGGTTTACAGATCGTTTTTTTTGTGATATAATATAATTTGACGTATGATCGGACAGAAAAGAGGTGCGCGCATGGCGATATTGCTGATCCGCCCCGAGGACAGGCTGCAACTCAAAAAAAATCACCCCTGCGGCGGAAACGTGTTCCGCGTTCTCCGCGTTGGCGCGGAAGTGCGCGTTGTTTGCGAAACCTGCGGACGGGATATGACCGTTGACCGACTGAAATTGGAAAAGGCGGTTCGCCGCGTGGTCTGGCGCGCGAACGCCGACGAGGAAACGAAACATGAATGATTCAACCCCCATCTCCGCGCCGCGCAGGAAAGGCTTGCGCGCCTTTCTTCGCGCAAACGGCTATCTCCTGCTCTGCATGGCGATTCCCGTACTGCTCGTTTATCTGATCTATCTGGCGCGCGGGATTCATCCGTTCGGCGACGGGTGCGTTCTGGTGCTGGACCTGAACGGCCAATACGTATGGTTCTTTGAAGCGTTGCGGAATTTCGTGCGCGGGGACGGCAGTCTTCTCTATTCGTTTGAGCGCGCGCTCGGCGGCGAGTTTCTCGGCATTTACGCCTATTATCTCGCAAGTCCGTTCTCCTATCTGGTGTGTCTCTTTCCGAAAACGAAAATGCTGGAAGCGCTTCTGGCGCTCTTTCTGCTGAAAACGGCGATTTGCGGCGGCTCGTTCGGCTACTACATGAAAAAAACGTCGCTTTCGCGAAGCCCGATTGCAATCATCATTTTCTCGGTTTGCTATGCGGTTTCGAGCTATGCGATCGTCCAGCAGCACAACACCATGTGGATTGACGCCATGATGTGGCTCCCGCTCATTACCCTCGGCATTGAAGAGTTGGTCCGGCACGGAAAATTCAGGCTTTATACGTTCCTGCTCGCGGTTACGCTGTTCAGCAACTTCTATATCGGCTACATGGTCTGTTTCTGGTGCGCGTTCTATTTCCTGCTGTTCTATCTCGGCCACGGCGGAAAAACCGGCGACTGCAACCCGAACGGAGAGCGGCTGCACTTTTTGAAATCCCTGCTCCGCATGCTCTTTTTCTCGCTGCTCGCCGTTGGTATGGCGGCGGTTATCCTGCTTGGAGCCTACTATTCGCTCAACTTCGGCAAAACCACCTTTTCCACCACAAAATGGGAATGGTTTCTCAATTTCGATTTTCTCGAACTGCTCTATAAATTTCTTCCCGGGTCTTACGACACGGTTCGGCCGGAAGGCTACCCGTTCCTTTATTGCGGCGTTCTTACGCTGCTGTTGCTTCCCGCCTATTTCCTCTCGAAAAAATATCCCATGCGTCGCAAGATCAGCTCGGCGGTTCTGGTTCTCGTTTTCGTAGCGAGTTTTTCGCTCTCGGTCGTCGACCTCTTCTGGCATGGGTTCCAACGCCCCAATTGGCTGAACTACCGTTATAGCTTCATGCTCTGTTTCTACCTCTGCGTTCTGGCCTGCCGCGCGCTGGAAGAGCTGGAAACGCTCTCGCTTAAAGTTACGCTTGGAATGGGCGGGTTGATCGCGCTTTTCACGGTATTTTTGCAGAAATATACCGACAACGCGTATGTGGAACCCAAAGATTTTTCCTGCATCTGGCTCACGCTCGGTTGCCTTTTGGCGCACCTTTCCATCCTCGGAATTTCCCGATCCAAGATCAAAGCCAGACAGGTGGCAAGCGTTGCCCTGCTCGTTGCGGTTTGCGTGGAATTATTTGTGAACGGTCTGTTCAACATGAACGCGCTCGACGATGACGTGGTTTATTCCCATTACAGCTATTATAATGATTTTCTTGCGGAAACGCGACCGCTGGTGGAATCGGTTCAGGCATCGGATTCTTCCTTTTATCGAATGGAAAAGACCTATTTCCGGAAAGTCAACGATAACATGGGGTTGGAGATGCGCGGGCTTTCGGGATCCACTTCCACACTCAATACGGAAACCATTGTCTTTTTGGAAAAGATGGGATACGCTTCCCGCTCGCATTGGTCCAAATATCTCGGCGGAACGCCTGTGAACGATTCCTTGCTCGGCGTGAAATATCTCCTGTCCGACGAAGCGATCTACGGGAACTATTACGAAACCTATCAGACCGACGCGGCAAACGGGTATATTGCCTACCGCAACCCATACGCTCTTTCCATCGCTTACGGCGTGGACGACGCGATCCTCGATTTTCCGCTCGGCTATTTGGGAACGGAACCCGAGTCCGACAAGAAAACCGATGAAAAACCGAGCAAAATCGGAAGCGCGATCAATGCGGTCAAAAGCGCGATCAACAAACGGCTCGACATTGACGAAACCGTTCGCGGCGACAACTACACCGACGAATACGACAGCCCCTTTGAACGCCTGAACGCCATTGTTACCGCCATGCTCGGCGAGGAA
This sequence comes from uncultured Ruminococcus sp., assembly GCA_902795355.1. GTDB lineage: Bacteria > Bacillota > Clostridia > Oscillospirales > CAG-272 > UMGS1865. Next base: position 188,703 of record CADBKZ010000005.1, read on the forward strand.
GAAACGGTCCGCATTTTTGTTCCGGTCAAGGTAACGGGAACCACTGCCTCGAACCTCGACCGCCCTTGGTACGCCGAGGGGCATACCTGCTACGATAAAACCAACGCGAACACATCCGCGAGCATAACGGCAACCGTTCAAATGCCCGTGGACGGCGAGCTGTATTTCTATCAACCAACGCGATTTGCCCGCGAAATCTCGCTCACTTTGCGGAATCAGACCAGCGGCGGAAGCCAATCCTACGGAAAATTCGGCGGAAACGAAACCTTCCGGATCATCTCCCTCGGCAAGCAAACTGCGGGCGACACCCTTTCCCTGCAAATGAAGCTTGAAGCGTCGAATCTGTATTACGTGACCGGCGCCGAATGGTTCTATTATATCGATTGGGCTGTGTTTGAGGACACCATGGCGCGGTTGTCGGCCGATCAATATCAAGTGGAAAAACATTCCGAGGAATCGTTCTCGGGGACCATCGCCACATCGCGCGACGACGAACTGATTCTGACGACCGTTGCGTTTGACAAAGGCTGGAAGATCACCGTGGACGGCAAGCGCGCAACGCCTGTCAAGGCTCTCGGCGCGTTGATCGCGTTCCGCGTGGACGGCGCGGCGGGAGAACACACCGTTCAAATGGTTTATCGCCCGAACACGTTCAGAATCGGTTTGGCAATCTCCCTCCTCTCAACGTTGCTGTTCTTGGTTCTCATCATCTTTTTCCCGCTGATCCGCGGCATTCCCGTTTTGCGCGCGCTTGTTTCCGTTCCGAAACGCCGCGGAAAACAAGAGCTTCCGGAAGTCGGCGGCGATGCGGCGGCGCGCGCCAATCCCGAACCGGCGTCAAACGCGGACCCGCCCGCCGACGGCGGCCGATCCGGCAAGAAGAAAAGCGCAACTCCGCTTTTGGTCGGCGGGCTATCGGCGCTCGGAGCCGCCGCAATTACGGCGTTCGCATTCTTTCTCGGGCAGAAGAAAAACAAAAAGGAGTAATTTTCAATGTTCTATTATCTTTCCGGTAAATTAACGCATCTGGAAGCGGGTTTCGCCGTTCTGGACTGCGGCGGCGTCGGGTACAAGCTCTCCATCAGCGGAACGACCTACAACGCCATGCCCGCCAACCGTTCGGTCGCCGAACCGCCCGTTGTCAAGCTCTACACCCATCTTGCCGTTCGCGAGGATGATATTGAGCTTTTCGGCTTTTTCTCGCAAACCGAGCTTGCAACGTTCCGGCAGTTGTTAACGGTTTCCGGCGTTGGTCCCAAGGCGGCGCTCTCCATTCTCTCTTCCTTAACGCCGGAAAAGTTTGCGATTGCCGTTTGCACCGACGATAAAAAGACCATTGCCCGCGCCAACGGGATCGGCCCAAAAACCGCCGCCCGCGTGATTCTGGAACTGAAAGACAAGATGATGAAAGAATCCGAGGCCGGATTCGTGGCCGCAATCCCCGCGTCCGCTTCTCCGGTCGGCGCGCCGAGAAGCGCGATGAGCGAGGCGATTGACGCCTTGGTGGTTCTCGGTTATTCCCGCGCGGAAGCGATGACCGCCCTGAAAGACATTGACGCTTCCAAAACCGAACTTCAAGAGATCATTCGCCTCGCGCTGAAAAAGCTGATGCGCCCCTGAATGGTCGGAAAGGATGAACCATGGACATTGAAAGCACGGAATTTGATTTTGAAAACCGGATCGTCAGTACCGAGTATTCCGCAGAGGACGGAGAAAACGACCTCTCTCTGCGCCCGAAACGGCTTGACGATTATATCGGGCAAACCAAGGTCAAGGAAAATCTGAAAATTTACATTGAAGCCGCCAAAAAGCGCGGAGACCCGCTGGACCACGTACTGCTCTACGGCCCCCCCGGGCTTGGCAAAACCACGCTTTCCAACATCATCGCGGCGGAAATGGGGGTCAACATCCGCGTAACTTCCGGCCCCGCCATTGAAAAACAGGGCGATCTTGCCGCGATTCTGACCAACCTGAACGAGGGCGACGTGCTTTTTATTGATGAAATCCACCGCCTTTCCCGCTCCGTGGAAGAGATCCTTTACCCCGCAATGGAAGACTACGCGCTGGATATTATCATCGGCCAAGGCCCCGCCGCGCGAAGCATTCGCATTGATCTGCCGCATTTTACGCTGATTGGAGCGACCACCCGCGCGGGACAGATGACCACGCCTTTGCGCGACCGCTTTGGGGTGATTCTGAAATTGGAACTTTACACCCCCGAAGAGCTTGCCGAAATCGTTCGCCGCAGCGCTGGGATCCTCGGAATGGAAATTTCGGACGACGGCGCGGTGGAGCTGGCGCGCCGTTCCCGCGGTACGCCCCGCATTGCCAACCGGTTGCTCAAACGCGTCCGCGATTTCGCGCAGGTACGCGGCGACGGAACCATCAATTCGGAAATTGCCAATTTTGCCCTGAACCGTTTGGAAATTGACGAACTCGGGCTTGACAATATTGACAGAAGAATGCTTCAAACCATTATCAAGTTTTATGATGGCGGCCCCGTGGGCTTGGAAACGCTTGCCGCAACGGTCGGCGAAGAAGCGGTTACGCTGGAAGACGTTTACGAGCCGTACCTGATGCAGATCGGATTTTTGAGCCGCACCCCGCGCGGCCGCTGCGTAACGCGGCTTGCATACGAACACCTCGGCATTCCGTATCGCTCGGCAAAAACCCCCGCCGATCAATTGCAGTTTTTCGATGGATCGGAAGAGCCGACGCAAAAATAAAAAACAGCCGTGTGAAAAATCACACGGCTGTTTTTTGCGGTACTTTTCGGGGTATTTCAGTCTTTTTCCCGATTTATGCCGAACATTTCATGCAGAAAATCTTTCGCGTTTTCGTTGAAAAGCGCCGTCAGGGTTCGGGACATGATCTTCCCCACCTGCGGGTCAAGCTGCATGCCGCGGATCAACCAACGGTTTTTCGGCGAGGCAAGCTCGGTCAGGGTCGCGGCGTTATCCGAGGAAAGAATCCGGTAAAGCGCGTCCGTAAACTGCTCCCGCTGTTTGGGCGACATGTCGCGGATCCACGCGTTCATCGTGCGGTCGCTGTGCTTGCTGTCCTCGCCGACGGATTTCAGATGGACAAACTTCCCGCCCATAACATTCCAAGAAAGCCCGTCGTGCTGTAAAAGCCCGACCTGCCGACTGCTGACCACCGTATAGTCCTCGTCGTGCTCCAACAGGATCCCCACCAGCGACGATTTCGGAATAATGGTATGGATCAGGGGCTTGCGATCCAGATATTGCGGGTCTTTCAGCATTCCGCCGCCAAACCCCGGGCCATCGTTGTTCCAAACGCCGACAAGGCGTTCCCGCACCGATTCCTCGCAGCGAATTCCGGCATAAGCGGCCAGATTGCCGCCCTTGCTATGCCCTGTTACGTAGAGTTTTCCGCGGGCGGCCTTTGCGGTGTCGTTCAAATATTCGGCCGCGCGTACCTGCGCGGGAACCTCGGGGAGAAAACTCATATTGAAGTTTTCCTTCCAACCGACAATCGTATCGTCGGTTCCGCGAAAGGCAACAACGGTTCCCTCTTTCCCAAGCAGAAATGTGACCGCGGAGAACTGCGTTTCCCGTTTTACGTCAATTTCGTTGACATACGCGCGCATGCCGACGCTGCGGAACCGACGCGCCTCTTTTACAAGCTTGAAGAGCTTTACAATGTCCTTCGGAATGATCAGACCGATGTTCGCTTTCCGCAAATCGGGATGTCGGGCAAAGTACGCGTTTGCAACCGCTTGCAGGGAAACTGCCGGCTCGCGATGTCCGGCCGGAACCAGATCTTCAAAATCAATATAGGATAACAGCGCGAAAATAAGACTGTCCACCTCGTTGAGCGGTACTTGATCAAAGGTCAGATCTCCTCGCCAATTCACATAATCGAATACGGTTCCCATCGGCCGGCTCCTTTTCTTTGTTTCGGCTCTCCGGCATTAACAGCCGTGGAAAAGCCGTTTGCTTTCGTAGGCGGGTTCGCTGGTCAGGTTGATCCCCAGCTTTTTCAGCGTGTGAACGTCGCTCTCCGCAAGAATAACCGACGAATGCATTTCGCAACGCCGCAGTTTCGGCAACTGTTCCATCGCTTTTTCGGCAATCGGATCGGTCACGGCGCAAATGGAAAGCGCAATTAAAACCTCGTTGGTATGCAGGCGCGGGTTGCTGCTGCCCAAGGTTTTCACTTTCAGGTTGGTAATCGGTTCAAGGATCTCCGGCGAGATCAGATCAATGCGGTCGTCAATTCCGGCCATCACTTTCAGGGCGTTCAGAAGCGAGGCTGACGCAGCTCCGAGCAGGCGGGATGTTTTTCCGGTTACCATGGTTCCGTCCGGCAGCTCGATGGCGGCGGCGGGCTTCCCCGTTGCCTGCGCTTTTTCGTTGGCGGCAACGGCCACTTTCCGGTCGGTAATATCCAGCCCCGCGGTTTTCATAATCAATTCCAGCTTTTCCACATCGTGGCTATCGCCGATTCCGCCATCCTTGCGCCGGTTGCAAACGGCGGTGTAATAGCGGCGGATGATCTCCATATTCGCCGCTTCTCTGACTGCTTCGTCGTCAAAAATGCAGTTGCCCGCCATGTTCACGCCCATGTCGGTGGGCGAACGGTAGGGCGAAGCTCCGCTGATCTTTTCGAACATGGCGTTCAGAACGGGGAAAATTTCAATATCGCGGTTGTAGTTTACGGTGGTTTTGCCGTATGCTTCCAGATGGAAGGGATCGATCATGTTCACGTCGTTCAAATCCGCCGTTGCGGCCTCGTATGCAATGTTGACGGGGTGTTTCAGCGGCAGGTTCCAAATGGGAAAGGTTTCAAACTTTGCGTATCCGGCGCGGATCCCTCTTTTGTGGTCGTGGTAGATCTGGCTCAAACAGGTTGCCATTTTGCCGCTCCCCGGCCCGGGAGCCGTTACCACAACGAGCGAACGCGAAGTTTCGATATAATCATTCTTCCCGTAGCCCTCGTCGCTGACGATGCGGGCGACGTCCGAGGGGTAGCCCGCAATGGAATAATGCTGGTAGACCCTGACGCCGAGCGATTCCAACCGCTTGCGGAATTTAATGGCGGCGGGCTGATCCTGCCAGCGCGTTAACACCACGCTGCCGACATACAGCCCGAAACTGCGGAACGCGTCAATCAGGCGGAGCACGTCCAGATCGTATGTAATGCCGAGGTCGCCGCGCACCTTGTTTTTCTCAATGTCGTTGGCGTTGATCGCGATCACGATTTCCGCCTGCTCTTTCAATTGGATCAGCATGCGGATCTTGCTATCCGGAGCGAACCCGGGAAGAACGCGCGACGCGTGATAGTCGTCGAACAGTTTTCCGCCGAATTCCAGATAGAGCTTCCCTCCGAATTGCTCAATGCGCTCCCGAATATGCTCGGATTGCATTTTAATATAAAGATCGTTGTCAAACCCTGGCTTATACATGATTTTCCCCTTTTTTGGTATTTTCTTTTTTCAGAAGATCAGGCGCACATCGCGGTCGGTCGCGCTTTGGAACCCGACCGAATAGAAGAGGCGCATCGCGTTGGTCAAATAGGCGAAATCGGCTGTCCCCGCCGTTTCATAGGCGGAGTGCATGGCGAGCTGCGCCATGCCGATATCCACGGTGCGGAGCGGAACTTTGGTGTTGGAAATGCTGCCGAGCGTGGACCCGCCGCGTATATCGCTCCGGTTTGCAAATTGCTGAACGGGAACGCCGGCGCGCGTGCAAATTTCCGTAAAGATCGCGGCGGAAAGGCCGTCGGTTGCGTAATGCTGCGCGGCGTTGGATTTGATAACGACCCCTTGGTTCAGATGCGGCGCGTTGAGCGGATCGCAGAGTTCCGGACGGTTGGGGTGGCGGGCGTGTCCGTTATCGGCCGAAACCATGAAGCCGGAAGCAAGCAGCCGGCGGGAATCGGCGCCGATCGCCTCGCAAACGCGGTCGATCACGTCGCGCAGGAAGGACGAACCCGCTCCCTGCTTGGTTTCGCTGCCCGTTTCCTCGTTGTCGGCGTTGAAGCAGATGTTCAGCGAATCCTCGCGCGGCGTTGCGGCGCAAAAGCCCGAAAGCGTTCCGAAGGCGCACATCAGGTTGTCGATGCGGGGCGAGGAGAAAAACTCGTCGTCGGCTCCCCAAACGCTCCCCGGCATGCGGTTATAAACAAACAAATCATGCCCGACGATCTCTTCTGGATTGCACCCCGCCTCGTCGGCAAGTATTTTTTTCAGCCGACCTTTCGCATTCTCCCCGCCGAACAGCGGAACCAGATCAGTTGCGGGGTTGAATGCGTATCCGTTGTTCGCGTCGCGGTTCATATGAATGGCAACGTTCGGGATCAACAGCAGATCGCGATCCACCCGAACGAGCTTTGCGGAAAAAACGTCGCCTTGGCGAACGATCAGCCGCCCCGAAACCGAGAGCGGGCGGTCGAGCCAAGAGGAAAGGATCGTTCCGCCGTAAACCTCGGTATCGAGTTTCAGGTAGCGGTCGAACGCAACCGATTCATAATTGTTTTTCAACTTGAACATGGGAGAATCGGTATGCCCTGCGGCAATCAGAATTTGCGACGCGCTCTGTTTCGGTACGCAAAACGCGATCAACGAGGAAAGATTTCTTGTTACAAAGTATTTTCCGCCCGCGCGCAAACGCCAATGGTCGGCCTCTTCCAAACGCTCAAACCCGTTTTCTTCGAGAATGCTTCCCATGGTTTGGGCGGCATGAAACGCGGCTGGGCTTTTCCGGATCCATTCCAGCAGTTTTTCGGTCTGTTTCCTTGCTTCCAGCATCATTTTTCCGGCTTCTCCCCACTGTTGATATATATTATATTTATTATAACATATTTGGTCAAAAATCGCAATCCTTTTTTGATTTTTTTCGAGAAAAAATCATCGCTCGGAAACCGCGCGAAAAAACAGGGGGGTCGTTTCCGCTTTTTCGGTGGCATTTTTTATTTTTTTTGAAACAACGCTTGCTTTTTGCAGGGATTTCTTATATAATAGAATCAAACCACACATTCCAAAACAAAGGAGAATACAATGAATCCACAACAACGCTACGAAATTGCAAAAGAACGTTATGCCGCGCTCGGAATTGATACGGAAGCCGCCGTTCGGACGCTTTCCGGCATTCCCATCTCCATGCACTGCTGGCAGGGCGACGACGTGCACGGTTTTGAGGACAGCGGCGCGCTCTCGGGCGGTATTCAGACCACGGGAAACTACATGGGCGTTGCGCGCAACGCAGAGGAGTTGTTTGCCGACCTTGATAAGGCCTTCTCCTTGATCCCCGCGAAACACCGCGTAAACGTGCATGCCTGCTACGGCGTTTATCCGGACGGAAAAGCGGTGGACCGCGACCAGATCCGGCCGGAGCATTTCCGCCACTGGGTGGACTACGCGAAAGAGCGCGGCTTGGGGCTGGACTTTAACCCGACGTTCTTTTCACATCCCCTTTCCGAAAACGGAACGCTGACCAACCCCGATGAAAAGATCCGCGATTTCTGGATCCGCCACGGGATTGCCTGCATTCGCGTTTCGGAATACTTTGCCGAGCAAACCGGAACCCCCTGCCTGATGAACATCTGGATTCCCGACGGGTTCAAGGATATTCCCGCCGATCGCCTCGGGCCGCGCCAACGCTATATGGATTCGCTCGACCGGATCCTCGGCTGCGGCTACGATAAAACCAAGGTGTTGGTTACGCTGGAATCCAAAGTATTCGGCATCGGGTTGGAGTCCTACACGGCCGGCTCCGGCGAGTTTGCCCTTTGCTACGCGATGACGCGCGGAATCGTTCCGCTGATGGACAACGGGCATTACCACCCCACCGAGGTCGTTTCGGATAAAATTCCCGCGCTTCTCTGCTTTGCGCCGAAGATCGCTTTGCACGTGACCCGCGGCGTTCGCTGGGATTCCGACCACGTCGTCCGCTTCGACGACGAAACGCGGGAGATGATGAAAGAAGTGGTTCGTTGCAACGCGCTTGACCGCGTGATTCTCGCAACCGACTATTTTGACGCTTCGATCAACCGCATTGCCGCATGGGTGATCGGCATGAGATCGGTGCAGAAAGCATTGCTGGAAGCGTTGCTCCAACCGCACCAAGAGCTGAAAGCCTTGCAGGACGGCGCGCGCTTTACCGAATTGATGATGTTGCAGGAAGAGCTGAAACAAATGCCGATGGGAGACGTTTGGGAAGAGTTCTGCCGCCGCAACGGCGTTTGCGCTTCTCCGGCATGGTTCGAGGAGATCAAAGCCTACGAAAAAGAGGTTCTCTCCAAGCGCGGATAAACGCGCAAATACGGAAAAAGAGGATGAAGGTTTTGCAGACCTTCATCCTCTTTTTCCGCTTTACAACAAGGTCAATACCCGTCCGGCGGCTCCGGCAAAGGCGGCGTTTCCCCGCCTTGCGCCATGGGCGGCTCTTGGCGGGCGGCGTTCCGCGGCGGAAAATCGAAAACCGCTTTTCCGTTTTCCAATTTGAAAGCCGCGCTGAACGATTTCCCGCTTTTGGGAGAAACAAACCCGTCCATCACGTCGGTTTTTCCTTCCGTAATCAGCTTTTTCATTTGAGAAACCGGAATCGTTTTGCCGCAAATTACGGTGTTCAGCGAGAACCGGCAGCCGTTTTCCCGATACCCCGCGCACCCGTAGAAACTGCGGAACCGCTTGATCTCGTTTCCGCAAACGGGACAAACGCCGATCACATCGCCGAAAAATCCGGTATCCCGATCCTCTCCCCGTGCGATCTCCCCCGTTTGATTGGCGAATACCGCGGCAATTTCCGCCTCGGCAAGCGCAACGCTCTCGCGCACGCTCATGGTCCCGTGGTACACCTTTTTGAGCGCTTGGCCAAGCTCGGAAGTTTTGTATTTATCCATATTGATCCGCATTTGAACGAGCGATTCGATCAGAAATTCTCCCCCTGGGAGAATGCTGTAAACATCCTTTTTCAGCTCGATATACCCGCTCTTGCGCGCGTTGTCGATAATGCCGGTTCGCGTGGCCTCGGTGCCGAGTTCCAACCCCTCGAAAATCGCGCGGTAATCGGCCGAGTCGTCCTCTCCGCCGGCGTCGTCGGCTTCTTTGCCCGCGCTCTTCTCTTCCTTGAAGGGATTTTTCAGGTAGTTGTTGAGCGTTTCAATGGTGTAGTGGCGCGGCGGCGTGGTCTCTTTTTCAACGGGAACAAATTTAACGTTTACCGCGTCGCCTTTTTTCAGCGCGGGCAGAATTTTGTCTTTTTGCGCGTAGTCGTCGTATTTTGTCCATCCTTTTTCAAGCATGGTCATCCCTTTAAGCGTGAATGTTTCGAGGTCGCCGACGTCAATCGTAATCTCGGAGCGCGAAACCACGCAATCCTCGGCGCAAAAGACCGCCGCAAAGCGACGGAAAACGGTGGAATAGACCTGCATTTCCCGCTCCGTCAGTTGGTTTTTCTGCGGGATTTTATAGGTGGGCGTGAGCGCGGAGTGCGACTCGATCTTGCTATCGTCGAAAATGTTTTTGCTGTCCTTGAACCGCACGGGATAGCCGAGTTTTGCGCATCCGGCAAGAATTTGCCGGATCTTATCCTTTTCCGCGGTTGCAAGGTACTCCGAGTTGGTGCGCGGATAGGTCAAATATCCTTTTTCATAAAGCCCCTGCACAATGGTCAGGCTCTCCTGCATGGACATTTTGTATTTCTTTCCCAGCACGTTTTGCAGGTTGGAGAGCGAATAGAGCTTTCCGGCCGGAAGCGTTGTTTTCTTGTTTTTAACCGAGGAAACGACCGCTCCCGCGCCGTTATACTTGGCGCAAAGCGCTTCGGCGTCGGCTTTTTGCCCCGCTTCAAATTTGTTTTTTGAGGTCAGTTCCACAACTTCCCCGTTGGTTTTCTCGCGGCTGACCGGAGAAAAATATTTGCTTGGAACAAAGTTGCGGATGGCGAGGTCGCGATCGTAAATCGCTTTGACGATCGGAATGATTACGCGCCCCACCCGTAGGAGCGTTCCCGTTTTGAGCGTTGCGTAGCGCGTAAGGTTAACGCCGTAAAGCCAATCGATATAAGTGCGGGCAAACCCCTCGGCGGCAAGCAGGTCGTATTCGTTCTCGTCCTTCATCTCCCCCAAAGCCGCCGCAACGGTTTGCGGGGTTTGATCCGGCAGCCATAGCCTTTTGAGCGGTTTCGGAGCCGTTAGCGCGTTCTGAATGCAAAGGCGGACGATGATTTCCCCTTCGCGGTCGGCGTCCCCCGCGTTGACAATGGCTTCCACATCGGAGCGGTTGCAAAGCGAACGGATGATCCCGAATTGCTTGCCGATGCCCGCGTCCGGCTTTTTATCGTTGCCGCGCCGCAATTCAAAACGAAATTCTTTCGGGAAGCACGGCAGATTGTTCATGCTCCAACGCGTGGATCCGTCTGGCTGCGGGTTGTATTCCTCAATATCGCAAAGGGAGAACAAATGGCCGAACGCCCATGTTATCAAATAGCCGTTGCCTTCCAGATACCCGTCGCGCCGCTGCATTTGTCCGATGCCGGCGGCAATGTTCCGCGCAAGGCTCGGCTTTTCGGCAATGATCAAAACCAATGGCTTGTCCCCCCTTCTTTTTTAATTTTTTACGGTACTTTCCGTAAAAATACCGCAGTTCTGCCCGATTTTTTTGCAGAACTGCGGTAAAATTTTGCCCGCTTGGCGGATCCTTACAGAAGCGCTCTGACCGAAGCCGGAATTTCTTCCTCGGGCATGGAAACCGACAGCGTAAGATTGATTCCCGCTTTGTTCGTCAAGGTGGCAAGTTCCTGCGCCAACTTTTCAAAAACGGAAATATCCCCGTTGCAAATTTTCAGCGTGCCGTCAATGAACAGATCGGTAACATCATGGTTGCTGGCGATGATGCCCGCAACAAATCCGAAGAGCGATTGCCCGTCCGTAATCATATATTCATCCGCGTCTACCAAGCGAGCGGACGGTTTGATGTCGTATCTCAACTTGGTTCCTTTTTCAATACAGACAACGTCTCCTTTGGTTACTTCAAGCGCTCCGTTGACAAGGTTGATGAGCGTTTTGGTTTTTCCCGTACCTTTGACACCGACGATCAGTTTTAACATTTATATTACCTCCCAACAAGTCAGAGCGGGACAAGCGTCCGTCTCTGTATCTTCATTATACCAAATTTTGCCCCGAAAGTCAATCCCTTTTTTGCGTGTTTTTGTGTATTTTTCGTTAATAATTCAAACGTTTTGCCAATTCCGCACGCATGGATTCGTACCCGGGCTTGCCGAGAAGCGCGAACATGTTCTTTTTATAGGATTCCACCCCGGGCTGATCGAACGGGTTGACCGAGAGGACATAGCCCGAAACGGCGCAGGCCAATTCGAAGAAATAAATCAATTCGCCAAGCGCGAATTCGCTCCGTTCGCTGACCTCGATTACCGTGTTCGGAACGCCGCCGTCCACGTGCGCAAGGACCGTTCCGAGCATCGCCGTTTTCTTTACGTCGTCAAGCTCTTTTCCGGAAAGGAAGTTCAGGCCGTCAATGTTTGCGGGATCGTTCGGGATCGCGAAGCGGCGGTGGGTATCGGCAATGTCGATAACGGTTTCAAACAGGATGCGGTTGCCGTCCTGAATGAATTGGCCGAGGGAATGCAGGTCGGTGGAAAAGATTACAGAAGCGGGATAAACGCCCTTTCCGTCCTTCCCCTCGCTCTCGCCGTAGAGCTGCTTCCACCATTCATGGAACATTGCCGCAAACGGTTCGTATCCGGCCAGAATTTCAACGCTCTTTCCCTTGCGGTAAAGCAGATTGCGGATGGCGGCGTATTTGTAGCAGTCGTTCCGGTCGAGGTCGGTCGACGTATACGCATGGCTTGCGGCCGCGGCTCCTTCCATCAGTTTGAGAATGTCGATTCCCGCGGCGGCGATCGGAAGCAGGCCGACGGCTGTGAGCACCGAGAAACGGCCGCCCACATCGTCCGGAACCACAAAGGTTTCATATCCGGCGTCGGTGGAAAACTGTTTCAGCGTTCCCCGCGCGCGGTCGGTGGTTACGAAAATGCGCTCGCGCGCGCCCTCTTTCCCGTATTTTTCTTCCAGCAGGTTGCGGAATACGCGGAACGCGACCGCAGGCTCGGTTGTGGTTCCCGATTTGGAAATAACGTTGACGCAAACGTCCTTTCCCTCGCAGAGCGAAAGAATTTCGGTCAGTGCGTCGGAGCTGATGCTGTTGCCGGCAAAATAGATATTCGGCGTTTCCTTGGGAAGCAAGTTGTAGTTCGGCGATTTCAGAAATTCGATGACCGCGCGGGCTCCGAGATAGGAACCGCCGATTCCGATAACGACCAGAACCTGACAGGTTTTGCGGATCTTTTCGGCGCATGCCTGAATGCGCGCGAACTCTTCCCGATCATAGCGGTCGGGGAGATCGACCCAACCGAGAAAATCGTTTCCCGCGCCTGTTTTGCTGCGGAGCATGTCGTCCGCCATGCGAACCTCGGGCGCGATGCGTTCAAATTCGTGCGGCTGAATGAAAGATTCGAGATAATGGGTGTTGAGCTTGATCGACATTTTGGGGATAAACCGTCCTTTGCTTGATTTATAAAATCATTATACACCCTTTCCGAAAAAATTTCAACCATATTTTGCGGTTTTTTTCACAAATTCAAAGATTTTTTTCAAAAAATTCAGACCAGCAGGAAGGCTTCGACCATTCTGCGCAGGATCCCGAAGAAATCCATTCTCGGAACGGCGGTCGGCGCGAGAATGGGAACGCGGCCGATTTCCTCTTCTCCGACGCGATAGACCACGGCCCCGACCTCGCTATCCTTTTCAATCGGCGCGGCCATGGACGCGGGATAGACCTCTTCCCGCGTTACCTTGCCGAGCTTTTCTTTCGGCAAAACGCAGGCGAACGCGCCGTAAGTCAGCGGGCATTCGTCATCGCTCCCGCCCGTAACTTTCATGGGGCCGCACTCCCCCGCTTCGGCGCGGTAAAGCCCGAAATTGGCAAAACCCCAATCCAGAAGCGACGCCGCCGCGGCGTTCCGGACGTCCCGCGACTCCGCGCCCATGATTACGCAGATCAACGAAAGGTTTTCCCGCTTGGCGGTTACGCTGACGCAGAAGCCCGCTTTGGACGTTGAACCGGTTTTCAAGCCTGTGCACCCCGGGTAAAACCGGACCAGCCGATTGGTGTTCGTCAGGCCGAACGCGCCGTTGCGAATGGTATCCATCCAGATCGAGCTGTATTTCAGAATGGTGGGATGCGCGATCAACGCGCGGGACATCAGCGCAATGTCGCGCGCGCTGGTCAGGTGGTTTTCCGCGGTATCGTCCAGCCCCGTCGCGTTTTCAAAGTGCGTTCCCGCCATCCCGAGCTGTTGCGCGCGCTCGTTCATGCGCTCCACAAACGTCGGAACGCTCCCGCAAAGGTATTCGGCCAGCGCAACCGCCGCGTCGTTTGCCGAGGCGATCACAATGCTTTTGAGCAGGTCCTCGAGCAACATCTGCTCCCCCTCTTTCAGGTAGACCTGCGAACCGCCCATGGAAGCGGCGTTTGCGGAAACCGTTACCGTGTCGGTCAAGTGAATACTGCCGGAGTCCACCGCTTCCATAATCAGCAGAAGGGTCATAATTTTGGTAACGGAAGCGGGCGGCAGGGATTCTTCCGCGTTCTGCGCATAGAGGATGGTTCCCGTTTCGGCTTCCATCAGAATGGCGCTCTTGCAATTCAGGTTCAGGGACCCCTCCGCAACGCCGAGTTCGGACGAGGCGGAAAGCGCAATGGAAGCGGCTGGTTCGTCGGGCGTTTCCGATCCCTCGGCATGGGCGGAAACCGGCAGGATCAAAAGCAGGCAAGCCAGCAGGAAACATAGAAAATTCCGTTTTCGGTTCATGGTATCTCTCCTTTTTCATTTGGAAGTTTGCATTATGATATATGAATCCGAAACGGAAAATAGAACCCGCGGAAAAAGAGAAAGGACCCTGTTCATCTGCAACAGAGTCCTTTTTCGGCATCGGAGCATAATCCGATACCCGATCCGGAAATTCGGCCGATCTGCGCGCTTCTCCTTGCGGGAGCCGCAATCCGCCGCTGGTGGAGACAATTGGAGTTGAACCAATGACCTCATGCATGTCAAGCATGCGCTCTAACCAACTGAGCTATGCCTCCGATTGAGCAACGGATATATTATAGCACAACCTTTTCCGAATTGCAAGAGTTTTTTTGATTTTTTTGAAAATTTTTTCAGGCGTCGGATTCCTCCGCAATTTCCGTTTCCGGCGCGGCCGTTTCGCTTTCCGTTTCCGCAGGCAATTTTCGGGAGAGCGGCTTATGCGAGGCAAGCGGGTTCTGCGCCATGGCCTGCTCCATGTTCCGGTTATCCACATGGGTATAGATCTGCGTGGTGTTGAGCTGCTCATGCCCGAGGATCTCTTTGAGAACGCGAACGTCCACATGGCCGGATTGGTACATCAGCGTTGCGGCGGTGTGGCGGAGCTTATGAACCGAATAGTGTTTGGCTTCCAGCCCCGCCCGTTCGAGATATTTATAAACCATGGCCTGAACGGTCTTTACACTGATCCGCTGTTCCAACCGACTCAAAAACAGCGCGCGGTCCCGCACCGAGGCGTATCGCGGCCCCTTGCGCTCGGCCATATAGGCGGAAAGCGCCTGCGCGCACGCGTCGTTCAGATAGATGATGCGCTCTTTGTTTCCCTTGCCCGTAACCCGCAAAGAACGAAACTCGGAATCCACATCGGCAATGTTGATTCCCACCAACTCGGAAACCCGCATGCCGCAGTTGAGAAACAGCGTCAGAATGGCAAAATCCCGCACGCGGTAAGGGGACTCGCGGTCGTTTTCCACCGCCGAAAGCAGGCGCAGGGATTCTTCGAGCGTCAGCACCTTCGGAAGCGTTTTTTTCGGCTTCGGCGTGTCAATATCAACCGCGGGGTTGCGGTCGAGGTAATGCCGGCGGGTAACAAGGTACTTATAAAGCGACCGGATGGCCGAGAGCTTGCGCGAGCGCGCCGCCCATTGGTTGCCCCGCTCCCGATTGGTGTAAAACAGAAAATCGTAAATATCCTCTGTGGTGATCTCCTTGATTTCCGGCAGGCCGAACGAACGAATGTCAATTCGGGTAAATTCCTCGCTCTGCGGGTCAATGTCCCGTTTCCGCGCGATGAGAAAGCGGAAGAATGTGCGCAAATCGAGCAGATATTCCCCCACCGTTTTTTGAGAACACCCCTGAATGGAAAGTTTATAGGAAGCGTATTCCTGAATCAGCGATGAAAACTCGCCGACCGAGATCAATTCCGACATGATGTTTTTCCCCCTGTTCCATGCGGCCTCTATTTTATATTTTACAACATATTTTTTCGTTTTGGTTGCCAATTTGTAAACTTTTGCGGTTCGTGGTTGCATTTTCTTTTTTTTTCGGTATAATAGACTTATCAAGCGATGCGAGAGCGCCGCGTTCGATGGGGGTAATCCGTTCATGAAATCATTTTGGAAAGAACGTTCTTACGACGTTGTCAAAATGTTTCTCAACCAATTCGCAACGGCGATCTTCGGGTTCGTTCTGGCGCTTGCGGCCGGTAAGGCCAAAAATCCGACGCTCCGGAACATTACAAGCGGCTTCGCGGTTCTTTTTTATCTCTTTCTTTTGTATACCATGACTTGGGAGATCGGATTCCGCGATAAGATCCCCGTGGAAAAGGGGCGGAAGCCCTACCGGCCCTTAACGGGATTCTTTCTCTCTCTGGCGGCGAATCTTCCGAATTTCATTCTTGCGTTTTTCATCATGCTGGCGTCGGTGTTCGATGTTTCCGTTTTCAGCAAGATCGGCGGGGTTTGCGCGAGCATCGCGGTGGTTATCGAGGGAATGTACACGGGGCTGCTTGCCAACCGCGTTGGCGATGTTGCCCTCAATTCCTATTGGTGGATGTTCTTCCTGATCACCATTCCTTCCATGGCGGTATGCACGGCCGCGTATCTGCTCGGCGTCAGGGATAAAAAATTCACGGGGCTGTTCAAATTTCAATATCCCGAGAGCGACCGTGAGCCGAAACGAAAGAAAAAAGACGACGAATAACCGAAAAATCCGAGGGTTTCCTCGGATTTTTTTATTGGAAAATATAGACAAAATCGATTCGTTATGATATAATATAATTTATATCAACAAAAGAAAGAAGAATGTTCATGGATTACGAATTGCTTGCCGAGCTCCTCTTTCCGCAGGTGACGAAAACCCCAGCGGACGTGGAAGCCGAATACCCGCCCCGCGAATTGCCGGAAGGCGCCAAAGTGACCCGCTTTGCGCCCAGCCCCACCGGATTCGTGCATTTCGGCGGCCTGTTCCCCGCAACCATTGCCGAACGGTTGGCGCACCAATCGGGCGGGGTCTTTTACCTGCGCATTGAGGATACCGACGCCAAGCGCGAGGTGGCCGGCGCGGCCGAGGGATTGATCCGAACGCTTGCCCGCTACGGCATTTGCTTTGACGAGGGCGCGGTTATCGGTCCGGACGGAAAAATTACCGACAAAGGAAACTACGGCCCCTATCGGCAGAGCAGGCGCGCGTCGATCTACCATGTTTTTGCCAAACAGTTGGTGCGTGAAGGAAAAGCCTACCCCGTGTTTACCACGCAGGAAGAGCTGGACGCGCTGAACGCCACCGATAAAAAAGCGGAAATCAAAGCCCGAGATTGGGAAAACGAGCAGGATTTCCGCCGCGAGGAGCAGCAAAAACAGCGTGAATTTTCCATGGAAGAGGTGCAGGCCCACCTTGCCGCCGGTCATCCGTTTGTTCTGCGTCTGCGGGCGGACGGCGACCCCGAAAAGAAGATTCCCTTTACCGATCTGGTTCGCGGCAAGCTGGAAATTCCCGAAAACGACGAGGACTTTGTTCTGCTCAAAAGCGACGGTATCCCGACCTACCATTTCGCCCACGCGGTGGACGACCGGCTGATGGGTACCACGCACGTGGTGCGCGGCGAGGAATGGCTCCCGAGCGTTGCCAAGCACCTGATGCTGTTCCGCTATCTCGGCTTCCGTTTGCCGAAGTATATGCACATCTCGCAGATCATGCGGCTGGACGAGAACGGCAACAAAAAGAAACTCTCCAAGCGCGATATGGGCGCGAACCTCGACGATTACAGCCGCATGGGTTACGCTCCCGCCTGCGTTTGCGAGTATATCATGACGCTTCTGAACTCCAACTACGAGGAATGGCACGCGCAGAACCCCGAAAAGCCCTATACCGACTTCCCCTTCAACATTAAAAAAATGAGCGTTTCGGGCTGCCTGTTCGATTTCAACAAGCTGAATGATGTCAGCAAAAATGTGATCTCGCGTATGAGCGCCGAGGAAGTTTACGCGCAAGCAAGCGAATGGGCGCGCGCGAACGACCCCGATTTCGCCGCCCTGCTCGACCGCGACGCCGACTATGCCAAATCGATCTTCGCCATCGGCCGCGGCGGGAAGAAGCCGCGCAAGGACCTTGCCACATGGGCGGACGCAAAAGGCTATATGAGCTTCTTCTATGATGAACTTTTCACCGTTGAGGACGCCTACGACGAAAAATTCGAAAAATCCGACATCAAAGCCGCGCTCTCCGGTTTTCTCTCGACCTACGACCCCACCGACGAGATGTCGGTCTGGTTCGATAAGATCAAAGCCGTTACCGAGCGGCTCGGCTACGCTTCGGATATGAAGCTCTACAAGGCCGATCCCGCGGCGTTCCGCGGAAACATTGCGGACGTGAGCATGTTCCTGCGCGTTGCGGTAACGGGCAGGCTCAATTCCCCCGACCTTTACGCGGTAATGCAAATTCTCGGCGCGGAGCGCGTCAAAGCCCGCGTCGGGTCCATGATCGACTCTCTTTGAAAGGAACCGAAAACAATGCCAGAAACCATGGAAAACAATTTTATTTGGGATTTTATCGAGGAAGATCTCCGCGAAAACCCGAACATGAAAATTCACACCCGCTTCCCGCCCGAACCCAACGGCTATCTCCACATCGGGCATTGCAAAGCCCTCTGCGTGGATTTCGGAACCGCGCGGCGGTTCGGCGGCATCTGCAACCTCCGCATGGACGATACCAACCCCGCCAAAGAGGACACCGAATATGTGGACGCGATTATGCAGGACATCCGCTGGCTCGGGTTTGATTGGGACGACCGCTTCTTTTACGGCTCGGACTACTTTGAAAAAGACTATGAACTTGCCGTTGGCCTGATCCGAAAAGGGCTTGCCTACGTTTGCGAGCTTTCGGCCGAGGAGTTCCGCGACCCGAAATACTGCGGCGATCTGACGCACCCCGCCGTTTCCCCTTGGCGCGACCGCCCCGTTGCGGAGTCGCTCGACCTCTTTGCGCGCATGAAGAACGGCGAATTTCCCGAGGGGAAATACACGCTTCGCGCAAAAATCGATCTTGCGTCGGGCAATTTCTGCATGCGCGACCCCGTAATCTACCGCATTAAATATGTGGAACACCACCGCCAAGGAACAAAATGGTGCATTTTCCCCATGTACGATTTTGCGCACCCCATTCAGGACGCGCTGGAAGGCATTACGCATTCCCTCTGCTCGCTTGAATACGAGATCCACCGCCCGCTCTACAATTGGGTGCGCGACAATGTGGACCTGCCGAAGCCGGTTTCCGGTTTCCCGCGCCAGATCGAGTTTGCCCGCCTTAACATTACCTACACGGTGCTTTCCAAGCGTTTCCTGCGCGGATTGGTGGAAAGCGGCGTTGTGGACGGTTGGGACGACCCGCGCATGCCCACCCTTTGCGGCCTGCGCCGCCGCGGCTACACGGCCTCTTCCATCCTCGATTTCATCGGCCGAACGGGCGTTGCCAAATCGGATAGTCTGGTGGACATCCGCCAGCTGGAAGCCTGCCTGCGCGAGGAACTCAACGCAACCGCGCCCCGCCGCATTGCCGTGGTAAAACCGGTCAAAGTGGTAGTCACCAACTTCCCCGCGGATCGAACCGAGTATTTTGAAATCCCCAACAATCCGCAAAATCCCGAAGCCGGCGTCCGCAAGGTGGCCTTTACCAGCGAACTGTGGATCGACGCCGACGACTTTGCCGAAGTTCCGCCGCCCAAGTTCTTCCGCATGAAGCCGGATGGCGAAGTTCGTTTGATGGGCGCGTATATCGTTCGCTGCAACGAGGTGGTGAAGAACGCGGACGGCAGCGTTTCCGAGATCCGCTGCACGGCCGACCTTGAAACCGGAAACGGAATGCCCGCGGATGGCCGCAAGGTAAAAGGAACCATTCATTGGCTCTCCGCCGCGCATTGCATAGACGTTACGCTCTGCCTCTACAACAACCTGACCACCCTTGAAAACCCCGCAAACAAGCCCTCGGATAAAGATTATACCGATTTCATCAACCCCGAATCGCTGATCGTTGCGGAGCATGCCAAAGCGGAGCCGTCGCTGGCCGAGGCAAAGGCAGGCGAATCCTTCCAATTCGTCCGCACGGGCTATTTCTGCAAAGACACCAAGAACCCCAGCACGTTCAACCGCGCGGTAACACTCAAAGACAGCTTTAAATAAAGGGATTAACTAACTCCTTCCACCGCTTCGCGGTCCCCCTCCCTCGGGGAGGGAGGTTCAATTGCTTTCCATTGGAAAAACACCCCTTTTTTTCCACTTGTCAGCTACTTTTACCTCCACCTTTGGGGGAGATGGCAGGTGAGCTTGCGAGACTGACGGAAGGAGTTAACGCTTTCCATCGCTTTCTAAAACAATGTCCCGCGGGCGGCAAAGCCGCCCGCGGGACATTGTTCAAAAGGCCATATGTAAATTAATTGATCGGATGGAGTTCGCCCCACGAACTATCGGTGTCGGCGCCGCCGTTTGCAAGACCCGTTTCATCGGTGTTATCGCCCGAGGGAGCCTGTGTGGTTGTGCTATCCGTGGTTTCCGTTCCGCTTGCAGGAGCGGTGGACGCGGAGCTATCGGCAGTTGTCGCGGTCCCGTCTGCGGTTTCGGTTCTAGGCGTTGTTTCAGAATCATTTTCAATCGGAGCTGTGCAGGCAACCGCTGCCAGAAGCAACGCTGCCAAGAGTACCAGAGCAATCAGTAGCTTTTTCATAGTGGACACCTTTCCTTTTTGAATTGGAGTCTTTTGCGTAAGCAATTTTCCTGTTTTAGATTATAACATGTTCCGAATGAAATGTCAATAGTTTTTTCTAAAATTATGTTATTTTTTTGTGAAACCCGACAAAAAAGGAAACCGTTGCTGCAAGTTCCGCCGCAACGGTTTCCTTTTTTCGGCATCATCCGGAAATTATGCTTTTCCAACCGAGCCGAAAAGTTCCATCTTTTCTTTTACAGTTGCTTTAATAGCTTCCACGCCCGGGGCAAGCAGTTTTCTCGGGTCAAAGCCCTTGCCCTGCAGGTCTTTCCCCGCTTCAATGTATTTGCGGGTTGCATCTGCAAACGCGAGCTGGCATTCGGTGTTGACGTTGATTTTGGAAACGCCGAGCGAGATCGCCTTTTTGATCTGATCTGCGGGAATGCCGGTTCCGCCATGGAGCACAAGCGGCATGGAACCCACTTTTTCGGAAACGGCGGCGAGGGTTTCAAAAGAAAGTCCCTGCCAATTTTCGGGATACTTTCCGTGAATGTTGCCGATTCCCGCGGCCAACATGGTAACGCCAAGGTCCGCAATCTGTTTGCATTCGTTCGGGTCGGCGCACTCCCCCATACCGATTACGCCGTCCTCTTCGCCGCCGATGGCTCCGACCTCGGCTTCCAGCGAAAGTCCTTTTTCGGCGCAAACCCGAACCAACTCTTTGGTTTTTTCCACGTTCTCGGCAATCGGGTAGTGCGAACCGTCGAACATGATGGAAGAGAAACCGGCCTCGATGCAGCGGTAGCAGCCCTCATAGGTGCCGTGGTCGAGGTGAAGTGCAACGGGAACGGTAATTCCGAGGCCGTCGATCATGGCCTTTACCATGTCGGCAACGGTTTTGAAGCCGCACATATACTTTCCCGCTCCCTCGGAAACCCCGAGGATCACGGGCGAGTTCAACTCCTGCGCGGTTTGCAGGATCGCCTTGGTCCATTCCAGATTGTTGATGTTGAACTGACCGACCGCATAACGGCCCGCCTTCGCTTTTTGCAGCATTTCTTTTGCGGAAACAAGCATTTTGGGAAAATCCTCCTGATGAAATCTTTTGCAAACACCATTATATACCATTTCGGGGAAAAAATCAAGGCTTTTTTTGCGAATCGGCGTTTTTTTTCGTCAAAATTTTATCGAATCGCCCTTTTTGCGGGATACTAACACAAAAACCACGCAAGGAGATGAAAAAAATGATCGCAACCGACGCGCGATTTCAACGGATGCTGACCGCCTCTCCAACCCGTTTGGTTGTCCGGCATTCGGTTCCAACCATCATCTCCGCGGTTCTCCCATCCGCGTCCGCCATGGCGGACGCGTTCTTTACGGCGCGCCTCGGAACCGAGGCCTGCGGGGCGATCGGCATTGCGTTTCCGATTGTTGCCGCCATTCAAACAATCGGTTTTGTGTTCGGTACGGGCGCGGGAAGTCTGCTTTCCCGTTTGCTCGGCGCGCGGGAAACCGAGGAAGCGAACGCGGTCGCCTCTTGCGCGCTGACCGGATCCGTCCTGCTCTCGCTTCTGTTTTGCGCGCTCGGGTTGGCGTTTCTCTCGCCCCTGCTCCGTATTCTCGGCGCGAGCGAGGAAATCTTTCCGTTGGCGCGCGTTTACGCGACCTGCCTTCTGACGTCCGCTCCGCTGATGTGCGCCGCGTTCGTCCTCTCCAATCTCCTGCGCGCCGAGGGAAAAACCGTTTGGGCTATGGTCGGGTTGGGAACGGGAAATTTGCTCTGCGTTGCAATGAACCCGCTGTTGATCTTTCGCCTCGGGCTCGGTATTCTCGGGGCGGGTCTTTCGGTTCCAATTGGCTACGGCGCGGCGGCGTTGATTCTGCTTCTTCCCTATCTTTTCCGCAAAAGTACCGTGTTTTTGCGCCCGAAAATGCAAATGGAGCAAATTTTGAAGTCGGTGTGGAACGGCCTGCCCTCGCTCTTCCGGCAGGGGCTGACCGTGGTTGCGGTGATCCTCTTGAACCGCGCGGCGAGGCTTTACGGAGATCCGGCGATTGCCGCTTTGGCGATTACTTCCCGCTGGTTTCTGTTTCTCTATGGCTTTTGCCTCGGGATCGGCCAAGGAATGCTCCCCGCCGCCGGATTTAACTACGGGAGCGGAAATACGTCCCGCACGCGCTCGATCTATCTTGTTTCCATGGCTTTTGCCTGCGGCGTTTCGGTTTTGCTCGCCGTCCCGACGGCGGTTTTCGCGCCGGATCTGATCGCCTGCTTCCGCAAGGAAGAATCGGTTGTTCAATTCGGGGTTCCGCTTTTGCGCGCGCTTTGCGCCGTGTTCCCCCTGCATGGGATCATCGCCGTTACCAACATTTTGCTGCAAGGCCTCGGAAAGCCGGTTTCCGCCTCTTTGGTTGCGGCGGCGCGGCAGGGATTGTTCTTTTTGCCGTTGATTTTTATTTTGCCGAACCGCTTCGGATTTGCGGGAATTGTTTTAACGCAACCGCTGGCGGACGCGCTGACGTTTCTTTTTACGCTCCCCTTTCTCTTCTCCCTTTTGCGGGAGTTGAACGGCCCTTCGGCTCCCAACCGCAAAAAAAGATCCCGACGGCTCTGAACCGATTCGGGGTCTTTTATGTTTACGATTTGTTTTTTGTTTCCTCGCGGAATTGTTTGGCCACCTTTCGGCGAATCCCGATTACATCGCGGAGCATCCGAACGGCGTCCCGCGCCAAATGAATTTTCGACTCCCGATGGTTGATGATGCGAACGGGAAGCTCGGCAATTTTCAGGCCGAGCGTTTGCGCCCACAGAATGGCCTCAAAGTCGAACGCAAAGCCGTCCACCCGACAGCGACGGAAGATTTCCCGCACGGCGTCCCTGCGGAAAAGCTTGAAGCCGCATTGGCTATCCGAAAGCTTCAAGCCGCCGACAACGCACAGAACGCGGATATAGAGCTTGGAAGCCACGCGGCGCAGGAAGGTGTACCCCTCGTAACCGTTCTTGCCGAGGTTGCGGGAGCCGATCAGAACATCGCGGTCCCGCATTCCCGAGAGGGCTTCCACGGCCTGTCCGATCACATCGGTCCCGTAGGCGAGGTCGGCGTCGGTAAAAAGCACAATATCGCCGTTGGCGGCAAGCATGGCCGTTCGGACGGCGCACCCTTTCCCGCGGTTTCGGGGATAGCCGACCACGCGCACGCGCGGAAGCGCGAGCGAGCGAACGAGGTCGGCGGAGCCGTCGGTGGAACCGTCGTCCGAGAAAATCAATTCATAATCGTCGGGAAAGTGCACGTTCAGGTATTCCGTCAACGTTTCGGCGGTTTTCGCGATTACGGATCGTTCATTGTACATCGGAATGCAAACAGACAGCTTCATGGCGCGTTTTCTTCCTTTCGGTAGCAAAAAATGTCAAACGAAAGTTCGGTTGTCAGCGTTTCGAGCGCGGCGAGTTTTGCGCGGTCGGAACGCGAGGTTCGGAAATAGTAGGGCGTCATGGAAAAGAGCGCGTCAATATCGGCCTGCCCGCAAATTTCCGTTTGAAACGTCAGTTCTTCCCGCGCGATGGGTTTCATGGAAACGGGCAGATCGGCGCGCGGTTGGTTTTGGTACGGCGTTTCGTAAAGAACGCGTTTCAACCCCATCAGATGGTTTTTCCCCGCGCCGACCACAACCAAAACCCCGTTCGGTTTGAGAACGCGACAAAACTCCGATTCCGCGCACGGCGCGAAAAGGTTGACCACCGCGTCGGCGCAAGCGTCCGCAACCGGCAGCTCAAACAGGCTTGCAACCGCGAATAACGCGGTACTTTTCGGTGTTTTCTCGGTATTTAGCGCGTGTTTCATCCGCTTTGCGGCATGGTCGACGGCGGGTTTTGAAAGGTCGAAGCCGAGCAGCGTTCTTCCCTCGCGCGCCATGCGGGCGGTGTAATACCCCTCGCCGCAACCGGCGTCGATCACGGTTTGCGCGTCAAAACGGTCGAGCAATTCCCGAACGCGGTCGGCCAAGGGCCGGTAATAGCCCTTCTCCAAAAACGCGCTCCGCGCGCAAACCGCTTCCGCTCCGTCCCCGCCGCTTTTCTGCGAGCGGGAGAGGTTGAGATACCCGCTTTTTGCGAAATCGTAGGTGTGGGAACGCTCGCCAAAGCAACAGAAGCTGCGGCCGTTTTCCGAGAGCGTTCCCGCCGCCCCGCAAACGGGACAACGCAAAATTGAAATTGCCGAAGCCGCCATGATCGCCCTCTCCGTTTGGTCAACTGCCGGAAGAAATATAATCCGGAATTTTTTCTCTCAATTCAATGGTCGTTGTGGAAACGCTTCCCGTTCGGGAGTTCTGAACATATTGGATCGTAATGGTGTCGCCCACTTTGCAGTTTGCAATCGCGCGTTTGTATTCGGCCGCGGAGCTGACGGCAACGCCGTTCACCGCAACGATCCGTTTTCCCGTTAACGCGCTGTTGTATTTGGAAGCGGTTGCGTAAAGCACGGTATTATAGGTTCCGCTGTAAAACGAGCTGTAACTCTGCGTATAGAGCGTCAGGCCGTCGTCCGGAATCCCGCGCACATAGCGGTATTCGATCAGCTCGCAGGCAACGTCGTAGGCCTCGTCAATCGGAATGGCAAATCCGAGACCTTCCACGCCGGAGCTGGAATACTTGGCGTTCACAATTCCGATCAGTTCGCCTTTCAGGTTGAACATGGCGCCGCCGGAGTTGCCGGAGTTGATCGCCGCGTCGGTCTGAATCAAGGTCATAACCGTGGTGGAACCGTCGCTGTTGCTGAACGAGATCTGCCGCTCCGTTGCGCTGATGATCCCTTGCGTAACCGTTCCGCCCAAGGTTCCGAGCGGGTTGCCGATCACCACCACTTTTTCGCCGACCACCAAATTGGCGCTCTTCCCGAGGGACGCGGCGGTCAGGGTTTCTCCCTCGTCGGGGGTAATTTTCAGAATGGCGAGGTCGGAATCGGCGTCCGCGCCGCGCAGCGTTGCGTTGTAGCGGCTTCCGTCGGAAAGCTCCACCGTATAGGCGTTCTCCCCGTCAATCACGTGGTTGCAGGTGATCACCCAGCCCAGCTCCGCCGAAATGATAACGCCGCTTCCGGCTCCGCTTGCCGTGTAGATCTGTACCACGCTGTCCTGCACCTTCCGGACCACTTCGGAAAATTCAAACACATCGGTTCCCGCCGAGCCGTAAACCGACGGTTCCGCATCGGATTTGACGATGGATTTGATCAAATCCGCTCCCGATAGCGACGGGTCAAGCCCCGTATTTTCCGTGCCGGAGCTTTGAGAGGACGAGGTCCCGTTCCCGCTGTTTTCGGTTGCTTCGGTGGATTGGGACGGGTTCAAACGGTTAATCAGGTACATGGCCCCGCTGTAACACCCGCTCAACGATACCATAACGGCGATCAGAAGCGCGATTACGGAACATTTGACGAGGATCTTTTGGTTCTTCAACATGATTTTTTCACTCCTTTGAAATGGATTTCGACGGTATGATAACATGTTCTTCTGAAAAAAAGCTGAAAACATACGCGCTTTTTCTCGGAAATTCTTGCTTTTGCGAAAAAAATGATGTATAATAAAAGGCAGAACGGTTGTCCGGCCGGAAGGCGCGCCGCAAGGAACGCGCGTTTTCGTTCGTATTCCTATTTATTATATCACATTTTCAGCGAAATGGGAAAGAGATGTTACAATTCTTAACAAATTTTTTTCAAAAAAAACAAATTGATCTTTTCGCGCCGATTCCGCTTTCTTCCTGCGAGGTACGGAAGCCGTATCTTTTGGAGCGCGAGGGCATCTCTTCGGGAACGGTTGTTATGATTGCCGCGCCCTATTTTACCCGCGCCTGTCTCTCGCCTAACCGCAACCTTTCGGCATACGCCGTTTCCCGCGATTATCACGGGTTTTACCGCGAATTGTTTGCGGAACTGCTCCCGCTGCTGCGCGAGCGGCTTCCGGACCGGAAATTTGCCGGCTTTGCGGATCACTCCCCCATTGCCGAGTTGCAGGCTGCCGCGCGCGCGGGGCTTGGCGTGATCGGCAAGAACGGATTGCTGTTGACGGAGCGGTATTCTTCCTATGTGTTTCTCGGCGAACTGATTACCACCGCCGAGCTTCCGGCCGCCGCCGGAGAGATCCGCGGCTGCGTTGGGTGCGGAAAATGCCGCAAAGCATGCCCAATGGATGAAATCGGGACCTGTTTGTCCGCGCTCACGCAAAAGAAAGGCGCGCTCACGCAGGAAGAATCCGCGCATCTTCTCCGCTATGGTTCTGTTTGGGGGTGCGACATCTGTCAGGATGTCTGCCCCTACACCGAGGCCGCCATTCGGAAAGAAACGATTTTTTCGCCGATCCCCTATTTTTCCGTGGATCCTATCCCCCGCCTGACGCTTGAAAAGTTGGACGGGATGAACGACGAAGCCTTTTCCGCGCGCGCCTACGCTTGGCGCGGCAGAGAGACGATCCGCCGCAACCTGCTTCTGGCGGAACAAAACGACCCGCAAAAGGTCGGGAAAGGAGAGCCATGCTCCGATTGATTTGCGGCCCGTCCGGCTCCGGCAAAACCGCCGAGCTGACAAAGGCCATTCGGGAAGACATTGAAAACGGCGTTCGCTGTTATTTGCTGGTGCCCGAACAGCAAGCCTACATCAGCGAGCGCGACCTGCCAGAAAAACTGCCTCGGAACGCGGGGCTGTTTTTCGAGATCGTCCACTTTTCCGGGCTGTGCGAGGATGTGTTCCGCGCATACGGCGGCGTAACGCAGCTTTCTTCCGACCGCGCCGCAAGAACGCTTCTGATGTGGGAGACTTTGCGCTCGCTTTCGGGAGTACTGACCCAATACGGAAAGAGCGCGAGAAGCGACATCAGCCTGACCGGCAGTATGCTGACCGCGGTGGAAGATCTGAAAAACAACGGGATTACGCCCGAACAGCTCGAAACCGCCGCCGACCGCCTGCCAAAGACCGACCCCCTGACCCAGAAACTACGGGATCTTTCCATGGTTTTTGCCGCTTTTGACGCGCAAATGGAAAAAAGTTTCGGCGGGAGCGCCGCCGAAAAACTGACCCGCATGGCGAAGCTCCTGCAAACGCACGATTATTTCGCGGGAACGCATATTTATATTGATTCCTTTACCAGCTTTACCGTTCCCGAATACGCCGTTCTGACCGAGCTGCTGCGCGGCGCGGATCGCGTTACCGTTGCGCTTTGCACCAACGCCCTGCATGGCGCCGCCATTCAATTTGCGGGCGTTTCCGAAACGGCAAAACGGCTTGCAAACTGCGCCGCAAAGGCCGATTCTCCGGTTCAATACCAAGTTTTGACGTCCCGCCACAACTGCCGCCCCGAGGCTCTCCGCATGCTGGAAAGCGACCTTTGGCGGTTTGATCTGCGTTCGGAAGAGCGTCGGATCCCCGCCGACCGCGGGCAGGACGCGGTGCGCCTTTACGCCTGCTCGAATCTCTATGAAGAATCCGAGCTTGCGGCGTTGAACATTCTTGACCTTGTGCAAAGCGGAATGCATTACGGCGACATTGCCGTGTTTGTTCGGGAAACCGAAACCTACCGCGGCGTCCTCGACGCCGCCTTGGAACGCCGCGGGATTCCCTATTTCTTCTCCGACCGTACCGAGCTTGCCGCCAAGCCGCTTTCCCGCTTGGTTCTTTCCGCGTTGCGCGCCGTCGGCCGCAACTACCGCGTTCAGGATGTGATAACGTTGGTAAAAACGGGGCTTTGCGGCGTTGATCTGCGCGACGCCGCGCTGTTCGAGGAGTATTGCGAAACATGGCATATCAGCGGTTCCCGCTTCTGCGACGATGTCTGGAACATGAATCCGGACGGGCTGGTTGCCGAACGGAGCGAACGCGGCGAGGAAATCCTCGAAGCGGCAAATCGCGTTCGGGAAGCGGTTATAAAGCCTCTGCGTTCCCTCTCCGCCGAGCTGCGCGCGTCCTCACGACTGGCCGACCGCTGCCGCGCGGTTTATTGCTATCTCTGCAACCTCGGAATTGCCAAGCAATTATCCGCGCTCGCCGCCGAGGAACTCACGCTCGGTCAATCGCGCGAGGCAGGCGAAACCGTTCGCCTGTACCGTTTTCTGACTGATTCTCTGCTGAAACTCTGCGATCTGCTTCCCGACGCGGAAGTGACCGTGGATGAATTTCTTTCCCTTTTAACAATTTTGTTCTCGGAGAGCGACCTCGGATCGGTGCCGAACGTGCATGATTGCGTGATGATCGGTTCGGCCGCCACCATGCGCGTGGAAGGGGTTCAAGCCTCTCTCCTGCTCGGGCTGTGCGAGGGAGAATTTCCGAAATCCGCGGAAAGCGGCGGAATCCTTTCGGACCGCGAAAAAGCAACGCTCGAACCTCTCGGCATTGCGTTCGACACCAACGAATCGTTGCGTTCGTCCGAGGAATTGCTGTATGTTTACCGCGCGGTAACAAAGCCTTTGCGCACCCTCTGCATGTCCGCGCCCGTTCTGCGCACAGATGGAAGCGAACGCGCTCCGTCCCTTGCGTTTACGCGCGTCTGCTACCTTTTGGATCGCAAGCCGGAACTCTTCCGGTTCGGCCAAATCCGGCAAAATAATGCGGAAAGTACCGCGAAAAACGGGCTTTTTGAGCGGAAAGCCCCGCCGAGCGACGCGGCATCGTCCCTGTATCTTTCCAAAACAAAGATCAACACTTTCATGAAATGCCCCTATTCCTATTACAGCAACTACACGCTTCGCTTGCGCGAAAAAAAGGACTCTTCCACATCGGCCGCGGACGACGGGACTTTTGTTCATTACGTGTTCCAACGCTTCTTGGAAAAAATGCTTCAACCGGACGGTTCCCTGCGCTTTCCGAGCGAGGATGAAGTCCGCGAAACCGTCAACGCCATCGTTTCAGAATATCTCAACCGCGTTTGCCCCATCCCGCCGGATGAAATGGACACGCGCCTGCTCCACCTGTTCAGCCGCCTGTGTTCGCTCGCGGAAATTCTCTTGAAAAGCGCGCTGGAAGAAATTGCGTCCGGCCGTTTTACGCCGCGCTTTTTTGAAGAAAAGATCGGGAAAGAAAATATCCCCGATCTTTCCCTGACCCTCAAAAACGGCAGTACCGTTCACCTTACCGGCGAGATTGACCGCGTTGACCTCTACCGGAAGGACGATCAGGTTTACGTCCGCGTTGTCGATTACAAAACCGGCTCGGCCGATTTCAGCATCGGCGATGTGGAATCCGGAATGGATATGCAGTTGGTGATCTATCTGTATGCCGTTACGAAAATCGACCCCGAGCATTATGTTCCCGCGGGCGCGCACTATCTGAAAAAACAGCGCGTCGGCGGCTCTTTGGCGGCCTCGCGAAGCGGTTTTCTGCTGGATGATCCCGCCTTGATCGCCGATTGCGACACAACGGACGGGCAGCTTTATACCAAATCGCTCAAAAAGCTCTCCGCGGACGCCATCCGGGATCTGATTGAAAAGATGAAAAGCAATGTAACGTCGGTGGCGGAGCGGATCCTATGCGGCGAAGCGGCAAAAACGCCCTCTCCGGACGCCTGCGAATACTGTGTCGTTCGCGAGCATTGCGACGTTGCCGCGCCGAAAAGCAAATTCTGACGAGGGGGAAAACAATGGAAACAGAAAAGAAACGAACATGGACCCCCTCGCAGGAAACCGCCATGGGGTTACGCAATAAACTGCTGTTGGTTTCCGCGGCGGCCGGATCCGGCAAAACCAGCGTTCTGACCGAGCGCATCATTCGCCGCCTGCTCGACAGCGAGGATCCTGTCAGCCTCTCCGACCTCTTGATCGTCACCTTTACCCGCGCGGCGGCCGCCGAATTGAAAACGCGCATTGCCGCGGCTCTTGGCGAAGC
Source organism: uncultured Ruminococcus sp. (assembly GCA_902795355.1). Taxonomy (GTDB): domain Bacteria; phylum Bacillota; class Clostridia; order Oscillospirales; family CAG-272; genus UMGS1865. The sequence goes on from CADBKZ010000005.1 coordinate 218,617, forward strand.
GCTTGCGGCCGATCCTTCCAACATGCGCCTTTCCAACCAATTGCTTCTGCTCGGGAGCGCGCAAATTTCCACGATCGACGCCTATTTCCAGCAGGCGGTGCGCGCCAATTTCGAGCGTCTCGGCCTTCCAGCCTCGTTCCGCATGGCGGACGAGGGCGAGCTGTTCGCGCTTTCGCAGGAGATCATGAACGATCTGCTCGCCGAGTTTTACGGAATGTATGAACCGCCGATTGATCCCGCAAGCGGCGAGAACCCGTTTTCCCGTTTGCGCAACAATCGGTTTGCCGATTGTATGGACCATATTTACAGCGGTACCTCTTCCGGCGATCTTGCCGAAATTCTGCTGCGCTTTTACGATCGTTTCGGCTCCTACCCGCAAGGAATCGATCTCTTGCGGGATGCCGCCGAGCAGTTACGGGCGGAAGCCGACGGCGATTTTCTGCTCTCCCGCGCGGGCGGTGTCATCCGCGAACGTCTTTTTGCGGAAGTCTCCTCTTTCGCGCAGGTTCTTGCCGAGGTAAAATCCCGCCATAGCGCGGATCCCGAAGCCGCCAAAAAACAGGGCGGGATTCTCGCCGACGATGCGGAGCAATGCCAATGCCTGCTGCGCGCGCTTGGCGGCAAGGAATGGGAAGAAGTGCGCCGCGCGGCGGTCAATTTTGTCTTTCCCCGTTTCGTTGCGGCCGCAAAACCCGCGCCGGAATGGTCGGAACGCTATCAGTCCGCCAGAAACAACTTCAAAAAACGCTTGGCGGCTTTGCAATCGTCGGTTTTCGCGGCAAGTCCGCTTCAATTGCGCGAAGAAATGCTGCAAACCGCCGCGTTTGCCGAAATGCTCCATCGCTTTTACGGCGCTTTCCGCGACCGCTTTCTCGCGGAAAAGCTCGACCGCGGCATCCTCGGCTTCAACGACATTCGGGATTCGCTCTATCGGCTGCTGACGGGCGAGGATGGTGAGGCCGCGGCGCAAGCCCTCGGCGGCAAATACCGCGAGGTCTACATTGACGAATATCAGGATGTGGACGGCGTGCAGGACCGCATTTTCTCCCTGATCGGCGGCGCGCGTCGCTTTATGGTCGGCGACATCAAACAGAGCATTTACGGCTTTCGGGGGAGCGATCCCACAATTTTTGCCGACTATCGCCGTTCCATGCCGCTTTCCACCGATGCTGGTGCCGAAACTTCCCCGTCGGTTTGCGTGTTCATGTCCGAAAATTTCCGCTGTGATCAAACCGTAATCGACTTTGCCAATACTGTTTGCTCGTTTCTCTTTTCGGCATGCCCCGAAAGCGTTGGCTACCTGCCGCAGGACGACCTGCAACACCGCAAAAAAGACCCCGAAACCGCGGGTTGGCAACCGGTTCCCGCGCAGGTAGTCGTTCTGGAACGGGCGCAAACAAACCGATCGGGCGAGGCGGACGAACCTGCGGCGTCCGATGGTTCCGAGCGCGAAGAGGAACCGCTTTCCCGCGAAGCTCTTTGGATCGCCGCGGAAATATCCCGCCTGCTTGCCAACGGCAAGCTGAACGACGGTTCCCCGATTCTGCCCGAACACATCGCCATTCTGACGCGCCGCAGCGGCGTTTACGCGGACCCGTATATCAAGGCTTTGGAACGCCTCGGGATTCCCGTTTCGTCGGATTCGGCCGACCGGCTGACCCACGACCCGCTGATGATCGATATGCTCAATCTTCTGCGCGCCGTTGACAACCCCTACCGCGATTTGCCGCTCTCCGAATACCTGCAAACCGAACGCGGCGGGTTCACGCTTGCGGAATTGAGCGCGATCCGTGAAATCGCGCCCATGTCCAAATCGCTCTACGACGCCATTTTGGTTGCCGCACAAACGCCCGATTTTGCGTATTCGGAAAAAGCCCGCGCGTTTTCGGCATGGCTCGAAAGCTACCGCAGAATTGCCGCCGCGCAGCCCGCCGACCGCTTTTTGCGGATCCTTTACCTTGACGAACGCTTTGCCGACCTTGCCTCGTCGCCTGTTTTCCTGACGCTCTACGAGCAGGCGCGCGTTTATCAACGGTCGTCTTGGTGCGGCCTCTACGGGTATCTGGACTACATTACGCGGCTTTGGGACGGCGATCAGCTCTCCGCCGGCGGGTTCCGGCGGGCGGAAAGCGCGGTTCGCGTTATCACGATGCACGCTTCCAAAGGGCTGGAATTTCCCGTGGTATTTGTGGCTTCCTGCGGCTCGGCATTCTCCTCGCAAGACCTGAAATCCCCCATGTTTTACGGAAAAAAGGTCGGCTTTTCCTCAAACTTGTTCCATCCCGAGCGCGGAACAGCCGCGCCGAGCGTTCTTAAAGAAGCCGGAAAAATCGCCGTTTCCGATGAAAACGCCGAGGGCGAGATCCGTTTGCTTTACGTTGCGCTGACGCGCGCGCGGGAGCGCCTGTATGTAACCGCAACGCCCTCTCGGCAGAAAAAGAGTCTGCTTTCGGACGTTTCCGCGATCCATCGCAACCGCCGTTCCGAAATTCTCGGCGGAAAGAGCTTTTTGGATTGGATTTTGGCCTCGCTGAACGACGCAGAGCAAACAAACAAGAGTTTTCCCGCCGAAATCCGGTGGATCGCCCCCGAAGAACCGATTGAAGCGTCCGTTCGCCCCTCGGAAACGCCGAAAGCGGCGCCAAATGAAACCGCCGTTGCGGAAACGGTTTTGCATTTCCGCTCGGTTGCGGAGCGCGCCGAAGCCTTTGATTACCCGCTGGAAGCCCTGCGCGGCGTACCAACCAAAGCGGCGGCTTCCAAGCTTCGCCCCGATCTGCTGGATACGCTGAAAGAAGAGGATGATGAAAATGCGATTCGGGAGCAGATCCGCCTGATGCAGGATGCGGAACCCTCGTTCGACGGGCTTCTTTCGGCGCATCGCCGACCCACCGCCGCCGAAATCGGAACCGCAACGCACGCGTTTCTGGAATTTTGCGATCTGCCGAACCTCGCGCCCGATACGATCGATTCGGAAATGGATCGGCTTGTGGCGCAAAAGTTCCTGACGCCCGAAACCGCCGCCATTGCCAACCGCACCGCTCTGCGCAAATTTGCTGCAAGCCCGCTCATCGGTCGGATCAAAACCGCGGAGCAAATCCTGCGCGAGCAGAAATTCGGGCTGTTCCTGCCGCTTTCCGAACTGACGGCGGATCCCGACCTTGCGTTGCAGGTCAAAGGGCAGAATTTGTTTGTGCAGGGGTCCATCGATCTGATTCTGATCGGCAAAGACGGACGCATAGAACTCTACGACTACAAAACCGACCACATCACGCCCGAAGAGCGCGCCGACCGCGCCCTGCTACGCGCGCATCTGCAAGCCCGCCACGGAAACCAGCTGGCTTGCTACGCCCGCGCTATTGAGAATCTCTTCGGCAAACGCCCCGACAAAACCTATCTCTTTCTGCTCGCCTTGGGCGAACCCATGGAAATCTGACACCGAACGCCAAAAAGAGGGCTTCCGGCGGATAAGACCGCTGGAAGCCCTCTTTTTGGAAAATGGATTGGAACGCGCATGCCGCGCATGGAAGCATTTTCAGGGTTCGGCTTCCCGCAACGGCGGAAACAATCGGCACCCCTGCTCTTGGAACCGGCGAATGGCACGGTCCATCTCTTCCCGCGTCCAACCGATGTCCTTTGCGATACATTCGCGGCAAAGGAAAGCGGTTGCCCCGCGGTGAATCAGTTTCAGGTGGCATCCGATGTCAAATTCGTCCAGCTCGCGGGAACAGCGCATGCACTGCATTCAAACCACCTTGCAACGCCACAACCGACAATCATGCGCCTTGACCCGCACCGATACCGTGTTGTTTTTCGGCATTTCTTCCTTGCCGCTCCATACGTCGCGCATCAGTAGAGTTTTGCCGCAGGAAATCGGCAGGCCGATTTCATCCAGCAGAAAATCGGCGCTGTGTTCCGCGTCGCCCATGTTGAAAACGCCGATGGCGTAATCCCCGTTGGTCAGCAAACGCGCGTAAATCAGAACGTCCTCGTCGGGGTAGCGGCAATCCGTAATCCGGTAGGGTTGGTTGCAGGAAGGGTCCTGATCAATGGCAATCGCGTCCCGATTCATCAGAATTGATCCGGTCTCCTCGTTCATGCTGCGAATATCGCAGCCGATCATCAGCGGCGACCCCATCATGCACCAAATGGAGAAATGCGAACGGTACTCTTCAAACGTGCATCCGCTCTCTTTCCCAACGTTGCCGCGGCCGCCCATGCCGACCACCAGCATATCCATATCGTTGAAACAGCCCACGCCGTTGTAGGGGTGAAGCTCTTTCTGCTGCGCCGTCAGCTTCTTGATAAACGACCATGAATCAAAAATGTCGGTGGTTGAACGCCACATGGACGCGCCCGTGGTTTTAATCCACTTCTGCGTTTCGTCGATCCCCCAAGAACACGCGCTGAACAGGATCTCCCGCCCGCAGTTGGCAAGCGCCGCGCCCATGCGCCGATAGAGGTACTTGGCCTTGATCAGCGGGGTGTGAAAGCAATAGTCGTATTTTAAGAAATCCACGCCCCATTCCGCAAACGTCGCGGCGTCGATAAACTCATAATCGTAACTTGCGGGGTATCCCGCGCAGGTCAAAGTTCCGGCGCAGGAGTACATGCCGAATTTCAATCCCTTGGCGTGGATCGCGTCGGAGAGGGCTTTCATGCCGTTTGGAAACTTTGCGGGATCCGCAACGAGTTTCCCGTTTTCGTCGCGTTCTTTCATCGCCCAGCAATCGTCGATCACAATGTATTCATACCCGCAATCTTTCAATCCGAAGCGAACCATCTCGTCCGCGGCGTCAAGAATCAATTGCTCGTTGATCTTTTCGCCAAAGGTGTTCCACGTATTCCATCCGAGCGGGGGTGTCAGTTTGAACATATCCGTAAATTCCTTTCCTGTTTGTATCCTTTTCTGCTTTGATATTACACGACCGAAGGGGCGCCGCATCCCATAACACGGCGCCCCGGGGGTTCAATCTTTCTTTCGGCGAATCAACGCCGCGGCGGGAATTACCGCCAGAAGAACGGCGAGTCCGCCACCGATCACAGAGCTGCATCCGCCCTTTTGGGAAGGCTCCGAACCGGTGGTTGCCGTCGGATCTTCAACAGGCGCGGTCGTATCCGACTCTGCGGACGGTTTTTTCGTTGGAATATCGCGGTTGAGCGTGGTGGTTTCCTCTTTTTGGGGACCATCATCGTCTTCGTGCGGCTGAATTTCGGTTTCCGCCGCCGCAACCGACGCGCTGACGTTTTCCGCAATTGCGGAAAGGATCGGAGCGGCCGAGGCTTCAAACTCGGTTTCATCCTGCTCCGTAAAGGTTCCGAGGATGTTTCCGCCGCTTCCCGCGTTGTTCTCCAAAACGGCGATGGGCTTGACGACCCAGCGCATGTGGCCTGTTTTGCTCGGTTCAGGGTCCACCTGCTTCAAATACCCGCAGCGGTCCATGGTGGTAAAGTTGAGGTCCCAACGGCCGAGGAGAAGGCCGGACCACTGGTGATTTGCGCTGACGGCTCCGCAGGAATAGGAATCGGTGATCTCGCAGAACGCCGTTTGCACGTAGGCGACCAATCCGCCGCCGTGCTGACCGCTGATGATGGTTCCGTAGTTCACGCAATGGTCAATCTTCCCCGCCGCGCCGCTTTGAACGCCCAGCGTTCCGACAATGCCGCCGCAATCATAGCGGCCGCCGACATCGGAAGCAACGGTAATTTTGCCGTAGTTCGCGCAATAGGAAATGGTGGAATTGGACCCGAGCGCGGCAATTCCGCCCGCATACGCCGCAGGGGACGCTTTGAACGAATAGACCTGCGCGCGGTTGGTGCAATACTGCACCGTGCACGCCTCGCATCTGCCGACAATGCCGCCGGCAACCACTTCCTTGCTCTCTTCCGCGCCGATATAGGAGACCAGCACGTTTGCGCCCGCCTCGCATGCGATGATCTGCGTGGACGCGGCAAGCCCGACCACGCCGCCGACGTTGCTCTTGACTCCATGCACTTCGATTTCGGCGAGATCGATTTTGACATTTTTGACGATTCCTTCGTTGACCGAGCCGAACAGACCGCCGCACACCGTGGCGTCGTCGTCGGTCAGAGAAACGGTGAAATTGCTGACGGTAAAGCCCCATCCGTTGAACACGCCCCGGAAACTCCGAGCGGCTTCCACACCGATGGGCGACCAATACTTGCCGCCGAGATCAATGTCGTTTTCCAAAGCAAAGAAACGGTCGCGATAGGATTCCCCGCCGTTGACCGATTCGGCAAGATAGGCGAGTTGCCCCGCGGTGGCAATCCGGTAGGGGTCGTTGTAGTCGCCCGTTCCGCCCGCAAAAGCGGTCGCTATTTCGCCGTTCTCCCATTCGGACGGGGCGGACGGTTTTTGGCGCGGCGCGGTTGCAGGCCCCATTTTGGCGTTGATCGCGGACAAAAGCGCGCTCATATCGGCCAATGTGGTGGTATCTTTCCCCGCAACCTCTTCATCGTTCGCGAGAATGATAACCGATTCCGCAGTTGCGCTCGCGGAAGAACTGCTCCCGATTGCCGCGCTTCCCGCCTCGGCGGTATAATAGCAGGTGTTGAACGCGGTTTCCGCATTCAGAAATCCGGTTAACGCGCCGCAAACGGAAGGATAATAGGTGCTGTTTACCGTTGCGCGGCTCGCGCAGGAGGTAAAACTGCCGCCCTCAACGTTGCAATGGCCGGAAAGGCCGCCCGCATAGCCGTAGGCTTCCACCGCGCCGTTATTGACGCATTCGGAAACCGTTACGGCCGCCGATTGCCCCATCAGCCCGCCAACGCGGACCGCCATGGCATTGGATCCCGTTCCGCTCAACGCGCCGTTGTTGACGCAAAGCGAGAAAACGGACGCTCCGTTGACCAGCCCCGCGATCCCGCCCACGCGGACATTCGAGCCGTTGGCGGACACCGCGGCGTTGTTGACGCACGCCGTTACGGTGCAATCCCCATTCAGGGAACCCACAATTCCGCCCGCAAAAACGCCGGAAACGGAAACGCTGTCGGTCGTTGCACAGCGGATCAGCGTTCCTCTGTTGGAAACGCCGAGGATCGCGCCCTGACTGCCGGACGTTCCGCTGACGGTTGCGTTTGAAACGGTCAGATTCCGGATGGTTGCGCTTCGGACCGTTCCGAACAGACCGGCGGCCGAAAGAGCGGTATCAGTCACTTTGAAGTTGGAAACGGTGTGGAAATCACCGTCAAAGGTCGCGTAAAATTCGGTTCCCGTTCCAATTGGCGTCCATTCGTTGCCGCCAAGGTCAATGTCGTCTGTCAGAATAAAGCTCTTCCCTTCAAATTTATCGGTTTTCGCTTGCTGGGAGACCCACGCGAGGTTCTCGGCCGTTGCGATCTGATAAGGATTAGAGGAAGAACCGGAGCCGAGTTTCGGCTCGGCAACGGCGGTTCCGTCCCAGCCCGTTGCGGGATCCCCGCCGTCGGCGAACGCGCCGGCGGCAAGGATCAGGCAATTGAGCAGGAGAAACGCCGCAAAAAGCAAAGAGCAAATTCGCTTCTGCATTTTCGAAATGTTTCCCTTCTTGCTGTATTTTCAGGAAAGATCAAAGATCGAGCTTCTTTTTTACATCGTCCCAACTATCGGATGAACCGAAGCCGGAAACCTGCAAAGAGGCGGTCAGAATATCTTCCGCGGCAATGGGAAGCTTTTCGAGAGAAGGCGTTAAATAAGTTTTCATGGTTCTTCTCCTTTCATCAACCGTTATAGTCCGAGAAGGTTACAACGCCGGCGGTAATCTGAACCCGCTTGGCAACGGAAACGGTAGAACCGTTCTTTTCGGCCAAGAGCGTAATAACAAGGTCCACCTCGTCGTTCTCGCCAATGCCGGTAATGGCATAGGCGGCAAGGAAGTTTCCTTTCATTTCCCAAGCCTCTTTATAAATGCTCTCGCCGTCCACCGTTTCGAGAAGCGCGGTATAAACGGTGTTAACGGGAACTTCGTAATATGCGCTGCCGTTCGGAAGAGAGATTTTGAATTTGACTTCGGAATACGCGCTGTAATCATCCAGCGTTGCAATAAAGCGGATGTTGAACTTGCCGTCCTGAACATCGGTTTTCTGGTATGCGGCAAGTTTTACGCCCTCGGTAATTTCCAGAACGGTTTCGCCCTTTGCAATTGCGTTGGCAAGATTCTTCGCCGCATTGGAAACAATTGCCGCGTTCGCTTCGGTGGAGCCGCCTGTAACGTTGTTGAAGGTGTACTGCGTTGCCTCGGTCTTTTTTGCAACCAACGGAAGAGCGCTTGTGGTTACGGCATAGCAATTGGTTGCCGTAACAGTGCCGTCCAAACGCCCGAGGAGACTGCCCATATAATTTTCATTCGCAATTACGTTTGTTGAACGGTTCACGCATCCGATTACGGTTCCCGCGTTGTTTAGGTAGGAATACGCCGCAATGCCGCCCACGATATGCGGGGCGGTCACTTCACCGGCATTCAGGCAATAGCTGACGGTGGCCGTGCGCATCTGGCCGACGATTCCGCCCGCATACTGTGTACGGCTGACAGTTGCTCCATCACCATTTTTGTATTCATACAAACCGCCGGTAATTTCGCCGTAGTTCGCGCAATAGGTAATGGTTGCGGCGACCTGCGCAAGCCCGACGACGCCGCCAATACTGCCCGTTCCTTTCCCATTGGACGCTACGGAAGCCTTGTTGACGCAATATTCAACCGTTGCCGCTCCTTTGAGATAGCCAACAACGCCGCCGATGTAGTTGGTTGCCACCTCGAACGCGGCGGGATCCGCAACGCTGACGTCCGCTCCGATGGTAATGTGGCTTAAAAGAGCCTCTCCTTCCACCAGCCCGACCAACGCGCCAACGCCGCCCGCTGCAGCGGCGGCCGCGTTGATGGTTGCACGGTCGATCGTCAGATTCTTGATTTTGCCAACGTTGGTTTTGCCGATCAGGCCGACATTGCCATTGGCATCCGGATTCGTAATCTCAAAATTGGAAATGGTGTAGCCCGCGCCGTCGAGAACGCCGTCAAAAGAGGCAATCGGAGTCCATTCATCGCCGCCGAGGTCAATGTTGTTTTCCAACACATAGAACGTGCCTTTCGTTGCGCCGTTGATAGCGGCAAGTTGTTCTGCGTTGGTAATCTTATAGGGGTTGTTTTCGGATCCTTCCACATCGCCAATGGTGAAATCTCCGTCAATCGTCGTTTTGTTTTGAACGGCTGTTTTGATTTTTGCAACAAACCCTGCCAAAGCGGCGGTTTCTTCCGCTGTCTTGCACGCAACGGAGTTTGTTCCCGTTACGTTCACGCCATGTTGAGGATGGGCGATTGCAAAATTTTGGGTTCCGGCAAGCCAATAGCAGTTGTTTGCAGCAACTGTCCCGCTTGCCTGCGCAAACGCGCCAAACGCCCAACCGGATGAACCGGTGATTTCGGTGGTATTATTGACGCAGTTCGACCAAGTGGAAGCGGAATCCTGCGACATTGCGCCAAGCCCCGCCGCGCGGTAGGATGTGTTAATCTCGCCCTCGTTAAGGCAATAGCTGACATTTACAAGGTTATACCGACCCATGATACCGCCGGCATAAGTGTTGCCCGCCGAGTTGGAAATGGTACCGTAGTTAATGCAATACAAATAATTAGAGGCGTTGTTCGCACCCGCAGTCAAAATTCCGACAATACCGCCCGCATAACTGCTGCTTGCCGTTACGCTTGCGTTATTGACCACATAGGAAACATTGCAACGGCCGTTATCGCGCCCGATAATGCCGCCGATCCAGCCGCCCTTAACCGAAACGGTATCGGTTGTGGTCAGGTTGGTGAAGGTGGCTCCGGTCGCTTGCGCCGCAAACGCGCCGCAAGGATCATTTCCGGTTCCCGTAAATGTGGAGTCGGAAATGGTCAGGTTTTTGATGGTTGCGCCTGACGAAACGCTTCCGAACAGTGCAGTAACACCGGAAAGATGGGAAATGGTGTGTCCCGCGCCGTCCAGCGTTCCTTTGAAGCCTGCAATCGGCGTCCACGTTACGTCGGTCAAGTCAATGTCGCTGGTCAGAATATAGGAACCCGCAACATTTTTGGAGATGTTTTGGAGTCCTTCCGCGGTTGAGATCTCGGTTGCGCCGTCCGCCGACACCGTAATCGGCAGGATCAGACAGCCGAGGAGCATGGCCGCCGTCAGGATTCCCGCAAGGAGTTTTTGGAGTTTCATCTTCTTTTTTTCCTTTCTTGAAAAAAATTTATTATTGTCCGGATTCGCGCTCCGGTAACAACCGATGGGAATTTACGCGCTGATCGTCAGGATCCGCCGCGTTGCGCCGCCGTAGGATTCGGGGCAATAGGTAATGGAAACCGACATGCCCTCCCGGATCAGATCCTCGATTTGCGAGGGAAACAGCGTTCGCAAATACGCGTCCGTGGACCCGATGGTGACTTTGGTGGTATATTTGCCGTATTCCAGCTCGAAAGACGAACCGTCCGCAAAGACGATGGTTCCGTTGACGCCGTTTTTCTGATCCGGCTTGATAAACGTTTGGATCACGCCCGTTTTCTGACCGTAAACCGACTCCACTTTGACCACTTTCTGCCCTGCGGCGTCAAACGTGAGTTTCACGTAATCGCCCGCCTTCGGCATTGCGGCCGCGCCCGTTTCAACGGCGTCGGATCCATCCGCGCGGCGGGTGTATGTGACCGAGTTGGCAAGCGTGAACGCGTTGGACTCCGCGTATTGCGAAACGGCGGGGTCCTGCACCGTTACCCGAAGCGTGGTTCCGTTGACGGCGGACGACACGCGGCCTTCCACCACACGGTAGGTTTTTGCTCCGGAGAGCTGCTGCACCGCAACCGTGAACTCCACTTTGCCGTTGCTCGCCGTTAAAACGCCGTCGGTTTCGCCGTTGGCGGCGGGACGGAGCGTATAAAGACCGTTATTTTCGGTTTGGAGCGTCCATCGGCTTCCCTCGGGCAGTTCCGAAACGGTAAACGTTACGTCCTGCGCGCGGGCTGACGTTGCCTGCATGGAAAGCCCGTTTTCGCCGAACGACAAAAGCGTTACCGTTACGGCCAGCGCGGCGCGCGACGGCTCCAAGGAAACGGGATACCGGCCGAGCGTTCCGCCGCCCGTTACCGAATAGACCGCCGGCAACAGCTCGGAGATCTGCCCGCAGAGCAATTCGGAAGCCTTTGCGAAAGAACCGTTTTCGATTAATTGCAGGGCAAGCTCGCTGACCGCGTCGGTCTCCCCGCCGTTCTTTTTAAGGTACCGTTCATATTCGTTCATTACAACCGCGCGCCGCGAGACCCAAAGATTCTGGATTCTCTGCTCTTTCATGGTTGGCAGAGTTCCGTCGGTCTGCCCTGTTTTTGCGCTGTTGTTGAGATAGACCTTCATGAATTGGAGCGCGGCGGTTTTGTTTGCCGAGGTAAATTCCAACTTAATATAGCATTCGGTCAAGCCCTTGGTTGCGCTTGTCAAATCGATATAGGAAAGGAAATTGCTGTTGAAGCGGTCCACCGCCGTAATCGGCTGGTAGGTGGAAAAATGGGCGGTGGAATCGGCGGATTTCCCAACATAGATTTTAATGCTGTCGCCATACACCGAAGCCGCCTGAACGCCGATGGTAAGGCCATTCTGGAAGGCTCTTCCGCCATCCGAAACGCGGAAAGTGACCGACCCCGTTCCGGCGGAAGCAAGCGAAAGCAGACCGTTGACCGAATCCTGCTCCATATTGGCAACCGAAACAATTCCCTCGGTTTTCCCGACCAGATCGGGCGTTGCCGCGTCGCGCAGGAAGTCCACATTGAGCAGGTTCACGCGGTATTCCGTTGGCGCGTCGGCAGCCTGCGAATCAATGTTGTCGATGCTCTTTAAGGTTGCGGCGGTTCCGTAGGAATCTTCGTCGTTGAACAGGGTGACAAACTCCAAGCCCGCCGCGTAACTCTGTTTGAGATAGTTGGCGATGATGGTTGCGGGAGAATGGATTGCCATTTCCAGATTGACGCATCCCGTTCTGCCATAGGCGGTTTTATACTGATAATAGCGGATGTCGTCGAAATACATATCCTCACTGGAAGAATAGAATCCGCTTCCAACCCCGCCTTTCCAGCCCGAAATGCGCATATCGCGCGCGGGATTCTGATTGACCCACTGCACATTATGCGAGAACAGCCGTTCGGCGGTTTGCGCCGTTGGGGTTGTTACCGTCCCGTTTTTCACGGTTACGGGGTCGGTTCCGAGCGCGGTCCAATATGCCTCGGCAAGGGCTTGGTTGTATTGCGCCGTCCAATCCATAAGCCAATGCTTTTCTGCGTAGGAAAGCCCGTCCGTGGGGTCGAGGGCAACGCCGTCCGCCGCCGCTTTTGCAACCAGCGCGGGGTTGAAATCGCCGCCGTCCAACGGGTTTGCGGAAATTCCGGCCGTTCGTAGCACATTGCTCATGGAGCTGGAAATTCCCTTATAGCAAACGCCCCACTCCATAACCCACGTAACATTCTGCGCGTCAAGCCCCGAGGAAAGCAGTTTGTTAACGGTTTCCCGCGCTTGGGAGAATACAAGCCCGATCTTTTCGGCGCAGGCGTTGTTGAGCGTATCGTTTCCGCTGGTAAGCCAATTGGTGCTGCTGTAATTATTCGGCGTACTGCGGTAGTATTCGCCGGTTGCGCTGTTATAAAGGATCTGCGTATACTTCGTGTCCCCGAAGTTGCCGCCCTGCCCGTCCGGCCCGTAGGGCGAGGAACTCCAATAGACCGAGTTCATGAACTGAACCGGAATCTGCCGGTCCTTCGCGTATGTCAGGAAGCTTTCCAGATTCGTCAGAATCGCGTCGGTTTCCTGCACCATATAATTCAGCCGGAACATGGCCCCGATGTCGTAAAGCCGATAGTTGTAGTTTCCGTAGGTTTTGAGCCGATCGGTTGCCGTTGACGTGCTTTCAACGCTGTAAATATTAACGCCGAGATTGGAATAAATCCCCTGCTCCTCGGTCAGCTCCGAAAAATTGGTGTACGCCCAAACGCGCGAGATGGCGAACGGCGCGTTGCAATCCGAAACGAAACGCACCGAAACCGCGGAAAGATCCGCAATTTCGCTCCGCGCAACCGAGAAGAAATAGTGGTTGGGGGCCGACGCGATCTGCTCGTATGTACGGTAATAAACGGTCTTTCCGTTCACAACCGCGAAATAGGCGAATCCTTGCTCGGTCTCCTCGTGGATCTCCTCGACCTCAAACCAGATCCGTTCCCCCGCGTTCTTCGGAACAGGGGCGGAAAGATGGAACGTGAACGCGGCGCTATCGCCCTTTGCGCCAAACGAAACCACGGCATAGGAATCCTTCCGTGTTCCCGTTGCGGCAATCATATTCCGCTTTTCGGCGCCGTTCAGCGTTAAGGCATGCGCGTTTTCGGAAGCCTCGCTGCCGATTACAAGCGAATCCGCGACAACGGGCGTTTCATCGTTTTGATACAATTTCAGAACCTCCGCAAGATATTCGCTTGTGTGATTTCCGTTCGGCGCGGGATTGCCGGAAGATCCGGCGTTCTCCCCGCCGCTTCCGCCGCTTTCCGCGGTCTGCGCGGGATCGCCGGCAGGGTTCTGCTTCCCGCCGCACGCGGCGAACAAACAGCAAGCCGCAAGCAAGAGGCAGATTGCGCGCGGGAACCGTAACTTCTGTTTCATATCGGCCTCATGATCCCGCGGATTCCGCTTCGTTCAAAGCCCAGACGCGGGCGATAACGCCGTCTGCCGTTGCCTGAAACTCTTCTTCAAGGTTGAGCGACGCAAACACGCTGGCATAAGGCGGAATTACGGCCGAACCCAAGCTGGCCGTGCTGTTGCAGGCGAAGTTGAACACGTTGTTCATCAGCGTCAGGCGGATTTTGCGCCCCCATGTGGAACAGCCGAGGTCCAGCGACATTGTGCGGAAGAGGATGTCCATCATTTCCGAATCGTCGGGCGAATCGGCGCGGCGGGCTTTCAGCAGCACCTCTTTGTATTCCGGCACCACTTTGTTATAGGCTTCGCAGCAAAGCGCTTCCACAATGATGCCCGCGTTGTTGAGATCCGTTTTGCTCAACGTCAGCGGGAAGCAGGTAACAAGGCCGCCCACCGCAATGGTGTGGTAATCGTCCTGATCCTCGTTATAGAGCGGTGCGGGAAGCACGCCCACATTCTGAACGTCGTCGCGGACGGAATCCAGCGTAATGATCATTCCCGCGATCATCAACGCTCTTCCCTGCACAAATTCGTCCACCACAATGCCGTCGTTATACCCGGGGGTGTTCTTATAGAAATATTGCGAACTCAAATTGAGAATTTTATCGAGAATCGGCGTATTGTTCGGGTCGCCCAGCACGAAAGCATAACCGTCCTCACGGTTATCCACATATTTCAGTCCCGACCCCGTAAGGAGCAATTGGTAATGCACCTTGCTGGTGCCGACAATGCCGTAGCGGTTGCTTTCGGGCGCGCCGTCCACAAACGAATCGTACTGCGTGGCGATCTCGAACATTTTTTCCAGCGTCCATTCCTTTTGACGAACAAGGTCGTAAATGTCGTCCGCCTGCGGAATTGTGTTATAAACCTGCTTGTTGAAGAGATAGGCATGGAGCTTGGAATACATGGAAAGGCACCAATCGCCCACGCCGGCATACACATATCCCTTATAGGAATACACCTCGGTTGCGCTGTCGTTCCAATAGGGCTGGTTCAGGTTGATGTACGGAACTTCATCAAACAGGCGGATGGCGTTGTTCACCAGAACGTCGTTGATCCGGTCCTCTTCGTACATCAGCGCGACATGATACTCGGACGATCCTTCCATAACCGCGTTTTTCAGCCGGACGTTCGTCTGGTCTTCCTGATGCTCGGAGATCAGGCATTTGAAGCGGCTCTCCACCTGCATATTGCGCGTGTAGATCGCCCGACCGACAATGTCGGCGTCCGCGATCTGATCCGATTCGAGCACCACCGTTTTATAGGAAAACGGGTGTCCCGCGTCCGTATAGTTCAGAACGACGAACTCGAATCCGTCCATATCGGTTTCGGGGAGATTGTCCTTGACCGTTTGATCGGTCGGCTCCGAGGTCGTTACCTCGCCCGAAGTTTGTTTCGGGGGTTCCGGCTGCTTCTTTCCGCACCCCGCAAAGCAGGCCGAAAGCATGGCCGCGGCAAGCAGAACGAGAGCGAAACGGATGAAAATGTTGCTCTTCATAAACAGTATTCTCCTTTATCAAAGTGGTGTTTAACGGTTCTGCGCGCGGAATTCCGTTGGCGTGATCCCGATTTTTCGTTTGAACATTCCGGTCATATATTTATTGCTTCCGAACCCGCAGCGGGCGGCGATCTCCGCAACGGTCAGATCGGTGTGGATCAGCATTCGCTTGGCAAGGAGCAGCCTTTCGCCGATGATGAACGCGTTGATTCCGATGTCCATCTGCTTTTTGAACAGGTGCGCAATGCTGGATTCGCTGCAATAGCAGGCGTTTGCCACCTGCTTGACCGTAATCGGTTCGGAAAGATGGTTGGTGATGAACAAAATGGCTTGGTTGAGTTTATCGCCGTGCGGGTCCTGACCGCTGTCGGTCATGCGGATCGCGGTTTTCAGCTGTTCTTTATCGATAAACCGTTCGCAGAGCAATTGCAGGGCGAGCGACCACCCCTCGGTTTCATGGCGGATCAACGCAAGGTCGGGCAACTCCTCGTTCAGGGTGGCGTAAACGCTTTCGAGCTGTTCGCGGTTGAAGCCGAACTCCTGCCGCAACCGCTCGAAGGTGGTGATCTGCCGTTCCCTTTCGCACTTCGCAACGCCGACAATTACGGCTCCGATCACCGTTTTTCCGTAGTACACCGGCATTACGAACTCGCGGATGCCGCACCAACAGGTGCCAACAAACCCTTTGAACGGTTCGCCGCACTCCTGCAAATGCTCCCGAAGGTTCTTGTTGCTTGTGATTACGCAATGCGAAAAGGCGCGCGGCTGACTTTTTACCAGCAGACAATAGGCGCTTTCATGATTGATATAGGACTTCATAACCTCGGATACGCCGAGCGTTTTCAGCATCAGCCCGTAAAAATCCTTGATCGTGACCGTCCAGCCGTAGTTCCACCGGCAGTATTCGATGTTGTTGATCAGTCTTTGCTCCATAAAACCCCTTTCGTCCGGCGTTCTGCCGGCAGGCGCATGTCAGCGGAAATCAAACGAAAACAGGTGAACGCGATCCGAAGCGGAATACCAGACTTCGTCCACCGTGAAAGACAGTTCGGAGATCACGGTGTTGGGGGACAAATTGATTACGGGCTTTCGGTTTTCCGCGGCGGAATACAGCACGATCCGCTCGCCGTCCGGCGTTTTTGCCGCAACGGTGAACCGCTTCGGCAGAGTTGCCGGCAGGTGCTGCGACGGCGTATCCGGCAGAATGTTGCATTGCATGGAGTGGTAGCGCGCAAATTCGCTTCCCTGCAAGGTGTTGCGGTCCAGATCGCTGTCAAACGCAAGGTGGATCAGCGCGGGGCGCATCGGCTCGCGCAAGCGGTAGGTAACGGCTTTCCCGAGCGGGACGGTCGCGCCGTTCTCCGCGGTTTTGTAGGTGTGGTTGTTCCGGTCCGCGCCGTTGCGCAGGTTTTCGGAGTTCTCGCAATCCCCCTCGCAGGAAAGCTCCGCGTTCCGGCAGGCATCCGAAATTCTGCGGCGCATGGCGGGGAGAAAACAGCCCGCTTCCATCAGCCGTTCCTGCAAGAGCGCGATCTGCTCCCGATAAACGCCGTCCGGCGTCAATCCGAACTCTCTCGCAACATTCGCGGCCGTTCCAACGGCCTGCCCGAGAATCGCGCAAGTGGCCATAACGCGGGTACTGCTCATGGCGGCGTGCGTCATGCTGACGTTTCTGCCCGCAAAAAACAGATTTTCAATATTTTTCGAGTAGAGGCAGCGGTACGGAATGCCGTATGGCGCGGGCGTTTTCACCTCGATGTTCGCCGCTCCCGTGTGGAAATAGCCGCCGGGGGCATGGTCGTCGAGCGGCCAGCCGCCGTATGCGACCGTATCCGGAAAATGCCCGCCGGAGAGAACGTCCCTCTGATTCATCAGGTAAGCGCCAATCATGCGTCTGGATTCGCGCTTTCCCGGGAGAAAACCGAGAAATTCCAGATCCCAATAATCCGCGTTTTCAACGGTTCCGCTGTTTTTGATGTAATTCCAGATCCCGTATGCGAGCGCCACCAATTCATTGCGCAGCGCTTCGGCGTCCCGAATGCAATCGCGATCCCCGCCGAGTTCCAGATACCAGAAATTCTCTTTTTCGGACATCATGTGGAACGGCCGGTTCGCAACGACCTCGGGCGTAATTTCGGTTGCCCACTCCGGAGCGACAAACCGGACGGGATGATCCAACAGCCGCCCCTGCAACAGGCAGCTCATGCCCATTGTTTTCCGGTCGCCGCGGTCGTAGGTGCAGATCTCGCCGAACTCGGCGGGATCTTCCCTGCCATAGCGGAATTCGGCTCCCGTGAGCGGCGCGAGGATGCTGTCGCCGGAACAATCCGAAAACAGGTCGGCTTCCACGGTGTGCCATTGCTGGGTTGTTGTTTGCCAACCCGTTACCGAGCGGATCCGGTTGCCTTCCGTTTCGGCAAAGCAACAGCTGCAATTGAGCAGAAGTTCGATATTCGGCTCGTTTCTTACCGTTTCGTAAAGGATCCCGTCCCAAACATAATAGTTTTTCGATTCGTTCCGATAGAGGTTTTCCAAGCAGATCTCCTCGATAATTCCGGTTTCTCTGTTGTTGGAACCGTGCGCTCCGCAAACCCACATGCGGATCTCCGAGGACGCGTTTCCGCCGAGAAGCGGCCGCTCCTGCATCAGGACGACCCGCGAACCGCCTCTTGCGGCGGCAACGGCGGCGCACATTCCGGCAAGGCCGCCCCCGACAACGCAAAAATCGGCGCGATGATGAATGGTTTGAATTGGCATGGGCTGCATCGGTATGATCCTTTCTTTGAAAGAAACGAGATTGTCTCCCCTTTTTCGACCTTATTATATCGCGATTCGGGTGTTTTTACAACCCCAAATCCTGCGTTGCTTTTCCTATATTCTGCAAACTTGGCGGAATTGCTTTTCGGGATTTCTTTACGGGTTATTAGAAATATTTCTTTTTTAATTGTTTATGAAGAAGACGTTTCGGAAAATATTTTTGTGCGTTTTTACTGTTTTCAAACAAAAAAGGAGGCAAAAGAGTTTTTTTTGAAAAAGATTTTTTTGCAGAGTTGAAGAAGTTACGAAAGGACGATTTCCGCAAAGCCATCATTTGAACATCTGAACAAAATCCAGAACTGCAAACTGGCCGAACATGGGTTTCATGAAAAATCCCCCCTCACCAATTTCTTATCTTGTCATATTATTTTTATCATAGCTGTAAAATAAAATTCTGTCAAGTACAAATCAAAAAATTGCTGAAAAAAGGAAGTTTTAAACATGAAAAAGGAACCCGCAAAACCGTTATTGGCGGTAAAAAACGCGCGGGGGAAAACTTCATGCATGAAGTTTTCCCCCGCGCGTTCTCTTTCAAAGAATGTAAGAAAAAATTATGAATCCCCTTTGACAATGTCGCCGTCGGTGCAATGGACGGTGTAGTTCAAAACAGGGTTCCAATAATCGGCTTTGCTGATTGCGTTCCATTCTTTTTGCGTGCCTTGATATGTGATGTTTTCCATGGAGAAAAAGGCAAAGCTATCAATCATCTTAACACTGTTCGGAATTGTAATACTCTTTAGATTGTAACAGTTGAGCGCACTATTTGCAATAAACTTTGTTTGTTCCGAAATAATGCAGGTTGTGATGGATGAATCCGTTGCTTCCATCAATATCAGATACGGATTGTTTTCATTTCCAAGATATTTTGCATTGTCGTATCCGTTGTAATGAAGAGCGTTGCAACCGGAAAACATTGAACTTCCTATGCTTGCTACGCTATCAGGAATTGCGACACTTTCCAAGCTCTCACAATTTGAGAATACGCCATTTCCAATACTTGTAATACTGTTTGGGATTGTAATGCTTACCAAGCTTTTGCAATTGAAGAATGTAAGCATTCCAATGCTTGTTACGCTGTTCGGAATCATAACGCTTCCCAAGCTTTCACAATTTGAGAACACACCATTTCCAATGCTTGTTACGCTGCTCGGAATCGTAATGCTTTCCAAGCTTTCACAACTTGAGAATGCAGAATCTCCAATGCTTGTTACGCTGTTCGGAATTGTGACGCTTTTCAATTTCTTACAATTGGAAAAAGTTTGATTTTCAATGCTTGTAACACCATTCGGGATTGAAATATCCGTTAAATCGCTACAATTCTGAAATGCCTTTTCTCCGATGTTCGTTACGCTGTCCGGAATTGTAATACCTGTTAAATTCAAATCATCTTTGAATGCTTCGGAAGCAATTCCTGTTACAGGGTGTCCCTTGATCGTATTTGGAATCACGATTTTTGCATCTCGACAATCCCCTCTACCCGTTATCTTGACATAATCGTTTTCTTTATCGATCACGTAGTTAAGTCCATCGGAATCCGCTCCCGTTCCCGCGGGTTTCATTTCGGCTGCATTGCCCTTTTGGGATCCCACAGCCGTGGAACAAGACGAAAAAAGAAAAAACACCGCCAACAGCAATTCCATGAAAATCAATGCTTTTTTCATACTTTTGACCTTTTCTCTTAAAAAATGGTGTCTTTATTATACCATAGATTCCCCGAATTGTCAACTGTTTTTTGAAAATGAAATTGAAAAAGCCTTCCTCAAACCGATGGAAGGTATACAAACAGGTATCTATGAAATATTCCTCTCCACCATAGGGACGGATATAGAATCCGCCCCTACGATAGAATGAAATTTTTCTCTTTCGTTTTTGCGTTTGTTCTTTTTCGGTAGAGGAAGTTTGAAGGGGACCCCGCTTTTTTCTTGCAAGAAAAAGCGGGGTCCCCTTCAAGGTCTTATTAAACCAATTTTCTACCCATGATAACGCCCATAACCGACGCCATCATCAGCCCGCGCGTCCATCCGCTGGAATCGCCGAGGCAATGCAGCCCTTTGATGTTGGTATTCAGATTTTCGTCCATTTTTACGCGGTTGCTGTAAAATTTCAGCTCGGGCGAATAGAGCAAGGTTTCGTAGGAAGCAAACCCCGGGACGACCTGATCCATGGCTTGGATGAAATTGATGATGTTCGTCATGGCGCGATACGGCATGGCGGCGGTAATGTCGCCCGCAACCGCGTCCGGCAGCGTTGGACGGACGTTGGATTGCGCCAGCTCTTTATCCCATGTCCGTTTGCCGTCGAGGATGTCCCCGAACCGCTGAACCAAAATATGCCCCGCGCCGAGCATGTTGGTCAGCTCGCCCACCTTTTGCGCGTACTCGATGGGCTGATTGAACGGCACCGAGAAATTATGCGAGCAAAGAATGGCAAGGTTGGTGTTATCGGATTTGGTATCCTTGAACGAATGGCCGTTGACCACGGCAAGATCGTTGTCGTAGTTCTCCTGACTGACAAATCCCCCGGGGTTCTGGCAGAAGGTCCGCACCTTGTTTTTGAACGGCGCGGGATAGCCGATCAGTTTGGATTCATACAGGACCTTGTTGACCTTTTCCATGATTTCGTTGCGGACTTCGACGCGAACGCCGATGTCCACCGTTCCGGGCAGGTGCGCAATGTTATGCTCGGCGCAGAGCTTTTCCAGCCAATCCGCTCCGCGCCGACCGGTTGCAATTACGGTATGTTCCGCGCGGATCTCCTCGGTTACGCCGCCATGCGAAACGATAACGCCGAAGCATTGCTCGCCATCGAGGATCAGATTGTTACATTCATAGCCGAAATAAAGCTCCACGCCGTTTTCCAATAGGTGGCGTTCAATATCGCCGTAGAGTTTATGCGCGCGCTCGGTGCCGATATGGCGGATGGGGCAATCCACCAATTTCAGCCCCGCCATAATGGCGCGCTTGCGGATTTCCTTTACCTCGTCCGTGTTGTCCCTGCCCTCAACGTGCGTATCCGCGCCGAACTCCAAATAAATGCCGTCGGTGTAATCGGTCACGCTCTGCACCGTCTCGGCGCCGAGCAATTGCGGCAGATCGCCGCCCACCTCGCAGGAGAGCGAAAGCTTGCCGTCCGAAAACGCGCCCGCGCCCGAAAATCCCGTTGTGATATGGCAATAAGGCTTGCAGTTCATGCAATGCCCCGTTTTGGCTTTCGGGCAGCGGCGTTTCTCCACCGGCTGCCCTTTTTCCACGATTACGATTTTTTGCCGGCTTCCCTTGCGCAGCATTTCAAGCGCGGTGAAAATGCCCGCGGGTCCCGCGCCGACGATTACAATATCTGTTTTCATTGATTGGTTAATTCCTTTCTTTCCGCAAGAACGCCGGAGCACTTGCAAAGGGTACTCCGGCGTTCCGCTTTCAAACTTTCCCGTTCTCTTAAAACTCCGCGTTTCCGACCGTGCGGGGGTACGGAATTACGTCGCGGATGTTCGCAACGCCCGTAAGATACATGATGATGCGCTCAAACCCGAGGCCGAAGCCAGCATGCTTGGTTCCGCCGTAACGGCGCAGGTTGAGATACCACCAATAATCTTCCTCTTTCAGCCCGCATTCCTTCATGCGGTCAAGAAGAACGTCGATCCGTTCCTCGCGCTGGCTTCCGCCGATGATTTCGCCCACCCCGGGGACCAGCAGATCCATGGCGGCAACGGTTTTACCGTCGTCGTTGAGGCGCATATAGAACGCTTTGATCTCCTTGGGATAATCCACAAGGAAAACGGGCTTTCCGTAAATTTTTTCGGTGAGGTAGCGTTCGTGCTCGGTTTGCAGGTCGCATCCCCACTCCACGGGATATTTGAAGGCTTCGCCGCTCTTTTTCAAGAGGTCGATCGCCTCGGTGTAGGTCACTTTCTGGTAATCGCTGTCCGCAAGCTTTGTCAGGCGGTCGAGCAGCGTTTTATCCACAAAACTGTTGAAAAACTCCACTTCCTGACGGCAGTTTTTCAGAATATGGCGGATGATATATTGGATCATATCCCACGCGAGCTGCATATCGTCGTTGAGGTCGGCAAAGGCGATCTCCGGCTCGATCATCCAGAACTCGGCGGCATGGCGCGCGGTGTTGGAGTTTTCGGCGCGGAACGTGGGGCCGAACGTATAAATATTTCCGAACGCCATGGCGAACGTTTCGCCCTCGAGCTGGCCCGAAACGGTCAGATTTGCGCTTTTCCCGAAGAAATCCTGCGACCAATCAATGCTTCCGTCGGGGAGCTTCGGCGGGTTGGCGGGGTCAAGGGTGGTCACGCGGAACATCTCGCCCGCTCCCTCGGCGTCCGAACCCGTGATCAGCGGCGTGTGGACGTACACAAACCCGCGGCCATGGAAGAACGAATGAATGGCAAAGGCGGTTTCGCTCCGCACGCGGAACACCGCGGAAAACAGGTTGGTGCGCGGGCGCAGGTAGGCCTGCTCGCGCAGAAATTCCACGGTATGCCGTTTGGGTTGGAGCGGATAATCGGGCGTGGAAGGCCCTTCCACGGTAATTTCTTTCGCCTTGACCTCGAACGGCTGTTTGGCATTCGGAGTCAGCACAACGGTTCCGCGGACGACCACGGCCGAACCCACATTCAATTTCGCGATTTCGTCGTAATTGGCGAGCGTTTCCCTCTCGAAAACGATCTGCACCGATTTGAAGCAACTTCCGTCGTTCAGATCGATAAAGCCGAAAGCCTTGCTATCGCGAATATTCCGAGCCCAGCCGCCGAGGATCACTTCTTTTCCGTCAAAAGACGCGGCCGACTCATAAAGATGTTTGTTCAGTTCTCTTTTCACTGCATCTGTCTCCTTTCCGACGCCATATCGGGGATGATTGCCCATCCAATCTATTTTACACCATTTTTCCCTTTTTGTCAATGCTTTTTTCGGATTTTGGCAATAAAAGAATGTAGTGTTACAATAGATGTGAGACTGAAAGAGAAAAAAGAAATAGAAAAAGTGATTGAGATTTGGTAGAATAGAATCACCACAAACCACTCTACGAA
>CADBKZ010000006.1 GCA_902795355.1 uncultured Ruminococcus sp.
AGAAAGAAACAGGATCTCGCTGGATTGGCAGGCGGCGAAAATGCCGTCGCACCCCTGTTTCCAATACCATTCCACCAATGCGTCCACCGCTTGGTAGTCGATCTCTCCGTTCTTGTAGGGCGTTACCATGGTTGGGTAAACGCCGCGTTTGACTTGAAATTGCATTCGTTTTGCTCCTTTCTGTCGGTAAAACCGTTCTGCAAAATGTTCGTTGATGGGCTGTTCTGTTTCGTCTCCTTTCCGTTTTATTTCTATTTTATCATTTTTTCCTGATATTTCTATCAAAAAAAGACGAAAAAATATAAAAATATCAACTTTCCCGAAAAATCGGCTTATTCTTTGACCGACTCGGCGGCGGGATTTCTGACCGGATAATATTTCGCCAGCCCGCCCGTGGATGTTTCCCGATAGCCGAGCGGCAGGTCCATGCCGGTGTTATACATGGTTTTCACGATTAAATCGAAGCTGATCTTGCGCGAATCGGCAAGGAAGTTGGCAAGCGAGAGCGCGTTGATGGCACGCATGGCCGCCACTGCGTTCCGCTCGATGCACGGGATTTGCACCAAACCGCCGATTGGATCACAGGTCAATCCCAAGTGATGTTCCATCGCAACTTCCGCGGCGTAGTCCATTTGGTCAAAGCCCATTTCAAAGAGTTCAGCCAGCGCGACCGCCGCCATGGAGCAGGCCGAACCGATCTCCGCCTGACAGCCGCACTCCGCGCCGCTGATGGACGCGTTCGTTTTGATCACATTCCCCGCGATGCCCGCGCTTGCGAGCGCGCGGATGATTTGCAAATCGGTAAATCCTCTGGATTCCTGCATATAGCGCAATACCGCGGGAAGCACGCCGGACGAGCCGCAGGTGGGCGCGGTGACGATAACGCCGCCCGCCGCGTTCTCCTCGCTGACGGCGAACGCATAGGCGGAAACCAAACGGTTCTCCCTTGTTTGCGGGGATTCGTCGATGTGCTTGCGCTGGTAGATAATCTGTGCGCGGCGTTGCGTCCCGAGTCCCCCCGGGAGAATCCCCGTAACCGACAGTCCGCGGTCGATGGCGGCTTTCATGGTTTCCCAAACGGTCAAGAGGTATTCCAGAATGTCGGCGCCCTCTTTTTCCACAGCGTATTGCCACAAACGCAGGTTCCGGCGCGCGCACTCCGCGGTGATCTCGGCAAAGGAAGAAAGGTCGTAAATCTCGTTTGCGGCCGCGTCCGGCTGTTCCTCGCCGTCCCAAAGGATGGCGCCGCCTCCCACGCTCCAAACCCGCTTGGCGCAGAGTTCGGTTTTTCCGCAAAAGAGCGTAATGTCCATCATGTTCGGGTGGCGAACGGTGGGCGTTTCGCAATTGAAAACCACTTCCCCGCGCATGGGGGCGAGCGTTTCGCGGATTACGCGGTCGGTGCCGTGTCCCGCGCCGGTCATGGCGAGAGAGCCGTAGAGGACCACGCGGTAGCCGTCGGCTTGCGGGTAAGATTCCTTCATCATCCGGCAGGCGCGCTCCGGCCCCATGGTGTGGGAGCTGGACGGTCCCCGCCCAATGCGATATAATTCCTTAATGGACTGCATGCTTGTTTTACCGATCCTTCCTTTTCCTTGCGAATGCCATGCCCGAAAAATTGCGGCTCTGATTCTGCCTCTATTATACACCAACGCCGCCTTTTTTTCAAGGTGAAAACCAAAAAAACATTTTTTTCGTTTTCCCTGCCCAAAAAGCGAATGCCGCCTGACGCGAAATTCTACGATTCCGAAAAGAGAAAAGCGACCCGCTCCGGCGAAAAAAATCCGCCCCGAACCGACGGGGCGGAAGAATATGAAAGATGGAAAAAGAAGATCGGTTTATCCCGCGGTATCTTCCGGCGGATCTTCTTCGGGTATGTCGTCATCCTGCGCGGGGATGTCCACAACCTCGAACGAATCTTCGTCCACCGGTTGCCATGCCTCGCCGAACGAAACGTCCTCGAACAGTTCGGCAAGCCCCGTGATCTGCTTTAATCGCAGAATTTCGTCCTTATCCATTCCGAGGTGCTTGGAAATCCACGCGTCCGACCGGCCGAGTTCGTGAAGTTCTCTGATGATATTGCTCATCAGGTCCACATCGTGCGATCCGCGCGCCCGATTATGCCGGATGGTGCTTGCCATGCGGTTTTCAATGCTTTTATCGATTACCGAAACGGGAAGCATTCCGTTCTCGCGCATCATAATGTCGGGGTGGTCCAGCATTACGCGGTAGCGGTGGAACCCGTCCACAATCAGGTAGCGGTCTTCCTCTTCCAGATAATAGCAGACGATGGGCATGGTGTAGCCGTCCTCTTTGATGCTATCGTACAGGAGCTTCATTTCGGGCGGGGCGACCGCGTTTGGGTTATAGGTGTTCGGCGAGATTTTTTCAATGGGGACGGGGATCACGTGGTATACGGGACTGACAAACGCCATTTCAATTACCTACCTTACTGTATTTCTGTTTGAGTTCGTTTACGCGGGTTTGCTGCTCTCTGGTCAGGCCGAAACCCATGAACCGACAGGTGTGGTCGTTTTTGAGAATGCAATAGCACATCCGCTTCCAGCTTGGAATATCCCTTGTGGATTTAATGTCGTCCGTATGGTCGGGGATCTTATCCAGAAACACGACGCGGGAACATTTCATAACGGTGTAGTTGGAAACGCCGTTCCGCTTGATCCGGTAGCCGTGGTCGATCAGGTCCTGAATTACCGGTTCTTCCAATCCGCCGCCCGTTTTATGCCAGAAATCGATGGACGTTTGAAATTTTTTGACGTAGTTGCTCCGCAGGCGCGGCGGGAGCGTATCCAGCAGAAACTTGGTGTAGGACTCCCATGTGTGCCCCTCGGGCAAGGTCAAGTTGCGATAGCCGAGAGCCTTGGTTTTCCCGTAGATCGCGCCGAAATTGGCGCCCTTGACCCGCCCGACCAGCTTTGCCCACATTTCAGGATCCAGAACGCGGTACAGATGCAGGCTGTCCTTCGCGTAGTCGTTGAACGGGGACGCCACGCGCATTTGATCCGGTTTGAGGCCCGCCATGTAGTACAGGTCGTAAATCCGGTTATAATCATAGCCGAATTTCGCGTAGGCATGCCAAACGTCGCTGTACGACCAATCGTACATCGGCGAAGCGGACCAAACGTCCTTGAACTGATTGCTGATCCAGCATTCGTTTTTATAACCGTATTTTTTGTTGATAATTCCGCTGTACCGCTGCAAGGATTCATCGGTGCGGAGACCGAGCAGGCATACCGTTTTCCGGTTGCCGTGTGAAATGCGGTACCACCGCCCGAACTGCTTGGCGAGGTCCTCTTGGTGCATCCGGTAGCGGTAGGTGCGGATCGGGTTGTTTTTCAGATTGATCACATACGGGTGTTCCGGCATGGGGCGGCACCATGCTTCTTCCTTGGTATCGTCCCACGGGAACCAGAACATCTGATAACTGCTCAAAGCGGTTCTCGTTGCCATTGGCAGGCAGACCCAATAGGGTTCCACTTCGTCCTTGATCCGCTCAAACGTGCGCTCGATATACTGCGTGGTAACGGAATACTGCGCCTCGAAATCCTGATGGAATACGCCGATTTTCTTTTCGGGATAGTACTTGCGGCGGAAATCCAACACCATGCTCAAAAGCAGGCCGCTGTCCTTCCCGCCCGAAAACGAAACAAAGATATTTTCAAATTCTTCAAAAATAAATTTCAGGCGTTCTTGCAAAGCTTCATATACATTCCGGCCGATGTACTGTCTTGTCATATACATGGTTATTCGCAGAACCTTTCCTAAAATGCCCGTTTTCGGGGAACTTTTATATTCCTATTATATCATACGCGCCGTATCATTTGCAGGAACAACGCTTGGCGCGAACGGAGTGGCTCGCTTCGCTCCCCACTCGGCGTTTGTTTCGTCTTTTCCTTATTATACCATAATCCAAACCGGATTTCAAGGATTTTTTTCATTCATTGCGCATAAAATCGTATTTTCTTACATTTTTCGCAAAAAAATACATTATTGAAATACCGCCGAAGCGGATCAAAAAAAGACAGACCGGAAAATCCGGTCTGTCTTTTTTGGCGGGAAGGGTTTCAAAGCAGGCGGAAATCCGCCTCGGTGATGCCGCATTGGTCGAGGAACCGCTCGACCAGCTTTATTTTCCGCGACCCGCGGTGGTCGTGGCTATCGGAACCGTATGTGAATTTGCATCCGCACTCCTTGGCGATGGAATAAACGCGCACGTATTCGCAATTCGGAATCTCTTCCTCGGGCAAATAGGTAATGCAGCTGCCGTTCATTTCAATGGCGATTCCCTTTTCGTTCGCCTCGCAGAACGCCTCGCGGAAATAGGAATCGGGAATCAGCGCCTGCGTGGCGTTATAAATGGCGTATTTCGTTCCCGGGACGAACGGATGCGCGATAGACGTGATCCGGTGCGCCAACGGATGGCGAACCAGCGCGAGGAAACTATCCATCAGGTATTGCGCGTGGTCGCGGAGATCCGCCACCCGATCCTGCGGAACCACAATTCCTTGGTGCGTATGCGAATGCGGGGCGAGGATATAATCGAACAAGGCCATGTGTTCCTCGGTGAGGCAGAGTTTCCATTCGTAGGTAAACTCGGTTTCGCAGCCGAACAGCACGCGAACGCCGTCGATCATGCCGCTTTGGGGCAATTCCTTTTTCAGTTGAAGAACATGCTCCAAATTCTGCGGCGAATACCATTTGGAAGCGCCCGCCACGTCGCTATCCCACAAATGGTTGGAAAAGCCGAGCGTGGTCAGGCCGTCCGTTTTTGCGGCGGGAATATAGTCCTTCGCCGTGGTATCCCGCATGGCGCAGGATGAAAGATTGGTGTGGATATGAAGGTCTTGTGTCAGTTTCATGTCTCGGTTGCTCTTTTCTCGGTAGAATCTTTTTTACAGAGGATTCCCCGACCGCCCAAAACGGCGGTCGGGGAGCATTGCGGGTTATCAGCCGGCGGTTTCGGCCAAACCGATGATCTCCGCGGTGCCGAGCGTCCAATAATACTTATAGAAGCCCTCGCCCTGCACCAAGCGGATGTAGTGATAGGCGGTGTCGTCGTCCACGCTCAACGTGATAACGCCGGAGTTGGCATAGAGATCGGAGCTACCGGGAAGCGTTGCGATCTTCACCCATGTTTCGCCGTCCACCGACGCCTCGAAATAAGAGGTTCTGACGCGGCTCGCGAAATGCGCGGGCGAATAGTAGACGATCTTGGTGATTACGGTGGGATCATCGAATTTGCCAGAAACCCAATAGAGAACGCGCGAGGTCAGCTCGGGATGTTCTTTATGGGTGTACTCGGAAGTCTTGTCGGTCGTATCCCAAAGGTCGGCGGCGGTGGCTTCCTCGGGGTTGGTGTGCGCCTCGGTGTGGTCCTCGTGCAGAGTCACGTTCACGGTTTTGGAATCCACATACTTTCTCGGCAGAGCGTTTGCGGCCTCTTCCGATTCCACGCCGTAGGCCAGAACGCTATCCAACGTCCAAGCATAGGCAGCCAGATCCTCGCGCTGAACAAGGCGGATAAAGCTATACTGCTCGGTATCGTTGACATACCAAGTCCACTCGCCGGTCTCGGCGGTGTTGCCTTCCGCGTCGCGCAGGTCCGGAATGGTGTAGAGATCGACCCACTCCGCGCCCGTTAGCGACGCCTGAACCACCGTTCCGCGCGGGCGGCGGTTGGAAGCCCACAGTTTTACGACGATCTTGCGGATCTCGGTCTTTTTGGTCATGGTAGTGATTAACCAATTGGGCGCGCCCGCGGCTCCGGCTCCCGCCGTCCACGATTGGTCGTTATCCAAGAACACGTTTGCGGGTTCGCCCGATTCGCTGGAAGAAGCCACATAAGCCGTCATGGCGATCAGGCTTCCCTGCTCGGTCTCCTCGGCAACGGCGGCAAGGTTGCCCGCCTCTCCCGTTTTCTCAATTCCTTGGAACACCAGCGTGCGAACCGTGAACGCTTTGGTGCGCATACTGTCGCTCTGGCGGATGCGAACAAAAAGATACGCTGTGTTATCGTTGATATTCAGCGTGTAGGTCTTACCCGCGGTAATCAGGTTGCCGAGGGTTTTGAGCGTGACCCACTCGGTTCCATTCACAGAAGCGTCAATGGTGGCGGAAGCCAAAGAATCCTGATCGGCGGTCGGCGCCGTGATAGCGACTTGCGTGAGCACGGTGGGGTGCGAGAGAGAGGCCACGACCGAATAGCAGACGCCGGATTGCTCCGCGCCCGTTACCAACGTTTCTCCCTCGGTTTCGGCGGCGAAAACGGCTTTGGCGTCGCCGGTCATTCCGGCGGCTTTGGCGTCGGCAACGACAATGGTTTCGGGATCGCCTTCGGGTTCGTTTCCGGAATCGGGATCTGCCGTGGTTCCGGTGGTTTCGGGCGCGGCGGTTGTGGTTGCACCCGAGCCGGAAGCGGTTTCCTCGGGTTTTTTCCCGCCCCCGCAGGAAGCGAGCGCGAGCGCGCCGAGCAGGAACAGGGCTGCCAAGAACAGAGTAACAATGCGTTTCATGGTAAAATTCTCCTTTTTTATTTTTGTTTTTTTGGGATTACGGTAGGATTTGAAGATCGGCAATCAGCCACGCGTGGTCCGAGCAGTAGATCTGCTCGTTGCGCAGAAACGTTTCAAATTTCAACACGCGCAGGTTGCGGTTGGTAACGGTCAAGTGGTCGCAGGAGCCGACCGACGGCGTATCTTTCCCGAAGCCATGCCAAGAGCCGATGTTGTTGACCCGCTCGGCCGCGGCGTATTTCGCGTCCGCGGAGTCGGTTCCGGCCAGAAAGGTTTTGAACGAGTTCGTCCACTCGTTGGAGTTGTAGTCGCCCGTGGTGATAACGGGGTAGTTCTCCGCCATCCGGTTGACAAACGCGATCTCCTCGGCCACTTGAACCGACGCGTTGGGAGAGTTGCTCACCTCGCCGTCCCAATGCGTGCTGACATAGCAGAAGGTCTTTCCGCTCGTTCTGTCGCGGAGCAACGCCCATGTAATGCAGCGGCACCTGCGGTTGTTGTACTTGGAATAGTACTGCGAGCCGGAATCCAGCAGATCGTAGCGATCCTTGCGGTACATTACGGTGCTGTAAACGTATTCGTTCCTGTAACACTCTTCAACGGGGTTGGGGAATTTCAGAACGTCCCAGCGGTCGGCATTGCGATAATCCGCGAGCGCTTTGAACCAAGACGGCGACATTTCCTGCACGCCGACAACATCCGGCGCGCGGCGATCGAGCATGGAGAAGAAAATTTCCTTGCGGCGGGAAACGGGCGACGCGCCGCCGCCGTAATTTTCCCATTCGGCCAGAATGTTGAGCGACATTCCCCGCAGGTCGGTTCCTCCCGTGCGGGGCATTCCGTCGGGGTCGTTGACATAGCCGCCCCGCAACGGGTATTCGCCGCGGAGCAGGCCGGTCAGGTCGTTCGCAAGGCGGTACATGGAATGTTCCCCGCCCGTTTTCACGACCAATTTCGCGCCGACGGCCTGAACGGCATAATGCAGATAGTCGGGGGTTCCCGCCGCTTCCGATTCGGGGCGGTTGGTGTTTCCCAGCAGAACTTCAAACGCGGCCGGCTCGCCCTGATCCGACACGGCCTCGGGGCGGAACCCCGTTGCCTCGGCAATTCCGGCGCAGAGCGTTTCCGCGGCGGCGGCCAGCGCAGGGTCACCGTAAACAACGCGGTAATTCTCAATGCCGGTTCCCTCGGGCATCCGAACAAATTCGGGTTGCATATGTTTCGTTTTGCCTCGTTTCCTTATGAAATGAATTGCAGGTCGGCGATGATCCACGCGTGGTCGGAGCAATAGATCTGCTCGTTGTACATCAGCGTTTCGAATTTTAACACTTTGACGTTGCTCTTGGTTGCGGTGATGTGGTCGCAGGAGCCGGCCGAGGGGGTGTCTTTTCCGAAATCATGCCAAGAACCGGCAACGTTGACCCGATTGGCCGCCGCGTACATTGCGTCCGCCGAGTTGGTTTGCGAAAGGAAGCTCTTGAACGAATTGGTATATTCGTTGGAGTTGTAGTCGCCCGTGGTGATAACGGGGTAGCTCGCCGCCATGGTGTTGACAAACTCCACTTCCTCGGCAAGTTGGGTGGGCGCGTTTTCGCCGCCGTCGCCGTCCCAATGCGTGCTGACGAAGCAAAACGATTTTCCGCTTGTTTTATCCTGAAGCACCGCCCATGTAATGCAGCGGCAACGGCCGTTGTTATACGCGCTGTAATACTGCATGCCGGAATCTTTGAGCGTGTAGAGGTCCTTGCGGTACATCACCGTGGAGCATACGTACTCGCTGCTGACATTCGGGTTCTGGAATTTCAGAATATCCCATTTGTCGGCCTCGCGGTATTCCGAAAGGCAGCGATAGAAGCTCGGAGAAAACTCCTGCAAGCCGATAACGGTGGGGCGATAGAAATCCAGCATGGAGAAGAAGATCTCCTTGCGGGCGGAAACGGGCGATTGATCGCCGCCGTAGTTCGGCCACTCGGCCATAATGTTGAGCGACATGGCGCGCAGATCGGCGCCGCTCGCCAGCGAGGTATTATAAGGGTCGGTGTAGTAGTCGCCCTGCAACGCGTAAGTTTTCCCCATGGTTACGCGCGCGGCGTCCTCGGCAACAAGCGTTACAAAATCGCGCAGAATGCAGTTCATGGAATGTTCCCCGCCCGTTTTGACGACCAACTGATTTCCGACGACCTGAAACGTATAATTCAGATAGGTGGGAGCGGCCACCTGCGCAGATTCGGAGCGGTTGGTGTCGCCGATCAGGATTTCGCAGTCCCGCGCCTCGGAATCAGTATCCAGCGCGATGTCCAGATAATACCCCGCGGTTTCGGCGAGCCTGACGCGCAATTCGTCCACCGCGGCGGTAAGGGCGGCGTTTGCGTACACAATGCGGTAGTCTTTGAGTTCGTTCCCCGCGATTTTCCAAGAGGAAACGGCATATTGCTCGTTGGTGGCTCCCGAAACGGTTTTGCCGGACAGGATCAGCTCTTTTTCGCTCCCCGCTCCGGTCGCCTTGGAGAACACCTCTTTTTTCAGGTAGTCCAGCGCGGCGTCGTAGCCCTCTTCATGGAAGGCGAGCAGAACCATGTTCGTACCGCTGACGGCGATTTTATAATCGTCGTACCGCATATCCTTTTTCAGCTCTTGGGAAGCGGGATAGTTGGTGGGGCCGACGAGGATCTTGCAGGTGTCGCCGTCGTGCGTTTTCCCTGCGGCGAGGTAGTCGTCGCCGATGGGGAGCGTAATGCCGGTTGCTTCGGCGAACGCGGCGCGGAGCTTGCCCGCCGCGCCGTTTGCCGCGGCGTTGGTTTGCGACGGGAACACGATTTCATACGCGCTGACGCCGCCTTTGATCAACGTCAGCGGGTCGGCCTGCGCCGCCGGTTCGGTTCCCGCGCCCGTTTCGGTTCCGGCGGGGGCGGTACCCGAGGATTCCGCCGGATCCGTCGTTTCGCCCGTGTTGCCCTTCGTTGTGCCGCAGGCCGCCAGAAGCGCGCAGAGGCAAAGCAATGAAATCAGAAGTACAATTCCTTTTTTCAAGGGGCATTCCTCCTTTTCTTACGAGAACACAAAGTTGATGTTCAGCAGTTCGCTGTTGAATTTCTTTTCGCCCTCTTTATAGTAGACTGTAATGGGGCTGTTATCCCGCACGCTGCGGCGGACGAGCGCGAAAATGTCCACGTTATCCAGCACGCGGCCGGCCTCGTAGGAAACGCCGTCGCGGAGATAATCGAACATGGCCGAATCCTGCGGGCGTTTGGAATAGCGGGATTTCAGGCTGGTTTCAAAAATGTAGGGGGTCAGGTCGGTGTAGCCGTCGTGCGCCATGGATTCCATTACGATGGCCGACATTTTATGGTCGTTTGCCACCGTTGGAATCGCGAAAACGCTGTACGTCATGCCGAGGCAGGTATGGTAGGTTTCCTGCGCCTGATCATACTTCGGGAGCGGCAGAATGCCGTAGTTGATGCCCGAGGGGTTCAATTGCGTAATAATATTGCTTGCGGTTACGACCTCGAAAACCGAATGCCCTTCCTGCATGGCGTAGTATTCGGGGATCTCCTTGGTGTTGCAATACGCGCCGTCGTTATCGTGGAAGAGTTTGCGGAGCGCGTCCACCACATTGGATCCATAATTCCCGTAAATTGCGGGATTGACTTCCAGCTCGCCCATATCGTTGCGGACGAGGCTCGGGAGATTGCAGGACGCCTGATAGGAATCCAAAGAGTTGTATGCGTTGCAAACCAGCCCGAACAGGTCGCCCTTATCGGCCGAATCGCTCTGGTTCAGGTCGCGGTAAATATCCTTGGAGAGCGTATAGAGTTTATTCACCGTCCACTCTCCGTCCTCAACAATTTCATAAAGATCGCCGAGCGCGTAGGTTCCCGCAAGGTCGAAATTGAAGGTCATCACGAACATGTTGTAAATCGTGCTTCGGCTGATCTCGCCGGCGCAATAGTAGACCTGACCGTTGAAGGTGTTGGATTC
Source organism: uncultured Ruminococcus sp. (assembly GCA_902795355.1). Taxonomy (GTDB): domain Bacteria; phylum Bacillota; class Clostridia; order Oscillospirales; family CAG-272; genus UMGS1865. The sequence continues at coordinate 10,509 of CADBKZ010000006.1, forward strand.
GAGGAAGTCGCCCGACCAATACGGCGCGTTCCAATTGAGATTTTCGAGCTTGGCAAGGTCCACGTAAACGCCCTCGATTGCGCCGTGAATGGCCGCCAAGGAATATTGGCAAACCAAGTCGATGTCGTCGCTTCCGCTCAACATGGCAACCTTGGAAATGAACTCGGTATGGCGGCCGTAGCCCCCGGGAACTTCCTGCGCAATGGTGAACACAACGCCCGTTTCCGCCTCTACGTTCATTAAATGGTAGTAGGTTTTGGAATCGAGAATGGTGGAGCTTACATCGGTTTTCAGCACCCATTCGTCGGTACCCGTCCATGTGTAAATGCGGAACTCCTCGTTGTTGTACTTCACCGCGGGCGGGGTGTAGGGGTCGTCGTTGCTTTTCGGGTTGCCCCCTCCTTGCGTTTCGGTTTGCGATTCCACCGTTGGTTTCTTTCCGCCGCCGCACGCCGCAAACGCGGAGAGGAGCGTGGAAAGAAGCAGGATCAGCAAAACCAATCGAACCGTTTGTTTGTGTTTCATAACAAACCTCCTTATTGTTTTTGGTTCGTCTCTATTGTAGCATGTTTATAACCGTTTGTCTATGTCGAATCCGACTTTGTTTGTGGTTAAACCGATTATTTTTTTGGAGAAAACACAAAAAAATAACATTTGTGTTGTAAAAATCGCGAAAAGCCTCTTGCATTTTTTCGCAAATGTGATATAATGATAATTACCATCCCGAAAAAACAAAAAAACAGGAGAAAAAACGCCGTGAGTTTGTTTTATTACTTTCATTACCGCCCCGATGAAACGATGAAAAAACTAATTGAACATTATTCCCTGACGCCGCACGAATACGACTACGGGAAAACGGGGTATTTTTCGGACACTTTTTACCATTCGCGCAACGCGAACGCCCGTTTTTACATTGTTACGTTCGGTTACGAGGAAGCATGGCCGCGCAAATACTGCCCACCGCGCACGATTGACCGCTACCACATGCACTTTGTTTTCGAGGGAGAGGGAAAGTTCAACGGCCAGCGGGTACATGCGGGTCAAATTTTCATTGCGCCGCCGAATCGGACTTATGAAATTCTTCATTCTTCCGTCCGGCCGATGAAAATGGGGTGGATTGGCATTTCGGGAAAAGAGGCCGATCCGATTATCAGCGCGCTGCATCTGCCGCAAGGCCCCGTTCTGGAAATGGATACCTCGCACATGGAAGAAATCCGCGAAATCTTCCTTGACACCGTTTACCGGCCGCACCCCGATGTTGACCTCTCCTTTTTCCTGTTCGGACGCGCGTTCGATGTACTGTCCCTTTCGGGCGTTTCCTCGTCGGGCGGCGAACCGTCCACATCCAGCAACTACACGCACAACGCGTTGAATTTCATCAACACCCACTACATGAAAAACATTTCGGTTTCCGACATTGCAAAAAGCGTTCGCATTTCGGAATCCTATCTGCGCTCGCTGTTTCTGCATGAACTCGGCATATCTCCCTCGGATCTGATCATGCAAAAGCGGATCGCTGCGGCAAAAGCGATGCTTCGCCAATTGGAAGTTCCCATTGCGGCGGTTGCCGACAGTTGCGGCTACTCGGACCGTTCCGCGTTCTCGAAGCGGTTCAAAGAAGAAACCGGAATGACCCCGGGCGAATACCGCGAAAGGGGCGCGGAAGATTGACGGTGAAGGCAACGCGTCGCACTCTGATGTTGCCTGAAAACATACAAACACGCGGATACCGTTTCCCCGTTGCGGTATCCGCGTGTTTCTGTTTGATCGGAAAGCGGCCCCGCCGTTTTATCCTGTTTTATCGGTCTCGTTTTTTTGGCCTGACTGCCGAAAGCCTGATTCGGCTACCTATCGCTTGATCATACCCAAAAAAGATTTTTTGTCCTCGCTGGGTTGTTGCCTTACCTCCACCTTCGGGGGAGGTGGCAGGCGACGCAGGAGCCTGACGGAAGGAGTTAACTCCGCAAAACTCCTTCCACCGCTGCGCGGTCCCCCTCCCTCAAGAGGGAGGTTCCATAGAATCAACACTTTGAACAGGAAAAAAGATTTCGCGTTTCCGCCTGCTTGTTTCTTCGCCTCGCCCACGGGGATGAGGTCAGGCTGCAAGCAGCCGGAGAGGGCTATTGCAATAACCGCCGGTTTTACCCTCTCACTCGCTTCGCGAGAGCTCCCCCCGAGGGGGAGCCTTTTTGTAACTACCCGTTGAAAAGCCTCATCCACCGCTGCGCGGTCCCCCCTCAATAAACCGGCTTTGCCGGTTTTGCCAAAGGTGGAGGTTTCAAGTAACTTTTCCATGAAAAGTTTTCCCTTTCCTGTGTGGCGTGGTATGGTACAACGCCGCACAGGAGGAAGCAGTTGCGAAAAAATTACGGGTCGAACTCGATGATGTCCGCTTCTTCGCCGATGTTCGGCGTACCGCCGTTTACGGCAAGGCTGGTGGAAATGATGTCGGAAAGGTTCACCGAAATCAAATCAAACATGGGATTCTGGTATTGTTTCTTCATGGTGTTTTCCCCCCTTATTCAACAAATACGCCGTCGTTGTAGGTATGCGCAACCTGTTCGCCGTAGAGGCGCGCGCCGTTGATTTCCACATAGGGACGGAACGTTAAGGTCACATTGCCGTAATCGGTGGAAATTCCGCTGACCGTGACCGCGAGGATGTACGACCCGCCGTTGAAATATGCGGCGTTGCGTTCCACGGGTTCGCCCGCGACGGTTTCATAAACGGACGTATAAACGGTGGTTGCCGCTTTATCCCACGTATGGGTAGCGGAATCGATGCCCTCGCCCGAAGCGACCACTTCAAAGCCCGCCGCGTCGTAATAGGAGAGCAGATCGTCAAGCGACGCGATCAAGCGCACCGCGAAGGAATTTCCGGTAACTTTGGCCTGCGTGCCATAGGTAGTTGCGCCGATCTGCTCGCCGTAAACCGCGAGGTTAACCACGTTCCAATGATAGTCCTTGCCCGCTCCGTTGGCCAACGTATTGGTAGCGCGAACATAGAGATACGCTTTGGAGCTGTTAACCGTTACTTTCTTGGTGGCGTTGTTGTATTGGCTGTTATTCTGATGGCCGCTTTTCAGGATTGTTTCCCAATTTTCACCATCCATTGACCCTTCATAGGTAATGTCGCGGTTTCTGCCCGAGGACGTTCCGCTGACCATATAAATGGCGGAGATCTTCGTCGGGAAATCGAATTTCGCAACCGTGGATTCAATGATTGTATCGCTGTCGCTGCCCGAGCGAGGAGTGGTGTTAGTGTCGCTCCAAAGGTCGATCGGCGGCTCGCTCGTATCGGCGGTGGTGTTCAGCTCGGGAATATTGGTTGCCGCAATGCGGTCCGCGCTTTCGGCATAGCCGTAAACCGAAATGCGGAGAACCGACCAATCGTATTGTTTCAAACCGGCCGATTGCTCCACTTTAACATAGGAATATGCTTTGTTGCTGTTAACACCCATTACAAGAGTGGAATTACTTGCATTCCCGATAGAGGAAACAATTTCATCCCAAGCATTTCCGTCAACAGAGGCATATACCTTGCCGGTACGCATACGACCGCCCTGCGCTCCGGTATCCAAAACAATTTTATCAATGACAGTTGGCGAAGCCAATTGTGCGGAAGTATAATCCAAAATAGAAGCGTCTTTATGGTTAATCTGCGTTGTATTGGTTCCTGCCCAACACACTGCAAAACCATCATAAGAACTTTCATATTGAGTTGCCGTAATACGTTGTGAGTTGCTGATCGCTGTATTGCTCAAAAAAGCGATCCCGCTGAATCCAACCCAAGCGCCAACCACATTGGCCGTTTTCTCAATTTTTACATATTGGAATGCCGTATTGGCAAGCGAATCAGGAAGCGTATACAGCATTACGCAATCCGCGCTTTGGTGTGCCACCCCTGTAAAGGTGACGATCTCCGTCCAATTTGTGTTATCGGTAGAAAAGGAGATGCAAATATCGTTGATTCGTCCCAGCCATTTATTGTTTTTAATTACAATGGCAGTAACCCGTTCCGCTTGCGGAAAACTGCCGATGATACATACATCGGTTGCAACGGGATCACCTGATCCGTCTGTGTCTCCCACTTGCGCGGCAAGCGGTGAGCCCAAGAAAGCTCCGTTCAACGGCATTCCAGAAAAGTCCACCGTTTGCCCGTTGCTCTTATTATAAACGCTTGTTCCGGAAGTTACGGACGCTTGAATAATGCGTACTCCTTCGGAGTATGAAAAACCGCTCCACGTTGAGATGGTTTGCGTTCCCGTTTCGGCCGCGCTTACCGAAAACGCGAGACAGGGAATGATTGCCAACAGCATTGCCGCCGTTAGCAGCAGGGATAGTGTTTTTTTCATGATTCTGTTCCTTTCAAATTGATTTTTTGGGACTAACACCATTTTAGCAGAGAAAATTTTATTTGTCTATGTTCAAATCGACTATGTTTGTGGTTAAAACGATTATTTTTGGGGATTTTGGGACATTTTTTCCCTTTTTTGGGGGTTCTTTCGCATGTCAAAATAAAAAAATGCCCCTTTCGAGCATTTTGGCGCAATCCTTGTATTCCGAAAAATTTGCAACGCCTGCGAATGGCGAAAAGACCCGAAACGGAATATATAAAACTCCTTCCACCGTTCGCGTTCGCTCACGGTCCCCCTCCCTCGCGAGGGAGGTTCAGGTAACAAACAATTGGAAAGGACAAACAATGTTTTTTCCACTGGAAGGTAACTTGAAACCTCCACCTCTGGGGGAGAGGGACCGTGAGCGAGAGCGAGCGGTGGAAGGAGTTTCCAACGGGTAGTTACAAAAAGGCTCCCCCTCGGGGGGAGCTCTCGCGAAGCGAGTGAGAGGGTAAAAATTACGTTTATTGCAAAAGCCCTCTCCGTCAGGCTCACTAGTTCGCCTGCAGTGACAAGCGAGCGGAAGCCTCATCCACCGCTACGCGGTCCCCCTTCCTCCAAGGGGAAGGCTTCAAAAAGCTACCCGCCTAAATTACTCTTTTCCGCAATTTCTCCACTGTCCGCAAACACCGTGAGCCTTGCGATTTTGCAACGCAAAAGCGCGGCTGCTTGCAGCCTTTCCTATGGGGGAAGGCGCCGAGCAACGCGAGGCGGATGAGGCCTTTAACGGTTTGTAACTTCAAGGCTCCCCCTCGGGGGGAGCTCTCGCGAAGCGAGTGAGAGGGTAAAAATTACGTTTATTGCAAAAGCCCTCTCCGTCAGGCTCACTAGTTCGCCTGCCCTCATCCACCGCTACGCGGTCCCCCTTCCTCCAAGGGGAAGGCTTCAAGAAACAATCCGTTGGAAAAAATTGTTTCTGCTTTCTCCTCGCTGTTCGCAATCATCATGAGCCTTCCCCTTGGGGGAAGGTGCCGAGCCTGCGAGGCGGATGAGGCCTTTAACGGTTTGTAACTTCAAGGCTCCCCCTCGGGGAAATGGCACCAAAAATAACCCGCTACAGATGCCCCTCAAAAAGAAAGATAAAAGGATCTCTATTCCATTACCGTAGGAAACAACCTGCGGTTGTATGGGGCTTGCTCCCGCCGGAAGCGCAAGGTTCTTGGGAATAAATGGTAGTGAATTTCTCCAATTTGTTGTTTTCTTTTTCCGTTTGTTTTTCGGCGGGAGCAAGCCCCCGCCCTACAGTAGGGATAATTTCATTTTTTTGAACATCCGCGCGGGAACAATAAAAAACAAAAAAAAGAAGTGACCCCCGATTGTGGTTCTTTCCGCAATCGGAGATCACTTCTGTTCGCTTTTAGGATCTATCATCCTTTGTAATCCTCTCTTTCTCGGGAGCGTTCCGTGCAAAAATTCGGAATCGCTTGCCGGTCGTTGGTTCTTTTTCGCAAATTTCGGTCGGGGGCTTCTCGCGCCGGATCCTTTTCGTCGGTCGGGAGCAAACACGCGCGTTATCTTCCCCGTGCTTGGCACATCCGCGCGTCACTACCGGTTTGCTTCGGCCGGCCTTGATTCGCCGTTCGAAGCCCCCTCGTTTTCATCGCCCATTGGACCTTACCTCCTTTGCACCTTTATTTTACCACATTCCGACGCAAATTTCAATTGGCAGATTGCAAGAATTTTGCGTTCATCTTTTGTGGAAAACGGAGAATTTGCGCCGCGCGGGCATTTTCCCCCTTTACAAACGCGATCTTTTATGCTATAATGGAAAGGTAGGGCGCAAAAACCGCGGTTTTTGCGCCCTTGTTTTGTTTTTCAAATGTCAATCGGTTTTTATTCTGTCGTTTCTTCGCGCGCTTCCGCCGCTTGGTTCTGCTCTTCCACAACCTGCGCAACTTTATGCAGGTTTTCGCGGATCGGCTCCACCGAATGCAATCGATTCCGCTTTTTTAAAACGCGAATCCGCTCGCGGATATCCTGCCGCAGTTCCTCGCGCCGCTCGGGAGAAACGTCTTTCGACGACCACTCCGCAAACAACTGCGAAAGCTCCAACTCCGCGCGGTAAATCACCTGCGCGGAATCCGGCACGCGCCAACGGTTCTTTTTTCGCTGCAACAAAAACAGCCCCTCGGACACCACAACCACCGAAAGCGACGAACACCCCGTAAACACGCTTTTCCCGATCTTTGCCTGCGACTCGGGCAAAATCACCGTTTCAAGCGACGTGCAGTTTGCAAACGCGCGCTCTTCAATTCGCTCCATGCGATACGGAAAACTGATCCCTTGCAACGCGCAACGGTCGAACGCGCGTTCTCCGATGGTCTGCAACCCGCGCGGGAAATAAACCGACCGGAGCGCGGAACAACCGTAAAACGCTTTCGCCCCCACCGTGGTCATCGTTTCCGGCAGGCGCACGCTCTCCAAAGAACTGCAACCCGTAAAGGTGCCGTCCTCAATGGCGGTCAGCCCGTGGTTGAGCGCAACCGACGCCATTCCCGAGGCAAACGCGAACGCCTGCTGGCCAATGCGCGTTACACCGGACGGAAGCTCGATTTTCTCCATTCCCGAACAGCCGAGAAACGCTCCCTGCCCAATGGTTTCGAGCGCGGCGGGCAACCGAACCTCGGTCAGCGATTTGCACGCGCAGAACGTATAGTTTCCGATGGCCGTGACCGTATCGGGAAAGATGATCTCTTCGAGCGATTCGCAGCAGGAAAACGCGTAGTTCCCGAGAAAGTTCGTGCTGGCGGGAATTTTGAACCGCCGCAGGGATTTACACTCGCTGAACGCGCCGCGCCCGAGGTAGGTCACGCTATCGGGCAATTCCAGCTCTTCCAGCGAAGCGCACATGGCAAACGCGAAGCTGCTGACCGTTGACAGCCCCGCCGGAATCCGCAGGCCGCGCAGCGACCGGCAACGGAAGAAGGTGTTTGCGTGAATGGCGGTCAGTCCGTCCGGCAGGTTCAGCTCTTCCAAAGCCTCGCACCCCGCAAACGCGCCCGCCCCGAGCGAGCGCAGATCGGCCGAGAGCGCCGCTTTCCGCAAATTCTCGCACCCGCGGAACGCGTTTTCGCCAATGGTGTAAACCGCGCGCGGCAGAATCACGGTCGTCAACGCCGAACACCCCTCGAACGCCTCTTCGCCGATGTCGTGCAGGCTCGCGGGCAACGTGATGCGGCGAAGCCGACGACACCCCGCAAACGCGCCGCTATGAATGGAAGTGACCCGTTTTCCGAGCGTAATCTCCGTGAGCTTTCGGCAGTTGCGGAACGCGTCGAACGCGATAACGGTGACATCATCGGGAACGGTAAATTCGGTTTCGTCGCCGTAGTATCGGATCAATTCCCCGTTCCGGATCTCGCAAACACGGGAAATCGGGCGTTCGGTTTCGGCTTTTGCGGCGTTCTTCTTTGGTTCCATGCTTCCTCCAACGGGAACAACACCGCGAAACCGCGGCGTTGTTCCTTTGTTCCTGTTTACGCTTTTTCGTTCTTCTTTGCGGCTTTCTCCGCCATGGCCTTGTTGGCCGCGGCGGCTCCGGCCGCGCTTGCGAGCAGGGCGCCGACATCGATGCCCGTGCTTTCCTTTACGCCTTCCATAATCTGGCTCGCGCTGTTCATAACGTCCTTGACCATGCGGGTGGAGTTGCCGTCGCCGTACATTACGATACGGTCGGTTTGCGCCAGCGGCGCGGCGGCGTTCTTGACCACCTCGGGAAGCGCGTTGAGATACATTTCGAGAACCGACGCCTCGCCCATCTTCTTCTGCGCTTCGGCTTTCTTCTCAATGGCTTCGGCCTCGGCAAGACCCTTGGCGCGGATACCCGCGGCCTCTTGCTCCATGGCGTAGCGCAATGCTTCCGCTTCGGCTTTCTTGGCCTCGGCTTCCTGCATGATGCGGTATTTCTCCGCTTCCGCTTCGGCCTTCTTGGCCTCGGCCTCCTGAATCACGCGGTATTTTTCGGCTTCGGCGTTCCGTTGGTTGCGGATCAGCTCGGCCTCGGCGTTCTTCTCGGCCTGATACTTCATGGCGTCGGACTGCTTGCGAATCTCGGCGTCAAGCTGTTTTTCTTTGAGCGCAATGGCCTTTTCGGCAAGCTCGGCCTCTTTTTCCTTGCGGGCAATGTCGGCGTTCGCCTTGGTGATCTCAATGGTCTTTCTCTGGTTCTCCTGTTGAATGGAGTAGGCGGCGTCCGCTTCGGCGCGCTTGGTTTCGGAGCGCACCTTCATGTCCGCCTGCTGAACGGCAAGCTCGGCGTTCTGCTCGGCAATCTTCTTTTCGGCTTCCACCTTAACGGCGTTGGCTTCCTGCTGCGCGTTCGCCGTTGCGATGGAAATATCGCGCTGGGCGTTCGCTTTGGCGATCTGCGCGTTCTTGCGGATCTGCTCCACGTTGTCGATACCCATGTTTTCAATGGTCCCCGCGGCATCCTTGAAGTTCTGGATGTTGAAGTTGACCACTTCGATGCCGAGCTTTTCCATGTCGGGAACCACGTTTTCGGTAATTTTTTTGGCAACGCCCTGCCGGTCCTGAACCATTTCTTTGAGGCCCACGGAACCGACGATTTCGCGCATGTTGCCCTCGAGCACCTGCGTTACCAGATTGACAAGCTCCTGCTGGCGCATGTTGAGCAGGGTTTCGGACGCTCTTTGCAGCAATTGTGGATTCGACGAAATTTTGATGTTTGCAACGCCGTCCACCGTAACGTTGATAAACTCGTTGGTGGGAACGGCTTCGCTGGTTTTTACGTCCACCTGCATCACGCGCAGGGAGAGCTTATCCACCCGCTCGAAGAACGGGACATGCCAGCCGGCGCGCCCGATCAGGATCTTTTTCTTGCGCGGGCCGGAAATGATGTAGGCGGTATCCGGCGGCGCTTTGAGATAACCCGCGGGGATCAGAACGAGGACCAGTACGACAAGCACAGCGATGGGAATGATGATAACGTAAGGCATGGTAAAATTCTCCTTTTCTGTTTTTTTGGGTTCATTGTAAAATCGGCCGATTTTATTTTACAATCTATTGATTGTGAACCTTGTGATTGTATTATAACACATAATCAAACGATTGTCAATAGTTTTTTCCAAAATTTTTCCGAAATTTTTTTCGGGGGGGCGCGTCAGCCTTGTTTGTCGGGGTCAATGCCCATTTGCCGCATCAGTTTTTTGTTGAACTCGGCGGCGGTGTTGTAGCCCATGCGCTTCTGGCGGTTGTTCATGGCCGCGATTTCGAGAATGATGGCGAGGTTTCGCCCGGGGCGCACCGGAACCGTTACCGACGGAATTTCGAGGCCCAGAATGTTGACGTGCTCCTCTTCCATGCCGAAGCGGTCGTACATCTTCCCTTCCACCCAGTTTTCAAGCTGGATCACCAAGTCGATGCGTTCGGTATCTTTGATGGCGCCCATACCGAACAGGCGGCGGACATCCACAATGCCGATGCCGCGAAGCTCGATGTAGTGCCGGATCATCTCGGGCGCGGAGCCGACCAACGTCTTTTCGGAAACGCGCTTGATCTCCACGGCGTCGTCCGCAATCAGCCGGTGGCCGCGCTTGACAAGCTCAATCGCGGTCTCGCTTTTGCCAACGCCGCTGTCGCCGAGCAGCAAGAGACCCTCGCCGTAAACTTCCACCAACCCGCCGTGGCGCGTGATGCGCGGCGCCAAATGGTTGTTGAGAGACGCGATCAGGCTGGACATAATGGGGCTGGTTTTCACTTTCGTGCGCAAAACGGGCACCTGCCGCTTAACGGCGCGCTCGATCAAGGCGTCGTCCACGGGCAGATCGCGCGTGTAGAGAATGGCAACCGGCTTCGCGTCCACAAAATTCTGGAGCATGACGCGTTTGGTACTGGGTTCGAGCGATTGCAGGTAGCGCGTTTCCGCCTCGCCGATCAGCTGGATGCGTTGGCCGTCGAACACTTCATAAAACCCCGCGAGCGCAAGCCCCGGGCGGTTGACCTCGGGCGTTTCGATCATGATTTCATCGAAATGTTCGGGGCGAACCACCACCTCGAACTGAAATTCTTCCACAATTTTGGAAAGCGCGATCCGGTATTGTTTTTCCATGGCGAGTTCTCCGTTTCTCCCCCAAAATAAAAGTGACATTATAATCATTATAACACAAATTTCCCGAAATGCAAACCCTTTTGAAAAAATTTCTCCTTTTTTGCGGATATTCACAAATCGTCCATAACTATATAGTATAATAAAGGAAATATCAAAGGATGGGAGAAAACGGTTTGAAACGAAAGATTACGGCCGTTGTTCTGCTGATCGTTTTCCTGTTTTCCGCCGTTGGTTGCGGCGGGAAAAACCGACGTTCGGTGGGGCGATGCGCCGGTTACGAAATTCTTTACGAGGAACTGCGCTACATGACCCTTTCGGTGCGCGACAGCCTTGCAGAGCGGGACGGCGACGGCATTTGGGACGCCGAAGAAAGCGCCGAGGCGCATCGGGACGAATTGGAGCGCGAGGTTTGGGCGAGGATTGCGGAAGATTACGCCGTGCTGGCGGCGGCCGCGCGTTACCTGCCCGACCGCTCGGTTGACGACAAGGACATTCAATCGGCTGTGGACGCCGACATTGCGGAAATGCGGGAGAGCGTCGGCGGCAAATCGGAATTCCGGAAATACCTTTCCGCGGTTTACATGACCGAGCATCTGCTGCGCTTCCGCCTTGCAGCGGCGCAGATCGAATCTGAACTGACCGACGCGCTGGCGGCCGGCACCGAGTTGGAAAACGCCGACGCCTTTACCGCTTGGCTGACGGACGGAAACCTTGTGCGCGTTCGCCAAGTTACCGTCGCCGCGGATTCCGAAGCCGCGGCGGAAACGGTTCGCGCGGCGTTGCTCGGCGGCGCGACGCCCGAGCAGGCCGCCGAAGCCGCGAACGCTCTGCCCAATGTTTCCGCCGCCGTTACAAACGCCTACTATCTGGTTCGCGGCATGGCGCAAGACCCGACCTTGGAAGACGACGCGTTCGCTTTGCGGCGGACGGGTGACGTCAGCGCGGTCCGGCAAACCGAGGGGGGATACCGCATTCTCGTTCGCGCCGAGGATCAGACCGAGGCGTTTCTCGCCAATCAGGCGTCCGCGTACCTGCGCCGCCTGCGCGACCTGCGGATTTCCGCCCTTCTGGAAGAGACGTCGGCAAGCTTATCGGTGGAGAGAAACGACTACGGCGCGGGGATCGACCTTTTGAAGATCCGGCCCTGACCGTCGGCGGCAAACGCAAATAAGAATCATAATCGTTTCTATTCCAATTTTAATCCCTGCGGGTTCGCGGCGGGTTGAAACGGCAAAGGGCGTTTTCCCTGTTTTGGGAAAACGCCCTTTTGAATTTTTAAGGCAATACCGCACAATTCTGATACTTCATCCGCGGCCGACGCTTTCATTCCGGCATTCCGAACCGCTCGATCTCCCGCGGGGCCGCCCGCCCGAGACCATGCGCCAGAGAAACAACCGCGCAACCGAGCCGATAGGAAGCGACCGCAACGCGGTCAAGGCTCTCGGTATCGATCTGCCGCAAATCGCGGATGCCGCCCCCCGCGCGTTTTGCAACGGCTTCTTTCGCTGTCCAAACGGAAAGAAAAGTCAGCTCGGTCGGGTCGGCTTGCCACCGCGCTTGCTCGGCAGGGGTAAACCAGCGTTTTACGATTCGCTCCATCTCTTCCCGCGATCGTCCGAAAAGCCGCTCCGCGTCAACCCCAACGCGGGGCGCGTCGCCGCTTTCCGTAAGCTCCACGGCGCAAACCACCGCTCCCTTGGCATGGGAAAAATTGAAATCCGCTTCGGGGCGGCCAACGAGGTAAGGTCTCCCGTTTCCGGCGCGGGCGATTTGCGAAAGATCGGCGTTCGGGAGCATTTGCGCGAGCAGGTAAAATCCCAGCAGGGTTTCGCTCCGCGCCTTGCCGCGCCGTCCGGCCGCAACCGCCTCGGCCGCTGGTATTCCCAACCGCAGGACCAACGTTTCCGCTTCCGGAAGTCGGGTATAACAAATCGCGCCCAAACGGATCATTGTCCGCTCTCCTTTCCCGATGAAATTTCCCTCTTTATTTTACCATAAAAAATCGGTTTTGAGAAGTGTTTTTTCAAAATTCGATTTTTTTATTCTTTTTTTGCAAAAACCCCTTGACAAAAGGACGGGTATGGTTTATAATAGATTTAGATTTATTCTAACTTTTACCGAATGATAAAGGGGGACAAACCCATGACCAAGCAACGCGAACTGATCCTGCAAATTCTGACCCATTCCGACCGCCACCTGACCGCCGACGAGGTGTTCTTTCTTGCCAAGCTTCAAATGCCGAGCATTGCCATGGCCACCGTTTACAACAACCTGAACGCCATGACCGACGCCGGCATGATCAACCGCGTTCATGTGGACGGAAGCGCCGATTGCTTTGAAAAAGATACCGACCCGCACGACCACCTGCGCTGCACGACCTGCGGCAAGCTCGCAAACGTCAGCCTGCCTTGGCTTAAAGACCGCCTGCACCAAGCCGTTGGAACCGACATTTCGGGCTATGATCTGACCGTTCATTACATCTGCCCCGAATGCAGAAAGAAAATTTGAAAGAAAATGCCCGCCGTTCCCAATGGGTTCCGGCGTTTTCCCGCAAAAAAACAGAGAGCTTTTCACAGCTCTCTGTTTTTTTGTCAAGCCGCCGCTTCGGTGGCGTCCGGCGCCTCTCCGATGTGGAAAGAGGCATTCAACGTTTCCCCGCCGCCCGTTACGGAAACCTGAACCTCGCCCGCCTTGGTGCCGGAAGCGACGGTCCACTCCCAAGTTACCGTTCCGTTTTCATCAGAAGTTTTCGTTTCCAGACCGGCGGCCTTGCTTTGGCTACCCGACGGAAGCGTGACCCGAATGCTGTACTCGGTGTTCGCCTTTCCTCTTACGGTTACGGTCGCTTTGCCGCCGAGCGCAACGGTTTCGGGAATGCTGACCGGCGCAAGCGTTTGTTCGGGCGTTCCGCTCCCCGCTTCCCCTGTTTCGGAGGTTGCAGGTTCTTCGGTGGCATCGCCGCCCCACATGGTCAACAGCTCCTCGCCTTCCTCGGCCAATCGGCTGGTCCCGTCCGCATAGTTAATCACAATCCCGGGCTGCACGTTGTAGCTGAACACGCAGAAGCAAACGCCGTCGCCGTCGTCCTCGACCGACCAACCTTCCATCAGCACGCCGAGCGCAACAAGGTCGTCGCCCTTGAAGATCGGCGTTACGCGGTAAAGCACATGGTTGTTGGTCTCTTTTACGTAGTCGGCAACCATGTTCTCAAATTCGAGCATGCCGTCAATGTTAAGGTAGCGCGTACCCGTAATCAGGTTCTGCTTGTTGGCGTTCTCGCCTGTGAGCTGGTAGCCGATCAAATGGCAACGGTTATAAAGATAGCCGCCGTCCACAATGTCGTACTTCACCGTTTGCCATCCGCTCGGTTTTACCGAGCCGATGCTGCCGCGGTTTTCGGTTGGCATAATGTCTTTTCCAACGCTCGATTCGGCAACCCCGCACCGACCGAGGGCGTCCAACTCGCTGTAAACCTCGTAGGAATTGGCCGCCTTCGCCTTTTCTTCCTCGGTGAAGAACGGGATGTTGCCGTTGACCGCGACATAGGCTTTGTCCTGATAGGACGGAATGGAAGAAAGCGTTACATTCTCCGGCGCGGCGGTTTCGGCCGTTTGCGCCGATTCGGTGGTGTTCAGCCCAAGTAGCTCGCGCGCTTCCTCGGGGATCAGCCCGCTGCAAGAGGAAAACAGCAATGCTGCCGCCAAAAGAAGCGGGAACAAAAGCCGCAGGAAAGATCGTTTCATCGGATGTATACCTCCTCCGTAATTTTTTCATGGGACGAGCCGGCAAATTCGGTTTGCGAAAGGCGTTTCCACGCCGCAAGATCCAAATCGAACGCGAAATCGTTGGGGTAGAGCCGGTTCCATCGGTAAACCGCCAGCTTTCCGATTTTCCCCGCATAGGGCGCGAGACGCAGATCCTCAACAAAGCACCAATCGTCGTCTTGGGCGCGGTCAAGAAAGTCCTCGGCAACGGTCAGTTCCGCGGGAAGCTCGGCAAACAGCTTTGCCGAGTAGGCGTTCAGCCGCAGTTTTCCGCCGCAAAGCTGCAAAATCCGTTCGTTCAGAACGCGGTCGCGGCTCTGCCTGCGGCAGTTGAACATCATGCCGCCGCGGTCGTCCAACGTTACTATTACATTCATGGCGCTCTCCTTTGCCCGAAACTTGATCAACCGCCGACAAATTCGGCGGAATAATGAACGTCGTCTTTCGAATACAGGTCGGTAATCGCAACCGCTTGCGCGGTGGTATAGAAAACCCGTTCCGCGCAATATACGCCGCCGATGTTCTCTCCCGCCAACGCGCGGAATGCGGCGGCGTTGAACTCCGGAGCGATATAGAGGGGCGCGAGCCGAAGCGCGATCTCAGCGCAGCCGGCCGTTTCGCTGATTGCCGCCAATTGCGGAATGGACGCCTGACAGTATCCCTCGCCGTTGATATACGGATGGCGGATCTCGGTAGCGCTGACGGTGAAATAGTTCATGTCGTCAAGGTCGTTCAAGGGGTAATCGCGCAGGATGACAATGCTCATAGGTCGGTCGTACACCAGAACGCCGCCTGCATAGATCGCGCCCTGTTCGCGGTTATACAGATTGACGGAAAAGGACGTACCCCGCGCGTCGAGGTTGCGGATAAACCCGTCAAAACTCGAAAGCACCCCGTTGGTGTAGCCGTTCTGCGTGAGAACGTCTGCAATATAATCCAGCGTGAACGCGTTGCGAAGCCAACCGAGGTTCACAAACGCGGAAATTCCGTTTTCCCGCGCAAACGCAAGGTATTCCTCGGAAACATGCAGGCATGCTCGGTTTTCTCCCAAAAGTTCGATCCACACCGCATTCGGATCATTGACATATGCCGCGATTCCGGCAAACCGATCCGCAACCGTTTCGTTCAGCAATGGGTCAAAATCGCGGATCTGGATTACGTCGGTGCAGAAAAACAAATTCTGGTAGTAATCATAATAAGGCGCGCAGAAAACGGTTCGGTCGCCCGCCGCCGCAATTTGTTCCAGCGCGCGGTACAACGAAGCGTTCAAAGTTACCGGTTCGTTGACGCGTCGGTTGAGATAGGCGAGGTTATACACCCCCGCAAATTCCTCGGTTGCATGAAAAATGCGATACGATGCCACGCTCGCTTCGGTGTAAACCGCGCGCACCTGCCGGTATTCGGTTCCCGCGGCGGCGCCTTTCCCGCCGATGTCGTAGTAGAAAAACACTTCACCCGCAAGATTTTCTTCTTTGGTTTGAACCGTGATCTCCCGCCAGCCGTTGCCCGTTGTTAAATAATGAATCAAACCGTACAGCAACGCGCCGATGCCCACAACCAACAGCAGCGCGAAAAGCACGACTCGGACGCGGATATGCTTTTCGGATACCTCGATGCGCTGAACTTTGGGAAGCGACGGCCGATTGTTTTTTCCGTTTCGATTGCCCATGCTAAACCGTTCCTCTCGGGATTTGCGGAAACGGGCGCGACAATGCTTTCGTGGATGGTTTACGAAGTTGTCGCGCCCGCTCATGAAATTTGCGGTACCGCCCTTTACAGTAGCGAGATACCGAGCGCCGCCAAGAACAAGGCGACGATCGCGCCTCGGGTAATCAGCCCCGCGATTGCGCCTTTCTTGCAGGCCTTATAGTTCCGGATATGGCGGAATTTTTTGAAGATCGCCCCGCCGATCAGCCCGATAATGGGCAGGAAGAACGACCCGAACGAATACCATTTGCTCCCCGTATCGTGCAGAGGCGGCGCGCTGATTTCATCCTCGGACGCCGATTTTACGGGCTTTTCGGCGGGAACCTCTTCCGCCGCCGCGGGAGCGTTCGGATCCCGAATGGTAATAGACTTTAACGGAACGCCCTTTTCGCGAACGGCTTGGTATTCCTCAATTTCTTTTTTATTGCCCCAAACATAGTGGTTATGTCCGATGCAAACCATTTCCGGCTGATCCTCGCTGTAATCATGGACCGAGGGATCGTAGGTGAAGAGAACCTTGTTCTTCTCCAACTGCGGATCCGGAATCGGAATGGCCGAAATCAGCGACCGCGTGTAGGGGTGGAGCGGATAATCGAAGAGTTCTTCCGCATCCGCAACCTCAACAATGTTGCCTTTGTAAATAACGCCGATGCGGTCCGAAATGAAACGGACGATCGAAAGGTCGTGCGCGATGAACAGGTAGGTAATATCGCGTTCTTTCTGGAACTTTTTGAGCAGGTTGAGCACCTGCGCGCGAATGGAAACGTCCAGCGCGGAAATCGGCTCATCGGCAACGACCAGCTCCGGCTCCATCACCATGGCGCGCGCCAAGCCAATGCGCTGACGCTGACCGCCCGAAAACTCGTGCGGATAGCGCGTCAGATGCTCGGGGAGCAGACCAACCTCGTTGATCATATTCTCCACCTTGCGAACGCGGTCGGCCTCGTTCTCAAACAAATGGAAGTTGTAAAGTCCCTCGGAAACAATGTAGTCCACCGTTGCGCGCTCGTTCAGCGAGGCGGCGGGGTCCTGAAACACCATTTGAATGTTGCGGATGACCTCGCGGTCAAGCGTTTTCGGGATCTTGCCCGAAATGCGAACGCCCTTATAGAGAATTTCGCCCGCCGAGCAGGGGTTGACGCGAATTACCGCGCGGCCGATGGTGGTCTTTCCCGAGCCGGATTCGCCCACGAGCGAGAACGTTTCGCCCTTGTAAATATCAAACGACGCGTTTCTGACCGCTTTAACGGCGCGGTCGCCTTTTCCGAACGTAATGTCGATATTGCGCAGGGAAAGCAGAATTTCTTTGCCGTTTTCGGGGTCGATCGGCCCATGCTCGGGCAGGTGCGCCTCGGTTTCGGTTTCCTTCGGCTTCTGCTCAACCGCTTTTTTCGCAACAGGCTCCGCAGCTTCATTCAAAGGAGCATCGTTGTTCTGTTCTTGCAGCTGTTTGTTTTCTTCCACAACACGATCCTCCTTAAATATTGAACGCGTTCATGAGTTTTTCATGAATGTTCTGAATGATTTCCGGCTTTTCATATTTGGGCGCTCTGGGGTCGAGCAGCCATGTTTTGGCAAAGTGCGTTTCGGTAACGGCAAACATGGGCGGTTCCTTGAGCGTATCCACTTTCAGGCAATAGGGGTTGCGCGGCGCAAACGGATCGCCGACAATGCGGTTATACAGCGACGGCGGCGTTCCCGAAATGGAATAGAGCTTGGTGTTGCGCTGGGCCAACTGCGGGAGCGAGGACAAAAGCGCCCATGTGTAGGGGTGGCGCGGGTCGTAAAAGACCTCTTCCACCTGCCCGAGCTCCACGATTTGCCCCGCGTAAAGCACGGCCACGCGGTCAGCAATGTTCGCAACCACGCCAAGGTCGTGCGTAATGAACACGATGGTGTAGTTGAACTCCCTCTGCAAATCTTTGAGCAGTTTGAGGATCTGCGCCTGAATGGTAACGTCGAGCGCGGTGGTCGGCTCGTCGCAAATCAGGATCTTCGGCTGGCAGGAAAGCGCAATGGCAATTACAATACGTTGGCGCATACCGCCGGAATATTGGAAAGGATAATCGTCGAAGCGGTTCTCCGCATTCGGAATGCCCACTTTCCGCATCAGCTCCAACGCTCTCGCTCTCGCTTCCACCTCGGAGCAATGCTGATGCTTGATGATGATGGACGTGATCTGCTTTCCGATGGTGATGATGGGGTTGAGCGAGGTCATGGGGTCCTGAAAAACGGTTGCAATCTTGCGCCCGCGGATCTGCCCCCAGTCCTTGGAATATTTGATCTTCGCAAGGTTCAGCACGCAGGTGCCGTGGAGTTTTTCCTCGTCCTCGCCGATATACCGCACGCGGAACACCACGTTATCGAACACGGCGTTGCGCGCGCTGTCGTCGGAAAGGTCAACGCCGAGGCGCATGGCCTCGCGCAGAGCCTTCTGCAAACCGAGGATCAGCTGGACCCGCTTTGCAAGCCCATAGCGACCGACCGAAAGGTAAACTTCCTTGGCCAGAATTTCGTTGCGCTTGACCGTGTCCTCGGAGATCTCCTGCGCACATTCCTTGGCGTACTGCTCTTTCAGAGCGGCCATTTGGGCGTTATACGCGTTCAGATATCCGGTATCGGCGGCGAGCTTCGCCTTGTGCTGGCGGATCGCTTCCCGCTCCTCTGTGCGCAGAGCTTTGATTTGGGCGTCGTAAGCCTTGATCTGCGCCGCCGCCTCGTGGATTTTATCTTTCTCCTTGGCGGGGTCGTAGGTCATTTTGGTGTTGTAGAGCTCGGTGCGGCGGAACATCAGATCGTCGATCTTTCCGGTAATTTCCGCGCGCTCTTCCTCGCTCAACTGCGCCTTTTGACGCTTTTGGCTTTCCAGATCCAGCATTTTCCGGTAGGTTTCGGCGCCGAACTCGAAATGCGAATAGGCGTTGAGCTTTTTCAGTGTGCCGGCAACCGCCTTCTCTTCCACAAAGTCCTTCTTCACGTCGGTCTTGGCAAGGTCCTCGTCGTCGAAGATGATCGAACCGTTGCTGACAAACCCGTTCTGATCGAGCATGCCGGCAAAGGTTTTGGTGAACACCGATTTACCCGAGCCGGATTCGCCCACGATGGCGATGGACTCGTTTTCATAAATATCGAGCGAGATGCCGCGAATGGCGGTCAGAATGCGGCCGCGCACGCGGAATTTCACTTCCAGGTCCTTGACGGACAGCAATACCTTTTTTTCATTCATGGTCCGTCACCTCACATGTGCGTTCTCGGGTCGGAAGCGTCGCCGAGGTTTTGGCCGACAATATAGAGCACGACCGCGATAATGGACGCAATGATAACCGGACTCCAGAACTCAAAGCCCCATTGTTTCACAAACATATAAGGCTGGGTCATCTCAATCATTTTACCGAGCGTCATATCCGGCATACCGATTCCGATATAGGACAAGAACACTTCGTAGGAGATGTAGGACGGAATTTCGGTTGCAATCAGCGTAACAATGATGGACGTCATGAACGGAAGAATATTTCGGAGTGCGATGCGGAAAATGGATGTTCCGAGACAGCGCGAGGCAAGGTTATACTCGCGGTCGCGGATAATAATGACCTGTGTGCGGATAAAATACGCAATTCCGATCCATCCCGTTACCGTCAGCGCAAAGACCATTGTCCAAAACGAGGCGGTCAATACGCGCACCAAAACCGAAATCAGCAAGATGTACGGCACGTTTCCGACAATATTGTAAATTTCATTCATAATCACGTCCATCCGCTTGGAAAAGCCCCAAACCGCGCCCAGCAAAACGCCGATGATCATATTGATAGCGGCGCATACCAAGGCCAACGAAATGGAAATTCCGGAACCATACCAAACCGCGTCAAACGTGGATTGTCCCTGATCGCCGCTTCCCAACAGCCAGTGAATACTGAACCCGTATTTTGAAATTGCGGCGGATGGACTTAAATGCTTGGACGTTGGATCCA
Source organism: uncultured Ruminococcus sp. (assembly GCA_902795355.1). Lineage (GTDB taxonomy): Bacteria > Bacillota > Clostridia > Oscillospirales > CAG-272 > UMGS1865. Next base: position 30,411 of record CADBKZ010000006.1, read on the forward strand.
ACAGGTACTTCCATGGATCCACATCCGCATTGTAATGGATGATCAACGGATACACATAGGAAAAGAGAATCACAAGAGCCAAAACGGAGAGGAAGAAAATGTTGCTTTTTTTGCGGAAGAACACCCGCAGAACGGATTTCCAATATGAATACCGCGGCGCAGTAATTTTTTCGGACTCCGCCATATCATTTTCATAATGGGCGAACAGCTCTTCATCCGAGAGCTGGAACTCATCCAAATTAACTAAATTATCCTGCATTTTTCTCACCTTGCCTTTGACGTAAACGAAATTCTCGGATCAATCAATGCCATAAGAATATCTCCAAGAATCAGCGATAGCACCGAAAGCGTCGCATAGAACATTGTCAATCCGACAATTGCGCCGTTATCAAAGTAGTTAATCGCCTTTACCAGCATACCGCCGGCGCCGGGGACGGAATAAACGCTTTCCGTAATGATTGCTCCGGTCAATGCCCCGAGCACGCTTCCCGGAATACCGTGAACAATCGGAATAACGGCGTTTTTCAAAACGTGCTTGCTGAAAATTTCATGCTCCGAAAGACCGCCCGAACGCGCAAACTTAACGTAATCCGAGTTCATTTGGTCAATCATATAGCGGCGCAACCACTTCATAAGCGCGCCAACAGACGGCAATGCAAGCGAGACAATCGGCAAAATATACATCAACATACTATTCGAGTCCACATCGAAAGTCGTTGGCAAGCCGAAACCTTTTCCGATTGCCCTGAACATGAAAATGTATGCCAGCGACGGCACGGCGATAATAAAGACAATGTATATTGTTCCCAGTTTATCAACCAGTTTTTCCTTGTTTCTTGCCATTGCAACGCCGAGCGGAACGCCAAGCGCATAGGAAAGAATGACCGACAAAATGCCGATAACAAAAGAAAATCCGGTTTTGGAAAAACTTTTTCTGACCTGCTGCAGGTTGGTATAATCATCAACAAACCGAGAGGTGTAAAACGACTGCCCGCCGGTAAAAGAACCCGCGCTGTAGGTTGCGGAGTGCATGTTGTATGCCACTTCCGTTGTATAGCCTGTCGGATAAGTGACCTGCGACTTTACCAGAGTTCCCTGCGACTGCGTCATAGTAGTAAACACATCCACGCCCGTGTTGACCGAATAGGACAACCCCAAATTGATATGAATCAAATTCTGGTGGATAAACGGGAAGTGATTGTCAAAATACAATAAATATTTATATTGCGTCCCGTTTCCGATAATCGCCGGCGAAAACTTCTTGCCGCCGTATACGGGATCAAAAAAGGTAAAAGAAATACCCCTGTTTTCAATGTCCTCTTTTACATAGTGAATATTATCAATAGAAACCAAGCCCTTGAAATAATTCCAGAGCCGAGTGATCAGCGGCAGATTCTTATAGGCAAACAGCTGTTGCCGCCCGCCGTCTTTAACAGCCGTTGCGTTTTTCATAATTACATTCAGGCGGATTACCGTATAACCCTTGCTTTCATATTTTTCCGTAAAGTCACGCACAGCCGCCGCAACCGCCGGTTCATCCGCTTCGGGCGTCCCGCCCAAGTTTGCCATTGCGTTTTTCTCATCTGCGGTAATTGTTCCGTTATTCGCCAATTCGGTCAAATAATCGCCGAAAGTTACCAAATCGAGGTACCCGTACCGTTCCCAACTTTGGTAACGGTAAAGTTCCCGATCGTTCGCTTGCCTTTTCGTATAAACGGAATCCTGCATAAAAATATTGGACCGATCCACAAGGGAATAGACCAATATCATAACGATTGCTACAACCAATACAATGGATACGATTCCGCGCAATATCCGATTGATCAAATATCTTGTCATAATTAAAAATCTCCCACAATTGCGAAAAGGGGATGGATGAAATTCATCCATCCCCTTTTCTCTTTTTAAGGCATCGAAACGGGATCAATCGATACCAAGAACGTGAATCATATCGCCGCCGTTGGGCTGGAACGTGTTGAGGTAAGTGCTCGGATCACCGTAGTCAGGTCCCCAACCGGAGCAATCGTAGAGATCGTAGTTGCATTCCTCTCCGTAATCGCAGTAGTAACCCGCGTAATACCAACCGTAGACATTGTCGGTTCCAACCAAGTTCACAACGACCTTACCGCCGAGAGTTTCCTCAACGCTCTTCTTGAACGCCTGTGCCTTCGCGGTATAGTTCGACCGAGCAGACCAATAAGGCAGGTCAAGAACGATGGGGTTATCAGCGCTGATATTCAGGTCGGAAAGTTCCGCAATCGCTTTGTTGAGTTCCGCAACCGCGGCGTCCTTGTTGTACCAGCCGTCAAAGCCGTCGGAGCTACCGTCGCCGTCGCCGCCCTTGGGATCCCAAACCTTAATGCTATAACCGTCGGCATCCAACTGCGCCTGAACGATCTCGCCATAGTAGGTACCCTCTTTGAAAGTCGTCTTCTTATCGCCGATCTGAATTTCAACATCTCTGGTCAACGTTACGAACGTTCCGGGGGTGTACATATTACGAACCGAGAAGACCTTGACATCTTCGCCGACGTCCGCAGCATTGTAGGCAGCGCGATCAACCGCTTGCAGAACCGCGAGGCGGAAATGCTGATTGAGAACTGCCTTTGCGGTAGCGGTTTTCTGTGCGTCGGTCTGTTGAGACGCCATGCCGTAGCCTTCGGTGGAATAAGAGCCGCGCTTAATGTTCATGAACGCAGAATAGGTGGTCGCGTTGGTGGAAGAGACATACGCATAGTCGTTGAACAGGCCGTCGTCTTTCGCCATTTGAAGCGTGGTGGTATTCAGGCTGGCGCCGTCAATCACGCCCGCTTTCGCGTCCTGATAGGTCTTGGTAACATCGCTGCCGCTACCATAGTAGAGATAAGTAAGGGTCTTGATGTTGATGTTTGCGGCATCCCAATAAGCTTCGTTCGCGGAGTACACGATCTTGTTATCGGGCGTATGGTTGGTAACAATGTACGGACCGGAATACAGGATATGAGAATCATCGGTTCCGTAGGCCTCGCCCTGCGCGTCGACATACTCTTTGCATACCGGCATGAAGGGGTTGTACTCCAACATGGTCAGGAAATAGGACGTGGGCTGCTCCAGCGTATACTGAATGGTCTTATTATCAATTGCTTTCACACCGACGGAGCTGAATTCAACCTTGCCGTCATAGTACTCTTCGGCATTCTTGATAACGCCGAAGAGCAGGCCTTCCAAACCGCCTTGGAGATCCAGCAGACGCTGCATACCGTCCACAAAATCCTGCGCCTTGATGTCCGCATATTCCTCGCCGTTCTGCGTAACCCACTTCAAACCGTCGCGAAGCGTGAACGTGTAGGTGAGTCCGTCATCGGAAACGGTAACATTGTTTGCGAGCGCATAGGTCAAACGGCCCTCGCAATCGTAGGAAAGCAGAGCTTCCTGCGTAAGAATGATTTGCTCGGTATCGGCGGCACGGTAGGTATCCAGAATGTCCCAAGTTGTGGGCTCGGAAGAATAGCCGAGAGTATAAGTATCTTTGAGGGTATAGCCCTGATCCTGCAGATACTTCTTGGCCCATGCTTCATACTTTGCGGTGCCTTTGAGTTCAATATACTTCGCTTTCATAACATCGCGGTCGGAAGCTTTGATGAACTCGGTTGCAACGACAAGATTCTCATATCTGTCGCTGTCAACGCCCCAAAGAGCGTTGTTTCCGGTGTTGGGAGCAACGCGGGAGAGCGCGTAAACGCCGCCCAGCGTGGTGGTGGGAAGCATAACGCCGGCTTCCAGAAGCTTTGCTTCGGCAATCGCCATAACCGCGTATTTTGCGGATACGTCGGTTTGCGCTTTTGCCGCGAGCAGGTACTTGTAGTAGTCGCCCAGAACAGCCTTATAGGTTTCCCAGTCGGCATACTCTGCGAAATCCGCATCTTTGACGAGATCCAGATTCATGTCGACTTTCACTTTGCCGGTATCTTTTTTGCCGGTATCAAGTACGACTGCAACTCTGGAAGACGAAGGGAGTTTCGCATCCTCTTTGCTCAAGCCGCCTTTTTTGCCGCACGCCGCGAATACGCCGACCAGCATAACAAGGGCCAAAGCAAGAGTCAGAACTTTGGTGGTTTTTTTCATCTTTCTTTTCCTCCTCCTATTTTTAGGATGTCTTTATTATACACGCTTGTTCGCGATTTGTCAATCCCTTTTTTGGTGTTTTTTTGAATTTTTTTCAAAAATTTTTTTATTTTTTTTCGCAAAACAGCCGTTAAACGCGGTTTTCGGCTCGATTTGTTTCATTTTTCGGCGGTACGTCTCTTCCATTTTGCAACCCGACCTATCAAAACTTGCAAATATTTTAGCGTGCTAACACGGCAAAATGTCCATGCTCCCTCCGTTCCCGCAAACTGCGAAAGAAAAGGGCGTTTCCCTTTCCGGCCGCGCATCGACTCGTCCCTCGGAAAACGCCCTTTATAGATAAATGTAGTTTTACTTCTTGCCCACCAATTCCATGGTGTCCTTCGCAATCATCAGTTCCTCGTTTGTGGGAATCACCAGCATTTTCACCTTGGCGTCCTTCGCGGAAATGTCGTATTCGACCGACGTCCGCTTTGCCTTCTGGTTCAGCTCCTCGTCGATCTTGACGCCGAGGAACGCGAGGTTCTCCGCAACGCGCGTGCGGTACTGCGGGTTGTTCTCGCCGATGCCGCCCGCAAACACGATGGCATCCACGCCGCCCATGGCCGCCGCGTACCCGCCGATGTACTTGGTGAGCTGATGCACCAGCATGCTCTCCACCAATTGGTACCGCTTGTTGCCGGCTTTCGCGCCCTCTTCAATGTCGCGGTTGTCGCTCGTGACCTGCGAAACGCCGAGAATGCCGGATTTCTTATTCATGATGTGGTCGATTTCGTCGGGCGTCAGGTTCTCTTTCTTCATCAGAAGCGGAACAATGGCGGGGTCGATGGAACCGCAGCGCGTTCCCATAATAATGCCTTCCAGCGGCGTTAACCCCATGGTGGTATCGTAGCATTTGCCGTCCTTGACCGCCGCGATGGACGACCCGTTGCCGAGATGGCAGGTCACAATTTTCAGCCCCTTGGCGGGATCGCGGCCGAGCATGGCCGCCGCCCGCATGCTGACATAGCGGTGGCTCGTTCCATGGAAGCCGTAGCGGCGGATGTGGTACTTTTCATAATATTCATAAGGAAGCGCGTAGAGGTAGGCGTAGTCGGGCATGGTCTGGTGGAAGCCCGTATCGAACACCGCCACCTGCGGCACCCCGGGCATCATCTTTTCGCATGCGCGGATTCCCGTCAGGTTATGGGGGTTATGGAGCGGGCCGAGCTCGCAGCATTCCTCGATGGCGGCGATAACCGATTCATCGATGATAACCGAGCCGGAGAACTTCTCCCCGCCGTGGAGCACGCGGTGCCCCACCGCGCTGATTTCGGAAAGCGACTTGATAACGCCGTTTTCCTTGGACGTAAGCGTATCGAGCACGAGCTTGACCGCCTCGGCATGGTTTGCCATTTGAATATCGAGCTTATAATCGGGACGGCCTTCCACCTTTTGCTTGAAGTTGCCGCCCTCGATTCCGATGCGGTCGGCTTGTCCCTTGGCGAGCAGGGTTTCGGTTTCCATATCGATCAACTGATATTTAATGGAAGAACTGCCCGCGTTGATTACGAGAATTTTCATGTTTGTTTTCCTTTCGGTTTGATATGATAACAAATATTACCTTATCTATTTTACAATCATTTTGCCCGTTTGTCAAGAGCGGTTCGCGATTTTCGGAAACTTTTTTCGCAAAAGCAAAAACGACGCTCCGACCCGCGGGGTGGGTCGGGCGCCGTTTTGGCATGTTTTTCGGCCGTAATTTTCCGTGCGTGTATGCGAAAATCGGCGTTTTACGGCGCCGTTACCGCAATTCCGTAACTTTGCGCGTACCCCGCGGCATACGACCCCTCGGCGCAAACGAACGTCAGCGTTGGGGCGCAGAGGTCGAACGCGCCGTAACCGATGGAAACCACCGTGTCCGGTACGGTTACGGACGCGAGCCGATAGCACCCGCTGAAAGCGAACCAATCCACGCGCCGCACCCCGCTCGGAATGATCACCGCCGCCGGCGTTCCGTTTTTGAACGCCTCTTCCCCAACCGCAACCACGGCACAGCCGCCGAGCGAGGACGGAATTACAACGGTTTCTTCCGCGCCGAGATAGGATGTAATCGTTGCGAACCCGTCGTCCGAAACGGTGTAGCGGTAAAGCGATTCGGGGTCGAGGTTGTCTGTCGCCGGCTCGGTTTCGGCCGCAGGCAGATTGCCCGCGGTATTGCGCTCCGCTTCCAACTCGGCCAATCGGGTTTCAAACGCGGCGATCTGCCGCGCCTGTTCCGCAAGCTCCGCTTCCACCCGCGCGTAGTCGGTAAAATTGCCGGTCGGTTGTTCCGCCGCGGTCGTATCGCCGGTCGCCTCGGTCGTGATCCCCCGCTCTTTTACCCGCAAGCACCCCGCAAACATCCAACAGCACATGGCCGCGCAGATCGCGCACAACAGAATTTTCCGCATTTTTTCTTTCTCCTTTCCGTTGCCCCTCGGACAACCTCACCCATATCCTACCACAAGCGGCGGGTCGAATGCAAGCGAATGCTGACAGATGAAAAATTTTTTGCAAAAAAGAAAGAAAGCCCCGCCCGCAATTGCGGGCGGGGCAAACAAACGGTCAATTGAGTTTCGGCGCGGTTGCAATGCTCTTTGCAAGCTCCTCGTCGGTGGGAATATAGTCGGTCATCGTTCCGTTGTGGAACTGTTCGTAGGCGACCATATCGAAGTAGCCGGTTCCGGTCAGGCCGAACACAATGGTTTTTTCCTCTCCGGTCTCTTTGCACTTCAACGCCTCGTCGATGGCAACCTTGATTGCATGCGAGCTTTCGGGCGCGGGGAGAATGCCTTCCACGCGGGCAAAATACTCGGCGGCTTTGAACACATCGGTCTGCTTCGCGCTGACGGCTTCCATCAGCCCTTGGTCGTAAAGCTCGGAAAGGATGGAACTCATGCCGTGGTAGCGGAGACCGCCCGCATGGTTCGGCGCGGGGATGAAACCGCTGCCCAGCGTGTACATTTTGGCAAGCGGGCAAACCTTGCCCGTATCGCAGAAATCATACAGGTATTGGCCGCGCGTCAGACTCGGGCAGGACGCCGGCTCCACCGCGATAAAGCGATAATTCGCCTCGCCGCGCAGTTTCTCGCCCATGAACGGGGAGATCAGACCGCCGAGGTTGGAGCCGCCGCCCGCGCAGCCGATGATAACGTCGGGCTTAATGCCGTATTTATCGAGCGCGGCTTTGGTCTCCATGCCGATAACCGATTGGTGCAGAAGCACCTGCGCCAGCACGCTGCCGAGCACATAGCGGTAGCCCTCGCGGGTCACGGCGGCTTCCACCGCCTCGGAGATGGCGCAGCCGAGGCTCCCTGTGGTTCCCGGGAACTCGGCCAGAATCTTCTTGCCCACCTCGGTCTCGGTGGAAGGAGAGGGCGTGACCGACGCGCCGTAGGTGCGCATAACCTCGCGGCGGAACGGCTTTTGTTCGTAGGAGACCTTCACCATGAACACCTTGCAATCAAGGTCGAAATAGGAGCAGGCCATGGAAAGAGCGGTGCCCCACTGCCCCGCGCCCGTTTCGGTGGTGACGCCTTTGAGCCCCTGCTTTTTGGCATAGTACGCTTGGGCAATGGCGGAATTGAGCTTGTGGCTTCCGCTGGTGTTGTTGCCCTCGAACTTATAATAGATCTTCGCGGGCGTGCCGAGCTTTTCTTCAAGGCAGTAGGCGCGCACAAGCGGGGACGGACGGTACATTTTGTAGAAATTGCGGATCTCCTCGGGAATCGGAATATAGCGGTCGGTGTCGTTCAGCTCCTGCGCCACCAATTCGTCGCAGAACACATGGGAAAGCTCGGCGGCGGTCATGGGTTTGCCCGTTCCGGGGTTGAGGAGCGGCGCGGGCTTCTTTTTCATGTCCGCGCGGACGTTATACCAATTGGTGGGCATCTCTTTTTCTTCCAGATAGATTTTGTACGGGATTTTTTCGTTTGACATTGCAAACACTCCTTTGCCTTTTTCGGCTGAAAATTTGGTTGGGGTTCGGAAATACCGGTACAAAAAAAGTCCGCAACTATCTCTCGATAGTCGGGACGAATCTCTCCGCGGTGCCACCCGATTTGAAAACGTTTGTTTTCTCTCTTAACGCATACCCCTGATACGCGGCGTGGATGATAACGGGAACGCACCCCGTTGGAGCCTACGGAAACACGCGCGCTGTTTCTTTCGGTCCACCCTCAAAAGCCCATTCACGGCCTCGCTTCGCCGCGATCACACCACCCGCGACTCTCTGACGGAAGCTACCGAACCGTTACTCTTCTTTCTCATCGGTTTAGTACATTATACGCCGTTTGCGGCGATTTGTCAATAGGTTTTTCAAAATTTTTCAAAAAAAATTTTATCGTGGTAACGTGATAAAGCAACAGAGCAGGATTTCCGACGCAAAAATGAAAAGAATTTGGCAAAGCTCTTGACTTTTCGGCAAAATATCTGTATAATATAGGATGTTACGGACCATTAGCTCAGTTGGTCAGAGCCACCGGCTCATAACCGGTCGGTCCAAGGTTCGAGCCCTTGATGGTCCACCAACTTATGCGACCGAAAAAGATGCATCCTGAAAAACCGAGGTTTCCCTCGGTTTTTCTCGTTTTTGCTCCGTTTTCCTCGCTTTTTTGAAAATCGGTATTAACTGAAACTAAAAAGATGCAAATGCGGGTTTTGCCTATATGTCAAGGATTTGAACCTCGGAATACCGTTTTTTGAGGGCAGAATCGAGAAAATTTTCTCTCGATTCTGCCCTCTTTTGTTTTTTCAATTGTTAAATTTCCATGTATGAGAAAGAGAGTTGACACCGTATCGGTTGTGCATTCTTTCAAACCGTTGCACGATGGATCGATGTTTTACACAATCTTTGGAACAATCAACCGTCCTTTTCCTCCACAATATTTTACGGTTTCGTTGATAATCCGTTTTGCCGTTTCCACAAGCAACGCTTCATCGGTTGCATCATTGCCCTGAACGATATAAAATAGGTTGCGTGTTCTTTCACCCACCTTCGTTTTCTCGACTTGTCGTATTTCACTTCGTTTGCATCGTCGCAGTAGCAATATTCATGTGCATTGACCGGAAGCGGTATGTCCTGACCAATCGGGATGAATTTTTCCGTCCCGTCCGTAAACCGAAGGGTTACATTCCCAAGCACACAATCCATATCGTGCGCGCCGAGCGCCAACTTGCTCTCCAAAGAGATGATGTTATAGACCCATGTTTTATTTCCTAACATCCACGATACCATCTCCTTGTGTCAGATAAACAAACTCATATCCGACTGCTCGCCGGAGCCGAGGAAGGTGGAAACGCCGCCGAGTTCCACGCCGTCAATCAGTTCCTCTTTATGAATGCCCATGATGTCCATTGACATCTGGCAAGCGACGAGCCGCACCCCGTGGGCTTTTGCCGATTCGATCAGTTCCTCGAGGGAACTGACCCCCTTGCTTTTCATGATGGAGCGAATCATTTTCGCCCCCATGCCGCCCATATTCATGCGGGAAAGTCCCAGCTTTTTCGTGCCGCGCGGCATCATAAAACCGAACATCTTCTCGACGAACGGTTTTTTCACCTTGACCTTTTTCGGTCTCCGCAGAATATTGAGTCCCCAGAAGGTAAAGAAGATCGTCACCTTCCGCCCCATCGCGGCCGCGCCGTTTGCCATGATAAACGCGGCGATCGTCTTATCGAGATCGCCGGAAAATACGACAAAAGTCTTGTCGTTCTGCTCCGCGGTCTGCGCGGCGGCTTTGGGCGCGGCGCGCTTGGTGATATCGGCGCGAATCACGCCGTCCGTAAAGGATATGGAATCCAGCCGGTTTCCCGTGCGCTCGCACCAGATCTGAATATCGGAATAAAACGCGTCCTCGGTCGCCTCAACATGAATCGCCGTACCCTCCGGTTTTTCCCGCAGATAATCCGCGACCTTGACGATGGGCCCCGGGCATTTCAGTCCCTTGGCGTCGATGAACTCCCGCTCCTTTTGGGCGGCGGGTACCTTTTCGGGTTCCCCGCCCGCAACAAGTTTGCGATAGGCGTTATACCCGCCCTCGACATGGCTGACGTTGTAGCCTCTGTCCGCAAGGATCTCCGCGATCTGCTCGCTGAAATCCCCGACGCGGCAATAAACAATAACAGGCTTATCCTTTGGAACATCGTCGAGTTTTGTCGCAAATTTCGAGAAAGGAATATTGATTGCGCCGGGGATGGAACTGACCACAAGCTCGTCCGGCTCGCGCAGATCGACAAGGGTATATTGGGAATGATCCAGCGCGGCAAATTCCGCCGCCGTGATTGTTCTGAATGTTTCTTCCATGATTTTATGTACCTCTCTATTCTTGAATCATCAGGTTTTCCCGCCTGCTTTCGCCGCCCTCGATATGGAACGCGTTCAGCACGGGCATTTCATCCGCCAGCGACAGAATGAAATACGTTGCGTTCCGGTCAAACGCGAGCCTTTTGTCCTCCTCGGACGGGCGCGACGGAGTTGCGGGGTGGGAATGCCAATTCCCGAGCGGCGAAAGGCCGTTCCGGCGCATATCCCTGATTGCCGCGAGCTGTTCTTTCGGGTCGAGGCTGAAATGCTCGGGGCTGCGGTCGGTATTGGTCAGGAGATAAACCTTTTCAATCGTCCTTACGCCGCCCTTGTCCGTCCCCGCGACAAGCCCGCAAGCTTCGTTCGGCGCTTGCTTTTTCGCTTCATCGAGCATTCGCTCGTAGTCGGCGCGGTAAAGCCTGACCGTTTGAGGCATCCGCTCCATATGCGCTCACCCCTTTGCTTTCAGATCGCAGGCGGGCTGGTCGTAGTCGATCAGTTCCGTGATTGCCGGATGATCGGAACAGACCGCGCATCCCGCGCCCCTCGGGGGGAGCTTGACGGTATGAAAATTCATCGTCAGCGCGTCGAAAGTCAGGAGCTTTCCGGTGAGCAATTCCCCCGTTCCGGTGATGTATTTGACCGCTTCCAACGCTTGGAGCGACCCGATAACCCCCGCCATTGCGCCGACCACGCCCGCCTCGCGGCAGGTGGGAACCGCGCCCTTCGGCGGCGGATTTTTGAAAACGCAGCGGTAGCATGGGCTTTCATGCGGAATCACGGTGATCAGTTGCCCTTTGAAGCGGATGATCCCCGCGTGGGTAAACGGCTTGTTTGCCATTACGCAGGCGTCGTTGATCAGAAATTTTGCCGGAAAGTTGTCGGTGCCGTCGAGGACAAAATCGTAATCGGAAAGAAGATCGAGGATATTTTTGCTGTCGATAAACGCGTTGTAGGTTTGGACCTCGACATTCGGGTTGATGTCCCTCATCGTTTCCGCCGCAGACTCGACCTTCGGCTTGCCGAGGTCGTTTGTGGTATGGATGATCTGCCTTTGCAGGTTGGAAAGATCCACAACGTCCGCGTCGGCAATGCCGATTTTTCCCACGCCGGCGGCGGCAAGATACATGGCCGCAGGCGCGCCGAGCCCTCCCGCGCCGATGATCAGCACCTTCGCGGCGGCGAGCTTTTTCTGCCCCTTAACGCCGATCTCCTTCAATATGATGTGGCGGGAATATCGCTCCAGCTGTTCGTTCGTAAAGCTCATGCCGCGCCTCCGCCCATGTAGTAGAGAAACTCCACTTCGTCGCCGTCCTTCAGCGTGCGGCTCGCAAAATCCTCGCGCAGGATGAACGCTTCGTTAACCGAAACGCTGACGTACTCCGGCATTTCCACGTTTTCAATGGAAAGAAGTTCTTCAACGGTCGTGTTTTCACGGATTTCCCGACGTTCTCCGCCGACGGTTATTCTGACCATTTCAATCTACCTCCGCTACGACTTCGATTTCAACAAGCGCGTTCTTGGGGAGCGCGGCGACTTCCACGCAGCTTCTTGCCGGCTTTCCGGCAAAATAGCTTGCGTATACCCCGTTGAAAGCGGCGAAATCGCTGATGTTTTTCAAGAAACAGGTTGTTTTTACAACGCGCGCAAGCGAGCTGCCGGACGCTTCAAGCACTGCCGCGAGATTTCGGATTACCTGCTTTGTTTGCGCCTCGATTCCCGACACCTCGATCGCCCCCGACAGGGGGTCGATCGGTATCTGACCGGATGTATACACAAATCCGTTTGCAACGATCGCCTGCGAATACGGCCCGATGGCGGCAGGGGCTTTTGGGGTTTCAATGATTTTCATACCATGCAATCCTCTCTTTATGGAATATTGGCGTTTCCCGCAGTTATGATTTCTCTTCATCGTAAGAATCGAGGAAAGAGTGAACGGTTCCGTTCTGTTTATACCCGATCACCGTATCAAGGTTGACATTCCGAACGCTGTTGAAAAGATTGCTTTCCACAAAAGCGTTCGTTTTTTTCAATTCCCGTATCAGGTTTTTGATCTCCTGCCTTTTTGAGGCGGTTTCCGGATGGCAGGACGTACAGGTGTCGGTAAATTGACAGGCGCATTGAATGAAATGCAGATCGTTCTCGTCCCGCCAACGCTTAATGTCGTCCTCGCGGATGAAATACATGGGGCGGATCAGCTCCATTCCTTCAAAGTTGGAGCTGTGGAGCTTCGGCATCATGGTCTGCACCTGACCGCCGTAAAGCATTCCCATCAGAATGGTCTCAATCACGTCGTCGTAATGATGGCCGAGCGCAATTTTGTTGCACCCGAGTTCCTTGGCCTTGTGGTACAAATACCCTCTGCGCATTCTCGCGCAAATGTAGCACGGTGATTTTTCAATATGCAGAACGGAATTGAAAATGTCCGATTCAAAAACGGTAATCGGAATGTTCAAGCGTTCCGCGTTTTTCTCTATAATTGCGCGGTTTTCCGCGCTGTAACCGGGGTCCATCACAAGAAAGACGACTTCAAACGGAAATTTGTTGTGCTTTTTGAGCTCCTGAAACAGTTTTGCCATCAGCATACTGTCCTTCCCGCCCGAAATGCAAACCGCAATTTTGTCGTTTTCCCGAATCAACCGATATTCCCGAACGGCGGCGACGAATTTGCTCCAAATGGTCTTTCTGAACTTCTTTTCAATGCTTTTTTCAACGTCCGCAGCCTTTTGCCGGTCGGATTTCAGGTTTTCAAGCATGAATCCGTAATAGCCCTCTTTCAGGTTGGCGGCGCGAAGCCCCGTTTCGCGCAGTTCCTGCGCGACGGCCTCGCTCACAACGCCGCTTTTACACATCACGATATAAAGCGTATCGCGGTCAAATCCGGCGGCCGCGCGCCTGACTTCTTTCAGCGGGATATTGACCGCTCCCGCGATGCTTCCGTACCGGAAATCGGTTTCATCCCGAATGTCGATGATCCGATAGGTTTCCGTAATCGCGCCGAGCTCCTTTACACTGATCTCTTCCATTGCCATCGTCGCCCTCTGTTAAACCAAGGATCGGACCGTTTTCTCGATCCATTCCGCAACGGTTTTGGCCAATTTCATTCTTTGTCCGGCAAAGCTATGCGTGCTGACAATCGTTTGATACGTGACCGGAGCGGACATTTCTTTCAGCCTTTCCGAAAGCGGGCGCATCATTTTGTCGGCGGGCGCGACGGAGTCGAGCGACGCCTCGACGAGCAGGACGGGATGCTCCGACAGGCGTTCGTACCGATTGAGAATTCCGAGTTCATCCCGATGCCCCAACGCGTTTTCGTAAACTTCCGCGGCGGAATCCATTTTCAGGCATTGGCCCTCTGTTTCAATCATAAGTAACAGTTCCTTTTCCATCCGGTATCGGAACGCCGCATCAATGTCGTAGGCGGCAAGGGCCGCCACGCCCCGAATGAACGGCAGGTCCTTCGCCGCGTTCAGCACCGTTTGACCGCCCATGCTATGCCCGACAAGGAAGATGTTTTCAGGGTCAATCCCGTACCGATCGGCGATCGCCCGATTGCGCGCCCATTTGGTAATCGCAACCAGATCGTCCTTCAGGTTCGTGAACAGATAACGCCCCTCGCTGCCCCATGCGCCTCTGTGGTTCATATGAATTACGACGCATCCGGCGCGCATCAGCGCAAGCTCCAGATCGTTATTTGTGGTGTATCCGGGAAACCCATGGGACATCACCACGGCCGGATACGGCTTTTCCATTCTTTGATCGGGCGCGAGAAGATACCCGTACAGCCGGCATCCGCCGCTGACGATATTCAGCTCATAGACCTCGGGGGAAGAACCCGCTTCGTCGCCTTCAAATTCAACAAAAATATTTTCAGCTTTCATTTTGCACGCTCGCTCTGATGTTTTTGCGGGATTCAGCGCACAAACGGAGCGGTATACTCCGCGTTGATCTCGCGCAATTCCTTCTTCCCGTCGATATATGCCTGATAAATACCGTCGATCCTTCCGCCGCCGCGATTGTCGCATCCGGAGCAGAACTCGCACTCCAACCCACAATCGCCGAAGAGCGCGCGGCGCACGATTTCCTCGCGCTCTTCCCGCGTTGTATCTTGAATCAGAATCGATTTCATCGTTTCCTCCCGTTATTGGTTCCGAAACTGTCCGGCTCTTTATTTTGTGGGCCCCGCCCAAGAGGCAAAGGTCGATCTCATAGCGGCAAGAGCCGCCGTCGGAACCGTAATTTCATCGTCTCCTATGGAAACGCCGTCGATCGGCCACGGATTGCACCCGCCCGCCGCGATGCCGACCTTTTCCGGCTCGAAAGTGAATCCGCAGTTTGTGCATTTCAGAACATCGCCGCTCTGCTGATAGTATGCCTTCGGAGAAGGCGAACAATTCTGGCAGGTATTGAAGGCGATATGCACGCCGCCCGCTTTATCCCGCAGAGCCACGAGCTGAACGCTAACGCCGTCCGCATCATAGTTGAAGAATCGCGCCGTTTGAGAAACGCCCTCGGCAGGGATTGTTACGGTACCGTTTTCATCTGCCCGCAGTTCCGTATACTTCACGTAATTTGTCTCGGCATCCGCGTTTTCGCCGGCCGGCTGATTGCCGTTTGAGCAGGCGGAAAAAACAATACACGCCGCAATCAGCGCAAGCGCGATGCGGATCGGTTTTTTCATCTTCAATTCTGCTTCCCCCCGTTTTTTTGAAAGATTTATTGAAAATAGCTTCTATCGTCGGTTACCCGAATGCGGTTCGCTATCATATTCATCCAGCAGGTGTAAACAAAATCGCCTTCCTCGGTCGGCGTAAATTCAATCACGTTATCTCCCGCCGAAAGCGGCACGTCAAAACCGAAGTCGCGGCTGACAATCTCGTTGTTGCATCCGGTAATCTTTCCCTCGTCCGCGTGAACGGTGATCCTCACCGGAATGCCTTTCTGCACAATGATGTCGGCATAGGAATCAAAGTCGAGGTCAAACTCCGCGGTCTGAATGCCGTCCTCAACCGTGGCTGTGATATATCCGTCGTACTTCGACGGAACAACGCTTGCAATGTCCGCGCCGAGGGAGCGCAGCCCCCGATTCAACATAGAGACGGAGAGAATCACCATAAGCACGGCGGCGACCTTCCCGATCACGATTTTGGCCTTGCCCCGCGACAGGTTCAGCGCGGCGCCGGAAAAGAGCATCAGCGGTACTGTGCCGAGCGCAAAGAGGGCCATGGAGAGCGCTCCGCACCAAAAGCTGCCGGTGGACAGGGCATAGATCTGCATCGCTTGAAGCGGGCCGCACGGCATAAGCCCGTTGAGAAGCCCCAGCACGAACGCGCCGCGCCGTTTCCCGCCGGTTCGGATTTTGAAAACATGCGGGAGATGAAAAGAGAGGAACCCAAGCATCGACAACGCCATGAGCAGCATAACGATGGCGGCGACAAGGATTACGACGCCGCGAACGGTCGCACTTACGCTAAACGCGCTGCCGACAAGCCCCACAACGCCGCCTGTTACGGTGTAGGAAAGCACGCGTCCGGCGTTATACAGAAGCGGGCGTTTGAAGCTCCGCACGGAATTGGATTCGGAGGATGCGAGAATCCCGATTGCGCCGCACATACTGACGCAGTGAATGCTCGTCAGCAATCCGGTAACAAACAACATTCCGTAGGATAAGCTGCTGTCAACGGCGGGAATCGCATTGAAAACGTTATACCCGAAAAGATAACGAACGCCGAAGATCAGGAGCAGGATTGCGGCGGCGATCAGCAAAAATTCATACCACCGCATCGCGCGCGCAACTTTTGTCCGGTTTGTGCTGGCCCTGTTTTCATCCGTTTCATAACCGAGCTTCCGAATCGCATCGACAAGTTCGGCGACGGACGGAAGGTTTTTTCCGGACACCTGTGCGACATTTCGGCGGATGGAAACCGATTCAACGCCTTCAAGCGTTTTCAGAGCCAACGTAATCGTTTCAACGCAATGCTCGCAGTAGATCCCGTCGATACGGACAAACAATTTTTGAATTGAATCCATGGCATTCGTTTCTTTCCTTGAATCGGATCGTCTGTTTTTACGGCATATAAAGCCCATCTGGATAGTATGTTACTAGGTAATTATACTATGGCAAGAGAGAACAGTCAATATGAAATCTTCATACTGAAAAAAATTTACAAATCAGACACAAAAAACAAAAACAAAGGCACATTTCTCTGTTCGAAATGTGCCTTAAATCAGAAATTCCGATTGTTTACTCCACAAAATTTTTCCACTTCATGGAATCAACTTCCGTCGGCCGGCTGGCCGAAAGAACATCGGTGCGAAGCTCGTCCGCCGTAAAGACGATCAGCGAAAAATCGGGTGTTTGATATGTTTTCTTCATAATAGTCTCCTCCTCCGATCGCAGTGCTTACGAAAGCGCAACGACGACGGTTTTTCCGTTATAAACCGTTCCGTTTTGGTCGGTAATGCGGGGAGTTACCGAGAACGTTACCGCAACGTCCTCGGGAATCTCGGTCAGATCGAACAGCGCAAAGCAGTAATCGTCCGCGGCGTTCACGGGTTCGCCGTCGGCAAGGATTTTCTCGTAAACCGTGTAGGTGTCGAAGCTCTTTTCCAAAACGGCAACGGGCGTAAGATGTTCGCTGTCGGTATAGCTTGCGGAAACGGCGAACGAAACCTTTTGGGCGTCCGCAACCAATTCCTGCTTAATATCCGCAACAAACCGCACATCATAGGAACCCGCGCCGTCCATCTTCTTGGTCTGGTATCCGTTCAGTCGGATCGCTTCCTCGCAATAAGCGCGGGCAAAATCAACGCTGTAAACGGTTTCGGAAGCGGTTGTGACGGAAAGCGTTTTGAACACGCCGCCGCGCGCCCGATTGGCGTTGGGGTTATCGATGGTAAAACCGAAATCGCCGACTGTGGCGTCGATCTGATAACCGGTGTTTTCCCAAACGATCCCATCGCAGGTCAGAACGATCTTATTGAGCTTTCCGCTTTCCACGGTGAATTGGTAGGTAACGTCCTTGCCGCTCGTAATGCACGGGCCGATCTGCCTTGCAATGGCGCGGTCGCGCGTTGCGTAGCTGTTCCAATAAATTTCAGTTTCGGACATGTAGCGGGCAAGCGTACCGGAAGCAAACCAATTTCGATAATCCGGAGTTGCCGCGCTGCCGTAGCCAACCGAGAAATTCCACCCGTTTGCGGCCGCCTCGGCATCCACCGCGAGGCAGAATGTAATGGTATAGTTTTCCAGAGCGGCAAGTCGATTGCCCTCGGAAGAAATACGGATGCCGCTTGAAAGGTTGGTTTGCGCCGGCATTCTGCACGCAAATCCGTTTTTGGTCAATTTGCTGTAAAAGTCTTTCGAGTCGCTTTCGCCGTTGGTAAAGGGGGTTACGGAAACCGCAATGGGGTCTTCCGGCGGGTCGTCGGCGGACACCGAAACGGTGAACGGCGCGGCGAGCATCAACGCCATGATCGCCGCAAGGACAAGGGGTAAAACGCGTTTCATTTTCTGGTTCCTTTCTGTGGCTTTTGCCACTGTAAAATTTTATCTCAAACCGGTTGGTCCGGTAAAAGATCACGGGAACGCGCGGCAAGCGGAAAAGAACGCGCCAGCGAGCGCGGCGAGGGGATTATGATGGCTTTATTCCGCCTGTTACCGCGGACTGCGGATGATCGGATTCCCTATTTATTCTACCGCAATCCGCAAAAAAAGTAAATGCACTATTCGGAACAAATAGTTCCTTTTTTACGCATCTTGTTGACAAACGAATGCAAAAGCGGTATAATTTTCATAGATTCAATCCAAAATTCAAACAGCGGGGTGGCACGGTTATTATGCGAATCATCTATCATCCATATAATAATACCCATATCTACCTGCCGAATTTTATTGACGAAAAACTGCCGCATGTGGTGGAAACCGGCCACAGCTATCCGGTTTCGGGGTACAAATCGGACAAGCTCTTCCGCAAAAGTTATGTGATTCACTATGTGATCCGCGGGAAAGGAAAATACCACGGAGAACCGATAGAGGGTCCCTGCGCTTTTTTGGAAACGCCCAACAACGTTCATTATTACACCGTTGCCGACGGAACGCAATTTCCGCAATGGGAGCAATATTGGATCATGTTTTCGGGTTCCAACACCGAAAAATGGTTGGAAAAAGCAAAAATACCAAACGCCCCGGGCGTTTTCCCATGCCCGTATATCGCCGAAGCGGTTGAAATCTTCAAAAAAATCCAGAACGAAAACAACTACACAAACCAATCCGACTATTTTTATATGTTGGCTGGACTTTTTGAGCTGTTTTCCCTTCACCGGAAGAGCAAGAACATGCACCGCAAAGAAACGGACAGCGACCGGTATGTGCATACCCTTATCACCTATATCGGGGAAAACTACGCGCAAATCAAGCTTGAACGCGAGCTTGCAGAGGTGATCCACGTTTCAACGCGGTATATGCATAAGCTCTTCCGGCAGAAATTGGGGATCTCCCCCATGGCCTATCTCGTCAACTACCGGATCAATCAGGCAAAAAATCTGTTGATCACCACAAACTATTCGATCAAGGATGTTTCGGAAATCGTCGGTTTTTCCACCCCAACCTACTTTTGCAGAACATTTGAAAAGCACTGCCACGGGCTGTCGCCTTCCGCCTATCGGAAAATGAAATCCAAACAGCCGTAATTTCGTCGCGGTTGCTCCGCGGGGCGGCCATGGCGTCCCCCAAAAAAACGCCTCGAAAGCGGGGCGCGCGGCAGATTCAATTTTATATCCCCCGACGGCGCGATACGAACTACGAACGCGGAACGGATTACGCCATCTGACAGCGGCGGGGAGCGCAATGCGCTCCCCGCCGCTGTCAGGTTTGAATGGATCACGTTTTTTGGGCATACGGAAGCAAGGCCTGATACACGCCGGCCGTCCAACCGAGCATTTGCGGCGTTCCGTACTCGGAAACCGCATCCGACGTTCCGGTTCCGACATTGTATTTTTCCCAAAGATGTCCGGTTTCCCGCTCGCATGTTTCCACCATCGAAACGTACTTTTGCGCGATTCTGCGCGCGTCGGCAGGTCTCCCGCAGTTTTGCAAAGCGAGAAATGCCGCGTATTGCAGGCAGGGCCACCCGTTTCCTGCGCCCCATTGGAATGTCCCGCCGATTGTCGGTTCGGAAGCCTGCAATCCGTACGGAAGCTCTAACGCGCGCAATAAAACGTCTATTCCCCCGTCGTCCCGCACCATTCCGGCAAACTGCGGAAAGAAAGCCGCGCAGGACAAAAAGGAACTTTGTTTGCCGACGGTGTAGCGGTAATCGCAGAAAACGCCGGTTTCGGCCCGCATCAGACGAAGCATGGTTTCCTTGCGGTTTTGCGCCCGCTCCGTGAATTGTTTTTGCTCGTCGCCGTTCGTATGCTCCGCAACGAATTGCTCGTCAAACCAAAGCAAATCATTCAGGTCAACAGGGTTATATTCATGGCAAAGTCCGCCGAAACGCCCGCAAAAATCCCAGCCGGATTCGGCCTCGGCATAGGCGTTCATCCCCAGATATTCTCGGTCCCCGGAACGGACCACGCCCGTCCTTCTTTCATACTTTTCCAGCGAGGAAAGATAGAACGACCGATCTCCTTCGCAGGAATAGCGATTCAACCCATTGGGCGACAACCTGCGGGTGTTCCAGAAATCCAATTCCCGTTTCAGCGCGTCGATCCCCTCTTTCAGCAGGTCGGCATTGCGGGTGGTTTCCCATACATCCCGAAGCATCATGCCGAAGAAGGGTGGCTGCGAACGGGAGAGATACCGTTTCCGGCTCCCGTTCGGAATATAGCCGTAAGTTCGGATCAGATAGATGAAGTTGCGCAGATTGTTTTCGGCCTGTGCGGCCCGACCGGAACGCAAAAGCCCGAGGTTGGCAAAATAGGTATCCCAATAAAACAGGCATTGGAACATTCCGCTCACACACGGAACGGTGTAGGGGTACGGAAGAAAAAGGAGATCATCCGTCGGGGTTCCGGCGGAAAGACTGCGGGTGGTCAGGTCCCAGCTGTTTTGAATTCGGTCGTTCAGATCCGGTTTCATGCGGCGCGCTCCGTGATTCAGACTTTTTCGGGATCCCATGGGAGCATCACACCCGTTCCGACCGATTCCACCGATATGGCGGATTCTTCGGGTTTCGGTTCAAGTTCCGGCTCCGGTGGGGCAAAAGGGACGGCCGTTACCGTTTCGTTCAGCTTCTCCCGCAAAAACGCGGTCAGAAGATCCGCCTCTTTTTTCTGTTCAGCAGCCGACGGGTGGTTGGTTGGGCGGTCCTCTTTTTCGGCCCGCTCAAAGCGCAGGGAGTAGATCCCCGCGGCGTCTCCCCCCGCTTCCTTGCAAAGAGAAAGGATCTCTTCCGAATAGTTATCGTTCATAGTATTATAGATCAGCAAAACCCTGCCGTTCGGGTTCCGGCGAAGGATCTCGCGAAGCAGCTGTTCCAACGCCTGATGAAACTGCGCGGGCTGTTGAAGCGACGCATCGTTGGTGCCGATGTTCACAACGGTAACGTCCGCCTGCCGGAGCGGCTGATACAGCGAGTCGGTGCCGCGCAGGGCGCTTGCGTACAGATACCCCTGATAAACGCCCGGGGTCCCTTTCAGCAATCCCTGCCCCGAAAGTGCGGTAACGGCATAGTCGGCGTTCAGCGCGGTTGCCGTTAAATAAGGATAGGCAAGCGAGCCGTCCTGATCGGCGTAGGATCCCTCATAATTTCCGATAACACCCCACCCGCAGCAGATGCTGTCGCCGATAAATTCCAGATAGAGCGACTTTTCGGCAGGCGCGGCGGCGGAAATGGTTCCGGCAAAGGCCACGCGGGTAATTTCCGCGCGAGCGAGCGTATATCCCGTAACTTTAATCAGCCGGACGGTATGCTCCCCTGCCGGAATTTTCTTAAGAACCACCGGCGTCATGTCGGCGAGAACGGTGTAGTACGGCGACCCGTTCTCGTTGAGCCACGGTTGACCGTCCACATATGCGCGGAAATAGCAGGACGCATTGAAAGGCGCGGAAACGCGGGCGGTAAAGGCGATGTCGCCGCCGTCGGTCCGAATGTTCATTTCCAGACCCGAGCAGGTCCAATCGCAGTTGATTTGCGTGGACGACGGAAGATACCGCTTGCCGAGGATCCGGACGCCCTCGGTGGAGCTGTTCAGAGCATAGGTGTTGACTCCCTCGCCGACCGACGGGCGGTCGGTTTCGGCTTCCCCGACGGTACGGGACACATCGGCCGACGTTTCCGCCGAGGCATTCCCGCCGCTCGCGGTTCCGGCGGGAGACGGCGAATCCGGTTTGGAGCCGCACCCCGCGGCGCACGCGGCGAACAGCAGAACCGCGAGAAACGCGGCAACCCAACGCAACCGCATTTTCCGATTCCCCAGAAAAACGCTTTGAAAATCATTCATGGTTTGCCCCGATCCTATTACAGCGATTCCAAAAGCGCCTCGTACTTCGGCAGAAGCCAATCGTAGGCGGCGTCGGAAAAATGGTGGTTTTCGGGCAGACCGAGGGACAATCCTTCGTCGATCCACGCGAGCTGCGCGGGGTTGCGGAAGGAAATGCCGCTGTAATAGTAGTTGTTGAAACACGGAATTGCCCAATTGCGACAAACCTCTTCCATTGCGAGTACGTATTCGAGGTCGGTATGCCCCTCGGTGGACGCGCCCCAACGGTTATAATTGGTCATAAACAGAATTTTCGCACGCGGGTATTTCTGCGTCAGACCGCGGATTAAAATGTTCAGCGCGCCTTTGAACGTGGTGGGAACGTCGTCCGTATCCTCTCCCACGGGAACGGCGAGCCTTTTATCGTTGGCACCGCCGAGGACCACCACATAATCGGCTCCATCCGGCATTTCCGCATAGCGGCGGCACATGGGGAGATGTTTTGTTTCTCGCGGCTGTTCCGCAACGGTGTTCCCGTTCTGACCGAAATTATAAACGGTCATACCGCGTTTTTTTCCGAGTTTATTGACCCAAGTGGCCTCGTTGCCGAGTTTGTTGCCGTAAATCAGGGAATCTCCGAGCGCAACCAGCGTTTTCCCGCTCAAATGATCGATCATGATTGGCTGTCCTTTCCGAGGATCTGGTCGAAAATGCCGTTGATGTATTCCGCGTTGCCTCTGACCTCGTTGGTAAATCCCTCGGCGGTGTTGTTGGTAACGCAATTGCGCATTATTCCGAGCGCGCTCTTGGCCCAACTGAACCGCGAGCTGAAAATGCGCGCTTGGTCGCTGATGATTCCGTTCTTGATGATATTGAAGATTTTCCAATCGCTTTCATCGAAAGTGTAGCGGCGGAACACGCGCTCGAAAATTTCGGGCGTTGTGGTGCGGTACCCCTCGGACGCCAAGCACTCCATAACCGTTCCGGAAAGCTCGGGATCGGCCGCGCTGACGGGAATGCAATAGAAGCTATGCCCGAAGCCCAACGCGGAATAATAGTCCGTTTGCGTTTCGTCCGCTTTCGGGAACGGAAGGAGCGAATAGCCCCAGCCCGATTCCTTGACCGCTTTGAAAACCGATGCCTGCGCGGTTCCGAACAACGCTCTTCCCGCTTTGAAGTTCGCGTTTCCGCTATCATAGAACCCGAAACCGGATTGCAGGAAGCGATTCAGACTGCTGAAAAGATCGTAGGCTTTCACGCCGGTAAACTCCGGCGTCAGGCGTATGTTCCCCTCGTCGGTTTCGCGCGCAATGGTATAGCCGCAACCGTAGTAAAACCCGTCAATCAGGACCTGTGTGGAAACAATCAGGCCGAAGCGGTCGCCGCTATCCTTGACGCCGGATTGATTCAGGTCGGCATAAACGCCGCTCGCCTGTTTGTAGAGCTGTTCCAGCGTCCAATCCCCCTCGAACACGAAATCGCGTGGATCGTTCAGCCCCATGTTGTCTCCGATGTCGGTGTTATACATCAAAAACATCATATTATAAAGGATCTCGCCCGAAATATCGCCGGTTGCGAAAAAGAGCCGGTTGTTGATTTTGGAAATTTCGATCATTTTTTCGGACCACCACGGGCGATCCAACTCGGGATAGTTGAGAGCGGTTAAATCCTTGAGCGCGTTTTTGACCGCGAGCGTTCCGCCGGACATACTGTAACACCCGAGCAGATCGTAGGTGCTCCCGCCCATAATTTCGTTCATGGCGAAATCGCAGTAGTCTTTCTGGTGCGCGTTATCCCCATCGATCTGGTTCATCAGCAAGGTTACGCCGAGGCGGGATTCGACCGTCCGGTTCCGCGTATAGAATGAGCGACTGATGGAATCGGTGTTTTCATCCTGCGCGGACGTTCCGAATTCATCCACCTGCGAGGTGTTCCAGCAAAGAACGCGAACGTCCTTATTGTAATTTTTTTCGGGGATGGAATCTTTGAGGTAGCCGTTCGCATCGTAAAGGTTATCGGTTTCCGCCGTTGGTTCGGTTGCGGAGTCCGACGCAACGGGTTCGCCGCCATTGGGCTTCTTTTTGCCGCAGGATGCGAGCGAAAAAGCGGAAAACAACACCAACGCCGCGATGGCAATGCAAAGAATACGGTTGTTTTTCATGGATGGAAAATCCTTTCTTCATTTTTGTTTTTGCGTGCGGTGGGAAAGGTCATTCTCACCAAAACGGGACTATGATCGCTGACCAACATGGCTTTTTCGTTGATAACCGTTCGGTAAAGGTCCACATCGGCGTTCCCCAAAAGAAGCACATGGTCGATCGCGTCCTTGTACTCGGTATGGTAAAAATGGTCGTCAAAGCGGTCGAACACCTGCTTTTCCTCATTCAGGATCGGGTAGGGATGGCATCCCATATGTTCTTCCCGACGGGCCGCCATGGGGCAGGTATCGCGGAAGCCGTGCGCAAGCATGTTCCGCACCGCCTCGCCCGATGGCTTGCAATTGTAATCCCCCGTTACCAAAACGGGGCAACGGTATTGCCGCTCCAATTGCAGACAAACGGCGATCAGTTCGTCGCTTTCGCTCCCGAGGTTGGCCGGATCGGTGTCGAAATGCGTGTTTACAACGGCGCAAAGCGAGTCGGTATCGCGCCGCGCGAGAACGCCCCACGTGAGCGTTCGGAAATGGGAGCGGTACCGCTCCCGATAGGGGTATTCGGTCCCCGCGGAATAAACATGATGCCCGCTTGCCAGAACGCGGAAACGGTCGGCGCGGTAGAAAACGGGATTCCAATTATCATCTGCGGGAACATCCGCAACGGGAACTTCGGCATAGTCCGGCGCGAGCATTTGCGGCAGGCTGACTTCTTCATGGCGGAAAGGCCCATCAAATTCCTGCAAGCAGAAAATATCGGGGGAAAGATCGCGCAGAATCTCCGCCGCGAGGTCGTCGCGGTTCCATGCTTTTCGGGTCAATCGCCAGACATTCCAGATATTAAAGGTAACAATGCTGAACATGGGTCAGGATTCGCCTCCGAGGCAGACGCGGACATACAGCGGGTTGTGGTCGCTGATCAGAAACGCGTCGCGTAGTGTGATGGTCAGATAATGGCTGACCGTTACGGGGTTTCCGGCTGTCAGGCAATGGTCGATCGCAAACCGGTAATCTCCGGAGAAAGCGCGCCCCGCCTGATCATAGAGGTTGGTTTCGGAATTGAGGATCGGCTCGGAATGAAAGCCGCAAACATCGGTTTTCACCTTGGCCGCATCATAGGTATCCGAAAACCCGTTTTCGAGCATGGCGGAAATTACGGGGCCGGAAACGTAGGAATTGTAGTCGCCGGTTACGAACACCGTTGCGTTCGGATAGGCGTTTTGCAGTTCCTGCGCTTGCGCAATCAACTCCGCGGCCTCGCTCGCCTGAATCGCGTTTTTCTGCTCGGCGGTGTCGCCTGCGTCAATGTGAATGTGCATGTTCAGCGCGATTACAGTCTCCCCCGATTCGCGAACGCGGAACACCGCCCATGTAATGGTGCGGTGGTGCGTCCATTTGGAGTCGCTCGGGTAGGATTGCGCCATTTGCCATTCCCTGCCCTGCGAAAACAGCTGGTTTCCGCAGGCGAGCAGTTCCAAGCGGTCGGTCCGGTACAGAATCGGGTTCCAATTGCGGTCGGGCAACGCCTCGGCGCAAACGGCCTCGGCATAGGGTTCTCCCAACAGCGCGAACAGGTTGGTCTCTTCCAGCCGCCAGCGCGCGTCGAACTCCTGCAAACCGACAATGTCGGGCATGTAGGTGCGGATGACCGCCGCGGCGAGGTCGTCGCGGTTATAGCAGGAAGGTTTTCCGCTTCCGCAACCGAGCACATTGAAACTGATAATACCAATGCGCGTGAGACCTTCCGGCAGGCTCTGCGGAATTTCCGTCCGGAATACCATTTCCGAGAAGTCGTGGCAGTTGTTTTTATCGCTTGCCAGCAGAATGCCGGAAAATTGACGGATCAGCGAATCGGCAAGGAGCGGATCTACCCACGCAAGAACAGGCTTGGCTCCGCAAAGCTGCATGGTAATCTCGTTCTCTCCGAGGTTGGAAAACACGGTTCCCGACTCGGTGCGGTTGGTGTTGCCCACAAGGATTTCACAAGCGGTTTCCGCCTCGCCGTCGGCAACGCAGGCAAGTTCATATCCCGTTTGCGAGCGCAGCAGCAGGCGCACCTGCTCCGCGGTATCCGAGGCGAGCAGGTCGGATGCGGGATATACGATGCGGTAATCGGAAAGCGAACGCCCGCCAATTTCCACAAGCCCGTTCGGATAGTTTCCCGCAACCGTTCCGAAAAAGGCGGCGTACAGGGCCCCGTCTTTTGCGAAAAGCCCGTTCAGAAAAGCGTCCGCCGCCGACGGGAGCATGTACTGTTCCTCGCCCGCGAGAATGATTTTGTTTCCGGCGACCGTAACCGAATAATCCCGATAGCGGAGAACGCGGCGCGCGGACGCGCTCTCCGCTCGGTTGGTAACGCCAACCAGAATTTCAAATCCCTTGCTGTTTTGCGCGGCGGGGCTATCGTCGGTGACGCATGGAAGCCGGACGCCGGCCCGCTCCAAAACGGCCGCCCGAACGGCTTCCGCAAGCTCCTTTTCCGCACTTCCGCCCGTTGCGGAGCGGACGATGATATAGTTGCTCTTCCCGTTCTCAACCAGAGCCACGGCAGAGGAAAGGTCGGGGACCAACGGCTCGGTTCCCGCCGACGCGCTCTGCGAAGCGGGATCCGAACCTGCGGGGTTCCCAGAAGCAATCGGTTCTTTCCCCTGCCCCGCAACGCAGGAAACGGCGGAAAACAGCAACAGAACGGCAAGGAAGAAAATCGGAACGCGCCGCATCATTCTCCCCAAGAAACCGAAATGCCGGTTCCGCTCTCGCCGAACACCATTTCACAATCGAACGGGTCGGAATCGGAAACGGTGAGAAGATCGGCCGGTTCAACCGGAATGAACATGATGGAAACGGTTTGATAATGTTTCATAGCTGTTTCCCCCCTTATTGAATAACGCCCGCATTCACGGTGAAAACGGCGGGACTTCCCTCAACGGCATGCCCTTCCAAATCGCGGAGATACGGCGTTACCGTAAAGGTGATCGTTCCGGCGTCAACCGGAATATCGGTAATGGTGACGCAGAAGAGATACGCGGCTCCGTAATCGGTTGCCCGATAGGTTTTTGCAACGCCGGCCTCATTACCGAGAATGGAGCGGTAAACCGTTTGCCCCTCGCCCTCGGTAAAGGTTTTGGTTTGCCCGTCGCCGTATTCGGCAACCACGCGAATGCCAGCCGCTCCGTAGCCGCCGAGGCTATCGGTGCGGATGCGGGACGAAAAGCGGATCCCGTAAGTATCCGTAACCGCGGTTGTTACCTGCGCGCCGAGCAGATCGACATCGGCTCCGTAGGTTGCGGTCAGTTTGATGTTATGCAAAACGGCGGCTTGATTCTGGAATACCATGGCAAGGTTGGAATCGTTGGTATAGATATGCTCAAAGGTTTGTTCCACGCTCGCGGTTCC
Organism: uncultured Ruminococcus sp.; assembly: GCA_902795355.1. Taxonomy (GTDB): domain Bacteria; phylum Bacillota; class Clostridia; order Oscillospirales; family CAG-272; genus UMGS1865. The sequence goes on from CADBKZ010000006.1 coordinate 57,812, forward strand.
GTTGGAGATTACGAGCCTGCAAGTCGCGTTCGCGTTGTCAACGGTCATCGTCAGGTCGAACGCTTTGCTTGTTTGCACCGAGTTGTTGGAAGAAACGGAAGTCTGCGCGCCGTCGCCCGACTTAACCCACCCGCTGCTATTGCGGTTGCCGCCGATGATCTGGAACGAGGTCCCGTAAATTTGCACGTTGGTTGCCCGATTGATTCCGTTGGTTGCCGCGCCGGACTCCAACCCGAATCGGAAAGACAGCTGGGAATCGGCCGATGTAAAGGCTTCCACACGGATTTTTGCGGAAAGCGTATAGGACGTTGCGCCGGCGAGCTGGGCTTTGGAAGCAAGCTGATAAATACACCAGCCGCTATCCGACAGTCTCAACCCCTCAACGGTTGCGGTTTGGGTCAACCGCGAAGTTCCGGTTTCATCGGTCAGGTTCAGGCTGTTCGCGGCCGGCGCGCTGAAATCCGCCGAGTAAAGCGACTTGCCCGAGCCGTCGGTTACAGAAAGATCGTCCACTGCGGTTCTCGAGTTCTGTTGCAGGAGCAGCTGAATGCCGCTCTCGTAGGCGGGAAGATTTGAATAGGTGTTGACCTCGGTTCCGTTGATGGAGAGAACGGCGGTTTTCGCGTTTCTGTTGACCGCGACGGAAACCGTGACCCAATTCCCAACGTCCGCCGCGCCGTCGGTATACGCGCTCAATTGCGGGAAATAGGACGCGTTATTATGCGCCGAAGTACGGAGCGTGGAACCGTCCGTTTCCAAAGCGTTCAGCGTCTGGTTCACATAGCCGCCGTTGAGCAGATATACCGCTCCGCCGCTGTTGGAACGAAAGATAACCGCTCCGCTGTTTTTATTGAACGTGCCGGTGGTATCGTCGTTGCAATAAACCAGCCCGAACAAAGTGGTTTGACTGCCGTTCAATGTGGTAAATTTCACTTTCATGGAAACCGTGAACTCCGAAACGCCTTGCAGCTTTGCGGCGGGAACGATATAGAGGGAACTCCACCCGCTATCGGTGATCCATGCCGCGCCGTCCGCAAACCCATAAGAGATTCTCGAGGGGTTCAGGAAGCCTTCCCATTCGGGATTGTTTTGGTCAAAGGTTTCGTTAATTAAGGTAACTTGCTTGGGATTTGCGGGGGTATCCGCCGCCGCGGGAACGGCAAGCGGGAGCAGGCCCAGCATCAATGCCAGACTGCAACAAAGAATACGCTTGAAAAGTTTCATTGTTTTTTTCCTCCATTTTATTTGTGAATTGGGAACAGGCGTTTCCCATCGCCTTGTTCAAATTCATTATAGCACGAATCCGGCTCCGATTCAATATCTCAAATTATCCAGAAATGACACTATTTTAACCTGAAAACAAAAGAGCCGATTCCAATCGGCTCCTTGGTTGATTTCGGTTTTGGTTCAACGGTTTTTTTTCTGCCGGCATTTCATGGGGGAAACGCCGTAGAACTTCCGGAAAGACCGGTAAAAATAGGAATAATTGTTCATGCCCACCTCGTTCATAACTTCCCATGGGCTCTTCCCGCTTTCAAACAGTTCCTTGGCCTTGTGCATTTTCCATTTGAGGAGATAACGGCTGAACGGCTCCCCCATGTTCTCCTTGAAAACCTTGCAAAAATATTCCTGCGAATAGGAAAAAGCCTTGGCGGCATGGCGCGATGTGATCGGTCGGTTCCAATTCTGTTCCAAATAGGAAAGGAGTCGGCGTTCAAATTCGCGGCCTTTCTGATCGGTAGAGAGAAGGACGGGCGTTTGCTGCAGGAGCGGGCGGGAAAGAAGCACGGAAAGCAAAAGGCAAACGTTTCCCAAAGTTGCCACCGAGGAAAGGTCGTCGCGCCTCGCGCCGCATTGGATCAGATCGGGAAGGATCGCGCCGATTCCGGTTTCCGCAACCGTTTGCGCGGGAATCAGATTGCGGATTTTCAGCTCTTCCCCGGAAAGGAAGGCCGCATACTGCCGCAAGACCTCGTTCGGGCAGGAAGCGAGCGTTTCAATCCCGATTTTGATACAATGGTATGCGGCGCGGCTTTGCGAAAGCGGAACGGTTCCGGAATGAGCGTCCTCTGGGTTGATTACCAGCAGGTCTCCCGCTTCCGCCGTGATCCTGCGGGAATTGACTTCCATATAGAAAGTACCCGACTCGATCCACAGCAGTTCCATATCGGGTTGGGTGTGGGGTTTGATGCAAACGGACGGGTCCTCGCCGATATGGAAGAACCCCGGGTAACGTTGGTTTTCAAAATCAAAGCAGAAAAAGCGGTAGAAAAACAATCCGGTAATGGGATGTTCGGCAAACACGGCAGATTCTCCTTTCGAGGGATCGGCGGCAGCGATTTTTTCGGTCCGGCTTATTTTTTATTATATCAGTTTTTTGTAAAATGTCAACCATCTTTTTCCGCAAAAAGGCGAAATCATCCCAAATTCCGCCCAAGATTGCCGCACGGCGGCGCGCTCCGCGCTTTCCGAAAGCGACCGGAAGGCGCCGGTCAGCCCCGCAACGCCGCGCGCCACGCCGCCGTTAACCGCTCCAAGCCCCACGCCGCGTTTGCAGGGCTGGTGGACGGCAGAACGGTTGGCAGGATTCCGGTTTTCGGATATTGGAATTTCATGTAGTATTTCTCCGCCGTTCTGCCGTTGACGAGGATCCGCCCGATCGGCGCGGCCGAGAGAATTTGGGAAAGGTCGTTCGGGGTCGCCTCGGCAATGGCGTTATCCGCCGAGCCGCGAACGCGGCAGGAAGCGATTACATCCCACAACGCCAAGCGATTGGAAAGAATCAGCTCCCGCCTCTCCCCGTTATCGGCAGGCAGGGGGCATTGGAAGATTTCGGCGAGGACGCGCCAGAAGCGGTTTTGCAGATGCCCGTAGTAAAAGGCCGCTTCCCGCGACTTTACCGAGGGAAAACTGCCGAGAATCAGGATCTCGGATCTTTCATTATAAATCGGTTTCAATGGGTGGACCACCCGCTCGGCTTTCGGTTCCATGGCGTTCTCTCCTTTCGTTTCTCCCGTTTATTGTAACAGAAAAAAGGCTTTTTTTCAAGCAGGTATCGAAAAAAGGTTGACATTTTCGCGAAAAAGGACTATAATAAACATACATTTTTCTTTTTGGGGGAAATCTTTCATGAAACTCGAAGGCATAAAAGCCAATTTTCTCGGCGACAGCATTACCGCGGGGGTTGGCGTTCCGGACGTAAAATACGCTTATCTGAACGTTCTCAAAGACCGCTACGGCCTTGCGGTCGCGCGCAACTACGGCATCAGCGGCACCCGCATTGCCCGCCAGCAAACGCCCTACTCCAACCCGTCTTTTGATCGGGATTTCTGCTCCCGTGTTGACGAAATGGATCCCGACGCCGATCTGGTGGTGGTGTTTGGCGGGACGAACGATTTCGGCCACGGCGACGCCCCGTTCGGAACGCCCGACGACCGCACCGTTGACACGTTCTGCGGCGCATGCCATGTTCTGATGCGCTCGCTGGTTGAGAAATTCCCCGCCGCAACCGTTGTGTTTATGACGCCCCTGCACCGCGCCGTGGAGCAGAACCCCGCCAAGCCCTGCCTTGCCGCCTACGTGCACGCGATAAAAGAGACGGCCGAGGTTTACGGCATTCCCGTTTTCGATCTTTATGCCAACGCGGGGATCAACCCGCAAATTCCCGCCCAAAGGGAGCTGTACGCCGCGGACGGGCTTCACCCGACCGTTGCGGGAGCCGCCCGCATTGCCGAACGCCTCGGCAATTTCCTGCTCTCGCTCTGATTCGGAAAAAAATGTCGTTTTTTTGCGAAACCGCTTGACAAAAGCGGAAAAGACCTTTATAATATTAGTTAGACCGAAAGGCCAATAATTTTGGAAAGGAAAACGACCATGGCAAAGAAAAAGAGTACATTTTGGAGCGACTTTAAGGCATTTCTCTCCCGCGGAAACATCCTCGACATGGCTGTTGGTGTTATCATCGGCGGCGCGTTCGGAAAAATCGTTACCGGTCTTGTCAACTTCATTCTCAACCCGATTATCGGCTATTGGGTGAAAACCGGCGACCTTGACGGTTGGATGACGGTTTTGAAATACAAAACCGACGCGGCCGGCGAGTTCGTTCTGGACGCGGAAACCGGAGAGAAGGTTGTGGAATCCGCCATTATGTGGGGTTCTTGGGTCCAGACGATCATCGACTTTATCATTACGGCGTTCTGCATCTTCCTGATCATCCGCGCGATCGCGAAAGCGAAAGCCGTTGCGGAGCGTGAAAAGATTGCCGCCGCCGAGGCGAAAGCCGCCGAAGAAAAAGCCGCGGCAGACGCGAAAGCTGCCGAGGAAAAAGCCGCTGCCGAAGCGAAAGCCGCTGCCGAAGCCGAAAAGCAGGCCGCTCTTGAAGCTTCCATTAAGCAGCAGGAAGTTCTTTTGGGCGAGATCCGCGATATTCTCGCAAAGAAGTAATCTTCCCGCTTTTCAAACAAAAACCGCCGCATCCGCGGCGGTTTTTGTTTTCGGGGCGCGATTCATCCGGTCAATCCGGCGAAAAATTGTATTTCAACAGCAAGGAATAAACGGTTTCCGGCGCGTGCATCGCTCCGATATACGCAAGGTTGGAAGTCAGTCCCGTCAGGTTTTGCGTTGCGTCGGGGTCGTTTTTCATGGCCGTGGAAAGAACGCCCTGCAACTTTGCGCAAGAGGTTTTGAGGGAAGCGTCGTCAAACGCGACATCTGCCTTTTCGAGCGACGCTTTCATCAGGTTGTACAGCCCGTTCTCCGTGTTGTTTCCGAGAACATAGAGCAGCGAAAACCGGTTCATATCGCTGTTCAGATCGTTGATCACCGCGTCTCTCCGGCTGCCGCTCATGGATTCCAGCAGCCAAATGGCGCGCCCCAACGGCGTTTGCAGGTTTTCCACGTATTCGGCGCGGGTATGAACCGAAAGGGACGATTCGTCCGCCGGCTCGGTCATCAGGCCGTTCAGCATCGCTTGGTAAAGCGTTTTTCCGTTTTTTGCGGAGTCGGTTGCGGAAAACTCGGGCAGTTCCAGCGCGGCGTCGTAGGCCTTTGCGTCCGAACGGTAGGTCGTTCGGAAAATATCATAATCGGTTCCCGCGCGGCGGAAGCCGTACCCTTCCGGCGCGACGTAAACAACCAGATCCTCGTGCGAAACGATGTTATGAATGTTTCCGGCCGCCGCGTACTCCGCCGGAACGCCGGCAGGCGCCTCGAACGTGTAAACATACAGATTGCTTTCGGAGAAGCGGACGGCGTTTTCCGAACCGTTCCGAAGGTTCAGAAGGCTCCCCAGCACATTGGCAACCCCGCCCCCGCGGGAATACCCCGTAATCCAGAGTCCCACATTCTGATACGCGGATTCGGCGATATACGACCGCAACGAATCGTAAATCGCGTTCGCGGCGCGGCTAAACCCTTCGTGGTAGCCGTTCTCACCCACCCGAAAATTATCGATCCATTCCGCGCCGTAATGGAAACCGCGCACCGAAACGGCAACCAGATCCCGCTCCCCGATTTTTCGGTGGGCGAACGCATAGGCAACGGTATCCTCGGTGGGCGTTACGTCGTAACCCGAAAAGCGCGCGTTATCGAACCGCGCGCCCCCGAAAAACGCGCCCATGATCTCCTCGTTCCGGTTGGCAACCGCCATGGCAAAGGAAAGCAGGGCCAAATTGCGGGAAAACCGCTTGGAATCCGAAAAATCCGATTCTCGGAACGCGTTGGTCAACACATAGTCCCCTTCCCGCTCCGCCGCGCTCGCGGGCATGGGGGATTGAAACACCAGAACCGTTTCTTCCGGCTCCCCGGCGGTTACAGGCTCGGCTGACGTTTCCCCCGAGGCCGCTCCGGCGCCGGACGTTGATTCTCTTTCATCGGGTTTGGCAACGCAAGCCATAAGACCTCCCGCCAGCGCCATGGCAAGCATGGCCGCAAATATTTTTTTCCACATATCAAACCTCCCGAAAACGCATTTTTGCATCTACATTATAGCATTTTCGGGAGACTTTTTTTCGTTATTAACAGTTATTTTACATTTTTATGTTTTGGGCGATCCCGCGCGGTGTTTCCTGAAATTTGCCCGCCAACAGGTTGATATAGAACCCGCCGAGCACCGAGCGCGCCTGAAACCCGACCTTGCGGGCGTCCGCCGTATCGTACCAATCGGTCAGCGGAACGCGGTCGGCCGAATCGCGCATCATGCGCAGGATGGAATCGAATACCTCGTTTGTGTATTCGGGATCGTCGGCCATCATGGTCGTCCATACCATCCAATCGAGCTTGGTGTAATCGGCTCGGCTGTCAAGCGGCAGGCCGTACCGATTCATCTTTTGCCGGTAGAGGGCGATCTCCTCGCGGGCAACGCTTTCCCCGAACAGCCCGAGGCGAAGCAGGCGATCCCAAACCATGTTGTATTTCATGCTCCATGTGTCGTCTTGGTCAAAGGTCAGGCGGTAGCCGCCCCCGCTCCGTTTCGCTTCCTTGACCCACCTTGCGGCCATGCGTTTGGCGGCTTCCATGTAGGCCGGTTTGCCGAACAGGCGGGAATACGCGCCGAGCGCAACGATCGCTTTTACGCTCAAATTGCAGTTATGCGCAAGGTGGCCCGCAAAATCGTCGGTGCAGAGCTGGTTGGTGGGGTCGTACCCGTATTCCACAAGATAATCGGCCCATTGCTCCAACAGGTCGGCGTTCTCCTCGGCCATGGCGCGATTCCCGTCCGCCGCGGTTGCGGCCGCAACCGCCAGAATGGCGTTTCCGCATTCTTCCACCGGCATCTGATGCTCTTCGTAGGGAATATAGTCGCCGTTTTCGTCCTTTTTGCAGGAATAGACCTGCCCGTTGCAAAGCGGGTATCTGCCGCAATCGTGCGGCGCGAAGGGATACGGCCAGACGGGACGGCGCGCGTAATCGAAAATGGGGCGCATCATGCCGCGAACCAACTCGGGGTTGAGCAGGAGAAACAGCGGGATGGACGGATAGGTAACGTCCAGCGTTGCCATGCACCCGTTGCTGAAATTCTCCTTGGAGAGGAACAGGAGTTTTCCGTTGACCGAAACGAGCTTATGCGCGGCGATTACTTGGCGGTACGCCAGCGCGCCCACGGCCGCATACGCGGGGGAAACCCGCTTCATCATGCCCGTAAGTTTGCGGTCAAAGGCGGCGGCAAGTTTGCGGACTTCCGCCTCTTCGCGAACGGCGGCGGCCAGCATGGCCCCGAAATCGCCGTACACGGTTTTGTAGTACGCGTCGATCGGTTCTTTGAAGTACTCCACGGCTTTTCCATCATCATAAGCGATCACAAACGTATCCGCGAGTTTTTCCGAACGGGCATAGAGAATCGGATAATCGGTATACGCAACCGGCTCCGCCGTCAGGTCGCGCGCGAGGAGACGCTCGCTGACCCGTTTTTGGAACAGCCGATAACGGTGGGGCGCGACGCCGACCTTTGCGTTTTCATGAACCAGATGGAGATAGCCCCAATCGATGCGGACGTCGTCGCCCGACGCATGGAGCGGACGCTGTTCGGCGTTGCCCATCCAAGCATGTCCCGCGGCTTGGTTCATTTGCACCGTTTGCCCATGCCCGTCGCCGATCAGGTGAACGCTCGCGTCGAAATAGACCTCGAACGCGTGGCCGCTCTCCTTCGGCCTGATCTCGTAGGAAATGTAGGTCACGGGGCGGGAGAGAATCTCGGGCCGGTCGCAAAGGAGCGGAGAAAGGAACGTAACTTTCAGCGTTGCGGCGGGATGCGAAAAGGTATAAACCGTGGAAGTTGGGGTAATGGTAACGTTGGTTTGGCGGAGCGCGTTCCCCGCGGGAACATAGGCCTCGGATAACGAGGGCAACCCCATGAAACGGTACGGTTTCCCGTCAACCGTCAGAACGCCGACCATGGATTGGCTCCTGCCCGTCCAATGGCGGGGGGTGTCGTCGGTCAGTCGGTCGGCAAAGCTCCAGACGCTGAAAAACGGGTCGGCGGCGATCAACGGGATTGCGGTCGGTCGAAACGATTTTATCATGTGCGTAAACCTTTCTCGGCAGGCATTTTTTCGGGATGGACCCGACAGTTTATATGATACCATATTTTGCCCCGAAAAGCAAGTGTTTTTTGATACTTTCCGCGGCGATTTCCGGACGGATCAGACTTTCCAGAACGACATCCACTCCTCGCGGCCGTGCGCCTTGGCATACCGACGGATATACTTGCGCTCGAGGAGCCGTTTGAAGCGGAAGAAAGCGTTGGTCTTATCCCGAATGGGCGGAACGATCAGGGATGGAAGGCCCAGCCTCTTTCCCGCGAAAGAGTCGGTCAGGAGCTGATCGCCCATCACCGCCGTTTCTTCCCGCGCGGCCCCGAGCCGCTCCATGGCGAGAAGCAGGGTTTTCTTTTTCGGCTTTCCGCTATCGGCGAACGCGGGCAGCCCCAGCGCGCGGTTGAACCGCTCCACGCGCGGCGCGTGGTTGTTGGAAACGAGCGCGGCCTTAACGCCGCCGGCTTCCAGCCCGCGGAACCATTCGACAATCCGCTCGTCGGGGTCCGGCATTTCATACGGCGCAAGCGTGTTGTCAATGTCGATCAGGAGCGCGCGGATGCCGTGCGCTTTGAGAAATTCGGGCGTGATCTCCCAATAATGGCCGAACATATAGTCGGGGGTGAACAGGTCTTTCATACGCAGGGGTCCTCCTCTGTGGGCAATAGGGGTTGTCCCGCGGGGGAAGCGGACGGCGCGCCGCTGTTGATTCTGCGGTACTCGGACGGCGTTACCCCCATTTGCCGCAGGAACGCGCGGTTGAACGTTCGCAAAGTGTTGAACCCGACCAAATCGCTGATCTCGGTGATATTATGGTTGGAATTGAGCAGGTACCGGCAGGCCTCGGAAACCCGCAGGGAGTTGATGTAATCGTTGAACCGCAGGCCGAGGCGGTCGTTGAACAGGTGCGAGATATAGAACTTGTTCAGATGGAGGTTTTCTTCCAGCGCTGAAAGCGAGAGGTTGGAAGAAAAGTTGTTCGAGCAATATGCAACAATGGTGCGGAGCGTGTCCGAATCTTCCACGGAAATACCCGTTACCGGCATGCGCCGCAGAATTTCCGAAAACAGCGCAAGCAGACACCCGCGGATCAGCGGCTTGACATAAGTTCCCCCGCCGTCCCTCTGCCGCTCCGTTTCCGCAATGAGAATCCGCTCGGCGAGCATCTTGATGGTTGGATCGTTTGCCGCATCGTGGATTACCGCTGATACGGGAACGGACATGTTGAATACATCCGCAAGTTCGGGCATCAGATCCGTTTTGGCGATGAAAATAATGAAATCCTCGGGGGCATAGGTTTCGAAAAAGTGGATCTGGTTCGGAAACGTCAGAAAAACGTCGCCCGCGCGGAGACGGTGGCAGGTCGAATCCGAATGCGCGTTGGAAACGCCCCCGTAATAAAACACAATTTCAAGCTCCTGATGCAGATGCGGGGAACATCGGAGCTTCCGGCTGCAATGGATCCTTGTGGAATCCACGTAAAGTTCTTTCTGCCTTTTTTGGTAAAAAATATTCAGCGACATCCTTATGTTTCCTTTCCATCGCCGGCATACACCCGCGGAACGCGGGCAGAAACCGAACAGAGCGTTTCATATTCAATGGATCCGGCTTTCGCGGCGAGCTCGGAAAGCTCCCGCGGATCGTTTCCGAAAAGCGTTACAACATCCCCCACGCGCGCGGCGGTACCGGTAACGTCGAGCATACATTGATCCATGCAGACCCTGCCCGCAACCGGAACGCGCCGCGGGCCGCGCGAGGTTTCCACGGTGACATTCGCCCCGCTGTACGCGCGCATAAACCCGTCCGCATAGCCGATGGGAAGCGTTGCGATCACCCGTTCGCCGTCCGCGCGCCAAGCGGCTCCGTACCCGACCCCCTCGCCGCCCGAAACGCGGTGAATATGCGTTACGACGGAACACAGCCGCATTACCGGAATGAGAGGCAGGCCGGAATCCACCGGAGAAACGCCGTAAAGCGCAATGCCGAGGCGAACGCCGTCAAAAAGCCGGTCGTCTCCCGAACCGGTCAGCGCGGCGGCGCTGTTGCAAACATGGCAGAACGGAACGGCCGTTCCCCGATTCCGCAGGCGGTTGCGAACCGCTCGGAAACGGCGCGTCTGCTCCTCGGTAAACGCCGCGCCTTCCCCCGCTTCATCCGCGCGGGAAAGGTGGGTGAACATTCCCTCAATATGCAGATTTTCGTATACACGCATGGAAAATATCGCGTTTACCGTTTGCCCGATTTCCCCGCGGTTCCGCGCGGGAAATCCGATGCGGTTCATGCCCGTATCAAGCGCGAGATGCACCCGAACGGCAACCCCTGTCCGCGCCGCGGCCGCTTGCAGGCGCGCGGCGTATTCCTCGGAGAGAACGGTTTGAATCAGCCCCTCTTCCGCGAGCCGCTCGGCCTCGCTCGGGTCTGTGTAGCCGAGGATCAGGACGTCCGCCGACTTCCCGACCGAAAGGCAGGCGCGCCGGACCGCAACGGCTTCTTCCACGCAGGAAACGGCAAAGCAATCGCACCCCTCTTGCAACAGCGCGCGCACGCAAGCGGGCGCGCCATGCCCGTATGCGTCGGCCTTGACGACCGCAATCGGACGAATTTTGCGGTTCCTTTCCCATATACGGCCGCGGAGCAAACGGTAGTTCGTCCGCAGCGCCGTCAGGTCAATCGCTGCCCATGTGCGCGGACGCGAGGGTAGAGGAAGTGCGGAATGAATCCGGTACGACGGTTCCATGTCGGTTCTCCTTTTATTGTAACATAATCGGACAAAAATTGCAATGTTTTTTTGAATAAAAGCGGAAAAAATATCATAATATTCAGTATATGAACATGGTTTTGGGGGTGTTCCGAGATGCGCCGCGCGATGATTCTGATCTGTTTTTGCCTGTTAATCCCGTTGGCGGGGTGCCGCGGCGCGTCCCCCGCCCGCATTTCCCGATGGAACACGCCCTTTTCCGCCGACATTATCGGCTGGCGCAACGGGCTTCCCTTTTCCGCAAGGCTGGAAGTTTCCGCGGGAGAAAAAACAATCCGCTATACCGCTCCGGCTTCGCTCAACGGCCTGACCGCCACCGAAACGGCCGACGGAATCCGCGTTTCCTTCGGCGCAATGGTTCCGGCGGAACGAGGGGACGTTTCCGGTTTGCTCGTTCCCCTTCGGCTCCTGACCGACCCCGCCCCGCTTGCCTCGGCGCAGGTCCGGAACGGAGAAACCGTTCTGACCTACGAGGACGGCACGGAGATCGTCCTTGATCCGTCCGGCGTTCCGCGCGAAGCGACGCGAACGGACCTGCGCTTTACCGTTTCGGATTGGGATTCCTGATTTTTTTGCGAAAAAAGAAAAAAGCGGTTGAAAAACCGCTTTTTTTATGATAAAATAGGAGTTGGTATTTGTTTTTCTCCGCATTGGAGAGAGGGGGACGAATTGATGGTTTCTTTTTCCGCATCCGAACGCCGTCTCGGCGCCGTTCTTTGCAACGCGATCCTCGTTGCGCTCGAGCTGGTCTCTCTTTTGATCAGCTCTTTGGAGAACGGGTGGGCGCAATTCCGCTTTTACACGCAGGACAGCAACTATTTTGCCATGCTCGTTTCGGCGGCGTACCTGATCGCGGCTTTCCGCTCCTCAAAGCGCGGAAAACCGCTGCCCGCATGGGTCGTTACCCTGCGCTACATCGCCACCTGCCTTTTATCGGTAACGTTTCTGGTGGTTCTTCTGATTCTTTCGCCGCCCTACGGTTGGACGGGATTCCGCTACACGCTCTTCACCGGCGCGATGACCTTTCAGCATTTGCTCTGCCCGATTCTTTCGTTCGTTTCGTTCCTGCTGTTTGAGCGGGAACCGATTGGCCGGCGCGCGCCTCTGCTCGCCCTGATTCCCACCGCTCTCTATGCCGCGGTTCTGGTGCCGCTCAACGCCGCGCGGGCGCTACACGGCCCCTACCCGTTCCTCTATGTGCATGAACAGCCGTGGTGGCAATCGCTTCTTTACGGGGTTGTGATCCTCGGGGGCGCGTACCTCTGCGCATATCTGCTCTGGCTCCTGCGGAAAAAGGCGCGCTGACGTTCTCTCCCACCGTTATGCAAAGGAAGCCCCGCTCCATTTTGGAGCGGGGCTTCCTTTGCGCTTGCCGTTTGCGATCAGAATTGGGTATTCTTAACGACGATAACCAGCACGGAAACCAGAATTACCAGAACCACCGAACCGATAATGGTCAGGCGACCGAGGATCGTGTCCTTATCGCTGCCGCGGTTCTTGCCGAAATAGGTGTCCGCATTGCCGACGATGGTTCCCGAAAGGCCGTTTTCCTTGCTCGATTGCATGGCGATCACAATGGAAAGCCCGATTGAGAGCGCAATTAAAATACCGCCGAGTACCCATGTCCAAATGGGCGAAATCGCAAGCATTGTTTTCAATAAATTCATCATTTCCATCCTCCGAAACGGTCTGATCCCCGCCCGATTGGGGCGCGCGGGACCTTATGCCTATCTATTTTATCATAGAAAACCGAAAATTGCAATAGATTTTTGAGATTTTTTTGAAAAATTACCGTTCTTTTTTCTTTTTGGTCTGTTTCCGGCGCAAAAGCAGAAGCATTTTTCCCGAAAACCACATGGGAAACGCGGCCGCAAACGCGAACAGATGCAGGTAAAGAAGCGCGGCCGCGCCCCAACCCGCGCGCGTTTGCACATCGCCGATCACCCAAAAATAGGTGGTATGGTAGGGACTCATATAGAAGAGGTTGACGCCCGTTTTCCGCAGAACAAGGTTGAGAAGCGTTGCAGCGGCGAACGAAAGCAGGAACACCACTGTTGCCGATCCCCATTCCGCGCGGAAATCCGCCCCCACGCCGCAGGAGATCAGCAGGAAAACGCCGAGCGCAATCATAACGGTATGCCAAAGCATGGAATGAACGGCGAGCGCGGTGATTGCCGAAAGGTCGGGGTACCCCACCACCAACGCCCCGCCCACCGTTCCGTAAAGCGCGAGGAAGCGGTAGCAGGCCGTTTTGGCGCGAGTTGGCAAAAACGGCGCGGCCGGACAGAGGTACAGCGGCAGCGAGCAGAATTGAAAGGGGAAAATGGCGAACGGGTAACCGCCTTCCGAAACGGCAAAGCACCACAAGAACTGCTTGAAAACTTCCAAAAGCAGGAACGCCGTTCCGCAAAGGAACACAACCGAATCAAGCGCGGCTTTCCGCCGTTTTTCCGAAAGGCGGAACGCAACCGCCCCGCAAAGCGCCGCCAACGCGACGCAGCACGCGAACCACACCGCATGAAACCGCCCGAATATTGCAAACGGCGTTGCCGCGGGAGACGCGATTTTCTGCCACACGGTACGCAAATTCGTATGCGCGGAGAGCAACCCGACGGTAACCGCCGACGCGGCGACGACCGCAAGAACGATTCCCCGCGGGAGCGTTTTTTTTCGTACTGCGTCCATCATCCTTTTAGCTCCACGACCGTAACGCCGCCGTCGCCCTCGCCGTACTGCCCGATGCGGAAGGTCTCCACGCGCCGATCCTTTTTCAGCCGCTGCCAGATCGCGTTTTTCAGCGCGCCGGTTCCCTTCCCGTGGATCAGGCGGACTTTGGTAAAGCCAGCGACGGTCGCCTCGTCCAGATATTTGTCCACGGCCTGCCAGCCCTCGTCGCCGAGCATGCCGCGCAGGTCGATTTCATCGCGGAAATCGCGGTTGACCTGAACGCGGTAGCCTGCCGCGGGAGCGGCTTTCCCCTCGCGGATAACCGCCGGCTGCTCCTCGATCAGGCGCAGGTTTTCCGCCTTGGTGCGCGTTTTGAGTATCCCCGTTTGCACCAGCACGGTTCCGCTGCGGTCCGGCAGATCGACCACCACGCCCTCTTTGCCAACGTTGACCAGCTTCACGCGGTCGCCCTTTCGCAGTTCGCGCGGGAGAACGTAGTGTTCGTCCTTTTGCTCTTCCACGGGATCGACCCGATCCTCGTTCCGGCGCAATTCGGCGCGGACCGCGCGGCGGGTTTCGTCCAGCTCCTCGCGGAGTCGCCCAGCCGCCTCGGCCTTTTTGGCTTTTTCAAGCTGCGCGAAAATGAAATCGCTGGACGCGCGCGCGCTTTCCAGCATTTGCCGCGCCTGCCGCCGATTCTGCGCAATTTCCTTTTCGGCGTCCCGCCGCATTTGCGCAACGGCCCGTTCGGTATCCTTCTCTCTCCGCTCGTATTCGGCGCGCAGTCGCTCGACCTCGGCCCGACCGCGGTCGGCCTCGATCCTTGCCGCTTCCAACCGGCCGATAACCTCTTCAAACTGTTTATGGTCGGTATTGACCAGCTCTTTCGCCCGCCCGATCACCGCTTCGGGCAGCCCGAGCTTGGCGGAAATGGCGAACGCGTTGGATTTTCCCGGGGTTCCGATGATGAGGCGGTAGGTTGGTTTCAGGGTGGTAACGTCAAACTCGCAGGACGCGTTGAGCACGCCTTTGGTGTTCAGCGCAAAGGTTTTCAGCTCGGTATAGTGGGTGGTTGCGGCGCAAACGGCCCCCGCCCCCCGCACCACCTCGATTACGGCCACCGCGAGCGCCGCGCCCTCTACGGGGTCGGTCCCCGCGCCGAGTTCATCGAACAGGCAAAGCGTGTTTTCATCAATCTGCCCGAGGATGGAGACGATGTTGACCATATGCGAGGAGAAGGTGGAGAGCGATTGCTCAATGCTCTGCTCGTCGCCGATGTCTGCCAAAACCCGTTCGTAGATCCGCACAGAGGAATCCGGATCGGCGGGGATATGCAGGCCGGCCTGCGCCATCAGCGTCAGGAGTCCGACGGTTTTGAGCGTGACCGTTTTCCCGCCCGTGTTCGGCCCCGTGATGATCAGCGTATCGCATTCGCCGCCGAGGCGGACGTTGATGGGCACCACGCGTTTGGGGTCGATCAACGGGTGGCGCGCGCGCCGCAGGTCGGTCACGTCGCGGGTCAGCATCGGTTCGGCGGCCTTCATGCGCGCCGAAAGCTCGCCGCAGGCAAAGCAGAAGGAAAGCTCGGTCAGGTTATAATAGTTCAGCCGCAGACTTTCCGCCGCCGCGCTGACATCGGCCGAGAGCGCAAACAGGATCTTTTCGATCTCGCGCTCCTCTTTTGCGCCGAGCATGCGCAGCTCGTTGTTGGCTTCCACCACCGCCATCGGCTCCACAAACACCGTGGCTCCCGACGCCGACGTATCGTGGATCAGCCCTTTGACGTCGTTTTTGCACTCCGCGCGGACCGGAACGACATAGCGGCCGTTCCGCATGGTGACGATCGCTTCCTGCAAATACTTGGAATACGACCCGCCGATGATATGCTGCAAGGTTTCCTTGATGCGGTTGTTCGCTTCCCGTATTTTGCGCCGCACCTCGGCAAGCTCGCGGCTCGCTTCATCCGCGATCAGATCCTCGGAGAGGATGGAGCGCGTAATTTTTTCTTCGAGCATGCGGTTGGGCAGGAGCCGCCCGAAAATTTCATCGAGAGAGGTGGGAAAGGTGCGGTTGGTTTTGTTGTAGTCCGTAAGGGCGCGCGCGGCATGCAGGATGCGCGCGACTTCCAAAAGCTCTCTCGGCGTCAACGCCGCTCCCTTTTCCGCGCGCTCGCAGGCCGCCGAAACGTCCCGTATCCCGCCGAACGGCGGCATGCCTTTTGCGTCGGTCAGCCGTTTGGCGTCGGTGGTATGTCCCAACCGACGGCGGACTACCGTTTCGTCGTCCGATGGCATCAGGCGCGCGGCCAGCTCTTTGCCCCCTTCGGTTGGGGCGCATTCGGCCAGCATGGAGCGGATCTTATCAAATTCCAGCGTTGATAGCGTTTTGTTTGAAAAACTCATTTCGGATCTTCCTTTTCGGGAATTGCTGCCGGCGATCGCAGGTCGTGGAAAAAGCGCAGGGATTCAAACCCGTGGCCGAGGTGCGAAAGCAGGTAAATTTCGGCATGTTTCGCAAACTGCGCAAGGTCGTTCGGGTCGGCAAACCGGAACGCGAACAGCCGATTGACGGGGGCTTGCAGGCAATGCCGCATGGCGGCGGTAACGGCCGCGGAAAGGACGGGACGGATTTCGGCTTCCCGAATTTCGTCGGCATATTCCCCCCCGCGGGCATGGCGCCCCGCCTCGGAAAGGCACGCGGGGCAGAGCAGCGCCCCGTTCATTACGTCAAGATAAAACGGGTCGGAATCGGTTTTCCGGCAAACGCGGCACCCCGAAAGGTCGGGTTCGTAACCCGCGAGCGCGGCGGCTTTCAGCTCGAACGCGCCCTTGACCTGCTCCAAGGGGTAGAGGTCCCGACTGATCGCATGGAGCGAATTGAGAATCAGGCGGAGCATGTCCCCCGCTTCTTCCCCCTCGTCGGTCAGCTCGGCGGTCAGGTCGCAGAGATATGCGGCAAGGTTGACGCGATCCATATCCTCGGCGAGCCGATAGAAAGACTCGATGGGGCTTCCGCCTTTGAGAATGTTGAAATCCCCCCGCCGATAATACTCGAAATTCGCATACGTATAGAGCTGACTGACCGCTGTTTGCGGGCCTTTCAGGGATCGCCCGCCCTTGGCTAGCATGGGAATGCGCCCCCGTTCGGCGGTCAGAACGGTCAGGTAGCGGTCATGGTCGCCCATATCTTTGGTTCGGATAATCAGGCCGTCGATGCTCTCGTGCGTCGCCATACCGCTTCCCCCTTTCCGCATGCTTGCGACAGACAAAAATTACTCGTTCCGATAGCCGAAATCGGTGACGACGCGCTGGCTGTCCCGCCAATTTTCCTTGACCTTGACCCATAAGTTCAGGTACACCTGCATTCCGAGCAGTTTTTCCAGATCGTCGCGCGCGTAGCTTCCGATGCGTTTGAGCGTTTCGCCGTTTTTGCCGACGAGAATGCCCTTATGCGAGGCTTTCTCGCAGAAGATTTCCGCGCGGATATGCGTAATGCTCTCTTCCTCGCGGAACTCCTCGATTACCACCGCGATCCCGTGCGGAACTTCGCGGTCGATCGTGCGCAGCACTTTTTCGCGGATGATCTCGGAAGCGAGGGTGCGTTTGGTCTGGTCGGTGATCATGTCCTCTTCAAAAATCCAATCGTCCTCTCGGAGCAGTTTGGCGCATTCCGCCATCAGCTCTTCCACGTATTTTCCCTTTTTCGCGGAGATCGGGACCACGGCCTCGAACGGGTGGATTTCCGCGTAGGACGCAATGGTTTCGGCAATTTTCTCGCGGCGGTAAAGGTCCACCTTATTCAGCGCGAGAACGGCCGGAATTTCCGCCCGTTTGAGCGATTGCAGGATGCGGCGTTCGGTTTCTCCCGCGGGAAAACCCGCGTCGGCAACGAGGATCGCCGCGTCGGCGTCCGTAATGGCGCTGTTCGCCGTTTTGACCATATAATCCCCCAGAGAATTTTTCGCCTGAAAGATCCCCGGGGTGTCCAAAAACACAAACTGATCCTCTCCGCGGGTCTCAATGCCGAGGATCCGATGGCGGGTGGTTTGCGGTTTGGACGAAACAATGGCGATTTTTTCGCCGAGAATTTGGTTGAGCAAGGTGGATTTTCCCACGTTCGGGCGACCCACAATGGCAAAAAAGCCGATTCGTTTCATGCGGCGTTCTCCTCTTCCCGTTCTGGTTGCATGGTACCGTCGAAAAACGCGCGCACGTCGTCCTTCTGCAAATTGATCCGGACCCCGTTATCGAGGTTTTCGATCAAAGCGGTCAGGGCGCCTGTGGTTTTGTTTCGGGTTGCCAGAATCAAGTAGTGATCAAATTCGATATAGTAAACTTCCACCGTGTCCGTTTCGTTATACCGCCCGTTGTATTTGCGCAGGCGTTCAAACGTGATCGCGGACGGATTTTCGGCGAGCTTCAACGTTTCTTCCACCGTCAGCGTGTTTTTCCGGTTGACGCGCCGCTCGATCATGCGGCCAATCGTGAACACGCTGAACGGGCCGAAAAACGCGAGGAACAGGCCGAGGACGATTAAAAACGTTACCGCGCGCACGTTCCGCGAGAAAAACGTTTCCGTTTTCCCCACCGTTTCGGGCGTTTGCTCCGCGGTTTTCTTCTCCTCGGCCGGTTTCATTTGCCGACCCCCAGACCCATGCGCGAAAGGATCTCGCTCTGCCGCCGGCGCATGTCCGCCTCGTCCTCTTCGCCCGTTTCGTGGTCGTAGCCGAGCAGATGGAGCATGGAATGAACGCAGAGGAACGCCGCTTCGCGCTCGAAGCCGTGGCCGTATTCCTCGGCCTGCTTTCCGGCCTGTTCCAGCGAGATCACAATGTCGCCGAGCATGCCGACAAGCTCGTCCACCGGCGGCTCTTCCTGCTCGCCCGTGTAGTCGAACAGCGGGAAGGAAAGCACGTCCGTTGGGCGGTCGATCCCGCGGAATTTGCGGTTGAGCGCGCGGATCTTTTCGTTATCCGTAAAGGTTACGGAAACCTCTGCGGGGTTCCCGTACTGTTCGTAATCAAGCGTGGCTTCCACGGCGGCGCGGATCAGCATTTTCAGGCGGTAGGTAACGGGAAGTTTCTCCTGATCGTTTTCAAAATCGATTTTGAGTTCTCTTTTGGTCGGTTTCATTTCAGCGGCCTCTCTTTTCTCCCGTTTCGGGTGTTTTTTTCGACGCGTGATAGCGTTTTCCCGACCGTTCCTGTTCGCGGCGGAGCTGTTCGCGGTCGTATTTTTCGTATGCTTTGATGATTTTCTGAACCAGCCGATGGCGAACCACATCGCGCTCGCTGAACGCGTGAATGGCAATGTCGTCGATCCCCTCGAGAATCTTCACGGCGGCGGAAAGCCCGCTTTTCTGCCCGCGCGGCAGGTCGGTCTGGGTCAGATCCCCCGTTACCACGGCCTTGGAATTGAAGCCCAAGCGCGTGAGAAACATTTTCATTTGCTCGGGGGTGGCGTTCTGCGCTTCGTCGAGGATGATGAACGAATCGTCAAGCGTTCGCCCGCGCATATAGGCAAGCGGCGCGATCTCGATTACGCCCTTTTCCACCAATTTCTGGTAGGTCTCCACGCCGAGCATTTCATAGAGCGCGTCGTAGAGCGGGCGGAGATAGGGGTCGATCTTGCTTTGCAGATCCCCGGGGAGAAAGCCGAGCTTCTCTCCCGCCTCGATGGCGGGTCGCGTCAGAATGATGCGGCTGACCTGCTTTTCCCGCAGGGACTTGACCGCCATGGCAACGGCCAAAAAGGTTTTTCCCGTTCCCGCCGGCCCAACGCCGAGCACAATCGTGTTCTTGCGGATGGCTTCCACATACTGCTTTTGCCCGACGGTTTTCGCCTTGACGGGTTTGCCGCGCGAGGTGACGCAAATGCAGGCGTCGCCCAATTCGCGGAGTTCGTTTCCCTGCCCCGCGGCGATCATTTCCATGGCGTATTGCACGCTCTGGTCCGAAATCACGTCGGTTTTGGCGGCAAGCTCCGCGAGATAGGCGACGCACTGCGCAGCCGCGGTTACGGTTTCCTCGGTCTCGCCCTCAATCAGAACGGAATCGCCGTTCCCTTCCGCGCGGTTGCGCAGGGTAACGCCGAAATGCGCCTCGATCAGGGCGGCGTTCGCGTCAAAGCTCCCGAAGATTTTCGCGGTGGCGTCCGGTTGTTCGATTTTTACGGTTTTGCGAATCATAAACTTCCTTTCCCGAACCGATTATTCCACAACCTCAAATTCCATCGGAACGGCAATATTTTCCACGCAGTCCAACCTGCATTCCAGAACCAGCGCGGTGTCGGTGATTGACGCGGCGACGCGTTTTCCGACCGGCTGCACCTCGTTGGAAAGCTCGGAGAGGCGGCGTTCCAATTCTTCCCAAGCGAGTTCCAACGCTTCCTTTGGGCTGCGTTCGGCCGTTACCTGCGTATACGGGAGATAGGTGCGCCGCAGGATGGAAACGGGCAAATCGCGCATTCCGAGCCAATCCTCTCCTGTGGTCGTCTCTATTATATCACAAGTGGCCGCCGGATTTCTACTGTTTTTTGAAAATTTTAATGAAAATTTGAAGAAATTCAGCACCGTTTCGGCGCGGGAGCTTTCCCCGTACACCTTTTGCTCGTAGGAAAGCGGAATCTCCACGCGGAATACCCGCTCGGTGCGCGCCAGAACCCGACCGTTCGCGCGGGTATACCGATACCCGACCGTTGCGCTGTCGTACACGCCGCTGACCAGCAATTCCCCCGCGCGCACCGGCTGACCGATATGGACCATGGCGCGGCCCCGATAGAGTTCCAGCCCCTCAACGGTTCCGTCCCGCTCGGCCACAAGGTTGGCGGGCTTATCGTTTTTGGCCGGTTCGGGCGACCGTTCGACGACCTGCACCACCGCAACCGTTCCATCCATATGGATGGCGAGCCATGCGAGATCATCCGAGAGCAGGAGCGCGCGCGTTTCGATTTCTCCCATGCGGAGCGACGGCACATAACTGCCGACTTCCAACCCCTGCTCCGAGAGCAATTGCCGAATCTCCCCCGCCGTTAACCGCTCGTTTCCGCCCACGCGGACCGACCAGACAAATTTTTGCGAGAGGACCAACAGGAAAACGGCGACGGCAAGCCCCGCGACCAATCCCGCCCGCCTTCCCAAACGGAGCAGGCGCGCGGGGAGTCCCCCGACCGTTCGCCGGAGCGGAATCCCCTCCCGCGCGCAGTCCCGCGCCAACCTGTGCGCGGAAATCGCCCCGATCCGAAAGCGGATCCCGCCTCCGTCGGTCGGCGCAAAATCCGAAACCGAGAGCCCCCGCCGCAGGCAGAGGTTCAGGAGCGCCTCGACATTCGCCCGATCGGTTTCCAGCGTTTCATACCCGAGCAAAAACAACGGCAGGTTCATGGCCGCGTCCCCCCGCTTTCCCGAAATTCGACCGCCCGCAAGGTTCCCACCACCGTTACGCTCCCGCCCGCAAAGGAAACGCAGCGCAGGTCGTCCCCCCGCAGGGAGAGTTCCCGCCCGCGCAGCGCCAAGCGGATCTCCTCGGTGGAATAGAACAGGATTTTTCCGCAGCCGCGCACCGTGGCGCGGCGGTTTCCGTACAGGACCGCCATTTCGGAAAACGCCCCGCCGAAATAACGTTTTGCGCGGTCTTTCAGGCTCTCTCGGTCGCTCATATTTTTTTCCTCGTTTCTCTGCAAACTATCATAAATCGTCGCCCGTCCGCGTATGGATAAAGCGACAAAGCAAACCCGAAAGGTTGCTTTTCAGTTTATGCGGGAAAGGACGACGACATGACAGGACACGCCGCAAACAGCAAAAAACGGGCGTTTCGCCCGCTGATTCCAACCCTTCGGAAAGCCTTGCTCCCGCTTGGCGTTCTGTTTTGCATGCTCCTCTTCCTGCGCAACTCCGGACTTGCGCGAGCGTCGGTTCTCGGCGGTTTGCGGCTTGCGGGGTTGCAGGTTCTCCCCGCCGTGTTCCCGTTTCTCGTGTTTTCGGAACTCCTCGTTTCGGGAACCGCTCCGCCGCGATTGGCGACCAAAGGACTGCAAACGCTTTTCCGCATGCCCGCCGCGGGATGCGTTGCAATTCTGTTGGGGTGGCTCTGCGGGTTCCCGATCGGCGCGCGGTGCGCGGTGCGTGCGCTTAAAAACGGACTTCTGACCCGCGACGAGACCGAGCGCGCGGTGGCGATTTCGAGCGTTCCCTCGCCCGCGTTTCTGATTGGCGGGGTGGGCGCGGGAATGCTCGGCAACCGCGCGGCGGGGCTTTTTCTGTACGGCGCGACGATCTTTGCGGCGGCAACCGCCGGAGCGGTTTCGGCGCGCGTGGGGTCCCGGGAATCCACGCTCCCGCCCCCCGTGCTTTCTCCCCAAGCCGCCCAACCGTTTGCCAAACGGCTGACTTCCGCGATTCGCGGCTCCGCCACGGCCGCCCTGCACATTTGCGCGTTTGTGGTCTTTTTCTCGGCAATTTCGGGCGCGGTGGGCGCAATTCTTTCGCGATTCGGCATGGGAGCCGTTCCTTCCGCTTGGGTCGGCTCGCTTCTGGAACTTTCGGGCGGCGTTGCCATGGCCGCCGAGCTTCCCGACCCGCGCGCCGCGCTGCTCCTTTGCGGGGCGGCGGCCGGCTGGGCAGGTCTTTCGGTGCACTGCCAGATTCTTTCGGTTTGCGACGGTTACGGGCTTCGTTCCGGAAGATATTTTCTCTCCAAAGCGGCGCAGGCGTTGCTTTGCGCGGGAGCGGTTGCGGTCTGGCTGCTCGCGCACGGAACGGTCGGATAAAAAACGCGATTTTCGCATATACGCGCGGAAAATTCAAACAAAAAAGAAACCGACCGCGAACGCCGCGAGCCGGTCTCCCTCTGTCTGCAAACATGTGGGCCTTCTCCTTTCGGAGAAGGGTGCCTTAAAAAACTTTCCGCCTGAAACTCCTTTCACCGTTCGCTTTCGCTCACGGTCCCCCTCCCCCCAGAGGTGGAGGTTTCAAGTTACCATCCATTGGAAGAAATACGCATTTCCTATTTTTCCGATTGCTAACAACTTTTACCTCCTCCATCGGGTAGCGAAGCGGCGGCGCGGTCAGTGACAAGCCGCGCCGTGACCGAGCGAAAATGCCGCGCACGGCATTCGCGAGACGGTGTCGCGCACGCTTGCGGGCGTGACGGAAGGAGTTTCGGGCGGAAAGTTACTCCAAGCCTCGCCCTTGGGAAAATCGGCAAGCGGAAGCCTTATCCATAAGGACTTGGGTATACCCCCGTTTCCACAGTGGGAAATATAAAGGCCTCATCCATAAGTCGCTTGCGACTTTGCCACCATTCCCCCAAGGGGAAGGCTTCAAAAAGCCTCATCCATAAGCTGCTTGCGGCTTTTGCACTATTACCCCCATGGGGAAGGCTCAAATTCCCCGTTTTTCGCAACCTGTATGCAAAAACCCGCGCCGATCCGATCGGGGCGGGTTTCTTTATTTATAAAAGATTGGTTTTGAACGGTTCGCCGTCGAGCGTTTTCCATGTAAAACGGTCCGGTTCCAGAATCATATAGGACGGCGGCGTATTCTCCTTCGGGATTGCGACCGATCCCGGGTTGCAATACAGGTTCTTCTCCCCGAACGGTTCGCACGCAGGAACATGCGTATGCCCATGGAGAAGAATGTCGCCCGTTTGGAGCGGGGGCGGGTTTGCAACGTTGAAACGATGCCCGTGCGTTGCGAAAACGGTGCGATTTCCGATACAGAACAGCGCGTAGTCCGCCAAAATCGGAAATTCCAGCACCATTTGATCCACCTCGCTGTCGCAGTTCCCGCGAACGCATAGAAGATCGTTCCTGCGCGGGTTGAGCAGGGCGATCACCGCTTTGGGGTCGTATTCCCGCGGCAGGTCGTTCCGCGGGCCGTGGTAAAGAATGTCGCCAAGCAGAATCAGCCGTTCCGCGCCCTCGCGGTCGTATGCTTCCAGCAGTTTCCGGCAGGCATGGGCCGAGCCGTGAATATCCGACGCCGCCAGCCACTTCATGTTTTGTCCCCCGTCATCTTTTCCTGCTTGATCTTTTTATCAATGATGTGGCGCGAGGCAAGTTCGTCGTGAATATCCCCGAGCGAGATGCCGGCCTCGATCATCAGCACCATCACATGGTAGGTCAGGTCGGAAATTTCGTAAATGGTTTCCGCCTTATCCTGCGCTTTGCCCGCAATGATAACCTCGGTGCATTCCTCGCCGACCTTTTTTAAAATCTTATCCAGCCCTTTTTCAAAGAGATACGTGGTGTAGGAACCCTCTTTTTTCTCGGTTTTCCGACCCTCGATCAACTTCATGAGCGATCCGAGCGAAAACGCATGGCGCGTTTCGCTCTCCCAAACCGCGTCGTTGAAGCAGGAAACGGTTCCCTTATGGCAGGCGGGGCCGTCCGGCTCCACCAGAACCACCAGCGCGTCGCGGTCGCAATCGGCGGTGATGGAAACGATATGCTGGTAGTTTCCGCTAGTTTCGCCTTTGAGCCAAAGCTCTTTCCGCGAGCGGCTCCAAAAGCAGGTCAGCTCCCTTTCCATGGAAATTTTCAGGCTTTCGCGGTTCATGTAGGCAAGCGTGAGTACCTCTCGGGTCTTTGCGTCCTGCACGATGGCGGGAATCAGACCGTTTTCATCAAATTTCAATTCATCGATGTTCAGCATGGGATTCTCCTTTGTTCAGAGTTGCCGCGCGGGGATCCCCGCGGCGGCCATTTGTTCTTTCAGGTCGCTGATTTTTACCGTTCCGAAGTGGAAAATGGACGCCGCGAGACCCGCGTCCACGCGCGGCAGGGTTTGAAACAGGGTGATAAAATCGTCGATTTTTCCCGCGCCGCCCGAGGCGATTACGGGAACGTCCACCGCGCGGCAGACCGCATCCAGCATTTCAAGGTCAAACCCCTGTTTGACCCCGTCGGTGTCGATGGAGTTGACGACCACCTCGCCCGCGCCCGCCGCCACGCAACGGCGGATCCAGCCGATGGCTTCCATGCCCGTGTTCTCCCTGCCGCCCTTGGCAAACACGCGGAGCACGCCGTCCACGCGCTTGACGTCGGCCGAAAGCACCACGCATTGGTTGCCGTAGCGCAGGGCGGCCTCGCGGACCAGATCGGGGTTTCGGATGGCTCCCGAGTTGACGCTGACCTTATCCGCGCCGCATTTGAGCACACGGTCAAAATCGTCGACGGTATTGATGCCGCCGCCGACCGTGAGCGGAATGAACACCCGCCGCGCGGTTTCGGTCAGAATGTCGGTGAACAGTCGCCGCCCCTCGGCGGACGCGGTAATATCATAAAAAACCAACTCGTCCGCGCCGCAGCGGCTGTAATATTCGGCAAGGGAAACGGGCGAAGAAACGTCCCGCAACCCCTCGAAATTGACCCCTTTTACCACGCGCCCGTCGCGGACGTCGAGGCAGGGGATGATGCGCTTGGTAATCATGTGGTCTCCTTGATCGCGGCGGCAAGGTCGATTGCCCCCGTATAATATGCTTTGCCGATGATCGCGCCGTAGATCCCCAGCTTGGCAAGCGCGCGGACATCATCCATGGAAGAAACGCCGCCCGAGGCGATCAGGCGCATGGAATAGCGGTCCGAAAGCTCCCGATACAGGGCGCGGTTCGTTCCCAGCATGGCGCCGTCGCGGGAAATGTCGGTGCAGACGACGGTTTGCACGCCGATGTTCTGCAGCCGCGCGCAAAAGGTATGCAGGTCGGTATCCGAACGCTCGGTCCACCCCT
Organism: uncultured Ruminococcus sp.; assembly: GCA_902795355.1. Classification (GTDB taxonomy): domain Bacteria; phylum Bacillota; class Clostridia; order Oscillospirales; family CAG-272; genus UMGS1865. The sequence continues at coordinate 82,992 of CADBKZ010000006.1, forward strand.
TGACGGCAACGTTGCCGTCCTTTACGTCCACTCCGACGGCAATCCGCCCGCCGTACCGCCCCACGGCGGCCTGCAGAAAGGCTTCGTCCCGCAACGCCGCGGTTCCGAGGATAACGCGGTCGATCCCCGCCGAGAGGTACTTTCCCACCGTTTCCATGCTGCGGATCCCCCCGCCGACCTCGCAGGAGAGGCCGCAGGCGCGTTTGACGGACAAAACGGTTTCCAAATTCGGCGTTTCGCCGCTCTTTGCCCCGTCCAGATCCACGATATGCGCCCATTGCGCGCCCGCCGCGGCAAAATCGCGCGCGACGGCGGTCGGGTCGTCGTTGTAAACAGTCATTTGGGTATAATCCCCGCGCAGCAGCCGCACCGCGCGGCCGCCCGAGAGGTCGATGGCCGGTAACAGAATCATTGCGCCGCCCCCTTTGCAAGGCTGCAGAACGCGCGCAGGATGGAAAGCCCTACGTCGCCGCTTTTTTCGGGATGGAACTGACAGCCCATTACGTTTCCGCGCTGTACCGCCGCGGTCAGCGGCGCGCCGTAATCGGCCGTTGCAATTACGGAATCCGCGCAATCGGCGGCGTAGTAGGAATGGACGAAATAAACATAGTCTCCCTCTTTGACGTTGGCAAACAGCGGGGACGGTTTTGTCAGATGCAGCGCATTCCAGCCGATGTGGGGAATTTTGAAGGTTTTCGGGATTACATCGGCAATGGGGCGCACCGCGCCGGAAATCAATCCCAGCCCCTCGTGTTCGCCGTATTCATAGCTTTTCCCGAACAGCATTTGCATGCCGAGGCAAATGCCGAGCAACGGTTTGCCCGCTTCGGCTTCCGCCGTTACCACATTCCAAAGCCCCGACCCGCGGAGCTTGGCGGCCGCGTCGCGGAATGCGCCCACCCCGGGAAGGATTACGCCGTCCGCTCGGCGGATTGCGGCGGGATCGGCCGTTATCGCCGCGTCCGCTCCGATGGCGGCAAACGACGATTGCAGGGAAAACAGGTTGCCGACGCCGTAATCGATGATGGCGAGCATTAAAGGACCCCTTTCGTGGACGGAATTTCGTCGGCCGCGGAGGGATCGACGGCCACCGCCGCGCGGAGCGACCGCGCAACCGATTTGAACGCGCCCTCGAGGATATGATGCGAGTTGCTCCCCGTGAGCTGACGGATATGCAGCGTTACATTGGCGTTGCGGACGAACGCAAGCCAGAACTCCGCGCCAAGCTCGGTGTCAAAGGTCCCCACCTTTTCGGTGGGCAACGACATTTCATAGCCGAGGTAGCTCCGGCCGGAAATATCCGCGGCGGAAAGGATCAATGCCTCGTCCATGGGCAGAATTACGCTGCCGTAGCGCGCAATTCCCTTCTTCTCGCCGAGCGCCTCGCCGAACGCCATGCCGAGCGCGATGCCGACGTCTTCCACGGTGTGGTGGTCGTCCACCTCGGTATCGCCTTTGCAGGAAAGGGTCAGGTCAAAGCGCGCGTGTTTGGCGAACAGCGTGAGCATATGGTCCAGAAACCCACAGCCGGTTTTGACCTCGGACGCGCCGCGGCCGTCGAGATTCAGGGTCAGGCAAATGTCGGTTTCGGCGGTTTTGCGTGTAATGGTTGCCGTTCTCATGTTGTTTCCTCCAATATTTCTTTTACCGCCGCGAGAAGCCGTTCCATTTCAACAGGACTCCCGACGGTGATACGGTTATAATCGGTTAGGCGGGGCGCGCCGAAATGGCGCACGAGGACCCCGCGCCCGCGCAGAGCGAGATAAAGCGATTCCCCGCCGATTTTCGGGTGCTTTGCAAACAGGAAATTGGTTTTGGACGGGATGACCTCAAACCCGAGTTTTTGCAATGCGTGTGTGCAAAATTCGCGGGTTTTAACAATGGCCGCGCAGTTCTCGCGGGTGTATGTTTCGTCCTCGATCGCGCCGATCCCCGCGGCCATCGTCACGCGGTTGACGTTATAGGGATTGGTGGAATTGCGGATGATTTGCAGGTCGCGGATCAGGCTTTCCCGCGCAATGCCGAACCCCAAGCGCGCGCCCGCCATGGAGCGCGATTTGGAAAAAGTTTGCGTTACCAGCAGGTTTTCGTATTTGCGGATGAGCGGCACACAGGATTCCGCGCCGAAATCCACATACGCCTCGTCCACCACAACCACGCCGTTCGGGTGCGCCGCAAGGATTCGTTCTATTTCGGCCGCGGGAAGCGCAATGCCCGTTGGCGCGTTGGGGTTTGCCAGAAAAACGGTTCCCGCGGCCTCGCAAAGCCCCTGCACATCCACCGTGAAATCCTCTTTGAGCGGAACTTCGGTATAGGGAATCCCATGCAGGTTTGCGAAAACGGGGTAAAACCCGTAGGTAACGTCGGGAAACACGGCGGGGCGATCCGCGCCGCAGAACGCCATGAACGCGAAGTTGAGAATTTCATCCGACCCGTTGGTTGCCATCACCTCGTCCGCGCCCACTCCCACCAAGGCCGCAAACCGCTCGTTCAACGCTTTTGCCGTGGGGTCGGAATAGAGTTGGAGACGCGTCAGCTCCTCTTTTGCCGCGGCAACGGCGCGCGGCGACGGCGGATAGGGCGACTCGTTGGTGTTGAGCTTGATATAGGTGCGCTCCCGCGGTTGTTCCCCCGCGGTATACGGCACCAAATTTGCGTACCGTGTATGAAAAAATCGGCTCATTTTCCGCCTTCCTCCGTGCGGATAAGCGCGCTTTTGGCATGCGCCGTCAGCCCCTCGCAGCGGGCAAAATAGGCAACGTCGTCGGCAAGGTCCGCAAGCGCGTCCTTTGTAAAATAGGTGAATTGGGTTTTCTTCATAAAGTCGTCCACCGAGAGCGGGCTGGAAAACTTTGCGGTGCCGCCCGTCGGGAGCGTGTGGTTGGGGCCGGCCATGTAATCGCCGAGCGCCTCGGGGCAGTTGCGCCCCATGAAGATGGACCCCGCATGGCGAATGCTGCCGAGATAGGCAAACGGATCCTCTACGCACAGTTCAAGATGCTCCGGCGCGATCTCGTTGGCAATCTCCACCACCGTTCCGAGGTCGTCCGCAACGATGATCTTCCCGTTGGCGTCAATGGAAGCCCGCGCGATTTCGGCGCGCTCCAACAGGGGAATCTGCCGTTCGAGTTCGGCCTGCACGGCCTGCGCCAGCTCCATGGAATCGGTTACGAGAACGGCCGAGGCGAGTTTATCATGCTCGGCCTGCGAGAGCAGATCGGCGGCGAGGTGGCGCGGGTTGCTCAACCCATCCGAAACGATCAGAATTTCGCTCGGCCCCGCGATCATATCAATGGAGACCTCGCCGAACACCTGTTTTTTCGCCTCGGCAACGAACGCGTTCCCGGGGCCGACGATCTTATCCACCTTCGGGATCGTTTCGGTTCCGTAGGCAAGCGCGGCGATGGCCTGCGCGCCGCCCACCTTGAAAATGCGGTCGATCCCCGCGACCTGCGCCGCGGCGAGGATGGCGGGATTTACGGTTCCGTCCTTTCCCGGGGGCGTGACCATCACCACCTCGCCAACGCCCGCGAGCTTGGCGGGAATCGCGTCCATCAGCACGGTGGAAGGGTAGGCCGCCGTTCCCCCGGGGACATACAGCCCCGCGCGATCCACGGGAACGATCTTTTGCCCCATGACCACGCCGTTCTCCCCGTTGACAACAAAGCTCTGCCGCACCTGCTTTTCATGGAAGCGGCGGATATTGGCGGCGGCGCGTTTCAGAACGTCGAGAAACCGCGGCTCCACCGAGGCGACCGCCGCTTCCATTTCTTCGGGCGTTACCGCGAGCGATTTCAGCGCGGCCTTATCGAATTTTTCGGTGTAATCCAACAGGGCGCGGTCGCCGTTTTTGCGCACGGTTGCGATGATTTCGGCAACCACCGCCGCCACATTTACGGTTGGAACCGCGCGGGAGAAAATATCTTTGTTCTCCACTTCTCCGTAACGTAAGATCCGAATCATGTATCTGCCTCCGATTGTTTCTTTGCCACGAGCCCCGCGAGCTTTTCGGACAGCTCGCGGATCCGCTCGTTTTTGAATTGGTAGCTTGCCTTGTTTGCGATGAGCCGCGCGCTGATGGGAATAATGGTCTCCACCACTTCAAGGTTGTTTTCCCGCAGAGTGGTCCCCGTTTCCACAATGTCCACGATCACATCGGAAAGCCCGAGGATTGGCGCCAGCTCAATGGAGCCGTTGAGGTGGATCAGGTCGATTTCCCGCCCCTGCCTGTTATAATATTCCTGCGCGATCTCCGAAAATTTCGTCGCCACGCGCAGGGTGCGCGCGGGGTCGTCGCGGAAGCCGACGGGAGCCGCCACGGCCATGCGGCAAACGCCGGTGCGCAGGTCGAGCAGTTCATAAACGTCGGGGGCGTATTCCAGCAGAATGTCCTTGCCCGCAACGCCGATGTCCGCCGCGCCGCGCTCCACGTAAATGGTCACGTCCGACGGTTTGACCCAGAAATAACGCACGCCGACGGCCTCGTTCCCGAAAATCAGCTTGCGGTTGTTCTCGCGGATGGACGGGCAATCGAACCCGACCGCCTCGAACATGGCGTAAACCTTTTCGCCGAGCCGCCCTTTGGGGAGCGCAATGTTGAGATACTCTTTCATGAAACGTCTCCTTTCAAAGGCGGATCAGGTTGCGCCATACCAATGTTTTGGGAAGCTCGCGGACCGCCGCCGCGCGCCGCCCCGACGCAACAAGGCGGTTCACGGTTTCGCAAACGGCGGAAAGGTCGGCGTCCGCCCCGTAGAGAACAACGGTATCAACCTCGTAATCCCCCGCGGCGGGGGTCAGACGCTCGATTTGATCCAGATAGACGGCGAATCCGATCGCGCCCGAGGTTTTGCCGAGCTTTTGCATCAGTTTATCGTACTGCCCGCCCGACAACACGCGGTCGGGAATGCCTTCCGCGTAGCCGTGGAACACGATGCCGTTATAATAGTTGCGATCGCCGACGACCGAAAAATCGAGGCGGACGCTGCCGGCGGGCAGGAGCGTTACCACGCGGCGAAGCCCCGCAACCGCCGATTGCCACGCCCCATCCGAATAGAACCCGCCAAGCAGGTTGAGCGTTGGGGCCACCTCGCCGGAGCCGGAGAGGAGCGCGAACAGCTTTTCGGCAGGCTCCGGCGCAATGCCCAGCCCGCTCGTTAACTGTTGGAGTTCCCCGAGGTTCTTTTCCCCGATTAAGCGGAAGAGTTCGCGGTGCGTTTCCTCGGGATAGCCCGCCCGACAGATCAGCTCGGAAAGAATGCCCAGATGCGAAACGTTCAGCATACCGCGCGGCGCAATTTCCGAAAGGCTTTGCACGGCAAGCGACAGCACCTCGGCAACGGCGTAATCATCCACCTCGCCGATGCACTCCAAACCCACCTGCGGAATTTCGCGGAAGGTACGGCTTCCCCGCGCGGGGCGATAGACGTTTTCATGGTAATAGACCTTGCGGGTCCCGTGCTCGCCGTCCTTCGCGTTGCGGACGATGGAGAGCGTTACGTCCGGTTTGAGCGCCATCAGCTTCCCGTTGGTGTCGGTAAAGGTGATTATGTTATCCGAAACCAGAAAGCTCTTGTTGCGGACGTAGAAATCGTATTCCTCGAACTTGTTCATGCGGAATTGCGAATACCCGTAGGAGCGGTAGAGCGAACGCAGGGCGAACGCCGCGCGCTCCTCGGGCTTGAAAATTTCGGGGGATCGGATCATGCCTGTTCTTCCTTTCTGCGGTCGAGAACGGTCCGGTAGCCGAGGCTCCCGTAATTGAGGCAACGGCTGACGCGGCTGATGGTGGCCGTGCTGGCCCCCGTCTCTTTGGAAATGTCCTGATAGTTCTTGCCCGCATCGAGCATGGCGGCAACCGCAAACCGCTGGGCCATATCCTGCAACTCGCGAATGGTGCAAATGTCCTCGAGGAACGCCTCGCACTCCTCGGGCGTTTGCAGGGACAAAATGGCGCGGCACAGCTCCTCGCTCGCCGCGTGTCGGCGTTTTTCCATGGGGGGATTCCTCTCTTTCCTTGGTTCGTTTCGCCTTTCTCGGGCTGCTTCACTTTAACGCTTTATCATTTTACCACATTAAAGTGAAAAAGTCAAGTGTTTTTTGAAAAAAAACGAAAATTTTTCTTTTCCCGGGAAACGCCATGCAAAAAAGCGGGACGTACCGCAAAAAAGCCCCTTTTCCGCAAAAGCGAAAAGGGGCATTGGGTCAATATTCAAACTCTCCCTCGTAAACGAGAACTGCCGAGCCGGTCAGGGTCAGGCGGCCGTTCGTGTTGTTGACGATCAGATCGCCGCCCGCGAGCTTTACGCGAATGTCGGTTCCCTGCTCGCATAGGCCGTTCTCGCATGCCGCGACCACCGCCGCGCAGGCGCCCGTTCCGCACGCGAGCGTTTCGCCGTTCCCGCGCTCCCAAGCGCGCATCCGCAGCGTGGTGCGGTCAACCACGCGCACAAACTCGGTGTTCACCCGCTCGGGGAACAGCGGCGCATGCTCAAATTGCGGCCCGACGGCGGCAAGGTCCAACGCGTCGAGCGCGTCGCAGAACACCACACAATGCGGGTTCCCCACCGAAACGCAGGTAATCTTCCATTCCGCGCCCGCAAGGCGGACGGGTTCGCTGACCAGCCGCGGAAGCTCGGTTTTGGCGGGCAGCGTTTTCGGGTCCAGCGACGCGCTCCCCATATCCACGCTGACGGTGCTGACCTTTCCATCCCGCAAAAACAGCCGCAAACGGTAAACCCCGCTCGCCGTTTCCACCGTTAATTCCTCGCGTCGGACAAGGCCTTTATCGTACACGTACTTTCCCACGCAACGGATATTGTTTCCCGCCATTTTGCCCTCGCTGCCGTCGCGGTTGAAAGTGCGCATTTTCACATCGGCGACCGCCGAGGACTCCATTAAAACGATCCCATCCGCTCCGATGCCGTAATGCGGCGCGCACAGGTTGACGCAAAGCGACTCGGGGCAGGTGATTTCCCCATGGAAATTCTCCACGAAAATATAGTCGTTCCCGCAGGACTGCATTTTGGCAAAGCGCGTTTTCCGCCGCTCGCGGCGCATGCGGTTAATGTCCACCAGCTCGGTGTTTTCCAAGGTGAACCGGCTTTCGATAATCTCGGCCAGCGCGCCCGCCGTATCAAGCGAGGTCAGGCACGGAATGCCGAGCTGCATGGCGCGGCGATGGATCAGGTTGTAGTCCCCCACGGTGGCGTCGTGGATCGCGCCCGTATAAACGATATATTGAATTTTCCCGCTCTCGATCAGCGACGTTACCGATGCGGCTCCGTTCTTTACGTCGGTTACGGGAATGCCGATCTTCTCAATCGCGTGCGCGGTGCCGGTTGTGGCGTAAAGATCGATGCCGAGGTCGTAGAACCGCTTGCCGAGCGAAATGCTCTCCTCGTAATCGGCCTCGGCCACGCTGATCAGCACGCCCGCGCGGTGCTTTCCGGTTCCCGCGGGAACCGAGAACCCCGCCGCCGTCAACCCCTTGAAGAGGGCTTCGGCCATGGTTTTGCCAACGCCGAGTACCTCGCCCGTGGACTTCATTTCAGGCCCCAAAATGGAGTTCGCGTCGTTCAGTTTTTCAAACGAGAACACGGGGACCTTTACGGCGCAATACGGCGGCGTGCGGTAAAGCCTCGTTCCGTAGCCGAGCGATTTCAGCGGCTCCCCGAGCATAACGCGCGAGGCGAGATCCACCATGGGAACGCCCGTTACCTTGCTGATGTACGGCACGGTGCGCGACGCGCGCGGGTTGACCTCGATTACGTACAGCTCGCCCTCGTAGATCAGATACTGAATGTTGACAAGCCCCTGCGTTCCGAGCGCCAAGGCGAGCTTTTCGGAACAATCGCAAATTTTTGCAAGGAAGCGGTCGTCCAGATTATAGGGCGGGTAAACGGCAATGGAATCGCCGCTGTGTACGCCCGCGCGCTCGATATGCTCCATGATCCCCGGAATCAGAACGTCGGTCCCGTCCGAGATCACGTCCACTTCAAGCTCGGTCCCCGGCATGTAACGGTCGATCAGAACGGGGTTTTCGATGCCGCCTGCGAGGATCTTCCTCATGTAGGCTTCGGTGCCCGCGCGATTGCGGGAGATGATCATATTCTGCCCGCCGATTACATAGGACGGGCGCAGCAGAACCGGATAGCCGAGCTGTTCGGCCGCTTCCACGGCCTCTTTGAGCGAATGAACGCCCATTCCTTTCGGACGGCGGATGTTGAACCGTTCAAGCAGTTCGTCAAACCGCGCGCGATCCTCGGCAACGTCGATGCTCTCGGCCGAGGTTCCCAGAATGCGAACGCCCGCACGGTCGAGAAAACCGGTGAGCTTAATGGCGGTCTGCCCCCCGAACGCCACCACCACGCCGATGGGACGCTCCACGCGAATGATGTTCATCACATCCTCGGGTGTGAGCGGCTCGAAATAGAGGCGGTCGGCGGTGTCGTAATCGGTGGAAACGGTTTCGGGGTTGTTGTTGACGATTACCACATCATATCCCATTTTGCGCAGGGTCCAGACGCAATGCACCGAGCTGTAATCAAACTCGATTCCCTGCCCGATGCGGATCGGCCCCGACCCCAGCACCAACACCACGGGTTTGCCGCTCCGGCCGAACGCGCGCGCCTCGCACGCCCCGCCCGGGACCGAATAGAAATACGGCGTTGCGGCGTCAAACTCCGCGCCGCAGGTGTCCACCATTTTATAGGAAAAGGTTCCGTCGGGCAATTCGGCGGCTCCCGTCAGCCGGCGAATGGCGGAATCGGGATAGCCGAGTCGCTTCGCCTCGCGGTAATCCTGCTCCGAAATTCGGCCTTTTTCGCATATACGCGCTTCAAATTCGGCCAATCCGCGGAGCTTTGCGAGAAACCATTCGTCAATCATGGTAACGGCATGGATCTCTTCCGCCGGAACGCCCGCTTTGAGCGCCTCGAACACGGTGAAAAGGCGGCGGTCGTTCTTCTCAGCCAACCGCTCGCGAACGGGTCGGTCGTCCAGCGGCGCGGCGTTCAGCGTATCCAGCGAGATTTCGGCGCCCCGAACGGCTTTGAGCAACGCGGCTTCAAAGCACTGGCCGATGGCCATCACCTCGCCCGTGGCTTTCATTTGCGTTCCGAGCGCGCGGCTCGACCCCGCAAACTTTTCAAACGGCCATTTGGGGAATTTGACCACCACATAATCGAGCGTCGGCTCGAAGCAGGCGCAGGTTTTCCCCGTAATGTCGTTCTGGATTTCATCCAACGTGTAACCCAGCGCGATTTTTGCGGTGATTTTGGCAATGGGATAGCCCGTTGCCTTGGAAGCGAGCGCGGACGACCGCGAAACGCGCGGGTTGACCTCGATTACCGCGTACTCAAAGCTCTCGGGGTTCAGCGCAAATTGGCAGTTGCACCCGCCGACGATCCCAAGCTCCGAGATCATGCGCAGGGACGCGCTCCGCAGCATCTGGTATTCTTTATCGGCCAAAGTCAGCGCGGGGGCGACCACGATGGAATCGCCCGTATGGATTCCCACGGGGTCAACGTTTTCCATGGAGCAAACGGCAATTACGTTTCCCGCGCTGTCCCGCATGGTTTCAAACTCGATCTCTTTCCAGCCCGCGATGCATTTTTCCACCAGAATTTGCGTAATGGGGGAAAGATCCAGCCCCGTTGCGGCAATGGTGCGAAGCTCTTCCTCGCTCTCGGCGATCCCGCCGCCGCTCCCGCCGAGCGTATAGGCGGGGCGAACGATAACGGGGTAGCCGATTTCCCGCGCGGCGGCAACCGCCTCTTCCACGGTAACGGCGATTTCGGACGGAACCACGGGTTCCCCGATTTTTTTCATCATGTCGCGGAACCGCTCGCGGTCCTCGGCGCGCTCGATGGCGTCAATGTCCGAGCCGAGCAGGCGAACCCCGTATTTTTCCAGCACGCCCATGCGCGAAAGCTGCATGGCAACGGTCAATCCCGTTTGCCCGCCAAGCCCTGCGAGCAGGCCGTCCGGCCGTTCTTTCCCGATGATGCGCGCCACGGTTTCGGCGTTGAGCGGTTCCAAGTAAATTTCGTCGGCAAGGTGCTGGTCGGTCATAATGGTTGCGGGGTTGGAGTTGACCAGAACGGTGTTGACCCCTTCTTCATGCAGCACGCGGCAGGCCTGCGCGCCCGCATAGTCGAACTCGGCCGCCTGACCGATAACGATCGGCCCCGAACCGATTACAAGCACTTTGCGGATCCTGTTATCCTTTGGCACGGTCGTTTCCCCCCATCATGGAAATAAAGCGGTCGAACAGAAATTCGGTATCGTGCGGGCCGCCGCAGGCTTCGGGGTGGAACTGCACCGTGAAGCACTGTTTGCCGGGGTATTCCATGCCCTCGCAGCTGCCGTCGTTGGCGTTGACGTAAAGCTCCCGCCCAATGCCGGCAAGCGAGGCGGACACCACGGCGTACCCGTGGTTCTGGCTGGTGATATACGTCCGATTGCCGCCGACCTCGCGAACGGGTTGGTTCCCGCCGCGATGCCCGAAGCGCAGTTTGACCGTCCGCCCGCCCATGGCGAGCGCGGCCAGCTGATGCCCGAGGCAAATGCCGAACACGGGAACCCGCCCGATCAGCTTTTTCAGCTCGGCAACGGCGGCGGTGTTTTCGGCGGGATCCCCCGGACCGTTGGAAAGCATAACGCCGTCCGGCGCGTAGGCCAGAACCGCTTCGGCGGCGGTATCCTGCGGAACGCGGATCACCTCGCAGCCGCGCTTGGTCAGGTTGCGGATGATGTTCCCTTTCGCGCCGTAATCCACAAGGACCACGGTATACCGTTTCTCGCCGACAGGTGCGGATATTTCAACCTTTTTGCAGGTGACGGCGGGAACCGCGCCCGCCACTCGGTAGGCTTTGACCGCGTTGAGATCCACATCCGGCGTTGGGGAGATGGCGGCGTTCATAACGCCGTTTTCGCGGATGATCCGCGTGATCTCCCGCGTATCCACGCCGGCAATCCCCGAAATACCGTTCGCGCATAAAAAGTCGTTCAGGCTCATCTGTGCGCGGAAATTGGACGGTTCGGCGCAGCATTCGCGCACCACATAGCCGCGCACGGCGGTTTTCCCCTCGAAATCTTCCGCGGAGAGGCCGTAATTCCCGATCAGCGGAAAGGTTTGCAGAACGATCTGCCCCGCGTAGCTCGGGTCGGTGAGCGTTTCGGTGTAACCGACCATTCCCGTGGTGAACACCAACTCGCCGACCGAGGCGGCTTTCGCGCCGATGCGCGTTCCCTCGAACGTCGTTCCGTTTTCCAAAATCAAATATGCTTTTTCCATGCGGCGTCTCCTTGCGGGGTCAATACGGGTCAGACCAGCGTTGCCGCCATAACGGCTTTGATGGTGTGCATGCGGTTCTCGGCCTCGTCGAACACAATGGAAGCCTCGCTCTCAAACACGCCGTCGGTCACTTCCATGCAATCAATGCCGGAGGTTTCGTAAATCTTCCGACCCACCGAGGTGCCAAGATCGTGGAACGCGGGCAGGCAATGCATAAAGCGGCATTGCGGACCCGCAAGGGACATCAGCCGCTCGGTAACGCGGTAGGGCGAGAGCGCCTCGATGCGCTCCTTCCAAACGCTTTCCGGCTCGCCCATGGAAACCCAGACGTCCGTATAAATCACGTCCGCGCCGACCACGGCGGTTTCGGGATCTGTTTCAAAAGAGAGTTCGGCTCCCGTTCCGGCGGCGATCGCTTGGCAGTTTTTTCGCAGAGCGGCGTTCGGAAAATACGCTTCCGGCGCGCAGGCAACAAATTTCATGCCCATTTTGGCGCATCCGATCATCAGCGAATTTCCCATGTTGTAGCGCGCGTCGCCCATATACACCAGCTTTCTGCCCGCAAGCGAGCCGAAATGCTCGCGAATGGTCAGAAAATCGGCCAGAATCTGCGTGGGGTGGTATTCGTTCGTCAACCCGTTCCAAACGGGAACGCCCGCGTATTTCGCCAGCGACTCCACAATCTCCTGCCCGTAACCGCGGTACTCGATGCCGTCGAACATGCGCCCAAGGACGCGCGCGGTATCGGCAATGCTTTCCTTTTTGCCGATCTGCGAGCCCTGCGGGTCAAGATAAACGGGGTGCATGCCGAGGTCGGCCGCCGCCACCTCAAACGAGCAGCGGGTGCGCGTGCTGGTTTTCTCAAAAATCAGCGCAACATTCTTCCCCTCGCACAGGCGGTGCGGAACGCCCTGTTTTTTCTTTTGTTTAAGCTCCGCGGAAAGATCCAGAAGTCCCTCGATTTCCGCGGGGGTAAAATCCAACAGCGTTAAAAAACTGCGGTTTTTCAGATTGATCATTGGTTTTTCCTCTCTGTAACGGTCCGGAATTTGCGCACCGTGTTATCAAAATACCGAATTTACGAATGAACGGCCGTTCCCTCGGCGCAAACCGCGCGGATGATTGCGAGCGCCTTTTGCAGCAGCTCCGCGGGAATATTGAGCGCGGGAAGCAGGCGCACCTTATCCTTTGCCGAAAGGCAAAGCACGCCCCGCTCGCGGCAGGCGGCGATGACCTCCGCCGCGGGTCTGACCGTTTTGATGCCGATCATCAGCCCCATTCCCGTAACCGACTCGACGCCCTTTGCGCCCTCGAGCGAGGAGAAGATCATCCGGCTCTTCCGGCGAACGTCTTCCAACAGATTTTCGTCAATGCGGGAAAGGATGTTCCAAGCGCCCGCGCACGCAACGGGATTGCCGCCGAACGTGGAGCCGTGGTCCCCCGCCCCGAAAACGTTCTGCGCCTTTTCGCCGAGCAGCGTTGCCCCGATGGGCAGACCGCCGCCCAAGCCTTTGGCCGTGGTGACAATATCGGGCATTACGTCGAAGTTCATATAGGAATAGAGTTTTCCGGTGCGGCCGTTGCCGGTTTGCACTTCGTCAACCACCAGCAAAATTCCGGTTTCCCGACAAAACGCGGCCACCTCGCGCACGAACGAACGGTCAAGCGCGTTGACGCCGCCCTCGCCCTGCACGCATTCCATCATAACCGCCGCGGGGCGAACCGTTTCCGCCAGCGATTTAAGCGCGGGAAAATCGTTTGCCGGCGTATGGACAAACCCCGCCGTTAACGGTTGAAAGAGCGCGTGGAATTTTGCCTGCCCCGTTGCGGCCAACGTGGTAACGGTTCGGCCGTGGAAGCTGTCTTCAAGCGTGATAATGGTATACCGATCCGCCCCGAGCGTTTCCGCGGCATATTTGCGCGCCGCCTTGATGGCGCATTCGTTCGCCTCGGCACCCGAGTTGGAAAAAAACACTTTTTTCATACCCGTTCGTTCGCAAAGAAGCTCGGCAAGCTTGCCGCACGGCTCCGTATAGTACAGATTTGACGTGTGCTGTACGCGCCCGAGCTGGTCGGTTACGGCCGCGATCCACTCGTCGTCGCAATAGCCGAACGCCGTTACGCCGATGCCGGAGCCGAGGTCGATGTATTCTTTCCCCTCGCTGTCAACGGCCACGGAGCCTTTCCCCGAAACGATCTCCACGGGAAAGCGCGCATAAGTTGGAGCGACATAGGTTTGGTCGCGTTGTTGAATGATAGACATAAAAAACCTGCTTTCGGGGCAAAAAACGCCCGTTTTTTAATACACGCACAAGAAATTCGGTCAATCTCCCGTTACCATGGTGCCCGCGCCTTCATCGGTCAGAAGCTCCATCAGAATGGAATGCGGAACACGGCCGTCCATGATGATTACGCACTTTACGCCGCGATGGATCGCTTCCACGCAGCAATTGACCTTCGGAATCATGCCGCCCGAAAGAATGCCCTCTTCAAAGAGGCGGTTCGTTTCCCGAATGGAAATTTCGGGAATCAGCGTTGCGGGGTCGCTGCGGTCGCGGAGAATGCCGGCAATATCGGTCATCATAATCAACCGTTCCGCGCCGAGCGCGCCCGCGATATGCGCGGCGGCCGTATCGCCGTTGATATTGTAAACGCACCCCTCGCGGTCGCAGCCGAGCGTGGAAATAACGGGAATATAGCCCCGTTCGAGCAGATCGGTTACGGGGGCGATATTGACCTTTGTGATGTCCCCGACGTACCCGAGCCGTTCGTCCTTGATCTTCGCTTCGATCAGATGCCCGTCCATGCCGGAAAGGCCGATGGCGCGCCCCCCTTTCATTTCGAGCAGGTTGACCAGCGTTTTATTGACCTTTCCCGCAAGCACCATTTGCACGATGTCCACGGTCTCTTTGTCGGTAACGCGCAGCCCGTCCACAAATTCCGGTTTTTTGCCGAGTTTGTCCATCAGGTCGCTGATCTCGGGACCGCCGCCGTGCACCAACACGACCTTGACGCCGATCAGGTGCAGAAGAACAATATCCTCCATAACCTGCTGTTTGAGCTGTTCGTTGACCATGGCGTTGCCGCCGTACTTGACCACCACGATCTTGCCGTTGTATTTTTTGATGTTCGGGAGCGCCTGCGTTAATACCTCGGCGCGCTCCGCGTTGGAAAAAGCGTTTTGCATGTCGGTCTCCTCTTGTGTATGGACTTTCGGCGTTATGTGCGGTAGTCGCCGTTGATTCTGACGTAATCGTAGGTCAGGTCGCACCCCCACGCCGTGGAAGCGGCCGACCCCGCGTTCAGCCCGACCTCAATGGTGATCTCCTTTTCGGAAAGCACCTGTTTGGCAATCTCTTCCGAAAAGTCGATCCCCGCGCCGTTTTTGCATACCGCAACCGTTCCCGCGGAGCTGGAAAACGCCACGTCGATGCGGTCCACATCCACCGCCGCGCCGCTGTACCCGATGGCGCAAAGCACGCGCCCCCAATTGGCGTCGGCCCCGAACATGGCCGCTTTGAGCAGGCTCGAACAGATTACGCTTTTCGCAACCGTTTTGGCCGTTTGCAGATCGGCCGCGCCCGTTACCTTGCATTCAAGCAGTTTGGTTGCGCCCTCGCCGTCCCCCGCGATCATGCGGCAAAGCCCCACCGTTACCGTGTTGAGCGCGCGCATGAACGCGCGGAAATCCTCTCCGTCGGCGTTGATCTCCGCGTTCCCCGCCATTCCGTTGGCAAGAACCGTTACCATATCGTTGGTGGAAGTGTCGCCGTCCACGCTGACCATGTTAAAGGTTTCGGCAACGTCGGTTTTCAACGCCTTGGCAAGCATTTCCGGAGAGATGGCCGCGTCGGTCGTTAAAAACACGAGCATGGTTGCCATGTTGGGGTGGATCATGCCGCTCCCTTTCGCAATTCCGCCGAGGCGGCAGGTCTTTCCGCCAACCGAAAACTCCACGGCAACTTCTTTGCGAACGGTGTCGGTCGTCATAATTCCCTCTGCGGCGGCCTCGCCCCCGCTCGGAGAGAGCGATTTTACCAGCTCGGGGATTCCCGCGCGGATCGGCGCGAGATCCAACGGTTGGCCGATTACGCCCGTGGACGCGACGACCACATCCTTGGGCGAAATGCCGAGCGCGTCGCCCGCAAGCCCGCACATGGCCTCGGCAATTTCAATGCCGTTCGCGTTGCAGGTGTTCGCGTTTCCGCTGTTGCAGATAACCGCCTGCGCCCTGCCGTCCGCAAGGTTCGCTTTGGTAACGACGAGCGGCGCGCCCTTTACAAGGTTGGTGGTGTAAACCGCCGCCGCCGCGGCGGGAACCTCGCTGTAAATCAGCGAAAGGTCGCGCTTGGATTTGTTTTTGCGGATTCCGCAGTGGATCCCTGCGGCGGAAAAGCCTTTTGCGGCGCAAATGCCGCCATGGATCAATTTCAGCATGTTGGAAAAATCCTTTCTTTTTTCGGATGATAATGGATAAACGTTACAAGCGGTTCAACCGAGAACCAGCCCCGTTTCCTCGGGAAGCCCCAAGACGAGATTCATGTTCTGAATGGCCGCGCCCGACGCGCCTTTCCCGAGGTTATCGAAGCGCGCGATCAGCAAAATGCGTTCCGCGTTTCCCGCAACCGTAACCTGCATGTCGTCGCGCCCCGCAAAAGCGGCGGCCGAAAGAAACCCGTTTTCGTCGGCGGCCTCGGCATACCGGATCAAGCCCGCGCGGTAGGTTTCGCGATAAACCGAACGGATCGCCTCGACCCCGCCGACCGCGTCCTTGCCGAACAGCGGGACCGTTACTTCCATGCCCGCATAGAACGGGGCGACGATCGGGCAAAAGACCGGAGCCGCGTTCAGGCCGCCATAGACCCGCATTTCGGGAAGATGCTTATGGGATTGCGAAAGGCCGTACTCGCGCGGCGCGGCAAGGAGCGGGTCCCGATCCGCCGCCTCGTACTCGGCGATCATCTTTTTGCCGCCGCCCGAATAGCCCGTGAGCGAAAAGCAGGTCAACGCGGCGTCGGCGGAGAGGACGCCGGCGCGGACCAGCGGCGCGACCAACGCCACAAACCCGCTTGCATGGCACCCAGGGTTGGCGATCCGCTTTGCGCGGCGGATCCGTTCGCGCTGACCGTTCCCCTCGGGAAAACCGTATACCCATCCCTCGGCGGTCCGGTGCGCGGTGGACGTGTCGATTACGACCGTTTCGGGGTTTCGGATCAGCTCCACCGCCTCAACGGCCGCCGCGTCCGGCAGGCAAAGGAACACCACGTCGGCGCGGTTCATGCAATCCGCGCGCGCGGCGGGGTCTTTCCGCAAATCGTCGGGGAGCGTAAGCGCCGAAAGGTCGCCCCGCTTGGCAAGTCTTTCGTGGATGCGCAGGCCGGTAGTTCCCGCCGCGCCGTCAATAAAAACTTTCATGTGCAATCTCCGATCCGTTGATCGGCGGCGTTTTGCGCAATCGGGAACGCGAAGCCACGCCGCCTCGGTTATTCATTTTTATATTATACATCGCTTTTGCGGTTTTGTCAAGAGAAAATGAAAAAATATTCAGATTTTTTCGAATTGAATGAATTATATTCAAAAAATTGTGAATATTCGGTCTTTTTTATGAATTTTCGGGAATATTTTTGCGTTTGCTCCGCGGAATGCGCGAAAACGGGCGGATCCGCGCGGTGTTTTCCAACGCAAAAAACGGCTCCTTTCGGAAAAAAAGAGCCGTTTTTCGGTTGATTCGCGCGCAACTCTGACGGAGCCGGAAAGCGTTGCCGACGGTCGCGGCATCCGGCTATTTCCGGCAAACCTTTTGAAACGCAACGCGCGCGGAGCTGATGTCGGTGCGAACGCCGCCCGCAAACACATGGATGATCCCGCACCGCGAGAATCCGTTTGCGGCCAGAGCGGCCTGCATGGCGGCGTTATCGGCATGGGTGTCGATCCGGATGTTCGGGACAAACTGTGCGCACCACGCGGCGGCGGCGCGGAGAATCCCGCGGGTCACGCCGTCCGAGGCGATCCGATGGATCGCGCCGTAGGGTTCGTCGTTGAGCCATGCGCCGTTTTCGATTACGCGGTAGGTCTCGTCCTCGCCAATGTAAAAAGCGAACACCCCGCAAATGCGGCCGGCATCATCCACAACCGCGTACCCATGCCCCTCGGGGGAACAATCCTCGCGGATCATGTCCTCGGGCGGCCAAACGAAGCCCCATTGCGTGGGGTTGCCGCTCTCGCGCATTCTGCGGCGGGCGTCGGCATAAATTGCGGAGACGCGGGAAAAATCGGACGGAACGGTTTTGCGGATGATCATGGTTCGGCTCCTTTCGGGGTCAGATTACAAATTGGAACACACAGAAAGCGGCATAAAGGGTGAGCAGCAAAATTCCCTGCCAGCGAGCGAGCTTTCCGCGCAGAAGCGCGGGGACCGTCAGAATCAGCATCACGGCGAACATCAGCGGAATATCAATCAGCAAAGAGGTGTTGACGCCGCCGAGAAACGAGGTTGCCGGAATGTTGAACGGCCGCAGGGTGATGGACATTCCGCTGACCAGAACAAGATTGAACAGGTTCGCCCCGATGATGTTTCCGAGGGAGAGCGAGCTATGCCCCTTGATCAGCGAGGTAACGGCCGTAATCAACTCGGGGAGCGAGGTTCCGAGCGCAACGAAGGTCAGCGCAATAACGGTGGACGGAACGCCGAGGGCCTCGGCAATTTCGGTTCCGTACTTTACCAACAGGCGCGCGCCAACGGCGATGAGCGCAGCCCCCACAACAAGGAGCGCAATATCTTTCCAAAGCAGCAGGCGGTTCCGTTTGCGGTCGGCGGCGGTCGGCTCGGTCGGCTCGGGCGGCTCGGACGACTCGGGAGCTTGTCCCCCGTCGGGTTCCCGCGCGGCGGCGTCCGAATCGGCTTCCGCTATGTCCGAAACATCGGTTTTCGATACCACGGGGCGCAAATTTTCGGGGGCTTGTCCCGCGGGATCCAAAGCGGGGGAACGCTTCGCGTCGCGCACCGAAAGCGCCATATACACCGCAAAAACGACGAGCAGCGCGATTCCGACGGGGCGGGAGAACGTTCCGGTGAGATAAGAAATAAGCGCGTAAAAGACGGCGGCCGAGAAAAAGAATACGACCGGCAGGCGCAGATTCTTCCGGTTCACGGCCGACGGGCGCGCCACAACGGAAATTGCCGCGATTAACGCCGTATTGCATATGATGGAGCCGATGGCGTTTCCATAGGACATTTCGGACTGCCCCTGCACGGCGGACGTTGCGGACACCATAACCTCGGGCAGCGTGGTTCCGATGGAAACGACCGTTGCGCCGATGAGAATTTCCGGCAGGCGGAACCGCCGCGCAATTCCAACCGCGCCGTCCACAAACCAATCCCCGCCTTTGATCAGCAGGATCAACCCCACAATAAACAGCAATACCGGTACTACCATGTTTTCTATCTCCTTATTTATCTTTATCATTTACGGTCAGTTTTCGATACACGCGCCGCAAATTTCCGGAAAATCCGGTCTTTCGGGGTGAAAACGACGAAAATCGCCGGAATTTGCGTACCGTGTCGTAAAAATCAGCCGAATGAAAGAATCCCTTTGAGAAAAATTTCAATGCCGATGGCAATCAGAATTACGCCGCCGAGGATCGAAGCGCGCCACGAAAGCAGAGTTCCGAATTTGCGGCCGAGCAGAACGCCTGCCGTACATACCGAAAAGGTTGTAAGCGCAATGAGCAGCGATTCAACGAGGGCCGCTCTCCAATCATAATCCGCAATGGTAAAGCCTACCGAAAGCGCGTCGATGGAAGTTGCAATTCCCTGCGCCAGCAACATGCGAAAACCGAGCTTTGCCGTTTTTTCGGGGTCGGCGTCCTTCCCGCTCTGTTTGCGGTCGCGGATCCCTTCCGCCAGCATTTTCCCGCCGATCCAGCAGAGCAGAAACAGCGCGATCCACGGAATGAACTTGCGGAACGATCCGAATTTTTCCGCGGCGGTATGCACCAGAATCCACCCCGCCATGGGCATAACGGCCTGAAACGCGCCGAACGTTCCGGCAATCAGCACGGCGCGCCCGCGCTCCATGCGCGGGTCGTTCATCCCGTTGGCAAGAGAAACCGAAAACGCGTCCATCGCGAGTCCGACGCCGAGCAGGATGCTGTTGAAGAAAAACAGGAAGTTCAAAACCATGTCGTCTCTCCGTGAACCGAAAAAAATAAAATCCGCTGACCGGATTGCGATCGCGGATTCTTTCTCAACAAAGCCCATGCGTCGCTTCGGCAACACATGAGTCTCGCAATGAAAACAGACCAGACGCGGATGCGCCGGGATTGTTGGTCTGTTTACGCGGCAACGCCGCGCTTGCTACTCCCTCAAGCGATCTTTATTTTACCATATTTTATTCCGTTTGTCAACGATTTTTGCAAAAAAAAGAATTTTTTCCCTTCATTCCGCAAAAATCGGTAAAAAAACTATTTACAAATCCGCGCAAAACGTGTATAATAATAAATAGATACATGCCGTCAGGGGGTGCCGTATGGGTCAACATCAATCCGCCGCAGAGCCGATCTGCCCGCTTTTTGAAGAGCTGCGCCAAGAGCTGCGCGATTCGCTCCGCGCCGTGAAAAGCAAGGATCCCGCCGCGCGCGATAATGCCGAGGTTCTGCTGCTTTATTCGGGCGTACATGCCGTTATGGCCCATCGCGTTGCGCATCGCCTTTATCGCAACGGGTTCTTTTTTTCGGCGCGCGCCGTCAGCCAGATCTCTCGCTTTTTTACGGGAATTGAGATCCACCCCGGGGCCAGAATCGGCAAAGGGCTTTTCATTGACCACGGCATGGGCGTTGTGATTGGCGAGACGACCGAGATTGGCGACAACTGCACCATTTACCAAGGCGTTACCCTTGGCGGAACCGGAAAAGACGTTGGGAAACGCCACCCCACCATTGGCGACAATGTGATGATCGGGGCGGGAGCCAAGGTTCTCGGGCCCGTTAAAATAGGCTCCGGCAGTAAAATTGCTTCCAACGCGGTGGTAATTCGCGATGTTCCCGAAAACTGCACGGCGGTCGGGATTCCCGCAAAGGTCGTTCGCCGCGACGGCATCCGCGTTTACGACCAAATGGACCAATGCCACCTGCCCGACCCGATGCTGCGCGAGCTAGACGCGCTCAAAGCGCGCATTTTGGAGTTGGAAAAGCAGCTGCGCGCTGCAACCGCCGAAAAGGACGGTGAAGAGACATGATCCAAAGTTCGGGACGCGGGCGGTTCCTCGTTTTTGAGGGGATCGACGGCGCGGGAAAGACCACGCAGATCGATCTTTTGGAAAGCTACCTGCTCCAAAAGGGAAAACGGGTGGCGCGGAGCGCGGAACCCACCGATTCCCCCACCGGCCGCCTGCTCCGCGAAGCGCTTGCGGGGAAAACGCCGCGCACCGCCTGCGAAATGGCGGCATTGTTCGCCTTGGACCGCATTGGCCACAACGTTGACCCCGAAAACGGCATTGAGGCGAAGCTCGCCGCGGGATTCGATGTGATTACCGACCGCTACTATTATTCGTCGCTCGCCTATCAGGGAGCCGAAACCGACGAGGGCTGGGTGCGGGACCTGAACCTGAACTGCCCCGAGATCCGCCGCCCCGACCTTTGCGTTTTTCTGGATCTTTCCCCCGAGGAAAGCATGGCGCGCATCACCAAAGGGCGTTCGGAATTGGAAATTTACGAAACGCCCGAGCGTTTGGCGCGCGTTCGCGCGCAGTTTTTCCGCGTATTCGGGCAGTTGCCGCGCGACAACATCAAAATCGTGAACGCGGCTCGCCCCATAGAAGAAGTTCAGGCGGAAATCCGCAAGATTGTGGATCGCACCGCGCCGCTTTGAAATTGCTTTTTGGCAAAAACGCCCGCAAACAGTTCTGTTTGCGGGCGTTTTTTAGTTGTTAAATTTAGAATGATTTTTGTTCTTTTTCTTTTTAATGTCGTTTACAGTTTTTCAATCATCCGTTCCAGAACGCGCCAGAAGGTTTCGGTTGCGGAAAGCTCCAAGGCCTCGTTCGGCGAATGAATATCGTGCATGGTGGGGCCAACCGAAATCATATCCATGTCGGGCAAATGGGAATAGATAATTCCGCATTCCAACCCCGCGTGGATCACATTGACCGTTGCGGTCTCTCCCGTAACCGCCAGATAGGCCTCGCAATACGCGCTCCGCAAAGGCGACGACGCGGCATAGCTCCACCCGGGATAGCGGCTATGGTGGCGAACGGTTCCCCCGAGCATCTTTGCAAACAGATCCAATTCCCTTTGCGTTGCGTCCAATTGATTTTCCATGGAAGAACGGCTTGAAAAAACGAAAGTCAGTTTTCCCTCTTCCTGCCGCACAACCCCGAGGTTGCGCGAATATTCCACCAACCCTTTCGCCTGTTTGCTCATTTCCAGAACCCCGATTTGCGCGCAGGTCAGGGCGGCAACGGCGCGCTCGGTATCCTTGCTTGAAAGCATGGAGGCCTCCGGCTCGCATTCTTCCACGGAAAGGCGGAATCCGCGATCCTCGGCGGAGAGTTCGGCGGAAAGCCGAACGGCGGCCTCGGTCAGAATATCCTGCGAGCGCGCGACGTCGCGAACGGCAAGCACGGCGACGCATTCGCGGGGAATGGCGTTATCTTTGGAGCCGCCCGCAAGCGAAACCAAGCGCGCCTCGGTCTTTTCGGTCAGCTCCGCGAGCAATCGCCCCATCAGCCGGTTGGCGTTGGCGCGGCCGCTGTTGATGTCGCCGCCCGAATGTCCGCCCATCAGCCCCGTCAGCTCCACGCGGATCGCATCGCCCGCAAAGGGTTCGGCAACATAGGAGAGCGTCAGATCGGAGCGGACGCCGCCCGCGCACCCCGCGGTGACAACGCCGAGCTCTTCGCTATCCAGATTGATCATCCGCCGCGCGGCGATTTTGGAATAATCGAAGGCGCGCGCTCCGTCCAGCCCCACTTCCTCGGCCGTGGTAAACAGGCATTCGTAGGCGGGGTGCGAGGGAATTTCCCCTTCGAGCAGAGCGAGCATCATGGCAACGGCAATGCCGTCGTCCGCGCCTAGCGTGGTTCCGCGGGCGCGCAGCAGGTCGCCTTCCACATAAAGTTCCAGCGGGTCGCGCAGAAAATCATGCTCCACATTTCCGTTTTTCTCGCACACCATGTCGGTATGCCCCTGAAACAGGATGGGTTCCGCATTCGCGCGGTCCGGCGTTGCGGACTTGCGGATCAGAACATTGTTCGCGGCGTCTCGGTAACATTCCAGCCCCCGTTTTTCGGCAAAACGCACCAGATAATCGGCAATCGCCTCTTCGTGGTAGGATCCGCGCGGGATCGCGCTGATCTCCTCGAAAAAGCGGAATACGGACGCCGGACGGCGACCTTGAATTACATAATTCATCCTTTTTTACCTCGCAAATTTCATTTGAAAAAGTGCGTTTTTTGAATACACGCACCGCAAATTTCAATGGGTTCGCCCAAGGCGGTCAAATTCGGTCCGCAGGGTTGGCTGACCGACAGGCGGCATCCGGTTGCTTTCATCCGAAGCCACGGCAACCGCAATCAGCTCCCGCACGCCGGCGCGCCGGAGCAATTTGGCCGCGGCGGACATGCTCGCCCCGCCGGTGACAATATCGTCCACAACCAACGCGCATTTTCCTTTGACGTCGGCGCAGGCACGAAATCGGAACGCCGCGTTCGCGTTGCGCCGCCGCTCGACGGGCGAAAGCGTTTTCTGCGCTTTGCCATGCCCGAAGCGGCGGGCAATTACCGGCAGCAAAGGCAGACCCAACTGTTCGGATAAGGCTTTTGCAAGCTCCCTCGCTTGGTCGGTCCCTTTTTCCAGCGCCGCGCGGCGACTGCGGGGCAGGTAAACGAGGAACACATCCCCGCGCGCGTCGGGCGTTCCGGCGGCGGTTTTCCGCTCGCGCAAAGCCGCGCGGATCGGTTCGCAAAGTTCCCGCGCGAGAAAGTCGGTAATCGGCGCGTCGGCGTGGTCTTTGATCCGGTAAATCGCGCGGTTCTGCACATGGTCGCGGTTTTTCGGCACGTAGTAGACCAGCTTGCAAAACGCCGAAAAGCGGGCGCGCTCCATCTCCTCGGTCAGGCAATTGCAGGTTGCCACGGGACGGCGGCAGATGCCGCAAATCTCTTTTTTCGCCTCGTCCCAAGCGCGGCGGCAATCGGCGCAAAGCGCATCCGGCTTTCCCCCGAAAAAGTTTTCGATTTTCGTCAATTCGCCGCATCCCGCGCAAACGGGCGGAAAGAGCAGGTCCGCAACGCGGCTCATGGCGCGCCCTCGCCCGAAAGCCAATAGGAAAGCCCCGTATAGCGCATGGTTTCGCGGTTGTTCGCCACCATGCGGGAAAGCGCCGCTTGGCTCCCGACCAGAATTACGATGCTCTGCGCGCGCGTGACCGCCGTATAAAGCAGGTTGCGCGAGAGAAGCATGGGCGGAACGCGGTCGCCGATGGGCATAATTACAATGGGATATTCGCTCCCCTGACTTTTATGAACGGTAACGGCATAGGCGGGTTCGAGTTCTTCAAGCATGTTGAACTCATACCGCACCGTGCGGTCGTCGAACCGGATCAACATTACCGAATCGCGCTTGCGGATCTGCTCCACGGTTCCGATGTCGCCGTTGAAAATACCCGTTCCCGAACTGCCGTCGTCGCGGTCCCATTCCATTTCATAGTTGTTGCGCACCTGCATAACGCGGTCGCCCTCGCGGAAAACGAGATCGCGGAACGGGTGCTCCTGCTTTTGGGGGGACGGCGGGTTGAGCGCTTCCTGCAACACGCGGTTGAGGTGCTCGGTCCCCACCTCGCCCTTGCGCGAGGGCGCGATAACCTGCGTTCCCGTTACCGCCATTTGCCCGTAGGTTCTCGGCAGGCGGACGGAGCAAAGCTGCGCGACGGTGGCGGCAATGGAAGCCTCGTCGGGACGCGGCAAAAAGAAGAAGTCGTTGTCCTTCACATCCAGCCGCGGCATTTCCCCGCGGTTGATCGCATGCGCGTTGGTCACAATGAGGCTTTGCTGCGCCTGCCGGAAAATTTCAGTCAGGCAAACGGTAAAGAAACGCCGGCTCGCGATAAGATCATGCAGGACGTTTCCCGCGCCGACCGACGGAAGCTGGTCGCTGTCGCCGATCAGAATTACGCGCGCGCCCGGCTTGACCGCTTTGAGAAGCGCGCACATCAGCGCGTTATCGACCATGGAAGCCTCGTCCACGATGATCACGCCCTCTTCGAGCAGATTGTTCTCGTTGCGGTGGAAGCGCGCGCGGTCGTCGCCGTCCTCGCCGCCGTATTCCAACAGGCGGTGAATGGTTTTCGCCTCGCAGGACGTTGCCTCGGAAAGCCGTTTTGCGGCTCTTCCCGTTGGCGCGGCAAGCGCGGGACGCGCTTCCATGCTTTGGAAGATGCGGAGCAGGGCGCGAACCACGGTGGTTTTCCCCGTTCCCGGGCCGCCCGTGAGCAAAACCACGCCGTTTTCGAGCGCGCCCACAATTGCTTTGCGCTGCAAATTGGCATATTCCATGCCGCTTTCGGCCTCTTCGCGCCGCAGGATTGCGCCGATGTTGGAAGTTTCCATGGTGGGGCAAACGCGGTCGAGCAAGGTCAGTTTTTTCGCAATATAGGTTTCGGCCGCGAACGCACGGGCCTCGTAAACATACGGCACGCCCCCGAACACGGCTCCGCGCAGTCGCTTCCCGAGCAACAGGCCGGAAACCGCTTCATGAATGCGCTCCACGCCAACGCCCAGCAGCTTGGCCGCACTCTCCTCGGCCTTTTCGCGCGGGAGACAGACATGCCCGTTTTGCTGGGCGTTCGCGCCGAGCAGGTAGCAAATTCCGCTTGCGAGGCGCTCGGGGGAATCCGCCCCCAGCCCCAACGATTTTGCCATGCGGTCCGCGCGCTCGAACCCGATGCCCTCAATTTCCTCGCAGAGGCGGTAGGGGTTCTTTTTTGCCAGATCGATTGCCGCGCTTCCCCACCGTTTGTAAATGCGAACGGTGGCCGCCGCGCCGAAATAATCGCGAAAAAACATCATGGCCGAGCGAATGTCGGCCTTTTTTTGAAAATCCTCGGCAATCGCGCGGGCACGCTTGGGGGTGATCCCCTGAATTTCGGCAAGCCAATCGGGGTGGTTCTCCATAACGTCGAAGGTCTCCTCGCCGAAAAGATCCACGATCCGTTTCGCGGTTTTGGGGCCGATGCCCTTGACGGCCCCCGAGGAGAGATACCGGAGAATGGACGCGCGATCGGCGGGGAGCTGTTTTTCGCATTGCTCCACGCGAAACTGTCTGCCGTATCGGGCATTATGCACCCATTTGCCAACGACCGAAACCGTGTCGCCCTCGGCAATGTCGGGGAGCGTTCCGACGATTGTGACCAGCTCGTTCCGGTCGGTGCCGAGATCGCAAATGGCATAGCCGTTTTCCTCGTTGGAATAGATCACATGCTCAATGGAACCCGAAAGGCGGATCATTCCATTGTCGTCGGTCTCTTCCATCGGGTCCTGCATCAATCGGTCGTCGCGCGGCATTTTCGCTCCCCTTTCTTTCGTATTTTCCGCAAAATTTGCGGTGCGTGTGTTCAAAAATCAGGCTTTTTTCGCAAGCTCGGCTTTCAGCGCGTCGGTCAGATCGCAAACTTCCCACGGCGCGCCGACGTCCTCGCGCCCCATGTGGCCGTATGCCGCGACCTTGCAATAGATCGGGCGGCGCAAATCGAACCGTTTGATAATGGCGGCGGGACGCAGATCGACCAGCGACGAAACGGCGCGTTCGATTTCCCCCTCGGAAACGGTGGACGTTCCAAAGGTGTCCACGCGGAGAGAAACCGGCTTGGCAACGCCGATGGCATAGGCCAACTGCACCTCGCAGCGGTCGGCAAGCCCCGCTTTGACCACGTTTTTGGCAATGTAGCGCGCGGCATAGCTTGCGGAGCGATCCACCTTGGTCGGGTCCTTCCCCGAGAACGCGCCGCCGCCGTGGCGGGCATAGCCGCCGTAGGTATCCACAATAATCTTGCGGCCCGTCAATCCCGTATCGCCCGCGGGGCCGCCGACCACGAACCGGCCGGTTGGATTGATGTAAATTTTGGTGTTTTCGTCCACCATGTTTGCGGGAATCACAGGGCGGATCACCTCGCGGATCAGGTCGGCGCGGATGGTCTCCAACGCAACGCTGTCGCTATGCTGCGAGGAGATCACCACCGTGTCCACGCGCCGCGGGGCGTTGTTTTCGTCGTATTCCACCGTAACCTGCGTTTTGCCGTCGGGGCGTAGGTAGGAAAGCGTTCCGTTCTTGCGCACCTCGGTCAGGCGTTTGGCGAGGCGGTGCGCCAGCGAAATGGGAAGCGGCATCAGCTCAGGCGTTTCGTTGCAGGCGTAGCCGAACATCAGGCCCTGATCGCCCGCGCCCGTATCAAGCCCGTCCCCCTCTCCGTTTTTGGCTTCGAGGGACCGATCCACACCCATGGCGATGTCGGGCGACTGCTCATGGAGCGAGGTGATCACCGCGCAGCTGTCGCAATCAAAGCCGTATTTGGCGCGGTCGTAGCCGATTTCGCGGACGGTTTCGCGCACAATGCGCTGAATATCCACGTCCGCATGGGTCGTAACCTCGCCCATAACGCAGACCATTCCCGTGGTAACAAAGGTTTCGCACGCCACGCGGGACATGGGGTCCTGACGGAGCATTTCGTCGAGGATCGCGTCGGAAATTTTATCGCAGATCTTGTCGGGATGCCCCTCGGTGACGGACTCGCTGGTAAACAATTTGGTTTTCATTTCGGTATCCATACCTTTCTTTGTTTTTCCCGCCCGTTCCGGCGCGGGTATGGATCATTCTTCCTGTCTTTTCGGCATAAAAAAGGCCCCGCCGACGGAGCCTTCTTGCTCTCATCTCTCCGAATTTAGCACCTTACGCGCGGCAGGTTGCTGTAACATCATCGTGTCGGTCACTCCGTTACTCTCGATAAGAATGATTCAATTGTATTTATAGTATAACACAAATCAACGCAAATTGCAAGGGGTTTGCGAAAAAAAGGAAAATCTCCATATTCGCGGGAAAAATCCGCGTGAAAATCGAAGATTTTGAGCAGAAAAACGCATTTACATTTTCGACGAAACCTGCTATAATAACGGTAAACCCAATGTTGTTTGTTTTCTCAACGCGGCATTGTAGGCCAAAAAACCCACATGTGAGCGGTTTTGACCAAAAGCGCGCCCCTTGCGATTCTTCGATTCATCAATCACCGGATAAGGAGAAAAATGTATGAAAAAACTTTTGCTTTTCTTTCTTTGCTTCGCCCTGTTGATCTCCTCGTCGGCGGGACTTCTTTCCTGCCAGACGGGCGGCAAGCAAAAAACGGAGACGACCAACGCCCAAAGCAACGCAACCGGCGGCGGAGAAACGGAAACCGTCGCGCCGGAAAATGATCTTTTCGCCGACCTGAAAACGGTCAACTACTCGAAAAACGGGCTTGCAACCGAATTTACGATTTATTCAAACTATGTGGAAGCCTCCAACAGCGTTGGGATTATGGACACCGACGACGTTACCACCACGTTCAGCTCCGCCGTTTATTCGCGCAACCGGTTTGTGGAAGAACAGCTCGGCGTTATGATCCAATGGAAATACGACGCTTACGGAACGGTCAGCAACGCTCTCCCGAACATTCACGCTTCCGGCGACTACCCGTATGATATTGTTTATAACGAATCCTACATCCAGCAGCAAGCGGTTCTCAAAGGCATTTACAAATCCGCGAACGACTACTCGAAATACCTCGATTTTGACAAGCCGTGGTGGTACAGCGATATTCTGGAAAGTCTTACCGTGGCGGACAATTTGTTTCTTCTCGCCGGCGCCTTAAACCTGACGGTGGACGATATGATGTGGTGCGTCGGGTTCAACGCAAAAATCATCTCCGATTTCGGCGCGCAATCCCCCTTTGATTATGTATATGATAACGAATGGACATGGGAGAATTTCTACAAACTCTCCCAAGACACCCGCGCGGAAGGCAAATACGGCATTACCGGAATTTACGCGTTTGTTGACGCCCTGATGTTCGGCTCGGGATTGACATTATTGAGCAAGAACGAGGACGGCGAGCTGATCCGCAGTACCGTTGACGATCGGTTTGTTACCCTCTATCAGGAATTGCAAACGAAATTTCTCACATCGAACGGAGTCGGCGCGGAATACGAGAATTGCATGCGACCTTATTTCAGCGCCGAAAGCTACCAGAATTTCGCCCCTTGGCCCAACTTTATGGATGTTTTCACCGGCGGAAACGCCACGTTTACGGTCGGCGTTACCGGCAACATGCGAATGTCCTTGCCGATGAGCGAAATTTCATACGGAATCGTTCCCTCGCCGAAATACAATTCGGAGCAGGAAACCTATTGCTCCAACATGTCCCGCCCCGCGGGGTGCGGCGGAATATTGGAGAACCAACCCAACGAATCGTTGGAACGCGTTTGCACCGTTTGGGAGTGGTTGAGCGCATATTCCCACAAGCTCGTGCGGCCGGTATATTATGATGTGATCATGCTCGGCCGCGTTCCGCGTCAGGAAGAAACCTCGGAAATGCTGAACATTATCTTCGGCTTGGACGAAAGAGGAAAAATTGTTGTGGAGCTGGACACCGTTTTCGATACGCAAATGGTTGTTCTGCTGGAAGACGGCGCGTTTGATTTGAGACCCGACATTGCGGGCATCATGCGCTCCAACGCAAAAACAGTCGACAGCAAAATTGAAACAATTTACGAGTTTTACAGATCGAATTGAAACGGTCGGCGCATCATCGTCGGTCGGCGCATCATAACAACATGGGAGCCGCGCTTTCCGGCATGGAAAGCGCGGCTCCCGTATTATTTGTTTGTTCAAACCACCGCTTTGACGGCGTAGGAAATTACGGTCATGATTGCGGAAGCGATCAGAACGCCGAACGTTGCGGCGAGCAAGGATTTTTTGAAATCCAATTTGAGAACCGCGGCGATCAGCGAGCCTGTCCACGCGCCCGTCCCCGGGATCGGAACCGCCACAAACAGCACCACGCCCCAATAGGAGTATTTTTCAATCTTTCCCTTGTGTTTCTCCACCTTGCGTTCCAGCCAATGGCCGAAACGGTTGATCCACTTCACATGGCAGTAATGCCCCTCGCGCCGCGGCTGTTCCTCGTTGGTCGTCGGCTCGTCCGGTTCCCCCGTTTCCGCGGTTGCGGGTCCCCCTGTCATCCACCGCAGCACCGCGCGAATAAACAGCAAAATGAACGGAACGGGCAGCAAATTTCCCGCAACGGCAAGCAGGTAGGTCTGCCACCATGGCAACCCCACCGCGCACCCGAGCGGTACCGCGCCGCGGCACTCGATGATGGGCAGCAGCGAGCAGAAAAACACGCACAGCTCGCGCCCGACCGTATTCAAAAAGAAGTTTTCGATTGCCTGAATCAAAGCCGCTCCCCCATGAAAAATGTCGTTACTCTATTATTATAGCGAATTTGGGAGAATTTGTCAAGAGTGATTCTGCAATTCCCGCAAGGAAATTGGTTTTTCCAATCGAAAAGCGCGCCCTCTCCGCCATGGGGAAAAGCGCGCTTTTGCAGCTTTGCGGCATTTTACTGTTACACGCCGAACTTGAAGGTTCCGCCGAGAACTTGAAAAATCAGAACCAGCGAAACAACCATCAGCAAAACGGCCGCAACGGCGACCAATATGGTTCTTCGGTCGCATTTGAAAGCTGCGCTCGATCTCGGCAAAAATCCCGTTTTCTGCAATGCCGCGGAAACGGGTTTATAAAGCAACAGCACCGCCGCCGCGTTGAACGTGGCCTTTACAAGATTGAACGGGAGCAACAGCGTTGGAATCATGCTCCGCACCTGCGCAACTTCCACGTGCATATACCGTGGCGTTACGATCAGGTTGAATACCATCATCACCGCCGTCATGGTAAAAATGCCCGACAAAAGCCCGAATATCGCGCCGAAAAAGTTCTTTTTATAGCGGTAGATCAGGCTTACGGTAACGGAAAACGCCGCCGTTCCGAGCGCGTTCATTACAAACCCGTAAACTCCCGTGCTACTGACGGTGATCATTTCGAAAAACGCGACCGTTACCGATGAAAACAACGCGGCAATCGGGCCGAAACAAAGGCCGCACAATGTGATAACCGCGTCTTTGAGATCCAACGTCAGAAACGACACGGGAAAATGAATCAAAAGCATAACGACATACGCCAATGCCGTAAAAATTGCAACGCCGACCATGCGGCGCAAGTGAATTTGAAATTTTTCGTTGGTATTCATTTCGTTTACCCCTTTCGGAATGAAAACACCGAACCCCCTTGGGTTTCGCTGTGTTGATTCGATCGGAGAAAAGAAAACGCACCCAACGTCGCAAAAAAGACGCGGGGCGCAAAACAAAGGTCGTTTTTCTTCTTTTCTCATCCGGACTTTTACCGTCGGTTCGGGAATTGCACCCGATCGGCGCGCGCTTGGTCTCCCAAAGCCCGCGTTCGCAGACTATACTGCCGGTATGGAATTTCACCATTCCCCAAAGATTTTTGAAAACGTTTTAGTCTTATTCTAAATTTTTATTGAATCCCACGGAACGGCGCAGTTACGCCGTTCCGTGTTTTTTCGTTTTGTCCTCTCGGAAAAATCCGAAATTACGCGATGATCTTGGAAACAACGCCGGAGCCGACGGTTCTGCCGCCCTCGCGAATAGCGAAGCGGAGTCCCTCTTCGCAAGCGATGGGGGTGATCAGCTCAACGGTCATATCCACGTTGTCGCCGGGGCGGCACATTTCAACGCCCTCGGGAAGCTCGATGGTGCCCGTTACGTCGGTGGTTCTGAAATAGAACTGCGGACGGTAGCCGGCGAAGAACGGCTTTTTACGGCCGCCTTCTTTCTCGGTCAGAACGTACACATGGCCGATGAACTTGGTGTGGGGATGAACCGAACCGGGTTTCGCAAGAACCTGACCTCTTTCGATCTCGTCCTTCGCGATACCGCGGAGCAGCGCGCCGATGTTGTCGCCCGCTTCCGCCTGCGGCAGGAGCTTGTGGAACATTTCAACACCCGTAACCGTGGTGGACTTCTTCTCATCGG
Organism: uncultured Ruminococcus sp.; assembly: GCA_902795355.1. Taxonomy (GTDB): domain Bacteria; phylum Bacillota; class Clostridia; order Oscillospirales; family CAG-272; genus UMGS1865. The sequence goes on from CADBKZ010000006.1 coordinate 114,426, forward strand.
AAAGACCGACGATTTCAACCACATCGGATACCTTAACGGTTCCGCGCTCCACACGACCGGTGGCAACCGTGCCGCGGCCGGAAATGGAGAACACGTCCTCAACAGGCATCAGGAAGGGCAGATCGGACTGACGCTCGGGAGTGGGAATATAGCTGTCAACAGCATCCATCAACTCCCAAATGCACTTGTACTCGGGAGCGTTCGGATCCTTATTGGCGGATTCGAGAGCGTCGCGAGCGGAGCCGCGGATGATCGGAATATCATCGCCCGGGAAATCATAGGAAGAGAGCAGGTCGCGAACTTCCATCTCAACGAGGTCGAGAAGCTCGGGATCGTCCACAAGGTCGGTCTTGTTCAGGAACACGACAATGGCGGGAACGCCGACCTGACGGGCGAGCAGAACGTGCTCGCGGGTCTGCTGCAGAGGGCCGTCGGTACCCGCAACAACGAGAATCGCGCCGTCCATCTGCGCCGCGCCCGTGATCATGTTCTTCACGTAGTCGGCGTGGCCGGGGCAGTCCACGTGAGCATAGTGACGGTTGTCGGTCTCATACTCAACGTGACGGGTGTTGATTGTGATACCTCTTGCCTTCTCTTCGGGCGCGTTGTCGATCTGGTCGTAAGCCAAGAACTCGACGTTTCCGTTTTTGAGAGCGAGGGTTTTGGTGATCGCTGCGGTCAGCGTGGTTTTGCCGTGGTCAACGTGACCGATGGTACCGATGTTGACGTGCGGCTTGGTACGTTCAAATGTAGCCTTTGCCATTTTGAATTTCCTCCGTTTAATGAAATCTTTTTTATAATTTTTTTAATAGAGCGCTGAATGTTGTTTTTCGGAATCAGCCTTTGCTGCGTTCCTTGATAATGGTTTCCTGAATCGACTTCGGAACCTCGGCGAAGTGGCTCGGCTCCATGGTGTAGAGCCCGCGCCCCTGCGTTTTGGAGCGAAGATCGGTTGCGTAGCCGAACATGTTGGAAAGCGGCACGTAGGCGATTACTTCCTGAACGCCGCTCTGCGTGGATTCCTGCGAAAGGATCTGCCCGCGGCGGCTGTTGAAGTCGCCGATTACGGCGCCCATATAGTCGTCGGGAACAATGGTGGTAACTTTCATCATCGGCTCGGTCAGAACCGGATCGGCTTTGCGCATTGCTTCCTTGAACGCCATGGAACCGGCAATTTTGAACGCCATTTCCGAGGAGTCCACTTCATGGTACGAACCGTCGTAAAGCGTTACCTTAACGTCAACAACGTTGTAGCCCGCCAAAACGCCGCACTGCATGGCTCCCTGAATACCGGCGTCAACCGCGGGAATAAATTCCTTCGGAATCGCGCCGCCGGTAACGGCATTGATAAATTCGTATCCTTTCCCGGGTTCGTTCGGCTCGAGAATGATTTTGACATGTCCGTACTGACCGGAACCGCCCGACTGCTTCTTGTACTTGCATTCGTGATCCACTTTCTTGCGGATGGTTTCCTTATAGGCAACCTGCGGTTTTCCGATATTGGCTTCCACCTTAAATTCGCGGAGCAAACGGTCCACGATAATTTCAAGGTGAAGCTCGCCCATACCGGCAATAATGGTCTGTCCGGTTTCGTCGTCCGTGTAGGTGCGGAAGGTCGGATCCTCTTCGGCGAGTTTCGCCAAAGCGATGCCCATTTTCTCCTGACCCGCGCGGGTTTTGGGTTCAATGGCAACGCGGATAACCGGCTCCGGAAACTCCATGGATTCGAGGATAACGGGATGCTTTTCATCGCAGAACGTATCGCCCGTGGTCGTGTTTTTCACGCCGATTGCGGCGGCAATATCGCCCGAATAGCAGCAGTCAATGTCCTTGCGCTCGTTCGCGTGCATTTGCAGAATGCGGCCGAGACGTTCGGATTTTCCTTTGGTGGAGTTATAAACGATGTCTCCGGCTTTCACCGAACCGGAATAAACGCGGAAATAGCAGAGCTTTCCAACGAACGGGTCGGTCATAATCTTGAACGCCAGCGCGGAGAACGGCTCGCTATCCGAGGAGTGTCTGTCCTCTTCGGCTCCGGTTTCGGGGTTGGTTCCGCGAATTGCGGGAATGTCGGTCGGGTTGGGCATGTAGTCCACAATGGCGTCAAGCAGTTTCTGAACGCCCTTGTTGCGGTAGGACGTACCGCAAACCACGGGGACAATCTCGTTTGCGATGCAGGCTTTGCGAAGCGCGACTTTCAACTCGTCAACCGAGATTTCCTCGCCTTCGAGGTATTTCTCCATCAACGCGTCGTCGGTGGACGCAATGGCTTCCACCATTTGCTCGCGGTAGGTTTCCGCCTGCTCTTTCATGTCCTCGGGGATCGGCTCCACGCGCATGTCCTTTCCAAGGTCATCGTAGTAAACATCCGCTTCCATGGTCATCAGGTCAATGATGCCGCGGAAGGTCATGTCCTTTCCGATGGGCAGTTGAATCGGAACGGCGTTGGCGCGCAATCTCGAATGGATCATATCGATTACGTGGTAGAAATCCGCGCCTGTGATGTCCATCTTGTTGACGTACACCATACGCGGGACTTTGTATTTATCAGCCTGTCTCCAAACGGTTTCAGACTGCGGTTCCACGCCTCCCTTGGCGCACATAACGGTAACAGCTCCGTCAAGCACGCGCAGGGAACGCTCCACCTCAACAGTGAAGTCCACGTGGCCGGGGGTATCAATAATATTGATACGGTTCCCCTTCCAGAAACAGGTGGTGGCGGCAGAGGTAATGGTAATTCCCCTTTCCTGCTCCTGCACCATCCAGTCCATGGTTGCGCCGCCGTCGTGAACCTCGCCCAGCTTGTGCGTTTTTCCCGTATAGAACAGGATGCGCTCGGTGGTTGTGGTTTTTCCGGCGTCGATATGCGCCATGATACCGATATTTCTGGTGTTTTCAAGTGAATATTCTCTTGGCATGAACAGTTCTTCTCCTCGGTTTCGCGATCAATATCTGTAATGTGCGAACGCCTTGTTGGCTTCCGCCATACGGTGGGTCTCTTCTTTCTTCTTGAACGCTCCGCCCGCGCTGTTTTTCGCATCGACGATCTCTCCGGCGAGTTTATCCGCCATCGTTTTTTCGCCGCGCTTTCTCGCGAACTGAATCAGCCAACGAAGCCCAAGCGTTTGGCGACGCTCGGCTCTGACTTCCATCGGAACCTGATAGGTGGAACCGCCCACGCGGCGGGCCTTGACTTCCAGAACAGGCATAACATTTTCAAGAGCTTCTTGGAAGACCTCTAACGGGCTTTGCCCCAGCTTTTCTTCAATCTGCTTGAACGCATCGTAAACAATGGTCTGGGCGACGCCCTTTTTGCCGTCGTACATCACGTTGTTGATCAGCTTGGTTACGAGCTTGGAACCATACAACGGATCCGGCAAAACATCTCTTTTGGTAATACGACCTCTTCTCGGCACTGTACTTCCCTCCTTCATCAAAAATATGAAATCATTGGTACTCAAAAGCAAGCCTTTTGTTTGCGCCGCGTCGGAGATGAAAAAAACATGAAAAATTCGGAATTCACATCTGACGGGCTATGAAATTGGTGCTTTCGGTTGCGCTAAACCTCGGAATTACTTCTTCTTTTTAGCGGCTTTCGCTCCGTACTTGGAGCGGCCCTGCTGGCGATTGGCAACGCCCTGCGCATCCAGCGTTCCGCGGATGATGTGGTAACGCACGCCGGGGAGATCGCGGACTCTTCCGCCGCGGATCAGAACCACCGAGTGTTCCTGCAGGTTGTGGCCGATGCCGGGGATATAGACGGTTGCTTCCAAGCCGTTGGTAAGACGGACTCTCGCGATTTTTCGCATTGCGGAGTTCGGCTTTTTCGGGCTGGTGGTGGAAACCTTGGTGCAAACGCCTCTCTTCTGCGGCGCCGACTGGTCGATCGCGCTGTTCTTCAAAGAGTTGAATCCCTTTTGGAGAACCGGCGCTTTGGACTTATAGTCTTTCTCGCCGCGACCCTGTCTGACAAGTTGGTTGAATGTTGGCATTCCTCTTCCTCCTTCTTCCGAAATTTCATGTTTTTTTGGCGCAGACACCCGACGCGTGAATCGTGGTGTTTCTGCCTTTGGAAACGCCTCGGAACGCCGTATTGTCCCAAAAATGGGCATAGTACGGGCATACTCTCGGCATTTACAGTTTATTATATCACTTTCCCCCATTTTTGTCAAGTCTATACAGCCGCGCCGAAAAAATTCTACTTTTTGCACAAATCATATTGGTTGATTTGTCCACTATCTTTTACAAAATTTTGCAAAAAACCGCCGCGCATGCGTGACAGTCGCATACGCGGCGGTTGATTACCATCCGGACAAAGGTTATTTATTTAATGCTCCCGCCATTGCGCTTGCCATTTGTGACGCTTGCTCTTTTACACGATCCTGTTCATATTCTTCAATTTGGTTCATCAGCGCCATCTTAAAATCTTCCGGTCGTTTGATTCCCGTAAAATCGATAACACCCGCAGCGGTATTGATTGAAACAGTCCCATAGCCAAAAAGTTTCCCCCAAAATCCACTGGATGTTGAAGTATTCTGAACCTTGTTGAGCGGTGCGTCCAACGTCTTCGTTTTGATTAACCCGATTTTGCCAACCACACGCTTGTTGGTAATCGCCAAATCGCAACTGTGATATGCAAATGTTTCGATAATCGCTTTAATAGTTGGAATCAAAAGCAGCCAACATAATAAAATTCCCTTCACCCATGTGCCCACCAAAAACAGACTTGTCCGTTTTGCTTTTTGAATGATCTTCTCGTTTTTGTTCAAATGTGATTCAACATATTTTCCCATGTTTGTTCCTCCAAACTTTATTTCAGATGCCCTGTCAATAGCATCTGTATATTTATTATATCACAAAATGAGATAATTGTCAATATCTCAAATTGAGATTGTATATAATTTTATCAAACAGGGGGGGGGTAAAGTTATGAGATTAAAAGATTTACGTGAAGATGCCGATTTGACGCAAAAACAAATTTCCGACTTTTTGCACATTAAGCAGAACACCTATTCGCAATACGAAAATCAACAACGGCAGATCCCGATTGAACAGTTGGTTCGTCTTGCTAGATTTTACGGTGTTACGACCGACTATATTTTAGAGCTTTCGGACGTTAAAAATCCCTATCGGAAATTATGAAACGTCAAAAAAAGAGCCGCTCGCTGTGCGAGCGGCTCTTTTTTGGTTTGTGCCGCGAGGAGTTATCCCGCAACTTCATCGGCTTTCCGAACGCCGACGCCTTTATAGCATTCCATTCCCGTTCCGGCGGGAATCAGTTTGCCGATAATCACGTTCTCTTTCAGGCCGAGCAGGTGATCCACCTTGCCGTCGATGGCCGCTTCCGTGAGTACCTTGGTGGTCTCTTGGAAGGACGCCGCCGAAAGGAACGACTCGGTTTGCAGCGAAGCCTTGGTAATGCCGAGCAGCACCACCGAACCGGTTGCGAGGCGCAAATCGGTCTCTCCCGCCGCAATGCGGGCGCGGATCTTATCGTTCTCCGCCTCGAATGTGGTCTTATCCACGCGGGAGCCGGTGAGCAGGTCGGTGTCCCCAACGTCCTCAACCGCGATCTTGCGCGTCATCTGCCGCGCGATGATCTCCACGTGCTTATCGTTTACGTTACAGGACTGCGCGCGGTAAACCTTTTGGATTTCCTTGATCAGGTATTCGTAAACGGCATCCAACCCCAGCACGCGCATTACGTCCGCGGGGGCTTTGTTGCCCTCGGTGATGGCCTCTCCTTTTTCGAGGTGCTGCCCCTCGGAAATGGCGAGCTTCATGCCATACGGGATGGGATATTCGCGGATTTCGCGGTCTTCCTCGGTGCTATCCGGCGTTATGGTGACTTGGTGGATGTTTTCATGAATCGAAATGTGCGCCGTTCCGTTGACCTCGGTGATTACCGCGGGTTTCTTGGGCTGGCGCGCCTCGAACAACTCCTCGACGCGGGGCAGACCTTGCGTAATATCCGACCCTGCAACGCCGCCCGAGTGGAAGGTCCGCATGGTCAGCTGCGTGCCGGGTTCGCCGATCGATTGCGCCGCGATGATGCCCACCGCTTCGCCAACGTTCACAAGCTTGCCGTTGGCAAGGTCGGCTCCGTAGCAGTGCGCGCAAATGCCGTAGCGCGCATGGCATTGGATGACCGTGCGGATGCAAACGCTCTTAATGCCCGCTTCCTCGATTGCTTTCGCCATCTCCTCGGTAATCATGGTGTCGTCCTCCACAAGGATCTCCCCTGTTTCGGGATGAACCACGGGACCCATGGTGAAACGCCCGATGATGCGCTCGGAGAGCGATTCCAGAACGTTCTTATCTTCCATAATGTCCGTGACCCACGCGCCCTCTGTGGTGTCGCACTTGACCTCGCGGACGATCACCTCTTGCGAAACGTCAACCAACCGGCGGGTCAGGTAGCCCGAGTCCGCCGTGCGGAGCGCGGTATCCGACAGAGACTTACGCGAACCCTTCGCACCCATGAAATATTCCAGAATGTTCAAGCCCTCGCGGAAGTTGGATTTGATCGGGATTTCGATGGTACGGCCGTTGGTTGCGAACATCAGTCCGCGCATACCGGCGAGCTGACGCATTTGCGCCACGGAGCCGCGGGCTCCCGAATCCGACATGATCTTAATGGGGTTGAATTGGCTGAAACTCTCTTGGAGCGCCTCGGTAACGTCGTTTGTGGTCTTATCCCACAGCTTGATTACCGCGTTATAACGCTCCTCGTTGGAGAACAGGCCGCGTTTATAATAGTTGTTCAGTACGTCCACCTGCTTTTGCGCGGCCTCGATCAACGGGGTCTTTTCCTTCGGAATGGTCATGTCGTAAACCGAAATGGAGAACGACGCGCGGGTGGAATATTGGTAGCCCAAAGCCTTGATTTCATCCAACATATCGGCGCAAACCGCGGGACCGTTGTTGCGGATGCAGCGGTCGATGATCTGCCCGAGCTGTTTCTTTTTGATAACAAACTCGATTTCAAGGCGGAACGCGTTTTCGGGCTTGGAGCGATCCACAAAGCCGAGGTTCTGCGGGATCACGCGGTTGTAAATCAAGCGGCCGAGCGTGGTGGGAATAACCGCGCTCTTCATTTCGCCGTCGATCTCCTTTTCAACGCGCACCCAAATTTTGGCATGCAGCCCCAGCACATGGTTCTGGTATGCGCACATGGCCTCGTTAAAGTCGCGGTAGCAGCTGCCCTCGCCCTCTTCCCCGTCCTTTTCCATGGTCAGGTAGTACGCGCCGAGGATCATATCCTGCGACGGAACCGTTACGGCTTTCCCGTCCATGGGTTTGAGCAGGTTGTTGGCCGAAAGCATCAGGAATCTTGCCTCTGCCTGCGCCTCTGCGGAAAGCGGAACGTGCACCGGCATCTGGTCGCCGTCGAAGTCCGCATTGAACGCGGGGCAAACCAGCGGGTGCAGTTTGATTGCGCGGCCCTCTACCAGCACAGGCTCGAACGCCTGAATGGAAAGGCGGTGCAACGTTGGCGCGCGGTTGAGAAGCACGGGATGCTCTTTGATTACGTTTTCAAGCGCGTCCCAAACGCATTCGTTCGCCGCATCATAGGCGCGGTCGATCTTCTTCTGCGCGTCCTTGACGTTGGTGGCCTTGTTCATTTCCACCAACCGCTTGATTACGAACGGCTTGAACAGCTCGATGGCCATTTCCTTCGGCAGGCCGCATTGGTAAATTTTAAGGCTCGGGCCGACGACGATTACCGAACGCCCCGAATAGTCCACGCGCTTGCCGAGCAGGTTCTGGCGGAAACGCCCCTGCTTGCCGCGAAGCATTTCGGAAAGCGATTTGAGCGGGCGGTTGGAAGCGCCCGTAACAGGCTTGCCGCGCTTGCCGTTGTCGATCAGCGCGTCCACGGCTTCCTGCAGCATTCTCTTTTCGTTGCGGATCACGATTTCGGGCGTTCTGATTTCCATCAGCTTCTTCAAGCGGTTGTTGCGCGCGATCACGCGGCGATAAAGCTCGTTCAGGTCCGAGGACGCGAAACGTCCGCCGTCGAGCTGGGTCATGGGGCGAATATCCGGCGGGGTCACGGGAATCACGTCGAGGATCATCCAATCGAGGTGGTTTCCCGAGCGGCGGAACGACTCCATAACTTCCAACCGTTTGATAATGCGCGTTTTCTTCTGTCCGGTTGCGTTTTTGAGTTCCTCGCGCAAATTCGCGCAGGTCTCCTCAACGTTGATCCCCTGCAACAGCTCTTTAATGGCCTCGGCTCCCATGCCGACGCGGAAATCGTTTTCATAGAGATCGCGGTATTCCTGATACTGCTTTTCGGAAAGCACCGCGCCGCGTTCGAGCGGCGTGGTTCCCGGGTCAAGAACCACGTTCTCGGCAAAATAGAGCACCTGTTCGAGGGCTTTGGGCGACATATCCAGCACCAACGCCATGCGCGAAGGCACGGCCTTGAAATACCAGATATGCGAAACGGGCGACGCAAGCTCGATATGCCCCATGCGCTCGCGGCGCACCTTTTTGGTGGTAACGTCCACGCCGCATTTTTCGCATTTATGAACTTCCTTGCTATGGGAGTTCTTGTACTTTCCGCAGGCGCATGCGCCGTCCTTGGTCGGCCCGAAAATCCGCTCGCAGAACAGACCGCCGACTTCCGGTTTCAGCGTTCTGTAATTGATGGTCTCGGGCTTTGTTACCTCGCCGTAGGACCACTCGCGGATCATCTCCGGAGACGCCAATCCGATCTTAATTGAATAAAAATCCTTATTCTCCACGGTTTTTCTCCTGTTCTCGCTTATTCGTCGCTTCCGTCGTCGTCGTAAAGCGGTTCGTCAAAGTCGAGCGAATCATCCACGATCTGCTCTTCATCCTCGGAATCGGCCGCAAGTTCTTCCGGCGTGCCGTCCTCGTTCTCAATCTGGAACGATTTCCGCAGCTCTTCCTCGCTGTAATGCCGGTTCATTTCGGCATAGTCCACGCCGCGGGGCTGGAACGCGTCGTCGTCCTGACAGAGTTCGGAAAGGTTGATGTCGTTACCCTCTTTATCCTGCACGCAAACGTCGAGCGCGAGCGACTGCAGTTCCTTGACCAGCACTTTGAACGACTCGGGAATGCCCGGGGTGGGGATATTCTGCCCTTTGATAATGGCTTCATATGCGCGGCGGCGGCCGGTAATGTCGTCGGACTTGACCGTAAGCAATTCCTGCAACGTGTATGCCGCGCCGTAGGCTTCGAGCGCCCAGACTTCCATTTCGCCGAAACGCTGACCGCCGAACTGCGCTTTGCCGCCCAAAGGCTGCTGCGTTACCAGCGAATATGGGCCGTTGGAGCGCGCGTGGATCTTATCGTCCACAAGGTGGTGCAGTTTCAGATAGTACATGATACCCACGGTAACGGGGTTATCGAACGGTTCGCCGGTGCGGCCGTCGTAAAGAATGGTTTTACCGTCCAGCACTTTCAGCCGTTTTTCGGCGCGGAGACGGTTCATAAACTCCTCGTCGGCGCGTTCTTCGGGCGTCAGTTCCCGAATGGACTTTTCGCCGGTTTCTTCATCGGCGGTTTCCTCGTAAAGCTCCTTGCCCTCGGGGTTCTCCAACGGGAAGAGATCTCTTTGCAGGCCCGCCGCTTTGAGGCATTCGAGAATATCGCGCTCGTTCGCGCCGTCGAACACGGGGGTCATGATATGCCAGCCGAGTTTCTTGGCGGCAATGCCGAGATGAACCTCGAGCACCTGACCGATGTTCATACGCGAAGGCACGCCCAGCGGGTTCAGAACGATGTCCAGCGGGGTGCCGTCCGGCAGGAACGGCATATCCTCGGGGGGCAGAATGCGGGAAACAACGCCCTTGTTGCCATGGCGGCCCGCCATTTTATCGCCAACGGAGATTTTTCTCTTCTGCGCGATATAAACCTTGACCACTTTGTTTACGCCGGCGGGCAATTCGTCGCCCTGCTCGTGGGAGAACACGCGGATGTCCACCACAATGCCGGATTCGCCGTGCGCCAAGCGCAGGGACGTATCTCTGACCTCGCGGGACTTTTCGCCGAAAATGGCGCGGAGCAACCGCTCCTCGGCGGTCAGTTCGGTTTCGCCCTTGGGGGTGATTTTACCGATCAGAATATCGCCGGAGCGCACCTCGGTGCCCCTCTTGACAATACCCTCGGCGTTCAGATCGCGCAAAGCGTCGTCGCCGACGTTCGGGATCTCGCGGGTAATTTCTTCCGGCCCGAGCTTGGTGTCTCTGGCCTCGTGGGTGTATTCCTCGATATGCAGGGACGTATAAACGTCGTCCCGCACAAGACGCTCATTCAGAAGAACCGCGTCCTCGTAGTTATAGCCTTCCCAAGTCATAAACCCGATCAGCGCGTTCTTGCCGAGCGAAACCTCGCCGTTTGCGGTGGCGGGTCCGTCCGCGATAACCTGTCCCGCCTCGACATGCTCGCCGCGGGAGACGATGGGACGCTGATTGAAGCAGGTTCCTTGGTTGGTTCTCTTGAATTTGATCAGTTGGTAAACGTCCTTTACGCCGCTGCCGTCATCGGGGATAACGATGATGCGGTCGGCCTGCACGCGGTCCACAACGCCCGCGCGGGTGGCTGTTACCACAACGCCCGAATCCACGGCCGCTTTGTACTCCATACCCGTTCCGACGATCGGGGCGTCCGTAACCATCAGCGGAACGGCCTGCTTCTGCATGTTGGAGCCCATCAGCGCGCGGGTGTTGTCGTCGTTCTCCAAGAACGGGATCATGGCGGTTGCCACCGAAACGAGCATCTTCGGCGCAACGTCCATAAAATCAACCTGCGCCGCGTCCACTTCCACGATCTCGGTCTTGTCGCGGCCGATCACCTTGGGGTTGGCAAAGCAGTTGTCGTCGGTCAAAGGTTCGTTCGCCTGCGCAACAATATAGTGGTCTTCCACATCCGCGGTCATGTAAACGACCTCGTCGGTCACATGGTGGCGGAAAGTCCCGTCGCCGTTATCCAGATGTTCCACTTTGCGGTAGGGCGCTTCAATAAACCCGTATTCGGAAATGCGGGCATACGTGGTCAGATAGGAGATCAGACCGATGTTCGGACCTTCGGGGGTCTCAATGGGGCACATTCTGCCGTACTGCGTATAGTGAACGTCACGAACGTCGAAGGACGCGCGGTCGCGGGAAAGTCCCCCGGGGCCGAGGGCCGAAAGGCGGCGTTTGTGGGTCAGTTCCGCCAACGGGTTGTTCTGATCCATGAACTGCGAGAGCTGGCTGGAACCGAAGAACTCGCGGATGGCGGTGGTAACGGGGCGGATGTTGATCAACGCCTGAACGGTCAGCTTTTCGTTGTCCTGCGTGGTCATGCGCTCCTTAATGATCTTATCCATGCGGGTAAAACCGATGCGGAGCTGATTTTGAAGCTGCTCGCCCACCGAGCGGATGCGGCGGTTGCCGAGGTGGTCGATGTCGTCCAGCGACCCCACGTCGTGAATCAGGCCGATCAGGTAGCTCACCGACGCGAAAATATCGGCCTTGGTGATGTTCTTGGGGCAGAGTTCGTCGATGCGCTCTTTCGCCATTTCGCGGATGCGCGCCTCGTCGCCCTCGCAGGCCTCGGCAATTTCGAGCAGAACGGGAACATACGCTTTTTCGCGCACGCCGCTCTCTTTCAGATCATAGCCGAGGACGTATTCCGGCTCCAACGTGTTGTTGCCGAGAACCTTGACCTTGGTTCCGTTATCGAGCAGCAGCGTCACCTCGTTGACGCCCGCGCGCTCGATGGCGAACGCAAGCTCGTCGGTAACAACGCCGTTCTCCTCGAGGAGCATTTCGCCCGTGAGCGGGCTGACGACGTTCTCCGCCACGCGGTGGCCCGCGATGCGGCTATGAAGCGCCATTTTCTTATTATACTTATAACGACCCACTGGAGCGATATCATACCGCTTCGGGTCGAAGAAATAATTATGGATCAGCGTGCGCGCCGCTTCCTCGATGGGGGGTTCGCCCGGGCGCAGCTTTTTGTAGATCTCTTTGAGAGCTTCCACGCCGATGGTGGAACGGAACTCGGCGGCAAAGGCCTCGGATTCGTCTTTCTCAAACGTCAGCGCAAGGTGCTCGTCGTCGCCGAACATGGCGTAAATATCCTCGCGGGACTCAATGCCGAGGGCGCGGATGAACATGGTGAGCGGGAGCTTGCGGTTTTTATCGATGCGGACATAGAGGATGCCGTTGGTATCCACCTCGTATTCGAGCCATGCGCCGCGATACGGGATGATCTGGGCGGCAAAGGTCTTTTTGCCCGATTTATCGATCTCGGAAGTATAGTACATTCCGGGGGAACGGATGATCTGCGAAACGATCACGCGCTCGGCGCCGTTGATTACAAACGTTCCGGTTTCGGTCATCAACGGGAAATCTCCCATAAAGATGTCCGCCTGCTTGACTTCACCGGTCTGCTTGTTCGTCAACCGGACGTTCACTTTCAGGGGGGCGGCGTAGTTAACGTCGCGCTCCTTGCACTCCTCAACGGGGTATTTCGGGGTACTGTCAAGCGAATACGAGATGAACTCGATTACAAGGTTGCCCGAATAGTCCGTGATGGGAGAAACGTCGCGCAGAACTTCTTTCAGCCCCTCTTCCAAGAACCACTTATAGGATTTGGTCTGAATTTCGACCAGATTCGGAAGCGGATAATCGAAGCGGGATCGGGAGAAACTCTTGCGGGTATTCTGACCAAGCCGTTGCTCTTTCACATTGATCATTTGTTTTGCTCACTCCATTCCAAGAATTCATTACAACACGAAGCGTGGATTTCCGACGTTTTTTACGCGTTTTCCGACAGGTTCCGGCAAACGCCGTTTCTGTGAAAAATGCCCAAAAATCGAGGGGATTCCATAATACAAGCGATTATAATGCAGTTTATTATTGTATCATATTTTTGCACGGTTGTCAAGAGATTTTCCACAAATTTTTCCAAAAAATTCAATTCTTTTTACAGGCGGGTATTTCCCAAGCCCGAAAGACGGAATTTGTACCTTATTTTATAGGGCGGAACGCGGCGGGAGCAAGCCCCGCCCTACCGACCTACAATGAATGGCCTGACCGACTGTGTTTTGTTTGGGACGCTTTCGGGCTTGATTCTCCTTGCAAGCTCGTAGTCTCTCCCGCCAAAAATGAACCGGACCGTTTGTAACAGTCCGGTTCATTTTTGGCGGGATCTTTTAATACAGATAGCGAAACAATTTGTTGATTTTTGTGTTTATAATGATATTATTTGAAAGATAAGATCTCCTCGTTTCATCAAATTCTTCCTTTGATATCTCAAATTCATCTAAATTTTTAACTAATTTCTGCAAGTAGTAATCTGTTTTTTTATTCTGTAAAATAAGGCTACAGCACCTTTGTGAATCTTTATCCCTGTAATAATAATTAATAACGCAAGCAAAAGAATAATAACTACATAAATTGGCCAGAAAAATGGAAAAAAATAATGAACAGGTGGTGCATAAGCTGTAATAATTGTCTTATTAAAATAACTCTGTATTTGAGAAACGGTAGCACATCCTGATCGCTCTTTCCCACTATCATTATATCTTGATGTTGTCTCAAATTTAACCTCTTTGATATTTCCATATTTATCTCTCAAATATACAAAAATTATGCTTTTTCCACTGTCCAAATACACCGTTTGCTCTGATGGATATGATGAAAGGGGTCCAGCCGAACCGTCCCACGCTGTGTTTATAGAGATAGCTCTACCAATCACAAACACAACAGGATATATTATAGCAAAAACAAAAAGAAAAACTGCAATTACTTTCATTTTTCTTTGTATCCTTTTTATTTCTGATATTTTTTCAACTATTGCTCGTTTTTTATCTTTCTCTTCATCTTGGTAGATATGGTTTTTTTCGTTTTGATTGGTGTCTTTATAATCCGACGATTCTATTTCACCATATAATTTATCAAGCTCTTCCTCAATTTCCGGATCATCTTCCACTAATGGCAATAATTCCCCTGTTTTCGGATCAAGTTTTCCACGCCATATAATAGTTCCGTGGGATTCTGGGTCATTTTTACTCTCGAGAATCTTGGAATCACTATTGTCCATAGCTTGGTTTTCATTGGATTCAGTTACAGGTACATGAATAATTTCAGTAATTTGTTTTTTTATGTCATCCATATCCTTGCTATATTTGAAAAAACCATAATTGCGGTGACAGCCCCCGACCCATTGCCCCAAAACCAAACTCTTTCCAAACGACAATTCAATCGTAAAATATTGTGGTTTATCCGACACGCAAATAATTGCACATAAACACTCTGTAATCATTATGCTACCATTAAAGAAAATTGTTAAAAAACTAACTCCGAGTAATTTGGAAAACAAAATTTCTTTTGGCATTGACAAAATCGGATAACGGCTATTTTGAATTGCTTTTGAGTAAATAAGGTGCACTTCTTTTTCATCATGTTCATCAATAATCCTCTTTAGATGTGCAACAGAAAGTTGTTCAAACTCCTGCTTTAATGCAATATGTTGAAAATAATAATTAGGTGTCATTAAAGTTCACACTCCTCATAAATTGCAATAATCCTTTACATATCTCAAACATGTATTTCCAACAAGACATGTCAAATTGTTTGCTCTATTGACACATAGAACCCCGTGAACAATCGATCTTCCGCAAATACAAATACCTTGCTGATCTCCAGAAAAAAAAGATATATCTTTTACTGAGTCAACTTCAAGTGCGGATAAGAATTTAGATATATTAGATATAACGACTTGTTTTTCATATACCATTTTTGTTTTTCTCTTCCAACCGTTATAATTATACAATCTAAACCATATTATACCATACCCCCCCCCCCTGTTTGTCAATAATTACAATACACAAATCAGCAAAAAAATCTCCGTATCATTTTTGTGAAAAACGGCAAAGACTTTCCGTCCCGTTTTCGGCTCGGCGGTCTCGGTTCTTTTCCCTTTTGGCGGATCATATAATGGTTTGAATATCCTTTGCAGGAGAACGATGAATGAACCATACCACCCAACCAACCTCGGAATTTCGCTCGGCGTCCGATTTTTCCCCGCGCGGACTCTCGGAGCCGGACGTTGCCCGCTCCCGCGCGGCCCACGGATCCAATCAACTCTCCCGCCGCCCGCAAAAGTCCTTCTTGCGCCAATTTTTCGGGAACCTTTCGGACCCCGTAATCCGCATTCTGCTGGCCGCCCTCGCCGTAAATCTGATCCTGCTCTTCAAAACCGCCGATTGGGTGGAAACCGCGGGCATCGCCGCCGCGGTCTTTCTCGCAACCCTGATCTCCACCCTCTCCGAGCGTTCTTCCGAGCGCGCCTTTGCCGAGCTTTCTGCCGTTTCCGCAAACGTGCGGTGTCGCGTCCGTCGCGGCGGCTCGGTTTTGGAAATTCCCCTTGCCGAGGTGGTGGCCGGCGACGTTGTGCTGCTCTCCGCGGGCGATCTGATCCCCGCCGACGGCTTGCTTTTGCGCGGTTCCCTCACCGCCGACCAATCCTCTATGACGGGCGAGAGCCGCGACGTTTCCAAGTTTCCCGCGTCCGACGCTTCCATGTCCCCCGACGCGCCCTCTTCCCTCTTTCGCGGCTGTACTGTGACCTCCGGGGGCGGCGAAATGGGCGTTGTTTCGGTTGGCGACGCGACGTTTTTGGGCGAGATCACCCGCGAGATCCAGCTTGAACAGCGCGACAGCCCGCTCAAACTTCGCCTTGCCAAGCTTGCCAAGCAGATCAGCGTTCTCGGCTACATTGCCGCCGTTCTGGTTGCGCTCGCCTACCTCTTTCACGTCTTTCTGATTGACAGCGGCATGCGCCGCGAAATTATCCTGCTGAAAATTGCCGACCGCCCCTACCTGCTCTCCAAGCTCTTCCACGCGTTCACGCTCGGGCTGACCGTAATTGTTACCGCCGTTCCCGAGGGCCTGCCCATGATGGTTGCGGTCGTCCTTTCTTCCAACATCCGGCGCATGGTGAAGGATCAGGTTCTGGTGCGCCGCCCTGTTGGCATTGAGGCTGCGGGAAGCATGAATTTGCTCTTTACCGACAAAACCGGAACGCTGACCGAGGGCAAAATGCGCGTGGGGTCGGTCTGGTTCCCCTCGGGCGAGGAGATGGCCACGACCGACTTTTTGCGCCGCCGCACCGCGCTCCACACCCCCTTTCTGCTTGCCATGCGCGGGGGAGAAAGCGCCGTTGGGACCGATGAAAACGGCCGGCCGACCGCCCTCGGCGGCAACGCGACCGACCGCGCCCTGCTTGCCTGCACGCTTGGGGAAACGCTTCCGGACGGCGTTCGGGTCGCGTCGCGCCTGCCCTTTGACAGCGCGCGCAAATACGCGGCTGTCAGCTATCGGGGGGAACGGAACGTCACCTTTCTGACCGGCGCGCCCGAACGCCTGCTCCCGTTTGTCCGATCCGCTCTCCGTGCCGACGGTCAGCCCGCCCCGTTCCGCAGGCCGGCCGCCGAGGCGCAGATCCGCCGCTGGACGCAAAGCGGCGCGCGCGTGCTGGCCGTTACCGTTTCCGAAGAGGACGTCCCCGCCCCGTCGCATGCCTCGGGCGTTCGCGGGTCGCTGACCCTGCTTTGCCTGCTCTGCCTCTCCGACCCCGTTCGCCCCGAGGCGGAACCCTCGGTTCGTCAACTGCGCGAGGCGGGAGTCCAAGTGGTGATGATTACGGGCGACAACCGCGAGACCGCCGCTTCCATTGCCGCTTCCTGCGGGATCCTCGACCGGACCCGCGACCTGATTTTGGACAGCTCCGAACTTGCCCGCGTTTCGGACGTTCGCCTGCGGGAGCTTCTCCCGCGCTTGGCGGTGGTCGCCCGCGCGCTCCCGACCGACAAAAGCCGCTTGGTGCGCGTGGCGCAGGAAACAGGGCTGGTTACGGGGATGACGGGCGACGGCATTAACGACGCCCCCGCGCTCCGCCGCGCCGACATCGGGTTTGCCATGGGGTCGGGAACGCAGGTGGCAAAGGACGCGGGGGACATCATCATTCTCGATAACAACCTTGCTTCCATCGTCCGCGCCGTTCTGTACGGCCGAACCGTGTTCAAGAGCATCCGCAAGTTCATCACGCTCCAACTCACCATGAACTTTTCGGCCGTCGGCGTTACCATGATCTGCCCGTTCCTCGGCATCGATTCGCCCGTAACCGTAGTGCAAATGCTGTGGATCAACCTGATTATGGATACCCTCGGCGGGCTTGCGTTTGCGGGAGAACCGCCCCTGCCCGATTACATGAAGGAGAAGCCGAAGAGGCGGGAGGAAAGCATTCTGAACCGCTATATGGTCAATCAAATCACGGTTTTGGGAGCGTTTACGGTGGCCATGTCCCTGCTCTTTCTCAAAAACCCGATGATTACCTCGCAGTTCCGCCACGCGGCCGACAACATCTATTTGCTGACGGCGTTTTTCGCGTTCTTCATATTCAGCTCGGTGTTCAATTGCTTCAACGCGCGCACCGACCGGCTCAAACTGTTTGCGGGGTTGCGGAAAAACCCCGTGTTCCTCGCGATTATGTCGGCCGTTCTCTGCATACAGATCCTGTTTGTTTACCTTGGCGGGAACGTTCTGCGCACCGCGCCGCTGCTGCCGCGCGAGCTTGCCGTTTCCATGGCGATTCCGCTTTCGGTGTTCTTGGCCGATTTTCTCCGCAAGCTCCTTTGGCGCGCCCGCGGCCACCGAACGGGGTATTGAGAAACCATACAAACCACGCAAAAAAGGGGCTGTAAAAAAACGATTTTTTTACAGCCCCCGCAAAATTCCGGACGGGAAACCGAAATTTTGCCGCGGTCTTTTCCGTTTTTGCCCTGCTTCTGAATGGATTATTACATGATTCATGGCGGCAAAACGGCGGCAACGCCCTGCCGCCGAGGAACAATCGACGGGTGTTAAAAAAGTCGCAGACTTTTTTAACACCCTCAAGTTGTTCGTTCTGTTCCGAAAAACATCCGCGAAAACACCGCGACCTTTTGAACGCATGGGAATCCCAATGTTTTTTACCATTCGGCCCGACTTGAACATCACCGCAACCGAAACGGAAAAAATTTGCGAAAAACACTTGACAATCGGAGCAAAATATGATATGATATACAGGTCGGCACGGAGAGATGGCTGAGCTGGTCTAAGGCGCACGACTGGAAATCGTGTGTTCGGCTAATAACCGACCGAGGGTTCGAATCCCTCTCTCTCCGCCACAAGAGAACTGTACGCACCCTAATGGTAAATTAGAGTGCGTATATTTCTTTTCTGTAGAATATTTCGGCATAATTGTAAGAAGATGAATATAAAAACGGACAGCCGGGCGATTTTATTCGCTCGGCTTTTTCTATACCCAAAATTAAACGCATTTACGGAAAATACGAGAAAAAACCACTTTTTCAGAATGCTTTACCGAGAATTGCTCCGATTTATCGCCTTTCGTCATTTTCGTTGTAGCACAGTAAAAATCGGAAGTCAACGGGAAAAATTGTCGCTGAAAACTTTAATAATACCAAGAGTCGGACTCAATTTCGAGTTTGGCTCTTTTTTCATTTATGCAACAATTTTGTCCTTTGTCGTTGACTTCCGGGATTGCGACTTTAACTCGCAGAGATATTTGCTTTTTCCGGTGCTACCCCGTTTATGCCGAAAGGCGAAAAATAAATCGGAGGTAAATCCAAATGAAAAAAGTAGTTTATTCAATTAGAAAAGTCAAAGGAAACTTTGACGAAAAGATTTCCGGTCTCGGATTTCTTAACGACGAAGGCACGTTGTTCTGCAAATGCACTTCGCAAGACGGCAAACGTTATACGCGAGCGTTCGATGACGTCGGAAAGCACTGCCACAAAATTCTTGGCAAAGAAAACGAATACAGCGGCTACATGACTATGTATTACGAATACAACGGACGAGATAACGGCAAACCCTGCTCCGACAGGAAAAGTCTTTGACAAATGGACTTGCGAAACGGCGGGCGTAACGATTGAGTTTGCAAACGCAACAAATTCAAAAACAACCTTTGTGATGCCTGCAAGCAACATTAAGATTCAAGCGCATTTCAGAGCTGTTGACGACAAACCGTCCGTTGAAATCAAAGTCGAAGGCGGAACGGGCGCAGGAACGTATAAACAAGGCGATGAAGTAACCGTAACGGCAGAAGATAAAGAAGGCAAAGAATTCAAAGGCTGGCAGGACGCAAGCGGAAAAATCGTAAGCACCGATAAGGAATATACCTTTACGGTGGCGGAAGCAACAACCCTTACGGCTGTATATGAAGATAAGCCTTCGGGCGGTGGCGAAATCACTCCGCCTGCTAAAAAGGACGGACTTTCGGGCGGACAAATTGCAGGTATTGTAATCGGTTCGGTTCTGCTTGCCGGAATCGGCGGATTTGCAATCTTCTGGTTTGCAGTCAAGAAAAAGACGTTTGCAGACTTGGGCGTAGCTCTGAAGAAAGGCTTTACGGCAATCGGAAACTTCTTCAAAACACTTGGTGGAAAAATCAAAGCATTGTTTACCAAGAAGAAATAAGATGAAATAATAGCAACGAGCCGTTCGTAGTCAATGCGGACGGCTCTAATTCTAAAAGGCGATATTTTAATTTACAGGAGCGGATATGGCTAACGAAACACACAAAATCAAATTACTTGTTTTATGGGATATTCTCTGTAAATATACCGACGAAACGCATCATTTGAATACCGACGAGATAATAAAAATGCTCGCCGATATATAAAGACAAAGTAGTCATTACTTTTAACTTTACAGACCAGCATATAACTAAAAAGCGATTGCCCGACAGTATTGAAGAAGTAGAAAGGACAGCAAAGCAGGCTGAAAAGTCTGCTTCTAAAAACAAATCGGGTGTGTACAAAAATGCCAGCACTCCGCCAACGCAAAAAGACCCTCGCGGGGTTTCCCGTGGGGGTCTTTTTTGTGCATTATGCTGTATCAGATTTCGCCGGTGTCTCGCTCTGATACAGCATTTTGACGGAACGCCGCTTTTCTGGTCGCAACGGTCAGAGGATGGCGGCAAGGCAAGCCTTTTGCATTTCTACGTTGGGGTGTGAATAGATGTCAAGCGTGATGTCTACGCCCGAATGCCCGAGGACGGTAGAAACGATTTTCGGGTTTACCCCTTTGGCAAGCATTAAGGTTGCGTAGCTGTGGCGCAGGTCGTGGAACCGGATGTCCGGCAGGTCGTGCGCGGCAAGGAACGCCTTGAACCGTTTGTCAACTTGGGTCGGGGTCAGCGGGACGGCGTACCCATGCCGCACGTGGGAGAGGGTCGCCACATCGTCCGCCGACAGAAGCAAAAAGCGGTTGCTTTTCTTCGTCTTGCAGGGGGTGACGGTGGTTTTGCCCTGCTCTATGGTGCGCGTTCGTTGAATGTGCAGGGTGTTTCTCCCCTCGTCAAGGTCGATTTCGGGAATCACGCCCAGCACCTCGCCCCGCCGCATACCGTACCGCAAGGCAAGCCGCACCGCAAGCCCCAAGGGGTCGCCCCCCGCCGTCGCCTCGAACACTGCCCGCATTTGCGCTTCCGTCAACGTGATATAGCGGTACTCTTCCACGCGCGGCATATCGAAGCGGGCGAACGGGTTCGCGGAGATATAGCCCCGCTTGATGGCGTAATTCAAGACCTTGCGGAGCGTTGCGAGGGCGTACACCACGGAGCGCGTGGCAAGTCCTCTTGCCGTCAAGCGTTCGGCCAGCTCGTCAAGGTGTTCCGCCGTCAGTTCCCCGACCTGCACCCCGCCCAGCGTTGGGAGAACGTGCCGCCGCATGTTCGTTTCGTACCCTCGCGCGGTCGTCGGGCGTAGCCTGTGGGCGGCGTACCGTCGGGCAAAGTCGGCGGATAGTTCGGAAAGGTTCATTTCGGGTGTACCTCGTCAAAGTAAGTTTCCGCGATTTCGCGGCCGTCGGGTGGGAACCATCGCACGGAGACAAATTCGTTTTGATAGTCGGGGTTGTCGATTTCGTCCGAAAGGATATCCCGCCGCACAATCTGCGCGCCCTTCAAGCCTTGCGAGGCATAGAAGATATGCGCGCCCAGCTCGGCGGCGGTGTTCATGGTCTCTTTGGTCACGTATTTCGTGACGTACTTTGCCGTGGCCTCGTGGTTTTCGATAACCTCTATATCGGCAAAGCCGAATTTGCGGGCGTATGGTTCCCACGTGAACACCCGTTTTCCCTCGGCAATCCGGTTGCGGATTTTATCGGGCAGGCGTTCGCCCCCGTGAAACTCCCGCAGGTGGTCGAGGGGCAGCCCCATCAAAAACCCGTGCATGTGCCATGCGCCGTCTTTGTGCGGTTCCGGTATCAAGAGGTATTGCACGTTTGCCCCCTTGCGTTGGCGGTAATGGCGGATAAATTGGGCAAGGTCTTTCGAGAATTTGCCGAGGTCGTGGCGGTCGTATTTCGTGGGGTCAAGCGTGAATGTAACGAACAGTTCCCACGGGTTGCAATAGGAAAGCTCGAACACACGATTCCTTGCGCGCGAAAGACTGCGCGCGAGCTTTCCGGCGTTCCCCGCCTCGCCTTTGGCGGTATATTTCCGCTCTTTGGTCGGGTCGGGTTGCACATACTCCGCAAT
Source organism: uncultured Ruminococcus sp. (assembly GCA_902795355.1). Lineage (GTDB taxonomy): Bacteria > Bacillota > Clostridia > Oscillospirales > CAG-272 > UMGS1865. The sequence goes on from CADBKZ010000006.1 coordinate 136,002, forward strand.
GCGGGTTAGCTTGTAACCCATCCCCGCAAAGTCTCGTAAAGTTGCATAATCAAACAGCGTTTTGCTTTGGTAATTCATGGCGTTTTTTGTTCACTTTCACCAATTTTCCCGCTTTATGTGCTTTAGTCAAGTAGCGCGCGCGCTCGCGTGCGCGAGCCGCGGCGTTTTTTCTCGCCTTTCTGCTCTGTGTTATTGCCGCGTATCTGCTCATGCCGTCGCCCTCGCTTTCTCCGCTTTCCTTCTCTCCTGTTTCCTTGCGTAGCTTCGAGATGCCGCCATACACGCAAGCCGTTTCGCACGGAGAGAGGGCGGGAGTTCGTCAAGGTGTTCTTCTTCCCACTTGCGGCGCGCCCGCTTCTCGGCTATCTTTGCCGCCCTCTGCTCCTTCGTCTCTACCTGACCGCGGAGCCGTTCGGGGTCTGTCCCGTGGGCGGCGAGGAACGCGCAAACGGTCGCGGCGTTGTCTTTCAGCCTGTCCGCCACCGTCCGCGGGTTCCTGCCTGCGCTCCATGCCTCGAACTGCTTCGGGGTCCGAATCCGGCGGAGCAGTTCCGGCAAGTCCGCTTCGATTTGGGCGAGCCGTTCCCGCTCTCGGTCGGCTTCCGTTTCTTCCGGTACGCTCGGAGCGGCGGCGAAATAGTCAAGCATACTGCGTTCTCTCTTACGAGCCTGAAAATGAGGTGGCAAAGAAACTATACGCCTCATTTGGATTTGTAGAAAACGGAGAGATGGACGGCGATGAGATTGTTGCAGTACTGAAGTTGTGAAGAAAAACACAAATTCCGGTTTGTCGGGATAATCATTTTGGCGGTTTTAGTTTGGATATGTACCTTTTGGGCGCTCTTATACATCAAAGAACCCTCTTTTGTCTACCACGGCAAAAGGGGGTTCTTCTTGCATTTTGGGCAAAAATCGGGCAAAACACAGCAAATTGGGGCGCAAAAGATTGGTGTGCGAAAAACAAAAATCAACAACAGGTCTCAAAAAACGCATCATAAACGCAGAAAAGCCGAGCGGAAACGCTCGGCTTTTCCCAATATGCAAACCAATGTGCAAAATGAAAGTTCTGTTCCGCGCTCGTTGCCGGAAACGGAACGGCCCCCCTTTGCTCCGGTTTTATGATTTCGGTTTCAGGTAGTGCAACCGATCGAGCCACACCAGCACATGGGAAGCAAACGCATGGCTGCAACTCGCGCTTGGTTTGTTATGTTCCCAAACGGTACCCGTCAGCGTTGCCATGTCGCGGAAATACAGGCGAATTTCCCGATCCAACCGCTCGGTTTCGCCCGCGTCGCAAAGCAGATCGAAACGCATATAGAACCCCATAAGCGCGTTGGACGGGTAAATCTCTTTCCACAGTCCCGTTTTCGCCCGATCCGGCCCGAAGTCCCGAACTATTGTTTCCCAAAGTTCCGGATCTTCCCCCGCGGTGGCAACGCCCATATAAAACGCGTAATATTGGCAGGTTTCGGTCAAGTCGGCTTTTTGCAGTTCCCATTGCCCGTCGTTGTTTTGCAGCGAATGGTCGTAAAAGAACATTCCGTCCCTGCCCCGTTGGCGGATCAACGCCCGCAAGCCGTCGGCACGGCGGGAAATTTCCGAATCTCCATAGGCATCCGACAGTTCTTTCAAAAAACGGTAGTACAGCATATTGCACGGGTAGTTGATCCCTTTCGTGCATTTGTTGCAATGCGACCACTCCACGAACACCCAGCTTGGAAGATCGGCGAGCAGGCCGCTTTCGGTTTCGTATTGCTGAAAAAAGCGGTACAGCGCATACATCTGCTCCCGAATTTCGGAAAGGAAGGTCCGATCGCCCGTAAAACGGACATATTCCGTAACTTCCAGAAAATACCACATTGCCCATGTTGGAATAAATCTTCCGTCCAACTGCGTATCCGACGGGTAGCACATGGGAAGCATGCCCTCGGGCAGGCGATCCGGATGTTTCGCCATGGCGAAATTTGCAAGCGTTACAGTTTCGAGCGTGGCCTTGCCGGTCATCAACCGCTCCACACGGCCGATAAAGTAGGTGTCGCAGAGCCAGACCGCGCGCTCCCGCGACGGGTCGCTGTTCAGAAGGTCGAGCGCGTTCTGGCAAAAAGTCTCTTTTCCCGCGTTGTAAACGCTGCGGATTTCCTCGTCCGCTAACGGGTCAAGCTCCTTTTGGAAAATCTCCTCGGAACAGCGGAGATTGACCATGCCCACCGATTCCACCGTAACCGCGCCGCCAAACGAAATCAGGTTCAGGTATTGCGCGGTATAGGGATGCGCGGTCAGCAACTGATAGGATTTTCCCGCTTCCAGAATATAAAGCACCACGGCAGAGCATTGCAGCCGTTTGAAATTCACCTTGCCGTCGGTCAGAATCTCGTCAAAGGTTAAATAAAGACGCGTTTTTTCGGTACAGGTCACGTTCAAGCGGAAAAATCCCGCGCGGTTATGGTCGAACGCGACGGTCGCATACTGATTTTGCAAACGGAGCGGCAGGGACGGAACCTCGCCGGTTGCCGTCAATTTCAGGTCCTCAACCTCAAAGGTGGAGCAGATCTCCAATTCGTCCGTGCGGAACCCGTCCCAATCGGTTCCGATCTTCGTAATCGCGCGGTCGCCGTAATGCTCCCGCGCAGGGCTGTGCTCCACCGTGCCGCAGGCAAGGAACCGCGTGCACGGCGTATATTCGTAGACAGGAAACAGGGTGTCGGCGGCGATAAAATGTTTTTCTCCCGCAGGGGTGCAAACAACCTCGCGCCGTTCGCTTGCGCGATCCATGCGATAGACCTCGCAAAACGCGCGCTGAACGGAAAACCGCTGTACTTTCTGCACGCGCTCGGGAACGGAAAAACAGCTCCAACCGCGCTTGCCCGTTGCGGCCACAACGCTCCCGTCCTGCTCGATTTCCGCGCAGAGGAACGGGGGCTGTTTCATAAACTCGAATTGGATGCAGTAATCGGACGTAATCAGCACGCAGACCTCGTTGCGCTCCCCCTCGTTGCCGTTCAGGCAAAGCTCGCTGACCCGAAAATACCCTTTTGCCGCGCGGGCGGGTCCCCAGAAAACCAACGCACCGTTCACAAACACCTGAAAATGCGTGCAGCCCGCAATCCGCAGGCGCGCGGATGAGCCGAAGAAAGAGGCTTCAAACCGCAGGGAGCGGTTCATCTCCCCCGAGGTTCCCTCTTCCCAAATCGGCGTTGCGCTTTTGAAAGAAACATCCCGAAACAGCATTTTTCATTCTCCCGATTTGCTTTGTTTTTTTATTGTTTCAAGCATTCGTAAATCAAATTGCGGGTTTTCTGATGGCCGACCGCATAAAGGTAAGTTCCGCCGAACATCTGGGTGCCGAAGAAGAACGCGAGGCGGTTTTCCGTGTCAATTAAAGCGTAGGTCGCGGCGGCTCCGTCCCAGCCGAACTCGCCCGCAGGCGAGAGCGAATCCGATACCGCGGGATTGGTGTGAACGCGCCCGCAGAGACCCCAACCGTAGCCGTGGAAGCGGTAGGTTACAAAATGGTTGAGCGCTTTCGGGCACAGGCGGTTGACCTGCATCATGGGAATACATTTTTCATCGAAAATGCGGTAGCCGTCCGGCGCTTTTCCGCCGCAGGCAGCCGCCGATATGATTTTGATATATTCATCAACCGACGCGAACATTCCTCCGCCGCCGCTTTCATAGTTGGGGTTGAAATCATAATTGCTTTCACAGGGGTGTTCCGTATGGTCCAAAGTTCCGGAATTATACCAAAAAGCGCCGGCAAAACGCTTTTTCTGCTCCTCTGTGGGATGGAACCCTATATTTTCAATGCCAAGCGGATTAAAAAAGTAAGTTTTCAGATATTCCGAAAACCGCATTCCCGAAACCACTTCCACCACCGCGGCAAGAACATCATGGCAGAGGCTGTACCGATAATCCGTCCCCGGTTCAAAAGCGAGCGGCTCTTTTGGAAATTCGCTCACATATCGGACGGTCCCGTACAAGTTCTCGCGCGCCTCGTTAAAAAGCGGAGAGGTAAAGTTATAACTCAACCCGCCGGTCATGGTGAAAAGATGTTCAACCGTTATGATGTTTTTCGCGGGACGCACCGAACCGTCCGGCTGACGAACGGTGATATTCGCAAACGATGGAATGTATTTGGAAACGGGATCGGCCAATGAAAGTTTCCCCTCGCCTATCAGACGCATTGCGGCAAAGCAGGTGATCACCTTGGATGTGGAATAGAGCCACATCAGCTCGTTTCCCGCAACGGGTTTGGTGTGTTCCATGTCGGTAAATCCGGCCCCGTGGCGGTAGATGGATTTTCCGTCCTGCATTACGGCGACGTCGCAGAACGGGATCCCGTGCAGGAAAACCAATTGGTCAAGGTATCGGTCAAGTTTTGTAAAGTTCATAAAAAAGCCCTCCAAAGTAAAATTGTTTTCATTTTACGCTTTTTCAGAAACGGCAACCGATTATCCCGCGGCGTGCTTCCCCTCGGAAAGCGTATCCGACGGCAGCATGCCGACAACGGACCGATACACCTTTGCAAAATACGGCATATTGTTGAACCCGCATCTCGCCCCCGCTTCCGCAACGGTGTATTCCCCGCTGAACAGCATGGCTTCCGCATCGCGGCAGCGCATGGAGTTGACGTACTTCTTGACCGACATGCCCGTAACTTTCTTGAAGCACGCGCAAAGGTGATTGACCGTTACCCCAACGCGGTCCGCAAGTTCCTGCGTGGAAACGTCCTCGTGGTAGTGCGCGCGGATGTAGGTCAGGCTCTCTTTTACCACATTGGATCCGGCCGCGGAAATCGGCTTCTTTCCGGAACCGCCGACCGCGTAGGAGCGGTAGAGGTGGCAAAGGAGCGAAACAACCGCCGCCTTCTGCACGCTCTGCCAATAGGGGCGGCAGTATTTGCCCTCTCGGTTCGCCAAGCGGATCCCGTCCGCAACGGTCTGGTCGTCCGCATAAGAAATGAAAGGTTTCAGCATGGTTTCGGCGGGAAAGCCGCATTCCCGCAGGAACTCGGGCGAAACGATCAGCGCGCTGTACTGCGTAAATCCCGCGGAGCTGATGGAATGGATCCTGCCGGAGTTTACGCAAACCACATCCCGCCGCGACATATGAAACCGCTCGGTGTCGATCATAACGTCGCATTCGCCCTCGAACAGATATAATAGTTCAATGCTCTCGTGCCAATGGGCGGCAAAGCTATGCGCGGAGTCAATCGTGCATTGCCGGTGGAGAATATACGATGGGTTTAATTCGTCGAACGGCAAATGCTCGTAAAAATAATTTTCCTTAATCATATAGCGCGCGTCTCCCCCGTTTTCTGTTCTTTTTCCGGCGGTCGCAAAACCGATCCGCCGAGTTTATTTTATCATATTTTTACAGGAATGTCAACTAAAATCTTAATTTTGTGTTATAAATCCATAAAATAGTTATTTACATTGGAGGATTTTTGCTTTATAATAACAAGTAAGGCGGGGGAACATCCGCAACCGCCGCCGAAAAAACAGAAAGTGAGGACTTCACAATGAAGCACTTCCAGCCCGTTCTCGCGCTGCTATGCGCAATCGTTCTGCTCGTCGGCGTTCTTTCCGCCTGCGGTGGCGGGGGCAAAAAGCCGGTTGTTACCGAATCGGGAGAAAACACCGCCGCCGGCTCCTCGGCCGGAACCGCAGAGCCGGACGCGTTCGACTACGAATCCGGCGACCGCTTGGACAAATCCTTGGACTACGGCAACGATCCGTTCAAAATCATCACTTGGAACACCCAATTGATCTCCGACTGGATCCCCGAGTACTCGGATAACCTCTCCGCCGTTGACGAGGCGATCTATAAGCATCTGGTCAACGTGGAGGATCGCCTGAATCTGGACATTTCCATTCAGGAAATCCCCGGCCGCTATGCCCAAATGGAATCCTTTATTGAAACGCTGGATTCCTACAAAATGGCGGGGCTGATGCCCGATTTGGTGTGCCAATACAGTTTGAGCGCGTCCATCGGCATGCTCCGCGGGCTGTACGACGACCTGCTCCAACCCAACCACATCGATTACGACGCCCCTTGGTGGAACAAGAGCTTGGTGGAAGGAAACACCGTTCACGAAAGCCTCTACTACATCACCGGAGACATGACCCCGACCATTACCTACAATATGTACCTGATGATGTTCAACAAAGAGTTGATCGAACGCTACCACCTCGAATCCCCCTACACCATGGTGGACGAGGGCAACTGGACGCTCGGCCGCTTTATGGAGCTGATTAAGGATACCGCCCTGAACCCCAACTCGAGCGGAACCTACAACTCCGCCGACAACGTGATGTACGGCCTTGACGTTCGCAAACTCTCGGTGGACGCGTTCCAGACCGGTTTCGGCATTTCTGCCGTTGCCAAGCAGAACACCAACGACAATTGGACGCTCTCCAAGGACTACACCGGAACCCGCATGACCGACATTGTGGATACCGTTCGCGCCATGGTTTTCAACAACCCCGACGTTTTCTATGATAAGGACGGCACATACGACCTTGTCCCCTTTACCGATAATCACGCCATTTTCCTGACCGCCACTCCCTACGACGTTGAGCGCGCGATCCGTGATCATGGCATGGAAGTGGGCGTTGCGCCGATCCCGAAATACGACGCCCAGCAAGAGGGCTACGGAACGCGCCTCGGCGTAACCGTTTCGCTCTTCTCGGTTCCCGCGGGGCTTGGAGACGATTACGCCCGCTCCACCGCGGTTGTGGAAGCCCTTGCGATTGACGGATACCGGAACCTGACGCCCGTCGTTTTTGAAAAGACCTTCTGCACCCGCTATGCCAACCGCCCCGAGGACACCGAAATGTTCCTTCTGGTCCGCGATAGCATCGTTTACGATCCCGGGAACTTCTACAACGCGTTAAGCTCCTTCTCGGCCCTGCGCAACTGCGTTTATAACGATTCCTCTTGGCAAACCTACTTGGATAGCAAATTGATGGCCCGCCATGTTCCGGCGTTGGCCGACATTAACAAAATGGGAACCTGACCGCGAAAGGACGGCAATATAATAATATGAAAAAACGCATCTTTTCCGGTCTGCTCGTTCTGTTGGCTCTGGTTCTTCTCGCGGGGTGCGGCGGCAGCGGAACCGCTATCGGCTCCGGCGAGAAAACAAGCGGAACCAAATCGGGCGGTACCACAACGGCCAAACCGTCGGCGGCGGATGGCGTCGCCATGGTTCAGAACGGCGAAGCCGCGGTGAAAATTGCCTACGCGGCGGCCGACGCCGAAGCAACCGCGGGAGCCATTGAAACGCTGCGGACCTCGTTCGCGCAAAAACTCGGCGTAACGCTCGCCGAGCCGTCGGTCTGGCAGGAGTCGTTCGCGGGCGAGCCTTGCATCGCGTTCGGCAACATCGGCGATGAAACCGCCTCGGCGCTTTACGCCGGCATGCGCACCCGCGGCTATGCCGTCGCGGTGAACGGCAAAACGGTCTATATCGCCGCGCAAACAACCGATGGCTACGCCATGGCGGTAAACGCCATGGTAACGCACCTGAAAAAGCTCGCGGGCAACGTTGAAACCATTGCCGAGCTGTCGCTTGAAAAGAACTATTCCGTAAACTACGAAGGCAGGTACTCTTTGATGAACGCACAAATCAACGGCGTGGAGCTGAAAGACCTTGAAATTCTCGCGCCGACGGACGCGCGGATTACCTCGGACGTATTGGAAACCCTCTCCGCAAATCTGACCGATTTCTACGGTTATCGTTTTCAAACCGCCTCGCAGGCCGCCGAGGGAAAGCACTACATCCGCATGGAGATCGATTCCTCGATTGATCCGCAGCACTACGGCTACCGCGTGAAGGGCGGCGACCTCTGCATTGTTTCGGCGGGCGGCTACTCCATGAAGCTCGCGGCGCGCGCGATCGGCAGCGTGATCCGCCCCGATAACACCGTAAACGAAATCACTCTGAACAACGGCGACGTTCGCATTACCCACCAATTGGATAACCCAACGGGCCTTGCCCGCCCCGCCAACGCCGATCTGCGGGTCATGTCCGCAAACGTGGCGGCAAGCTTCTGGACGCCGGAAGCCGACGAACAGGGCTACCCCGTGAGCGTTCGCGGCGAGATCTTCGATTCCTATTTGCAGGTATACGATCCCGACGTGGTCGGCTTGCAGGAGTTCTGCGACCAATGGATGGATTACGTTACCGAAAAGTACGCCGGAACGCCTTGGAAGCTCGCAACGGGCGGCGGCGAACGCATGTATTTCCTGAACGCCATTCTCTACCGCTCGGATCGCTACACCTTGGTAACTTCCGGCTGGGAGAACTACCCGCCAAGCGATTCGCAGGCTTGGGGCGGGCGGTATATGTGCTGGGCGGTTCTCCAAAAAATCGGGGCAGCCGAGCCAACGGCCGCCGTTCTCAACGTCCATTGGACGGGCGAGGACAAGAACATTGACGCAAATCGCACCCAAATGCAATTGACCCACCAAAAGCTCACCGAGCTGCAAAACCAATACCACTGCCCCGTGGCGGTAACGGGCGACTTTAACACCCGCGATTTCCTTTCCGCCGAGGTACGGGGCGACGCCGCGGTTCCCAACGCCGCCATTTCGCACAAATGCTACACGGAATTGCTTGCGGACGGAACCGTGAAAGACGCGAAATTCTATTGCGACAAACAGGTGAACGACATCGGCGACGTTCACGACTGGGGCGGCGGCGCGTCCGCGCGCATCTGGTCGTTCGCCCATATCTTCGTCAGCTCGGATACCTCCGTCCGCCAATTCTACACCGCGTGGGATAACGACCAAGAATGGCTCTCCGACCACGCGTTCCTGATTGCGGACATTGACACCGCAACCAAAAAGGCATCTACCTGACAAAACGTCGGGTTTATAGCAAAAAAACAAAAACAGAAAGGAACTGAACCATCATGAAACGAACACTTGCCCTCAAAAAATCGCTTTCCCTGACCCTCGCGTTCCTGCTTGTCCTCTCCCTGCTCGCCGTTCTTCCCTTTACGGCTTCGGCCGCCGACCCCACGCCCACCGATGGTTGGGCCGCCGTTGACGGCGTTTGGACCATTTCCAACGTCAACGATATGATGGCATTCCAAGCAAAGATCAAAGATTATTACACATTTGAAAACGAAACCGTAAAATTGACCACTGACATTGACCTTTCCGGCATTGAATGGACCGGATATAAGGCCAACAGTTCCAGCAATAACACCACATTCAACGGAACCTTGGATGGGCAAGGACATAAAATTTCCAATCTGACCATTCAAAACGCAACAACCGGAAACCTCGGCTTTGTTCTTTTCCTCGGCAATTGCACCATCCGCAACATTGCGTTTGTAAACGGAAATGTAAACGCTTCAACCGGCAATACATGCGGCATTCTGGCCGCCCAAGTGATGAACGGAAAGGCTGCAACCCTCGAAAATGTTTACGTTTCGGGTTCGGTAACAGCTCCCGATAAAAACCGCAACATGATCGGCGGCGTGGTTGGTATCGCAAGAGGCTCTTTTAGCGCAACCAATTGCGTGTTCGATGTTGACGTTACCGGTCAAAAAGGCGTTGGAGCCATTCTCGGCGCGCAAAACAATACCGGAATCGCAACCTTTATTGATTGCGCATCCTATGGAAGCGTTTCGATAGATAACAGCATGTATCGGGCTTCCGGCGGCTTCATCGGAATCCTTTCCGGAAACGCAAGCTTTACCCGTTGCGTCAGCGCAGCCACGCTTTCCGACCCCAAACGCATTGCGGACGCGTTCTTCTGCCTTGACAGAACCAACTGCAATTTCGCAGCTACTCTCGCTACCGACCCCACCGTTACCTTGACCGACTGCTATGCGGTTTACGACATTGCCGACCGTTATGCCATCGGCGCATATAATGCCGAGGGAGAATCCCGCACGGTATTCAATGTAAACATTTCCTATACCGATCCCGTATCCAATGTCAATTATGAAGGTTCCACGTTGGTCAATCATCTTGCCGACCTGAAAACCTGCCTGACCTCTATGGTGGATCCCTCGAACGCGGCGTTTCGCTTGGAAGATTACGCGCCGCTCGCCTCTTGGGCGATGATTGACGGCAAGATTGTTCCGAGCGCGTATGCCAAAGCGTTCGACCTCTGCCCCGTTTCCGAAACGCTGGGCTATCAGGTTGCCGTGGAAGAAAACGCCGACGGAACCAAGGACATCCGCTTGGTTGCCGAGGTTGGCGACCTCAACTATGCCAACATCGGGTTCCAGCTCACCATTGCGCGCGATAACGGAACATCCGCGCAAACCACCATTTCCGGCACCAAGGTTTATCAATCCATTCAGGCTCTTGGCGAAACCGTGAACGCAACCGAGGGCAAATACATTGTGGCGTTGGTACTGAAAAACGTGGACTACGCAACCTACGCCCATACGATTACCGTAAAAGGCTTTGTTACCCTCTTGGATGAAACCACCGTTCTTTCCACCGCGAGCCACGAATTTGTCCTCGCAAAAAAGGCCTGACCCGCGCGAAACCGAAGAAAGGAGATTTTCATGATGAAACTTTATGAACATCCCGAACTCGTCCTGTTCGCGCTCTCCCGAGAGGATATTCTCACCCTTTCGGATAACGGCGAGGGCGGCGACGCACTCTCCATTTCCTACAAAGATCTGGTTTTTGAGTAATCGAACGCCCGAAAACACCCAAACAGGATAGGAGAAATTGATATGAACGGAAAACGTCTGATTCTATCGGTTCTGGTCCTTCTGCTGGTTCTTGCCATGCTCTTCGGCTGCGGGTCGTCGAAAGATCCGGCGGAAACCGCCGAGCCGGAAAGCACGTCCGAAACCGTCGCCGAATCGGCAATGCCAACCAAACCGTCCGATTCCACCACCACGCAGAGAAAACCCGCCGAAACCAAGCCGGCACAAACCACAGGCCAAACCGTTACCACCGAACCCGCAACCACCGAGGCCGGCGGCGATAACCCGCCTGCCCCGCCGGAGCCTTCCAAGGCCCTGACCAACGGCGGCGTTGGCGGCGAGGCCGATCTGCTCACCGTTTCCTACGCGGAGCTGACCTTCCAATAAACCGATTCGCGGAGATCCCGCAGCGGAATTGCTTGCGGTCCCGCGGGTCAAACATCCCCGCGGCGGGTGTTCGCCCGCCGCGGGGTTCCCTTTGGAAAAAAGGGGCGGCATCCGAAATTCCATCGCCGCGCAAAAAGGAGCCTTCCATGATACTGCATGATATTCACATCCACACCCACATCTCCTCTTGCGGGAGCCCCGAGGCGTTTGCCGAGGGCTACATCTCCCGCGCAAAAGAAATCGGCCTGAAAACCGTCGGCTTCTCGGACCACATGTGGGATCGCGCCGTTCCGGGCGCGTCCCGCTGGTATGAGCCGCAGGATTTTGCCCATGTTTGCGGGCTGATCCCCGAAGTTCCGAAATCGCATCGCGGCGTTCATCTGCTCTTCGGCTGCGAGGCCGAATGCCGCATGGACGGCGTGGTCGGTCTTTCGGAAGAAGTGGCACAAAAGTTCGATTATATTCTGATCGCCCACGGCCACGACCACATGAAAAACTTTGTGATGCCCGCCGAGTTTCTGGACGACCACCCCGCGCACGCAAAATTCGCGGTCCGGCATTTCAAGGACATTCTCCAAAGTCCGCTTCGCAAATATTTTACGTCCGTCGCCCACCCGTTCGTCCCCGGCACGCGCCATGGGGACACCAACGCCGTTCTTTGCCACATCCCCGACCGCGACTTCCGCGAATGCTTCGAAGCGGCGCGCGACGCGGGAATCGCTTTGGAAATGAACGGCAGCACCTTTATCGGCTTTTCCGAGGAAGAGATCCGAAACCTCGAATACGTCCGTATGTACGCCATCGCGAAAGAATGCGGTTGCCGCTTTACCTACGGCTCGGATTCGCATTGCTACGGCGACCGCCAGCTCGGCAAGGTGGAACTGCTGAAATCGCTTGCCGGCATTTCCGATTCGGATTTTCTCGATATGAGCCGGAAGCCGGATCGAAAGCAAAACCTTTTTCAACGATTGAGAGGAACCCGAACATGAATTTCTTTATAGACGAACAAAAAGCCGACGCGCGGGCGGTCTTTGCGGCGGGCGAAGCGTTCCGCCAAACTGGCCACGCCCTCTCCAACGGCGGCGCGGAACTACGCTTGGAAAAAATGCCGGAAGGTCTTTCGGTTTCCGTTCGGAACGGGGCATATAAAATCGGCTATTCCTCGCTCTCCTCGCTGATGCGCGCCGTCGGCATTCTTTGCGGCCACCTGAACGACGATTCCTTCCAAACCGAGCAAAAACCGCAAAGAGAAACGCTTTGCGCCATGCTGGATTGCTCCCGCAACGCGGTTCTCAACCGCGAACGCCGCAAAGAGTTTTGCCGCCTGCTCGCCGTTATAGGCTATAACGCCGTTATGCTCTACACCGAGGATACCTACCGCATCGAGGGTCAGCCCTATTTCGGCCATCAGCGCGCTACCTTGACAACCGAGGATTTTCAGGAACTTGACGACTATTGCGATTCGATCGGCATGGAGCTGATCCCCTGCATACAGACCTTGGCGCATCTCAACACCTTTTTCGGCTGGCCGGCCGTCGTTGGAAAATACTGCGATTGCAAGGATATTCTGCTTGTGGACGACGAAAAGGTTTACGCGCTGATCGATTCCATGATTGCAACTATGCGGAAGAACGTTCGGAGCCGCCGCATCCACATTGGCATGGACGAGGCCGGAATGCTCGGCAGAGGATCCTACCTCTCCAAGAACGGCTACCACCCCCCCAAGGAACTGATGAAGCGGCACCTTGCCCGCGTTATGGAGATCTGCCGCAAATATGATTTCAAGCCCATGATATGGAGCGACATGTTCTTCCTGATGGGCCCGAACGCCACCCATTATTACGACAAAAAAACACACATCACCGAGGATATTGCCGGCATTGTTCCCCCCGACCTCTCGCTTGTTTATTGGGATTACGACGGCGTTGACCTTGCGAAATACGAACACATGTTTGCCGAACACTGCAAGTTCCACAATGAAATTGTTTGGGCGGGCGGCGCGCAAACATGGAGCGGCTTGGTCCCGCTCAACCGCTATTCGGTCAATTCGGAACGGGCCGCGTTGAGCGTTGCCGAAAAATACCCCGTCCGGTTCGTGATTGTTACCATGTGGGGCGACGACGGCGGAATGTGTTCCCCGTTCTCCGCAATTCCCACCCTGCAGCTTTTTGCGGAGAGCCAATGGGGGTGCGCCACGGACGACGACGCCCTGCGCGCGCGCATGCGGGAATGCGCCGACGCGGACTACGACGCCTTTATGGACATGGAAGAAATTAACAATATTCCCGGGCGGCAGAAATTCGGATATACCGCCGAATTGCCCACGCGGTATATGTTCTATCAGGACATTCTGCTCGGCATGTTCGATAAGCACGTTTCCAAGGGATGCAACGCGCATTTTGCCGAATGCGCGGAGCGATTTGAGCGGTATTGCCACGGAAAATGGGAATATATCTTCCGCCCCATGCAGGCTCTCTGCCGCGTTCTTGCCCGCAAAGCCGAGCTGGGTCTTTTCCTCAAAGAGGCCTACGACCGCGGCGACCGCGAAGAATTGAAGCGGCTTGCCGAGGGCGTTCCGCAGATTGTGGAAGAAATTGAACGGCTCCATGAAGTGTTCCGCGAGCAATGGATGCGCGATAACTGCCGCATCGGGTTCGAGGTGCAGGACATTCGTTTCGGGGCGTTGACCTTCCGGTTGAAGCAGGCGCAGCGCATTCTGCTCGACTACGCGGAAGGAAAAATCGACCGGATCGAGGAATTGGAAGCGGATCGATTATACTATCGTCCCCCGCATGAAGGAGATGAAGAAAAGCTGACTTGCGTACCGCTCCGCTATTGGGCAAAAATGCTGACTGCCAACCTGTTCACCAAGAGCCTTTATTACTGAAAAACACCGCGGAATCTTCCGAAATTGCGATACGTGTCAACAAAAAAGCCCGTTTTTGTCCGCTGGACAAAAACGGGCTTTTGAATTTTCGGGGGTTGTTACCGTTCGCGTTACGGTTGCGGATCCCGTCCCCCGAAAACCGCCATTGCGGATTTCGCGTTTTGCTTCATGGCTTCCGTCGCGGTAATTTCAATGTCGTGGAAAAACATTTGGTCGGAAAGTTCTTGAACCGCCGCGCCGCCCGCCTTGGCCATGTAGGTATAATAGTTGATTTTCCGTATGCCGAGCGAGATCACCTTTCGGTAATCATCCGTACTCACGCCCGAGCCGCCGTGCATCACCAACGGAACGTTTACTATGGACCGGATCTTCGCCAACCGCTCAAAATCCAACTTGGGCTGTTTGACATACAGGCCATGGGCGGTGCCGAACGCGCATGCCAGCGCGTCAACGCCCGTCCGGTTTACGAATGCTTCCGCATCCGCGGGATCCGTAAACAGGCTCTCGTCGGTGTTCCCCGAAACGGCAGACTCCCGCGCGCCCATGGAGCCGATCTCCGCTTCCAGCGAGGCTCCGCACCGCAGGGAAATTTCCCTTGCAATGCAGGTGTTGGCGCAGTTCGTTTCGGGGTCCAGCGCGGAGCCGTCGTACATCACCGAGGTACAGCCCAAATCAAGCCCCCATCGGAGATAGGAAAGGTCGGTTCCGTGGTCCAGATGCACGCACACCGGAACGCTCGCGCGGTCTGCAAGCAACCGCATTACGGGAACGATCTCTTCCATTTTGCAAAGCCCCATCTCCTCGTGAATCTGGGCGTGCATAACGACGACTGGTTCCCCGAGTTCTTCCGCCGCTTGGAGAACGGCGCGCAGGGTTGCCATGTTGGGGGTGTTGAACGACCCGACGGCACACCCTCTCGCCTCCGCAATTCTCAAAATGTTTTTCAATGTTACAAGCATGGTTTTTCCCTTTCTTTCCGTTTTTTTATGCCTCGGAACATTCCCCCACGATCGGCCTGACGGCTTGGTAAATGTTGCGATAGGCGTTATAATAGTTTCGGTAGGAGCGCGCGGCGGCAGGATCCGGCAGATAGGCGCGCTTCTCTTTTACAAATACGCGTTTGGCATGGAAAAAATCCCGATAAACCCCCAATGCCACGCCGCACAGCATGCAAGTTCCGCATGCGCCGACCTGTTTGGCGGAAAGCGACACCACCGACCGGTTCCAGACGTCCGCTTTGATTTGCAGCCATACGTCCGACGCCGCACCGCCGCCGGTTGCGTACACGGTTTCCGGCCGGATGCCGAACGATTCGAGCCGCTCCAGATTCACCGCCATTTCGTAGCACGCGCCCTCCATAAGCGCCTTATAAAAATGTCCTGTCCCGTGTTCGAGCGTAAGCCCGAGAACGGCCGCGCGCGAGCCGGTATCCATATAGGGCGTGGCCGCTCCGGCAAAATGCGGAAGAACCAAAATCCCAGTTGGATCCTTCGGAACCGTTGCGTCAAGCTGCGCATACACATTCTCGCCATGGTATTGGGGCGCAAAGTTTTCCCGAAACCATTTCAGGACCGCACCGCCGGTGAAGGACAGCGCATAGCAAACATAAGAGCCGTCCCGCACATAGGGAACCACGGAATATCCCTCGTTATAAAGCGCGGCTTCCTCGGGGATCCGATCGAACACGGGAATCAGACACTCCACCGTTCCGGTGCCGTCCACTGCCTCTCCGCACTGCAAAACCCCCGCGCCGAGCGTTGCGGCGATCTGATCGTGCGCACCGTTGACAACGGTGATTCCGGATGGAATCCCCAGCGTTTCCGCAAGTTCTTTCCGCATAACGCCCGCAACGCTTCCCGAGGGAACGGGTGCGGACATAAGAGATGGGTTGATGCCCGCCGCCCCGAAGATCTCCTCGCTCCAACATTTCTTTTCAATGTTGAAAGCCATAGTTCTTGCTGCAAGCGAATAATCAATCTGCGCAACGCCGCAAAGCATGTATACAATGTAATCTTCCATCAGCATCACGCGCTTGATTTTCCGAAAAATCTCCGGTTTCTGTTTTTTGATCCACATCAGTTTCGGGAGACTATACATGGAATGGGGTTTTACGCCGGCGATTTTGCGAATGGCGTCCGCTCCCATTGCGCGGCAGAGCAGATCGCATTCATCCGCCCCTCTCGGATCGGTATACAGCATGGACGGCAGAAGAACGCGGTCGTTTTCATCCAACGCCGCAAACGTTTCCCCGAACGACGTCACGCCGATCACATTCGGCATCGCGCGCGAGGCGGTTTCCCGAAGGACCTCGCAAACCGCCTTGAAAACGGTTTCCGCGCAAATTTCGTGACAGCCGTCCCGATGAACGGCATGATATTCCCGATAAGAATTACAAACAAACCCGCCGTCGTCCCGATAAACGGATAACTTACAGCCGGTCGTTCCGATATCCAACCCGCCGAGATACATCTTATCCCTCAATTTCGGTCAGTTCGTAACCGAGGTAAGTTCCTAACGCTTCATCCAAAACCGCTTTCATATGCCCGACCCCAACGGTAGTATGGTGCTTGAAGCCCGTTTTCGCAAGCCTGATCAGCTTATCCTGTAAGTTCGGGATTTCCGCAACGCCGCCGCAGCCGAAGAACTGCGGTTCAATGGGATCATCGGTGATTTTTGCTTCCGCCGTGTAAATTTTCAATTTTCCGTTCTCGGTAAAGCAGTTGGAATAGGTCATGTCGAACGCGGCGATCCGCCCCTCGTTGCTTCCCCAGCCGCTCCCGGGATCTCCTTTGGCAAACATTTTGTGCTCGGTAACGGTTCCTTTGCCCGCCATCAACGTTTGCGCAACCGGCCCGCAATGGAACAGAATAACCTTGTTTTCATCCTCGCCGTAGTTATTATTCCAATCGAGGCAGGCGGTCGGCTTTCCCGACGCCAATTGCATAGCGTGCATGGAAATGGCGCTGGTCAGATCGATCTCGCAGGAGCAGGCAATCCCCCTGTCGTTCAACTCGGAGATCAGAACGCAGGGGCAAACCCGAAGAATAGTTTCCATCTCGTTCCAACAGCGCAGAGTCAGCGCGTCCAGATGGTATTCGCGGATATATTCATCGATTACCACCGAAATTTTAGCGAGCGTATGCAGGTTTGCGGCGGGAACACGGCTGAAATCCGCGTAGTTCTCCAACCGTTCTTTTTTTGCCTGCACGGCGGGGTCGTCATCCGACTTTTTGCCCACCTTCCAAATCAGCTCGGAAAGGTCGAAAGATTCCACATTGATTCCGTAGCGTTGCAGGGCCACTTCATCGAACCGAACGGTTTTGAATGCGGTTGTACGCGCGCCGATGCAACCGAGGTTGAATCGTTTCATTCCCTTAACAACGCGGCAAACCGCCGCAAAATCGTCCAGATTCCGGCGGAACGCCTCGGTGAGCGGATGCACCGCATGCGGTTTCAGAACCGTAAACGGAATGCGGTACTGATAAAAAACGTCGGTGACGGAAAATTTCCCGCAGAAGGCGTCCCGACGGTGTTTGAAATCCATTTTCCCGATCTCGTCGGGGTACGCCTGCATCAGAATCGGAACGCCGGCGTCCTGCAAAGCGGCAACGGCTCCGTTTTCGTCGATGAAGATCGGCATGCAGAGGATTACGCCGTCGTATTCGCCCTCGTGCGATTTGAGCCAATCGTGATACAGCTGCCCCTCGTCCCGCGTCGCCACGGCTCCGTAGCGGGTGGCGCCCGCATCCATCATCAAATAGTCGAAACCCGCGTCCGTAACGGCTTTGGCCATATCCTGCCGCGCGCCCTCGATCAACTCCGCGGGCATAAAGCCGCGGTTTCCGAAATACAGCGCAAAGGTCTGTTTCTTCATGGTATCTCCCCCTTTTTTCTTTATTGTACCATACAGACGCCGCAAAAGATAGTGATGATCATACAAATCACTGTAAAATCGTACACTTTTCCGAACATCTTTACAAAAACGGATTGTTTTTTCGCAAAAGATATGATATAATCATTTCATACAAACGGGAAAGCGGGGGAACGGCGGATGCTGCAAACGGCCGAATTGATGGAATTGCTGGAAGACTTTTATATTTCCACGGGGATGCGGATCGCTCTTTTTGACGAGCGTTTTTGCGAATTGTGCTCGTTTCCCGCGGGAAAAGACACGCTTTGCGCCTGCCTGCGCGCCTCGCCCGCGTTTGACCGGAAATGCAGAGAAAGCGACATGCGCGCATTCCTGAACGTTCAGAAAACGCGCTCCATCTCTATTTACCGCTGCCACGCGGGATTGATGGAAGCCACCGTTTCCATCTCCGAAAATGAACGGATCATCGGTTATATGATGCTCGGGCAGATCACCGACCGAAAGAATCGGGAAGAGGTTGCCGCGCGCATGCGCGCGCTTTGCGGGCAATACGGGATTCCCGCAAGCGAGGAGCTGGAAGAAAAGGTCCGAAAGATCAGATATCAAAGCGAAAAACAGACCCGCGCCGCGGCAAAAATTCTGGAAGCCTGCGCCGCCTACGTCATCCTCAAAGACATCGTTCGCGCCTCGGAGAGAAGCCTTGTGGACCGGATAGAACGGTTTATTGACGACCATTTGAACGAAGATCTGACCGCGGCGTGGATCTGCGCGAAATTTCACATAGGGCGCACGCACCTTTATAATCTGCTGCGCCCCTATGCGGGCGGCGGCATTTCCGCTTTCATCAAGCGAAAGCGGCTGGCACGCGCGAAAGAACTGCTTAAAACCACCGCGTTGCCCGTCAGCGCGATTGCGGAAGCGGTGGGATTTGCCGACTACAACTATTTTCTGCGCTGTTTCAAAAAAGAATACGGGGTTTCATCAGGATACTACCGAACGCTCCCCGCCCCCAAAAAAGAGAACGCTCCCGCTCCATAAATAACATCCCCCGAACGAACCGCCGAAACGGCGGCATCATTCGGGGGGTGCGTTTCTCCAATTCAGCGGGCGAAAAAGCAGGGTTCAAAACGCCTCGCGGACTTCCAGAACGGTTGCAAACGGAACGGATTCGCCAATTTCCGTTTCCGGATCCGGAAGCAGGTTCCGAACGTCCTTAATTTTGTTTTTCATAGGGATAAAAACGGAATTTCCCGCGCCCAATCTCCAAACGGCAAGATAGGTTCTTTCTCCCCGATATCCCGCGCAAAGCCAATTGCTGCCGTACTGCGGAATGCCCAGCGGGTAAAACGGGATGGATTTCGGAATGAAACTCCGCATTTCCCGATACAGTGCAATTCCCTTTTGGACCAATTCCAACTGCTCCCCGTTCAGGTTCAGGACCTCGCCCGAGAGATGAATCCGCAATGGCAGGGCGTTGACCAGATTGAGCCGGATCTCTTCCATGGAGTCCGTGGCCTTGGGATAGACCCAAACGGCCGCCTGCTCCGGCAGAACGGCGGTTGCGGCGGCCGCGGCGATCGGAGCCATTCGCACACAGTTTTCCTGATCGGATACAGATTGCAGAGCATGCTTGGAAAGCATGGCATAGTCCATCCGCATTCCGCCGCTGGAACAGTTTTCGAGAACGACGTTCGGATACCGACGATGGAGCTCCCCGATCCAAGAGAGATAGGCGCGGTTCATTTGCAGCAACCCGTCGCCGAAGCTATCGCTTTCCGTTTCGGTTCCCGCGCCGATGTCGATATTATAGTCGATTTTGAAATAACCGATCCCGTAGTCCCGAACCAAGCGGTCAACCACGCCGTTCGCAAAGGCCCTGACTTCCTCGCTCCGAAAATCGAGTTGATACCGACCTTTGTCAATCACGCGCTTCCCGTGGCGACGGACAAAACTTTCCTCGCGGAACCGTCCGGCAAGCGGACAGCGAATCCCCATGTTCTCAATTTCCAGCCACAGCCCGGGAACCATGCCTGCCTTGCGGATTGCATGGAACACCTCGGAAATCCCGTTCGGAAATCTTTTTTCGGACGGAACCCAAGCTCCGATCGTATCCCACCAATTGTTTTCATCCGCATACCATCCCGCGTCCATGCAATAGTATTCGGCGCCGAGCTCCGCCGCGCGGCGGATGAGCGGAAGCTCCTTTTCGGCGGTGGGCTTGGCCCAAAGGCAATTCATATAATCATTGAAAATAACGGGCAGGTTCCGGTCGGCCGCAAACGGTTCGCGTATGCTTCTCCGATAGCGCGTTATCGCGGCCAATGCGTCGTCAAAATCACGCCCGAACGCCACCGCCGCTTTTACGCTTTCAAACCGCTCCCCCGCCTTCAAGCTCCGATACCATTGGTTTTCCGATTCGTTCGGCCCGCCGAGCAAAAGATAGAAAGGCCCGCCTTCATCGGAAATTTCCCATTGCCAAGAGCCGTTGTTTTCAATTTGCCAAAGAAGAGCGTCGGACGACCCGCGGAGCCATGCCCCCATGGGGAGATACTCCTTTGTTGACCACGACCCTGTGTTGGAGAGAGAAATTCGCTTTGTGCTGTGCGTGCCGATCTTCTCCATGCCAAGCTCGGAAAGCGTGTATTCTTTCCAATCCGCTTCCCGCCGCCAAGCATTATGGGGAATCCATACCCGCACGTTGTTCGCTTCCTCGGCGGCGGCGATCCCCATTTGGCAAAAAGAGGATAGATATTCCACGCCGACGGGAGCCGGACCGTTGTTTTCAATCTCCGTCCACGCGCGCAAAACGGGAATGCCGCGATACAATCGGTAATGAACGGAAATGCGCAGTTGATCCCGCTCGAACCCGAAGATCAGGTGCGTTCCGTCTGGCATTTTCTCCCGCCGGAGTTCCGCAAACTTCCACGGTCCGACGCCGCTGACGCCGAAATGGCGATTGCCGCCCATATAGGATGTGGTTTCTCCGGTAAAACGAACGGAGAACGGGATACAACAATCGCGCTCGCCGGCCGGAACGCAAAACGATTCCCCTGCAAGCCCCCAACGCATGGCCCGCAGGCTTCCGTCCCCCGCAATTTCATATAGCAATTCCAGCCCGTTTTCGGAATAACGCTCCAAAATTTCAGCCCTCCGGTTTCAAAAAATCGCTTTGCAACCGCTCTCCGTCGCCGTTTTCATTGTTTTGGCTTGCCCGACCGAAGCTCTTTCGGAATCGAAGAAATGATTTTGCGGTTATATTCGTGAAGCGCGACGACGTCCGCCCCGATGTTGACGAATTGGTACCCCATTGCGGCAAGCTCGGAGATGTTCTCCGTTGAGCCGACGGTCCCCGCAAATTTATGGTGACGTCGGGCGGCTTCCGCAATGCGTTTTCGGGTTTCAACCATCTCCCGATCGCCGAATTGGAACGGTTTTCCGATACCCTGACTGAAATCCGCGGGGCCGAAAAAGATCATGTCAATTCCCTGCAACGCGCAAATTTCATCCAGCTCCGCCAGCGGCTCCGGATCTTCAATCTGTACCACAACGAACCGTTCCTCGTTGGCGGTTCTGATGTAATCCATCATGTCGTCGCAAACATAGCCCGCGTCCGTATTCCCGCCATCCACCGGTCTCCGGCCGATCGGGTGGAACTTGGTATAGTATACGATCTTTTTCGCATCTTCCAAACTCATCAAATGGGGGACCATAATCCCGCTGCTATCCGCTTCCAACGGGCGGATCATATCGCTGTACGAGCCTCTTGCAACGCGGGTCAGCACGTCGCAATCGTAAATTTTCGCGGCGCGGACAAATTCGCCGACGGTATGAATGGACGCCGGAACATGCTCCAAATCGATCCAGATGCAATCAAACCCGCACGCGGCCGCTATTTCAGCCTCTCTCGGATCTCCCAAATTGCATTTTGTGCTGACGGCAACGCCGCCCTCGCGCATAATTTTCAGTACTCTGCTGTTTCTCATGTCTTTCCTCGTTTGTTTTATAAAAATTCGGTCCGTTCCGATCCGTTTTTGCTTTTTTCAACGCTTAAAAAGATACAATTCGGCAAATATATAAAATAATGGTTCCGAATTGTTCTATTTTTTTCAAAAGAACCTTTCAATCGGTTCGGATATGTGCTATAATATCAATAGTCAATTTTTCTTTTGAGTGAGGTTTACGGGAATGCCATTGTTTGAAAATGCCTTTGCGTTGCAAATTCCGGTTCGTGTAGACCGGCTCCATTTTTCCTTTTTCATCAACCAAAACCTGTACACAATCAGCTCCGAGGTCAAATCGGTTCCCCACAACCACCACGATTTTGAGCTCCGCTTTGTTTGCACCGGTTTTTGCAACCAATTCATTGACGGGAAGAAGTTTACTGTGGACGCGGGAAAATGCCTGATCATTCACCCCTTTGAATACCATTGGCAATCATGGGACGCAAAAAATCCCGACTCCACTCAATACAATCTCCGTTTCTCCCTGAAAAAATCGGCTTCGGATTCCCACCTTACCGATGAAGCCAACCGCTCTATTGCGGCGATGCTGGGGAGTTTGCGGGTAGTGGAAATGAACCTTGACCGCATGGTTCCCCTTTTCCGGTTTTTGACGGACGAGATCTACCAGAAACGCCCCGGGTTCATTTACAACATTCAATCCATCTGTACCCAGATCATTGTGGAGTTGATCCGCTGCTCCGGAACCGACCTGAACTTTTTCGGTTTTGAAGAAAGCAGATACCTGAATTATGAAAGAACCAAAATCGACCAATTTTTCAGGCAGCGTTTTCTGAAAAGCGCTTCCATTCAGGAACTTGCAGACCAGATGCACGTATCGGTTCGGCAGGTGAATTACCTGATGCACCGGATGTACAACATGTCCTTTGTGGAAAAGCTGACCGAAATGCGGTTGCAACTCTCCCTGACGCATCTGGCGTATACCAATGACAGCATTCAGGAAGTGGCGCGTGCCTGCGCTTTTCAGAACCAAAACTATTTTTCCAGATGTTTCCGGCGCGCATTCGGACAAACTCCCACCCAATACCGGAAGCAGATGCAAAGAAAATGAACGTCTTCCCGATTCCGGCCGAACGGAGAAAATTCTCCGTTCGGCCGATTTTTTTACCAGATGCCCACTTGGGAGAGCAGGAACGCTTCCCGTACCGCGTCCGGAGACGCGGTCAGATAGATCGCGCCGCGGTCGCTCTCTCTTGCGTAAACGCCGCAAAGATCGCACAGGTCTTTTACCGTAATCCAAACGCTTCCATTCCGCTCAACCGGCGCGAAGGTCAGCGTTTTTTCCTCGCCGGCAAAGGTTGCTGCGGTACTTCCCGCCGTCAGCCGCAGGGCGTTGTTTCCAACGCGGATAACGACCGAGTTTCCTTCCGCCGTTAATTGCCCGTTCAGGAACGCGGCGATCATCTCGGCGGAAATTTCGGTGCGCGTTCCGTTGATGTTGTCGGTTTCAAAGATGTTTCCCGATGCGTAAACCCGATTTCCCGAAGAAGAGATTGCCAATATTTGGTTGACGAAGAGATCCGCGCCGACGGGACTTTCGAGCGGATCGCTGAACGGCCCGTGCACTCCGTTGAACCGCGCCATGGGTTGCAGGCTGTTTTTGCCGATGCGAACGGTGTAATTATACCATTTTCCGTTGGCTTGCAGCCAAGAATGCGGCGGCAGCATTTTCCCAACGGTTACGTAGACGTGGTTTTGGGTCGTCCAAACGCCGATATTCCAGTGGGTAAACTCCAACGCCATCACCTTGTTCAGCTCGTCAATATCGCCGAGGTACTGCCATGTGGCCGCGTTATCGTAACTGACGGCCAGCCCGACCCGTGTGCGGGGATACTGAATGGCCTCGCTATCGCAAATA
This sequence comes from uncultured Ruminococcus sp., assembly GCA_902795355.1. Taxonomy (GTDB): domain Bacteria; phylum Bacillota; class Clostridia; order Oscillospirales; family CAG-272; genus UMGS1865. The sequence goes on from CADBKZ010000006.1 coordinate 159,706, forward strand.
TTGTTGTATTCCCACGCGAAATAGATGGCTCCCGTTGCGGCATCTTTGGTAACGTTGAACGCACTGACCACCGAAACAAAGTTGGATTCTTTCAGATCCATGGTCCATGTTTTTCCGTTGTCGGTGGATTCGGAATAAAGCAGGAATCCGCTATCGGTGCGGGCATACATCCGGAGCAAGCCGTTCCCGAGTTCCACAACCGAACCTTCCTGAATATTGAGGCCGGTTGTTTGATAGTTAAATTCCGATCTGCTCTTTTTCCAAAGAACGCCGCCGTTATCCGAATAGTAGATCCACAGCGCGCCGTTGGCCTCATCCTCGGTTTCGCCGGAAACGAAGAAGATCCGGCCCGAGGAAGATTGCATCACCTTTCCGTTCATCGCCGTCCGGTAAGCGTTAACGTCCTCGTTGATGGGGTACGGCCCCTTGAAGGTTTTGCAGCCGTCCGAAGAAATGTAGGCGACAAAACGGCGGCTGGAATTGGTTCCCGTTCGGTGAATGGTTAAAACGTTTCCGGATTGCAGCACCAGCATGTTGATATTCCGGTGCGGAATATCCTCGATTCCGGTAAAGGTATAGCCGCCGTCCGTGGAGCGGAGCGAGCCACTCTCCGAGCACATATAAATCCCGTCCGGAAGCTCGAACATGCAAACCGTGTGCTGATCGGGAATCATGATGGTGGTGGTGTCTTTCAGGGGACTGCCGTCGCCCTCATAGGCAAAGGAGCGGAGAACCACGTTTGCGCCGGCGGAATGATAATAACCCGCGTAGCCCCAACCGTTGACATCGCGCGAACCCGTCAGATTGGCGGATGTGCTGACGACGGTATCGTGCGTCAGCACCAAATTCCCGTTGCAGAACAGCTGAACGGTCTGTCCGATCACCGTCAGCTTCAACACAACATTCCCCGCGGGCAGGGTTCCGGAAACTTTCTCCAACCTGTTGAGCGAGCCGCCCACGCGCCAGCACCCCTCGGAAAAATCATATCCCGCAAAAAGACCCTCGTTGGTGTATTCCTTTCCGTACCTTGCCGCCAGATAGAACGCGCCGGTAACGCCGCTTTCGGGAACCGTAAGCTCCGCGGTGATTTCGGTATCCTTGGAATAGAGTTTCAGGCATTTGCCGTAGGTATCGAACGAATTAGAAAAATATTGGTTCCAATCGTCGTCCGTCGGCGCGCCGCGGTAGAAGAACTTATCGTTGATCTCGCGGAACTGAAACCTGCCGAACCCGTTGCCCGAAAGGAAGAAGTTGCGCGGAGTGGACGTTTCGGGAAGCCGCCAAGAACCGATCCACGCGTTGTTGCAATAGATCATGGCAATGCCGGCCGAAACATAGACACGATAAAGGGCGGTTCCCTCCCGAAGATCGGAGACCGTGCGGGTCACCGCGTTTCTCGCGGGCGCGGAGACCCCCGTCAGCGTGCCGTCCTCGGCAAAATCCAGATCGATCAGATACGCCCCGTCGGAATACACCAGCTCCGCGCGGTTTCCCTTGGTATATTCAAATTCCATGCAGAAATTGAACCCGAGGTTTCCGATGTCGCGGTTGATCTTTGCCGCCCCTTGGAACGTTTCGGACCAAAAGGTTCCGTTATGCGGCGCAACGACAAGACCCAAAACATTTCCCGCCACGGTTGCCGTCGCTTCGCAGGCGCGATACGGCAGAATGAACGAGCAAAGCATTTTCCCGTTCCGGTAAATCCATGCAACGCCGCCGTCCACAACCGCAATGTAGTCTCCCGTTCCGCCCCAAACCTTTTGTTCGCCGTCGGCGGTCTCGTAACTGATTGCGGATTGGTTGAACGACAAGCGCAGGGGAGAAAGTCCGTCCCCCGCCGATACGCTTCCCGCGCCATCCACGGTAAACCGCAGGATATAGCTGCTTTCCAATGCCTGCTGCGTGGAATATGTCGCCTCTTTTCGGGGTTCGTCGCCCGCTTCGGCAACAACGAAAATTCGCTCTGCGGCGGCGCTATCCCCGCAGGCGGCGGTGAGCCGGTAGACCCCCGCGGTCAGGTTTTCAAACGTGACCGTCGGTTGCTCCACCGTGCTTTCTCCGGCGTTCACGCCGTTGAGTTTCCATTGGATTGTTCCGGAGAGTCCGCTCCCCGCCGAGGCCGTTGCGGTAACGGTTGCGGTTCCGGTTCCAACGGTTTCGCCCCTTGCGGGGGAAAGAATCGTCAGCTCCTGATCCGTGATCGGCTGATAGGAAACATACTCCACTTCCATAATGGTTGGAACGGTTGGGTAGTTGGGGCAGGCGAACAGGGAGAAACGGTTTCCGCCGCTCCCGGGTTCGCACTCAAACGCGACCTGATAGACCCCGTCCAGATAGAGCATGGCCACCGAATCCCTGACAACAACGCGGTAGGTATGCCAATCCGACCCCACGTTGGTATAAACCATTTCGGGGCGGGGATAACCTTCCAGAATTCGTTCCATCCCCAAGCGGATCTTGGTTTCCAACAGATAAACGACCACGCGCTTATCGCCGAAATTCAGGCAAAAACCGTTGTCGCTGCCGAAATGATCGACTTTGATCCGCGTTTCCACAATAAAATCCGTCGCGCCGTTGGCGCTGCGGTAATAAAACGCCTCGTTGGTGTTATCGGAACAGGTCAGGATCAGTTTCCCGTCCCGATTTTCCACGGTTGCGCTCTCGTTTCCGGTCCAGAACGCGTTTCTGACGCTGGAAAAGCTATCCAGCCAATACCCGTCGGGGCTGGTCCCCTTGGTGTCCTTTTTTTCATCATCCACCATTGCTTCAAAGGCAATGTCTTCATACCATTCGTTCACCCAATCGTCCTCCTTCACGGGCGGTTCCGTGATTTCCGTTGATTCCGTTTCCGTTGCGGCGGTATTTTCCGGCGCGTTGGTTTTCTGAACGCAACCGAAAAGGCTCCCCGCAATTGTGGCTCCCGCCAAAAGAAACGCCGCTGTTTTTTTCCATTTCATGTTGGGTCCCCCGTTCTTTTTCGCGTGTATTCCCCGTTTTTCGGGAAAAGGGATCGTTGTTTCCGTTTGGAATGCGGGCTGCCATGGAACGATCCAATGGCAGCCCTTCGTTCGTTATTTTCTTACTGTTCTTTTTTCGGGCGAACAGACCAACCCGCCAAGCCGACGCAAAGAAGCATGGCAAGGAGTCCGGCTCCCGCGGTGGAAGCGCAGCCTTTGCTTGCTTGGCTTGTTTCCGCGGATGCGGCGGCGGTATTGCTTTCGCCGGTTCCCGTTGTAACGGTCGAGGGCGTTTCCTCGGTTACGGGAGCCGTTGTGGAGGGTTTCGGAGCCTCGGTGGTCGCCGGTTCCGTTTCATCGTCGGTATCCTGCCGGAACAAAAGGTCGTGCGCCGCGTCGATGGCGGCGTAATCCGGAAACGCCGTAACAACGGCGGGGACCGAAGAAAGGGACTCATCGGTTTTGCCCGTTGCGTCGCAGTTGGAGGTCATCTGGTCGTATTCCAACAGGCTGTAAAGCCCGTACATCGGCCCAACGTCCTTGTTATCGGTGGTGCAGTTCAGCGCACCGTAGTTGGTGCAGCGGTCGATCCGGACCGAATCGCTGGATTCAATGGCAACCACGCCGCCCATGGTCCCGGGGCCTGCCAACGTACCGTTGTTGACGCAATTTCGGATGATAACGGTCTGGTTGGAAGAGGGTCTTGCAAAAATGCCGGCAATGCCGCGGTTGTTGGCCGCCGCGGCCTGATCCAACGTAATGGTTCCGGTGTTCCGGCAGTTCAGAACCTGCATGGGCCGGTTATAAAGATACGCGACGATGCCCGCTCCGTATTCCTTGCTGGTAACGGGGCCTGCGTTGGTGCAGTTTTTCACGGTGCAGGGGTCGTTGTTGGTGTTGCTCTGCACGCTGCCGACAATGCCCGCGGCCGAGCGCGTTCCGCTGACCGAAGCCAACGAATAGCAGTTGTCGATAACCGTTTCATATCCCGTGTCGGCTTTGGCAAGGCGATATGCGATTCCCGCAATGCCGCCCGCGTAACCGGCTCCGGTTCCCGTATAGCTGAACGAACAGCCCGAGCCGAGAACCAGATTTCTGATGGTTGCGGATTTGAGAACGCCGAACAGGCCGACCACAGCGGTTTGGCTATCCACCGAAACGTCGCTGGTCATCACCAAGTTATCAATTACATGCCCCTGTCCGTCGAACACGCCGCCGAAATAATTGACCGTGTTGATATTGGAGAACGAACCCGAGATGGGGGAGCCGATGGGCGCCATGGTTTTGCCGGCCATGTTAATGTCGTTTTCCAGATAGATGGTGTAGCCGCGGAAATCCGCGCTGGCGTTGACCATTTCCGCGAGATAAATAAGATCGGCCGGTGTGGAAATCTTATATTCCACAACATCCAGCGGCGCGTCCAAAAACGTGCAGATGGGGAGAACGTCGGTCAGGTCTTTGGCAACGATACGGCTCGCGTCGTAGCCGACGGTTTCCTCGTAGTCCACGGCGGCGGTCCGATACCCGTAGTAGGGTTCCAGATCGGTTACGCGCAGAGTTGCAAACGCGGGGAAGCAGGCGTCGTCCACCGCAACGGTCGTTCCGGAAAGAATTGCGCTCGGAACATTTGCGGCAACCGTTCCCACCATCTGGCAGGCGGACGCGCGCAGAACCGCTCCCGTGGAAACGGCGATTCCCGCGCCGGTGTTGGTTGCGGTAACGTCGGAATAGCAGATTACGTCGGTCAGATCCACTTCCCCGCCCGTCGCGTTGGCAATGGCGGCCGCGGCGGCAGCTTTGCCGCTGACCACGCCCGTAACGGTGACATGGCTGACATGCGAAGCGACGGTCCCGCTCCCTGCAACCGAGCCGATCAGCGCGGCGGCATACCCCTCTTGGGCGGAAACCGAGGCGGCAACCGAAGCATTTTCAATTGCGAAAACATGGGAATCGTCCGCCCAGACCGCGCCAACCAAAGCGGCGCGGGCGGTGGAAGAAGACCCCGCATAGGAGAAGGAGCAGGAACCTTCCACAACCAGATTGCGGATCGTGAAACCGCAACCGGAGCCGATGAACGCCGCGGCGGTGTTTCCGCCCGCCGAGGAAGAAACGGCAAGATTTTTCAGGCTATGGCCCTGCCCATCCAGCGTTCCGCGGAAGCAGACCGCGTTTTCGGGGTTTGCGGAAGGATCCGCGCCGCTATCGGCAATCGGCTTCCATGAAACGCCCAAGCAGTCAATATCCTTGGCAAAGTAAACGGTTTTTCCGGCAAATCCGTAGTCTTTTCCCGCATTGGAGATTTTGGAGAGCAGTTGCAGGCCGGCCGCGTCGGTAATCTTCCATGCGGAACCCGCGGTATACGCGGCGACGTCAAAGCCCTGATCATTCTGCGCGGCAAGGGTGTTGATGTCGGCAACCGAGGAAAGGTCGACCGACGAAACCGCCTCCGCGGAATAGCCGTTGGCGGCAAAGGGCTGCTCCACTTGGTTGTTGATGTTTTTGGTGGGCGCGCCCTGCCCGTAAATATCATGTACGTAGGTTCCCTTGGCGGCCAATTTCCCCTGCATTAGGTTGTTTTTGCAGAGCATGTTCCGCCCGCCTTCCATCCAGCAGGCGTAAATGCCGGCCGCGCCGGTTCCGCTTCCGGCAACCACGCCGAGGAAACTGCTGTTGCGGATTACCGCGAAATATCCGGTTGCGGCTCCGATATAGCCGACCAGACCGCCGACATATCCTTTATAGCCGTCCTGATTGTTCAGCGTAACCACCGCGCTGCTTTGAACGTTTTCCACCATAACGGTAACTTCCATGGCGTCGCTGTCGGCCCAATCGTCCTTTTTCCCGTCCGAGCCGCTGGCGAACATCAGGCCGACCACCGAGGCAACGCTCACTTTATTGGAAGTTCCGGTGTAGGTGAACGAGCAGGATCGGTCGATGATGAGATTGCGGATGCAGCCGCCGCGAACCGCGCCGAAGAGCGCGACCGAGGTGCAATCGGCGGCTGTGGACGACATAACAAGGTTGCGGATGGTATGTCCCTGCCCGTCGAAGGTTCCGGTGAAGCGGATTCCGCCGTTGAAAGCGGTAACGAACGCGGTTGTGAACGCGCTGTTGTAGGCAATGGGGGCAAAATCGGTTACACCGGACATATCAATGTCGTTTGCGAGATAGATGGTTTTCCCCGCAAAATTATAAAGCTCGTTTGTGTTGCAGGTTACGGAGAGCTTTTTAAGGCCCGCCGCGTCGGTGATCTTCCATTCGGATGTGGCGGCATAGTTGTCGGAAGTCAGCGTTTTGATGTCGGCGACTTCAGAAAGATCCGCCGACGTAACCGCCGCGGCGGAATAGCCCACGCTATCCGCAAAGACGGGAAACGCGACCGAAGCCAGAATCAGCAATCCGCTCAACAGAATGCAAAGCGTTTTTTTCATGATTTGATCTCCTTTTTATAAATTATAAAAAATCAATTCGTATGGGAATTTTGGGATAGAATAATTGGTTGTTGATGTTTCAAAGGATCAACGATTCAAACAGGTGAAAAGGCATTTGCCTTTCCGCTTGTTTGTTGCCTGACCTCCTCCTTGGGGGAGGTGGCTTGGAGCGGAGCGACAAGTCGGTAGGAGTTACTCCTTCCACCGCTCGCCTGTTACTTCGCCTCGCCCGCGGGGAGAGGTGGATTGTCGCGAAGCGGCAAGACGGAGAGGGCTATCGCAATAGTCGCTTTTTACCCTCTCACTCGCTCCGCGAGAGCTCCCCCCGAGGGGGAGCCTTGAAGCAACTTCCCGTTAAAGGCCTCATCCGTCACCTATGGTGACACCTCCCCCCAAGGGGAAGGCTTCAAGTAACCACCCGACGGAAACTCCTTCCACCGCTCGCTTTCGCTCGCGGTCCCCCTCCCTCGGGAGGGAGGTTTCAAGTTACCATCCATTGGAAGAAATACGCATTTCCCATTTTCCCGATTGCTAACAACTTTTACCTCCTCCATCGGGGGAGGTGTCGCGCACGCTCGCGGGCGTGACGGAAGGAGTTTCGGGCGGAAAGTTACTCCAAACCTCGCCCTTGGGAAAATCGGCAAGCCGATAACAAGGCAGCGGTTCCCCACCCCGAAAGTGGAGATTTTGAGTACGTTCCCGTTGGGAAGCCGTTTCTCAAAAAGGGGGAAAGCCTTCCCCCTTTTTTTGAACGCAGGGCGATGTGGAAAAAATCAGATTTCGCTCCACTTAACCACTTTTTCTTCGCCCTCTTTGTCGTAAGCCTGCGGTGCGGAAGTGGCAATTACATCCCCCGCCATAAGCTGCACAAATTCAATTCTCGGAAAATCGTAATTCTTTTTCATGTTCGTTAATCTCCTTTTCCTTAAATTTGCGTGGAACCGTTAAAGGAAACGGTTGCCTGATCCAACGAAAGGGACGTTCCGTCGGACATGATGGCATAGGTTTCAATGCGGAAATTCAGAACGCCGAGGTCGTCGGGAATGTCGGTCAGGGTCAGGCAGGCAATGTAGGTTCCGCCAAGTTCGCTTGCCGTGTAAACGACATCCTCGCCGTCCACTTTGGCCCTGATGGACGTATAAACGCTGTTTACGATTTGCGTTGTGGATTTGACAACGGCTCCCGTGCTGTCCGTAACCGTCAGGCGGATGCCGATTTCATCATAGTTGTCCACGCTGTCAATCAGAGTGGAGAAGCGGAGCGAGAAGGCGCCGTCGCCCGCGCTTGCCTTTTGATAGGCTTTTACAAAGAAGCGGGGAGCGCTGATGTTGTTGACATTTGTATAAGTTCCGCCCGAACCGTGAATATTATTTTTCCAGCCTTTGTAGCTTGTGGCCAAGTTTTTCCCTGCAAAAGCGCAATTTTTGATAAGTAACTTCCGGCCTTCAACCCAACAACCGAAAATACCGCCACAGGCACGGACATTTGTTCCGGACACTTCGCCGGTGTAGGTGCAGTTTTTAATCACTTTGTAGTAATTAGTCGCTGCTCCAAGATAACCTACAAGCCCGCCCACAAACGGTCCTTTATCGTTGACATCATAACCGTTCGTAGGGTTCAACGCAACATTTGCACTACTTTTGACGTTGACAACCGCACAGGAAACCTCGGCGGCATCTTCATCCGCCAAAGCAGACTTTACCCCGTCGCTTCCAAATGCAAACATCAGTCCTGCTACGGACCCCACATTCACTTTCTTTGAAGTACCCGTATAAGTAAACGAGCAGGTGCTGTCAAGCACCAAATTGATAATTGCGCCGCTGCGAACCGCGCCGAAAAGGCCGAGGTTGCAGCAATCATCGTCCGTGTTGGTTACAACAAGGTTGCGGATGGTATGGCCTTGACCGTCAAAGAGACCGGAAAAACGGATTCCGCCGTTAAACGCGGTTACATAGGCCTGACCGAAACCGGTGTTATAGCAAATCGGCACAAAGTCGTCCACACCTTTCATATCAATGTCGTTGGCAAGGTAAACGGTTTTGCCCAAAAAGGTGTAGGTATCGCTGGTGTTGCTGACGGTGGAAAACGCTTGAAGCCCTGCGGCGTCGGTGATTTTCCATGCCGTACCCGCGGCATAGGTGGAGATATCGGCGGAAAGGGCCTTGATGTCCGGAACATCGGTCAGGTCCACTGCTTCAACAAGGGTGTCCGAATAGCCGTTAATCGCCACGGGATCGGTTGCATAAGTCGGGATTGCAAAAACGGCAAGAATTGCAATCATGGAGAGGAACGCGAAAATTCTTTTTTTCATGGGGGTCAGATCCTTTCTTTTTGATTTTGTTTTTTATAATAAACTCCCTGACGGGAGATATTACCGTTACGGCATATTGTTGGCGTATTCCAGAATTTGGTGGAACGCGTTGGAGTTGCCTTTGAGAATAACGGCAACGCTGGACGGGTTGCGGTTATCTACCACCGCTTTGGAAAGCATGTTGACGAAAACTTCGCTTTCATCCAGCGTATAGCCGAAATCAAAGAACTTGCTGTTGTGGAGAAATTCGAGCATGTCGTAATCCTCTTGGCTCTCGGACATTCTGGCATGAATCACCACCTCGAAAAACGCTTGGCGCAGATATTGGTAGGAATACCCCGAGAGGAACTCCATGATAAGCGCGCTCTCCTCGGCGTTTGTGGTGATGTACGGAATGGCATAGAAGCCCGAAGCGCAGATAACGCGGTATTCTTTTTGCGAATCGTTCAGCTTGGGCAGGGGCGCATAGCCCATTTTGAATTCCAGCCCTCTCAATTCCGAATAGCAACTGCCAACATCCCAATTGATAAACAGCCCGTGGCCGGCTTTGAAAAGCGAAACGTTCCGGCTGGTGGCGATTCCCGCGTTGTAGTAGAAATCCACTTGCACCGAATCGCCGTGGGTATACAGCAATTGATCGTAGGTCGCCGCAATTTGAGACATGTTCTTGGTGCTCAACCCGACCTCGAAAGATCCGTCGGCCTTCTTGACGAGCGTGGATTCCCCGAACGCGTAGGTCCAGCGATGGGACGGAGCCGCGTTGCAAAGAAACCCGTAGTTTTCATTTCCGAGGGGGTCGCCGTCCAATTCAAAGTCCGTAACCGTCAGAATTTCGTTGAACTTTTCCGCCGTCCATTCCCCTTGGTTCACAAGCTCGGTAACATCATCCGCAAAGTTGAACTGCGCGTAAAGCTCGCGGTTGTAAACCAAGCAGAAAAAGCCTTGGTTGGGAATGGAAATATCCGGCGTTACAATGTAAAGTTTGTTGCCTTGGGTGGTGTAGTTCTGCACTTGGGATTGGTTGTACCACGGTTTGGAGAGATCCATGTTTTGCAGATCGGTCAAATTGGCGTAATAGCCGGACGTCATGATTGTTACCATGGAATCGGTTGGGTGCGGGAACACCAAATCGAAGCTCTTGTCGTTAGCCAAAGTTGCCGCCTGCAAAGAGGGATAAACGCTGCCTGACGCGTTGGAAATATAAAAGGACATATTATATTTATCCTCGGCAAGCATGGTGCGGCGGTAAATGGCGGTTTCCACCTTATCGCCGCTGTTCTCGGCTTCCAACCAGCCCAAATCAAAGGACGACAGAACGGTGAAATCCCGATTGAGGTCTTTCGAGGGAATGTCCCGAACCGCGTCAAATTCGGCGGATTCGCCGCCGCTCTCAACGGCGTTCGTGGATTCGGCGGTTGTTACCGACGGCTTCCGGCTCCCCGAGCAGGCGGTAACAAACAGTACCGAAAGCAGGAGCAAGCACAGGAAAACCGCCGTTGACCGAACGGTTCGCGACCGAACGCGGTCGCCTGTTTTTCGTTTCATTCTGAATCGTTCATCCTTTCATAAAAATGTTGAAATACGGAATTTGCGCACACAACATTCCCCACCCTTGGAATGTTGTTTTCATTATACACCACGCCCCGCGTTTTTTCAATGAACAAATCGGCATAGAATTGCGCAAATACTTCCGAATTGTTCTAATTTAGCTGATTTCCCCTTGTTTTTTCATGGAATCCGTGGTAAAATAAACAAAAATATCTCTTCCAGAGGAAAAAACATGATTCCGTTCGTCCGAAAAACGCAGCAAACCGTGGCTCCCGCGGAAATGCGGGAGATTTACGAGAAAATCAAAACGCCGGTCAAACACGGTGCGGTGATTAAATGGGATCGGTTCCTGACCGACAGCCCATCGGTGTTCCTTTATCGGGGGCACTTCTACATGTATTTTATCGCCATTTCCAAAGACACGAGCGTTTCGGGCTACGAAACGCACTTGGCGAAATCCGACGATCTTTTGCATTGGGAGTATGTCGGTCCGATTTTTTGCAGGAACAACGAAAACCGCTGGGACAGCAAGCAGTGCGCCGCATACGCGGCCTTTCCCGAAATTCGTTGGGGAATGCCGCCCGAACTGCAGCCGATTAACGGGAGCTATATGGTCTCCTATCTGGCGGGAAACAGCGACGGCTACGAGCCGGACCCGCTTTCCATGGGTCTAGCACAAACCGCCGACCCGACCGACAAAAACGCTTTCCGCCGTTTTCCCGACCCCATCCTCTCCCCCGCCGACCCCGACGGGCGGCCGTTTGAGGAACGAACGCTTTACAAAAGTTACCTGTTCCGCGACCCGCTCCTTTCCACGGGGCATCCCTATGTAAACTGCTACAACGCGCGTTCCAACCAGCTGACGGAGCGGATCTTCCTTGCGGTTTCGGACGACGGCATTCATTGGGAACGCTACGGCGACAGAGCCGTGATCGACCTGATTTCGGGGCATGCGGGGGAGATCATTTGCGGCGATCCGCAGATTATTCTGATGGGAGATACCTATGTAATGTTCTTTTTCCGTTGGCGGGAAGGCGGAAAAGCCTACAACACCTTTGCCGCTTCCAAAAACCTTGCCGATTGGACGGTTTGGGACGGGAAACCGCTCGTTGAGAGCGAACACGAATGGGAAAACGTTCACGCCCACAAATCTTGGTTCGTTCGCTGCGGGGAAAAGAACTACCATTTTTACTGCGCGGTAAACTCCGCGCAGGAGCGTTTCATTGCGCTCGCCACCAACTGACGCGGGAGAGACCATGGAAAAACATTTTATCAAGCCGGATCTTCCTTTTGAAGCGGGATTCCGTCGGGAAGACCACGCGCCTCTGTTCCGCAAGCGGTTTCTTTGGAACGGAACCGCGCGCGAGGCGAAAATCCGGATTTGCGCGCTGGGCGTCGGCTATTGCTACCTCAACGGCCGGCGCATTTCGGCCGACCTGTTCACCGCCCCCGTGAGCGACTACGCAAAAACGCTTTGGTACAACACCTACGATGTTTCAAACCTACTGCAAAGCGGCGAAAACATTCTTGCCGTTCATTGCGGGAACGGCTGGTACAACGAGAGCTTCCGAACGGTTTGGAAAGCTCCCGATTACCGCCCCGACCTGCCGAAGGTAACGCTCTCTCTTGAAATTGACGGAGTCGAAGTCCTCACCACGGACGGAACGTGGAAATGCTTGCCCGACAGCGCGACCCGATTCAACCAACTGCGCAGCGGCGAGTGGTTTGACGCGACCCGATACGACCCCGCATGGACCGATCTTTCGTTTGACGACTCCGCTTGGCCGTTTGCCAAGCCGGACGACGCTCCGCCGTCGGGTATTTTGCGGGAATGCCCCTGCGAACCCATCCGGGAATTTGAAATTGCCGCGCCGCAGCGGATCCTGAAAACGGGAGAACGGACGTTTGTGTTCGATATGGGAGTCAACCGCTCGGGCTACATCCGCCTGACCGCCGCCGGCGTTCGCGGGCAAACGATTGCCATCCGATATGCGGAGAGCCTGAACGACGACGGAAGTCTTTGCGTTTACGGTCTCTCCCGCTTCTACCCCGAAAGCGAGTTCCAGACCGACCGCTTTACCTGCTCGGGAGAGGAGATTCCGTGGTCGCCGTCGTTTGCCTATCACGGATTCCGCTATATTGAGCTTTCGGGAATCTCTTCTCCGGACGAGGTAACGGTTCGGGCGGTTTTCGTGCATCAGGCGGTTGCGAAAAGAACGTCCTTCCGTTGCTCGGATCCGTTTTTGAACCGCTTGTTCGCCGCGGGACAAACATCCTGCCTTTCCAACATGTTCTATTTGTTTTCCGATTGCCCGACGCGGGAAAAAATGGGTTGGACGGACGATGCCCAAATGTCCGCCGAGCAAATGTTTACGGATTTTGCCGTGGAAAAACTCGCGGAAAAATGGATGCAGGATATTTACGACGCCATGCGCGGGGACGGTATGCTCCCCGGGGTGATTCCAACCAAAGGCTGGGGCTACGAATGGGGAAACGGTCCGCTTTCGGACGGCGTTCTCTTCGAGCTTCCCTACCGCTATTACCTGCATACGGGAAAACCCGATCTACTTGCGGCGTCGCTTCCCTGCTTCCGGCGCTATCTCTCCTTTTTGCAAAGCAAGGAAAACGAAGAGGGGCTGATCCCCGATTTCGGCCTTGGAGATTGGGCCACCGCGGGAAACCCGAAAGATATACCGGTCGCGTTCGTCAACCTTGCGTTGGCCGCAAACTTCTATCGGATCGCCGCCCTTGCGGAACGTCTTTCGGGCAATGCCGAAAACGCGGAAGAATCGGAACATCTCTTCGCGAAGAAGAAAAGCTTGCTCGGGAAAACGTTTCTGCGCGGGGACGGAACCTGCGCGATCGATAAAATGTCCGCCGTCGCCATAATCGTCGCGCTGGATCTGTATGATAACATCCAACCCCTTTCGCGCCAACTGAAACGGTTGACCGAAGAGAACGGCTGCCGCCACGATTGCGGGATTCTCGGTTTGCGCTGCCTTTACCACGCGCTTTCCAAATGCGGACTGCAAGAGAATGCGTACCGGATCCTGACCGCCTCGGGCTTCCCTTCGTACCGCTTTTGGTTCGAGCACGACGCCACTTCCCTTTGGGAATACTTTACGGAAACCATTCCAAACGGGGAATATGTGTCGAAAAACCACCACATGTATTCCGATTTCATGTCGTGGATCGTTAAAAACATCCTCGGCATTACGCACGACCGGCGCAACCCGAACGCCCCCGAATTTACCGCTCGGCCCTTCTTTTTCAGCGAACTGTCGTTCGCAGAGGGCGAATATGAAACCGACCGAGGAAAAATCCGCCTGAAATGGGAAAAGCAACCGGATCGGTCCGTCAAAGTGGAAATTCGGGTGGACGGGCGCACCGCCGCGAATTATCGGGGCAGGATATTAACGGCCGGAAACTATGTGTTTTCCGAGAACATATTGACGTGAGAAAGCGAGGGATACGACTTTGCATTCTTGGATCTGCGGTGAGGACAGACCGTCCCGCTCCAAATTTTACCTGTTTCAAAAAACATTCGAGGCATGCTCCGGCGCAAGCCTCTCCGTGAAAGTGTGCGCCGACAGCCGCTACCGCCTGTTTCTGAACGGAAAAGAAGTCTGCTCCGGCCCCTGCCAAGGGTCCGAGCATGTGCGCTATTACGAAGAAGCGGACCTCTCCCCCTACCTCAAAGCCGGAGAAAACCGATTGGAAGCAAGGGTTCTTTTCGTAACCGAAGAGGTGATGATCACCGTTTTCCGTTACGCCCGCCCCGCCCTTTGGATCAGCGGAACGCTGACCCAAAACGGGAAGCAAACCGAATTTGGAACCGACCCGAGTTGGAGTTGCTGCCGAGAGGATGCGGTAGAGCTGTTTCGCGGGTGCGCCGAGGTGCAGGAAGCGGTCGCCCCCTTTGAGCGGGTCCTCGGGGAATCCCGCCTGACGCCGATTGAAGTGGTTCGGTTTGAAACGCCGCATTTTGAAAGGCACGGGTTCGAGCCATACGGTTTACGGGATGTTTACCCGCTCGCCCCTCGCCCCATTCCCCCCATGTCCATCGGCGAACCGACCGCGTTCCGGATCGTTCGCCGCGGCGACGACTACGTAGATCTGGACGCCGGTTGCTACACCTCGGCCTTGGTGGACTTTACCTTGCAGGCTCCCGCCGGAACACGCGTGGATTTGATTTACGGAGAATGCTACGGAAAAGCGAACCGACACGGGCGGACCGTGGAAAAAGGCATACGCGACGCCTGCCGGGACCCCGACCTTTACATTTGCGGCGCTTTTGATACGGTGATCTGCACGGGAGCGCCCCTGCATTTCCGCAGTTTCTGGTACCGCGCGTTCCGGTATATTCGGGTCTCGTTTCCAAAGGGAATCAAGCCGGAGCTGCTTTCCGCGTTCTTCCAGACCGAGCATTACCCCCTAAACGGCGGAAATTTCACCTGCTCCGATCCCATTCTGAACCGGATCTGGGAAGTCAGCAAAACGACCGTTCTCTGCTGTTCCCACGAACAGTATTTGGATTGCCCGTACTTTGAGCAGCGGCAATATGATATGGATTCCGCCTTGGAAATGATGTTTGCGTTCCGTCTTTCCTCGGATCCGCGCTTATCCCGAAAAGCCCTTTTGGAATTGGCGGATTCTCAAATCCCCGACGGCATGATACGCGCCCATTATCCATCAACCCGCGTGCAGATAATCCCGAATTTCACGCTTTTCTGGATTCTGATGGCAAAAGATTACCTGCTCTACACCGGCGATACGGAAACAATCCGAACCGTGTTTCCCGCGCTGGTAAAAGCCTTGGAATGCTTCTCCGCGCTGCGGACTTCCGAGGGGTTGATCCGCCCCACGCATTATTGGAACTTTGTGGATTGGGTCCCGTCTTGGGAGCGGGGCGTTCCGCCCATGGCGGACGAGGAACCCGCCGCCGTAACTTCCCTGATGGCGGCGGCCGCGTTCCGCGCCGGAGCCGCGCTTGCCGAAGGCCTCGGAAACGCGGTTCGGGCAAAAGAGTATCAAAAAACGGCGGAAATGATCTCCGCCGCCGTTCGGAAAACCTGTTATGAAAGCTCGGTCGGTCTTTTTCGGGATACCCCGAGCAGCCGCACATTCTGTCAGCATACCTCGCTTTGGGCGGTTCTATCCGAAACCGTGGTCGGCAAGGACGCCGAAACGCTGATCGACCATACCTTCCATTGCGCAAAAACCGTTGAAAAATGTACCTTTTCCATGAATTATTATCTCTTCCGCGCCTTGGAGAAAGCCAACCGGTATTGCTATGCCGCTTCCCTGTTTGAGGGTTGGAAAACCATGTTGAATCTGCATTGCACCACGTGGTGCGAGAACCCCGACAACGCACGAAGCGAATGCCATGGTTGGAGTTCCGCACCGATTTACGAGTTTTCCGGTATACTCCTCGGCGTTCAACCGGCGTCAAACGGATTTCAAAGCGCGATCATTCAACCCCATCCGGAATATTTCGGCGTAGACCGCGCGAGCGGCGATGTTCCCACCCCCTACGGCCCGATCCATGTGGATGTTCGGAGAGAGGGAGACCATACTGTTTTTCAATACGAGGCGCCGCCCGAAATTCGGGTCGAATCCGCCATGCAGTAGCCGAAAACCGACAGCCGCGGGAATCCCGCGGCTGTTTTTTTCTCGCCTTGCCGCGCATTCTCGCGGCCTTGCCGCCCTGCCGTTGGAAATTTTTTCAAAAAAATGAAAAAACCACTTGACAAATTATGTCGTATGCGATATAATATAGTCAAGGCGATTTCTCGAAAGCCGCTGGTTGCGCGGGTGTTGCCGCCTTAACAAGGGGGTGAGAACATGAACGATCCATACGAATTGCTCTTGCTGGAAAACCAATTGTGCTTTCCGACCTACGCCGCCGCGAACAAAATTATCCGCCGGTACCAGCCGCTCCTGAAAGACCTTGACCTGACCTACACGCAGTATCTCGTTATGATGGTTCTGTGGGAGAGGAAAACCGTTCGCGAAAAGGATTTAGTCGCCTGTCTGTATCTCAAAGCGAACACGCTCGCCCCCCTGCTGAAAAAGCTGACCGCAAAGGGGTATCTCGCAATCGTTCGCGATCCCACGGACAAGCGGAACATCATCATTTCGCTGACCGACGCGGGCGACCGCCTGAAAGAACGCGCGGTCCATGTTCCGAAAACGCTGGCGGAAGAGCCGTGGTTTACGGATGAAGAAGCGCAGATCTACCGAAAATTACTCTATAAAATCTTAAACGACGGAAAGGAATAAACCAATGATCATCAAAGCAGTCAAATTCAGAAAAGACGGGTTCTACACGCAGCCGTTTGTCTTCGGCGGAACAGAGGGCATGGAAAAGTTCGATCGGAACATCCGGTATCGCGGAAGCCTGCAAAACTACCTGATCGACACGGGCGACGAGGTAATTCTGGTGGACACCGGACTCCCCGCCGGAACGCCGGAAGAAAAGCCGGATGAAAACAGCCTCGGATATACGGGCAAGGATATTTGCAGCTACATGGAAGCGTTTGCCACGCTCGGCTACAAACCCGAACAGGTCACAAAAATACTCCTTACGCACAAGCACTCCGACCATTCGGGAGAATTGAGGTCTTTCCCGAACGCGAAAATTTACGTCAACGCGGACGAACTGTCCGCCGCGGAACTGCAAGGGATCCCGAATCTCGTCCCCGTAACCTTTACGGACGGCGCGTATGAGAATTTCCCCGAAAGCCAGAAGATCCGCGATGGGGTCACCTTCATCAAGGCAAAGGGCCACACCAACGGAAACAGCCTTGTAATTGTGGAAAAAGACGGCCTGTTCTATATGATCCACGGCGACATTACCTATGTGGACGAAGCCCTGTACGAAAACAAACTTTCGGTGGTATACGACGATATGTCCGCGGCAAGAGCCACGCTCGACCGCGTGCGCGAATTTGTCCGCAACCATCCAACCGTTTATTGCGGAACGCATACGCCGCAGGGATACGAAAATCTGGAAGCGAACCGCGTAATGGATCTGGACCATCCGGTGGAAACCGTTCTTGCCGAAGTGAATTTTGCGGAACAAACGGCAACGGGCAAATACGTTTGCTCGATCTGCGGATACGTGTATGATCCGGCGGAACACGACGGCGTTGCGTTTGAGGACCTGCCCGACGATTGGCGCTGCCCCAGATGCAAACAGCCCAAAGAAAAATTCAATCCGGCATAAAAACAAAAATATATAAAACAAAAAAGGAGACAAAAAATGAAAAAACAGAACTCTTGAAAGAATTTGCAAAAGGCTGGTTCGGCAATTCGCAGCAACACTCCATTCACGCGCAGCTTCTGAAACAAAGGGGCTTCGGGAAACTCGGCGACAAGATTATGGCGGAATCCGACGAGGAATGGGAAGAAGCCAAAAAGGTCAACGCCCGCTTGATTGAGCTTGGAGAAACCCCCGTTGTTGCAATTCAGGAATATCCCGTTATCACCGACATCAGAGAGATGCTCGCATACGATTGCAAGGACAGCGAAGAAGCCCTCCCCATGATGAGCAAGTCGCTCGCTTTGTTTGACGACGATTATGTGTCCAAAAACATGATCCAGCAATTCATCGTGGACGAACAAGAACATTACAATTGGGTAAAACAACACCTGAACCTGATTCAGGAAATCGGATACGAGAACTATCTGATCGAGCAATTGGGGGAATAAGACCATGGCAAACGAAAAAGAATTGATTTTGGACGCTATGAAAAAAGCGGGCGAACCGGTCAGCGCGGGAAAAGTTTCGGAGCTTACCGGACTTGACAGAAAAACGGTTGACAAGGCCTTTGCAGAAATGAAAAAAGACGGCTCGATCGTCTCCCCTGTCAGATGCAAGTGGGAGCCTGCCGCGAAATAACATATAAAATTACAAATTAAAAAGCATAAAAAAGGAGATCAGGCCATGAAAATCGCGATCCGGTATTTCACCAAATCCAAAAAAGGAAACACCAAAAAACTTGCGGACGCCGTTGCCGCCGCCGTTTCTGCGGAAGCGATTGACGTTTCGGTCGATCTTGCCGAAAAGGTGGATCGGTTGTTCCTCGTCAACGCCATGTACGCCGCAAATATCGACAAAGAGGTAAAAGAGTTTCTCGCAAGGAACAAGGAAAAAATCGGCGAGGTCGTCAATCTGAACACCTCTGCCTCGGGCAAATCGACATGGAAAACCGTTCGGAAAACGACCGACGCGCTCGGAATCGCTTTGAACGAAAAAGAATTTCACTGCGCCGGTTCGTGGATCTTCATCAACAAAGGCCGCCCCACCGAGGAAGATCTTGCCCGCGCGGGCGCGTTTGCGGCTTCCATGGTCGGCGAATAAAAAAATTCCGCCGTTTTCCGTATGATTCTTGACATTTCGGGAAATCTATGGTAGAATAAAGTATCAACCGCCGCAAAGGCGGGCAAAGGAGGTCGGTCAATATGGCGGAAATCAAAATTACCGCGGAAAACTTCGACGAGGAAGTGCTCGGCTCGGATATTCCCGTTCTCGTGGACTTCTGGGCGCAATGGTGCGGTCCCTGCCGCATGCTCTCCCCCATTCTTCAAACGATTGACGAAGAGCAGGCGGGCAAACTGAAAATCGGCAAAATCAATGTGGATGAAGAACCTGCGTTGGCTTCCCGTTTCGGCATTATGAACATTCCCACGCTGTTGGTATTCAAGAACGGCGAAATTACGGCAAAATCGGTTGGTTTTCAGCTGAAAGAGAAGATCGAAGCGTTGCTCTGAACGGTCGAAAACTTCATATTTCGCACATACGGGGCGCAAATTTTCCCCAATTCTCTCCTTTCTCGGCAGGTACATCGCAATTTGCGATTCTGTTGAAAAAGGAGAGAATTTTTATGAAACAGCAAGGCCAGAACGAAACGCAGAACGGAACGGAAATTCCCATGGGAGAGGACGTGGTTTTTTCGGTCTGCTCCCCCGACGGAAAGCAACTGAACATTCCCGCCAACCGCTATGCCGGAACCAACACCGAAAAAGCCCTGCTCGCCGCGTTTGCCGCCGAATCGCAGGCGAGAAACAAGTACACCTTTTATTCCTACAAAGCAAAGGAAGAGGGCTACGAGCAGATCGCCGACCTGTTCCTGACAACCGCCGACAACGAGCGCGAACACGCCGAAATGTGGTTTAAGGAACTGAACGCCAACGCAACCACCGAAAAAAATCTGACAGCGGCGGCCGACAGCGAAAACTACGAATGGAACGACATGTACGAAGAATTTGCGGCAACTGCCGAGCGCGACGGCTTTCCCGATCTTGCGCAGAAGTTCCGCGATGTGGGCGAAATTGAAAAGCGGCATGAAGAACGTTACCGCGCCCTGCTCCGCAATGTGGAAACCGCGCAGGTGTTCGAGCGCAGCGAGGTTAAGGTTTGGGAATGCCGGAGCTGCGGCCATATCGTAACCGGAACCAAAGCCCCCGAAACCTGCCCCGTTTGCGGCTACCGGCAGGCCTATTTCCAACTCCACGCCGACAATTATTGACCCGTTCCCAAGAAAAAGGACGCTTTTCAGCGTCCTTTTTTTCTGAAAATTTGCGGTGCGTGTATGCGAAAATCGGTTTTTATTGCGTTTTTGCGGCCCGCAGCTGCCGGTAGGTTGCGGCAATGATTCCGGCGGAAACGATCGCGGTCAAAAAATCCGATACGGGCATCGACCACAAAACGCCGTCCAGCCCCCAAAACAGCGGCAGGAGAAGCGCAAAACCAACGCCGAACACAATTTCCCGAACCATGGAAAGCGCGGTGGAAGCAAAGGCTTTTCCCATGGCCTGCAAAAAAATGAACGTGGCTTTGTTCACGCATGCGAAAATCATCATGCAAAGGTATATGCGGAACGCCTTCAAGGCAAATTCGGTGTAGTAAACACTCTCGTTCGCCGCGCCGAAAATTCCGATCAGGAAGCGCGGGAACGCTTCCACAACCAAAAGCGCGGCCGCGCCCACCGCCGCTTCCGCAATCAACAACCGCGTAAAGAGCGAACGCACGCGGTCGGGGCGTCCCGCACCCATGTTATACCCAACAAGGGGGATGCACCCCGCCGCCATTCCCACCACCACGGAAATCACGATCTGGAAAAACTTCATCACGATCCCCACCACGGCCATCGGGATTTGCGCGTATTCCTCGCGGCCGAAAATTTCGTCGCGCGCGCCGTATTTGCGGATCATGTTGTTAATGGCCGCCATGGCCGCCACCAGCGAGATCTGCGAGAGAAAACTGCAAATGCCGAGCGCGAGCATCCGGCGGATGATCCGCCCGTTCGGCAGAAACGCTCCCCGCCCCATGCGAACGCTTTTGATGTGGAACAGATACCACACCGCCAACGCCGCCGTTAACACCTGCCCGATTACGGTTGCAACCGCGGCCCCCATCATGCCCCAGCGGAACGCGTAGATAAAAACGGGGTCAAGGATCAGGTTTGCCGCCGCGCCCGCAAGCGTGGAAGCCATGGCAAACCGCGGGCTTCCGTCCGCGCGGATCACGGGGTTCATCGCCTGCCCGAACAGATAAAACGGCACGCCGAGCGCGATATAAAAGAAGTATTCGCGCGAGAGGCGAAACGTTTCGTCGTTCACGGTTCCGCCGAACACGGTGATCAGCGGCGTCTGCAAGGCGAGATAAACGCCGCCGAGCAACACCCCGCAAAGCGCGGAGAGCCAAACTGCGTTTCCAAACGCGCGTTCGGCGTCGTCGGTCTTTCCCGAGCCGAGGCATCCGCTCACCAGCGCACAACAGCCGTCCCCGATGCAAACAGCAATCGCCAGCGCGATCACCGTCAGCGGAAAGACGACCGTGTTTGCGGCGTTTCCGTAGGACCCGAGGTAGGTCGCATTTGCAATGAAAATCTGATCGACGATGTTATACAGCGCGCCGACCAACAAAGAGATGATGCAGGGAACGGCGTATTTCCGCATCAATCGGCCGATCTTTTCCTCGGCAAGATAGGTTTGTGTTGATTCCACTTTGATTCACCCTGTTGAAAAAATTTGCAAAAAAAGAATGCGTAAGTCCCGTTCGGACTTACGCATTTTCTGCTGCTCAACATGGTTGATTATACCACTTTCGGGGCGATTTGTCAAGCGAAAATCGCAAAACTTTTTCGGAACGGATTAAAAACCACCCGCGTCGGCAACAATGAAAGCAGCCCGAAATATCGAAAACACGAGGTGCGAATATGGCGAAAATTCTGATTGTTGGCGGCGGGGTCTCCGGCCTTTCCGCCGGTATTTACGCGCAGCTGAACGGCTTGGAAGCAACCGTTTGCGAAAGCCGCGGAACGGCGGGCGGAAACCTGACGGGTTGGCGGCGCGGAGACTATTTCATTGACAATTGCGTTCACTGGCTCACGGGGACGCACCCCGAAACCGAAACCTACCGGATGTGGCGCGACCTCGGCGCGCTCGGGGACGGTAAAACCGTTCAAACGGAGTCGCTCTACACCTGCGAGCAAAACGGGCGTCGGCTTTCGCTTTGGCGGGATCTTTCGCGGCTGGAAGCCGACCTGCTCGCCCGCTCCCCGCGCGACGAGCGCGAGATCCGCTCGCTTCTCTCGGCGGTGCGCGGCGTTATCCGGTTTCTCGGGATCCGAAAAACCGATTCCGGCGAGCCTGTGGGGCGGTTTGCCCTGCTCCGCGCCGTTCCCGCCCTGCTCCGATACCACCGCCTTTCCGTCGGAGACCTTGCCGACCGCTTTTACGACCCCTTGATCCGATCCTTTTTGAGCGGTTTTCTGGGGGATGATTTCGCGTCGCTCGCGCTGATCGCCGTTATGGCGACCTATTGCAGCGGCAACGGCGATCTCCCGCGCGGCGGTTCGCTTGCCATGAGCGAACGAATGGCGGGGCGGTTGACCGACCTCGGCGGCAAACTGCTCCTCGGCAAAACGGTTTCGGAAATTTCCTGCGAAAACGGGCGCGCCGTGGCGGCCCTCTGCGCTGACGGAGAGCGGTTGGAAGCCGACTACGTGATTCTGACGGCCGACCCCGCCGTCCTGTTTCCGCGGCTTCTGCGTCGCCCCGTTCCGCGTTCCGTTGCCAAGTTCGGCGCCAAGGCCGGCGTGGGGCGTTTTTCGGCTTGGCATTGCGCGTTTGCCTGCGATCTTTCCGCGCTTCCGTTCCGCGGGGAATACGTTTTGCCGCTTTCCCCCGCCGATTGTGCGGAAACCGGATCCGACCGGATGATCCTGCGGGAATTTTCCCATGAACCGTCCTTTGCCCCGCGCGGAAAAACGGTTCTGCAAACCATGGTGTTCTGCAACGAGCCGGCCGCCCGCGCTTTTATCGCGCTGCGCGAAACGCCCGACGTTTACCGCGAATACAAGCAACAGTTGGGAAGAACCGCGGAGCGGTTGATTGCCGAACGGTTTCCGACCTTGGCGGGGCGATTGACCTGCCTCGACGTTTGGACGCCGGCAACCTATCGCCGCTATACGTCGTCGGAAATCGGGTCTTTCATGGGGTACGCGCTCCCGCCGCGCATCATTCCGCGCCGACTCCCCAATCGGGTCCCGGGGCTGCGCAACGTCGTTTTGGCAACGCAATGGCTCCACGCGCCCGGGGGCCTTCCGTTTGCCGCCGAGAGCGGCATGCAGGCCGTTTTAACGGTTCTGCGCGCCGAGCAACGCCAAAAGCGCGTCCCCGCGGAAGAACAGCCCTACCGCCCCGAAACCGTTTCCCCATAGCGAAAACGCAAGCGGCAGCAGTCCCCTCGCCGCTTGCGTTCCGGAACGCTTGCGCTATCATAAAAACAGCCCCCGACGGGATTTATTTGCCCGTCGGGGACTTCTGTTCAAGTCAAGCGGGCTTTGTATTCTTTGCCCCATGTTTGCATCGCGTCAAGAATCGGGCGCATGGATTCCCCCAATTCCGAGAGTGCGTACTCCACGCGCGGCGGGACCTCGGGATATACAGTGCGGGTAATAATGCCGTCCGCTTCGAGCGACCGCAAGCTCTCTGTCAATACCTTTTGGCTGATACCGTCCAAGCTCTTGTGCAGTTCGTTGAACCGCCACGGGCGCGCGAGCAGATTCCGCAGGATCAACAGCTTCCATTTGTTTCCAATCAACTGAACGGTGGTGGCAACGGGGCAATCGGGCAATTCCTCTTTTGTTTTCATCATACGTCTCCATAAGTTTCTTTTTGAATGTTACATTCCGATTATACCATAATACAGATGTTTTTTCAAGTGGGAAAGCGCGTTTTCTCAATTTTTTTCAAAAAACGGCAGTTACAAAAAAGTGCGTACTTGCAAAGATGAAAAAAGTTTGGTATGATAAAAGCACAGAGCGCGGAAGCGACCTGAATTTCAGAAAAAGGAGAATGGTTCCCATGGCACTTTCCGATCTTTACGCTTGGAGCGCGAAAGAAACCGCCGCCGCTTGCGGCGCTGCCTGCGGCGCGGCTGACAAGCCTGCTGAAAAGCCCGCTGCCTGCGGCGCGGCCGACAAGCCCGCTGAAAAGCCCGCCGCCTGCGGCGCGGCCGACAAGCCCGCTGAAAAGCCCGCCGAGAAACCTGCCGCTTGCGGTTCTGCCTGCGGCGCAGGGGAT
Source organism: uncultured Ruminococcus sp. (assembly GCA_902795355.1). Taxonomy (GTDB): domain Bacteria; phylum Bacillota; class Clostridia; order Oscillospirales; family CAG-272; genus UMGS1865. The sequence goes on from CADBKZ010000006.1 coordinate 183,549, forward strand.
AAGCAATAACATCCCCGAAACGCACATCCGAAGAGAGCCTGTGCGGTTCCCTTCGGATGTGTCCGTTGAAAAAACAGTAATGTTGAGGTTTTTATGAATCCGTATTTTTCTTTTCAATGGCACATCACCGACGAATGCGATCAACGGTGCAAGCATTGTTATATTTTTTCAGGCGATCAATGTAAGGTCCCGGATTCCATGGCATGGAAACAATTGCAGGACACCTTTTATAATTGCCTTGATTTTTGCGAGGTGTACCGCCGTTCTCCCTATTTTTATCTCACCGGCGGCGATCCCATCCTGCATCCCGATTTCTGGCGGTTGCTCGGCCTTTTGAGGGAATATCAGATCCCGTTTACGGTTATGGGCAATCCATTCCATCTCAACGATCAGGTCTGCCTTGAATTGAAAGCCTACGGATGCCAGAAATACCAGCTTTCCCTCGACGGCCTGCGCGAAACGCACGATTGGTTCCGCAAGCGGGGGTCTTTTGATTGCACGTTGGAGAAAATCGGGTGCATCAACCGCGCGGGGATCCGCTCGGTCGTTATGTCAACGGTTTCCAAAACCAACCTTGCGGAAGTACCCGGGATCATCGACGCCGCGGTAGGCGCGGGCGCAAATGTTTTCGCGTTTTCGCGGTACGTCCCGTCCGGCGGCGATCTCGACGCGTCCATCACGCCGTCCGAATATCGGGAATTGCTCGCCGTGTGCGACCGGAAATTCAAGGAATACGAGACCGAAGGCTGCGAAACCTATTTTAACAAAAAGGATCATCTTTGGACGCTTTATGAATACGAAACGGGAGAATTTCAAATTCCCGCTTATGCCTGCGACGGCAAAATTTACGGCGGCTGCAACTGCGGTAACTGCCACCTGACCATTCTCCCAACGGGCGACGTTTACGCCTGCCGCCGCGTTGCGGGGAGCAAAATCGGCAACGCGTTGGAAGATCGGTTGGCCGACGTTTGGATTACAACGGCGGAGGAATACCGCCGATTCGACCGGTTTGGCAAATGCTCTCGCTGCAAACTGTTGCAGTTTTGCCGCGGTTGCCCCGCCGTTGCCAACGGAACAAGCGGCGATTTTTACGGCGAGGATCCGCAATGCTGGGCAAGCGAAAAAAACGGCTTATTAAAGCCGGAATCAAAGGAGACCGAGGATGAAAACCATGAAAGCCGTTCTGCTTGAACACGTGACCGAGGCAAAAGACATCCGCCTCGTTGAGCTTCCCGTTCCCGCGGTGCGCGCGGGGTGGGTATTGGTACGGGTCAGGGCGTTCGGAATGAACCATTCCGAGCAGATCCTGCGCCGCTCGGAGATCGAGGCGGACTACATCCGAAAACCCATCATTCTCGGCATTGAATGCGTGGGGGAAATTGCCGATCCGTCCGATAGCGGTCTTTCGGTCGGGCAGAAAGTCGTCGCACTGATGGGCGGCATGGGGCGCAGCTTCCACGGCAGCTATGCCGAATACGCGCTGCTTCCCGCGCACCATGTATTTCCGATTCAAAGCGACCTGCCTTGGATCGCTCTCGGCGCGGTTCCCGAAACCTATTTTACGGCGTGGGGTTCCCTGTTTGAGTGCCTGCGGTTACAACCGGACGATACGCTCCTGATCCGCGGGGCGACCTGCGCCTTGGGGTATGCTTCCCTGCAAATTGCCAAAGCGGTCGGATGCCGCGTAATTTCCACCACCCATAGAGCGGAAAAACTCCCTTTCCTTGCCAATGCGGACGAGGCGATTCTGGACGACGGCCGGCTGACGGGACGGTTGCATGGCGTAACCAAAGCGCTGGACCTCGTCGGCCCCCGAAACCTGCGCGATACGCTCACCGCCGTGGAAAGCGGCGGCATTGTCTGCAACACGGGCATTCTCGGCGGCGTGTATGCGCTCAACGGGTTCGACCCGATCAAGGAGATTCCCAACGGGGTCTACTTAACAGGGTTCTTTTCCAACAATCCAACGCAATCGGTTATGGATGAAATTTTCGCGTTTCTGAACTCGAAGCGGCTGGTCCCTGTTTGCGGAAAAACGTTTGATTTCTCGGAAATTCGCAAAGCGGTCGCCGCACAGGACGCGGGAACCGTAAACGGAAAAATCGTGGTCAGAATGTGAGGAAAAAGCGATGAACGCGCAAACCTGTATTGAAAAACTCGGCTATGTGGGGGTTCTCAATTTTGCGACTGTGGACGCGGACGGCGCGCCGCAAGTGCGCAACATCAGCGCCATCCATTATGAAGGAACCGACCTCTATTTTCTGACCGCGCGCGGCAAACCTTTCGCGCGCCAGCTGTTGCGCGACGGGCGGGTCCAGATTTCGGGGTATACCCGTTTCAAAGAAACCATTCGTCTTTCCGGACGCGCGCTTCCCGTTCCCGAAGCCGAACAAATCCGTTGGCGCAATGTGATTTACGCCGAACAACCTTACCTTGAAAACGTTTACCCGGGAGAAACCAAAAATATTGACACCATATTTGTAATTAAGGACTATACCATTGAGTATTTTTGCCTCTCCACCCGACCGATCACCCGCGAATATTTTGCCGTTGGAAACGCGGAGATTCGTCCGAAAGGATATGAAATTGACGAATTGCTTTGCGTTGCCTGCGGGACCTGCGCGGGCGTTTGCCCGCAATCGGCCGTTGCGGCGGGAGAAACCTACCGCATTCTCCCGAACCATTGCCTGCATTGCGGGAACTGCTTTGAGCATTGCCCAACGGGGGCGGTTCAACCGTTGGGAGAATAAGAATGGCCGATTTCTCCGAAGCTGTCGGCTCCGACGGCCTCGGTTTTTCCGAAAAAAGACTTGACATTCCGCGCGTTTTCCTGTATCATAAATAGGGGGTGAGAACATGACCGCAACCGAATATCTTTCCTATCTTGTGCGCGAAATCCACACCGTTGTGGCAGCCACGACCGATGAAAACGGCCTTCCCGCGACCGCCGCGATTGATATGATGGCCGCCGACGAAAACGGGCTGTATTTTCTGACGGCGAAAGGCAAACGTTTTTACGAACGGCTGACCCGAACGGGGTACCTCGCGCTTACGGGCATAAAAGGCGACGACACCATGCACCGCGTCGCCGTCTCGATGCGCGGTCGGGTACGGGAAGCGGGCGTCGGCCTATTGCCGCGTTTCATGGCCGATTATCCGTACATGTTTGAGATTTACCCCTCCGAAGCGTCCCGCCGCGCCCTGACCGTTTTCTGCCTGTACGCGGGTGCGGGAGAATGGTTTGACCTCTCCAAAAAGCCCATCGAACGGGTCTCGTTTTCCTTTGGCGGCGAGGCGGACCGGAGCGCGGAATACCGAATTACCGACCGCTGTATCGGTTGCGGATCCTGCGCTTCCGTTTGCCCGCAGGCATGTATCGATTTGAGCCGCACGCCCGCCGCGATCCGTCCGCAAAACTGCCTGCATTGCGGAAACTGTTTCGATATTTGCCCTGTTGGGGCTGTGGAAAGAGGGTGACGTCCATGAACCAATCCGAACGTCGGCAATTCCTGATCCGTGCGTTGCTCCGCGAGCAGCCGCAACTCGGAATTGCGGAAATTCCGCGGGGTGAAACGGCGCAAAAGAATCTGCTGCGCTCCCTGTTCAACATTCGCCCCCCGCGGGAAGCGGATCCGGCCTTTCTTGATGTGCAAAACGCTTACCTGTGCGAGGAAATCCGCCGAAAAGGGATTACCGACCTCGCCGATCTGACGCCGATCGCCCGCCCAAACCTTTACCTTTGGCAGGGCGATATTACCACCCTGCGCTGCGACGCAACCGTGAACGCCGCGAACAACCAACTGCTCGGTTGCTTCTGCCCCTGCCACGGGTGCATCGACAACGCGATTCACACCTTTTCCGGCATACAATTGCGTACCGTGTGTGCGAAAATCATGCAAAAGCAGGGGCGCGAGGAACCAACGGGAACGGCAAAAATCACGCCCGCGTTCAACCTGCCCTGCCGGTATATCATCCATACGGTCGGCCCCATTGTAATGGGAAGGCTGACCGAAGAGCACGAACGCCAGCTCGCTTCCTGCTACCGCTCCTGCCTCGCTCTGGCGGCGGAAAACGGCGCGGAAAGCATTGCGTTCTGCTGTATTTCCACAGGCGAATTTCATTTTCCGAACCGGCGCGCCGCCGAAATTGCGGTTGCAACCGTTCGGCAATATCTGCAAGAAAGCAACAACCGATTGAAGGTGATTTTCAATGTTTTCAAAGAAACCGACAGACAAATCTACCAAGAACTCCTCGCGGGAAATTGAGCGGCTGAAACAGGCCATAGCGGACGCCGACGCCATTGTGATCGGCGCGGGCGCGGGACTTTCCACCTCGGCGGGGTTCACATACAGCGGGGCGCGGTTTGAACAACACTTTTCCGACTTTGAGGAAAAATACGGTTTTCACGACATGTACTCCGGCGGGTTTTACCCCTACCGCACGCCCGAGGAATCGTGGGCGTTCTGGAGCCGCTATGTAATGGTCAACCGCTATGCCGACCCGCCCAAGCCCGTTTACCGCAACCTGCTGGCTCTTGTGGACGGCAAGGACTACTTTGTTCTGACCACCAATGTGGACCACTGTTTTCAGAAAGCGGGCTTCGATAAAAAACGCCTGTTTTACACGCAGGGGGATTACGGCCTGTTCCAATGCTCCGAGCCCTGCCGGCAGGAGACCTACGACAACGAGGACATTATTCGCATGATGTACGCGGAGCAAAAGGACATGAAGATCCCGTCCTATCTGGTCCCATCCTGCCCGCATTGCGGAAAGCCGCTGACCATGAACCTGCGCTCGGACGACCGCTTTGTTCAGGACGAGGGATGGCACCTCGCCGCGGAACGCTACTCCGCGTTTCTGCGCGCAAGAGAAGGGCAGAAAATTCTGTTTCTCGAGCTTGGGGTGGGGTACAACACGCCCGTGATCATCAAGTATCCGTTCTGGAACATGACCGCGAAGAACCCGAAGGCCACGTATGCCTGCGTTAATTTTGACCACGCAATTTGCCCCGACGAGATCCGCCGCCGTTCCATTTGCCTGAACGGCGACATTGGCGAGGCGTTGGTGCAACTGCAAAACGCTTGACCTGCGAACCGATCCGATCCGCCGCAAAAGCCGAAGGGCTTCCCGCAAACGGTTGCGGGAAGCCCTTCGGCTTTTTTTGCTCCAACCCCGATTTGCGCGGGAAGGGCGGGTTTGTCGGTTTCTTTTTTTGATTGAAAACAGTTCTTATTCTAAATAAGGTCGCTTTTCTGTCGGTCCGCAACCGGTTCTATGGCATAGAACAGCGTTTCGGCATGGTTCGGCGCAAGGCGGAACATGGCGTTTTTCTTGGCAAGATCGTCGATCCGGCCGTTCATGGAAGGCAATCCCGCCCACGGCTCAATGCAAAGGTACGGCGCGTTGGTACGCGGCGCGTGCCAAATGCCGAGGTACGGAAAATCGGGGAAACGCACCGAGAGGCGGCATCCGCTTTTTTCGGAGCAAAGCGTCGCCGCGCCGCCGCACCCTTCAAAAAAGAGCGCGTCCACATCGAACAGGCTATGGCGCAACGGGAGCCGATTGCCGCTTTCCAGCGGGTAAGGGGCGCGTTTTCCGGTATCAAAGCAAGTGTCGGTAAATTCCAGCAATCGCAGGTTGGCGGCGGCAGGGAACACAAGGCTGTAATCCGAAAAATCTTTGCCCGCCGCCAAGGGTACGCGGAAGCCCGGGTGCGCTCCGAACGCAAACGGGAGCGTTTCGGTTCCCGTGTTTTCCACGCGGGATGTCACTTCCAGCGCGCGCTCGGTTAAGCGGTAGGTAATGGAAAGGCGAAAATCAAACGGGTAACAGCCGCGCGTTTCGGAATCCGATTCCAATATCATGGTAATTTCGTCGTCCCGCAGCTCCGACGGCCGGAATGCGCGGAACCGCGCAAACCCGTGGATCGGCATTTCGTAGGCGGTTTTGCGATAGGTGTACCGCCCCCCGAACAGCCGGCCGCAAATGGGAAACAGCACCGGCGCGCGCTCCGCCCAATAGGCGGGGTCGCCCTGCCAGAGAAATTCGCAGCCGCCGCGCCGGATCGAGAGAAGCTCCGCTCCAACGTCCTTGACCCGAACGGAAAGGTCTCCTTTTTTCAATTCATAAATCATGGAATGCACCGTCCTTTTTGGGGGAAAGCCGGTCTCTCTCCCGTTTCGGGGGACACGACCGGCTTTCCGTTAATCCAGCGAAATAAAGTACGAATTGGTTGTGCCGTTCAGATAGGCCCGAACCGCCGCGGCGATCTCGTTCGCCATAATCACATAGCCCGCATCGTTCGGGTGGAGCGAATCGGGGAAGTTTGCGGAGCCGATCTTATCCTGCGACAGGGTGTGCATATCGTAGAGCGCGAGCGAGTAGCCTTTTTGCAGCATCTTTTTGGCGGTTTGCGTTTGCAACGCCACCACATGCGGCGAGGCGGGAACGCCCGTTTCGCCCGACCGATAGCACTTGGGGCAATTCATCATCAGCACTTTCATATCGGGGCTCATGGCCTTGATGCCGCGAAGGATATGATGGCAGCTTGTAATAAACCGGTCGTCGGCGGTGGTGGTCCAAGTTCCGCTGTCGCGCGAGCTGTCGTTGGTGCCGAGCATCAGAAGAACCAGATCAAACGGCTCGGGATTGGCGATCAGGTCGGCATAGGTCGTGGTTTTGTAGTAGGAATCGGCAAGGTCGTCGCGCATGGTTTTCCCGCCGTTGCCGTAGTTGGTAACAATGGCGTCCTTCCACAAAACGCGTTGCAGGTTGGCGGGGTACGAGGTGTATTCGCGATCGGTCGCGCCGGTTCCCGCCGTAATGGAGTCGCCAACGCAGGCAATGCGCGTTAAATGGTGCGTTCCCGCAACGTTTGCCGCGGCGGTGAAATCCGCGGCGGTTTTTCGCTCCGCTTCCTGCCCTTCCAACCATGCTTCCAGCGCGTCAATCGCATGCCATGTGGTTCCGTAGGCTCCGCCGCAGATCACCAGCTTTCTTTCGTTGGTGGTCAGGCGAACCTCAAACTGATCGGCGGCGAGGTCGGCGGTGTGCAGGTTGCGGTTGGTGTTGCCGATCAGAATTTCATGCGCGCCCGGGGTTTTGACGTTGGAATCCTGTTTGACTTCCAACGCCACGCCGAACCGCTCTTTCAGCAGCGCGGCCAACCGTTCCGCGGTCAGGCGGTCGAAATCATAGTCGTTGACGATCAGCTTTTGCGTGTTATTGTTGAATTGGTTGATTACCTTATAGTAGCTGTTCCGCGCGTAGATGATGGTAAACTCGGAGAGCGCTTCGCCGCCTACGGTAAGCTGCTCCAACTTGATTTCCGGTTGCGGAGAAGCGGATGTCTCTTCGTCCGGCGCGGACGAGGCGATTGTTTCGCGTGTTTCGGTCGCTGTATCCGCCGGCGTTTTTCCGCCGCCGCAGGCGGAAAGCAAGGGAGCGAGCAGCAGGCACAAAACCAGCAGGAAAGCAACCGTTTTTTTCATGGCATTCTTCCTTTCGCCGCGATTCAGCGGACTTTCAACGTAATGATTTCATACGGCTTTGCAACCAGCTCCACCGCGCCGTTTCTGACCGGAAGCGTTTCCAATTCGTTCTCTTGCAGGTCGCATACCGAAACCGACTCCGCGGGCAGACCGAACGCAATGCGGCACGGGGTGCGGCTGTTGGCCGTTTCATAGAAGCGGAAGATCGTTCCGTCCCCGTTCTCGGCCTGCTTGACCGTTTCGGCAACCACGTTCTCCCGATCCACCGAGACCAGCGAGAACCGCTCGGGCAGGCAGCCTTTCTGCGCGGGAAGCTCCACCGCCGGAAGCGGCTGATTGAGCGCATAGGAAAGCGCGACGGTATCCGATTCGTTCAGCGTTCCCGCATGGGGGTAGAGCGAATAGACAAATTCATGCTCGCCAATATCGGCAACGGGGTTGGGGTCGGTGGCGCATTTGATCAGCGAAAGCGTAATCGTTCCATCGTGAATGCCGTAGCCGTATTTGCAATCGTTCATCAGCGCAACGCCGTAATTGCCCTCGGAAAGGTCGGCGAATTTATGCGCGCAGACCTCGAACCGAGCGGTATCCCAAGAGGTGTTTTGAACGGTGGGGCGTTCCAAATTGCCGAATTGGATGTTGTATGTGGCGCGCGCGGCGTGAACGTCGGTATCGAACAGGGTTTTGACCAGCAGATGATGTTCCTGCCAATTCGCGCGCGTTTCAAAATCAATGATCGGGATGTCCTCGTAGAGCCAGATGTCCTGCGAAATAACACTGCCAAGGAATTTGCGCTCCACGCGAATGCCGCTTCGCACGCCGTCGTGAAGCACGGTTACGGACGACACGTCGTCGATTTCCCATGATTTTTCCACATAATATTCGGTAATCTCCCAAGCGTCGTAGTCCCTCGGGAAATCCTCGTAGGCAACCAAGCGGTTTCCTTTTCCGCCCGCGCGGAGAACCTCGCGGCCGTTTTTCTTATCGTAAAGACGGGTGATTACATAATGTTCGTCGAACTCCACCGCGTAGAACCGGTTTTCCATGCGGCGGCCGTTCACCGTAACGCTCCCGTCCGTCCGTTTGGGCGTTACCACCGCCCAGCCCTTGGACGGCAAGCCGCTCACATGGACCAACTCGTTCCCCACGCGCACATTCGCCTCGCGAACGGCCGCATGCGGGTTATAGACCAACACGCCGCCCGCCGTTTGGACCTGACCCGCAAGGGCGGAAAGGTATTTCTTCTCCAATTCGCGCCCCTGACGGCCGATGCGTTCATAGTCGGCGTCGCTGACGGCATAGACCTCGGGAATGGACGACCCCGGGATAATATCATGGAATTGGTTGGTGCAAATGGTGGTCCAAGCGTCGTCAAAGACCGCTTTCGGGTATTCCGCGCCGAGGAGTTTTTGGTTCAGAACGGCAAGCTGTTCCGCGTTTTGCCAGAGAAATTCGGATTTCCGGTTGTTGCGCTTGTTTTTGGCAATGGAAGTCAGCGTTCCGCGGTGAAGCTCGAAGTACAGCTCGCCTTCCCATGTGGGAACGCGCGGGTTGTTCTTGTTTTTTTCGAAAAGCGATTCCAGAAAATCCACCACGCGCCCCATTTTGGCGTTGGGGCAGGTGCGGATTCCTTTTTCGAAGCGGCGGAGATATTCCAGATGCTCGCGGGTGGGTCCCCCGCCGCCGTCCCCGTAGCCGAACGCAAGCAAAACCTCGTCGGTCAACGCCTTCTGTTGCAACCGCTCGGCGGTTCCCTTGACGTACTTGGCCGAGATCCGCGCGTTGTAGTTGGTCCGATTTTCGTAGCCGGCCGCGTTGCGGTTATATTCCTGCGAGGTCAGGAAATAGGCGTTGACCTCGGAGCCGTCGATCCCGCGCCACTTGAAAATATCATAGGGCATGCGGTTCTTTTCGTTCCAGCTCAACTTGGACGTTATGAAATAATCCACGCCGCTCTTTTTGAGAATCTGCGGGAGCGCGGCCGAATAGCCGAACACGTCGGGCACCCAGAACAGGCGGCTCTCCACGCCGAGTTCCTCGCGGAAAAACCGTTTTCCGAGCAGAAGCTGACGGACAAAGGATTCGCCCGACGGCAGATTGCAATCGGATTCCACCCACATGGCGCCCTCGGCTTCCCACGCGCCCGAACGGACCTTTTCCTTGATTCCCTCGTAGACCTCGGGAGCCTCTTCTTTGATATACTGATACAAAAGCGGCTGGGATTGGAAGAATTTGTATTCGGGATATTCCGCCATATTGGTGAGCACATTGGAGAACGAACGCTGCACCTTTTCGCGCGTTTGCTCCAACGTCCATTTCCAAGCGCAGTCAATGTGCGTGTGGCCGATGCAGATCAGCGAGGTTTCCTGCGTATGGCAGTATCCGTGGTAAAATTCCCGATCCAGATACGCTTCGGCCTCGGCAAGCGAACGGCGGAAATTTTCGTCGGGCGCGCGGCGCAGATCCAGAAAGTTAACGGCGCGGTCGAGGTATTCCACCATGTCGGCATACTCTTTGGAAAGCGGATTCAGGCATTCCAACACCTCGTGGGGAACTTGAATATCATAATAGACCTTTTCGCAAAGCTCGTCGGTGACATAGACGCTCGGCAGAAAGCGGAGATCGACAGGCTGGGACCCCGAATAGGCATACAGGTGCAGGTCGTATTCGTCGTCCGTTCCGAGCAGAACGCTGGTGTGGTTCACATCCAGCCCCTGCCGCAGCTCGCCGTTGACATACACGATGAACTGCGGGTTTTGCACGTTCCAGCCGTGCTTTCCGGTTTGCACTTGCAGGCGGACGGGACGCCCGCGCATTTCCGCGGGGATCTCCACATGCCGATAAAACCACGCGTGCGTATCCGGCGCGATGTTCCAATATTCGCCCTCGAAAAAGGGCGCGTCCGAAAGATCCGGCAGGGCGTTCCCTTTTTTATAGGGGCATTCCCGATAGCGGAACCCGCTTAATCTGCGGCTGGAAAGCTTGCGGAATCCGTTCAGCTTTTCCAAGGTGATCTTAATTTTTTCTTTCAAGAAATCCATAACGGTGTTTTCCTTTCTGTGTATGGAAGTGCAATCAGAATGAAAGCTGCGCCCAAACGGCGTTGTGATCCGAAAGGAACGGGCCGTAGGGGCAGAGGTTGGTTGCGGTGCAGATCATGCCGTACCGCTCCGCGCGGACGTTCGGGCTGACGAAGATATAATCGATCACGTGTCCGCGTCGGGAAAGATCGGCCGCGGAGCCGCACCAATGAAACCCGGGGCTGGTGCAAAGATCGGCCGGCAGCGTTTCGGCCGCCGCGGCGCGGGCGTTGCAAAGCCGCTCCGTATAAAGCCGGTAAACTTCCGAATCGGGCGTGGAGTTCATGTCGCCCACGAGGATCACGGGGCAATCGGCCGCGCCGAACTCTTTTTCCGCGCGCTCCCGCAAGGCCCCGATGCGGGAAAGAACGGTTTGCGCTTGGTTCGGCCTTGCGGCCTTTCCTTCATGGTCCAGATGCGTATCCAGCATCAGAAACCGTTTTCCGCTCGGCAACGCCTCGAAAAGCGCGTAGGTGCAAATGCGGTCGAAACGGGCGTCCCAACCGACCGTCGGGGTCTCGGGCGCGCCGTCCGCCAACCAAAAAACGCCGCTGAACAGGGGGCGGTAACGGCCGGACCGGTAGAAAATGAATCCCGCTTCCCCCGTATTTTCGGTATGCCCGCCGACCATGCCGTAGCCCGAAACGGGATGATCCCGTAGCCAATCGCGCCATGGCGGCGAAAGCTCCTGAAAACCGATCAGGTCCGGATTCTCCCCCGCGATCAGCCGTTCCAGACCGGCCGCGCGGGTCGCCACCGTTGCGTCGGCCATAACGTTTTCGTTTCCTCTGACCGGCATTTGCGGCGCATTTTTGCTTAATACATTCCAAGATAAAACTTTCATTGGGGAACCCTTTCAAAGTGGAATTTCGGATACACGCCCTAAAAATACAGGTCGGCGATTACGGCGTTATGATCCGAAAGATACGCGCCGTAGGGGCAGAGGTTGGTGGAAGTATGCACCATCCAATAGTTCGTAACTTTCACGGCATGCGAAACGAAAATATAGTCGATCCTGTGCCCGTTCGCAACATAATCCGCTTCCGTGTTGCAATGGCTGTACCACGGGCTTGTGGAAATTTGGGAAGAAACCGTGGTTCCCTGCGACATATCCCGCGAATCGCGCAGATAGGAAATCAACAGCGGATAGGCATTGCTGCTCGGCGTGGAGTTCATGTCCCCAACGAGAATTTCGGGGAGCGTGTAGGAGAGTTCGTATTTCTGTTTCAGCTCGGTGCGGAGCGATTCGATCCGCTCGGAGAGGACCTTGGCCTGCTTTTCGGCGGCGGAGCTGTTGGTATCCAGATGCGTATCGCAGAAGATGAAATAATTTCCGGTAGCCTTTTCCTGAAACAGCGCCCATGTGCAGGTGCGATCCCAATTGCTATCCGAATACTGGTTGGTTGCCGCGCTTTTCCATTTTGCAGGGGTTCCCTCTATCAGCCAGAACATCCCGTTCTCCACGGGCGTAAAGCGGGATTTGAGATAAAGCACCGCGCCGCCCTCTTGCGTTCCGTGCGTGTAATAAACCACAATGCCGTATTTCGAATCGGCGTGGCTATCCCACCACGTTCCCCAAACGTCGCTTTTCCATTCCTGCAAGCCGGCAATGTCAATCGCCTCTCCGCGGAGCAGTTGGCGGAATTTCGGGCCGCGGGTGGCAACCGTTGCGTCCACTTCCTCCTCAATGCCCGTGGTTCCCCCGTTGCCGTACTCCATGGTTGAGGTTTTCCGGTTCATGCCGTGAATATTGAACGACATCACCCGCACGCTGATCCGCTCGCGCGCGGCGGGAAGATCGACCGCGGTCGTCTCTTCCTCGGTGGTAACGGGAGCGGCGGTCTCGGTTTCGGCCGCCGAAGCGGGTTCGGAAGCGGGGACCGGAACCGTTCCCCCGCCGCAGGAGACCAGCACGGCCGAGCACAGAAACAACGCGAACAAAATTTTTCCGATTTTCATCATTTTTTCACCTCCGGCGGTATGCAAACGATGATTTCCATCTGTTCGCGGCTCTCGATGGCAAACTGCCCTTTGAGACAATGCGGCAGGAAGAAGTAGTCGCCTTTCCGGAGCGGCGCGGAACCGTTCGGATAGGAAACGGTTCCCGACCCGTTCGTTACCACATAGACCGCGGGAGCTTCGGTATCGGTTACGGCTCCTCCGTTCAGGGTAACGCGGCGAACCGCGAAACACGGGGTATCCGAAAAGCGGATCAGCATTTCGTTTCTGACCTGCCCGTTATCCGAAACCAGAACCGGCTCCCTGCGCCCCGCCGCTATGGCGGCCTCGCCGGAAATGGCGTAGTTGAAGCAATCGAGCGCGACCCGCGGCTCCAAGCCGAGGTACATCTGCTCGGGGGTGAGTTTCACATCCCCGCACCAATATTCCGGCTGAATGGTAAAATCGGTGGGTTCCTGCGTTTCGAGCAACAGGCACCCCGCGCCAATGGCATGGATCATGCGCGCGCCGATGAAATAGACGTCTCCTTTTTTTACGGGGATGCGGTTGAGAAGCGAGGACATGGCCTCGGGGTTCCGCTCGCTTTCCGCAACGGCCTTTTCAAATTCCGCCCGCGTAAGCCGGTTGCGGAAGCCGAAATAGATGCAGGCGTTCTCGCGGGTTTCCAGAATTACCCACGATTCGGCTTTCCCGTGCGTGGAGTTCAGATACCGCTCGGAATACGCGCGGTCGGGGTGGCACTGCACGGGCAGGCGGATGGCGCTATCCAGCAGCTTGACCAAAATGCCAAGTTCGGCGCGATCGCCCAAAAGCTCCCCGCGGTATTCCCGAAGCAGGTCGGTGAACAAAACGCCGGTTCCGCGCACCACCGAAATCCCCTCGTTCGGCCTTCCGTTCTCGCCGTTCAGGGCGAGAACGTCCGAACTTACCCATTCTTCTGGATAAAGGCTATCCTCGGGCGCGTCGCCGAAGAATCCCGAAAACAGCTTTCCGCCTTTATATACACGCCATACCCGATTTCGTTCAAAAAAAATCGGTTTTCTGACATTCATTTTCAAATCCATGGATTTACAGGTTCCTTCCGAAAAAATCATCAAAAAATAATTCAAAAATCGAACAAAATCACTTTACATTCGTCAAATTTATGGTATAATAGAACTAATAGAACTATAAAAACAAAAAGCAAGGAAAAACGGTCTATGAAAACCTATCCGCACAACGTTAAAACCATTAAAAGCGAAAACCGTGCGCTCATCTTTAACTACCTGCGGCGGAAACCGACTTCCCGCGCGGAAATCTCCAAGGGATCCGGCATGTCCAAATCCGCCGTTACCATGATTACCAACGAGCTGATCCACGACGGGCAGATTGTGGAAACCAACTCCGCCCCCTCGGCGCGCGGCCGGAAGTCCATCCTGCTCGACATTGTGGCCGATTACCGCGTGGCGGCGGGCATTTCCCTGCACCGCAAGCATATTTACGTTTGCATTGTGGATCTGAAATCGCGCATCCTCGCCTACGCCAGCCACAAAACCTCGGATTGGAACAACCCCTACCGCCTGATGGACGACGCCTATCGGGAAATTTGCGGTTTTCTGGAAGAGCTGAACATTCCGAAGGAGCGTTGCCTCGGCATCGGCGTCAGCGCGCCGGGGCCGCTGGACTATGTTTCGGGCGTTATGATGTCCTCTCCCGAGTTTGAGTTATTTCACAATGTGGACGTTCGCTCCTACCTGCAAAACAAATCGGGAATGCCCGTTATGCTCGATAACAACGCCGTTCTGCTTGCCATGCAGCAATCGCTCTCCAACCAATACCCCTACAAAAACTTCATTTTTGTGGTGGTTTCCAACGGGATCGGCTCGGCCGTGATCAACAACGGCACCGTTTACCGCGGGTTCCGCGGGTTTGCGGGGGAGCTGGGACACACCAGCATTCACGCAAACGGCATTCCCTGCTCCTGCGGGAACGCGGGGTGCTTGGAAAAATACATTTCCATTCAGGCGTTGCAGGAAAAATTCGGGATCCCGTCCTACGAAAAAGTGGTGGACGACGCCTACATGGGCGACCACGAGGCCAACCGGATTCTCGAATACATCGCGGATGAATTTTCCTGCGCGCTCGGAAACGCGATTAACCTGTTTGACCCCGACGGCGTGATTATTTACGGGCAGTTCTCCTACCGCCCCGAAAAGCTGTTTGCCCTTTTGCAGGAAAAGGTGAACCGCCGCTCGGTGATCACCCGCACGCATCCGGTGGAAATTTCCTACTCCCGCATGCAGCCGGACGAGGCGAGCGCTTCGGTTTGCTCCGCCATTATCAACCGCTATTTCGAGCAAAAGCTCTGACGCGCGGCAGGCGGCTCTCCCCGCCCGAAAACCGAACTTTTCCAAACATCCCCGAGGCGGATCGCCTCGGGGATGTTTGGCTTTCGGGACGAAAGATTATTCTTCTTCCTTGCGGCGAACGGCAAGAACCGCTCCGCCGAGGATGGCGACAATTACGGCAACTCCGCCGCCGATTACGCTTTTGCATCCGCCACTTTCAGCAGGTGCGGAAGCCTCGGTTGTGGGAGCTTCGGTTGTGGGAGCCTCGGTTCCGGTGGCGGGAGCCGCAGTTGCAGTAGTTGCGGGAGCGGCCGAGGTTTCCGGAGCGGTTGCCGACGTGGCTGGCTCGTCGCTCTCGGCGGGCTTGGCGATCTCGTCCTCGCTGACAGGCTCGGCGGGAACTTCGCTATCGGCAAGCGCAATCGGGTAGGTCGCGTCGCCCGAGAGCTTGAAACCGCTGCCCAACTTGGTAATCATCGCCTCGGAAGCGAACTCCGTTGCGGTAACAAAGGTTCCGCTGTATTGGTCAACCATGTTTCCTGCGACCTCAACGGTGGATTTTTCGTTCTTCTTGTTGTTCGAATGTTCCAGCCAAACGGAAGTATCGGTGTATTCCCCGTTATGTTCCTGTTGGTATTTCCAAAGCGTATTTTCCAACGTATAGCAGTTGGTGAAAATTTCGGTGGTGAGTTTGTCGGTGGATTTGAAGTATGCGATCATGCCGCCGATCTGACCGGACAAATAGTTCGTCACCAGATTGCCTGCGTTGAAGCAATTGGTAATGCGGGCGTTCTCGTTCGCGTCCTCGCTGGAAGAGATCATACCGCCCACTTTCGCATCCGCGTTGGTTGCGGTGGCGGCGGTTCTCCAAGAGGTGATCAATCCGTAGTTGCCGCAGTTGGTGATAACAAATGCGCCGCGGTCGGAGCAGGCAATGCCGCTCGCACGGGACTGGTGCGCGACAATGGTGGCGAAATTGAGGCAGTTGCTGACGGTTCCGCCGTTCAATTGCGAGGTAATACCGGCAACATGGAAGTTGGATTCAACAAGCCCTTTGGAAACGCAATGATCCACCGTTGCTCCGGCGCGTACATAACCCACAATGCCGGAAGCGCGGTCGCCGTTGCCTTTTACGGTTCCATCGAATGTCAGATAGCTCATTTTCCCGTAGTTATCATACGAAACGCCCGACGCGTCGATTCCCGTGCTGGTAACTTCCATATTCTTGAACTCGCAGTTGATCATTTCACCGGTTGCGGAGAGCTTATAAATAACGCCCGCCGCTTTTTCCTTTGTGGAAACTTTTCCGCCGTCGATGTTGACGTTATAGACCTTGCCTTGAATGTCGTTGGCAAAAATGGCGACTTCTTTCGTGGCAGTGGCGTTGACAACCTCGGCGTTGACAAAGGTGATGTTCTTGACGATGCCGAACATATCCAGCGTGTCGATCATCGGGCCGCTCGATTTGTAGTTGATAATCTTGTGGCCGTTGCCGTTCAGAACGCCTTCAAAGTAGTCCATCGTGACCCAATCCTTGGTAAGCGTAATGTCGGCGGTGAGCAGGTAGACGCCATCGTCTTCCATGTTGATCAGTTCCTCTTCGGTTCCGATCGGGGTGTAGGCGGAGAAGTCTTTCTCCTCGTCGGCAAAGGATGCAACCGTAAACAGGCTTGCAAGCATTGCCATGCAGAGCAAAAGGGTAAGCGCTTTTTTCATGGTAAAATCCTTCCTTTCGTTTTGTTTTTTATGTGTTTGGGTTTACCATTCGGAAAATGATTGGAAACGCGGGCGTTACGCGTTTTGTTCGAGCTTGGCGACAAGATCTTCCAACAGCGTTCCGATTACGTTCTTCTGCTTTTTGAACGTGGTAGCCGTGGATTGCGAGGTTACGGTATCGCGGAAGATGTTATGAACGGAGTTGAGCGAATTGCCCCAAGCAAAGGCGAAATCAATGTAAACGCTGTCGTGGATCAGGTCCACCATGCGCGAGGAATCGGGGTCTCTGGAATACTTATAGTGGAGCGTTTCATCGTAGTACACTTTGCGCACGGTCTTATAGGAGAGCGCAGCCATCAGTTCAAGCGTTGCGGCCGAGGCGGGAATGGTATCGCCGGTGGCCATCAGACCGAAGAGCGTGCAGCCGTCGTGAATGCCCGTGCGGTAGTTTTCCTGCGCCGCGTTCAGCTTCGGCGAGGGGATAATGCCGTAGTTCTCGAACTCGCCGAGGTAGTTTTCGGCTTGGTACACCTTATCGTGAACGAACAGGGTCCTTCCCGTGTTGAAAATTTCGAACGCCTTGGCGGAATGGTTGTGGGGAATCACGTAATACGCGCCGTCGCCTTCATAGAACATGCGGTACATTTTCTGCGCAAATTCCACGGCCGCTTGGTTCAGCGCGGTGTCGGTAATGGCGATCTGAACGTTGCCTTCGCTGTCGGTCGTGCTCCATACCACGCCCGCGCCGACCGCCATGCCGTCCAGCATGTCGTTCTTCTCCACCACAAGGCCGAGGCGGTCTCCCGCGCTCGTTCCGGTGGCTCCGCCGGATTCGTTCTCGTCAAGGTCCATATACGCCTCGCGGGACATTTCTTCGAGCGTATCCAACGTCCACGCCCCGTCGTCCACCAAGTCGTAAATGCTTCCGTGCTTGGTCAGCATTACGTCGTTGTAGAGCTGGAGATTGACAAAGGTGCAGTACATGCCGCCGAGATACCGCAGGGCAAGGTCGCCGGTAATCCAATACATGCTCCCTTTGTAGGCCAGCGCGTTGTCGTACTGTTGCGACCAATACGGCTTCTCGAACCCGATGTAATCTGCGCCGTACTCGCCGAGCTTGTTCAGGTTCATCACAATTCCCTGCTGCGCCAGCGCAATGTCCCATGCCTGATAGCCGCCGAGAATATCAAACGCCGATTCTCCCGAAAGAAGGTCGTTCATCAGCGTGTTCTTAATGATCGCGTCGTTGATCGCGCGGCAGAGGATGGTGACGTTGAGCTGGTCTTCCACCTGCATGTTGCGGGAGTAAACCGCGTAGTCCACTTTTGCGTCGGGATCGAAATCTTCGAGCATAATGGATCGTTCGGTAAAGGTTCCGCCTTTGTTGGCGCTCGGTTCGCCGATCAAAAACGAAATTTCGGGGTCGTTGAAGCGCAGGTCGGACGGAAGATCGGTTTCATCATCCGCCGGCGGTTCGGCACTTTGGGTCTCCTGTGCGCTCGTATCTCCGGTGGCCGGCTGCGGTTTCTTGCCCTGCCCGCAGCCAACGGCCGCAAGAGCCATGGCAAACAACAGCAGAACCACGAGAAAACGAACATACATTTTCAGTTTCATGCTTTTTCTCCTTTTTATAATTATAATAGAATGCGGGCGGTTCGGGACTTTTTCCGGATCGTTTCTTCCCCTTTCGGTAAGTGGAAAGTGTTTCCAATTCGTTCAAGTCTTGAACCAAATGTCAAGTACATTATACAACTTTGCAGGCCTTTTGTCAATGGAAAACAGGCAAAAATCCTATTTTTGTAACTTTATAACAACTTTCACCCCCGAAAATTGGTGAAAACGCGAAAGAACGGGCGCGATCCGCCGAAAAAACAAAAAGATTTTTTAGTTCAAGGCTTGACACAAATAAAGTCTTGTGCTATAATAGAATGTGATCTCGGAACGCGCGCTCCGAAATCCGTTTCAAAGGAGAAATCATGGATCGAAAAACGCTCGTATATTTCCAAAAAGGCTTCAATTTTTCGCAGGACGGCCCCGGGAATCGCTTGGTTTACCATTTATACGGCTGCAACCTGCGTTGCCCGTGGTGCTCCAACCCCGAATGCTTCGCGAAAGACGCCAAAACGCAAACGCAAAGCGTGGAAGAGATTGCCGATGAAATTCTCCGCTCCCGCCCCATGTTTTTCTCGGGCGGCGGCGTAACCTTTACCGGCGGCGAACCCACCCTGCAATTCGACGCGCTGCGGGAGCTTTTGCAAATATTAAAAAAGGAAGGCGTTCACACCGCCCTTGAAAACAACGGAACGCACCCCCGCCTGCCGGAGCTTTTCCCCTTTCTGGACTACCTGATAACCGACCTCAAACACCCGTTTTCCGAGGAACACCGGCGCATCACCGGCGCGGGAAACGAAACGATCCTCTCCAACCTGCGCGCGGCGGCCGAAACCCGCCAACTTGCCCTGCGCATCCCGCTGATCCACGGGTACAACACCTCGCCCGCGTGCGTCGCGGGGTTCGTCTCGTTCCTCTCGTCCCTGCCCCGCCGACCGGATTTCACTCTGGAGCTTCTGCGCTACCATGAATACGGTCGGGTCAAATGGGAGCGGCACGGCATGCCCTACCGCGTGAGCGGCGGGTTTGTTTCCCCCGAGGAATTTTCCGCGATCCGCGGCGCGTTTCTCGGCGCGGGAATCCCTTTGATCAACACGTAAAACAATGATAGAAAGGCACACATCATGAACCAAAACGCAAAACACACCGTTGAACTCGCGAAAGCCCTGTTCCGCGAGGAACGGAGCATCAAAAAACTGACCGGCTGGTTCCGGATCCGCGAAACCGCCGCGCGCGAGGAGCAAAAATACCGCTCCCTTTCCGCCGAGCGCGCAACCGCCGCCCTGCTCCGCGAGGAGTTGACCGCCCTGCCGCTCTCCATTTCGGAAAACGCCGTTTTCGCGGGTACGCAGCGCGACGCGTTCGCGCGCACCTACGCGCTCATCAACCCCTCGTTCCGCGTGGAGACCTTCGCGGGCTACTGCGACCCGACCGCGGTGTTCGGCGACATTGACCCCGACGAGGAGTTCCCGAAAGAGCGCATTGAAAAACTTCGCCAATATACCCTGAACACCCCCTACGTCCGCGAGCTTACGGCCATGTACAAGGCCGCCGAAAGCTACACGGGCGAGGTGATCTACTTTGTGGAGCAGGTCACGGGGCATCTGATTCCCGAGTTTGGAACCGCCCTGCAATACGGCACGCTCGATCTGATCCGCACCGCAAAAGAGAAAGCGGCCGCCGAGACCGACCCCGAGCGCGCCGACAACCTGCTGGCCTTTGCCGACGCGCTGGATTGCGCGGGGCTTCTGGCCGACCGCTACCGCGCCATTGCCGCCCAAAAACAGGCGGCCGCCGAAAAAACGGGCGACGCGGAAAAAGCGTCCCGTTTCGGCCGCATTGCCGCGGCGTTGACCCGCGTTCCGCGCTACGGCGCGCGCGACCTTTACGAGGCCATTCAGAGCTTCATGATCCTGTGGGAAATCATGTGCATCGAGCAAGCTCCCAACCCCTATGCCTTCTCCGTCGGCAACGCGGACCGCATCTTCGAGCCTTACCGCCACGGCCTCTCGCGCGAGGACGCCGCCGCGCTCTTCTGCCATTTTCTGGTGTTCTTCAACGTGGCCGACCGCAGCTGGGCGATCTCGCAGAACCTGCTGGTGGGCGGGCGCGACATTGACGGGAACGACCTGACCAACCCCACGTCCTATTCGCTCCTCGACGCCTACTATGAAATGAACCTGCCCCAGCCGATCCTTTCGGTCAAGCTCCATAAAAACACTCCCGACCGCCTTTACGCGGAGCTTGGGCGGTTCTTCTTCTCCCCCGGGGTTCTCACGCCGTCGCTCTTCAACGACGATTCGCTCTTCACCATCCTCGCCGAGAAAGGCGTTGCGCCCGAGGACATTGAAGCCGCCAGCGTTGCCGGCTGTCAGGAACCGCTGATTCGCGGCAAGGACAACGCCAACACCACCAACAGCTGGCTCAACCTCGGCAAAATTCTGGAATTGACGCTCACGGGCGGCGTTTCCACCGTTACGGGCAAAAAGCTCTGCGATTTTGAAAAAATCCCCGCGAAGGATCTTCTGCCGCGCCTGCGCGAGCAATTCTACAAAAACATGGAAACCGCCGTTGGCTGGATGGTGGATTCCGCGAACGGCGCGTCCCGCGCGCTCTCCCATTTGCGCGTTCCCTTCCTCTCTTCCTTTATGGGCGGGCTGGACTACGGCTACGACACGCGCGACACCGACCGGCAGGGGACGAAATACAACGGCTCCGGCTGCTTGATTCACGGGCTTTCGGTGGTGGCCGATTCGTTCGTTGCCGTGGATCACCTGCTCCGCGAACGCCCCGAGGACGCCGACCGCCTGCTCGACGCGCTCCGCACCGACTTCAAGGACGATCCCGAACTGCGCGAATATCTGCTCTCCTGCCCCAAATTCGGCAACAATCTGCCCGAGCCGGACCAAGAGGCGGCGGAAATTGCCAACCGCGTTTCCGACATGGTGAACCGCTCCCTGAACTACCTCGGCAACCCGTTCCGCGCCGATTGGAGCTCCCCAACCACGCACCTGACCTACGGCTATTGGGTGGGCGCGATGCCCTCGGGCAGAAAATCGCGCGATATGCTCAACTACGGCGTGGATCCGCTTTACGGAAGCGCTGAAAGCGGGCTTGGCATGCGGATGCTCTCCAACATGCAGCTTCCGTTCTGCAAAATGTGCGGCGGCTACGCCTCGCACCTCGGCATTGATCCCAAATATTTCCCCGCGCCCGATTTTGAGGGCAAGGGTCTGCAATTCAAGGAGCGCGTAATCGAGCCGCTCTTCTTCAACCCCGCCGTCAAGGGCGTTTCCCCGTTCTATCTCTACGTCAACGTCACCACGCCCGAAACGCTCCGCAAACTGCTCAAAAATCCGAAAAAGTACGCGCCGAGCGGCGTTTACATCGTTCGGATCCACGGAACCTTCGTCAACTTCCTCGACCTCTCCCCCGACGTTCAGGAAGACATCATCCGCCGTCTGGATCCCGCGTCCACGGCGGACATCGGAGCGTAACATGGGAACCTATATTCTCGGGATCGACATTGGAACCACATCAATCTGCGCGCTCGCGCTGGAAGCGGGCACGGGCGTTGTCCTCGCCTCGCAAACCGTTCCGAACGCCGCCGCCATCGTCTCGTCGCAATCTTTCGCCCGCATGCAGGACCCCCAAACGATCCTCGCCGCGGCAACCAATCTGCGCGACGGCATCATCGCGCGGTTCGGGCTTCCCGCCGCCGTCGGCGTTACAGGGCAAATGCACGGGATCCTCTATCTTGACGGGAACGGCGCCCCCGTCAGCCCGCTTTACACGTGGCAGGATCTGCGCGCGGCCGAACAAACGCCGGCGGGTGAGACCTACCTCGAACAAATCAATCGCGTAACGGGCTATTCCGTTTCCGCGGGATACGGCCTTGCCACGCATGTTTACAACCTGCAAAACGGCTTGGTCCCCGCCTCGGCCGCCAAGCTCTGCACCATTCACGATTGCCTTGCCATGAAGCTCGCCGGTCTTTCCGCTCCCGTAATGCACGTCTCGGACGCGGCAAGCCTCGGGCTGTTTGATCTTGCAAACGGTCGCTTCGATGCGGAAGCGACCCGAAAACTCGGAATCGATCCGTCCATTCTCCCCGCCGTCGCCGCCCGAACCGAGCCGATCGGGCTGTTTGCGGGAAAGGTTCCCGTCTGCCCCGCCATCGGCGATAATCAGGCGAGCTTTTTCGGCAGCGTGGGCATGGGCGAGGGAAAAGTGTTGGTCAATGTGGGAACAGGCAGTCAGGTGTCGGTCATCGGCTCGCTCGGGAAAACCGCCGCGGGCATTGAATGCCGCCCGTTCCTTGACGGAAAATTTCTGCTTGTGGGCAGTTCGCTCTGCGGCGGGCGCGCCTACGCGGTATTGGAAAAGTTCTTCCGCGAGGTCGCCAACCTCTGCGGCGCGGACATCCGCTCCGCCTACCCGATGATGGACGCGCTGATGGCGACCTACGCCGGAACCGCGGAGCCGCTCTCGGTTTCCACCCTGTTTGACGGAACGCGCGAAAACCCCGCCTTGCGCGGCAGAATTGACGGCATTTCGGTTTCCAACCTGACCCCCGCCGCTCTGATGGAAGGGTTTATGCGCGGAATTTCCGAAGAGCTTTGTTCGCTCTACCGCGGAATGGCGCCGCACCTGCGCGAAACGCCCGAAGAGATGGTCGGTTCGGGCAACGGCCTGCGCGTCAATCCCGTTCTTTGCAGAATGATGGAAGAGACCTTCGGTCTCCCGCTCCGCCTTTCGGAAAGCCGCGAGGAAGCCGCGCTCGGCGCGGCGGGCTATGCCGCGCGGGAACGATAAACGAAAAAAGGATTTGACATGAAAAAAGATCTGTTCGGGGGTCGTCTCCCCGCCCTGCTCCTGCTGGCGGCGTTGCTGCTTGCCGCCTGCGGGAGAGCGGCCGCCCCCGCCGAAACGGAAACGCGGCCGGAAGAATCCGCACCGCCCGCCGAAACCACCGAAACGGCCGAAACGACCGCGGAAAATTCCGAGGTCCGGCAGTTGGAAGATTTCCGCACATGGGCGGATACCGCCGTGGAAAACCTGTACGCGGCGTTCTGGAACGACGCCGAGGGGCATTTTCTCCGCACCACCGAGGGGCAACCCGACCCCAACGCCACGTGGATCTGGGAGTTCGGCCAATCCGTGTTCGCTCTGGAAACCTACTACCAAGCCACCAAAAGCGAGGACGCGCTCCGGCATTTGCGGCGGCAATGGGCCTACCTGCGCTCGTCCGCCTACGATCAGGAGAAGCTCAAAGGAAACAAGGATTTGAGCGGGGATTGCTACCACGCGCAGGACGACGCCGCATGGGGCGCCATGGAATTTATGGCGTTCTGGCGCGCCACGGGCGACGAAATTGCGCTGACCTACGCGCACGACCTGCTTGTAAACTCCTACCGCCATTGGGGTACGGGAGAGGTGCAAACCTTTGCGGGAACGCAGCTGCCCGACCTTTCGGAAGGCCTGTACTACACCAAAAATCTGGAAACGGGCGAATCGCCGTTCAAATCCATTTACGCCGCGCCCATGGCCGCGGCCGCGCTGGAATACTGCATGGCGGTCTGCCCCGCCGACCCGATGTCGGTCGATCTCTACCAACCCACCGCAAACCTGATTTCATGGTTGGAAACGAACATGTGCCGCAAAGCTCCCGCGGTTTACCGGAACTACCGCGGGGACGGAGCCGACCTGACCGTTACCTATGCGGATAACCTCTACTATGTGGATTACGGCCGCTTCGGGGAAAACGGCCCCACGGGCGCGGATAACCCCGGGCGCATCGAGGTAAACGGGAGCAACACCGCGCTCTTCGGCAACATGGCAATGGCGGTTTGCCATGCCATGCTCCACCGCATTACGGGCGAGCAGGCCGAGCTGGAAGCGGCGCGGCGCACGGCAAGGGCCATTCGCAGCAAGGAGACCCACCCGCTCACGCTCCCCACCTACATCAACGACCGCGATCAAGGTACCAACGCTTCCATGGTCGGCTATTTCGTCCGCTACGTCCTCTCGCTGGACGAACCGGCGACCCGCGAACGCAAAATTCTGCTGAACACCGCAAAGGTGATTGCCACCAAAGGCCGCGTGGCGGATACCCCCTATTATTACACGGTTTGGGACTCGGACCCCGCTTCCCACACCGTTTACTACCCGAACAACAGCCGCACCTTGGCCTACACCTGCCAGCCCCGCCTTGCCAACTGCGTTCACATGATTACCGCGGCATTGCTGATGATTCAACTCGGAATCGACTGAAAAATAAGACATACGGCGGGCGTTTTCCCTTTTCGGGAACGCCCGCCGTATGTCCTTTTCTTTTTGCTTTACGCCGGAATGATCTCGGCGATTACGCAATTGTGATCGGAAATATATTCTCCGTAAGCGCAAAGGTTGGTGGCGGTGTGGAGCATGGTATAATTCTTTACCGTACAATTCCGGCTGACGAACACGTAGTCGATAATCCAGCCGTTCTTGCAAACGTTGTTCTCGCTTTTGCCCGCGTACCAGAACCCCGGGGACGTGGCAAATTCATCCGCCACGGTAGAGCCGACCGACGCTTTTCGCGAATCGGAGAGCACGCCCGAGAGCGTCGCATAGCCCCGTTGCGCGGGCGAGGAGTTCATATCCCCCGTCAACGCTATGGAAAAGCGCGAATAGGACGAATATTTCGTTTTCAGCTCCTCGATCTTTGCAAGAATCGCTTTGGCCTGCGCCTCGCGGACCAGATCGTCGTTTTCGTTCTTTTGCAGGTGGTGCAAATGCGTATCCAGAACGATGATGTATTGGTCGGTGTTCTTCAGGTGCAGAACCACCCATGTCAGTATGCGGTCGTGCGTTGGGTATTCGGAAGGCTGCACCTCGTTCCCGTTCGCGTCCTTGCCCAGCGCGGGAAGCGTGATTCTCCCGTAGGAATCCGCAACCTGCTCCAATTTCTCTTTGCGGAAGAGGATATACCCGCCCTCGCCCGAGGACGAGGTTTTGTCGCCCACCATGTCAAAATCGGAAAAGCCGCGCAGTTTCGCTTTCCATGCGGATGTGGCTTCCTGCACGCCGAGAATATCAATCCCCTCTCCGGCGAGGAGCGATTCCAACTTCGGGGCGCGGGTGTCGATGGTTGCGTCGAAGGTAATGGAGCTGTTGTTCTTTGCGCTTCCCTGCTGATCCCAATAAAAAATGTTGAAGGACACCACTTTCAGCGTTTCGGGTTGGGGCTGCGGCTCCGGTTCCGGCGCGGCGGTGGTTGCGGGAGCAGTCGTAACGGGAGCGGCGGTTGCGGCTTCGGACGGCGTTTCGGATGCGGCGGCAGATTCCGCGTCGGTTGCGGCGGCCGACGTTTCGGGCGCGACGGGCGACGTTTCGGGCGCGACGGGCGACCCCGCTCCACAGCCGACAACGGCGGTTAAAAGAGAAAACAGCAGCAAAACGGCCGCAAGATGCAAGATAGTTTTTTGTTTCATTGATGTTCTCCTGAAAAAAAGTGATTATACCGTTAAACGGCACGAAAAACGCTTTATAACGAGTTATATTGGAAGCCTTTCCCGAGAGAGAATGGGGGAAAACGGCCAAGGCCTTGTGGATGAAGCCTTTGAGCCTTCCCCTTGGGGGAAGGTGCCGAGCTTGCGAGGCGGATGAGGCTTCCGATTGCCTGTTTCTTCGCCTCGCCCTTTGGGAGAGGTGGCAGGCGACGCAGGAGCCTGACGGAGAGGGCTTTTGCAGTAATCGCAATTTTTTACCCTCTCACTCGCTTCGCGAGAGCTCCCCCCGAGGGGGAGCCTTACAGTAACGGCCCGTCGGAAAGCCTCATCCGTCAGACAATCGAGGCTTGCCCGCCTCTCTGTCTGACACCTTCTCCGAAGGGAGAAGGCTCATGATGTTTGCGGACAGCAAAAAGAAAGCAAAAACAATTTATTTCCAACGAATAGTTGCTTGAAGCCTTCCCCTTGGGGGAATGGTGCCAAAGCCGCAAGCGACTTATGGATGAGGCTTTCCATTTGCCTGTTTCTTTACCTCCTCCATCGGGGGAGGTGGCTTGGAGCGGAGCGACAAGTCGGAAGGAGTTAACTCCTTCCACCGTTCGCTCCCGCTCACGGTCCGGCTGCTAGGAATCAACGCTTTGAGCAGGATAAAAGGCGTTCGCTCTTCCGCTTGCCTGTTTCTTTGCCTCGCCCTTTGGGAGAGGTGGCAGGCGAGCTTGCGAGCCTGACGGAGAGGGCTATTTACCACCCTCTCACTCGCTTCGCGAGAGCTCCCCCCGAGGGGGAGCCTTGAAGCTACTGCCCGTTGGAAAGCCTCATCCATAAGTCGCTTGCGACTTTGACACCATTCCCCCAAGGGGAAGGCTTATGATGTTCGCAAACAGCGGGAAAAGGCTCAAAATTGCCTTCCCGTGGGGTGGGGATAAAAACACCGCACATTCACGCGCAAAACGCACCGTTCCGCGGCTCAAATTGTGCCTGCGGAACGGCGCGGTTTTTTCGGATGGCTCCCCGAACCTTTTTTCCATCCCTTACCCGATGAAAACCTCGGCGATTACGCAGTTGTGGTCGGAAATATAGGCTCCGTATGGGCAGATGTTGGTGGACGTATGGACCATCCGGTAGTTCTGCACGTCCATATTTCCCACAAAAACGAAATCAATAATCCAACCGTCGGCGTGGCAGCGGTAGGCGGGATGTTCGGGATCGGCAATGTAGGTAAACTCGGGAGAGGAATCGAGGTCGGTTCCCAGCGTTTCCCCGCGCGAAACCAGCCGCGAATCGGACAGCGCGGATGTAAACACAGGGTAAGCCGCCATGCTGCGGGTGGAGTTCATATCCCCCGTCAGCATTACCGAAACCTCGGTTTTTCCCTCGTTGCGGAGAGCTTCCAGCTTTTCGTTCAGAAACGCCACGATTTCAACGGCCTGACGGCGGCGGATTTCATCGTCGTTCGCGCCGCAGTGCCATTGGTGCAAATGCGTATCCAGCGCGAGCACATAGCGGTCCGAATCCTTGATTTGCAGGAGAGCCCAGCCGCAAACGCGGTCATGGTAGGTACCCGTCGGGTTTCCGTTGTTGTCCGTGGCGGAAGCGGTCAGAATCACGTTTCCCTGCGCGTCCTTTTCCTCGTAGAACAGGGCGAAGGAACCGCCATCGGAGAGGTCGAAGCGCGACTTTTTATAAAGGATGTAGCCGCCTTCGCCGTCAATCTTTTTCCCGCCGCCGGCATAACCGTAGTCGTCCAACCCCGAAATCAGGGGCAACCAATTGTTGTTTGCTTCCTGCAAGCCCACAATATCCAGCGATTCCCCGCGGATCATGGCCATCATTTTGGCAAACCGCTCGGGAACGCCGCGCTGAATATTGGCTTCCTGCTCCGCGGTAACGTCGGTGCGCGGGGCGTTGTTCGCGCTGCTCGGGTATTGGTAGATCTTATAGTTGTTCGCGCCGCCCAGAACGTTGAACGAGGCGATCCGGTAGGTATGCGAGGCCATCAGCTCGCTGCCGTAAAATTTACGACCTGTTGCTCCATATAGACCTTTGCGCCGTCGCGGACCACAAAGGGCTTGACGGTAAAGGCAATGTCCACCGCCGGAACGTTCTGAATGATCAGAGCGTAAATATAGCTGCCGTCAAGGTCGTCCGCGGTGTACGTTACCATCGCGCCGTCGGCGTATGCGTTGAGCGTGGTATAAACCGTGGTTCCCGTATGGTCGAAGAGCTTGGGTTCGGCCTCGCCGTAGTCGGCCGAAATTTCAAAGCCGACGCCCTCAAAATCAAGGCTGTCCAGCACGCCGACAAAGCGAATGCTCAATTTTTCGTCCGCAATGGCCGATTCCTGATAGCCGTAGAGGCGGAAATCGGGCTTGGCGGTATAGCTGAACGAAAGGTTGTCAACGGCGTAGGGGGTGAGGTAGTTGTTATCGCAGCGGAAGAAGGTGAACGCCGGAACCGCGTCGAAGCTCCCCGAGGCAAGGTTGACCTGCCCCGCAACGGTATCGTTGGAAAGTGCGATGTCCTGATCGATCACACGCGGAGAGGCGAGCGTTCCACCGCTGAACGCGATGTTCACATGGATCAAGCCGGATTTGTAGGTATGCGAAACGGTAACGGCGGCTTTGTTGCCGTAAGCGGACGCGCCGCCCCAACCGTCAGCCAATTGGCTGTTATTGATATACACCTGATGAATGTTCTGCCAAACGTTGTTCAGCTCCCGTTTGCCGAGGCGAATCCGCATTTTCGCGCCCGAAACCACAAACTCGGTTTCCACAAAGCTGTTTTCGGGGTAGTCCAGAAAATCAATGTCGTAGGAGAAAGAATAACCGCCCGTGGTGCCCGCCAACGTGGGGGTATAGGTCGCTTTCTTGGAAGCGTTCCGCAAATCGTCCACCATGCCGGACGCTACGGAAGCGGTGGTTGTGGTGGCAACGTCCACCGTCCAGCAGTTGTTGCCGTTCAGGAATTGGAAATCCGCATAGTTGAAGCAGGAAACGGCGTTGGCCTCGGAAGTTCCCACCGCAAAGCCGGTGATAGAATAGGATCCTTTCACCGCGTTAGACGCATAAAGAGAAACTTTCGTGATCCGATCCTGACCGAATACATATGTGGCGTCAGTACCCGAAAGCACAAAGAAATCCCCCTTTTCCGCATCAGCAAACGAAACGCGCGCAATAAACTGATTATTCAAATAGCCCACGGTCAAGCGATAATCGCTGTTTCCCTGCAACTTGCTCTGGATGTCAGAGGACAGGTTGTTTGACCAAACATCATTCTTGGCTCCCGAGGCATTGAGCGTTGCTTGGTTGCCGTCAATATTCCACTTGACCTGCGACCCGCCCGTACTAACTGTAAAGCGGAGCTTATCTGTTGTATCAGCAGGCCGGTATTGGAAATCCACTTCATAATAATTCCCGCTTGCGAGGTCGATTCGGATGCGGGGGCGTTGGTCTTTTCCACTTCCCAAGGTAAAGGAATAATCAAGGATAACCACCCAATCGGCATTTGCGCTTGTGGTGTCCGGATTGACCCAAATCGCTCTGTTGTTCGCTTTGCCTTGGTCGATTCCGTCAACTTGGGTCATGCTGTTCAGGGTTTGGGGAACCGTGTAGGTTTCGGTCGCCCATGCGGTATCGTTAAAGGTCCATTGACCGTTTGCGTCGCTCGGACCGTCCACCGTTGCATAAGCGGGAATGGCAACCGCGGTTGCGAGCATCATCAATGCGAGAATGAATGCAAAAAGTTTTGTTTTTCTCATGGTTCTGTTCTTCCTTTCAATGATGTTTTTCAAGGGGGCGTCGGGTTCATTCCCAAACGAGAGTGTCGCCGTCGCCGCTATCTTCTTGGGATAGCTTCGATACGGTGAGAATGTCGGTCTCGCAAATGGCGAGATAGCGCATGTCCGGCGATTGGTACGGTTTCTTTTTCATGGTTCCGTTTCCTCCGTTTTTTGGTTTTTGGTTTAGCCGTTTTCTTAAATACAACTCATTTTGGTTCAAGGTCAGAACCAAAATTCAATTTATTATAGCACACTTTTTTCGTTTTGTCAATGTTTTGCATCATTTTTTTTCGTCCGACCGAATTTTTTCTCTTTTGCACAAAAAAAAGCCGTTCATTTTGGCGGTTACGACGAACCGAAAACGGCGAACGGTTTGAAAGAACGCTTCCTTTTATAAAAAAGGCGGGCGTATCTGAAATTTGATACACAGAAAAAGCGATTCTCCCCGAGCCGGATTCAACCGACGGAGAAAGCAACATCGGGTTCAGAGGCCGCAGGGGGCGGGACCCGACAGACGCCGCGGAAGAGAGACGCGCAACACGGCGCAAAACCGCGGAAGAGCGGATTTTGTGGCCGGAAAAGCGTATTTTTTCGAAAAAGGACTTGACAAATGCGGCGGAATGTGCTATACTAACAAGGCTGAAATAACGGGGTGTGGCACAGCTTGGTAGTGCGCTTGGTTCGGGACCAAGAGGCCGCTGGTTCGAGTCCAGTCACTCCGACCATTATAGTGGAAAAGGTTTGATACACCGTTATCAAACCTTTTTCATATGATTCATATAATATGCCTGCATTGCAATCAAGACATATAATTTACAAACCGAGTTATTCGGCTTCTTGTGTTACGAATGGAGTAGAACATGCCAACAAAAAATCAAGAAATTGGTAATAAATACGAAAATCTCTCTAAACAAATATTGTTGCTTGAAAACATTAGCTGGGAAGAAAGAATAATATTTGACAGAATTTATGACGATAGCCGTATATTTTCTTGCCCTTGTGCGAAGAGACCTTCTTACATAGAAGCGCAAATTTTTCATAGAGTTCGGGAGAGACCGTACTGCCATTCTCCCGGATCGAAGCGGTCAGTTTTGCGATCTGTTGCCGATACCGTTCTTTCAGATCGTCCCGGGCTTCGGTCTGTTTCTTGTAAATTTCAATCTGCTCCTGTCGGAAGATATCTCCGGCGAGCGTTTTCTTGATGTTATGGATCCCCTTGGGTGACAGGAACGGTTCCTGCGGACGACTCGACCAGACCAGCATATGAACGTGAGGATTCACCTCTTTGTTATGATAGGCGGCGACCCAACGCAGGTTGGCAGGTGCGATTCCCATCTCTTTGGCGATGTCATTCCGGCGGGAACGGAGAAGGTTGATCCATTGTGTAGCGGAATTGTACCCGAGCCGTTCCGCGTCCTCGCGCCGAAGAGAGATGATGAAACCCCAGATGTTCCCGGGATGGCGGTCGATTTCGGCGTGGATTCCCGAAAGGTTGATCGGGGTTCCTTCGTCCGAGAACAGCCCGTTGGAACCCCGTCGATTACCGATATAATCCGCCATCCCGCTTCGCAGGATCTCCACGCCTTCCCGTTTTGCAATGTATTCTGCGTATCCGCCGCGGGACTGGCCTTTCCTTGTGGTGTGTCCTGGCTTGTAGTAAGGTGCTTTGAGAATCAGTCTTGCCATATCCGTTATCCTTTCAGCATTTCATCGGCACGGATGGTTCCGTTCGTTTCCATGACTTCCCGGACCGAATCGGTTCGTATCGATTCCACCGCCTCGGGATCGAGATCCCAGCACTCCGCCACCGTATGTGCCAGCAGATTCTGATCCACCGCCAGTTTGAAGAGCAACCTGCGGATTCGTTCTTCGCTGTCCCGGATCTTCGCTCCGATCACCGATTCCAAAGCCGGGAGCAGAAATTTCTCGATGTGTTCTTTCTCCAGCCACGCGCAGTAAAAATCTACGGCTTCCCGGATGAAAGCGTTGCGGGAACGGCGCCCGTATTCTTCCGAAAGGCGGTCGCAACGGTCCCATTGCGTTTTGGTCAGGCTGACGCCTCGTGATTCTAAAGTGTTGTCAATTTCTTTCATAAATGATTTCCT
The DNA here is from genome assembly GCA_902795355.1 of uncultured Ruminococcus sp. Classification (GTDB taxonomy): domain Bacteria; phylum Bacillota; class Clostridia; order Oscillospirales; family CAG-272; genus UMGS1865. Next base: position 215,108 of record CADBKZ010000006.1, read on the forward strand.
TTCTTCTTTACATTTGTCCGGTTTTGAATAAAAAAGGAAAGCCAAGCCGATATCCGGCTTGACTTTCCTTTTTCAATTGTTGCGCTCTGCGTCAGTTATGTTTCGTAATGCGTCCACATGGACAGGACGTGAACGATCTGTTTGTCCTCAAGAACTTCATATACCAAGCGGTGCTTTTGATTGATCCGTCTGGAATAGAGTCCCCGAAGATCCCCAACCAGTTTTTCATACGGCGGAGGATTCTTGAACGGATCCTCAGCGATGATGTTCAATAGCGCCTTTGCTTTCCCATCCAACTTTGCCGCTTTCAGCCATTTTTTCTGTTCTGTCGCTTTCTTGGAAAGAATGATCTGATACATTACCATTCCTCCGAAGGATCATAAACGGTTCCTTGCTCCAGAGGTTCCTTCTTGCTCTCTACGATATCGTTCAGAACGCGGGAATCAGACATGAGATAAACCGTTTCCATGATGCCGTTATAATCCTCGGCGGACAGAATGACGGCGTTTCCGTCCTTTGTGCTGACATTGATGACATCATTGAAATTGACCGCTTGCGAAAGATACTCAAACAGATTCTTACGCAGATTGGTTGCGTTGGTGTTAGTCATAATATCACCTCCTCTGTGTACATTATAGCGTACATTATTTGTTTTGTCAATAGATAACGGGAAAAAACCTGTTTTTATTTTGTGCCGTTGCGATAAGAATCTATGCGTATCAAACGATCATTTTCAGATCCGGTTCACGCCTGACATTTTCGATGCCGGAACGCTAAATCGTTTCGATCCGTGCGTATGGCAGACATGATTGCCTTTGTATTGCTTTTCGTGAAAAGACCGCTTATTTACTCGCCCGGCGTTGCCGGGCGATGTGAAGAGCCGTGGCAAACAGACACGGCTTTATCCTGCTTACGAATCATACGCCACTATACCTTGTCATAGCGGGTCTGTTCATCGAGCCATTCGAGCAGTCGGTCGCGCGGAACAATGGTTCTGCCGGGGACGATTTTCAGTTTGGGAAAATCGTCTCCCCGCACCAGTTCGTATGCGCTCGCGCGGGAAATCCCGAGCAAATCCGCCACGTCCATGACCGTGAGGAACATGGGCAGTTCTTCGCGGTTCTGATAGGTTGATCGTTTCATTTCGTTTCACCTCCGTTTTTCATATTTTTTAAGGGCTTTTTGAAAATGCAGTCGTTCTCCCGCTTCCCGGATCTTTCGTTCATAGAACGCTTCCTCGATCGGTTTGATCGGTTGCAACGTATAGAGCAGACTCCCGTTGTGGACGCGGCCGTCGCGTGTCTTTACGGTAGTCGGCTCGGTGCGGATGAATCCTTTGCGTTCCAGTTGATCCACGTATTTCTTGACGGTATTGTTGCTCATACCGACCGCTTCTCCGATGGTAGCGTAACTCGGATGGCACCGAAAAGTTTCCCGATCTTCGCAGTACATCAGGAAGGCAAGGACGGCGATCTCGCCTGCGTCGAGATCCAGGCGAAAGATGGCTTTCGGCAAGGGAAAAAAATCGCCGGGATGATCCCGGCGGGTTGGTGTGGTTTGATGGATAAAATTCAATGTTGATCCTCCTTTTTAATTGTTTCATCCAATACAAAAGGGCGACTGCTTTTCGCAATCGCCCTTTTGTGGGATTATTTGGGTTTCAATTTTCTATTTCTTCCAACGATAGCACACGGAAGCAATAGACTGTTTGCTTTGTAATCAGGATAATTCGGTTGTTTTGCAGATAGTATGCCCCGCAACTGGTATGGAAATAAGTTCCGTTGGGCATAAGCAGGAAAGCATAATTTTGACCGGCATGGATCGTCGTGCTTTCCAGAATGGTCAATTCACCTCTGCTGCCTTCATATTCCAACCGCCAGTCCCAGTCATCGTCCTGCTCTCCGTTCGGCGCAATCCATTCCAACTCCGCATGGCAACGCAGAATTACTTTGCTTTCTTTCATGTTGTAGCCCTCCTTTGATCAATCAACCACAACATATCACAGGATTGCTCAAATGTCCAGAAAACAAATTGTTAACTTTTCAGCTCGCAGTTCCGTTCTGACAATATCCGATTTTACATGTTACGGTTCAACCTCAACCCGGCGGTGCGGATAACCGTAGATATATTCAGAGGTCCCCCCGACCAGTTCCAAACTGTGAATGTCCACTGCTTTATATCCCTTCGGTGTTCTTACTTTTGAAAGCAATCTGCGGTTTTTCTCATACAGAAGGCACGAGAAGAGAAAGAACCGGCAGGATTTGATTCCGTAGCGGGAGTTGTCGGAATTGTCGATTTCACAGAGAAGCATTGCGAGAATGTGATCATTGACCGCGTTCTTTGAAACCGTATCAAGGCATTTCACATAGATTTCCTGCGCTTTTTCCCGATAGTATTCCTTTTCCTCCCTGCGGCATTTGCTTCCTGCCGTTTGGAGAGAAGTAATCTTCGTATAGGCAACTTTGACCGCGGCGATAATGTTCTGCTTCTTGTGCGTATCATTTGCTCCGCAATCGCTGCTATCCAACGCAAACAATTCTGAAATGAGAATTGTTTTTGTTCTATTTACTTTTCCTCTGTACTTGGTTACCAGGTCGTAAACATAAGCCATCGGGCATTCCAAATGTACAGATTTTCCAACGGCAGGTTTCTCCGGGCTTCCCGTCATGGAGAGAAAGAACTCAGGCAGATGTCCTCCGTTTGCCTTTTTGAAGTTCCGGCGATATTCACCGAGTTTGCGTAGAACCCGATCGGTATCCACCACATACATCCGTTTTGCCTTGTCAATCTCCATTCCGGAAAGCACGGCGAGTTTGCAGATGTCATAATAAAGATTTAACTTTGATGTTTTAGGGCGAATATTATTTTGCCTTGTCATCATGGCATCCCAAAGCAAACAATTGAGAAATTGCGAGAGATTGACGATTTCGCCGATCTTGTTCTCGGAAATATTATAATCGAGTTTTGCGTATCCAGACGGCGTATTGGGATACGTCGTTTTACCGATCGGTTTCACCGAACAAACCGGGACGGAAAATTCATGATATTGCGCCACGACCCCGCGAGTAAGGCGCAGATCAAATGTCGCCAGCATCGTATCCGAATCGAAATCACAACCGTTCAATCGGTGCTGAATGTTGTTTTGAATGGAATTCACATAGACAATATTGGGCGTCAGATTGAAATACTGTTGTACCCGCGGATCCGGCAGATTCATTGCCAGATAATGATTGCCCATGGTAATGTGCGGACTGCGGGAGCAGATCAATGTCGAGCCGGGTGGGAAAGCGGTTGTAAAAACGTCATCCGGTCCGAGGGAAAGCGGGTCTTTCGGCATATATCCGGGATGAATCAGCGCGTAAAGAAATTCATACGGATTTCCGAGCATTGTCAGATACGCACCCGATATCGGAACTCTGCCGTTTTTCAATTGGTTCTTGAAGTTTGAAACCGTATCCCGGCGGAAAGACTTGTAGAAATCGGTTTTCTCGAAGTCCGGGGTGCGGCAGGTCATATCCAACACCGTTTCCGAACGATAGGTTTCCAGATTCGGTACATTTCCGGTTTCTTTTTTTGCCGCTTCCACCGATGTATGAATATGATAGCGAAGATACGCGGAATCCTGCAAAATCCGATCGAGGTACTCAAAGGTGTCCTGCAAAAATCCTTTTACATCGGAGCGTTGCATTCCAAGGGTATTGAGCAACTGATAATTGGCATATGTCATTTCCCCCTTCATCAGCGGCGCTGGTTTATCGGTCTTGACAACACCGAATTCCGACGTTTCTTTTCCTTCGTAAACTGCATCGAGCCAACGTTTGAATCCTTCTGCATAGGAGATGTCGGACGGCATGAATTTGAGATACTTCAGACTGCTTTCCGTGATGACCAGCCGGATGTCCTCGACGTTGCGTGCGGTCGTATATCCTGCGAGTTGACTCACGCGGTCAATTTGATTGTCCTTGAACCATTTTTGCAGATTCGTATTGAACGCGCAGGTCTTGAAAAAGCGGTTGCGGAGAAGCATCATCCCTTTTTCTCCATAACCGTTTTCTTGGAACACACTCACGTCGAGAAGCGCTTCACCGTCCCAGATCTTGTTTTTGACAAAAACTTTTTGATAGGTTGCCGTCAGGTCATGATCGGCGGTTTCCTCAACGTTGACAGCATCTGTCCAGAATTCGCTGACCGCGTCCGGCATGATCAGGATCGCTTTTTTCGGAAGACGGATCGTGCCTTCTATACTGCTCATCGTCAAAGCAATATACGATTGAAAGGACGCTTGATCGTCTACGTTTTCCGCAGAAAGCCCGCAAGCGCTCCATTCCATCATATCGGCGTACAGCGGTTCGGCAATGAACATACATCGTCCGTCACGGCTTGCCCCGGCACTGCGTTTGTAGCGAACGTAATGAACACCGTCGATTTCAAAACCGTCCGCGTACAGTTTCTCCCGCACCGCCAGGCGGCTGACGGCAGAAGGGATCGCCGCTTTGCTTCTGCGGTAAACCCTTGCCTCGGCATCATATTCAAAGTAATTGCCGAGAAGTTCTGCGCCGATCGGTTGTTCCACCGCTTCGTACCGTGTATCCTTTTGATACGGTACTTCCACGGCAATCAGCTCACCGTCGCGCACGCATACGTGGTCGGTCATGTCGGCGTCCGTAACCGTATTCCCGTAGCGAACGAATCGGCGTCCGAACGGTTCAAACTGCTTGACGGCATAGTCAAAGGAGACGTTGACGACGGCACGGCAGAACAGCTTGTCTTCCAGATACGGAAACGGCAGTTCCGTTTTGTGCTTCTTGCAGACCTCTGCCAATTTCATGGCGTCAAGGCTATCGTCCATCACCCCGCGGAAAGCGTCCTGATCGAGTTTTCCATCCCGCAAAGCCGAAAACCCGCGTTTGAGCAGGTCGCTACCGTCAATGGAAATGATTCTGATGAGAGTCGGCTTGTGTAATTCCTGATGCTTCACGTCAATACCTCCTTCCTGTTTTTTGTTTGTTTTTTGTGAATCATCCTGCACCTCCGTTTTGAAAAGTTGACCCTTCCTTATATCCGAAATAACGAAAGATCCCGAAACGGTGCAAAATGTGCCTTCAATCGGCGGTTTTAAGTCGTTTCTTTCAATGCTCAAAAATGGAAAACTGTAAATTTCCGCATCAAAAATGCGGTTTTGTGCAAGCTCATTCGCGGTCAAAGAGAGGCTTCGCACCGGCTTTGTGCGAAGCCTCGCAAATATATTCTCGCTGATGGGCTTTTCTTTGATTACAGCGAGGGAAATACTGGGGGATGAAGGGTTTGCGCATTTTGTTACGAAATACAAACAGCTATGCTAGGGAATTCATCAAGAGGAAAAGCACATTTCAAATAAAGTCAATTATTTGATCCATACTTTTCGCTCAAATACTCTGATTCATTATATCGTTTGATGATACGATAAATAGAGCAGTATCCGTCGCTTTCATAATAACGTTTTTCCATATCGGTCATATTTTGATAATTTACAAATTCAATATATTTGTTTTCAATTAGCCACAATATGTTTGACTCAACGGCTCTTCTTGCATCTGATTGCTTCCCGAACTCATACATATGATCAGAAATGGTATTTTCAATTATGCGTTTTTCGCTACCATCATAAACGCCAATATAGTGGATTATACTTTCTTTAATATTCATTATTTATTATTCTCCTTTTACCAATTTGCCCCGTTAAAATTAGTGGAGCAAAAGTATTATTATGGCAAATCGACATTTACGCTTCCATAATATGGAGCAAATCGAAACTGTGTTGAAGTTAAATCTTGCGTATAACTCATGGTAAACGATATTAACTTTTCTTTGTTCGCATCGGTTTTTATCTCAAAAGAAAGATTTTTGATTGGCTTTGCTGCATTAGAATCATCCACCTTAAAGGTCAACACAGTATATTGACCGCTTGTCGCTAAATTGATATCTTTAAGTAGTTCGAAATTAAACTTGAATGAATTGATGTTTATTGAAGAAAACTCGGATAAAGAGCAATTCTTCCACACCCAAACATCATTTTCATATGTAGCAATTTTATTATTCTTATAATAAGCAGTAGCACTTACTTCAGAATACTGTCCGTTGGAAATATCTTCATTCAAGTCTTTCTTGTACTCAACGCGTGAGCCGATAGTTTCATTTGTATTATCCAATCTGATAGTTATCGTATGTGAATTTACGACGACACCATTTTGCGTTTGCTCTAATGCATAATCATATCCATTTGTTCCATTGACACTAACAAAGAATTCAGCCATGAGAAAATTCGGAAACAGGAATTAAGCGATACGGAATGTATGCTCTGTTCCTACATCTATTCCCACGAAAACTGCTCGCAGGATGACGTGTCGGTGGCGCTGAAAACCGACAAGACGACCGTCGGGAAAGCACTTGTGTCGCTTGAAAACAAAAATTGTGTGATACGCACGCAGGACGGTACGGACAAACGGATCAAGCGGTTATCGCTGACCGACGCGGGACGGGAAAAGGTCGCGGAGCTCGTCGATATTCATAATAACTGGCTTCACGATATTATGACTTGTTTGTCTTCGGAAGAGCAAAAGCAATTTGAAAATTACTGCGAGCGGTTGCTTGCCGCCGCGGAAAAACTGACCGACAACGGAGGAAACAACCAATGAATCACGAAAACAAAACATCTGCTATTGCATCTTTCAAGACCGATTCTATCCCTAAGATCGTTATCAAAAACAGTATCCCGGCGCTGATTGCGATGATCATGGTGATGGTCTATAACCTTGCCGATACCTTCTTTTTAGGTCTTACTCACAACGATCTACAAGTTACGGCGGTATCGTTCGCCACGCCGCTCTTTATGATCTTTATGTCGCTTGGCACCCTGTTCGGGGTGGGCGGCACTTCTGTCATTTCCCGTGCGCTCGGAGAGGGCAAAACCGACTATGCTAAGAAAGCGTGTTCCTTCTGTATGTGGTCGTGCGTCGCCGTCGGCGGCGTGATGATGGCTCTGCTTTGGATCTTCCTTGACGATGTGACGGTCATGCTCGGCGCAAGTGCCGAAAGCATGAAGCTGACAAAAGACTATCTTGCCATCGTCATCGGATGCGGTATCTTTTCGATGATCTCCAACTGCTTCTCGTCCATCGTCCGTACCGAAGGTCAAGCAATGAAAGCCATGACAGGAACGCTCATCGGCAACCTACTCAATCTGATCCTCGACCCGATCTTTATTCTCGGTTTCAAGTGGGGGGTCGTCGGCGCGGCTGTCGCTACCGTGATCGGAAACGCCGTTGCGGCAGGATAATTTCTTTCGAGCCAACTCAAAACCGGAGCGAGATTGATCACCGTAACCCGTCCTTCGTGCGCCAACATCGTCAACTGATTGAGATTTCTGCTGACTCCTTTCAGGTCGTGGAGCATCGGTTTCAGCTCTTCGATTTGAAAAATCGTCTTGCCGAGCGCCGACAAACGGAGGTATTCACCCTCGCCCATACCGGTCTTTCCGGCAAGATTTTTGATGCGTTTCCGCTCGGAATCGCTCACCCAAAATGAAATTTTACTGCTTCGTTTTCGCAATTATATCACCTCCTTTTATTGAAATATTGCGTGTGAATGAAGGGGGGAGCGCCAACGGCGCGGGGCTTCTGCCCCTTCTCTTGTGTTTGGCTCCGGGCCGCTTTGCGGCGCGGGAGTCCAAACACTCTGCTTGCCCCGCTTCGGCGGGTGGCAAGTACGGAAATTTTAATTTTCGCGGCATAGGTTGAAAAATGCGTAACCTGCGATACCGCGATACTGAGGGAAAATCTCTCATCCTCCGACCACCTCCCGAACTTTTTCTTTACGGAGCAGGAGAACGCGCTTCGATTTTCCCCCGAACTTCATCGTGCGCGTGTTGCCCGTGCAATTCTCGGTGTTGAGAAAACCTTCTTCCGCCAGGGCTTTGCCGAGTGAGATCGACGAAATGGAAAAGCCCTCGTCCTGTTCCTCGCAGAACTTCTTGACCGCCCTGTGCGTGATCTCGAAGAAGAGGTAATAATATTCCTCGTCCTCGTAGCCAAGGCAATTGCCCGGTAGGTACTCGCATTGATCCTTCGGCACGACCGAAGCCTGTCCCGCTTCCACCAGGGAAGAAAATTTGCGGAGGAAGATATGCGTCGGCTTGTCCTGCTCGACTGCCGCAGACTGCTTCTCCGCATGCTCCAGGAGAATTTCCGTAAACCGCTCTTCGTAGATTTCTTCATCGTCCGCTTTCAGAAGCGAGACCGAGCGCAGGAATTCCATAAAGAAATTCATCCCGATCTCAAAGCACGCGAGCGTGTCCGGCAGACGGTTGTGGAACACGATCCGTTTTTCCGTGAGCTTGCTTCTCCATTCGGCGCGGGCACATTCGTATTTGCTTTTCAGAAAGGAAAGCAGAAACGCTTCGGCTTCGTCGCTCGTAAGGAATTCCTTTTTGAACCATTCAAGGTAGGCATGCATCCCTCGCATCAGAACGCCGTCAGCAGCTTTGGCTTGCAACTCGCTGAGCTTTTCCAGATCGGTTTTATTGCCGGGCATCTCCACGCAGAACAGACGCGCACTTCCGCTCTCTCCGATGTCCGGCGCGAACTCAGCGGTGACGATCGCGTTTCCCCTCGGCGGTCTTGTTTCCCGCAGAGAGCAGTCGGGTGTCAGCCGGTTTCTGCCAACGCGGTCTCCGTATCCGCGCGCCAAGGTTTGCATGGTGCTTTTCATACTGTCCGCATCTCGTTTCCCGGTTGGATGGTAATCGTCGTACACCGTCAGCGTATCCTTGAGCGCAAACGCCGTGTGGATCATGCTGTTGACCGTATCGTGAAAACTCATCGGCAGGTCGGTCACGGAGAAGCGACCGAAGAACGAGAGCATCAGCGCGGCAAGGGTACTCTTGCGGCTTCCTGTGCGGGCGAGAAGAAGCAGAAGAAATTTCGGCTCATACCCGACTCGGTGCAGAAACTCGTTCAGCGGGGAGAGGAACACGAGGGACAGGCAGGGATACAAGACCGACTGCGGTACAAATTCCGTGTCGAGAAGATCGCGGAGCACCGCAAGGTCGACCTCGGTATAACTGTCGGCTCCCTCGTAGCATTGGTTCTTGCCTCCGAGCTGCATGTCGAACCTACCGCCTCCCGGGAGCAGGAAGTGCCACTCACCGTCGATCTTCTTCCAGCCGGTATGGGCAAAGACGTTTTCCTTGTCCGCAAACCTTGCCGTGGATTTGATCGCGCACCGGACGTGCTTCTCCACGTTGGAGGTAACGAAAAGATCGCAGGTCGCGTCCCAGTTGTTGGCGATCCACTCCATCTTTTCGAGATCGCTTGCTGGAACGTCCACGGGCGGCAGGGGGCGACCGTCCGCGTGTGTTCCGCCAATGCGGTATTTGCGTATCACTTCCGCGCCGTCATCGTAAGAGACTTCGGAAAGGATACGCGGAGCGAAATTGCAAAGAGGAATATAAATTGATCCGTTCTTTGTTGCCCGCTCGATCGACAAGCACCCGTTTCCCACCGCATACGGCGGAGCGTAGAGATTGTTTTCTGTGTCCGCTGTTTCAGTCGCGGACGAAACTGTTTTTTCGGATTCGTTCATCTGAATCCTCCTTTCTGCCGTATCGGCATGGGAGCAGTATTCATATTGCGAATTGTCAGTATTGTGACACGCTGTAACGCGGTAACGCATTTTTGCGGATAAAGTGCAAAAAAGCGCGTCGGGGCGTTACGGCTTTTCAAAGTGCCATTTTGGCATCTTGAAATATGGGGGCAGTATTCATATTGCCAAACATATTGATTTTTTCACAATTCTGTGCTATACTGATAGGAAAAAGGAGGTGAGCTTATGGCTGAAATACGATACCGGATCCCGCGCGTATCGGTTTTGGGACTTTTGGCGTATGCAAAGGAGAACGAAAACGGTTTTTATTCTTTTCGTCTTTCCCGTGCGGAAACCGATAGCATCACGCTCGGGCGAGGTGAGACCTGGCAGGAAGACAACGCGCTGTTCTTCCAGGCGATGAGCGTACTGACGGGCGACAAGTTCGTCCAACCGGACGAAGACAGCGACATCGAAAAACTTGCAGACGTCATTCTGTATCTGGATTTCTCCGGCGTTTTCGACCGTGACGCTACGCTTCCGAAGAACGCGCTCCGACAGAAGAAAGCGGAAAGTCTGTTCCGTCCCGAGGGGATCGGACTGGATTTAGGCGGCGGGACGCAAACCTACCTCGCCTTTGAACGCTCCGCCAGTATGAGCCGGAACGCACGGTTGTCGTTCGTCCGTGCCGACGTGTACGAAGCCCTGCGAAACCGTCTGATGCTCGGCATGAAGATCGGTAACTGTCAGCTTTCCAAGCTCTACGCCTACAACGGGTTATATTATTCCAACGGGAAGCGGATTGACCTGCCGGAACTGTGGGAGCCCGGTCGGATCGAGATCATCGACAACCCGAAAAGCCTTGCCGAAAACGTTCCCGTCATCACCGTGGAGGATACCACCGGAACGGGCCCCGTCCGCAAGTATGAAAGAGCCGAAAAGGTCACGGATATCGAGATCACGGAATTTGACGGCGAGGGGCTGATTTCTCCCGCGTTTGCCCGCAGGATCGACGAGATCTTTTGCGGAAAGCATAGCCACACCTCGTTTCAGATCCGCATGCCGTATATCAAAGGGATGGTTCACGAGGCGGACTTCCCGCACCTGTTCCGCAGTGCGTCTGTTCAAAGCATCCGGGATATCTGGGGTGTGAACCACCCCGTGAGCGAGGTCGCTATGATCCTGACGAAAAGCCAATTCAAGGGCTTCGGCTGGCTTAAGGATAGCCGGATGACCTTTGACGATTATCTTTCCGCCTGCCGAAAATACCGCCACGCGCTCTATATTACGGGAGTCAACCGCGAAGGTCGATATGGGCTGACCGATATCAACTATCAGTTTCTCAACACGGTATCGCTGACCGAAAAGCAGTTCCGCCCCGCCGATCTTCCGCTCGGGTGGGATCACGCGCCAAGCGACGATCACCGCGAATGGCTGACCAAAGCCACCGAACAGAGATATTACGAGCTTTGCGCCGACGAATACGAACGGCTGAACTTCTTCTACGACGAATACGAACATACAGGTCCGAAAGGCAGGCACATGCTCGATCTGCTGAAAGCCAATGAGGATCTGATTTTTGAGCCGTATTTTGAAGAAAAACTGCAAACCGAACGCGAAAGAATTTTGCGACAATACGCGACCGCACATTTGTTGGTGCGCGGAAACGTTCTATATCTGTCCGGTGATTTGCTTGACTTTTTGCGATACACGCTCTGTTTCTGTGAGAGTGGGAATGAGGAAAACCTTTACGATCTTTGCGACAAACTGCAAACGGCGAGATCCTCCTTCACGACCGCTTATCTGCCGGGAGGAACTCAAGGTGCCGAAACCTTTGCGCTTCTCCGAAACCCGCATATTGCCAAGAACGAGGAAGTCGTGGTTTCCGCGCCGGGGTATTTTGACCGTATCCGTCAGCAATACCTTTCCGGACTGTCCGGCGTTGCCATGATCGATCCGAAGTCGCTTATCGCCGAACGCCTCGGCGGTGCGGACTACGACGGCGATATGGTTAAGGTCATTACCGAGCCGGTGCTGGTCAAAAGCATACAGAAGAACTATTCACTCAAAGGCAAGAAATATAAAGATTATTCCAACGCCAACAATCTGCCGCTGTTGCAGATCCCGTCCGCCACGCCCCAGATCGCGGACGCGAACGACTGGAGGGCGCGATTCGAGACCGTCAAAAGCACATTTTCCTCGCGCGTCGGGCAGATCTCCAACGCCGCGCTTGACCGCAGTATTCTCGCATACGACGAAAACACGGACGATGACACCAAGGATCAATACCGGCAGGAGACGGAAACGCTTGCCATTCTTACCGGCCTTGAGATCGACTCGGCAAAAAGCGGTGTCAAGCCCGATCTTTCGGACTATCTCGGGACGAAAAAGGTTGCGCGAAGCCGCTTTCTGCACTATAAAACCATCATGGAAGAAGCGGAAGGAAAGCGGGCGTGGTATGAGCCCTCCTTTGAGGAGCAGTTCCGGGATTTCTTTGACGGCGTGGAGTGGAACGGTGTTTCCTCCAACGTGGAAAAACTGCCGTACTACGCGCTGATGCTCAAAAAGAATACGCCTGTCGTGACCCGGAAACCGATGAAAGCGTCCGAGCTCTTCCGGTTCGCAGTATTCCCCGGATGGGAAAAAGAGATCGATCCGAAAACGCTTTCGACCGTTTCGGAACTGATCGAAACCTATGAATCCTGTCTTAAACGCATCCGCGTACATAAGAAAATGACGCCCGCCATGTCCAAGAAAAAGGATATCCAGCGCGTTCTCTTTATGCGGGATCAGGAGGAACAATACGACGCTGACGTGCTTTACACGCTGTTTGTCGGGCTTTCACCCGAGCGTGTGGCAACTGTCCGCCGGGCGATCCGCGAGGAAAAGTGGGCGTTTTTACCGCCCGACGCGCGCACGGTCTTCCTTCTGAAATATCTGCCGGAGGAGAAATTCCTGCCGTATTACGATCTCTTTTCGGACTTCCGGGCAGGAGGATACCGCATCCTCGGCGACCTTATCATCGACACCGACAACCGCTATCGCGCGGAGGATCACAGCCGGCTTTCGTTTGAGACCGACACGCCGGATATGACCGATCTTGTAAACGCCTTTTTGGATGCCCCGGGCGACTTCGACTACCGCGCGGCGGTTGCCCGGAGATGCCGTGAACTGCTCACTAACCGCGTCGGAGGGACAATGGCGGTCGCTTGTGCCGTGGCGCTCGGCAAACGCAAATTCCTGTGGGACGTGCTTTGGGAAGACGTCACGCCGGATATGCTTTCGAGGTGGTAGCGTGAAACATTCAGAAAAGCGGAATTTGAAATATACTTGTTTCACGCCGCACGTTTGTGCCCTCAGGCACAAAGTGCCGATAGAATTGCGGAGATTATTATGACAAACGAATGGAATGAATTTCTCGCCTACACCGGGAAACCGGTTTACACGCTCGAAAGCAAAAAATCGACCGCGTTTCTCGGTCGGTTTACCTCGGATATGATAAGAGAGTTCAGCGGCTTTTCCCGCGTTTTCACGATCCTCGCCCGTGGGTATCTCTTTCATAACCCGGACGGAAGCGCCAAGGACGGTGATCCTTATGCACGTATCGACGGCGCACGGCGGTTCCTTTCCGCGTGGTGCAGCATTCCGATGAAAAAAGGCGCACGAAAAAAGCCCGCACCGGATGCCGAGTGGCAGTTCGGAACGAACTTCGGATATTTGCACAAGGAATTCCCGGAAATCGTGGACGCGGACGGGATGGGCTGGTTCTGCCGCCACGTTCACGCCCTGTCGGTATTCATCGGGGAGCATCGGGAAGAGGTCAACAAACGCCTGTTGCCGCTCTCGGAACGGCTTGATGCCTGGGACGACGAGTGGCACGGAAAGGTGATTCACTATCAAGTCCCGCTGTTCTCGGAGAAAACGAAAGCCGAATGGTCGCTTTCTTTTGATTCCGCGATCGCCGACGCGCTCGAACTCGGCGCGCTCCGCACAAAAGATTACGTTCTCCCGAAAGAACTGACGGCAAGGCTCAATGCTATGAAGCCCGACGCACTCCCGGATTACGTTCTGCCGACGCTCGCGACGTATTATCTTGCGAACAGACAACCGGACAGCGAATGGGTGGTACTCCCCGTCACGAATATGGAGGCATACTTCGGCTCGACCTCGCTTTCCCGCCAGTATCTGCCCATGATCCCGAAAGAGCTGATGGAACGGAAGACGACCGCGCTCGGGGTGAGCGTGTATAAAATGCTGTGTTCCTGCGAATGACCCTATACACGGATCCGTGAATATTATCGGTATCAAACATGACAATCAAAATATTTCTAACGTGATATATGGAACGGCGGCAGGGATTTTCCCGCCGCCGTATTTGCATTATTTTGCTTTTATTTCATCGGTACGGTAAATGAACTTCACCTGCCCGCTCATATCATCACTGATTCCGGAGAAATTACGGTAGTTTTTCGATACGTCGATCGTTGCTTTCAATCGGGTAACGATACCGTTCAGATCTCCGCCCACAAGCCCGACGATTTTTCCAATACCTTCTTTGTTGAAGAGCTGAAGTCCGCCATCCAGTTGCATAGCACCGTCTTTGAGCTGCGTTACGCCGTCCACCAGTGCCGGAGTTCCATTTTTCAATTGAAGAATACCGTCATAAAGTGCAGAAGCCCCGTCTTTAAGCTGTGCTGTCCCATTCTTCAAATCTGATGCGCCGGAAGCAAGGTTTGCGGCACCGTCAGCGGCAGAGGAAACGCCTCCGGTGTAGGTCAAAAGACCGGTGTAAAATTCATTGTAACTGTCCAGCGAAGTTTTCAGTCCTGCGATCGCCGTCTTTCCTTCGGCAGCGGCGGCAAGTTTTGATTGCACCTCATCAGTTGCCATATTTTCAGAGATTGCCTGTTTTACTTGCAATTCTACATTATCCGAAATCGTTTTTTGTAAAGTATCGGTTTGCATCTGTGCATCGGTGTTCGCTTTAATGGTTGCTTTAATTTCGTCGCTTGCCATTTTGGCGGTGATATTTGCCTCGATCAACGCTTTCACATCGTCGCTCTGCATCTGTGCATCAATCGCAGCGGAAACTGCGTTTTGTGTTTCTTCGGGTATCAATCCGGCGGAAACGGCAGCTTCATAATCGGATTTGCTCATCCCAGTGGCTGTGGAGATGACTTGATCAGCTACCTGCTCATGCACCGCAGAAGCCACGCCTGATGATACCTGTTCCTGTACAGCGGCAGTAACCTGTGCTTCAACCTGTTCTCTCACGGTGGCAGTGACCTTTTGTACGATCAAAGGTCTGTTTTCCTCAACGGCAGCAGTGACCTGCGCAAGCGCTTGTTTATAAACCGAGGTTTCATCCAGCGAGGCGATCACAGCGTCAAGCACCGTGGCGTAATTTTCAATCGTAAGTGCCGGAATGGAAATGCCGCTTGCCGTGATCTGCGTTTCCACCGTAGAGAGCAAGGTTTCAAATACCTGCTTTGCACCGCCGTTCAAAGTTTCGTTATTATCTTTCAGTGTGTCAAGACCGCCTGCCAACTGTGCGGCTCCGGTTTTTACCTGCGCGGCACCGTCATCGGCGGCGATCGCGCCGTCTTTCAACTTTTCCGCACCGTCGGCAAGCTGATCGATTCCCGCGACAAGCGCGTCGGATTTTTCGAGCAGAGTGCAAAGCCCGCCGTAAAGCGCGGAGGAACCGTCAAGAAGTTGGTTCATACCGCCTGCCAGTTCGCCGATGGAATTGGTCAAACCGTCGGCAGAATCCAGTTTTGAGGTATCCAAGTTGTTGAAAATCTCATTCGTCGCGATCGTGACCGTCATTCCAAAGCTGAAATCGGTGGCATCCGCAGTGATTTCCACATAATCGGGAATGTTGATTTTATCTTTACCGATACCGAGATTTTCCTGCATTCCGGGAAGAGCGATGCCTACAACTGCCGTGCGGTCTCCGTCATTGATAAGTTTTCCGTTTGATACCTCAATGTTACGGAAACAGTCATTGTCAAGAAGCATTCCGGTCAGCATGGCGAACGGGACATATATTTTTTCGTCTTTTCCGTCGATGTTTACCGTTTCATACTGCCTGTTATCGTAATCGAAACGGATGCCGACTTTTCCGGTCTTGCCTGCGATCTCATCGGCGGAAACCTTTTTTCCGTCGAGCGTGTAGGTAACAGTCATACCAACGGGCAGTTCCTTTTCAATGTTGCCTTGATAGTAAATATCGTTGCCCTGCGCATCCCATACCTTTGCATTTCCGTTCATCGTATAGGATTCATCGCCTTTGACATTTTCGATATCGGAAAGTCCGGTAGTATCGGTCAGCGACGAAGCTCCGAGCACATTTTTGATCCAATCGCTGACAATGATTTTTTTGATGCTGCCATCTGCTCCTGCAAGGACATAAACCGTTTCGTCTTTTGTTATTTCTTCCTCATTTTCATTCGCGGCGAAAACTGCCGGAAGTTCATTTTGCGATTCTTCTTTTTTGTCTTCTGCTAACGCAAATACCGTGATCGCGCAGGAAAGGCATAAGACGGCGCACAAGATAAAAGCGATAATTTTGAATGATATTTTATTCATGGACGGAAACCTCCTGATTTGTTGTTTTGATTTTTGTCATACCCAGCGTCGTTTTGCAGATGATCTTATCGAACAGCATGAAACAAGCCGGCAGAACGAAGATGACGAGAAGCATACTGATCACGGCTCCCCGTGCCATCAGCATACACATAGAACTGATAATTTCAATATCCGAGTAAAGCGCAACGCCAAAGGTCGCCGCAAACAGCCCCATACCGGAAACGATGATGGACGGGATCGAGGTATAAAGTGCCGTCCAAACGGCTGTTTTCTTGTCTTTGCCGCCGATGCGCTCGAATTTATATCGTGTTGTCATCAGAATCGCATAGTCAACGGTGGCACCGAGCTGGATCGTGCTGATGCAGATCGGCGTGATGAACGCCATGCTCTGCCCGAGATAGTGCGGCAGTCCGAGATTTATGAAGATGCCGACCTCGATCACGGCGATCAGAATGAACGGAAGTGAAATACTCTTTTCTACCAGCAGAATGATGAGGAAAATCGCGATGACCGACACGGCGGTCACGACGGCAAAATCGTGCCCTGTGATTTCGATCATATCCTTCATCAGCGGTGCTTCACCGATCACCATTCCGTTTTTGTCGTATTTTTTCAGAATAGTATTCAAGGTATCTATCTGTTCACCTGCCGCATCGCTTGCCGCCTTGTATTCCGAATTGATGAGCAACAGTTCCCATCGGTCGCTTTCGACAATGGATCTGACACTGTCAGGTAAAATTTCCTCCGGCACACGGGAGCCGATGACCGATTCAAGCCCAAGGACGTATTTGACACCGGGAACGGTCTCCATTTCATCCATCATATTTTTGACGGATTTTGCCGGGAGACTACTGTCAACAAGGATCATATGCGTGGAGGCGATATTGAAATCTTCCCGTAGTTTAGAGTTGGAAATTACGTAGTCGATATCCTCCGGCAGACATTCGCCGAGGTCGTAATACACTTCGTCGTTTGCTTTGTTGTATCCGTAATAGGCGGGAGCAATCAGTATGGCAAACAGGATGAGGAAAACCGGAAAGATCTTTACGACGCCTTTTGCAAATTTGCCCATATCCGGGATCAGCGAGCGGTGCTTAGTCTTTTGAAGCGGCTTATCCAAAACGAGGATCAGCGACGGCAGAACCGTGACACACCCGAGGACGCCGAGGAGAACCCCCTTTGCCATAACGATGCCGAGATCTCTCCCCAAAGTGAAGCTCATAAAACAGAGGGCAACGAATCCGGCGATCGTGGTCACGGAACTTCCGATCACGCTGGTCAGCGTTTTCTTGATGGCGTATGCCATCGCTTCAAATTTGTCGGCGTATTGTTCACGCTTTTCATTATAACTATGCCACAGGAAAATGGAATAATCCATTGTCACGGCGAGCTGCAGGACGGCGGAAAGCGCTTTGGTAATGTAGGAGATTTCTCCGAAAATGACGTTTGTTCCGAGATTCAGGAGGATCATCGCACCGATGGAAGCCAAAAAAACAAACGGGATGAGCCAACCGTCAAGCAGAGCCACCATTGCGACGCAGGCAAAACCGATCGCAAGACCGACGTAGATCGGTTCCTCTTTTTCGCAAAGGTCCCGCAGATCCACAACAAGTGCCGTCATACCCGAAACGAAGCATTGTTTTCCGCAGACGGAACGAATCTCCTCCACGGCGTCCATCGTCAGGTCATCGGACGTGCCGGTATCAAAAAATACCGCCATCATCGTGGAGTGGTCGGTGTTGAATTCACGGTAGATCGAATCCGGCAAAAGCTCCATCGGGATCGAAAGATCGGCAAGCGAGTCATACCACAGAACGGTATCAACGTGGTCGATGACTTCCACCTTTTCTTTCAACTTCGCCACGTCTTTGTTTGACATATCTTCAAAAATCAGAAACGTGAAAGCACCCTTGTCAAAATCTTCAAGAAGCTCATTCTGACCGATGACCGTTTCCATATCCGACGGCAAATAGGTCAGCATATCGTAATTGACACGGGTAGCGATCATACCGATCACTGACGGGATCATCAGAACGACCGTCAGTATCAGTATCGGGATGCGGTATTTGACTACCGCTTTTGCAAAGCGCATACGTAAATTCCTCCGTTCACTATTATGATATGATTATTTTATCGGAGTTTCCTGCTTTTGACCATAGTCATCCGGGATACAGCTGTCTGAAAAGCAGACACTTGCCCGAAATCAACCAAAAAATAGGCACGGAACGCTCCGTGCCTAAAAATACCGTATATGATTACACTTGCCCTTGCAACAGTGCCGCAAATTCTTTTGCCCAGTCCTTCTTCAACAGGAAAATGCGGCGTATTTCGCGCGCATATTCATCCGTCATCCCTTTATTGAGCCAGTCGAGGATCAGTCCGAAGCACACGCATTTATAATAATCGTAGATTGTTTTTTTGTCTGCTTCTGCGATAGGATTTCCTGCCAAAACGGTATTTACATAATTTTTGACAAAGTATTCGCTGACTGCCATCAAATGTCTTTCAAATACCTCCCGGCTGATCGAACGGTAGATGTGCATGATCGCTCTTTTTCGATGAGAAGCAAATTCGACCAGAGCGTCAAAACATTCCACGATCGTGGAAACCGACGGATACTTCCCAATGATGGATTCCGCTTCTTCCTTGATGATTTCCTCGATCAACGCCGGAATATCCTGATAGTGATAATAAAAAGAATTGCGATTGATTTCGCATTTTTCCACAAGTTCTTTGACCGTGATCTCCGAAAGAGGATGCTCTTCAAGCATCGAGATAAAGGTTTCTTTGATCGCTTTCTTTGTATAATTTGCCAATTCTCACACCTCTTTCAAATGGATTTCCACAATATCGGAAAGCTTGCATTGCAACGCGATACAGATTTTAGCAAGAGTTTCAAGCGTGACGGATTCGCCCTTTCCCATCTTAGTGATAACATTGGTTGAGAGCGACGAAGCTTTCTGAAGGTCCTTTTTCATCATATGTTTGTCGATCAATAATTTCCACAGCCTGTCATAACTGATATGATACATTTTTTCCATCGTATGCCTCCGGTATGGTAATAATTGAATTATATCATAAAATCACTCAGAAGTCAAGAAAATTCACTTAAAAGTCATAATAGTTCTCTTTTTTCCGCATTTCATTTGTAAAAGCATCTTGAACTTTACAGAAATCGGGTTGACATTCCGGAGGCTTCGTGTTAGCGATGCAAATAGCATCCACGATTTGAAGTGGAAATAAGAGACCGTTGTTTTTTGACGGTGTCGAACGGATAAACCTGTAAATCATCTTCCCACCTTTATCATACTTCCCTTTTCCGCGTTTGTCAACGCTGTAAATTCTGTCAGGAGAACGGCAAAAAGCCCTCAATGGTTCTGGCGACAACGATAAAAAAGAATGATCAACACGGCAACCCACCCGCCTGCGGCAATGAGCGCAACGGTACCCTTGACTGTTGCCGCAACCGCCTTCACTGACGCTTGGACAGACTTTAAAATGTGATTGAATGGACATTTAAAAATTTTTTCTTTCTTATCTTGTTCTTATATATCCGCCCCGGAAATTGATCCGGGGCGGGTTGATTTTGGTGGGGTATTTCACCCCACCACCGCCTGTTGCAGAAATCCGCTGACCTTCTCCACCGCGTCCTGCTGCATCTTCGGGGAAACATGGGCATAGGTATCCAGCGTGAATGCCGCGGAGTAGTGTCCGAGCATCATGGAGAGCGTCTTGACATCCACCCCGTTCTGCAAAGCCAGCGTTGCAAAGGTATGCCGGAGATCGTGAAATCGGATCTTCTCCATCCCGCACCGTTCCAGAATCCGTTGTAGCCGTTTCCGTTGGCTTCCGGGTTCCATGATGCCACCTGTCGGAGAGCAGAAGATGTATTCGGATGGAAGCCCGTCGTTTTTCTGTTTTTCTTTCAGACTTTTCAGCATTGCTATGACGTCCTCTCCCAACAGGATGCTTCGGTAAGCGTTTTTCGTTTTCAGTTCCGTTGTCACGATCTCCCCGTCGATCCGTTGTACCTGCCTTTGGATGTGGATGATATGGCTTTTCATGTCCAGATCATCCCATTTCAGCCCGAACAGTTCCCCTCTCCGCAAACCCGTGGAGAGCGCGAAGTAGAACGCCTCAAAGCACCCGCTCTCCTTGCATTCCGCGAGGAACCGATTCAGCCCATCGAGCGGAAGCGTTTTCATTTCGGTATGCTCCTTCTTGGGAAGTTTGCACCCGATTGCCGGATTGAACGGGATCAACCGTTCCAATACCGCTTTGTCGCAGGCGGAATACAATACCGAATGGATATTCCGTACCGTTTTTGCGGATAGTCCGTCCGGTTGGTTTTGGGATTCGGGACGGTCGATTCTTCCGCTTTTCAATAGCCGCGCATACAGTTTTTGCAGATAGATCGGAGTCAGCGTTTTCAATTTGACTTTCCCGAGGATCGGTTTGATATGCAGACGAATCAGGGTTTCAAAGTTCCGGATGGTGGACGGTCGGAGCGTTGTTACCACATAGTTGTTGTACCATTCATCCAGCCATTGCCCGACCGTAATCTCATCGGCACGAAGAAAGTCCAATCTTTCAACCTGATCCAACGCTGCTTTGAGTTTGTCCTTGACTTCCGCCTGCGTTTTTCCGAGGACATTCTTATAGATGGGTTTGCCTGTTACGGTATCTCTCCCTGCCGTAAACCGTCCTTCCCATCGTCCGTCCTTGCGCTTACGGATACTGCCTTCTCCGTTTGCTCTTCGTTTTGCCATATTTTTCTCCTTTCTTGTTTTTGCTTTCATTCCAACAATACCACATTCCGCTTTCAATATCCAGCGTTTTCGGAAGAGTTATCAGAAAGTTATCAATTTGGACTGTCACTCTAATTGCACACCGCGCAGGACTTCATACCGACGCCGATTTTTGCGAATTGCTTTTTGTTATTACACACGCATTTTTGCAAAAATCCGCATTTCTACACACCGCGAAAAGTCGGTCGGCTCTGCCGTCCGATGTGATTTTGGGAGAGTGCATTGCACACTCCCTTTCTCCCGCTATAATATCAACCAGAGGATATTTAGTCGAAATGATTGAATATCGGCTGAATAACCATGCAAATAAGGGTGCAGCCATCTGTGATTTTCATATGGTT